>NZ_BBIQ01000004.1 GCF_000730565.1 Pseudomonas fulva NBRC 16637 = DSM 17717 | reverse complement strand
GACTGGGGTAGCGTGCACGTGCCACGCGCTGGCGAAGAGGTGGTGGTCACCT
Source organism: Pseudomonas fulva NBRC 16637 = DSM 17717 (assembly GCF_000730565.1). Taxonomy (GTDB): domain Bacteria; phylum Pseudomonadota; class Gammaproteobacteria; order Pseudomonadales; family Pseudomonadaceae; genus Aquipseudomonas; species Aquipseudomonas fulva. The sequence continues at coordinate 273,388 of NZ_BBIQ01000004.1, read as the reverse complement.
TCCTCGACAACGACATCGACCGCCCGCTGATCATGGGCCAGGTGTACGGCGGTCACAAACCGGCCTGGCACTCCAGCGGTTTGATGAGCGGCTACAAGAGCAAGGAAATCGGCGGCGGCGGCTTCAACTAGTGGGTGATGGACGACTCCACCGGTCAGGTACGCACCCAATTGCACAGCAGCCATGGTCACACCCAGCTCAACCTCGGCTACCTGATCGACCAGCGCGGCAACCACCGCGGCGCGCTGCGCGGCACCGGCTTCGAGCTGCGCACCGACGCCTATGGCGCCCTACGCGCCCAGCAGGGCCTGTACCTCAGCACCTGGAAGCGCAGCAACGCCCAGGGCGCCCAGCTCGACGTCAGCGAAGCCCAGCAACAACTGCAGAACAGCGAGCAACGCCTCAAGACTCTGTCCGATACCGCCAAGCAGCACAACGCCGACGCCCTGCAAGCCGGCCTGGACAGCCTGACCCAGCTCAACGCCGATGCCGACGTCACTTATGGCAACGACAACAGCAGCCCGAGCCAAGGCCCGAGCGAACAGCAACGCAACGGCGGTGACACCGCGTGGGCCATCCGCAGCGGCGGACGCGGCAAGACCCCGGGGTACCAGAAGCCACTGCTGATCGCATCCTCCCCGGCCGACATCGCTACCGCCACGCCGCAGAACACCCACCTGCACAGCGGCAAGCATCTGACTGTGAGTACCGGTGAAGACGTCAGCATCGCCAGCGGCAAGTCGCTGCTGGCCAGCGTGGTGCAGAGCATCAGCCTGTTTGCGCAGAACGCCGGGGCCAAGTTGTTTGCGGCCAAGGGCAAGGTGGAATTGCAGGCGCAGAACGACGAGATGTTACTGACCTCGTTGCAGAACATGAAACTTAGCTCGACGGCGGCCGGAATCGAGATCGCCGCCAAGGACGGGATTCTGCTGACCAGTGGTGGCGGTTACATTCGTATCAAGGGCGGCAACATCGAAATCCATGCGCCGGGAACCATCGATGTCAAAGGGGCAAAAAAGGTCTTCAGCGGCGGCACCAGCCTGTCGCACAGCTTCAATGAAATGCCCAAGACCGACTTTGCCGACCCGTATGTGATCAAGAAGCTCAGCACCGGGGAGCCTGCGCCGGGGGTGAAGGTTGAGGTGACCCGGGCTGATGGCAGCGTGATGCAGTATGTGTCGGATGCGGCTGGGAAGATTCCGGTGCAACAGAGCCAGATTGCTGAGTTCATGAAAATTAAAGTCTTGGGGGATGCATGACGGGTTGTTTCGCTAAGCCTCGTCTATCCACATTTTGAAATAAGGGCCATCGCCATGGGAACTAAAACCACGACACCTAAAGACGCTGCGTTGCACCTGCCTCAAGAATACGATGAGGATGGCATGCTGACGGCCACCACCACACTGTCTTCGTCCACCGACCCCAGAGAAAAGTGTGTAGCCTACAAAGGTCAGAAAATTGTACCGATCATCTTCATTCCTGGGATCATGGGTACCAACCTCATGAACATGAAAACCAAGAAGCGTGTCTGGGTTGCCCCAAACATGGACGGCTTATTCCCGGTGGTCAAAACGCTTGGCCTGCTATTCGGCAGCTGGTTCAAGTCATCTAAACAACGGCAGGCGGAGCTTGACTCCACGCCGGGTGCTTTGGGTGTTTACGAAGGAGGTGAGTTGGACGATGCCGGCAGCGGGCTTTCAACAGATGAAATGCGCACCCGCAAGTGGGGGGCAATCATGCGATCTGCTTATCATCCGATCATGGGTGAAATGCAACGGCAGATGAATAACATCATGCTCAACAACGATCTTCAGGGCGAATGGAAAGAGCGTGTTGGCCAAGCACCAGGCGACTGGGGAGACTGGGAAAACAACCCCAGTCTTGCAGCAATGGGCGATGCGAGTGGTTTGAAAAACGCAGCAGATACACAATATGAGGTGTGGGCGGCTGGCTATAATTGGCTTCAATCGAATCGAGATTCAGCGAAAGACATTATTAACTTCATCAACAACACAGTACTTCCACATTACAATGGCAAAGCCGGAAACGTAATCATCGTCACCCATTCAATGGGTGGGTTAGTAGCACGAGCAATGGTGGCATGCCATGGATTCTGCAAGTTATATGGAATTATTCATGGCGCAATGCCTGCTACAGGAGCTCCGGCGAGTTACAAGCGAGTTCGCGCTGGCTTTGAAGCATTGGCTGAAAAGAAAATTTTAGGCCGAGATGCTGCCGATGCAGTCGCGGTGATGGCGTTCGCATCCGGGCCGTTGGAGCTGCTCCCTTCCCACGATTACAATGACGGCCACCCGTGGCTTTTCACCAAAGACACCACTACATTAGACCGCGCAATGCGACTGCCAGTGCGCTGCCCTTATGAAGAAATCTACAAATCAGATAACTGGTGGGGTTTAGTTCCTGACAATAATAACAGACTGTTAGACCCCGCCGGAGTTGTGGCGGCGCACCAGGCCAAGCAATCTAAATGGAGTGGCATTGGCGATGAACCTCCATCATTACGATCACGGTTTTTCGAAGTTATCGATGGCGTCAAGGCCTTCCATGGAGACATAGAGGAAAAGTACCACTCTGAAACATTTATACATTACGCTGCCGAATCAAAATCTTCGAAGCTTTATACTTGGGGCACTATTGAGTGGGGGGCAAAAAATTTGATAGGCCTTGATGCAATGAATGCAAAACTGAGCGGTGACAATCTGGAGGCGCAAGTGGAACTCAATGGGTTTTACACACTCGAAATTGGCCCAGGCTATTATCCTGGCGACGGAACGGTGCCTGCTTTTTCCTCTTCGTCGCCACGTGGAAAGCCGGGGGTTAAGGGTGCCTTCGCGCATGGTCAGAACAGCGGAGCGTTAAACCAATACTGCAAGACAGGAATATTCAATCAGTCAACCGGTTACGGCCATCAAGATGCCTATACTGACAAGGCTGGGCGCACTCGATTTGCCACACTGTACAGCTTAGTTCGACTATCTGCACAAATCAGCTAACGGTGCCCAAGGAGTAGTAAATGCGCAGTATGTATAAGGCTTCTCTAACGCTATCTGCCCTATGGTTACTCAATATATCCGTTGCGACTGCAGACAAAATGGAAGGCAACGCCATGAATGATACAAACTGGACTACACATTATTTTGGCCGTTTCGAAATCACCCTACCGAAAGGATCAGAAATTTCGGCAGACTATAAAATTTTCAACGAAAATCTTGTCCTGATAAGTAAAAACGGACGCAGTGACCTGCCGACCTTAGCAAACCAAAAAACAGAGGAACTCAAAAAGGGTATTGCTCGAGGAACCAGCAGTCGTTACGAAAAAACGGTGCCTTTAAACAACGGCAGCATATTGCTTCTTTCTCGGCTCGGTGAGTTTTATACATTCAATGTATATTTACTTTCAAATAAAAATACACTCTATCACCTGATGGCCAAAACAATTAACAAAAAAAGCATACCTGGCGGCGTTGAAAAAATGCGCTTGCTGAGCGATTCAATTTTCTTCCGTCGCCCCAATGAAGCCCCTCCACCGGGCGGTTTTGCCATTGAGGCCGGTTATACCACACTCCCTAACGACAAATTCTTTGAGTCCATCTATATGGGTGCTCAAATCTCCGGTCACCCTGGCACCTATATCAGTCTTCTGACCAAAGGCATCCTAGAGAAAGAACCAACTCTTTTGCAGCGATTTGATAATCACGAGCATGGCATTTCCTTAAATGAGCTGACCCATTCAGGCCGGATACGAACGTTGCGAAAACAAAAGCGGAGCGTTGGACACTTAAACGGTGAAGAAGTCGCGATTAGTACATCAATCGATGGCAAGCAATTTTATGCATTCCAGTTCGAGTACGAAGGAACGCTGGAATCAAATACGCGACCTTACGTCGCCATTGAACTCGGTACACATGAAGAAGGAAGTAACTTTAGATCTGAGGATGAGGCATTAGCATTTTGGGATCGCATGCTAGCCAATTTCAAACCTCTCTCGGAGTAAAGAAAAGACTGTTCAGAGTGGCTATGCGTCATCTATTGCGACTACTCACTCTGTCAGGTTGCGATATTTAACGGGCCTTTGCGTATAACTCTTACCGATATCCTGACCCATCCATGATAGGCGCTCGCCTTTGTGTTTATCAGCGAGCTTCAGAGATTTTCCGACCACCCCGGGCGACTTTTGCACACGGAAATAATGGCACACTAAATCTAACTATTTGAGGAACAATCGAGTGGGCAGCCAACAACTTACAAGGCCTCGATATTAAAACAGCCAATCTGAGCAGCGACAACTTAGACGCTGAAATCACGCTAAACGGCTTGTATACCCTTAGCATTGGGCCTGGTTACTACCCTGGCGACGGTACGGTCCCGGCATTCTCATCTACTGCACCTCGGGGAAAACCAGGCGTGCTCGGGACTTTTGCTCATGGTCAAAATGGTGGATTACTGAATCGTTACTGCAAAGAAGGAGCGTTTAATAACACGATGGGCTACGGCCACCAAAATGCTTATACTGACAAGGCGGGGCGAACGCAATTTGCCACTTTGTACAGCCTGATAAGAATTTCCAGCAGCATTTGATGTTTCGATAGGGATTCGGGATGAATATAAATCACCGTTTTTTATTAGTTGCAGTATTGATAGTTACTTCATGCTCCCTTTTCGCAGCCACCAGCAAACCAAGAGAGGCCTCCATGTCTGGTAACAACTGGAACACGCATTACTTCGGGCGTTTTCAACTATCGCTCCCGCCAGGCTCGGAAATCGCTGCTGACTACAAGATTTTTGATGAAAAACTTGAATTGGTGAGCAAAAATGGAAAGTCTCAACTGCCCGTCATTACTCAACGCCTCATCGAGGATCTGGAAAAAGGAGTCGCTCGCGGGACAAGCAGCAAATACGAAAAAACCATTCAGCTCGACAATGGAAGCGTCCTTTTGCTTTCACGCCTCAGCACACTATACACCTTCAATGCGTACTTGCTCACAAGCAAAAACACGCTATATCACATGATGATAAAACGTGTCACACCAAACGGTGTGCCCGAAGCAGTAGAGAACATGCGAAAACTAAGCAATGCCATTTATTTCAGACGTCCTGATACGGAGCCCCCGCACGGAGCATTCGCATTGGAGGCTGGTTACTCCACGCTCCCCAACGATCAATTTTTCGAATCTGTCTATATGGGCGCGCAAATTAAGGGCCACGCAGGCAACTATGTAAGCCTCCTTACAAAGAGTATTACTGAGAAAGAGCCCAGCCTTCTCGAACGGTTCGACCAAAAGGAATATGACCCTGTAGTCGGTGAACTGTCGAATCGTGGTAAGCTACAAATACTTCGAAAGAAAAAACTTACTGTCGGCGGTATCGAAGGGGAAGAGGTGGCCGTTAGCACCGTAATTGATGGAAAAACATTTTATGCCTTCCAATTTGAATACGACGGAACATTAGAATCGAATACGCGCCCCTATATCGCCATTGAACTGGGCACTCATGAAATCGGAAGTAATTTCAATTCGAATGAGGAAGCACTAGCGTTTTGGGATGAGCTATTGCGTGGCTTCAAACCTCTTTCGGAGTGAATGGACGATGGCGGAACAGCTATACATTTCGCCATACAGCCACCTGCTGCAACTGTCCCCCATTGGCGGAGTGAACAATGGGTAAATCGGTAATTATCCTGCTATCTCAACCGTGTGTGCGTGCGTTTCCACTGGGATCGCCTCAGCCAGGACGGCGAGCTTTCCTCGTGCTGGCTGCGCATGCTGCAGCCGAGCAGCGGCCCGGACTGGGGCAGTGTGCACGTGCCACGCGCCGGCGAAGAGGTGGTGGTCACCTTCCTCGACAACGACATCGACCGCCCGCTGATCATGGGCCAGGTGTACGGCGGTCACAAACCGGCCTGGCACTCCAGCGGTTTGATGAGCGGCTACAAGAGCAAGGAAATCGGCGGCGGCGGCTTCAACCAGTGGGTGATGGACGACTCCACCGGTCAGGTACGCACCCAATTGCACAGCAGCCATGGTCACACCCAGCTCAACCTCGGCTACCTGATCGACCAGCGCGGCAACCACCGCGGGGCCCTGCGCGGCACCGGCTTCGAGCTGCGCACCGACGCCTATGGCGCCCTACGCGCCCAGCAGGGCCTGTACCTCAGCACCTGGAAGCGCAGCAACGCCCAGGGCGCCCAGTTCGACGTCAGCGAAGCCCAGCAACAACTGCAGAACAGCGAGCAGCGGCTTAAGACGCTTTCCGATACCGCCAAGCAGCACAACGCCGATGCTCTGCAAGCGGGCCTCGACAGCCTCACCCAGCTCAACGCCGATGCCGACGTCACTTATGGCAACGACAACAGCAGCCCGAGCCAAGGCCCAAGCGAACAGCAACGCAACGGCGGCGACACCGCGTGGGCCATCCGCAGCGGCGGACGCGGCAAGACCCCGGGCTACCAGAAGCCACTGCTGATCGCTTCCTCCCCGGCCGACATCGCTACCGCCACGCCGCAGAACACCCACCTGCACAGCGGCAAACACCTCACCGTGAGCACCGGCGAGGATGTCAGCATCGCCAGCGGCAAGTCGCTGCTGGCCAGCGTGGTGCAGAGCATCAGCCTGTTTGCGCAGAACGCCGGGGCCAAATTGTTTGCGGCCAAGGGCAAGGTAGAGTTGCAGGCGCAGAACGACGAGATGCTGCTGACCTCGCTGCAAAACATGAAACTCAGTTCAACCGCTGCCGGTATCGAGATCGCCGCCAAGGACGGGATTCTGCTGACCAGTGGTGGCGGTTACATTCGTATCAAGGGCGGCAACATCGAAATCCATGCGCCGGGAACCATTGATGTCAAAGGGGCAAAAAGGTCTTCAGCGGCGGAACGAGCCTGTCGCACAACTTCAATGAAATGCCCAAGACCGACTTTGCCGACCCGTATGTGATCAAGAAGCTCAGCACCGGGGAGCCTGCGCCGGGGGTGAAGGTTGAGGTGACCCGGGCTGATGGCAGCGTGATGCAGTATGTGTCAGATGCGGCTGGGAAGATTCCGGTGCAACAGAGCCAGATTGCTGAGTTCATGAAAATTAAAGTCTTGGGGGATGCATGACGGGTTGTTTCGCTAAGCCTCGTCTATCCACATTTTGAAATAAGGGCCATCGCCATGGGAACTAAAACCACGACACCTAAAGACGCTGCGTTGCACCTGCCTCAAGAATACGATGAGGATGGCATGCTGACGGCTCACACAACACTTTCTTCATCGAGTGATCCGATTGAAAAGTGCCTTCAGTGCAAAAGTGACAAAGTGATTCCGATTATCTTTATCCCGGGAATCATGGGCACACACCTGATGAACATGCAAACCAAGAGACCAGTCTGGATTGCTCCTAACTTGGATGGCATTCTACCCAAGATCAAAATTGTCGGACTACTCCTCGGAAGCTGGTTCAAATCCTCCAAGCAACGCCAAGCCGAGCTAGACTCTACTCCCGGAGTAGTTGGTGTATACGAAGATGGTGAATTGGATACCGCTGGCAGCGGATTATCGAAACAGGAAATCAAGAAACGCAAATGGGGCTCACTGATGAGAACGGCTTATCATCCGATCATGGGCACCATGCAGAACCAAATGAATAGCGTCATGGTCAATAAAGAGCCTCAAGGGGAATGGAAAGAGCGGATCAAGCAGGAACCATGTGACTGGGGGGATTGGGAAGAGAACCCAAGCTTAAGCTCGCTTGGAAAAGCCAGCGGACTGGATGAAGCCGCAGATATACAGTATGAAGTCTGGGCGGCCGGTTACAACTGGTTGCAAACGAACAGAGATTCAGCCGAGGATATTATCAATTACATTAACAAAACAGTTATACCCTCCTATAAAGGAAAGGCTGACAAAGTAATAATTGTTACACACTCCATGGGCGGCTTGGTGGCGCGAGCAATTGTAGCGTGTCACGGGTTTAAGAATGCCTACGGTGTTATTCACGGTGCAATGCCAGCGACGGGCGCACCTGCTAGTTACAAGCGCGTTCGTGCAGGTTTCGAGGCATTCGGTGAAAAGAAAATTTTAGGCAGAGATGGAGCGGACGGGGTCGCGGTAATGGCGTTTGCTCCGGGCCCCCTTGAATTGCTGCCAACACGTGACTATAACAATGGACAGCCATGGTTGTTTGCGAGGGATCGTAAAACCGGCAAGAAAACATTGGGGCTTCCCAAAAAATGCCCCTACGAGGAGATTTACAAGTCAGGCAGATGGTGGGGGCTTATCCCTGAACGCAACAACAACCTAATGGACCCAGCAAATATAATCTCGACCAAATTGAGCAGCGATGATGATGAAGGGTTTCACCAGAGCGGCAATAAACTTCGTGACCTATTCCACCAAACGATAGACTCAGTAAAAGTTTTTCATGGCGACATTGAGGGTAAGTACCACACCAGCACTTACGTGCATTATTCAGCAGAAGCCAAATCTGAAGATCTATTGACATGGGGAAATATGGATTGGTCTGCTGCAAATCTTGACGGCCTTGACATTTTAAATGCCCAGCTGACAAGCGATAATCTTGATGCCTGCATTAGTCTAAACGGCTTATATGAATTTGAAGTAAGCGAGCCGGCTCATGCTGGTGACGGGACAGTGCCCGTTTATTCATCCGCATCACCCAGAGGAAAAATCGGCGTACTCGGTGCCTTTGCTCATGGTCAAAACAACGGAATGCTTAACCACCACTGCAGGATTGGCAAGTACAACTGCACTGTTGGCTACAAGCATCAAAATGCTTATAACGATAAAGATGGACGCTCTACTTTTGCCACTCTGTATGGGCTGATTAGGCTTTCCGCACCTCAGACTTGAACGTGAATATGAAATGAGAAAAAATTTTATGAGCATTGCAAATATAGCACTCATATCGCTAATGGCTTTGCTTTACGCTCAACTCTCCACGGCTCAGCCACCCCAGGATATCAATATGCGCAATGTCGATTGGCAAACTCGTTACTATGGTCGTTTCAAACTTGATCTGCCCAAAAACTCAGAAGATTCTGCTTACTATAAAATATATAATGAGAAAATAGACCTTATCAGCAAAAATGGAAAAAAGGATATTGAGTCAAAAACCGAAGAACTGGTTGGGCAGCTTAAACAAGGTAAAGCTCGAGGCACATACAGCCGTTATGAAAAAACAATTCTGCTTGATAACGGAAGTGTATTGATCGTATCAAAGCTTGAGAAGCTCTACACTTTCAACTGTTTTTTCTTGACTAGCAAAAACACACTTTATCGCATGACTGTCAGCGCCTTAAATGAAGCAGATTACAAAGGCGCTATTGATAAAATGAAAATGATAAGCAATGCAATTCATTTTAGATCACCGCAAAACGCCCCTCCTGCCGGAGCCTTTGCTATCGAAGCAGGATACTTGAAATTTTCTCCCCAGCAACCTGCAGAGTCAGTTTATATGGGTTCCCAAATCGCTGGTCACCCGGGCACGTACGTCAGTCTTCTCACACAACGTGTTAGCCAACTAGAGGAGCCTCTTTTTACTCGCTTTGACAAACAAAAAAATAGTGGTATCAGCGGCGCGCTTTCTGAACTTATTAACAAAACAAAGACCTTGCGAAAGCAAAGCCGTATGATTGGAGCGCTGCCCGCGCAGGAAATAGCAATCATGACCGAAGCCGACGGCAAGCTCTTCTATAATTTTCAGCTTGAGTACCAAGGCACGGTAAAATCCAATTCTTCGCCTTATTTCGCTCTGGAGATGGGTACGCATGAGGTGGGAAGTGATTTTAAATCAAACGAAGAAGCACTAGCGTTCTGGGATCGTGTGGTTAATAGCTTGAAACCGGTTCCATGAAGCTATAGAGGCCGCTTCTTTTGTGATGGCCTTGGACCGTTTACGAACGCCAGGGCCAGTAGAATTGACACAATAATAAAATCTGGATCAAGCTTGAACAGATACTCAACAAGTCCTTAGGAAATTCTTTCGGCGTTGTCTTCGGCATCCCGCTTTCGCAAAGCAGCCGTATGCTGCAATTGACCACCCCATTGGTGGAATTAAAATGCGTAAATCCGTAATTGTCTTGCTGTTCGCTGCGCTGCTTGGATGGGAATGAGCTGGAATGAAAAACGACAGACCCACAATCGAAATAAACTTTTACGAACCGATCCAGTCCCTGCTGTCTAAATCGACTGCACCGCTGTCCAGCGACTGCAATGGTGATATCTGCTTTTTTGAGTTCGACATTTCTTCAGCCAGCCCGAATAAAGCCGTATTGACCGTTGAAAGCAGATACTAAACTGCGGTTTTTGCCGACGGTATCAGCGCGGCATCAATGACGTACAAAAGTGATACACTCGCAAACTCGTATGCCACGCTGAATGGCGTAGCGCCAAATAGCGAGCACGAACTTGCCATGAATTATTTTAGTGAGCATCTAGATAAACTCAGCAAGGCGGGATGGCAACGTTATATCTATCCAAACGAGACGAGAAAACCAGCCACTGTAAGTAGTAAGTTCAAAGATGTGGATGGAGCCCTAGGTGCTGCTGTAGTAACGGGCGCATGGCAAGACCCCACCCTTGGCCTTGATAAAGATGGGTGGCTATCTATGCCAATGTTCAGCAATTGGCTTTTGTATCGAGACAATGAATACCTAAAAGGTAACCGTTCAGCGTGAAAACGACGCGAAAGCTCCCAGAGAGGTCGTACTGGTTCACCTTGACCTTCCGGAATGAACCCGATTTTCACAAGGGCTTCGTTGATGACGAAGACCGCGAAAACTGGAAAGCTTTTGTACCTGCCGAACTCAAACGCATGGCCCAGGAACGCGCCCAAACAGAAGCACGCCTGAAAAAAATGGGCATCGCCATTGATGAGGACTACCAGGACCCACCCATCAAGGCCCTGGAATAACCACCCGATCAGCCCCCATTCAGGAGACGCTTTGTCATGGACCTGACCTTCGGCACCCCGCTCTCGCAAAGCGGCCGCCTGCTGCAACTGACCACCCCCTTGGGTACCGATCAGCTGCAAGCCCTGCGCGCGGCGCCTGACGATGGCCTGCTCGGCTCGGCCCTGAGCGAAGCGTCCTATGGTTTTTTCATCAGCCACTTCGAGGGCCAGCTGCACAGCGCGCCGTACCGCAGCCCCTTAGAGCACACCAAGCCCACCAGCCCTGGCCCGCAGACCGCCGTGGTGGTCTCGCCCAGTGGCCATGAACTGTTCACCGACAGCCTCAACCGCGTCTGCGTACACTTCCACTGGGACCGCCTCAGCCAAGACGGCGAGTTGAGCTCCTGCTGGCTACGCATGCTGCAACCAAGCAGCGGCTCCGACTGGGGCAGCGTGAACGCGCCACGCGCTGGCGAAGAGGTGGTGGTCACCTTCCTCGACAACGACATTGACCGCCCGCTGATCATGGGCCAGGTGTACGGCGGGCATAAACCGGCCTGGCACTCCAGCGGTTTGATGAGCGGCTACAAGAGCAAGGAAATCGGCGGCGGCGGCTTCAACCAGTGGGTGATGGACGACTCCACCGGCCAGGTGCGCACCCAGCTGCACAGCAGCCACGGCCATACCCAGCTCAATCTCGGCTACCTGATCGACCAGCGCGGCAACCACCGCGGCGCCCTGCGCGGCACCGGCTTCGAGTTGCGCACCGACGCCTACGGCGCCGTGCGCGCCCAGCAGGGCCTGTACCTCAGCACCTGGAAGCGCAGCAACGCCCAGGGTGCCCAGCTCGACGTCAGCGAAGCCCAGCAACAACTGCAGAACAGCGAGCAACGCCTCAAAACCCTGTCCGATACCGCCAAGCAGCACAACGCCGATGCTCTGCAAGCGGGCCTCGACAGCCTGACCCAACTCAACGCCGATACCGACGTCACTTATGGCAACGACAACAGCAGCCCGAGCCAAGGCCCAAGCGAACAGCAACGCAACGGCGGCGACACCGCGTGGGCCATCCGCAGCGGCGGACGCGGCAAGACCCCGGGCTACCAGAAGCCACTGCTGATCGCCTCCTCCCCGGCCGATATCGCCACCGCCACGCCACAGAACACCCACCTGCACAGCGGCAAGCATCTGACGGTGAGTACCGGCGAAGATGTCAGCATCGCCAGCGGCAAGTCATTGCTGGCAAGCGTGGTGCAAAGCATCAGCCTGTTTGCGCAGAACGCCGGGGCCAAATTGTTTGCAGCCAAGGGCAAGGTGGAGTTGCAGGCGCAGAACGACGAGATGCTGCTGACCTCGCTGCAAAACATGAAACTCAGTTCAACCGCTGCCGGTATCGAGATTGCCGCCAAGGATGGGATCTTGCTCACCAGTGGCGGCGGGTACATCCGCATCAAGGGCGGCAATATTGAGATTCATGCGCCAGGGACGATCGATGTGAAAGGGGCGAAAAAGATTTTCAGCGGCCCTACGAGCTTGTCACATAGTTACAACGAAATGCCAGACGTAAAATTTGAGAAACGGGTTGCGGTCAAATATCAAAATGGCGAAGTTGCACGAAATGTGAAATATGAGATTCATCGAGAGGACGGCAGCATCATTAGCGGGGTCACTGATGCTGAGGGCCGCGCCCAGCAGCAGAAAAGCGACATGCTGGGCAAGTACGTCTTCAAGATTATCGAATAACCATAGGTGCCCCCATGGATCAGAAAGAAAGCATATTGCAAACTCAGATAGGGCTTGACGGGCGTGAACAAGCCTCTGCGCCGCTAGAGAGCCAGGGCTGTGCAGACAACCTTTTGTATATCAGCCCAAGGCAGGCAATTCCTGTCATCTTCGTACCTGGCATTATGGGTACACCGTTACTCGCGACAGGCAAGAATAATAAAAATTTGGTGAAAAAATTAAACGGCCGATGGGCCTGGTTTCCGGATAGTTTGGGTTGGATGGGGATTGCAAGCATCATTGGTGGATTCAATCGACTCAGCCCAGCGGAAAAAAAGACTCTGCTTGATCCTGAACAGACCAAAGTTCCGAGGGCAATAGGTGAGGCGGATTTCTCCGGATTCGACTTGAAAACATGCCCGCTGCCTAAGGATGAGATCGAACGACGCGGATGGGGTTCGGTTCTGTTAAGCGACCTTGGCGGCTATGGACCAATATTGAGCTTTCTCGAAAACGAACTGAAAACGCTCTATCATGATACGGGTAGAGGCAAACCGCGAGTCAAAGGTGCGATGTTAGCATTTGAGGGCAGCATTCAGGCAATTAAGGGTTATGAAGCGCTGGACCTAGCTGCCTACAAGAAAGCCTCAGCATGGAGTTATCCTGTATACGCGTGCGGTTATAACTGGCTGAGAAGCAATGAAGAATCGGCTGATGAATTGGCTCATTACATACAGTATGTATTGAACGACTGCAGAACACGGCTGAAGTTAAAGTGCGACAAAGTCATCCTCGTTACTCACTCAATGGGTGGGCTCGTAGGGAGGAGTTGCGCACAAAAACACCCCGAAAATATATTAGGGGTTGTCCACGGCGTACAGCCAGCTATAGGTGCCGGCACAGCATATCGACGCGTTAGAGCCGGGTGGGAAGATGTCATAGGTCGGTGGGCTATAGGGGAAAATGCTGATGAAGTCACCCCGGTCTTTGGCGCCCCAGGCCCTTTACAGTTGCTACCGAATCAACTGTACGGCAACGGGTGGCTTAATGTCCGCTGGGGGAAAAAAGACGGTCCCCTCTTGATGTCACTGCCCAAGCAATCCAACCCCTACGACGAAATTTATTCAAAAACCACTGCATGGTGGCGTCTATGCGATCCTCGTCTAGTAGAGCCGCGCGCGCAAAATAGAGAAGAACTTGAAGATGGCTGGAATTTGTATTTGAAAAACCTGAAAATGGCTCAGAATTTTCATGCAACTTTAGGCACTTATTATTTCCCTGATACCTATGCGCATTTTGGATCTGATAGCAAATTCCCAGCATGGAATAAAATTGACTGGATTCTCAAAGCATTCAGAAATATGACCGGCCAATTCTCTCCTGTGTCGTCAAAAGAGGCGACCGCACACCTTAGGTTATGTTCAGATAACAGAGTCAATTATCTGACGCTCAATAATGCACAAACGGCCGGCAAAATAGCCTATCAACCGCTGCACGGTCCTGCAGTAATAGGGGCTGAATACAGCGGGGACGCTTATCACGCGGCGATGGCCTCGCAGGATGATACGGGTGACGGGACGTTGCCTTCGCACTCAGCTGCTGCTGTAACAGACCATATAAAATTTTCAGCACGTCTTTCTGGGTTCGAACACAGCGCGTCCTACAACGACAAGTCGGCCCGGGCAATCACGCTCCACTCGATTGTCAGCCTCGCCAAGGATGCTAAGAACCTATGCTAGTGCCTCGTACTGGAAGTGCGGCTGCGATTGCAATCGTGATGAGCTGTGCTTTACCGGCTGTCCCATTGACTACCCCTACCGCACAAGGAGCCACAACAGTAATGGACTCAAGCACGAACCCCAAAAAAACGGTCCGCGTGGGTCGGTTCACCATGGACTTGCCGGGTGACGCCGTATTTGATGGCGCTTTACTAGAGCTGAATGGCGTGCCTGTAGCCATCACACCGCGCTTCATCAAGCCCCGTGTAGAGCGAGAGGCACAAAAAAACTGGCGCATCATCGAAGATCGAAATCGTGGCAACGCGGAACATAAGGCAACCCGAAAGGATTTAGCACAGGGGGCCGTTATCTTCAATTATGACCATACTCGAATTACGGGTGAAGGGCTCGATGGAGAACCTATTAACAAAGTAGTGCACTCCACACTGGCGTACCAGTGGTTTAATAACTTAAAATTTGTTCTTGGCAACGACAGCACACTCAATCGAGAGAACCAAATCAGGGAAATACTGGACTCAATACTCCTCAGCGGCACTGATGTTAAACAAGCCCTCTGCTACATGGAAGGCTGCTTGACCTATCGAACCGGCAATGAAGGTGTTTATGTGGACATTAATTTCGCAGAACGGCCCAATCTAAGAGCAAAGTTTACATCTAAGCAATATGGGGGTGCAGCCAACCAATATTTATCTGAAAGAAACAAAAACGGCTTTTCACCAGCTGATGCGACAGCATGGATAATGAAGTCTGAGTTCCAGCACCGCACCTATCGCAACACCAAACGGACAGTCAATAATCTGGTAGGTGAAGAAATCATTGAGGCAAGCACAGAGAAATCAGCAGAAGGCTACCTGACCGAAGTGAACGCTGTCTGGTATTATCCGGGCGAGCCCAATAGGGCTGACAAGCCCGAAATTCGTTTGGATTTGGATTACAGCTACACGACCAAGCAACCGCCAAAAAATGGCACAGGATTTCCTGATCAAGAGGAAACCCACTCAGTGCGCGAGGAAGAATTTATGAAGATCTGGGATGACGCGCTCAATTCCCTCGTCTCAAAATAACCTCGTTAAAATGAAGATCTGCCTGCCTGGTGCAGTGATGCGAAATAGATGCAAGGCTGTTCACTATCAAGCATCGGGCAAATCTCCATCAGGTATTAAGCAACTACGCAAAGGGCAAAATACTCATGACTTCGACCTCTTCTAATCCTGTACGCTATTTAGGAGCCGTGAGTATCGGCTTTGCAATCCTAGGCTCGATTGTCTCTCTCATTTTGTTAACGGGGCCAAGCCACGGCACGATGCCTGGGATAGGAGGATACCAGAAAATATTCGCCTTACTTTGTTTATCATTCACAAATGTTGTGACCTTGATAAGCAACACAATCTATTTCTTCTATACGCAAAAACCTAAGTGGTTGAAAATCATTATATTAATGCAGCTTATGGTTGCGCTCATTACCCTTGCTCTTTTGATTTGATATTCACGGCGTCTTGTTCCACATGACTCTGTCCATTGGCATCCCACTTTCAAAGAGCGAACCTTCATGGAGGCTTGACGAGCTACAAACGTTGCGCGCTTTCCGACATCTCTACCTGAGAAGTTGGGAGTGCGGCGCACAGTAGTCGTCACAGAACAGCGAACACCATCACAATCCCTTCTTCGACTCCGCTACACCGCGCGATGGCCTTTTGGAGTAAAAATGCCCAGGCCCGTAATTATCGTGATGTTCGCAGCACTGCATGGATGTGGGAACTTTGCCGACCCGTATGTGATCAAGAAGCTCAGCACCGGGGAGCCTGCGCTGGGGGTGAATTTTGGGTGGCGCTTCAAGTCTAGCACGGCCCACCTGGAGTAGTTATGTACTCCTGGGCTGGTCACTAGTCAGTGAATTCAGAGCCGTGAAATCAGTATCCTACCGAGCCCATCTAGAACTCCACTTTCCCTCTCCCGGCCTTGATACCGCTACGCCTGGCCTTCCCCTCCAGGCGGCGCGTTTTGGACCCGAGCGTCGGCTTGGTAGGCCGACGCTTTTTCTCGACCTTGCCTGCACTCACGATCAATTCGGCCAGACGCGTCAACGCGTCATTTCGGTTCTGCTCCTGAGTGCGGTACTGCTGAGCCTTGATGATCAAGACGCCGTCGCTGGTGATCCGGCTGTCTCGTAATGCCAGCAGCCGGCCTTTGTAGAACTCAGGCAATGAAGACGCCGGAATGTCGAATCGCAAGTGCACAGCACTCGACACCTTGTTGACGTTCTGCCCACCCGCGCCCTGAGCGCGTACGTACGTCAGTTCGATTTCGGCGTCCGGCAGTTGTACGGAATTGGAGAGGGTCAGCATGAAGGTCCCTTATGATTGACCGAACTATCACAGTAATGGCCGCGCGCCCAAGTAACGCTGCTTGATTATTCGATGGCTGGCCCCTGTGAAAGGTCAGTCAGACCTCAGCAGGGACTCGTGCACCCTGCCCCACCAGCCTCAGTCAGTTTGAGCGCCAAGCGAGTATTCGTCACTTGAATCAAGCTGCTCAAGTAGCAGGGCAAAATCGGACACCAGCGCCAAGGCCTCTTTCTGATACTGATCACGCCAGCACTGTGACCAATCGGCAGGGCGACCTTGGTCTTCCCAATCAGCCAGCGCCAGCCCATTTAGGACTTCCATTTCTAACCAGAGTGTTTGCCAAGCCTCCAGCGCCGCCAGGTCTGCTGAGTGTTGCCAGTGAAATTCAGTATCAGTGACAAATTGATGCCAGTGCCTGAAATCACCACACGCCTCTAACGCGGTTGAGAACAAGTCTGAAACCCAAGTCACATTCATCGTCCTGTAAGCCTGTACGATTCACGAAACTGCCCCTTGTTGGAACTTCCGGTGACAATGGTTAGAGGGGCATACAATGCAACAGTTGCCACCCGCTGCTGTCTAGGTGTTCGAACAGTCTATACGTCGCCAGCGGCCGCCGATCACGAGATCAAGACGCCCGCGAACTTAGCCGCTTAACCGAGCACTCATACCGCCCAGGTCTCATGCAAATGACGCCATTTCACCCGCCCCGCCTCCAGCACCAACAGTGCCGTCGATACCCGTACCGTATCGTCCTTACCCTCGGCGCTATGTATCTCCCGATACCTGACCAGCGCCCCGTCGGCCCATTGATGCAGGGTTTCCAAGTCCGTTAGCTCAATGTTCAGCCCCGGCTGACTGCCCGTGTTCCGCTCAAAAAGCTGCTCCACATCCTGCAGCCCGAATTGCAGCCCCGCGGGTGAAACCATCGAGAAACTTGGTACGAAGTGCTCCATCATCGCTTCCAACGACCCCTCGCCCCGGGCAAACCGTGCTTCGATCAGTTGGTGCAAGTCCACGACTTCTTGAAGATAGCTATTCATAAGGGTTTCCTAACCAAAGATGCGTAGTGATCGGCAAATGAATGCCGCCTCACCGCAACCCAAACCCCATCCGCTTCAACTCATCGTGCAGCGCCTCTCGCCCATGCAGGCTGGCAGCGCTTCGTAGCCGGCTGACGACCTGCTCCGACCACCCCGACGCCTTCATGCCTTCACGGTGGTAGAACGCCCCCAGGCGCTCGTCGTAACGGGCCAGCAAGCTCTGCTCCTGAGCGGTCGAGTACGTCTCATGATGCAGGACGGCCTCCTGCGGTAGCCGCGGCTTGACCTTGGCGGGCCGGTCGGCAGAGGGATAGCCGACACACAACCCAAACACGGGATAGACATGCGCGGGCAAGTCCAACTCCGCGGCCACCCCTTCGATGTCGTTACGAATACCGCCGATGTAAACGCTCCCAAGTCCCAGAGACTCCAAGGCGACGACCGCATTCTGCGCTGCGAGGGCTGCATCGATGGTGCCTAGCAACAAGCTTTCCAGGTAAGGCAGTGCTTCGAGCGCCACGTCATGCTGCTCGCCAATGCGCGACACCCGTGACAAGTCGGCAAGCCAGACGAGAAACAGCGGCGCTTGGTGGATGTAAGCCTGATTGCCCGCCAGAGCCGACAACCGCTGCTTGCGG
This sequence comes from Pseudomonas fulva NBRC 16637 = DSM 17717, assembly GCF_000730565.1. GTDB lineage: Bacteria > Pseudomonadota > Gammaproteobacteria > Pseudomonadales > Pseudomonadaceae > Aquipseudomonas > Aquipseudomonas fulva. The sequence goes on along the minus strand of NZ_BBIQ01000004.1, from coordinate 254,994 downwards.
CCGGGATCCTGAACGGCCACCACGCTCCAGACCTGAAGGTTGGAGGACGTAGACGCAGATTGAGCAGCGGCGATCAAGGCGTCCAATGTCCCCTCAGGCAGCGGTCGGTCCGCAAATGCACGGACGCTGCGATGGTCGAGCAACTGCTCGATCACGGCATTGCATTGGCTGAGCGGCGATACCTCTTCGGTCCCATAGCGGGCGACCAGTTTTGCTCGGCTATCGGCTGTCATACAATTCCTCCAAAAAGATAGGAGGCTATCAAAAAACCGCGTCCTGCACATAGCAGGTGTCATAGTCTCCGAGCCTTCCGGCTGGATCAGGTACCCTGTGCCGACTGACTTTCAACTCAATGGATAACGGACAATCAGCGTGGCGACACCTTCGCTTGCACCTCGAGAGGTCTACCAGATACTGCGTGATATCGCCCTCGGGATTCGGGATTTACAGCGTGTGAGCGAGCCACGCTGGGCGGAAATGGCGTGTGGGTCCATGACTGTGCAAGCGGACGGGTGGATGCTCACCTTGTGCAATGAGGAGGGTGCGCTGGATCACTGCATCCGCTGCTCCAGCCCCGATGGCCGTGCTTACCAATTCGATACCCAGCACCCTTACGGCACCAACCCGGTGGCGTTGATGAGCACTTGGGAGCACGCGCAACTGCTGCGGTTACTTGGGGCGGCCTAGCCCCTGAACGCGGAGTCTCGCCAGCGCCCGTTCCCAGCACCGGGCGATCTCATCACCCACTGCTCCGCTGCGCGGGACTGCCGGTTCGAACGGCCGCACCCTGACGTGTTCGATCAAGAACTCGTCCGTCCAGCCTGCCCACTCGCCGGCCATGGACCTGAGATTCCACTGCAAGGCCAGATACAGTTCATGCCACAAGATGCTGTGCAGTTGATCGAGTGTATAGGGGCTCTGGGTCATGACACTTGCCACCCACGCCAGGCTCGCCTCGGTCAGTTCGGTGTCCAGGAAGAACTGCGACAGGGCCTGCCAAGCGTGCAGGCGGCTCTCGTCTACTCTTTGCATCGGGTGGTACTACCACTGCTCTGCTAGCGTCACGGGCACGCGCAGCGGCGCCAGGGGGCCATCGCGCTGACCGCACATCTCGTCATGCACCACATGCTGCACCAGCATGCACGGCACAGGCGGTACATCGGCCAGCAGCTCGCGCACCTCCGTCATTGACCGCAGTCGCACTGCCTGCCCTTGGGCATCGCTGAACGTCTGCGGCCCGTCGGCCGTCAACGCACGCAGGACGTAAAAGCCGCCTTCGAGCGACAGCAATTCGAGTTCATTGACAGTGCCGGCAGTGGCCAGTTGCTTCAGTTGCTCTAGGTTCATGGCAGGTACTCCATCCGGCAGGCGCGGCCTGCATCGGGCTTGATGGAAAATGTCGAGCGCGTGCACTTATACAAATCCAGCGCCTTGTATAAGGATGCCGACGCGCCGCGGTCGTTCCGTATGGATTGCAAAACTCAACCCAGGGTCGCGAAACTATCTGCACGGGCTAGGACTCAATCGTGGCGATGCCGCAGCGCTCCAGCCTGCATCGGCCTATCTGTTGAGGAAGAATAACCACCATGATCGCTCGCTGGCGTTGGGCACTTGCGCAAACGACGAAAAGGCTGTGGTTTCGCGCCAGCCTGTTTTCCCTGATCGGCGTACTCACCGCGCTGCTGGCAATCGCCTTGCGCGACATGGTGCCAGCGTCGTTGCCGGCGAAAGTCGGGGCCGACTCGGTCGACAAAATCCTGGGCATCATCGCCTCCAGCATGCTGGCCGTAACCACGTTTTCGCTCAGCACCATGGTGTCGGCCTACAGCGCCGCCAGCAGCGGCGTCACGCCTCGTGCGACCAGCCTGGTGATGGAGGACGCCACGACTCAGAATGCCCTGGCGACGTTCATCGGCTCTTTCCTGTTCAGCCTGGTGGGCATCATTGCCCTGAGTACCGGCATTTACGGCGCTCAGGGCCGTGTGGTGCTGTTTGCAGTGACCCTGGTGATGATCGTACTGATCGTGTACACCCTGCTGCGCTGGATCGACCACTTGTCCAAGCTTGGCCGCGTTGGGGAAACTATCGATCGGGTGGAAGACGCGGCCATTGCAGCGCTCAAGCGCCGTGCGCAGTGGCCTTATCTGGGTGCGCAGCCCTACACCGATGCAACGCAGGTTGCCCCGTCGGCAATCGCAGTCCTTTGCGAGGACATCGGCTATGTACAACACGTCGATGTCAGTGCCCTCGCCCACGCAGCTGACAAGCACAATGCCGTGATCTACCTGGAGGTGCTGCCGGGCAGCTTCGTGCACCACGGTACGGCGCTGGCGCGCGCCGTCCGCGCAAGCCAGGCCGCCGAAACCACAGACCTTGAAGATGAGGTGCTGGCTGCAGTGACGCTCGGTGCACGGCGCACCTATGGCCAGGACCCGCGCTTCGGGCTCTCGGTGCTGGCAGAGATCGCCTCACGCGCATTGTCTCCCGCGACCAACGACTCTGGCACGGTCATTGACGTCATAGGCCGTGGGGTACGCTGCTTTTCCACCTGGGCACGGCAAGCGCCCGACACCACGACCGACGGCCAGTGGCAGAACGTGCATGTGCGCGGGTTGACAGTCGACGACATGTTCGATGACTTCTTCACCCTGATTGCACGGGACGGTGCTGGCTTGCTGGAAGTGGACATCCGCCTGGTGAAGGCCTTGGCGAGCCTGGCGCAGATCGCGCCCGATCGGTTTGGCCAAGCTTGCATCACGCATGTGGACCTGTTGCTCAAGCGGGCCGAACAGGCATTACCGTTGGAGGAGGACAAGCAGCGCTTGCGGGCGCTGGTCCGAAGTTTGGAATGGCCCCTGGCACGGCTGTCCTGAAATTACCTGAGGATCTGACCGTTCATCGCCTGTGCCGCATAAATGAGCACTCCACACAATGGGGACTTTTATTTCACCGAATTTTCACGTTGCCGAGTGGATTATCAACTCATCCCCATGAGAAAGACTTAAGCCCGACTAGCAGCGGGCTTTCTTTTGCCCGCTCGACAAGCCCCCTTCCTGAAATCCCCCCTTCCTTGCCTGGCCCATGGCGAAGGCCAGGCTGAACCGTAGTTAATGAACTCAGGTCAATTGATCACAAGGTGGCGACGGAGGGCGCTCGATGGAGTCATTCGATCTGCAAAGGATGCTGCTGGGTGACTTGCCCGTCACGTTTCTGATGGAAGTGATGGTGCGCGTGGTTGCGGCCTTTCTCGCCGTGTTTCTGTTTCTGAAGTTCAGCGGCAGGCGTGGCATCAAGCAGCTCTCGCGCTTCGAACTCGTCGTCATCCTGACCCTGGGTTCTGCTGCAGGCGATGTGACCTTCTACGAAGATGTGCCATTGTTACCAGTAGCCCTGGTGTTCGTCACGCTACTGCTCCTGTATCGCGGCACGATCTATCTGATGCGTCGCAGCAAGATGTGCGAAGCCTGGATTGACGGGCTCCCGATCACCGTCGTCAAGGACGGCCAATATGAAATTCACTCGTTGCGCAACCTGAACATCTCCTCCAACGAGTTGTTCATGGAACTGCGTCAACAAGGGGTTGAGCACCTTGGCCAGGTGCGATTGGGTTTGCTGGAGACGGACGGCGAACTGAGCCTTTATTTTTACGAGGCCAAAGACACTCGACCGGGCCTGTCCGTGCTGCCGCCCGAGCACCGTCCAGAATACGACTCTCCACCGTCTCCAGGCCTGTATTGCTGCGTTAGCTGTGGCCTGCCAGTGCAGCATCAGCTGCATGACGTGATTGCCTGCATGCGCTGCGGTCATCGCAGTTGGTCACCTGCCCTGCAAACAACGCGCAACCGTTAACCGTCCGGACCCTCAAGGTCGTTGAGCAAGCGCCAGGTTACAACTTGGGCTGGAGCTGCAAACAAAAGCTTAGCGATAACGATTCCCACTCGCTATAATTCTGCGCTTTGTAGCACGCCAATTCCCTGTCGTCCCAATTCCTTGATCAGGTTCTCACATGCCCTTCCCGAATTTTGCCCGCAAGCCTGCGCTGCACACCGTTGTCTGGTTGCCCCTGGGGTTGGTCGCAAGCGTGGCCTCACCGCTCGCACTTGCTCAGAACGCGCTGGAAATCCCGGTGCCGGTTGCACAACCTGTGAATACGGCCGGTACCACTGGCGCGGTCCTGGAGCTTGAAGAAACCGCAGTTTCGGCCAGCGCAGACGCCTCCAAGGATGGCTTGGTTCCTGAGTATGAAGGGGGGCAAGTGGCCCGGGGCGGGCGCGTGGGTATCCTGGGCAACAAGGACTACATGGAAACGCCCTTCACATCCACGTCCTATACCAACCAGCTGATCCAGGACCAGCAGGCGCACAGCGTGGCGGACATCCTGCAGAACGACCCCTCCGTGCGGGTCGCCCGTGGTTTCGGCAACTTCCAGGAACTGTATGTCATGCGGGGCTTCCCGCTGTATTCCGACGACATCGCCTATAACGGCCTGTATGGCCTGCTTCCGCGTCAATACGTTGCAGCGGAGTTCATCGAACGGGTCGAGGTATTCCGCGGGGCCAACGCCTTCCTTAATGGCGCCGCCCCCGGCGGTACCGGGATCGGCGGCGCCATCAACATCCTGCCTAAACGCGCCCCGAACGAACCCCTTACCCGCTTGACCGCTGGGGTTGAAAATCGCGGCTTCGGTACCGTTTCGGCTGACGTGGCGCGCCGCTTCGGGGAGCAGGACCGTTTTGGCGTGCGCGTGAACGTGGCCAAGCGCGACGGGGAAACGTCGGTACAGGACCAGGACCGCTCCCTGGACATGTTCGCCCTGGGCCTGGACTACCAGGGCGAACGCCTGCGGCTTTCGGCCGACATTGGGCACCAGTACCATTTCATCGACAATCCGCTGCCCAGCGTCACCCCTACAGGCCGCGTACCTAGCCCGCCGGATGCCGACAAGAACTACGGCCAGCCCTGGACGTACTCCAAGGAGAAGCAAACATTCGGCACCTTCCGTGCCGAGTATGACCTCTCCGATGCGCTCACCACCTGGGCTGCCATCGGCATGCGCAAAGGTGAAGAGAAGAACGTGCTGGCCAACCCCTCCTCCGACGCCAACGGCGTGACCCGATCGACGCGCTTCGATAATTACCGTGAAGAGACAGTGGCTACCGGTGAGGTGGGCATGCGCTACACCTTGCAAACAGGTCCGGTGTCGCATCAATGGGTGCTGTCCGGTTCGATGTTCGACAACAAGGACCGTAATGCCTGGGCGGGTAATTTCACTGGTTTCGCCAACGATCTCTATGACCCGGTCTACGTGCCCAAACCCGACAACACCAGTTTCAGCGGCGACATGTCCGACCCGCATGTGACCGCCAGGACCCGTACCCAGAGCCTGGCCATCGCCGACACCCTGGGGTTCTTCAACGATCAGTTGCAGATCACCCTGGGAGCCCGTCGACAAGGGCTCAACGTGACAGGTTACGATTACAATTCCGGCGACAAGACATCCAAGTACAACCGCTATGAAACCACGCCCGTTGCCGGCGCGGTGTACCAGATCAACGAGCAGTTCTCGGTTTACGCCAACTACATCGAAGGCTTGACCAAAGGCGATACGGCCGGCGCCACCACTACCCTGCCTGATGGTTCCAGAGCCCCGGTGCTCAATGCCGGCGCCTCACTGGCGCCCTACGTGGCCAAACAGACCGAAGTGGGCGTGAAGTACGACGGCGGTGGCCTGGGTGGCAGCCTGGCGGTGTTCGAGACGCGCAAGCCGGTCGGCATCGTCGAGGATCAGGTGTTCAAAGATGGCGGTGAACAACGCAACCGCGGGATCGAGTTGTCGGTGTTCGGTGAGCCGACGCCCGGCGTGCGTCTGCTCGGTGGCGTCACCCTGCTCGATGCCGAACTCAGCAAGACCCAGAACGGTCAGGACGACGGCAACCAGGCCATCGGCGTGCCTAAAACCCAGGCCAACATCGGCGGCGAATGGGACGTGCCGGGTGTGAACGGCCTGACCCTGACCAGCCGCGTGGTCTACACCGGCCGTCAATACATCAACAACGCCAACAACCTCGAGATTCCTTCGTGGACGCGATTGGACCTGGGGGCCCGCTACGGCTTCAAGGTAGACGAGAAGGACGTCACCCTGCGTGCGCGTCTGGACAACGTGGCCGGTCGTGACTATTGGGCCTCCGCTGGCGGGTATCCAGGCTCGAACTACCTGGTACTCGGTGCACCACGTACGCTGTCTCTGAGTGCCTCGGTCGATTTCTGATCGCGCCAAGGTCGTACAACCTGGGGGTTCCCCGACGGCGAGCGTTGCGGCATGCACCTTTCAGGGCTGCCCCGCAGACCATCGCCGTTGAGCCGGGCGCTTCACGACTTCAAATTGTTGCAGGCCTCTGGTTTGAATGCTCACGGATCGAGCACCAACGCGTTTTCACTCCTGAAAAGAAAGTATTAATTCTTCAAGCCTGTTTTTCTGCGCAATCGATAGTAATAGCCTAGGCAGGTACCTTTTCAACCAAGGCCCTCCCCCATGAAATCTGTCGTTTACTCGCAGCCTGGCTTGCCCCTGCAAGACCCTCAATCTCTCTATGATGCAGACCTGCCCGTACCGTCCCCCGGTGCGCGAGACCTGCTGGTCGAAGTCAAGGCCATCGCAGTCAACCCGGTCGACACCAAGATTCGCGCCAGCCGTGGCGGTGACCAGCCGCAAGTGCTGGGTTGGGACGCGGCCGGCATCGTCCGTGAAGTGGGCGAGCAGGTGACCCTGTTCCAACCAGGGGATGAGGTGTTCTACGCCGGCGCCATCGACCGCCCCGGCTGCTACAGCGAATTCCATCGGGTGGACGAGCGCCTCGTTGGGCGCAAGCCATCTAGCCTGGATGCTGCCAGCGCCGCTGCGCTGCCATTGACGTCCATCACTGCGTGGGAGCTGCTGTTCGACCGCCTGCGCCTCGAAGAAAACGGCGGTCAGGGTCAGCACCTGCTCATCATCGGCGCTGCCGGTGGAGTGGGTTCGATCCTGGTGCAATTGGCCCGCCAGTTGACTGGGCTGACCGTGATCGCTACGGCTTCCAGGGCCCAGACGCAAGCCTGGGTGAAGGACCTGGGTGCCCACCTGGTGATCGACCACTCGGCCCCACTGGCCGCCCAGCTCAGCGCACACGGTGTCGCAGCGGTCGATCACGTGATCAGCTTGACCCATACCGACACTTACCTTGAGCAACTCATCGAGGTACTGCGCCCGCAAGGGCAGCTTGCCTTGATCGATGACCCTGCGCAGCTGGATGTGGTCCCACTCAAGCGCAAATCCTTGTCGCTGCACTGGGAGCTGATGTTTACCCGTTCGCTCTATCAGACGCACGACATGATCAAGCAGCACCAACTGCTCAACCGCATCAGCGAAATGGTCGACACCGGTGTGCTCAAGACGACGGTGGGCGAACATTTCGGGACGATCAATGCGAGCAACCTGAAACGGGCGCACGCGGTCATCGAGAGCGGCAAGGCCAGGGGCAAGATCGTGTTGGAAGGCTTCTGAACCCAGTGGCCTGAACGATGGGTTCAGGCGTGCAGCAGCGGCGTGACGGCCTCCACCAACTGATCGACGGCGTCCGCCACGGTGCCTTCATTTTGACAAAGCAGCCAGCCGTGCTCGTGTGCAGCGTGGTTGAACGCCTGGGTACTCGCCATCTGCTCCTCCAAGGTATGGATGACCGTGCTGCCCAGGCCCCGACGGCGGGACGCAGCCCTCGTCCAGGACGTTTGCGCCGTGGTGAGCACCGCGATGTGCAGGTCAGGCACCTGCACGCCGCGTTCGATGTTCAAACGCAACACCTGGTCGAATGGCACGTTTCGGCGAAACGCCGCGTCCGATGGGTACCAACGGTCAATCAGGACAATGCTGTCGCCAGGTTGACGCGGCAGTACGTGGCGGGTGATCCAGGCGCGGCTTTCGGCCAATCGCTCGCAGACCTGCCACTCAACCGTTGGCGAAGGCTGCCTGGCCAGCTGATTGACCAACGTCATGGTCTGCGCGCGCTGTGGATCATTGTTGCCCTCGCACAGCCTGACCACTTTGTTGCCTCGGGCCCGTAACGCCTGGGTGAGTGCTTCGAGCAGCGTGGTCTTACCAGTACCTTTCGGCCCGTCCATGGCGATGAAAAGCGGGCGACTCATGTGCGTGTACCTCCAAAATCAAGGGCCGCATGAAACCACCGAGGCCAGTCACACACAAGCGCTGGCACCGCGTGCAGACGACTGACACCCTCAAAACTGCTATCCGGGGCACTCACTGGCTATGCCGTACGCGGGTGTGCTGATAGGCTGACGGCGGCAGCCGCGCAGGCAGCCTTTACATCATCTACAGGCATGGCTAATGACCCTCGACCCACAGGTAAACCTGAGTAATTGCGACCGCGAACCCATTCAGATTCCCGGCAGCATCCAGCCCCATGGCTGCTTGCTGGCCTGCGACGCCACCGCAACCGTGGTCCTGCGTCACTCGGTCAATGCGCCGAAATTACTGGGGGTCACGCTGCCGCTCAATGGCCGTAAACTCGATGACGTGATTGGCGGGGAACTCGCCCATACCTTGCGCAATGCCCTGGCCCGTATCCGCGAAGGATCGCGCCCGGCGTTGAGCTTTGCAGTCGCCCTGCCCGATGGCCGGCGTGTAGATGTGTCGGCGCACCGCTTCAAGGGCAGCACTCTCCTGGAGTTCGAGCCTGCGGGCCAAAACGTTGCAGAACCCATCGAGCTTGCGCGCACTTTGATCGCGCAGCTGCGCGAAATCGACCAGACCGACCGCCTGTTCCGCGACGCCGCGCGTTTTGTGCGTGCAGTACTGGGCTACGATCGGGTAATGATCTACCAACTGGGAAGCGATGGCGCCGGCAAAGTGATTGCCGAGGCCAAGCGCAGCACGCTCGAGAGCTTCCTGGGGCAGTATTTTCCCGCATCGGACATCCCGCAGCAGGCACGCGCCTTGTACCTGCGCAACCCGATCAGGGTCATCCCTGACGTGCAGTTCGAGGCGGTGGCCCTGGAGCCTGTGCTGGACCCTTCGGGCGAGCCGTTGGACCTGTCCTATGCCCACCTGCGCAGCGTGTCTCCCATCCACTGCGAATACCTGCAGAACATGGGCGTTGGCGCCACCATGTCCATCTCGATCATCGTCAATGGCGCGCTGTGGGGGTTGATCGCCTGCCATCACTACTCACCACGCAACCTGACCATGGGGCGACGCGTGGCGGCCGAGATGTTTGGCGAGTTCTTCGCCCTGCACATCGAAACAGTGCGCAGCCGGCAACAACTCGAAGCGGCCGTGCAGGTGCACGACACGCTCGACCTGATGCTGCGCGATGCCAACCATGCCGCCGACATGCACAGCTTCTTCGAAGACCGGCTGCCAAGGCTGATGTCGCTGATTCCGTGTGATGGCATCGGCATCTCCCTGCAAGGGCGTTGGTCGAGTGCCGGTACCGTTCCGCCTAGAGCTTGCGTGCCTGAACTGCTGCGCTTCGCCGAAAGCGTGGCCGAAGCCAGGACGTGGGCATCGAACAGCCTTTCACTGGCCCATCCGGCGGCCCAGGCCTACTTCAGCGACGTGTCGGGCGTGCTGCTCATCCCCATTTCGCAGCGCCCGCAAGACTACATCATGTTCTTTCGCAAGGAGGTGGTGCAGACCCTCGACTGGGCGGGCGACCCCAACAAGACCTATACCAGTGGCGCGATGGGCGACCGGCTGACGCCGCGCACGAGTTTTTCCATCTGGAAACAGACTGTGCACCAGCAGTCTGCGCCATGGACGGAGCAGGATCGACAGTTCGGGGACGCCATTCGTACGGCCATCGTCGAGGTGTTGCTGCACAACAGCGAACTGCTGGCCAGCGAACGCTCCAAGGCCGAGGTGCGCCAGCGGGTGCTCAACGAAGAGCTCAACCACAGGGTCAAGAATATCCTGTCGCTGATTGGCGCACTGGTTGCCCATCCCACGGCCGAGGGCCAGACGCTCAAGGGTTACGTGAACACCTTGCAGGGCCGCATCCAGGCCCTGTCGCTGGCCCACGACCAGGTCGTGCGGGGTGATGGCGGTGGGCGCCTGGCGATGTTGCTCGATGCCGAATTGTCGCCTTACCGCACGGCTATTGCCGACATCGTCATGCAAGGACCCAACGTGATTCTCGATGCCAGGGCCTATTCGGTGATGGCCCTGGTGCTGCACGAACTGGCGACCAACGCGGCCAAGTACGGTGCGCTGTCGAGTCCAGGGGGGCGGCTGTCTGTGAGCTGGGCGATCGATGCTGCAGGCGCCTGCGCCATCATCTGGCAGGAAAGCGGCGGCCCGCAGGTGCAGGTACCCCGGCGCCGCGGCTTCGGCTCGGTACTCATCGAGCGCAGCATCCCGTTCGATCTGGGCGGTACCAGTAGCGTGGAGTACTACCCTGATGGGGTGCAGGGCTTGTTCACGCTGCCAGCCAGGCACCTGGCGGTTGCCGAGTCCGAGCCTGCGCCTGCTGCTGCCGCGCCCATGATCGATTCCTCTGACCCATTCGCCGCACGACCTGGCCTGAGCGTGATGATCCTGGAGGATCAGTTGGTCATTGCCATCGGCCTCGAGCAAATTCTCAACGACGCCCACATCGAGCATGTCATCACGGCCAGTTCCGAGCAGGAAGCTTTGCAGGTTTTGGAGCAGCACTCACCCGACGCCGCCATTCTCGATGTGAACCTGGGGCGCGGTACGTCCATTGCCGTGGCCGAGGCATTGATGCGTCGGCGCATCCCTTTCCTGTTCGCAACCGGTTATGGCGATGGCATCAGTATTCCCGCGCACCTGAAGCACATTCCGGTCACACGCAAACCTTATGACATGAGTACCATCGTGATGAGCCTTCGTGGCCTGCTCGAACCGCAGGACTGAAGACGCTCAAGACGGCGGCCATTGCGGCCGCCGTACACAGCCTGAGATCACATCCACGCATCCTGCTGCAGCTGGTCAATGCAGCAGGATGATCGACTCGGCGATCAGACGCAGCGTGTGGGCACGCTTCAGATCGCCAGCGCCCGCTCGCGCAGCTCGCTGTTGAGAATGCGGTCGTTCTCGCTGTAGTCGACCGGGCAGTCGATCACATGAACGCCTGGGGTGGTGATGCAGTGCTCCAGCAAGGGCAGCAGGCCCTCGGCGCTTTCGACACGGTGGCCGGTGGCGCCGTAGGCTTCGGCGTACTTGACGAAGTCCGGGTTGCCATAGTCCAGGCCGAAGTCGGTGAAGCCCATGTTGGCCTGCTTCCAGCGGATCATGCCGTAGCCGTCGTCACGCAGAATGACCACGGTGATGTGCATCCCTAAGCGCACTGCGGTTTCCAGTTCCTGGCTGTTCATCATGAAGCCGCCGTCGCCGCATACCGAGATCACCGGGCGGTCCGGGTAGACCAGATACGAGGCCATGGCCGATGGCAAGCCGGCACCCATGGTCGCCAGGGCGTTGTCCAGCAGCACCGTGTTGGGCTTGTGAGCCTTGTAGTTACGAGCGAACCAGATCTTGTAGATGCCATTGTCCAGGGCCACGATGCCCTCGGAAGGCAGTACGCGGCGGATGTCGGCTACCAGGCGTTGTGGGTAGACCGGGAAGCGGTCGTCGTCGCCGCCTTCGGCGATCTGCGCCTCGTTGGCTTCACGAATCGCCATCAGGCGGGTGAAGTCCCAGTGCGCGGTGTCGGTCAGTTGCTCGCTGATCTGCCACACGGCGTTGGCGATGTCACCGATCACTTCGACCTGAGGGAAGTACACGGCATCGACTTCGGCGGAGCGGAAGCTGATGTGGATGACTTCGGTGCCGCCACGGACCATGAAGAACGGTGGCTTCTCGATCACGTCGTGACCGATGTTGATGATCAGGTCGGCCGCCTCGATCGCACGGTGCACGAAATCGCCGGACGACAACGCCGCGTTGCCCAGGAAGCGTGGGTGACGCTCATCGACCACGCCCTTACCCATCTGGGTGGTGATGAACGGGATGCCGGTCTTGTCGATCAGCTGCTTGAGCACCTTGGCGGTCATCTTGCGGTTGGCGCCGGCACCGATCACCAGAATCGGGCTGCGCGCTTTATGCAATTTTTCCACGGCTGCGTCGATGGCCACGTGCTCGGCCAGCGGGCGACGGTGCAGGCTGCGCGGGATAGGCAGGGCATCGGTCTGCTCGGCGGCGATGTCTTCAGGCAGTTCCAGGTGCACAGCACCCGGCTTTTCTTCCTCGGCCAGGCGGAAGGCTTCGCGCATGCGGGCCGGGATGTTGTCGGCCGAGGCGAACTGGTGGGTGTACTTGGTGATGGGGTCCATCATGCCGCACACGTCGATGATCTGGAAACGGCCCTGCTTGGACTTCTTGATCGGCTTCTGCCCGGTGATCATCATCATCGGCATGCCGCCGAGATAAGCATAGGCGCTGGCGGTGACCAGGTTGGTAGCGCCGGGGCCCAGGGTGGACAGGCTGACGCCGGTCTTGCCGGTCAGCCGACCGTAGGTGGCAGCCATGAAGCCTGCAGACTGTTCATGGCGGGTCAGTACCAGCTTGATCTTCGACTTGCGCAGGGATTCGAGCAGGTCGAGGTTTTCTTCACCGGGAATGCCGAACACATACTCGACACCTTCGTTTTCCAGGCATTGCACAACGACATCGGCGGCCTTGGCCATTTAATGTACTACCTCAAGATCCAGGGAGGATGCAGCCGGCTGGCTGCGTGACTGAGATGTTGCAGGATGTCTCAGTGGCGCGCATCGTAGGCCTTGGCGTTAATAATAGTAAATATATTGTTATGATGCTGAGCATCACAAAACGTTATCAATTCCGGAATACCTCAAATGAATCTCAAGGCGCTGCGTTGTTGCGTTGAAATCGTCCGCCAGGGCAGCTTCACCAAGGCCGCTCAGCACCTGCACATCGCCCAGCCGGCGCTGAGCATGGCTGTGACGCGTCTTGAAGAAGAACTGGGCGTCAGTCTGTTCAACCGCACTACACGCAAGGTGGTGCTGACGGTGGAAGGCGAGCAGTTTCTGCCCCGCATCGCATCAGCGTTGCGGGAGATGGACGTGGCCCGCCAGGCGTTGCGCGACATGGCCGACCTCAAGCGTGGCGAAGTGAGGCTGGGGATCCCGCCCATGTTCGGCCTGCACTATGTGCCCGGGCTGATGAACGCCTTTCGCCGGCTTTATCCCGGCATCGCCATGACGGTTTTCGAGGGCAGCGCCGAAGACATTGGCCAACGCCTTGAACAACGGGAAATCGACCTGGCGCTGCTCGAGTCTCGCCGCGTGCCCTCGGACAAGGAGTCGATCCTGTTGGGTAGCGATGAGATGCTGGCCTGCATGCACCCGGATCACCCCTACGCCAGCAAGGCAAGCCTGACCGCCGAAGATCTGCGCAACACTGACATGGTGGTGTTCGACCGCACATTCGTACAGCGTCAGCTGCTCGACGCCTTCTTTGCCGAACACGGCATCACTTACCAAGTGGCATTGCAGAGCAATTTCGTCTCGTTGGTGGTCCAGGCCGCCCTGGACAACATGGGCGTGGCCACATTGCTGCGCTCAGTGCAATTGAGAACACCAGGGATCGTTGGCGTGCCGTTCGAGCCTGCCCAGCAGATGAGTTTTCGGCTGTGCTGGCGCTCGGGTGAGTACTTGTCGCTGGCCAGCCAGCGCTTCATCGATTTTGCCGGACAGAGTCAATATCTGGATCGCTAGCGGCCTGGAGTACATCTGTACTCCAGCTCGCTCGACGCTGTCTGCGCCCACATAGCTTCGTTAATTGGGTCGGCTAGTGAGTCAGCGCGCCTCGACGCACCGTTCGCGTCTCCATTATCATCACTTGAACGTTTCAGCATGTTTCAAGGAGCCAGATGTCTGTTCTAGAACCCTCCCCACTGCCCGGTAAAAGTACCGTCGTAAAGATTGAAGCCGCCATGGCATTGGGCAGCTTCGCCATTGGTACCGGCGAGTTCGCCATCATGGGTCTGATGCCGGATATCGCCAGCAACCTCAACTTGAGCGAACCGCAGGTCGGTCACGCCATCAGCGCTTATGCGCTAGGGGTGATGGTGGGCGCACCCACCTTGGCCATTCTGGGCGCCAAGGTTCTGCGCAAGCACATGCTGCTGATGCTGATGGCCCTGTACGCCCTGGGCAACCTGGCCACTGCCTTCGCACCGTCGTTTGGCGGTCTGATCGCGTTTCGCTTCATCAGCGGCCTGCCCCACGGCGCGTACTTCGGCATCGCCGCAGTCGTAGCCTCCAGCATGGTGCCCAACAACCAGCGCGCGGGCGCCGTGGCCCGGGTCATGATGGGGCTTACCCTGGCCATGTTGCTGGGCAACCCGATCGCCACCTTTCTGGGCCAGTACTTCGGCTGGCGTTCGGCGTTCGTGTTGGTCGGCCTGATCGCCGTTTGCACCATCGCGATGGTGTGGCGCTTTGTGCCCCAGCGTCATGATGAGGTGCGCAGTGACCCGCGCAAGGAACTCAAGGCCTTCACCCTGCCCCAGGTATGGATGGCGCTGGGCATTGCGTCCATCGGCTTTGCCGGCATGTTCTGCGTGTTCAGCTACCTGGCCCCGACCATGCTCGAGGTGACCCGCGTGGCGCCCCAGTGGATCCCGTTCGGCCTGGCAGCCTTCGGCCTGGGCGGCATCGTCGGCAACATCGTGGGCGGCAAACTGTTCGACCGCTTGCAGTTCCGCGCCGTGGGGCTGGTGCTGGCGTGGTCAGTGTTGGTCCTGCTGTTCTTCACCTTTGCCGCGGCGAACCTGTGGAGCCTGCTGTTGGGCATTGGCCTGGTGGGCACCATGATCGCCCTGGCAGCGCCTTTGCAAATCCGCCTGATGGACATCGCGCACGAAGCCCCAAGCCTTGCAGCGGCCTCGAACCATGCCGCCTTCAACCTGGCCAACGCCCTGGGCCCATGGCTGGGTGGCATGGCTATCACGGCGGGGTTGGGCTGGACCAGTACAGGCTACATCGGCGCCGCCATGGCGCTGCTGGGCCTGGGACTCTATGCGGTGGCGCGGCGCATGAAAGGCGGCGCTTGAGACAGAGGAGAGCACCGCGCTGATGGTGTGCCTGGCGGTGGCGTGGCCGGCGCACCAGTACAGCCCGTTGCCAGAAGCGGGCCTTGCCAAACGGCCGGCACGGGCTAGTACCCTAAACCCCACCTACCCCTCTCAAACCCACCACTGCCGAGCCTGCTCATGTTCGATTGGGAAGACCTACGCCATTTCTCGACTTTCTGCGCCACCGGGTCGCTGTCTGCCGCCGCCAGGGTTCTGTCAGTCGACCACGCCACCGTCGCTCGGCGGATCGCCTCCCTCGAAGCTTCGCTGAATCTGAAGCTGGTCGACCGCCGCGCACGGGCCTATGTACTCACCGACGAAGGCGAACGCGTAGGTGAGTTGGCCGGCCAGATGGCCGCGTCGTCCTTCGCCCTCGAACA
Organism: Pseudomonas fulva NBRC 16637 = DSM 17717; assembly: GCF_000730565.1. Lineage (GTDB taxonomy): Bacteria > Pseudomonadota > Gammaproteobacteria > Pseudomonadales > Pseudomonadaceae > Aquipseudomonas > Aquipseudomonas fulva. Next base: position 239,507 of record NZ_BBIQ01000004.1, on the reverse strand, counting down.
CTTCGCCAGCGCCGGTCAACAGACGGTAGAAGGTGAAGTGGTCCTTTCGGCGCCGCCCGCCCTGCTGGGCAGCATCATCGCCAGGCGCCTCGGGGACCTCTACCAGCAATACCCCCAACTGCGGCTGCGGTTGGTCGGCAGCAAGTCCCGGGCATCCTTGGCCAGGCGCGAGGCCGACATCAGCGTCGTCTTGTCACGGCCCACCGAGCCCACCCTGGTGGTCAGTCTGCTCGGTCACCTGGATTACCGTTTGTATGCCAGTGCCGATTACCAAGCCAGCGGTTCGGCACGGCGATACATCGGTTATGACGCCTCCCAGGCCCATTCGCCGCAGCAGCAGTGGCTCAACCGCCAGGCGGGCGCGCAACCCTTCGCCCTGCTGAGCAACGACCTGCGCATTCAGGCCCAGGCCTGTGCCGGGGGGATCGGCATCGCTTGCCTGCCCGCCTTCATGGCCCATGAGCAAGGGTTGATCGTGGTGGGGCTGCCTGAGCAGACCATGAGCATCGAGATCTGGCTGGCGGTGCACGAAGACGTGCGCGCCACGCCGCGCATAAAGGCAGTGACCGATTTCCTGCACCAGCAGGTCAAGCCCCTGTTGCGCTTGTGAATTCCTGCATGTCCCACTTGCAGCAACAGGGAATGTGCCTGCATGGCCAACAAGGGTACGCTGCACCTATTCAAAGGCTGTCGAGGACACACTGATGCAATACGTGAAACTGGGTACCACCGGGTTGGACATTTCCAGGTTGTGCCTGGGCTGCATGACCTTCGGCGAGCCGGATGCCGGCACGCACCCCTGGACACTGGGCGAAGAAGCGAGCAGACCTATCATTCGCCACGCCGTTGAGCAAGGCATCAACTTTTTCGACACGGCCAACAGCTATTCAGCGGGCACTTCCGAGGTGATCCTCGGCAAACTGCTCAAGGAGTTCACCCGGCGTGACGAGACGGTGATCGCCACCAAGGTGTTCTACCCAGCCAACATGTGGCAAGGCGCCAGCCGTCCCAACGAGCAAGGGCTGTCGCGCAAGGCGATCATGACCAGTATCGACGCCAGCCTCTCGCGTTTGGGCACCGACTACGTCGACCTTTACCAGATCCATCGCTGGGACTACACCACGCCCATCGAAGAGACCATGGAAGCGCTCAACGACGTGGTCAGGGCGGGCAAAGCGCGCTATATCGGCGCTTCGTCGATGTACGCCTGGCAATTTGCCAAGGCGCAACAGGTAGCCGCCAGCAACGGCTGGAGCCGTTTCGTGTCGATGCAGAACTTCCTGAACCTGCTGTACCGCGAGGAAGAGCGCGAAATGATTCCGCTGTGCCTGGATCAGGGCGTCGGGCTGATGCCCTGGAGCCCTATGGCACGGGGTCGCCTGACACGCCCCAATGGCCAGCAGACCGAGCGGACTCGCACTGATCTGTCCGGGCAGTCATTCTTCGAAAACAGCGAGGAACAAGACGGACGGGTCATCGACGTGGTCGAACAGATTGCCCAGGAACGCGGCGTGCCGATGGCGCAGGTGGCGCTTGCCTGGGTACTGGGTAAGCAAGGGGTCAGCTCGCCCATCGTAGGTGCGTCCAAGCCTGCGCACCTGGACGACGCGTTGGCCGCTATCGACCTGCACCTGACGGCTGAGGAAACCGCTCGGCTCGAAGCACCCTACGTGCCCCATGCAGTCACCGGTTTCAAGTAGCCTCAGCGTGCGATAAAACCCATTGGCCACCCCTTTTCCTACACGTGGTGGTCAATGTGTGCTGTCTGCTCTGGGTAGAAGTACTACAATGCACGCCCCTGTAATCTGTGTGCTGTTTACCCATGAAATCATTGCGTTACGCCCTTCATCTACTGCTGATTCTAAGTGGCTATACCTGGGCTAATCCGCCCTCCACCTTTGCTGAAGCCAAGGTCGTGGCAAAGCAGCAGGTCTACATGGACCAAGGCAAGAGCGCCATGGGCGAGCTGTACTGCGGCTGCCGATGGACATGGGTAGGCAAGTCAGGCGGACGGATCGACGCGGCTTCGTGTGGGTACCAGACCCGAAAACAGCAAAACCGCGCCGAGCGCACCGAGTGGGAGCACATCGTGCCAGCCCATACCTTCGGTAACCAACGCCAGTGTTGGAAAAACGGCGGTCGGGAGCATTGCGTGGACAGCGACCCGGTATTCCGCGCCATGGAGGCCGACCTCTTCAACCTCTACCCAGCCGTGGGTGAGGTGAACGGGGACCGCAGCAATTTCAACTATGGCATGGTCAGTGGTAATCAAGGCGAGTATGGCCAGTGCACGACCAAGGTGGATTTCGCCCAACGCGCGGCCGAGCCAAGGGATGAGGTCAAAGGCCTGGTCGCCCGTACCACGTTCTACATGTTCGATCGTTACCGCCTGAACATGTCGCGCCAACAGCAACAACTGCTGATGGCATGGGACCGCCAGCACCCCGTCTCAGCCTGGGAAAAAGAGCGCGACCGACGCATCTCCGCCATCATGGGCCACGCCAATCCGTTCGTCACGGGCGAACGCCAATGGACGCTGAACTACACACCCACGGGCGATGGCGTGCAGCCGTCATTGGCGGCGCCAGTCCGTACCTCCGCCGCTAGCCAAGCCCCGGTGGGCGCCGTGCTGGGCAACCGCAACAGCCACGTGTATCACTTGGCTGCCGGGTGCCCGGGCTATCACCAGGTCGCGCCCAAGAACCAGGTCGCGTTCGCGACCGAGGTAGAAGCCCAGGCGGCGGGCTACCGAAAAGCCGGCAACTGCCGTTGATCCACCACCCTCAGCGGCGGCTTATCAGCCATTGACCGCGTTGGCCGGGCGCCTACCCGCCAGCGCGGCGAGCAGGTTGTCCACGGCGCAACGCGCCATCGCTTGCCGAGTTTCTTCTGTGGCCGAACCTATGTGCGGGGTGGCCACTACGTTGTCCAGCCGAAGCAAAGGCGAGTCGGCCGCCAATGGCTCCTGGACGAATACATCCAGGCCCGCGCCGCGGATGCGCCGTGTTTCAAGGGCATCGATCAGTGCCTGTTCGTCCACGACCCGCCCTCGGGAGATATTGATCAGGATGGCCTCAGGCTTCATCAGCGCCAGCTCCCCGCGCCCGATCAGCCCTTCGGTAGCTGCGCTCAACGGGACGGTGAGGCAGACGAAATCTGCCTGCGCCAATAGCTCGTCCAGAGCAAAGCGTCTGGCCCCGTAGCGGGCCTCGACGTCAGGCTTGGGTCGCTGGCTGTGGTAGATCACCTGCATGCCGAAACCAGCGGCCGCTCGCCGCGCCAGCGCCTCACCGATCCGTCCCATGCCGACGATGCCCAGCGTCTTGCCGTGCACGTCGCTGCCGAACTGCGCAGGACCAAGGCCCGATCGCCAGTGACCGTCGCGTACCCAGTTGGCCAGTTCCACCACCCGCCTGGCGGTGGCCAGGATCAGTGCGAAGCCGGTGTCGGCCGTGGTTTCGGTCAACACATCGGGGGTGTTGGTAAGCACGATACCGCGTCGATCAAGGTCGGCGATGTCATAGTTGTCCACGCCCACCGAGACACTGGAAATGACCCCGAGCTCGGGCGCCAGGTCAAGCAGGCTGGCATCCAGGCGCACACTGGCGCCCAGCAACCCGTGGGCGCCAGGCAGCGCATCACGCAAGCGCGCCATGCCATCGGGACGGGCCAGGTCGACGGTGGTGACCTCTGCCGCGGCCTGAAGGCGAGCGAGCAAGTCGGGGGACAACGCCTTGTACAGCACGATGCGTTTTTTCATGTCGGGTTCCTGGAAGGGATGGCCGGGCGCAGGCAAGGTGTCTTGGCACGCCCGGAGGTCGTTGAGTTGTTCAGCGCCGCGGTCAGGGCGACGGCGCACAGCAGCGCGCCGCACATGAACAGGTACGAGGCCGCAGGGCTACCCGTGGCACCATTGAGGTAACCCACCAGCCACGAACCACCGAACGAGCCCAGCGCGCCCATGCTGTTGATCAAGGCCATGGCGCCACCGGCCACGTTGGCCGGCAGAATCTCGGGCACGATCGCGAAAAACGGGCCGTAGGGGGCATACATGCAGGCCCCGGCGACCACCAGCAGTGCATACGACAGCCAGAAGTGCTCGGTCCCCAAAGCGTAGGAGCCATAGAACGCGAGCGCTGCGACCAGCAGCGGTGGCCACACGAAGCGCTTGCGCCGTTGCATCCGATCGGAGGCCCAGGAGACGCCCACCATCGCGATCACTGCTGCCAGGTAGGGTACCGAGGCCAGCCACCCGGCCTCGACGATGTCGACGTTGGCTGCCTGCTTGAGGATCGAGGGCAGCCACAGCACAAAGCCGTACACGCCAATGCTCCAGCAGAAATACTGCAGTGACAGAATGATCACCTGCGGCGAGCGGAACGCCTCTCGGTAGTTCTTGACCGGCTTGATGCCCTGCTGCTCCGCCGCCAGCGCCTGTTGCAGATCATTCTTCTCCTGCTCGCTCAGCCATGAAACCTGCGCAGGCCGGTCATCGACCAGGCGCCACCAGCAAAACGCCCAGATGACCGCCGGCAAACCCTCGATGATGAACATCCAGCGCCAGTCGAAATGCTTGATCAGGTAGCCGGACACCACCGACATCCACAGTATGGTCACTGGATTGCCCAGCATCAGGAAGGTATTGGCGCGCGAACGTTCCGCCCGGGTGAACCAGTGGCACAGGTAGACCAGCATGGCCGGCATCACCGCCGCCTCTACCACACCCAGCAGAAAACGGATGCCAATCAGCATGTACACGTTGCTGACCATGCCGGTCAGCGTGGCCAGCCCACCCCACAGGATCAGGCAGACGAAAATGAGCTTCTTGACGCTGCGCTTTTGGGCGTAGATAGCCCCCGGTACCTGGAAGAAGAAGTAGCCCAGAAAGAACAGCGCACCCAGTAGCGAGGACAGCACAGGGGTGATGTGCAGGTCTTCGGCCATGCCCGATGCGGCTGCGAAGCCGTAGTTGGCACGGTCCAGATAGGCAAGGCTGTAGGTGACGAACACGATGGGGATGATGTACCACCAGCGGCGTGGCGCCAGGCTTGTACGTTTCATGGTGAGTTTCTCCTGAGCTTGTTGTTTTTGTGCGACAGGTGATTCAGGCCGTGCGTATTTCAGGGTTTTGTGGGGATTCGTATGCCGTCAGGTCCTGCCGGTGCGGCAAGCCCTCCATATCACCGCGCGACTGCACCGCGCGGCTGCCGCACCAATTGCCGCGGGCAACGGCGTGCTCGACGGGCTGGCCTTCAAGCAAGGCGCTGAGCACACCGACGGCGAAGGCATCGCCAGCGCCCACGGTATCGACCACGCAGGGCGCAGGTACGGCCGCGACTTGGCCCTCCTCGTTGGCACTGCGGTAGTAGGCGCCCGCCTCGCCCAGCTTGATCACCACCAGGTCCACACCAAGGTCCAGGTAAAAGCCGGCGATCTCGGCAGGTGTCTGCCTGCCCGTGAGCAGGCGGCCCTCCTCCAGCCCCGGCAGCACCCAATTGGCCTGGGCAGCAATGGCGTTGATCTCGGTGATCATGCGCTGTTTGTCGGGCCATAGCGTCGGGCGCAGATTGGGGTCGAATGAAAGGGTGCGACCGGCTTTGCGCATCTGGCTGACCAACGCCTGGGCAAGCCCCCGACAGCCGTCCGACAGCGCCAGCGGAATGCCGGTTACGTGCAGGTGGCCCGCGCGCAACCAGGCCGGATCCAGCATCGAAGCGCTCATGTGGCTGGCTGCAGAGCCACGCCGGAAATACTCGACGACAGGGTCACTGCCGTCATCGCAGCGCGCCTTCAGTTGAAAACCCGTCGGATGCGTTGGGTCAACCTGCACATCCGCGCAGTCGATCCCCTCTGCGCGCAAACTGTCGAGTACGAAGCGCCCCAGCGAGTCGTTGCCGACCCGGCTGATCCAGCGCACGCCAAAGCCAAGCCGCGACAAGCCGATGGCGACATTGCTGTCGGCGCCGGCAATGCGTTTGCCGAAACGCCCGACCTGTGCAAGATCCCCCCCATCATCGGCCACGAACATGGCCATGGTCTCGCCGAAGCACAGCACGTCATGATCAGGCATGGCTCAGCTCCCGTGCGCAGTGGCGCGCACCCAATGCGGACAGTTGATGTACGTGGCTGCGCGTCACGGTCAGCAAGTCTTCGCCAAGCAGCGGGTATTCCACAGCACGCATGACCCCAGGTGTGAAATGGGCCAGGATCTGCTGCCAGTGCTCAAGATCGGGCGCCTGAGGTGCAGCGGCAGCCAGTCGCCCACCACCATGGCGAGTCACTGCTTTGCAGTGCACATACTCAACCCACCGCCCAAGCCGGCTGGCGGCTTCCAGCACCGGCTCGTCCAGCCACTGCCAGTTGCCGATGTCGAACGTCATGCCGACCCGCACGCCGCACGCGTGTGCCTGTTCGAAAAAGCCCACGAGCGGCGCGATCCGCCCACCGTGCTCAGTCTGGTCGTTCTCGACCAGCAACACGGGGCCGTCCTCGGGTAGCACCGCCCGCAATACCTGCATGTCGACGCCAGCTCGGTAATGCCCCAAAGACACCTTCACCGCTACAGCCCCAAGTGCCTTGGCGATGCGCAGCTTGGCACCCAGTTCGGGCGCGGGCGTACCCTCTGCGCACCAAAGCTCCAGCGGTGTGGAATAGAGGCACTGCAGCCCTGCACCGGCGATGAATGCACCCAAGGCAGTCGGGTCGGGCTGGCATGAGAACAATTCCTCACGTAACTCAACGCGGCTTGCCCCGGCGCTTGCCAGCAGATCGATGAACTGCTCCTGGCCGCGTTGTCGGACGAAGTCTGCGCCGTAGCTGGACAGGCTGATGGAAACAGGATTTGCATGCATTGTTATTGTCCTATGAAACCGGTTTCATTTTTGAACGTCAGGCATTGCGGATAGGCCGCTAGCGCCGTTATGTTCAACGTAGGGGGGTGGAACCTCGTATGATCAGCGACGCTTTGAAATCGATGCGCCGGGCGGCGCCTTGTTCACCGTGCAGGCGACTGAGCAAGTGCTCGAACGCTGCCATGCCGATGCGTTCGGTGGGCTGCGCCAGGGCCGTGATGCCGTTGCCTACCAAGGGGTACCAGTCAAGGTCGTCCAAGGCGATCACCCCAACATTACCGAACAGCGCATGCCCGGCCTCGCGCAATGCGGTGGTGACCGCCAGCGTTGCAACGCCGTTGAGGGTGAAAAGTGCCTTGGGACGGGTGCCGTTGCTGCCCAGGAAACGGATGAGCGCTTGTGACAATCCCAAGCCGGTCTGCACGACCTCGCACTGCATGTCGGCGCGGCTTTGGACACAGGCTGTCAATGCCTGGACCCGCTCGGCTCGCGAGCTGGTACCGTCCAGCGGCTCGGTGACGGCGAGAATGTCCCGGTAACCCCGAGCGTGCAGATGCTCGACACCCTGCTGCATCGCTTGAGCGTTGTCCAGGCCGACCAGGTCGGCGTTAATCTCAGGTAACTGCCGGTCGACCAGCACGATGGGCAGGTCACGCATGACGGTAAGCAACTCACCTGGGTGGTGGCCCAGGGTGTTCACGATCAGCCCTTCCACGTTGTAGGACTGCAACGCGCGCAGATGGTGGCGCTCTTGCTCGTCATCGCGGTTGGTGTTGCACACTACAAGGCTGTAGCCATGCTGGCGACAAGCCGTCTCCACGCCGTGCATGACTGCGACCGAATAGGGATTGAGAATATCGGCGACCAGCATGCCGATCAGTCGTGTCTGCCCGCGCTTGAGCCCGCGCGCCATCTGGTTCGGCCGATAGCCAAGCTGCTCGATCACCTCGCCCAGGCGTTGGGCCGTGGCATCGGCCAGCAACTGGCGATCGCCTCCGATGTACCGGGAAACGGTGGCCTTGGAGACACCTGCGACACGGGCCACCTCGCTGATGGTGACACGGTCGCGCGCTGGCGCGGGTGCTGGGCTCATGATGGGACCTTATGGTTGTTGTGATCATGATGAAACCGGTTTCACTAGAACAAAAAATGCCTATACGCGTCAATCCACCGTTGATCGGGAATGCTGTTTACTGCCGGTTCAAACAGTAGGAGGGCCCTGTGGAAGCGGCCTAGCCGGGGCGCCGGACCAGCCGTGATGGGCCGCCCAGAAGCCCCAGCGATGTAAGATACGAAGCTAAAATCTGGGGGCCGCTGCGCGGTCTATCGCGGCCGGAAAGGCTTTGACTCTCGGGATTCCAGGCTGCAGGGGCAGTGCAAACACAGGGCCCCTGGCAGCGGCATAGCCCTGCAGCGCTAGTGCTCGGTCACCTGCCCGAGATCATCACCCGATGTCTGCTTCATGTCGCTTGTGCGAAGCTTTTTCACCGCCTTGACCTCGATAGGCTCACCCTGGTTACCCCAGCTGGTGCGGATAAAGTTGACCACGTCAGTCACCTCCTGATCGCTCAGGCGCCAGCCATAGGCCGGCATGGTGAAGTTCGAGGGCGCCGTGCGGGTCGCGGGCAGGGTCCCACCCTTGAGTACCAAATGAATCAACGAGGTAGCATCCTGGGTCTGCACCACCGGGTTACCGGCAAGCGCTGGGAAGACGCGCGTGTACCCCTTGCCATCGGTGCGGTGGCAGGCGGCGCAATTGTCGATATATACCCCAGCCCCTGGCTTGCTGTCGTCGCCTTTCCACAGCGCATCCGCCACTTGCCGATCGTAGACGTGGGGCGTGTCATTCGGATTGCTGGGCGGCAAGGTCTTCAAGTAGCGCGCTATGGCTGTCAGGTCGGCGTCGCTCATGTACTGCATGCTGTGCTCCACCACATCGCTCATGCCACCGAACACGGCACTGGTGTCGCTGCGGCCAGTCTTGAGAAACTGCACCAGCTGTGCCTCGCTCCAACTGCCCAGACCATCCTTGTGATCGCCTCGCAGATTCTTCGCCACCCAGCCTTCGAGAGGCGCGCTGCCGGCCAGGAAAGCATCGCCCTCCTTTGCACTTAACGCTTTTTCCTGCATGGTCAGTGCCCTTGGGGTATGGCAGGCACCGCAGTGGCCCAGGCCTTCGACCAGGTAAGCGCCGCGATCGATCACCGGATCTCGCTCGGGCAACGGCTGCCAATGTTCAGGCTTCGGGGCGAATACACCGCGCCAGATCGACAACGGCCAGCGCATGCTCAGGGGCCAAGGAATGTCCGTGTCCTTGTTCGGCTCCTGCACGGGGGTTACGCCCTTCATGAAGTAGGCGTACAACGCCTGCATGTCGGGTTCGGTCAACCGCGCATAGGACGGGTACGGCATGGCCGGGTACAGTGTACTGCCATCCTTGCGGATCCCACGGCGAAGGGCTCGGTCGAAGTCTTCGAAACTGTACTGACCGATGCCCTCGGATGAGGGGGTGATGTTGGTCGAGTAGATCGTGCCAATGGGCGTTTCCATCGGCAACCCACCCGCAAAGGGCTTGCCGTCCTTGGCCGTGTGGCAAGCCACACAGTCCCCTGCACGCGCCAGGTACTCACCCTGGCTAACCAGCGTCTGTTCGGCCTGCGCTGCCTGCGTTGTCTGCGCCGTCATGCCCATACCCACCAGCACAGTGGCGATCAACATTCTGTTCATGCTCATCGCTCCTTACACCGCCACCAGGGGGCCGGGATTCTTCAGGTACCGTTCACGAATGGCCCGTGCCGACCAGTAGGTCAGCGCAGCGACCAGACCGGTCGGGTTGTAGCCAAGCCCCTGCGGGAACGCCGAGGCCCCAGGTACGAACACGTTGTGTACATCCCAACACTGTAAATAGCGGTTCAAAGCGCTGGTTTTTGGGTCGGTCCCCATGATCGCCCCACCGTTGAGGTGAGTCGTCTGGTAGGAGGCAGTATTGAAGTGTTCCTTGACCTGCTTCCCCAGCACCGCAATGGCCTTGGGGTTCATGGCCTTGGCGATGGCGCTGAGCTTGCCGACCATGAACTGGTTCATTCGGATGTCGTTTTCCTGCCAATCGAAGGTCATGCGCAACAGCGGCAGGCCATAAGCATCACGGTAGGTAGGATCCAGGTCCAGGTAATTGCCGCGGTAGGACTGGTGCGCGCCGTGGGCATCCATGGATATCTGGTGGGTGTAGTAGTCGGCGGTGGCCTTTTTCCAGGCGCTGCCCCATGCAGGCGTGCCCGGCGGGTTGCCTACACCTGCGATGGGCCGGGTCCCCGCCTGGTTGACCCACATCGGGGAGCCACCCACGAAGCCGTGAGGGCCATGGTCGAAATTGTCGGCGTTGAAGTCGTCGATCGCCACGCCATTACCACCGGCGCCGATGAAGTTGTTGGTGTGCAAGTCCTTGTCGAAGAAGGCCTTGACCGTGCCCATGTTCTGATAGGCGAAATTGCGCCCGACCACCCCTTCGTTCTTGACCGGGTCGTAGGGCTTGCCGATGCCAGAAAGCAGCATCAGGCGCACATTGTTGAACTGAAAAGCCGACAGGATCACCAGGTCGGCCGGCTGTTCCACCTCACGGCCCTGGGCGTCGATGTAGGTGACCCCGGTCGCACGCTGCTTGCTGTCGTCCAGGTTCACCTTCAGTACATGGGCATTGGGCCTTAGCTCGAAGTGCTCCACCTGGCGCAGCGCGGGCAGGATGTTTACGTTCGGCGATGCCTTGGAGTACATGTAGCACACGTAGCCGCTGCAAAATCCGCAGAAATTGCACGGTCCCATCTGAGCGCCATACGGGTTGGTGTAAGGGCCGGATGTGTTGGCCGAGGGCAGGTTGTAAGGGTGATAGCCCAACGACGAGGTGGCCTTCTGGAAAACCTGAGCCGACACCACGTTCTTCTGCGAGGGCAGCGGGAACGGATTGGAGCGGTCCGGGGCAAACGGATTGCCGCCTTTGCCCTGCCCGACCAGTTCACCCTTGACCGTCCAGGCCTGCCCCGAGGTGCCGAACACCTTCTCGGCGAAGTCGAAGTAGGGTTCCAACTCTTCGTAACTGACGCCGAAATCCTGAATGGTCATGTCCTGGGGGATGAAGGACGTGCCGTAGCGTTCTTCGTAGTGGCTGCGCATGCGCAGCTCCATCGGGTCGACACGAAAGTGTACGCCCGACCAGTGCAAACCGGCACCGCCTACGCCCTTGCCGGGCAGGAACGCGCCCAGCTGGCGGTACGGCAACGCTACATCGTTGACGGTATGGCGTATGGTCACCGTTTCCTTGGAAAGGTCCACGAACAGCTTCTTGCGCACGCTGTAAGTCAGTTCGTCGATCACTTGCGGGTAGCTGCCATCGGGGTAAGTGTCCTGCATAGGCCCGCGCTCCAGCGCCACCACGTGCAGGCCGGCCTCGGTCAGTTCCTTGGCCATGATTGCCCCCGTCCAGCCAAAGCCGACGATCACAGCGTCGACCTTCTTCAATGTGTTGGCCATGCCTCAAGCCCTCTCGCCGCGGATGGACACAGGAGGGAACGGGTAGCGCTCGTTACGCTCTGCCCAATCCATGAAGTCGGCGCGCGCGCCGGGAAAACCGATCAGTTTCCAGCCGACCATGCCCTGGTTGCCCCCATGCACGGGGTCGCAGAAAAAGCCTTCGCGCGTGTTCTGCAGCAGCAGGCTGAAAAATGCTTTGGCCGGCACATCCTTCAACGCCAGCTCACCAGACTCCAACTGCGCCAGCACCTCGTCCTGCTGCTCGGGGCTGCGCGCGTGAAACGCCTTGTTGCCGTTGGCCAGGCACCATTGGTGCACACCTGCAATTCCCAAGCGGTAGATCTGCTGCGGGGTCAGTTGCAATTGATAGCCAAGCTCGGGTGCCGCATCGGCCTCGAACGGGCCTTGCATGTACCAGAGCCCGCCGCTGGCGTAGGCCGTGCCCATCTGACGGTCGATATACTGCGCAGCGCCGGCCTCGAGGGCACCAGGCCCTAGCGCGTCGGCTGGAATGAGCCGGCTGACCGCTGCCTGGACGAAGGCGAACTCCTCTGGGGTGAAGAACGCAGGATGGTAGGCAGTGTCAGCGGGTTTGGCTTCAGGCTGCTCAGGCGGGCGTACCGGCTCGGCCAGGGCGGTGGCTGCGCCCAGCCCAATACCGGTACTGGCCACCGTTACCACCGGTATCAAGGTCAAGGTCTTGCGCAGGAAGTCCCTGCGGGGGTTGTCCGGTACATGCTCAGACATATGTAATCCTCATCGTCAATCGGCTACCGCGGCCACGGCACGATGAAGACCATCAACGGACGAATGGCGTTCAGAAACGTTTTGAATTATTTGGCGGCTGACTGATAGTGAACGCTCAAAGACGCCAGCTTTCTTCTGCTGGATAACAGGCTTACTGGAATAGTCAGACTGATGATCCAATCCGATCTGGACCTGTTCGGGGCCCAACCGCAGCAGCTGGCACCCCGCACGGTGCTGTTGCCCGGCGTCGCGCTAGATGACGTCGAGCACGTACTGGATGCGCTTCGCCCAATACTGCGATCAGCGCCATGGCGGCACATGCGTACGCCTGGCGGTTTGAACATGGCTGTGGGCCTGACCAACTGCGGCGCACTCGGTTGGATCAGCGACGAACGCGGTTACCGATACAGCCCCGTGGACCCGCTGTCCGGCAGACCCTGGCCGATGATGCCGCCCGTGCTTATGGCCTTGGCCACGCAGTGCGCTGCGCGTGCAGGGTTCGATGGCTTCGTACCGGATGCGTGCCTGATCAATCATTACCTGCCGGGCATTCGTCTGAGCCTGCATCAGGATCGTGATGAGCAGGATTTCAGCCAACCCATCGTGTCCCTTTCCCTGGGTTTGCCTGCCGTGTTCCTGTTGGGTGGCTTGCAACGCGCGGACAAGACCCAGCGTATTGCCTTGAATCATGGCGATGTGCTGGTGTGGGGTGGTGAAGACCGTCTACGCTTTCATGGCGTCCTGCCCATCAAGCCTGGCGTGCACCCACGCATGGGCCCGCGGCGCATCAACCTGACGTTTCGCAAGGCAGGGGCCTGAACGACGAAGCAATCGAATTGAACGCATGGAGCAGGACCGGGCTCCCATGCAGCCTGCAACCTCCTCGAATGCCTTTCCTACAGGAGATCGTCATGACAAATCTGCATGCCCTAGCACGTACTTCGATCAGAGAGCAGCGATCATGAGAATGCCAGGCCGCGCTCCAAATGCATCGGTGCAACTCGACTACGTCCGCGACACCCTGCTCGGTCCCGTGGCGCAAAGCGTCGAGTGCCAGTGCCAGCTTGCGCCGCTCAACCTGCAAGGTCGGCCTGCACTGCGTCTGCACATCTGCCCGCCTCTGCCTAATAAGGTGCACCGTGCGCACAGTGTCGCGTTCATCTGGGACGGGCGCAGTTACCATGGCGTTGTCAGAGACCAGGGCAAGTGCGGCGACGGTGGGCTCAATCTTCTGCTTGAGTTGCAGTGACGGCCGGTTAGAAGCGAGCCTTGCGCCGCGCGGTCAGGCTAATTTCTTCGAGTGCATGGGAGCACTGTCGCGCATTGCGTGTAATTGGCCGACCAGGTTAACCAAGTCCCTGCTGCTGTTCAGACTGCTCAGCGGAACATCGCAAAGCGTGACGGCCTCTGTCAGATCCTGACCATTGCCGAGCCGGATGGTCAGGTGTGAGCCATCGGCACAGTTGATTTCACAACGATCTGGCAAGCATGCCTGTTCGATCATCTGTCGCAGTTCCAGTGTCGATACGCCTAACAGTGACATGGCAGAGAGCCCTCTCTGGATTAACTTGCGGTGGGACAGGCCTGGGGCCAGGCACAGGGCCACAGGAACAGGAAGAGGAACCTGTCGGTGCGCATGTGGATATGCGTTATCGATCGTGCGGGGTTCCATCTGCACCTTAGCTAAAGAACCCGAGCGGTGCTGGGTAGTTCGAGCCGTGTCGAATCGGTGCGACGGGTGGTGCTTCGCGCTCCAGGACGGTGCGCGTTCAGGGCATACGGCCGAACTTCCCCAACTGAAAGCCTTCGATGGACTCGATGATTTCTTCCCGCGTGTTCATCACGAAGGGACCGTATGCCACCACAGGCTCGTCGATAGGCTCACCGCTCAGCACCAGCACACGGGCGGGCTGCAGGGCTTCAAGCAGCACATGGGCACCGTCACGGGCCAATACCGTCACTGAGCACGGGCCGGCCTCGCTGACCTGGTTCAACCGCAAACCGCCTTGCAGGGTCACCACCGCAGCCGTGCGGCCTGCCGGGATAGGGAGCACCAGTTTAGCGCCGGCCTCAAGGTCCAGGTCCCACACGTCCATCGGCGTAAACGTGCGCGCCGGCCCGCTCACCCCCTGGTACTCACCTGCGATCACACGCAGGCTGCCCGCGCCCGCACCCAGATTCACCGTGGGGATATCGGCGCTGGCCAGGGTCTGATAGCCGGCCGGAGCGCGCTTGAATCGGGCCGGAAGGTTCACCCACAGTTGCACTGACTCCAAAACGCCTGCGCTGCGGGCGAATCCAGGTGAGTGAAACTCTTCATGAACGATGCCGTCTGCAGCGGTCATCCACTGAACGTCACCCGGTCCTATTACTCCGCCGGCGCCCGTTGAGTCGCGATGCTCCAGTTCGCCTTGGTAAACGATCGTGACTGTCTCGAAACCCCGGTGCGGATGAGCCCCTACGCCGCGACGCGTCGAGGTGGGGGCGAAGGTGTGGGGCCCGGCGTAATCGAGAAGCAGAAACGGGCTGGTGCGACTGACGTCGTCGTCATAGGTGAACAGGCTTCGCACCGGAAAGCCATCGCCTACCCAGTGCCCGGCAGGATTGGAATGGGTATGCAAAATCGTCTTCATCGTGCGCTCCTCAACGTCCGGGTGCCACCTTAACGTTGCATCGATTCACGGGCTAGCTACCTGAAACGGTCCAGCCTGTTCTACCGGTAGGACGCTGGGTCGAAGGAAAGCCAGCACCTCCTGCGCCGCAGCCTCAGGGTATTCCTGCATGAAACAGTGTCCGCCGCCCACCTCCCGAACACTGACATGAGGGTTGAGCGCTGCCAGCCGTAACGCCGAGGCCCGCACATAAGGGTAGGTCTGGCTGCCGTACAGCACACGCGTCGACACGCCGATACGCGACAGGCTTGACCACAGGTGGGACGGATAGGTACTGAAGATGTCCACTTCGCGGATTGGGCGACACTTGAGCAGCACGTCGCCCTCGCCTTCGGCGATCGCATGCGACACATAGGCCTGCAATGCCGCGTCGCTCCAGCCTTTGAAGATGCCCCGCCCTTGCAGGGAAATCATGGCTGAGTGGCGGTCGGGCCAGGTGCTGCGCCTGCCGGCCGTTTTGCGCGCCAGCGCATGGTGCCGGTTCAGCCCGAAGCAGGCGGCCAGCTTCATCGAAAACAGCATGCGCCTACTGAAAATCACCGGGTCGAGCAGCACAGCGCGCTCGAACAACTGCGGCTCACTGGCCAGCAACAACCCGGTGAGCACCCCGCCGAAGCTGTGGCCGATGGCAAGGCGGGGTACGTCTGCGTACTCAGCCACATGCGCGCTGAAAGCTTCAGCCGCCAGCGCTGCCGTGCGATTCCAGCCACGGAACGGGCCTGCGTGGTCACTGTCTCCGTGCCCCTGAACGTCGCTGAGCCAGAGATCGAAGTGTTGTCCCAGTTGCATCAGCAGCGGTTGGTAGGCGAGCGAGCAAAACCCGTTGCCGTGCAGAAAGTGCAGCAGGGGCCGCCCTGTAGGCTCGCTGCGCCAGCCGCGCAGGGTGAACCCTTCGCTACAATCGTGGGACCACGGTGTCAGTTGCATGGTGGGCGCTGCCTTCTGCCTCAAGGGTGGAACGTAGATTCTACAAACAGCAGCGGGTAGAGCGAAACGACCAGCAGTGCAGCCATCAGGACATTGAACAGCATCAGCCAGCGTGGGTTTTGCAGCAGGCCACGAAGGGCACTGCCGAACATGACCCACACACCGACGCTGGGCAAGTTCACCAAGGCAAACACGGCGGCGATGACCACCACGTTGGCAACGTAGCCTTGCGCTGGGGTGTAGGTCGTTATCGCACCTATGGCCATCACCCAAGCCTTTGGGTTGACCCATTGGAAGGCAGCCGCGGCCCAAAAGCCAATCGGCTTTGGCTCTGCCGTAGAGGCGGTGCCAACCGGCCCTGAGGTGGCAATTTTCCAGGCCAGGTACAGCAGATAGGCCGCTCCGGCATAGCGCAACACGGTATAGAGCACAGGCCAGGCCTTGAAGACCTCTCCCAGACCCAAGCCGACGGCAAGGACCATGACCATGAACCCGACGCTGACGCCCAGCGCGTGTGGCACCGAGCGGCGCACACCGAAATTCACGCCCGAAGCCAACAGCATGGTGTTGTTGGGCCCGGGGGTGATGGAAGAAACGAAAGCGAACAGCACGAAGGCGATCAAGAGGTCGAGCGAGGCGAACATGACGGGTATTCCACTGGGTTCAGGAAAGGGTTCACACTAGCCCATAGCCCTTTGCCCCCTAGCAGTACAGATATAGAGAATTTTGCAGATACACATAGCTGTATCACTCGCAGCCGACAAAGGATAAGCGCTCGATGAGTCTTGTAATTCGCCCTGCCCTACGCACCGATGCCCAACAAATTCTGGACTTCATTACTGAATTGGCCGAGTACGAACGCGCCCGAGAAGAGGTACTGGCCACTACCCAGGACATCGAGCGCAGCCTGTTCGACGCCGACAGCACCGTTCATTGCCTGATGGCCGAACGTGAAGGCCGTGCGATTGGTTTTGCCATCTACTTCTACAGTTACTCGACCTGGCTCGGGCGCAATGGCATCTACCTGGAAGACCTTTACATCTCGCCCAACGACCGTGGCGATGGCGCCGGGCGCCAGTTGCTCAGGTACATTGCCAAGCAGGCAGTTGCCAAAGGCTGCGGTCGCCTTGAATGGAGTGTGCTGGATTGGAACGAGCCGGCCATCGGGTTCTATGACGCACTGGGGGCGCAACCACAAACGGAGTGGCTGCGTTATCGGCTCGATGGCGAGCGGCTGATTGCCTTCGCCCAGCAATGATCGAGCGTAGCCTGTGCATTTGACGCAACGCGGCCCGCGTGCTTTTCTATCGCATTGCGTCAGGTGCCCCTAGAGGGTGAAACGGGAAATCGGTGCGTCGCAGGCTTGCCTTACAGGCCTGGACTATTCCGGTGCTGCCCCCGCAACGGTAAGCGAGTGAGGCGTCTTTACCACTGTGCCGCCAGATACGGCATGGGAAGGTGACGCTGCCCAGGAGATACCCTCCTCCTCGCAAGCCCGGAGACCGGCCTGACGTTCATCAACACCCCGCGGTGGGCGGGCGCTGTCGCATTCCTGCGGGTATCGCCCGCAGCTGCCGCGCCTGCCCGTCGCCTACACGCAGAGGAAGGCGCCAATGCCCGTCACTACCCGCCCGCACGTTAGCAGCATCGTTGCACCCGTATCCCTCAGTCAACGCATTGTCGTGGCTGCAAGCGCCGGCCTGCTGGGCCTGTGCCTGGTTTACTTTGCCGGCTTCTCGCACATCGAAGCCGTTCATAATGCTGCGCATGACACCCGTCACAGCGCCGCCTTCCCCTGCCACTGAGTTGCCGCCCATGATCACGCACATCGCCCGTACGGCGGGCTTCAGCGGACTGCTGGCGGCACTGTTGCTGACCGTACTGCAAAGTTTGTGGGTCAGCCCGTTGATCCTGCAAGCGGAGACATACGAGGCGTCGGCGCCGGCACATTCGCATGCCCAAGGTACCGAGGCCGCCCATGAGCACAGTGACGAGGCCTGGTCGCCTGAAGAGGGCTGGCAGCGCACGCTCTCGACCACCGGCGGCAACCTGGTGGTGGCGGTGGGGTTCGCCTTGATACTGGCTGGCTTGTACAGCCTGCGCCAACCGCGCACCACGGCCAGCGGTGCTGCCTGGGGCCTTGCTGGTTTCGCCGTGTTCTGTCTGGCGCCCACGCTCGGATTGCCGCCGGAGCTCCCGGGAACCGCGGCGGCTGACCTGGCGCAGCGCCAGGTTTGGTGGGCTGGCGCTGCGGGTGCCACGGCCGTAGGCCTGGCACTGCTGGTATTCGCCCGCCATTGGGCATTGAAGGTGTTGGGCGTCATTGTCCTGGTGTTGCCGCACGTCATAGGCGCCCCTCAGCCTGAAGTGCACCAGAGTTTGGCTCCAGCAGCCCTGGAGACCCAGTTCCAGGTGGCGTCCTGGCTTACCAATGCAGCATTCTGGCTCGCCCTTGGCCTGATCAGCGCAGGCCTGTATCGTCGCTTCAGCCGCTCGGTGTGAAGCCGTTCTATGCAGGGTTTGGCTGCCGTGGTGGTTGCCCGATGGACAGGTTGTTGACCTTGCTCGAACAAGGCCTCGCTCAGCGGGGCCTGGACGCTGCGTACCTTCACGGTATCGCCAGCATCGATCTCAAGGCGCACGAGCCGGGGCTGCATGCATTGGCGAGCCATCTGGCGCTGCCTCTGTTGTTCTACCCTGCATCGCACTTGAATCGCTTCGAAGCGCATCTGAGCCACCGCTCAGCCGTCGCTTTTGCGCACAGCGGGTGCTGGGGCGTGGCAGAGAGTGCAGCACTGGCAATGGCCGACCAGTACAATGGCGAAACGAAGCTTCTGATCACGCGTCAAACCCTGGGCCCTGCGACCCTCGCCATCGCTCATTGATCCCGCTCACCCTTGTCAATCATTCAGGAATACCATGACGGTTTATTTCATCGGCGCCGGCCCCGGCGACCCCGAGCTGATCACGGTCAAGGGGCAGCGCCTGATTCGCACCTGCCCTGTCATCATTTATGCCGGTTCCCTGGTCCCTCTTGCCGTTCTGGAAGGTCACTGCGCCGACACCCTGATCAACAGCGCAGAACTGCATCTTGAGCAGATCATCGACGCCATTGCGTGCGCCCATGCCCAGGGCAAGGATGTCGCACGCGTGCACAGCGGTGATCCGAGTCTTTATGGCGCTATCGGTGAGCAGATCCGCCACCTACAGCGTCTTGGCATTGATTATCAGATTGTGCCGGGCGTCACCGCCGTGGCTGCGAGCGCCGCGTTGCTGGGATGCGAACTGACCTTGCCCGACGTCGCTCAGAGCGTGATCCTTACTCGCTTCGCAGACAGCTCGCCCATGCCAGCCGGCGAGCAGTTGGAGGCGCTTGCGCGCCATGCCACGACGCTAGCCATTCACCTGGGGGTCAAGCACCTGGCACGCATCGTTGAGCAGCTGCGGCCTCACTACGGTGGCGACTGCCCCATTGCCGTGGTTTACCGCGCCACCTGGCCGGACCAGGACTGGGTGCGAGGCACACTGGACGACATCGTCGAGCGCGCCGCCCTCAAAGGTTATCGCCGCACCGCGTTGATTGTGGTGGGCCGAGTGCTGGGTGACACGCCGTTCGCCGAATCGGCCCTTTACCGTGCCGGACATGCGCACCTGTACCGCGCCTAGCTTGCGAGCCAGTTCCAGCCCGGAGCACACTGCCTCCAGACCCTCCCGACAGGAACCACGCCTATGCTGGAATTACGCCCCAACTGCGAGTGTTGCGATGCCGACCTGCCCGGTGACAGCCTCGATGCCTTCATCTGCTCCTTCGAATGCACGTTTTGCCGAGGGTGTGCGCAGGGACGCTTGCATGGTCGATGCCCCAACTGCCAGGGCGTTCTTTCGATTCGTCCCGCGCGCGTGGGCAAATCGTTGGCTGAACACCCTGCATCTTCACTGCGCGTAAACAAAGTACACACTGCCTGTACCTGATCATACGGTTCGGCAGCCAACGCGAGGCCACAAGCTGCTGAACCGCCCGCCTTTTTGTAGGATTTTTCATCGGCTCCTTCAAGGTTATTCAACACTTCTATACTCGGCATTATCAAAGTTCGGTAATGGTCGTATCTTGCTGCGCTTCTGACTAACCCGCTTACAGAAGTATTCCTGAGTGTCCCAGGAAGCGGACCATATCTGAACAGGAGTTTTCCCAATGACCAATGTGCTGATCGTGGACGACCACCCCGTCGTCCGTATGTCCCTGCGCATGCTGCTCGAACATGAACGTTTCAATGTCGTTGCAGAAGTGGGCAATGGCAGTGAAGTCGCGCAAATGGCACGCGAGCTCAAACCGGACGTGGTGATTCTCGACATCGGTTTGCCTGGGCTGGACGGAATGGAAGTTATCAAGCGCCTGCAATCACTCGATCAGGTGCCCAAGATCATGGTGCTCACTGGCCAGGCGACCGACTTGTATGTACGCCGCTGTCTGGACGCAGGCATCGGCGCATTCGTGACCAAGGATGAAGATCACGACGCCTTGCTGTTCGCGCTCAAGGCCCTGGTAAAAGGCTATTCGACGTTCCCGCAGATGTCGGTCAACAGCAATTCGCTCGAAAGCGAGCCCATGCGCCTGGCGAGCCTTTCCAACCGCGAAATGGAGGTTCTCAGGCGTCTGGCCCGTGGAGAAAGCAACAAGAACATCGGCAGTAGCATGAACCTCAGCGCCAAGACCATCAGCACCTACCGTGGCCGGATCATGGATAAGCTCAAGACCGAGTCGCTGGTGGAAATGGTGGACCTGGCCAAGCGCAACCACGTCTACTGATGAGCGGTGCATGACGATTAAACGTTTGCTGGCCAGTACCCTCCTGCTGATGGTACTGGCAGGGCCTGTCGCGCAGTCGCTGGCGAGCGAGACGCGCAGTTTGCTGGCCCGTTCGGTGAGCGCCACGCAGCCCTTGAATCTGCAAACGGCCGAGCGCCAGTGGCTGGACGCTCGCAAGCGCCTGGTGCTGGGCACCTCACGGCCGGACTATCCACCATTTGATATCAACGTAAGTCCCAGTGACTACGAAGGTCTGACAGCGGATTACGTCGGCATCATCGCTGAGTTGTTGGGTATAGCCGTCGAAGTAAAGCGTTTCGATAGCCGTTATCAGGCCATTGAGGCGCTGCATGAAGGACGTGTGGACGTACTGGGCAGCTCCAACAGCTTTGAGGCTGCAGACGCTGGGTTGAGTCTGAGTACATCGTATGCCGATGACCTGCCGGTGATCGTCACGCGCGAAGGCCAGCGTCTTGCACCGGCCCACGATCTTGCAGGGCTGCGTCTGGCCATGGTTGACCATTATCTACCCGCCAATCGTGCCCGCGCCCTTTACCCGGCAGCGCAGCTGGTTTTGTATCGCTCCACCCAGGCTGGCCTTGCCGCTGTGGCTATGGGCGAAGCCGATGCCTACCTGGGCGATGCAATCAGCACAGACTATCTGATCGGCAAGACCTTCAGAGGTGCCCTGCGGATCGATCACTTCTCACCCATCGTCCCAGAAGCGTTTGCCTTTGCAGTGGCACGCGATAACGATGCGCTGCGTCAACTGCTCGACAAGGCACTGCGCCGGATTGGGGAAAGCGAGCGCCTGGCCATCCTCAAGCGCTGGAGCAACAGCAATACCAGTCTTTTGTTGCAGCGCCACCTGAGTGTACTGACAGATGAGGAGCAAGCCTGGATCAAGGCTCACCCGGTGGTAGACGTGTTGATCAATCCGGCCTTGGCACCCTTGACGTTCTACGATGATCAGCAGCGACCCAGTGGCATAACCCTGGACCTGCTTAAACAAATTACCCTAAGGACCGGGCTGCATTTTCATACCAGGCAAGCCGAGTCTGCCCAGTCCATGATCGACCGTCTGGGCCAGCGCGACGCACTGATGATCGGCGCATTGGGTTACGGCGCTGAACGGTCCAAACAAGTGCGCTACACACGGCCCTACCTGATCAGCCCGCGCGTGCTCGTTACCCGCGTCGATAACCCTTCGCAAGCCGGCATCAAGCGCTTTGAACCGCAACGAATCGCATTTATTCGCAATTCTCCGCAACGCGCCATGCTCCAGCAGCGCTACCCCCGCGCGCGGCTTGTCGAAGTCGACAACCCGCTGGACCTGATGGAGGCTGTGGTCAATCGCAGCGCTGATGCCGCGTTGAGTAGCCATATCAACGCGGCCTATTACATCAGTCACGTCTTCAAGAACCGCCTTCAGATCGCGAGCATCCTTGACGAAGACCCAGCCGTTGCGGCGTTTGCCGTCGCGGCCGATCAACCCCAACTACAATCGATCCTGGACAAAGCATTGCTGAGTATAGCGCCCGAAGAACTTGAGCAACTGATCAATCGCTGGAGGACGAGCACCGTGGTCAGCGACAGCCCATGGCGCAACTACCGAGAACTGGCGCTCCAGGTACTGGTGATTGCCGCGTTGCTGATCGCAGGTGTCGTCTTCTGGAACAGCTACCTGCGCAAACTGATCCAGAAGCGGGTCGAAGCCGAGCGCGCCCTGCAGACACAACTGGCGCTGAGCCGAGGCTTGCTGGAGCAACTTCGCCATGCCAAGGATGAAGCCGAGCAGGCCAGCCTCATGAAAAGCACGTTCCTGGCCACCATGAGCCATGAGATACGCACCCCCATGAACGCCGTGCTCGGCTTGTTGGAACTGGCGCTCGAGGACAGTCGCGCCGGTCGATGCGATACCCACATGCTCGAGACAGCCCATGAGTCGGCACTGGGGCTGCTAGGGTTGATAGGCGATATTCTCGATATTTCCAGGATCGAGTCAGGCCACATCAGTTTGCAGCCGATCCCCACCGACCTGGTGGACCTGGTGCGCGCTACCCTTCGCGTGTTCGAAGGCAATGCGAGGTTCAAGGGCCTTGAGCTCGCCTGTGACCTACCCACCGAACCGGTCTGGGTCCAGGTAGATGCTGCGCGCCTGAAGCAGGTGCTGTCGAACCTGATCAGCAATGCGATCAAGTTCACCGACCGTGGTGAAGTCCACACCGCGATGCGCACCTCGGTACAGGGCGAACTCCAGCGCGTCGAGCTCTGTGTGCGCGATTCGGGTATCGGCATAAGCCCTGCGGACCAGGCACGCCTGTTCAATGCATTCGTACAGGTCGACGGGCCCCGTGCGCGCCAGGGCACTGGGCTGGGCCTGGTCATCAGCCGTGCCCTGGCCGAGCTCATGGGCGGTACGCTGACACTGCAGAGTGTGGAGGGAGTGGGTACCAGGGTCCAGATCCTCATGGCCCTGCCCCAGTGTACGCCCCAGATCATTTCTGACGGGCAGGACCCAACCACGGGCCTTGATGCTTGCCCGTTGCACATCCTGGTCGTGGACGACTACCCGGCCAATCTGCTGTTGCTTGAACGTCAGTTGCGCGCCTTGGGCCATCAGGTGACCCAGGCGCAGAACGGCGAAATCGCGTTGCAGCTGTGGCGAGAAACGCGCTTTGACGTGGTGATCACCGACTGCAGCATGCCTGTGATGGACGGTCATGAGCTGGCCTGCTGTATCCGTGCTCAAGAACGCCAGCAAGGACTGTCGCCCGCGACGATTCTGGGGGTAACCGCCAATGCCCAGGCCGAAGAGCGGGAGCGATGCCTGGCGAGCGGGATGGATGACTGCCTGTTCAAGCCTATCGGCCTGCATGGCCTCAAGGCACACCTGCCGCAGGCGGCTCGCAAGCCACCAGCAGCCCCTGCACCTGCCCGGCCCGGCGGCTTGAACCTGGCCGAGCTGCGTCACTTGACCCGCGACGACGACGATTTGATCAGGCATCTGATCGAGCAATTGTCGCAAAGCGTGGCCGAAGACCTTTCAACGCTGCGCACCCTGGATGGGCAGCCGCCGGACGGGACGCTCAAGGCATTGGTTCACCGCATCAAGGGTGGGGCCAAGATGCTTAAGGTACGTCACTTGGTCGCCGACTGCGAAGCACTCGAGCAGGCGCTTGTAGCAGGTGATCCTGTAGACAACTTGTGTCGGGTACTCCAGGACACCCTGCAAACACTGCACAAAGACCTGATCGCTACCTTGGAAGCCATGCCCAGACCATCAGAGCCGAATTGAGTCACTCGCACCAGGTGCGCGTAAAACCGGTGCGCGTGAAACCTCAGGAGCTTTCTCGCACCATCAACTCAAACCCCAGGTCCTGCCGGGCTGGCGTCACGGCTTTGCCATCGAGCAGCGTCAACAACGCCTGGGCGGCGACACGTCCCACCGCAGCCCTTGGCGTGCGAATGGAAGTAAGCCTGGGCACCATGTGCGCCGAAGCCGGCAGATCGTTGAAGCCGACCATGGCCACCTGCTGCGGGACACGGATGCCCTGGCGCAGCGCTTGAAGCACCGCGCCTTGGGCAAGGTCATCGTTGCAAAAGAAGATGCCATCCACCTCGGGGGCTTGCCTGATCAGGCGGCTGAACAACTCCCCTCCCAGTGCGATCGAGGACGGGGCCGGGGTCAGGACCTCCCGCTCGGGCGCGTGCAATCCAGCTTCGGCCAGCGCTAGCCGAAAGCCCTCAGCCCGCTGCATGACCCGGGGATCCAGCTGTGCTGCAATAAATCCAGGCCGGGTGCAACCGCGTTCGATCAGGTGTTGGGCTGCGGCCCGGCCAGCCTGGTGTTGGGAAAAGCCCACCGCCAACGCGTCGGCCTCCCCGTCCAGTTCCATCATGTGCACGCAGGGTACGCCACTGGCCGCGAGCATCTGACGCGAAGCGTCGGTGCGTTCGAAACCGGTCAGCAGCATGCCACAAGGCTGATAGGCCAGGTAATTGCGAATGAGGTTTTCTTCCTCGGCGGTATCGTAGTGGTAGTTGCCGATCAGCACCTCCAGCCCTCGTGGGCGCATCACATCATGGATGGCTTCCAGTGTGTCGATGAACAACTGATTGGACAGCGACGGTATGAGCACCACGACCGAGTGGCTGCGGGCAGATGCCAACGCGCGGGCGGCGGGATTGGCCACATAGCCAAGGGTGGTGGCCGCAGCCACAACCTTGGCCGCGAGTTCAGGGGCCACGGTACTGACGCCGCGCAAGGCCCGGGATGCAGTGATGGGGGAAACCCCGGACAGTCTGGCGACTTCAGCCAGGGTGGGACGACCAGTTGTGCGCGAACCAATGCGGGCCATAATGTTGTAATTTTACTACTTGCAAGGACTGGGAACGGCCTCTAAGGTAGCGCTGTCTCAGGACGTAGGCAACGGCTGTTTGCCGGTTGCTCTCAGGTGATTGCCGCACGGCGTCCATACTGCGTAAGCACAAGATCAATAAACATTGGGGAGACCGCGCTGCCCGAGCCTAAGACAGCGCTGTCCCACCCAGCAGGAGGTACAGATGAATTCTCCACTGCCCGCCATCGTGGTCATGGGTGTGGCCGGGTGCGGCAAGAGCTGCATTGCGTCTGCCATCGCGGCCTACAGCGGCGGACACCTGATCGAAGGTGACGCGTTCCACCCGCAGGCCAATATCGACAAGATGAGCGCCGGTATTCCCTTGGATGACGATGACCGTGCCGGTTGGCTGGTACGCCTGGGCCAGGAGATGCAAGCGACGAGTGAGGCCGGCATGCGGCCGATTCTCACCTGTTCCGCACTCAAGCGCAGCTACCGCGACACATTGCGCTGCGCGATGCCTGGGCTGATGTTCGTCTTTCTTGAGCTCACCCCTGCCCAAGCTGAGCAACGGGTTCTGGCGCGACCAGGGCATTTCATGCCGGCCAGCCTCATCCAGAGCCAGTTCGCCGCCCTTGAGCCGCCCTACGATGAACCGCTCACCCTGACGCTGGACGCCACTCAGCCGATCGTTGCGCTTGCCGAGGCGGTCGACGGCTGGCTCAAGCGCTGCGCCGAGCACAGTGTTGCGCAGACTGCCTGAGTCTGCTCGCATTTCGGACCGTCAAGACAGCGCTGTCTTAGCCCATTCATGCAATGACTTACCCAACAAGCTACGCCAAAAACAACGATAAGACCGAGGCCTATACACCATGTTCGGACTGGCTACTGATACTTTCCTGCTCCTCGACGCGCTGGTTACCATCGTCGGGCTGATCCTGCTTATCACTCATTTCAAGGTGCACCCCTTCGTTGCCCTCACCCTGGCTGCCGGCTTCCTCGGCCTGACCTCTGGTATGCCGGTAGCCAAGGTCATGAAGTCGTTCCAGGACGGTTTCGGAGGCGTGCTCGGGTTCGTCGGCATCGTGCTCGCACTGGGTACGATGCTGGGCAAGCTGATGGCCGATTCCGGCGGGGCCGATCAGATCGCTCAGACCCTCATTCGGGCCTTTGGCAAGAAGAACGTGCACTGGGCCATGATGTTTGCTGCCTTTCTGGTGGGCATCCCGCTGTTCTTCGAGATTGGCTTCGTCCTGCTCATCCCACTGGTCTTCATCGTCGCGCGGCGCTCCGGAGTGTCGCTGATCAAGATCGGCATCCCCTTGCTGGCAGGTCTGTCCGTCGTGCACGGCCTGGTACCGCCGCACCCGGGGCCGTTGCTGGCCATCGGCATCTTCCATGCCGACATCGGCAAGACCATCTTCTACGGCCTGATCGTGGCCCTGCCCACGGCCATTATCGCCGGCCCACTGTTCGGCAACTTCATCTCGCGCTATATCCCTGGGCACCCTTCACAGGAGCTGATGGACCAGATCGCCAAGGAATCGGACCAGGCCAACCTGCCGAGCTTCAGCGTCACCTTGATCACCGTCTTGCTGCCGGTGGTGCTGATGCTGCTCAAGACCTTCGCCGATGTGGTATTGCCTGCTGAGCACATCGTGCGCCAATGGATGGACCTGATCGGGCACCCCATCACTGCGCTGCTCGCCGCCTTGCTGCTGGCGTTCTACACCTTTGGCTCGGCGCGCGGCTTCAACCGCCAACAGATCATGAAGATGCTCGATCACAGCCTCGCGCCCACGGCTGCCATCGTCCTGATCGTTGGCGCCGGCGGCGGTTTCAAGCAAATGCTGGTCGATACCGGTGTCGGTAACGTGATCGGGCAAATGGCTGTACAGGCCGAGATATCACCGATTCTGCTGGCCTGGCTGGTCGCCGCAGTGATTCGAATTGCCACGGGCTCTGCCACCGTGGCGACCATTACCGGTGCGGGAATCGTGGCACCTGTGATCGACCTGGTGCCTGGGGTCAACCGTGAACTGCTGGTGCTGGCGACCGGTGCCGGGTCGCTGATCCTGTCCCATGTCAACGATGCCGGTTTCTGGCTGGTCAAGCAGTACTTCAACATGACTGTGGCCGAGACCTTCAAGACTTGGAGCATGATGGAGACCCTGCTGTCGGTGGTCGGCATTGTATTCATCATGGCGCTGTCGCTGGTGGTGTGACCGTTGATCGGAGTGCTGGCACTTTGAACGGCCGGGCAAGGCCAAAGGTTACGAACCTGCCCTGCCCGTTGCAAAGGAGATTGCCATGAATCGTCCCAGCTTCCTGTTGCTTGCCCTGCTTGCCTCGCCCCTGGCCCTGGCGGCCGGCACCGGGCCTACCTACCCGGATGACCCGCACAACCAGGCACCCAAGCCGGGTGCAGACAGCACGCTCAACCCGATCGAGAAGCCCATGCCCCGTGATACCGATCCAAGGCTACAGGGCAATGATCCAGACAGCCCGCCGGCGCAGCAGAACGACAACCAGGATTTACCGGGCATGGACGGCACTGGCTCGGAAGGCGCATCAAGCAAGGGTGCAAGCCAGCCCTGACTCATTGGGGGCGCCGGGGACGCCCCACCGCTGAGCGGCTCCTTCATCACCAGGTGGCGATAGCCGATGGGTTCATATCATTCACCATGATAATAACCTTCAGCCCATTCGATTCGTTCCCCGCACGCAACACACTCACACTCCGCCCATTCCTAATATATTGGCGGAGTTCTCCATGGAGCAGTCACTCAAACCTTTCGGTGTTCCACTTGCAGCCCTCGCAGTGGTAGCGCTCGGCGCTTGCAGCAAAACCCCCGATGCCGCGCAGGCCCCGGCAGCTCCGAAGGTCACCGTGGCCAAGGTGATCGAACAGCCGATCAACGAATGGGACGAGTTCACCGGGCGCCTGGAAGCGCCGGAAACCGTCGAGGTGCGCCCCCGTGTGTCGGGCCAGATCGACCAAGTGGCGTTCACCGAAGGCGCCCAGGTACGCAAGGGTGACCTGTTGTTCCAGATCGACCCTCGGCCCTTCCAGGCTGAAGTCCGCCGCCTTGAGGCCCAGCTGCAGCAAGCCAAGGCCAGCGCCATCCGAAGCGCCAATGAAGCTCGCCGGGGCGAGCGTCTACGAGACAGTAACGCCATCTCCGCCGAACTGGCTGAGTCACGCAACAGTGCTGCGGCCGAAGCACGCGCCGGCGTAGATGCCATCCAGGCCCAACTTGACCTGGCACGTTTGAACCTGAGCTTCACCCGTGTCACCTCCCCTATCAACGGCCGCGTGAGCCGCGCGCAGTTCACCGCCGGCAACATCGTCACTGCCGATGTCACGCCCCTGACCAGCGTGGTCTCCACTGACAAGGTGTACGCCTATTTCGATGCTGACGAACGCGTCTACCTCAAGTACACACAGCTGGCCCGCCAAGGCCAGCGCGGGCAAAGCACCCCGGTCTACCTGGGCCTGACCAACGAGACTGGCAACCCGCACCTGGGGCAGATGAACTTCGTCGACAACCAGGTCAACCCGCGCACCGGCACCATTCGTGGCCGGGCCGTGTTCGACAACAAACGCGGTGAATTCACCCCTGGCCTGTATGCACGCCTGAAGCTGGTCGGCAGCGCTCAATACGATGCGGTGCTGATCAACGACGAAGCGGTGGGCACCGACCTTGGCAAGAAGTTCGTGCTGGTCATGGACAAAGACAACAAGGCGGCCTATCGCGCTGTCGAGTTGGGGCCAAAGCTTGAGGGTTTGCGCATCGTGCGCAGCGGGCTGGGCAAGGACGACCGCATTGTGGTCAGGGGCCTGCAGCGAGTGCGTCCAGGCTCCCAGGTCACCCCTGAAGAAGCGCCAATGGCCAGCGAGCAGACACTGGCCGCGCTCGCCGAGCAACGTCAGGCTCTGGAGGCGAGCACCCGCACGGCCAAAGTGGCCGGCAACACCAATCAGGGCGCCAGCGCGCCTGCGCCGCGCGGTTGAGGAACCCCACCGATGAACTTCTCCAAATTCTTCATCACACGGCCCATCTTCGCGGCGGTGCTGTCACTGGTGCTGCTGATCGCAGGCTCCATTTCGCTGTTCCAGTTGCCCATCAGTGAATACCCCGAGGTCGTACCGCCTACGGTTGTGGTACGCGCCAACTTCCCGGGTGCCAACCCCAAGGTCATCGGCGAAACCGTTGCCGCGCCCCTGGAGCAAGCCATTACCGGGGTCGAGAACATGCTCTACATGTCCTCGCAATCCACCGCCGATGGCAAGCTGACCTTGACCATCACCTTCGCCCTGGGGACCGACCTGGACAATGCCCAGGTGCAGGTGCAGAACCGTGTGACCCGCACGCAGCCCAAGCTGCCCGAGGAAGTGACACGTATCGGTATCACGGTGGACAAGGCGTCGCCCGACCTGACCATGGTCGTGCACCTGACTTCACCGGACAACCGCTATGACATGCTCTACCTGTCCAACTACGCCATCCTGAACATCAAGGACGAGCTGGCACGGTTGGGTGGTGTGGGTGATGTGCAGCTGTTTGGCATGGGCGACTACTCCCTGCGCGTCTGGCTGGACCCGAACAAGACCGCCTCGCGCAACCTGACGGCCACCGATGTGGTCACTGCAATTCGCGAGCAGAACCGCCAGGTGGCCGCGGGTCAGCTGGGTGCTCCGCCGGCGCCGGGCTCCACCAGCTTCCAGCTCTCGATCAACACCCAGGGCCGCCTGGTCAATGAGGAAGAATTCGAGAACATCATCATCCGTGCCGGTGCGGACGGTGAGATCACGCGCCTGAAGGACATCGCTCGTGTCGAACTGGGCTCTAGCCAGTACGCGCTGCGCTCGCTGCTCAACAACCAGCCTGCCGTGGCCATCCCAATCTTCCAGCGCCCGGGCTCGAACGCCATCGACATCTCCGATGAAGTACGCGCCAAGATGGCGGAATTGAAGAAAGACTTCCCCGAGGGCATGGACTACAGCATCGTCTACGACCCTACCGTGTTCGTGCGCGGCTCGATCGAGGCGGTGGTGCACACGCTGTTCGAAGCATTGGTACTGGTGGTGCTGGTGGTCATCCTGTTCCTGCAGACCTGGCGTGCATCGATCATTCCGCTACTGGCCGTACCGGTATCGCTGATCGGCACCTTCGCCGTGATGCACCTGTTCGGCTTCTCGCTCAATGCCCTTTCCTTGTTCGGGTTGGTGCTGGCAATCGGCATCGTGGTCGATGACGCCATCGTGGTAGTGGAGAACGTCGAGCGCAACATCGGGCTGGGTCTCAAACCGCTCGAAGCCACGCAAAAAGCCATGAGCGAGGTGACAGGCCCGATCATCGCCACCGCCTTGGTGCTGTGCGCGGTGTTCGTACCCGCAGCGTTCATCTCGGGGCTGACTGGACAGTTCTACAAGCAGTTTGCCCTGACCATTGCGATCTCCACGGTGATCTCGGCGTTCAACTCGCTGACCCTGTCCCCTGCCTTGGCGGCGGTACTGCTCAAGGACCACCATGCGCCCAGGGACAAATTCTCGCGGCTGTTGGACAGGTTGCTGGGTAGCTGGCTTTTTGCGCCCTTCAACCGCTTCTTCGACCGCGCCAGCCATCGCTACGTGGGCGGTGTCCGCCGAGTGATCCGTTCCAGTGGCATCGCCCTGTTCGTCTATGCCGGTTTGATGGGCCTGACCTATCTGGGCTTCTCCTCCACGCCGACCGGTTTCGTGCCTGCCCAGGACAAGCAGTACTTGGTGGCGTTTGCCCAATTGCCGGATGCCGCCAGCCTTGATCGCACCGAAGCGGTGATCAAGCGCATGAGCGAGATTGCCCTCAAGCAACCGGGCGTGGCGGACTCTGTCGCGTTCCCGGGCCTGTCCATCAATGGCTTCACCAACAGCCCCAACAGCGGCATCGTGTTCACGCCTCTCAAGCCCTTCGACGAGCGCAAGGACCCCAGCCAGTCGGCCGCTGCCATCGCCGCAGCCTTGAACGCCCAGTTCGCCGACATTCAGGACGCCTACATCGCGATCTTCCCACCGCCGCCCGTGCAAGGGCTCGGCACCATCGGTGGCTTCCGCCTGCAGATCGAGGACCGTGGCAACCTGGGTTACGAAGCGCTGTACAAGGAAACCCAGAACATCATTGCCAAGAGCCATGAGGTGCCTGAGCTTGCGGGACTGTTCACCAGCTACCAGGTCAACGTGCCGCAGGTCGATGCGGCCATCGATCGTGAGAAAGCCAAGACCCACGGCGTGGCCATCAACGATATCTTCGACACTCTGCAAGTGTACCTGGGGTCGCTGTATACCAATGACTTCAACCGATTCGGACGTACCTACCAGGTCAACGTGCAGGCCGAGCAGCAGTTCCGGCTCAACGCCGAGCAGATCGGACAGTTGAAGGTGCGCAACAATCGGGGCGAGATGATCCCATTGGCCACGTTCCTCAAGGTCACCGACACCTCCGGGCCCGACCGCGTGATGCACTACAACGGCTTCATCACCGCAGAAATCCATGGCGCAGCGGCGCCTGGGTACAGCTCAGGCCAGGCAGAAGCGGCCATCGAGAAACTCCTGAAGCAGGAATTGCCCAACGGCATGACCTTCGAGTGGACGGACCTGACCTACCAGCAGATCCTCTCGGGCAACACTGCGCTGTTCGTGTTCCCGTTGTGCGTGTTGTTGGCGTTCCTGGTACTGGCCGCCCAGTACGAGAGCTGGAGCCTGCCCTTGGCGGTGATCCTGATCGTGCCGATGACGCTGCTCTCGGCCATTACTGGCGTCATTGTCTCCGGTGGTGACAACAACATCTTCACCCAGATCGGGCTCATCGTTCTGGTCGGGCTTGCCTGCAAGAACGCCATCCTGATCGTGGAGTTCGCCAAAGACGAGCAGGCCAAAGGCCTCGATCCTCTGGCTGCGGTGCTGGAAGCCTGCCGTCTGCGCTTGCGCCCCATCCTGATGACGTCCATCGCGTTCATCATGGGTGTCGTACCGCTGGTGTTCAGCTCGGGAGCAGGCTCGGAGATGCGTCATGCCATGGGCGTGGCGGTGTTCTCCGGGATGATCGGCGTCACGGTGTTCGGCCTGTTCCTGACCCCGGTGTTCTTCTTCCTGATCCGCCGTTTTGTCGAGCGACGTCAGGCCCGCAAGGCCGAGCGCATCCATCCGCTGGAGAACCCTGCATGAACCTGTTCAAACACCTGACACCGAGCCTGCTCAGCCTGGCCCTGGCGGCCTGCGCGGTAGGGCCTGATTACCACGCGCCGGCTACTGCCCCAGCTCAGCTGGACGTCGATGCCCAGGCCAAGGCCTATGACCGCACCCGTTTCGAGAGCCTGTGGTGGAAACAGTTCGACGACCCGACCCTGAACCAACTGGTGCAGGCCTCGTTGGAAGGTAACCGAGATCTACGGGTCGCTTTCGCACGACTCAAGTCGGCCAGGGCGATTCGGGACGATGCCGAAAACGATCTGTTCCCGGTCGTGACCAGCCGTGCCAGCAGTGAAGTGGGCAAAGGCCAGGAGCCTGGCCAGACTGACCATCGGGTCAATGCCGAGCGCTACGACCTTGGCCTGGACATGGCGTGGGAAGTCGACCTGTTCGGGCGGATTACGCGCCAGATCGAAGCCAGCCAGGCTCAGGAAGCAGCAGCGGCGGCTGACCTTCAGCAACTTCAGGTCAGCCTAATCGCCGAGCTGGTCGACGCCTACGGTCAGCTGCGCGGCGCGCAACTGCGTGAACACATAGCCTTGGCGAACCTCAAGACCCAGCAACAATCGCGCACCATCACTGAAACGCTGCGCGATGCCGGGGTGGGTAATGAACTGGACGTGGTACGGGCCGACGCGCGCTTGGCAGGGGTCGAAGCCAGTGTGCCGCAGTTGCAGGCCCAACAGGCCAGATCACGGCATCGCATCGCCACCTTGCTGGGCCGTCGACCTGACGCAATCGGCGTTGACCTGTCCCCCAAAGCACTGCCAGCCATCGCCAAGGCCTTGCCTGTCGGTGACCCTGGTGAACTGCTGCGCCGACGCCCCGACATACGCAGCGCCGAACGCCAGCTCGCTGCGGCCACCGCAAACGTCGGGGTGGCGACGGCAGATCTGTTTCCCCGGGTGAGCCTGAGCGGTTTCCTGGGCTTCACCGCAGCGCGCGGCTCCCAGCTCGGCTCCTCGGCAGCGGGCGCCTGGGGGTTGGGGCCCAGCATTACTTGGGCGGCCTTTGACTTGGGCAGCGTGAGGGCACGCCTGCGCGGCGCCAAAGCCGACGCGCAAGGCGCGCTGGCTAACTATGAGCAGCAGGTACTGCTGGCGTTGGAAGAGTCGGCCAATGCGTTCAGCGACTACGACAAGATCCAGCAGCGGCTGCTGTCGCTGATGCGCCAGAGCGAGGCCAGCCGCAAAGCGGCCGACCTGGCGTCGATCCGCTACCGCGAGGGGTCAGTCGATTACCTGGTGCTGCTCGATGCCGAGCGCGAGCGCCTGAGTGCGGAGGATGCACAGGCCCTT
Source organism: Pseudomonas fulva NBRC 16637 = DSM 17717 (assembly GCF_000730565.1). Lineage (GTDB taxonomy): Bacteria > Pseudomonadota > Gammaproteobacteria > Pseudomonadales > Pseudomonadaceae > Aquipseudomonas > Aquipseudomonas fulva. Next base: position 206,107 of record NZ_BBIQ01000004.1, on the reverse strand, counting down.
GGCGAGGTCGACCTCTATCGGGGAATCGTTTCAATTTACAAGGCACTCGGTGGCGGCTGGCAACCTGACACGGTAGCCAGCTCGCACTGAACCGCAGCTCAACAAGCTCCTTTGGTTGGTCCCGGACCGGCCGTTTGCCCCGCAGATCGAGTTCTGCGGGGCTTTTTTTGCTCGGGCCTGCGGTTTTCAGGCAAAGCCTGCCACAGGCGTACCCAGCCCGGTTGCATTTAACCCAAGGCTGGCCCAAGCTTTGCCTCTCCTGACACACGGACCGTCCGATGCCAAGACGTACCCGCTACCTGATTGCACTGCTGGCGTTGATGATGTTGTCAGCGCTGTTCGGTTATCTGTGGCGCGACGTAGAGCCTGATCAGCCAGCACTGCCCCCGCATAGCTACGTGAAGGCACTGCGCCAGGCCCATGACGGTCAGCCCGGCGCTGCACGGGTCTTGTACCAACAGCTTCAGCGCCATGACCTGCCGGCCATCCGCCGAGCGGCCCTGTATGCCGAGCTGCCCAATTACCCGTCTGCGCTAGCCTTCAAGCTGGCCCAGGCAGATCTGGACCATGCCGATGCCATCGTTCGTCGCGCCGCCGTGTCCGCGATCAGCCGCCTGCTGCCTGGGCCTCAGCGGAGCCTGATACTTGGCCCCCTGCTTGAAGACAGCGATCAGAGCGTTCGTTTTGCGGCCGTAGGGGCGCTGTTGGACGTGGACGCTGACAGCATGGGCCTGTATCTGCGTGCCTTGCACGAAGCCATTGGGGCGCAGGAGCAGGTTCTGCTCGCCCAGCCCCAGGACGTCGATGCACAGGTCCAGCTGGCCCGCCTGTACCTGCACGAGGACGAGTATGCCAAGGCGGCCGCTGCCATCGAGCGGGCATTGGCGGGCGATAACAGCAACCTCGATGCCGTGGCGTTGAAGGTGACCGTGCTCGAGCGCCAAGGGGCGCACGATGCTGCACGTCAGGTGCTGGCCGATGCGTTGGCAGTGACACCCGATTCGGCGTTCTTGCAGCATGAGCTCGGCCGTTGGCTGATTCGTCACGACCAGCAGGAATACGCGCTATTGGCGCTGTCGCGGGCGGTCGAACTGGAGCCGGACAATGCCGAGTATCGTCTGACCCTTGCCACGACCTTGCATGACCTTGAACAGCTGGATGCGGCTCAGAGACAGCTGGAAGCCATCTTGAGCAGAGCGCCAGCCAATCGGCAAGCCAGAGTCCTGTTGATCGAGTACTGGAAAGCGTCCGGACAGTTGCAGAATGTCCAGGTGCTGCTCGCCGAACTCGAGCGCCAGAACCCTGATGATCCATTCCTGCAGAAAGACCTTTAGACTCGCGGCCACCCTGCGTCAGCTGTCGATCATCTCCAATGCCTGCTCCGCCAACTGCGCCAGCTGGAATGGCTTGCGCAGAAGCGCCGTTCCGGGTTGCTCAGTGGCGTCGGAGTCGATTTCCTGCAAGGCATAGCCCGTGATGAACAGGATCTTCTGGTCTGGCTTGAGCATGCGCATGGCCTTGGCCACTTGCCTGCCACTGAAGCTGCCGGGCAACCCGATGTCAGTAATCACCAGCTCGAAAGGTTCATCCTGGCGAAAGCGCTGCAGAGCACTGTTGGCATCCGCGACATCGGTTACATCGAAGCCAGATTCAATCAAGTATTCGCGCATCACCGTACGCAGGTTCGATTCATCATCGACCAGCAGTACGCGCTCGCCGCTCCCTACCCGGCTTGAGCTCTTGCGACCGGCGAGCGTTTCGTGAACGGCCTCAAAGCAGCGTGGGAACAGCATGCTTACCTTGGTCCCCTCGCCCACCGTAGACTCGATCCACGCATAGCCACCCGATTGACGAACGAAACCGTAGACCATTGATAGCCCCAGCCCAGCCCCCCGACCTGGAGGCTTGCTGGTGAAGAAGGGTTCGAAAGCCCTGGCCACGTCGCTGGCCGGCATGCCATGACCTTCATCGGCTATATGCAGGGCCACATAGTCGCCGGCAGGCAACCCTGTTTCATCCGGAAAGGGCACGCTCAGCCGTTCGTTGACGCTGCGAACCCTCACGGTGCCCTTGCCTAGGCTTGCCTCGCGCGCATTGGCGCACAGGCACAGCAATGCGTTTTCGAACGCCGCAATGTCCAAGGCTACGACCCAGGATGCGACGTCCAGTTGCCAGTCGATGTGCATCTCGGGGCCCAGAGCGCTCAGCAGCAGCGGCTCGCTCAGGCGCAGTTGGCGATTGAGGTGAAACGGTCTCGGCGCCGAAGGCCGATCACGAGAAAAGGCGAGCAGGCGATGGGTCAGTTCCATGGCGCGTAGTACCGAATCACGAGAAAGCTTCACATACTCCTCGATACGTTCCAGGCGCCCTTCCTGGAGTCGCAGCTGCAGTAGCTCAAGCCCACCCCCAATACCCGACAGCAGGTTGTTCATCTCGTTGCCCATGCCGCCGGCCAATTGTCCCACCGCCTCCATGCGCTCGGTGTTACGCATCAACATGCGGGATTGGCGCATGGCCTCTTCGCGTGTTCCGGTGATGTCTCGCCCTACGATGGTCACCAATCTCGCACCCACTCGCGCACGCCATCTAAACCAGTGGTAGTGGCCTTCACGGTGCCGCAGGCGCGTCTCGATCTGATGGGTATCGTTACGACGCAGCAGCGATTCAATCGCTAGCTGGACCTGTGCAAGGTCTGCAGGGTGGACCAGGGACAAGATGGGCAAGTGCCGCACCTGCTCCAGCTCCCATCCGAGAATGCTTAGCCAGGTGGGATTGGCATTGTGCAGCTTGAGGTCGGAGGTGACCGTCATCATGGCGTCGTTTGACAGCTGCCAGATTCTTTCCAGCTCGCTGGCATGAGATGCAATCTGCCTCTCCAACGACATGGCCTGGCTTCGCCAATGCTCACGGCCCCCCTTGGTCGCCGTGGTTTCGATGATCGTATGGACAAACCCTGCGACCTCCCCTAACTCATCGTTCAGGGGGGTATAACCCAAGGCGCACCAGATGCCGTCAGCGTGATCGCAGCGAGCGATGTGGACTGGCGGATGTTCGATGAAACTGGAACGGCCCGCTAGCGCGTCGAACACAGACGGGCCCAGACTTTCCCAGTCGTCGTGCCACAGCGTATCGAAACGCGCACCTAACGTGATTGGCGATCCCTTGAGCGCCACATAGGCGTCGTTGGGTATGACCGTCAGTTGACTGCCCCACACCACAGCACACGCAAACGGCGAGCGAGACATGGTGTCGACTGCGATGCGCAAGCAGGCAGGCCAGTGGGGCAAGGCCCCCAGAGGCGTATGCGACCAATCGAAGCGGATTACTTGTTCCTTGAAATCGCTTGGGCGTGTCCGTTTGGAGAGTCTAGTTGCGACCGATCTCGTTGAGACTCCAGGTCCTTCTTTGCCGACCAATGTGGTTCTCCGTCGTTAAGCGAAAGCCGGTGGCCTTAGTGATGGGCCTGCACGCAAGCTCCATGCGCCGTGCCACGTTAGCATAGGCCAGCGCGACACGCAGACACTCCTGCCCCGGATGTGCCGGCGCAAGCCCATTCATCTGTTGCTGCACCGCTTATGAATACGGATGGCAACTACGTTCAGCCTAACCAAATCCCACACCTTCTCGGCTATCCCCCTACAGTGGTGCTTTCGACAACGCCCTAGGCTTGAGCCAGCTGCCTACCCTGGGCAGCGCGAGGCTTGAGGAACGATGATCGATGGACAAGTTCATGCATGCGGGGCGGAGCCTGCTTGAGTTGGTACTGCTGATGGCTGTAGGTCTGGTACCTGTCTTTTCAGGACTACTGGTCATCAACTATCAGCAGGAGGCCAAGCTTGCGGACAACGCTGAAGTGTCGGTTCGGGAGGCGGTTTTCAGCGTCGATCAAGCCTTGGACCGCGTACAAGAGGTGGCCATGAGCACGCTGCCACTGGCTGGTCAGCCTTGCAGTAGCATCAGACGCGCCCTTGTCGACCAGGTGACCAGCCGTTCGATGCTCAGGTCGCTGGCTGTGATTGATGACGGCAAGGCCTATTGCAGCTCCGCCTCGGACTCGCATGAGCTGCTGACTGAAATCGCCTCGACCGGGCAACTGTTGACGTTCAACCACCTGATGCTGGATGCGAAGGGTTACTTGCTGATGAACATGTACGTGCAAGGTGAGCAAAAAGGCGTGATCGCAACAAGCTTTCCAGTGCAATTGCGCACTGAACTTGACGCTTTCAAGGACGGACTCGCGCTGGTGTTGGAGTTTGACAAGCACTCTGTCTGGAAGGATGGCGATAGCCTGAACGGTACAAGGCCTTCCGTCGCGGAATTCACCCATGAACTGGGGTCCACCCAGTACCCTTACCGGGTGGTCGCTGGCTATCCCGCGGGTTACGCCGCCCAGGAACTGCGCACTGCCGTGTTCAAGATGCTCCCTTCATTGATGCTGGTGGGGCTCATGACGGGCTCGGTGATCTACATGGTGTTGAGCAAAATGCGCGGCAGGCAGCGAAACAGTGCCGTCGATCGCCCAGGACCATGACGGCACCGCCGGTATTTACTCGACGCTGAGCACGCCGCGGCGAACCTGGTCACGCTCGATGGATTCGAACAGCGCCTTGAAGTTGCCTTCTCCGAATCCGTCGTCACCCTTGCGCTGGATAAACTCGAAGAACACCGGCCCCAGCAGCGTTTCGGAGAATATCTGCAACAACAGTCGTTTGTCCCCGGCTTGTGCTGCACCGTCCAGCAAAATGCCACGTGCCTGAAGCTGATCCACCGGCTCACCATGATCAGGCAGGCGCTCGGGAAGCATCTCGTAGTAAGTCTGCGGCGGCGGGGTCATGAAGCGCATGCCCAGACCTTTGAGCGCATCCCAGGTCTTGACCAGGTCGTCGGTCGAGAACGCGACATGCTGAATGCCTTCGCCATTGAACTGCATCAGGAACTCTTCGATCTGCCCCGCACCCTTGGACGATTCTTCGTTGAGCGGAATCCGGATCATGCCATCGGGCGCAGTCATCGCCTTGGAGGTCAGACCTGTGTATTCCCCCTTGATATCGAAGTAGCGTATTTCGCGGAAGTTGAACAACTTCTCGTAGAACCCAGCCCAATAGGCCATGCGCCCGCGATAGACGTTATGGGTCAGGTGGTCGATGACCTTCAGGCCTGCACCGGTCGGGTGGCGATCCACGCCGTCGATGAAGTTGAAGTCGATGTCATAGATCGAGCTACCTTCTTCAAAACGGTCGATAAGGTAAAGCGGGGCACCGCCGATGCCCTTGATCGCCGGAAGACGCAGTTCCATCGGGCCCGTCTCGATCTCGACGGGCTGTGCGCCCAGCTCCAGGGCGCGGGCGTAAGCATCGTGAGCGTTGCGCACACGAAACGCCATGCCGCAAATGGACGGGCCATGCTCAGCGGCGAAATACGAAGCTACGCTTCTGGGTTCATTGTTCAAGATCAGGTTGATGTCGCCCTGTCGATACAGGTGCACATCCTTGGAGCGGTGGGTGGCCACCTTGGTGAAGCCCAACATCTGGAATACAGGCTCCAGAACCCCGGGAGTAGGCGAAGCCAGCTCGATGAACTCAAAGCCCATCAAACCCATAGGATTGTCGAAAATATCAGCCATGTGCGTGTCCTCATCTGCAGCGAATTCAATGTTTGCCTGGGATGTCGAACAGCGCCGGCGGGGAGCACGGAATGCCCCGCACACTGCGCGCGAGGAAGTCACCAATGATCAATCTGAAGCCAGGGTATGTCATAGGACCCGTACTCAGCAGGTGTGACGCCTTCGGAACAAAGGCGCCTTATTGTTTTTTTCGTAAACCGATTCTACACAGCGTAATTTGTTTTGTCCCGCATTAGTTCCTCACCCCTGGGCACAGGGCTATGCTTTGTAACGTCTCCTTCGATCAGTTGCCACTATGCCCCTTTCTAGAAAATCGCGCTCAGGCTTCGGCTGGCGAACCCTGCTGCCCTGGATGGTCGGCGCATTCCCTATCGCATGCGGCCTGACCGTTATGAACTGGCAGATTGAGCGTGATCTGCAAGCCGGCAGCCGAGCGACTGCCGAGCAAGTCATCGAGCATGTCGAGCGCATCCTCGACGGCGCCTCGCGTACGGCGATCGCGTTGCTACCCTCGGCGGGTACGCCGTGTACCGAGGCGCAGCTGCTGTTACGTGGCGAAGTGACCCGCAACGCCTTCATTCGCTCGACCAACCTGGTCAATCAGGATCGGTTGTACTGCAGTTCGTTGTTCGGGGCGTTCGATGAACCGGTAACAGCCAGCGACTATGTCGATGGGCACTTGTGGTTGATGGACGGCAATTCCGTCACACCTGGGCACCCGCTGCTGGTCTATCGCGCCAGTGACAAAGACCGCGCGGCAATCACCACGGTCGATGGCGATCATCTGCTGATGGCGCTGCGTCTGCTGGGTGCAGGCCACGCACTGTACCTGCGCGTGGGAAACGCCTGGATGGGCCGAGACGGCATCGTTCACCGGGGGCCGGCACCGGTTGCGGTTAGCGCCCCCGTGTTCATGGCGTCTGCACATTATCCGTTCAGCGTTGAAGGCGGCTATATGGCGCACCAGTCGAGCCGGCTTTGGCGCAGCCACTATCTGGCGCTTCTGGGCTTACTGGCGGTGCTGGGCGTTCTTGCCGGCGTTGTCTGTCGCTGGCAGATCAGGCGGGCCACCTCGCCGCGTGCCGAGCTGCGCAGGGCATTGGAGGCCGACGAGTTCATGCCCTACTTCCAGCCTGTGGTTCGTCGAGGGGATTACCGCTGGGCCGGTGCAGAAGTGCTGATGCGCTGGAATCACCCGAGTGAAGGTCTGGTTAGGCCCGACCTGTTCATTCCCTATGCCGAGCACAGCGGTCAGATCGTGGCGATGACCCGTTCGCTGATGAAGCATACGGCGAGCAGCCTGGCGCCCTATGTCGCCCTGATGGAGGACGGGTTCCACATTGGCATCAACATCACGGCCGACCACTGCCGCAGCCTTGAGCTTCTGGATGACTGCCGCGCATTCCTGGCCCACTTCCCACCCGGTCGGGTCATCCTCACCCTGGAGTTGACCGAACGCAAGTTGCTCGAACCCTCGCCCACGACGCTGGAGCTGTTCGAGCAGTTGCATGAGATCGGCGTAATGATCGCCCTCGACGATTTCGGCACGGGCCAGTCGAGCCTCAACTACCTCAGGCAGTTCAAGGTGGATTACCTGAAGATCGACCAGAGCTTCGTCGCCTTGATCGGCGGGGACGCGTTGTCCGTTGCCATTCTCGAAACCATCATCGAGCTGTCGGTCAAGTTGGGTCTTGGCATCGTAGCCGAAGGCGTCGAAACGGCGGTTCAGCGTGATTACCTCGAACAACATGGGGTTCACTTCCAGCAGGGTTATCTATACGCCAAACCCATGCCTGCCGCTCAGTTTCTGCAGGCGCTGGCGGCGCAGCCCGCCGCTTCGCGGTTGCCGCAGAGCACGCCCCCTGAGATCATGCGCGGCTGATCTCAACGCTCATCTCCTGCATACGAGGCACTTGTGTCAAAAGGGATTGTTACATCGGTCACGGCGTCCTGCCTGTTCGCCGTGATGTACTTCTATACATCGCTGCTCAAGCCACTGGACGGCGAGGAAATCTTCGGCTGGCGCACCCTGCTCACGCTGCCATGCCTGACCCTGTTCATGCTGGTGTCCAAGGACTGGGCAAGGGTGGGCGAACTGCTGCGCAGGGTCCGGCGTACACCACAGCTGCTGCTGGGTATGGTGGGTACGTCCTGGCTGATGGGCGTGCAACTGTGGCTGTTCCTGTGGGCGCCGCTGCACGGACGCAGTCTGGAAGTGTCGATGGGGTACTTCATGTTGCCCCTGGCCATGGTGCTCACGGGCCGGTTGGTCTACGGCGAGCAATTGTCGCACTTGCAGAAAATTGCAGTGGGCTGTGCGGCGCTTGGTGTGGGCCATGAACTGTATCAGCATGGCAGTTTCGCCTGGGAAACCTTGGTAGTGGTGGTCGGCTACCCCATTTATTTCGTGCTCCGGCGCCGCTGCGGCACGGATCATCTGGGCGGGCTGTGGTGCGACATGTGCCTGCTGTTGCCTTGGGCCCTCTACTTCGTGGTGCAAGGGCCGCTTTCCAGCGCCGACATGCAGGCCCATCCCGGCCTTTACGTACTCATTCCCGTGCTGGGAGCGATCAGCGCGTCTGCGTTGATCGCCTACGTCATGGCCAGCAGGCTATTGCCGTTCAGCCTGTTCGGGTTGCTCAGCTACGTCGAGCCTGTCTTGCTGGTCGGCGTAGCCTTGCTGTTGGGCGAAACCATCGGTGCAGACCAATGGCTGACCTACCTGCCCATCTGGGGGGCCGTGGTGGTGCTGGTCATCGAAGGATTCAAGCACATGCTGCGTCACCGTCGGCGTTCTGTTTGAGGCGCACCTGACGCACCCGACGCTCTTCTACCGCCTCGACGATCAGCGTCCAGTCATTCCAGGCAAGACGATCGCCTACTACCGGAAGGCGATCGAGCAAGCTCATCACCAGGCCCGCCAGGGTCTGGTAGTCCTCGGTCGCACGGGCGGCGAAGCCCGTTCGAGCCTGCACCTGAGCCAGGTTCACTGCGCCGCTGACGACGAAGCCCTCCCCATCCTGGATGATCCCAGGCCCCTCCACTTCACTGGCGTCAGGTAGCTCACCGGCGATGGATTCAAGAATGTCGGTCATGGTCAGCACACCCGTGAAATCACCGAACTCGTTGACCACGAAAGCAATGTGGGTGGATTGGCTGCGCATCTGTTCGAGTGCATTGAGGATGCTGAAACTGTCCAGCAGGTTCAACGGTGCCCGGGCCATGCCTTCCAGGTCAGGCTGATTGCCCGACAGCAGCTCCTTGAACAGCTCCTTCTTGTGCACGAAGCCCAGTGGCTCGTCCACCCGACCCTCACGGATCAGCGGCAGCCGCGAGTAAGGCGAATTGATCAAGGCTCGCGTGATGGCGTCGGCCGGTTGGGCCAGATCGATCACGTCGACTTCCGAGCGCACGGTCATGACTGTCCGGATCGGGCGTTCGGCCAGGTTCAGCACGCCGCTGATCATGATCCGCTCACGACGATCGAACAGCACCTGTTCGCCATTGCCCTCTAGCATGTCGGCGATTTCTTCCCCAACTTCGTCAGCTTCGACGCGACGACCGCCCAGCAGGCGCAACACCGCATGCGCCGTACGCTCACGCAAAGGTCGATGCTGCTGCAGGCTGCGCTTGCGCCGCGCCCTGGCCAGCTGGTTGAACAGCTCGATCAGAATCGAGAAACCGATCGCTGCGTACAGATAGCCTTTGGGGATGTGGAAGCCCAGGCCTTCTGCGGTCAGGCTGAAACCGATCATCATCAAAAAGCCCAGGCACAGCATGATGACCGTCGGGTGGGCATTGACGAACCGGGTCAGCGGCTTGCTGGCCACAATCATGATACCGATGGAGAAAATCACCGCGATCATCATGATGGACAGGTGTTCGACCATGCCGACTGCGGTGATCACCGCATCCAGGGAGAAGACCGCATCGAGTACCACAATCTGCGCCACGATTGGCCAGAAGGCGGCGTGACGAACGGGCCCGCTGGCCTGGGCAACATGGCCCTCGAGCCGCTCATGCAATTCCATGGTCGCCTTGAAGAGCAGGAACACACCACCAAACAGCATGATCAAGTCGCGCCCGGAGAAACTCTTGTCGAACACCTCGAACAGCGGCGCCGTAAGGGTGACCATCCAGGAGATGCTCGCCAGTAGGCCCAGGCGCATGATCAGCGCCAGGCTCAGGCCAATGATGCGCGCGCGGTCGCGCTGATGGGGGGGAAGCTTGTCTGCCAGGATGGCGATGAATACCAGGTTGTCGATACCCAGCACCAATTCCAGGACGATAAGCGTGAGCAGGCCTAGCCAGGCCGTCGGATCAGCCAGCCATTCCATCAGCGAGTACTCGTCAAAATTGAAGGGGTTGAACGATGTGGCCAGCAAGGCCGGGGACTGGGAGGCTCCGCGAAGGTGCTCATAGTGACCTGAATAACAATTAGGGAAGATGATCCTACAAGCACAGCAGGTTTTTCGGTAAGCGCAAAACTATTACAAACCGTTAGCAGCTATGCCCGTGCACGGCCGGTGCGCTCCCCCAGCACCAGGTAGGCACTTTTGTTCAATACCTGACTGACGTTGCGCCTGGATGATGTGCGGTAAATGACCCACGAGTACGTTCCCATGAATCTAGCATTGTCCATGGCTGCCTTCGCACTGGCGGCCTCCATTTCGCCTGGGCCAGTCAATGTGGTGGCCCTGGCCAGCGGCGTTCGACACGGCCTGCGCGCAAGCCTTGGCCACGCAGCAGGCGCGACATTCGGTTTTTGTGTGCTCCTGCTCCTGGTGGGCAACGGCCTGCACCAGTTGCTGGGACATTGGGGGCCGCTACAGGGTGTACTCCAGGCAGGTGGGGTGCTGTTTCTGCTTTACATGGCCTTGCGACTCGCCAGTGACGACGGCGCACTGGGGGCCGGTCATGCCTGCGCACCCCCTTCAGCCTGGTGCGGCGCAACCATGCAGTGGTTGAACCCCAAGGCGTGGCTTGCCGCCGTGGCCGGGGTGGGCGCCTACACGGCTGGCGAGCAACAGGCGCTGTGGATCTTTACCTGGATATACGCACCAATATGCTTCGTGTCCGTGGCCTGCTGGGCTTGGGCAGGCAGCGTTGCGGGCCAGCACCTGCAGAGCCCGCGGCCGCTGCGCCTGTTGAATCGTACGCTTGCCGCTTTGTTGGTCGCCAGCGCGTTGGGGCTGGTCATCTAAACGCTGTGGTTTGCCGATAATGCCCGGGGGTGGCCGCCAGATGACGCTTGAATGCCCGCTGCAAGTGCGACTGGTCGGCAAAGCCTGCGGACTGGGCAGCCTCGGCGATCGATTGCCCGTGGCGCAAGTGCGCGCGGGCCAATTGCACACGCTGATCAAGCAGGTAACCGTGGGGCGTCAAGCCGAAGCGCTTGCCAAAGGCGCGGATCAGGTAGGCACGCGACAAGCCGCAGGCCGTGGCGATGTCCCCAAGCGTCAGCGGGTCGCTTCGATGGGCGCGGATAAACGCTGCGGCCGCTTCAAGGCGTGGGTTGATTCCATCCTCTGACGCCGGTTCTTGACCAAGGAACCTGGGCAGGTCGCACAGCATCGCTCTAAGTCGTTGCTCGCGATCAGCCGCATCAGGGTCAAACAGCGCAGCGCACACCGATAGCACTTGCTGGTACAGGCCCGGGGCTGCGCTGTAACGTTGCCTCGGCAAGGTTAAGCCCACCGATGCCAACCATGGCGTGTCGATGAACAGCATAATGTACGACCACGGCAGACCCGAGACAGGATTGCACGCGTGAATCACACCCGGGTTGATCAACACCGTGCTGCCGGCCGCCACCTCGAACTGGTCATGACCGCTGACGTAAGTACTGCGCCCGCCGGTGATTACCCCGAGTGAAAAACTCTCGTGGGAATGAGCGGCATGGCATACCTGACGCCCGTCTCCGACCACTCGCGCCTCGACGAAAGGCAGTGCCGAATCACGCCAGAACCGAGATACCTCAAGCATCGCCGCCTTATCCCCTTCCCATGCAATCGGCCGATACTACACCGCCGGAGAGGGAAACAGGTCCAGCGTTCGCTCTACCTCCTGGATGTCGATACGAAAGCCGTCCCCGTCGGGCACGCCAACCACGAACCCGAAATGCTGATGGTCGCGGTCGGTGAGGTATTTGTAGTAGCTGACGAAGCGGTTCGGGGGCTGGAGGGTCAGCAGACACCCGCCCGCCTCCAGCACGTTCACACCGTGAACCAGTTGGCTACCTTCCACCCCTATGACTACATGCGCCCCGGCGCAGGCTGCGACGATCGAAGGCACGTCGCTTTTCAACGGATCGACCACGCGGAACCCACGGGTGACGCGCAAGTGCTCAGCCAGTGCCAGTTCGTTGCGCAGCAAGCGCAGATCACCGTCGCCTCCGCGCAGCAGAAATACACCCGGGTGCGAACAATGGGCCACATGCGCCCGAAGCTTGTCCCCCATGGCCCGATAGCGGGCGTGGCGGTCGCGGTTGTTGCTCTGGTCGTCGAACAGCACCAGTTCGCGAAAGAACGCCGTGCGCAGGCGATGCGGCTGCATGCCAAGCCATGCTTCATAGGCAGGGGCCTGGGTGAAGATTGGGTACTTTGCAGAGGGCGCGGTAGTGACGGGCATGCCCTCGTTGCAGGCCAGTGCATAGGTCGGGCAGTCCTCCATCAACCAGGTGCCAAACCATGCATTGCCGTTATGGGTGCAGTAGATGGCCCCGCGGTCGATTTCATGCTCAACGCTCAGGGGGGGGAACGCGCTGTGCCTGTGCGACAGCCACTGCGCTGCCCTGCCCTTGTACAACGCGCCGTCGATCAACCACACGTCCCTGCACAGGTAGCCGCGGGTCGACCCATGCGCGGTGCGGATGCCGCCCTCCATGGTCGAGCGCGGGTGCACGAAGGGATAGAACCGCTTGCCTTCCCAGCCTGTGACGCGTTCGAGCTGGCCTGGCAAGAATATCGCGGGCGGGGTTATGGACATCTCGCCCGGCGCAATGTCCCACGAACGCTCGGCAATGCTCCTGATGTCTGGCGAGGGCTGCCTGAGCAGGCGCTTGCGCACCATGTACTGATAAGCGGCCAGGGTCCATGAGCGCGACGACAGGGCCGCGGGCAAAGTGCTGGGCTGCAAGCTATCACCTGCCATTGAACGTCTCCCCGCAAAACTGTCGATTAAGGTGGCCGCCTGGCCCATGCGTTGCCTGGACCGCACTCAGGTACAGGTGATGATCTCCATCGCCGGCGCTGATGGCAGGCCTGCATAACGCTGCCTGAGCGCCGCGATCAGCTGATCGCCCGCTCCCGTGGCCCCGTACAAGTAGATCTTGCTGAGCCCGCCGAAGACCATTTCGTGATAACGACTGGCCAGCGCCTGTTCGCTCGCACCGTCAGGCACGCCGAGGTGCAGCGTCAGCTTGTCACCTTCGACGGCGAACAGGGGTGTCTCCCAGAGAAAATGAGCGATACCGGATTTAGGCAGGCGTACGAAGAGGTGGGCGTGGTTGCCCAGCGAGTCGATGTCGCCGCCTCTGCGGCGCTTCCATTTCAACAGCCCGTCGTCAGGCCGCGCCAGACACAGGCCGATGTCGTAGTAATCGAAGCCCTGCCCAAGCGCCCACTCCATCGCCATGTAAGTTGTAATCGAGTTGACTTCACGCAGGCGCTTGGCATCGGAGAACACGGCTTCGCAATAGCCGAAACGCACCGTGCTCCAGTAGCGCTTGCCGGCGCGAACCACTTCACAACCCAGGTGACAACCGATCACTTGATCATCCTGGACGATGAGGTCGAGCCTGCCGACCTGCCTGGCGATTCTGAAGACTTCATCGGTCGGTATCTGCGACGCAAGAAGACCCTTGCGGGCTGTGGCATAAGGGCGCAGAAACTCCCGGTCCGCGGACTCGATGTCTTCGTCAGACAGCGCCTGGCGCATGTGATAAAGGGGCCGGTGTTTGCGAATGCTGCGGCGCAACTCGCTGTCATAGCGCGCGGTGATGTCCTCAAGGGGGCGCCCCAATGGCACGACGGCACTCACATAGTGAGGCACCGTCAGCGCGCCTGCTGTGGGCACTTCGCTGACCATCACCACAGGTCGTCGCGTGGTGGGTTCAGCAGGGCTGATCATTGCAGAGGGGGGGCTGGCCAGTCCGGTCATCAGCAACTTCGCCATGTCGCGTTGCTGTTTGCGGCCCACGTAAAGGATGTCATGGGCACTTTCGTGTTGCAGGCGAAACCGACTGATTTCCCAACGCCATACACAAGCACGGGCGGCAAGCTCACGCGCCTGGCTTGCCAAATGCCTTAACCGATAGCGCTGAGAAGGTGACAGTGAGCGACGAGCCACTGCCGAGAGCGTCTGTTTCATCAGGTTCAACGTCCACTGAAAGTTTTGCGTTCTTGCAGACATATAAAATGCCAGGCACGACTAACCTATTGATTAATTGAGCATTGCATTACTTTAAGATTCATATTCAGTAACAATTTAAGGTGCTGCCAAAGTGTTTGGCAAGTAGCGAGCCGATATAAAGGCCATATGTTTTATGGCGCCAATAATCCACGGCGCCGCCTGGCCTCGATTGGGCCAGGCTATGAGTCATAGCGCCTGGGTAATAACCCAGCACCACCGCATCAGTCACCCATGACGTGTGATAGCGCCTCAATACAAGGAGCTCGCACCACATGTCTGAAAGCAACTCAGTTTCACCTGTGACTTTGCCTCATTGGGCTGCACGGGCCACCGCGCACCAATGGCAGGCCCTCAAGCACACTCAACACCCCACTTGGCAAACGCAAGACTGGTTCTGCAATGCCCCTCCGGATCTGAGGGAAACCGTTGCCGCCAGTCATCGAAGATTGATCAGCGCGCAGGCAGCGCTAGGTCGGGCGATGCGCGGCCTTGAGCAAGTGGCAGAACTCGCCGAACGTGCACTACAGCAGTGCTTGCAGCGTCAGGGGTTAGATGTGGACGTCAACGCCTGCGAGTTGCTGCGCGTCGAGCAAACTTGGCGATGGGTCGGCCTGCGCTATGTGTTTAGCCACCAACGGGAAAACATCGTAAGGGCTGCATTGCAGAACTTTGCGGAGGATGAAGTGTTCTCTTCCCAGAGTGCAATCGCCCTGAGCAAGGATATTCACATAACGCCCATCACGGTGACGGGCACGGCGCCGATTGGTATGCAAGAGCCGGCTGCACAATTTCCCATCGACTCGGAGCGTTACCAAGTAACACCCTTGCCCCTCACGCCGGCCGCTTTCGCCACCCTGACGCGAGCGCTTGATTTGGGAAGTGCCTACCATGGTCATCTTCAAGGCTATTTCGACAGCCCGGCCGTAAAAGCGCACATGTTGCAGGTGTTCAAAGCGCGTCTGCAGATGGCGGCAGACTTGGCTGTGCTCAGGCACTTGATCAGCGGCAGCGCTCGCGATGACCTTGACCGCCTGCTGCAGGGAGAGCCTTTGACGTGCTGGCGGCTGAGCTTGTTCGGGACCGATCTTTACGAAGTCATGCTGATCGACCTGGGGCAGAACGGCCTAGGCGTGTACCTGCCCAACCACGAGCCTGCATTGCGCAGCTGCAAGGACCTGGCAGCCGTGCATGAAGCGCTGGCCATCCTGTTGCTCGAGCCTGCAGCACGTGAAGCGTTCACAGGGTATGTAGCCCAAGATCAACGCGAACATTTCTTCGATCTGTTGCAGCAAAACCTCGACGCGGCTGGCAACACTCCGGCCGACAAACCCTGGGAGCGTGCCTTGGACGCAGACCTGCGCCCGGCTCGTCAGCCCATCGAGGGAGACCCGTTCAGCGACTGCTACGTCCGGCACTGGACACGTTTGCAGCACGAAGCCAGTTTGCTCGCCGTTCCTACTGCACAGTTCGACGCCAGCGCCAGAGCCCAACGTCTGGCGACGTGGGAAAGTCGCGGCTGGGACCTGCTCAACATCGCCAGCTTTTTCGTACCTGGGGTGGGCACTTTCATGTTGGCCGTCACTGCCTGCCAGCTCCTGGGCGAAGCTTTCGAAGGGTATGAAGCCTGGGAAGCCGGGGATCGTCACCTGGCGCTCGAGCACATCGAGTCGGTTGGGATAAACCTTGCTTTGCTGGGCGGTTTCGCCGCAGCCGGACACGCGTTGCCACGATTGTTCGGCAAACTGTCCGGTACGACGCTGCAAGAGGTGCGCGGCAGCGACGGCACATTCAGGCTCTGGAACCAGGACTTGGCCCCTTACCGTTCCAAGGAAGTGCTGCCAACGCAGTTGCGGCCCAATGCGCAGGGCCAGTATCTGCATGATGGCCGATACTTCATCAAGATGGACGGACACCTCTATGAGCAACGGCTGGACCCTTCACTGTCGCGCTGGCAAATTGTTCACCCCGAGCGGCCAGATGCCTGGCAGCCCCCCCTTGAGCACAACGGTGAAGGCGCTTGGCGCGCCCAGCACGAGCCGCTAGGCGAGTGGCCGCTGGTAACGCTGGTAGAGCGCCTGGGTGAGCCGTTCGAGGCCTTTACAGCTGAGCAAATCCAGCAAGCGTGCGATGTGACTGGCATCGACGCCGACAACCTGCGAGACCTGCACCTTCGCGGGCAACCGGCGCCGCCGCTGCTGTTGGACGTTCTACAGCGTCTGCGCATAATCGCCGAACGCCCTTCGATGGATGTACAAGGCGCGCCGCAGTGGTTCGAGCAGCGCTACAGCCCAAGCATGCCGCACGATCCCGGCGTGGACCGCTTGCTTACCACCTACCCGCGTCTCACGCCGCCTTTGGCCAGGCAACTGCTGGGCCGGCTGGAGGCCGCCCAAGCGTTGACCTGGGAGCAAGAAGGAACACTGCCTGCCAGGATTCGACAATCGGTAGAACAGGTGCATAGCGAGTTACCTCTGGTTCGGGCGCTGGAGGGCCTGGTGCAGCCGGCGCTCGCCAACGCTGAGACCGAGCGCCTGCTATTCAGCGCACTGGAGGCCATGTCGGACTGGCAAGCTGACATACGTCTGGAACTGCGTGCCGGCAACCCTGACGGTCCCACCCTCGCTCATACCGGCACAGGTCAGCTCATTCGTGTGATCAAATCAAGCCAAGGCTATGAAGCTTTCTTGGGAGAGCGTCCTGCGCCCGGCGTGGTGAGTATCGATCTTTGCCGCGCCATCGAACAGGCACTGCCCCGCGCCCGTCGCGACCTGCTGGGTATCGAGCACCCTGACGGCGTCCACCTTCGCCGTCGGGTGATGACCTGGGTCAGGGCAAACCGCGCCACGCTCGCCCCCAGGCTCTATGGGCAACGCAGCCAACGCCTGGTAACACGGGGTTGGTTGCGGGGTGGAAAGCCGCTCGAACCGCTGCCGGCAGCGCCACGCCAGACCACCTCGTTGAGCGCGGCCTATCGGCGTCTCTACCCCACTGCGACCGACGCAGAATTTGCCGACTGGCTCAATGAAGGGGAAGACGAGGACAACCTGCATGACATGCGCTCACCCACCCAACGCTTGCGCGACCTACAAGCGCGCCTAGAGAACTTGCGTCGTGATCTGGCCCAGTGGGCCGCCCCCAACCCCCAGCGCCCACATCAACGCCACCTTGCCGTGCAGCCCATCATCAATGCCTGGCGACGGGTTTCGTGCACGGTACTCGATGGCGGCGGTTGTCTGTACAGCCTCGATCTCTCCGGGCTGGGCCTGACTCATGATGACTTGGCCAGCTTGCCACTGAGGGATGACTTCCATCACATCGAGCACCTGACGTTGTGCGGCAACCCCGCACTCAGCCAACTGCCTGCGGTCTTCCACCAGCGACTCCCGAACCTCACGCGGTTACTGCTCAGCGATTGCCGCTTCGACCACCTGCCTCGCCTGGCCTTCGGTCAGCGCCTGCGCTGGCTGGATGTGGACCGCAACCGGATTACCTGGGACCCTACGGATCAAATTACCCTGCAACGATACCCCGGCCTAGCCGTACTTGATCTGAGTGAAAACCCGCTGCTCGTCGCGCCCGATCTGCGCCTGCATCCCGACATCAGATCGCTGTTCCTGTCGGGATGCTCGCTGACCGAGTTGCCACAGGGGTTGGCGCAATTAACGGAGCCGCTCGCCGTTGACCTGACGAACAACCAGTTCGTGCAGTTACCCGAGGACTTCACTTTGCCCATTCCCGTAGCTGACACCCTGTCCATGGAAAGCAGTTGGCTGGCAGAGCCGATACTGAGTCAGATCGAAACGTACAATGAGATTCATGACGTGGATCTGTTAGTGAACGAGGGCGACTACACTGAATTCTTCGAACTTGCAGGCCCGCATGAATACAGCCTGTGGCGCCGCTTGCCATTGCAATATCGGCGCGACCTCAGGGCGCTGCTGGACGACGATCCTTTCCTCACCTACCCCGAACGAGCGCGCCGGGAGTTCTGGCGACGGCTGTCTGTGATCGATAACGCAGGGCCAGACCGGCAGGCCCTGTTGGAACAACCAGCAGAGAGATTGTTCGAGCTCGAGCTGTGACACCCTGATCAGGCGCCGGGCGACCGGCGCACTGCTCAAGCGCTTGCTGTGCGCTGGTATTCTGGTCGCCTCAGGCGCATGCTCGTCGCTGAACCGTTTCACTGTGCTAAACCCTTCCCGGCCACTGTGAGGTGCAGTTTCATGGAATCCTTGCTCGACAACCTTTACCCCAACGCCGCCGACGTACCTCCAGCGTGGCAACTGGGGGCTCCCCTTGAACAACGTGACTACCTCGTGGGCGGTGAACTGCGCCATTGGGACGGGCCGTTGGCCACAGTCCGTAGCCCCATTTGGCTAAAGGACAACGGCCAGGAGCAACAGGTGGTGCTGGGCCACGCACCGCTGCTGGACGCCGACACGGCCATGACCGCACTGGATGCTGCGGTTCAAGCTTATGACAAGGGGCGCGGTGCATGGCCGAACATGCGCGTGGCAGAGCGCATCGGCCATGTGGAGGCCTTCCTGGCACGCATGCGCGAGCAGCGCCAGGCCGTGGTCAAGCTCCTGATGTGGGAAATCGGCAAGAACCTCGCGGAT
Organism: Pseudomonas fulva NBRC 16637 = DSM 17717; assembly: GCF_000730565.1. GTDB lineage: Bacteria > Pseudomonadota > Gammaproteobacteria > Pseudomonadales > Pseudomonadaceae > Aquipseudomonas > Aquipseudomonas fulva. The sequence goes on along the minus strand of NZ_BBIQ01000004.1, from coordinate 187,453 downwards.
TCGGAAAAGGAATTCGACCGCACCTGCGACTACATCACCGAAACCATCAATGCCCTCAAGGACCTGGACAGACGCTCCAGCCGCTTCGAACTCGAACAGGGCACCCTGGGCCAGATACGCCGCGCGCCGTTGGGCGTGGCGCTGTGCATGGGCCCGTACAACTACCCTCTCAACGAAACCTTCACCACCCTGATACCGGCCTTGATCATGGGCAACACCGTGGTGTTCAAGCCCGCCAAGTTCGGCGTTTTGCTGATCCGCCCGCTGCTCGAAGCCTTCCGCGACAGCTTCCCGCCCGGTGTCATCAATGTCATCTACGGCAAGGGGCGTGAGACAGTCAGCGCAGTGATGGCCAGCGGCAAGATCGACGTCTTCGCCTTCATCGGCACCCACAAGGCTGCCAGCGACCTCAAAAAGCTGCACCCACGACCACATCGGCTGCGCGCGGCACTGGGCCTGGACGCGAAGAACCCCGGCATTGTGTTGCCTCAGGTCGACTTGGACAACGCCGTCGACCAGGCTCTGACGGGCGCCCTGTCGTTCAACGGCCAGCGTTGCACGGCGCTCAAGATTCTGTTCGTCCATGAAGATGTGGCCGATGCATTTCTGGACAAGTTCACGCGCAAGCTCGCCACCCTCAAGCCGGGCATGCCCTGGGAGCCAGGCGTCGCCCTGACACCGCTGCCCGAACCCGGGAAGATCGATTACCTCGACGGCCTGGTGCACGATGCGACCGCCAAGGGAGCACGGGTGATCAACGAGCACGGGGGCCGCAGCCGGGGTTCGTTCTTCTACCCCGCCCTGTTGTATCCGGTGTCGGCGCAGATGCGCGTGTACCAGGAAGAACAGTTCGGGCCAGTCGTGCCGATCGTCCCCTACCGCGATCTGCAGACGGTCATCGACTACGTCCTGGACTCGGACTATGGCCAGCAGTTGAGCCTGTTCGGCAGCGACCCTGCCACCGTCGGCAGCCTGATCGACATCTTCGCCAACCAGGTCGGTCGCATCAACATCAACACCCAATGCCAGCGAGGCCCGGACACCTATCCGTTCAATGGCCGCAAAAACAGCGCCGAGGGCACCCTGTCGGTGCACGATGCCCTGCGGGTCTTTTCCATACGCACCCTGGTGGCCACGCGCTTCCAGGACGACAACAAGGCCTTGTTCAGTGACATCATCCGTAATCGACGGTCGAGTTTCCTGACTACCGACTACATCTTCTGACGGTTGAAAGCGGCACCGCTTTGCTGGAAGCTTGAAGCTCATAGCACGGAGCCGCTCAATGCGTATCATCGACAAGACCGCCGCCCAGGTGCGCAGCCTGACGCCCGCCGAAGACGCGCTGCTGGTGGAATTTGCCACCGGCGGCTTGACCGGGCCCCGCCTGCTGCAGGCCAACCAGATGCTGATGAAGGTGCGCAACGCCAATCAATGGCTGGCCTGCGACTGCCGCACCGACGCCCTGCCTGTGCTCAATGTCACCCTCAATGGCAACACCGGTACGTTGTTTCTCAAGAACAACCCAGGCACGGCCGAACATGCGCCGGGCTGCCCCTTCACCAAGGATGATCAGGAAGCGGCCGAGCGTGCTCAGGCACCTGTTCAGCCGGTGGCCTGGCTGCCTCCCGACACACCGCTGCGGCTGATCGGCGACTTCCGCACGGGGGCAAGCGCAAGCACCAACGAGCCAGGCGAGCGCCGCGAACAACAGCGTTTGCTGGCCTTGTTGTTGACGTGGATCGAGACCAGCGGCCTCAACCTCTACGCCACGCATTTGAAGCAAGACCTGACCGGGCAATTCGCTCAACTGCGCGCCGTGGCCAGTCGCTATCCGCTGGTGGAACGGGTGCCGGCCAGCAACTACCTGGAAACGCGCCTGGACATGAAGCACATGATGATGCTCAAGGCCCGTCTGCGTGAAGCAACGATCTTTGGCAACCATCGTCGTCATGGACTACTGCTCGACTGCATCGACCAGATCAAGGGCCGCAAGGTCTTTCACTACCGCAGTGAAGAGGGTTTCGATTTCCAGGGCCATCATCTGTACTGGGGTGGTCAGCGCACCTGCGGCCCGTTGCTGACGCTGGCACTCTATTCGCCTACGACTCCCGGCAGTCACTTCTATGAACTGATCCACGTGGCCAGCGTACCGGTGCTGTCGCGCGGCCATCTGTTTCCGGTCTATCGCGATGAAGAGCGCGAACCGCTCAAGGCATTGGTATCGCTGGTGGACTGGATGGCCAGCAAGGGCGTCAAGGTGCAGATGCGCCGCCCGGTGGTCGGCGGGCAGCTCATGGATGAACTGGTGATGACGTCCGACCAAGACCGTGTACTGTCCATTTCGCTGCTCGAACAACCCATCGGGCCCGAGCCGGATACCGAGAACTTCAAACGGTATGCCGACTTCAAGAGCCCTGAAACCTTCCGCAAGTTCGTGGCCGGTTTCTTCATGCGCGAGCGGTGATCCGCCGCCTCAGCCGAGGAACAGGCGATAAGCCGGGTTATCCGTTTCGTCCCAGTAGCGATAACCCATCTGGTCAAGCGCCGAAGATAACCCGGCACGCTCATCGGCAGGCACCTGCAGCCCAGCGAACACCCGCGCATGGGCTGCACCGTGGTTGCGGTAATGGAACAGGCTGATGTTCCAGCGCTGGCCCAGGCGCTCCAGAAACGCCGGCAGTGCCCCGGGGCGCTCTGGAAACTCGAAACGCAGCACCTGCTCGTTACTTCCAGGCGTCAAAGGCCCACCCACGGTATGGCGCACATGCAGCTTGGCCAGCTCATTGTCGGTCAGGTCCACAACCTCATAGCCTTGAGCCTGCAAACCGTTCAACAGCTGATCGCGTGGATCCTGCAATGGGTGCGTTTGCACACCCACGAACAGCCTTGCGGGTTTGCCCGGCTGGCAGCGGTAGTTGAATTCCGTGACCTGGCGCTTGCCCAACGCTTGGCAGAACGCCCGGAAGCTCCCAGGCTGGTCGGGGATGGTCACCGCGATCACCGCTTCGCGCTGTTCACCCAGTTCGGCGCGCTCTGCCACATGGCGCAGCCGATCGAAGTTGATATTGGCCCCAGAATCGATGGCCACCAGCGTCTTCCCGCGAACGCCCTCGCGGTCCACATACTGCTTCATGCCCGCGACCGCCAGGGCCCCCGAGGGCTCGGTGATCGAGCGGGTGTCATCGTAGATGTCCTTGATCGCGGCACACAACGCGTCGCTGCTTACAGTCAGCACCTCGTCCACAAAATGCCGGCATAGCTCGAAGCAGTGGGCGCCCACCTGGGCCACGGCCACCCCGTCGGCGAAGGTGCCGACATGCGGGAGCACCACCCGCTCGCCAGCCTGCAGGGCGACCTGCAGGCAGTTGGCATCCTCAGGCTCCACACCGATCACCCTGACCTCGGGGCGCAGGTACTTGATGTAGGCCGCGATTCCGGCAATCAAGCCACCTCCGCCTACCGGAACGAAGACAGCCTGTAGCGGCCCAGGACACTGCCTGAGGATCTCCATGCCGACCGTACCTTGACCGGCAATCACATCCGGGTCATCGAAGGGTGGCACGAAGGTGGCTCCTTCTAGCTCGGCCAGCTTCAAGGCATGTGCCAGGGCATGGGGGAAGCTGTCACCGTGCAGCACCACCTGGCCACCGCGGGCGCGCACGCCCTGGACCTTGAGCGAAGGCGTCGTGGACGGCATGACGATCGTGGCCGTCATGCCCAGATGCGCGGCGGCCATGGCCACGCCCTGGGCATGGTTGCCCGCCGAAGCGGTCACTACACCGGCCTGACGCTGACGGGTGGTCAACCTCGACAGTCGCGTGTACGCCCCACGGATCTTGAACGAGAATGTGGGTTGCAGGTCTTCGCGTTTAAGCAGTACCCGATTACCCAGCCTATCGGACAACCCACCGGCCTCTTGTAACGGCGTTTCGATGGCCAGGTCATACACGGGCGCTGCCAAAATTCGCCGAACCTGCTCGGACAGCAGTTGCTCAGGGGTGATTGCTAGCGGGGCGCAACACAGGTTGGACATCATCGACTCCTTGGCCGGTTAACGGTGCCCAGGAGTCAGATGGAAAAACCCGCCTCCAGGGCGGGTTTGGTGCATGCTCGCGCTAGCCCGCCAATCTGATGATGGCGGTAATAATGCTGGCGAAGGCAGGCTGATAGCGGTTCATGTGCCGAACGTTAGCCCGAGGCTTGGTCGCGCGTCAACACTTGGCCTGCTGCGCCGACAACGGCACGTCGAATACCTTGTCGAAGCCCCACTGGAACACGAAGGCGTAGACGAAGAAAAAAGCGAACAGGGCCAGATTGGTCAAGAGCGCTGCCAGCAGGCTGACTTGCAACCAATAAGCCACCAGCGGCAGCAGGATCACCACCAGGCCACCCTCGAAGCCAAGCGCATGCAGCAAGCGGCGCAACAGCGTGCGCTTGCGCTGAGGCTGGCGCGCCTCCCAGCGCTCGAACACCCAGTTGTAGAGCATGTTCCAGCTCATCGCGACGCCTGACATCAATACCGACAGCACAGTGGACTGCGCCATCCCCGCCCCGAACGCAAGTTCCAGGGCAGGGGCAACACACGCCACGGCGATGGCCTCGTAGAGAATGGCCTGGACGATCTTGCGGGCCTTGCCTTGCATGTTCAGCTCCCTGAATGACGACCCGACACGCTACAAGATCCCGCCGGTTAAAAGAAGAGGCTTACTACCAGGCATCAGCCTTCAGGTCACCTGCCCGGCGGGCAAGCGGATACGAAATTGCGCACCGCCCAATGGGGACTGGGCGACCGTCAGGGTCCCGCCCTGCCCCTCAATGGCCCGCCGGCTGATCGCCAGCCCCAAGCCGAATCCACCCGTGCTGCGGTCCCGGCTGCGATCCAAGCGATAGAACGGCTGGAAGATTCGCTCACGCTCCTCGACAGGGATACCAATGCCATCATCCTCCACCGTCAGCGAGCAAGCCCCGTCGGGCTCCAGGCGCAAGCGCAGTACCAGGCGCTGCTCACAGTAGCGCATGGCGTTGCGCACCAGGTTCTGCACCGCTCGGGCCGTCAGGCGCGGATCGAGCACGAAGCGCGGCAACTCGGCGTCGGCATGCACCTCCCACTGGATGCCCCGCCCGTCCAACTCCTCGGCAAAGCTGCCTAGCACGCTGTCCACCAGCTCGAGCAACGACACCTCCACTCGTTCGCGCGCCTGGTCGGCATTGTACAACCGGCTGTAGGACAACAACTCCAACACCAATTCATCCAGCTCTCGCACATGCCCGACTAGCTCCAGCAAGCGCTTGCGGCTGGCCGCAGGCACTTCGTCGAAGAGCAGCACCAAGCCGAAATCCAGGCGCGTCAGGGGCGTGCGCAGCTCGTGAGATACGGCATTGAGCAGCTCGCGCTGCTGATTGACATGGCGCTCAAGGTCGCTAGCCATGGTGTCGAATACCCTGGCCAGTTCGCCGATGTTCGAATGCGCCGAGATATGCGTGCGCTCGGACATCTGCCCCTGCCCCAGACGCCGAGCGGTTTCCTTCAGGCGCTCCAGGTCACGCCAGTGCGGCCATACCCAAAGCAACAGGCAACCCAGCATCGCGGCCCCGATCAACACCGTCACGCCCCATGACAGGACGTTGATGTCCAAGGGATCAGGCGGCGAATCCAAGCGTACCAGCCAGTGGCTGTCCAACGGCGCCAGCAGGGTTTCGTAGTAGCCCCATTGGGCCAGGCGCACTGCCGACTCCCCTTGCGCCAGCCGCGCGCGCTCCGTTTCATTCAAGTGGGCCTGGTCGATGGGCAGCAGCTGGACCTGCAAGGGTGCAAAATCGTCGGCCAGCGCTTTCGCCACGGCAGGCCACTGGGCCTGAGGCGCCTGGTGGAACTGACGTACGATCAGCGACTGCACGCCTTTGGTCTGGCTGAGGTTGTAGGCCATGAAGCGTTCCTGAAACAGCCCCACGATGGTGTCGGGGATGAACAGCAAGGCACCGGCATACGCCACGATGATCAGCAGATACAGCCGCACCAGGATCTTGAACATCGCAGCTCACTCCCACTCGACACGGCTGAACAGATAACCTTTGCCCCAGACCGTCTTGATCTTGCGTGCTTCGCCTGCGTTGTCGTCGAACTTGCGGCGCAGCTTGGAAATGGCCACGTCCACCGAGCGGTCGGTGCCGTTGAACTCGATACCGCGCAACTGTTGAAGAATGCGATCGCGATTGAGCACGACCCCGGCATTGCGCGCCAGCACGACCAACAGGTTGAATTCCCCGCCCGACAGTTCGACAGGCTCGCCGCGCCAGGTGACGGTGCGTTCGGCCAGGTCGATGCATAACCCACCTACCACGATCAGGTCATGGTCCAGCCTGGGTTCGTTAGCGCTGCGGCGCAGCAAGGTGCGCACCCGGGCCAGCAACACCCGTGGCTCGCACGGTTTGGTGACGTAGTCGTCGGCCCCCATTTCCAGCCCCAGCACCTGGTCATGGCTGTCATCGCGGGCGGTGAGCATCAGGATCGGCAGGCATTGGGACTGCTGACGCAACTGGCGACACACCTGCAGGCCGTCCAGGCCTGGGAGCATCAGGTCGAGAATCACCAAGTCGGGTTTGTCGCGGCGATACTCGTCCAGCACGTGGTCACCCCGGGCGATGACCCGGACGACGAATTCGTTGCGTTGCAGGTAACTGGCGATCAGCTCGGCCAGGGCGCTGTCGTCTTCGACCAGAAGTATAATGGGCATGGGTGGCTTGGCAGGCAGGTGGAGGGACTTGCAGCGCACCGGCTCGGTGTGGCCTCGTAAGCGCTGCGTTCTAGTGACGCAAGCTTATAGAAACATCGTGGTGCACAACCCATCGCTTCACACTTTTTCACACTCCCCGTACAGCTGTTAACAGCCAACCATGACCCGGGTGCCGTAGCATAGCGCAGATCATCAGCGGAAGATCCCAATGTCCGACACACTCACTGTTACCCTGCGCCGCATGGCGCTTCTGGCGCTTGTAGGCTTGGGCCTAGGCGGCTGCAGCGCTAGCGACGAACCCGAGCAGCAAGCCCCGGCCCCGCAAGTGCGGATCGAAACGCTGCAACTGCAACCGCTGGCCATCACCAGCGAGCTCAACGGCCGCATTCTGGCGCCGCGTACCGCCCAGGTGCGGGCTCGGGTGGCCGGCGTAGTGCTCAAGCGGGTGTACCGCGAGGGTAGCGACGTCAAGCAGGGCGATGTGTTGTTTCAGATCGACCCCGCACCCTTCAAGGCCGACCTGGACAGCGCCCAGGCGGCACTGGCCAGAGCCGACGCTACCCGTTATCAAGCTCGCCTGCAGGAGCAGCGCTACCGCGAGTTGGTCAATGACAAAGCCGTCAGCGGCCAGGAATACGACAATGCCAAGGCCAGCCTGCTGCAAGCCAACGCAGCAGTGGCCGAGGCCAAGGCGGCTGTGCAACGGGCCCGTCTGAACCTGGGATACGCCACTGTGACCGCTCCCATCGCCGGGCGCATTGGCCGTGCCCAGGTGACAGAAGGCGCATTGGTCGGGCAGAACGAAGCCACGCCACTGGCGACCATCGAGCAACTGGACCCCATTCATGTCGACGTCACCCAGTCGACCCGTGAGATCACGGCGCTGCGCAAGGCTTTGCGTGCCGGCCAGCTGCAACGGGTGGACGCAGACCAGGCCAGTGTCACCTTGATCGAGGACGACGGCAGTGCCTACCCGCTGCCCGGCAAGCTGTTGTTCTCCGACATCCAGGTCGACCCCTCTACCAACCAGATCACCCTGCGCAGCGAGTTCCCCAACCCGAACCTCGACTTGCTGCCGGGCAGCTATGTGCGCGTGCGCCTGGCCCAGGCCGTGCAACCGCAAGGGCTGAGTGTGCCGCAACGGGCGATCCTGCGTGACAGCGCAGGCGTGCCGAAGGTACTGGTCGTGGATGGCCAATCGCAGGTCAGCGAACGGCAAGTGGTTCTGGGCAGCGTACAGGGCGACCGCTGGGTAGTACGCGAAGGCCTCGCTGCCGGTGACCAGGTGGTGGTCGAAGGCCTGCAACATGCCAAGGCAGGCGAACGCGTGCAGATCGACCCCGCCCCCGAGGCCACCTCCGCCACCCAGCACACCGGCCAGTGAGGGCCTGATCGATGCCGCAATTTTTCATTGACCGCCCCATTTTCGCTTGGGTGGTGGCGCTGTTCATCCTGCTGGCTGGCGCCTTGGCCATTCCTCAACTGCCCGTGGCGCAGTACCCCAACGTGGCGCCGCCGCAGGTGGAAATTTACGCCGTATACCCTGGCGCCTCGGCGGCTACCATGGATGAAAGTGTGGTCAGCCTCATCGAGCAGGAACTCAACGGCGCCGACAACTTGCTGTACTTCGAGTCGCAAAGCAGCCTGGGCAGCGCCACCATCACCGCCACCTTCGAGCCGGGCACCGTGCCAGACCTGGCACAGGTTGACGTGCAGAACCGCTTGAAAGTGGTCGAGTCGCGCCTGCCACGCCCGGTCACCCAACAAGGCTTGCAGGTTGAAAAGGTGTCCACTGGTTTCCTGCTGCTGGGCACGCTCACCTCCGAGGATGGCAAGTTCGACGAGACCGCGTTGTCCGACATTCTGGCGCGCAACGTGATGAACGAGATCCGGCGCATCAAAGGAGTCGGCAAAGCTCAGCTGTATGGCTCCGAGCGCGCCATGCGCATCTGGATCGACCCGGCCAAGCTGGTCGGCCTCAATCTCACCCCCAACGACGTGGCCGAAGCCATCACCGCACAGAACGCGCAGGTGGCGCCCGGCAGCATCGGCGACCAGCCTAGCCCCGCTACCCAGGAGATCACCGCCAATGTGGTGGTCAAGGGCCAGCTGACCACACCAGAAGCGTTTGCGGCGATCGTGCTGCGAGCCAATACCGACGGTTCGGTGGTGACCATCGGTGATGTGGCCCGGGTAGAAATCGGTGCGCAGGAGTACCAGTACGGCACGCGCTTGAACGGCAAGCCGGCCACCGCATTCAGTGTGCAGCTGGCCCCGGGTGCCAACGCCATGGAAACGGCCACGCTGGTGCGCGCCAAGATGAAGGACTTGGCGCGCTATTTCCCGGAAGGCGTGAAGTACGACATTCCCTACGACACCTCGCCGTTCGTCAAAGTCTCCATACAGCAGGTCATCAGCACGCTGTTCGAGGCAATGGTGCTGGTGTTCGCGGTGATGTTTCTGTTCCTGCAGAACCTGCGTTACACGTTGATTCCCACACTCGTGGTGCCCGTGGCGCTGATGGGCACCTTCGGCGTGATGCTGATGCTAGGCTTCTCGGTCAATGTGCTGACCCTGTTCGGCATGGTCCTGGCCATTGGTATTTTGGTGGACGACGCCATCGTGGTGGTCGAGAACGTCGAGCGAATCATGGCCGAAGAGGGTCTGGCGCCGCGTGAGGCCACACGCAAGGCCATTGGCCAGATCAGCGGGGCGATCATCGGTATCACGCTGGTGCTGGTGGCCGTCTTCCTGCCCATGGCCTTCATGAAGGGCTCGGTCGGCGTGATCTACCAGCAGTTCTCGGTGTCCATGGCCGTTTCCATCCTGTTCTCGGCCTTCCTTGCCCTGAGCCTGACGCCGGCGTTGTGCGCCACCTTGCTCAAGCCTGTGAACCCAGGTGCGCACCATCAGCGCGGCGGTTTCTTCGGTTGGTTCAATCGGCGCTTCGAGGGCATGAGCAAGGGCTATGAGGGCTGGGTGTCGCAGGCACTGCGTCGCAGCGGGCTCTACCTGTTGGTGTACGCCGTGCTGCTGGGCGTGCTGGGCTACGGCTTCAGTCAGCTGCCCACGGCCTTCCTGCCGACCGAGGACCAGGGTTACACCATCACCGATATCCAGCTGCCGCCTGGCGCCAGCCGCATGCGCACCGAGCAGGTGGCGGCTCACATCGAGGCGCACAACGGCGATGAGCCTGGCGTGGGCAATACCACGGTGATTCTGGGTTTCAGCTTCTCCGGCAGTGGCCAGAATGCGGCGCTGGCCTTCACGACCCTCAAGGACTGGTCCGAGCGTGACGCTGAGGACAGTGCCCAGTCCATTGCCGATCGCGCGAACATGGCATTCACGCAACTCAAGGACGCCATCGCCTTCGCCGTACTGCCACCACCGATTGACGGGCTTGGCGAGTCCACTGGCTTCGAATTCCGCCTGCAGGACCGGGGCGGGCTTGGTCACGCCCAACTCATGGCTGCCCGTGATGAACTGCTGGCCAAGGCGAGCAAGAGCGCGGTACTGACAAACGTGCGCGAGGCATCGTTGGCCGAAAGCCCACAAGTGGAGCTGGAGATCGATCGCCGTCAGGCCAATGCGTTGGGCGTCTCGTTCGCCGATATCGGCTCAGTGCTGGACGTGGCGGTGGGTTCGAGCTACGTCAATGACTTTCCCAACCAGGGCCGCATGCAGCGGGTGGTGGTGCAGGCCGAGGGCGATCAGCGCAGCCAGGTGGAGGACTTGCTGAAGATTCATGTGCGCAACAGCGCCGGCAAGATGGTGCCGCTTGGCGCCTTCGTCCAGCCCAGATGGGTTAGCGGCCCGGTCCAGTTGACGCGCTACAACGGTTACCCGGCGGTGTCCATTTCTGGTGAGCCGACGGCCGGGCAAAGCTCGGGGCAAGCCATGGCCGAGATCGAGCGAATCGTGGCGCAGCTGCCGGCTGGTGTTGGGCTGGAATGGACTGGGTTGTCGCTGCAGGAAAGGCTCTCGGGCAGTCAAGCGCCGGTGCTGATGGCCCTGTCGCTGCTGGTGGTGTTCCTCTGCCTGGCGGCGTTGTATGAAAGCTGGTCGATCCCCACGGCGGTGCTGCTGGTGGTACCCCTGGGGATTCTGGGCGCGGTCCTGGCAGTCACGCTGCGTGGCATGCCCAACGACGTGTTCTTCAAGGTCGGGCTGATCACCTTGATCGGGCTGTCGGCAAAGAATGCCATTCTGATCATCGAGTTTGCCAAAAGCCTGATGGACCAGGGCATGGATGCCACCCAGGCTGCCATCGAGGCTGCCCGCTTGCGCCTGCGGCCCATCGTGATGACGTCCCTGGCGTTCATCCTTGGGGTGGTGCCACTGGCCATCGCCACCGGTGCCAGTTCGGCAAGCCAGCAGGCCATCGGTACAGGGGTCATTGGCGGCATGTTGAGCGCCACGCTGGCGGTGGTGTTCGTGCCGGTATTCTTCGTCGTGGTGATGCGTTTGTCCAGGCGCCGGCGGCCACAGGAACCTGGCGACGAGCCAGCCCCGCGCAGTCACTGACTGGACAAGCGGAACGTGAAATGGGAGGGTTTCTGGCACTGACTGCCAGGAACCCTTTTTCATGCCTGCTACCCTGCCCCTTTGCTCTGTCCTCATGCTCGCCGGCGGCCGTGGCCAACGCATGGGCGGGCGCGATAAAGGGCTGATCGACTGGCAAGGCCGCCCTCTGATTGCCCACGTGCATGCGGTGGTTCGGGGCCTCAGTGATGACCTGATCGTTTCGTGCAATCGCAATCAGCAGATATACCAGCGGTACGCCGAGCACTGCGTGTGTGATGCCGAGGCCGGCTTCCCTGGCCCACTGGCTGGCGTGCTTGCCGGGTTGGCGGTAGCGCGGCACGGCTGGGTGGTGGTGCTCGCCTGTGATGCGCCGCGGGTCGATCAGGTGCTGGTCAACGACCTGCGGCGCGCCGCCTTGGCCGCGAACAGTGCCGCGATGGTCCGCCAGGGTGGGTATTGGCAACCGATGTTCAGCGTGCTGCCCCGCGCCATCCTGCCGCTGCTTGAACAGGCCTGGAATGCTGGGGAGCGCAGTTTGCAGAGAGCCTTGCTCGGCGCGCCCGTGGCGGCGGTTGATTGCGCTGAAGAGGATTGCCGGCTGAATAATTTCAACAGCCCGCAATGGCTTGAGGGCTGACAAGGGGGCTGTCGATTTTTTTCGATACTAAAGGCGCGCCAGGGCCTTAGGAATCTAGCTTCGCAGCGCAGACCCGGCGATACCGCGTTGAGCCTGGGAGTTCGCTAACCACCCAGGGCGGAGCCAGGCAGTTGACTCCGCCACTGCCTAGGCGCCCCCCGCCGTCTTCGACTAGCGGTCAGCTACCAGCCGCCGAGCCTCCAACCCATTCAACAAAGCCTCCACCACTGCGGTCGCCGATTCCAGTCCATGGTCATTGCCCAGCAACAGGTCGAAACAGGTCCCATTGGCCAACTCCATGGCCTTCAGATTAGCGGCATAGGCGCCACGCAACAGCGTGGACAAGTGCACGAGCGCGTCTTCGAGATCTACGCCCGGACGTACCGAAAACAAAGGCGGATGGCTGCTTTCGCAGGTAGAGAAGGATGTGGGCGCGGTTGTGAGACTGGCAGGAGGATCAGGTAACCCTTTTGTCATGGTGTGCTCCTTGATTCATCAGAAGCCGCCATCAATCGCTACCAAACGAAATGGTGACGGCTATGCGCAGGTTGGTAGACCGGGAATCAAGGAAACCGGCGCGCACAGAGGCGCCCTACGCACAGCCGCCATAAAACGATACAGCCGACCATAAAAAATGCGCCAACCATAGCGAAAGCGGGCGCTTTGTGCGCCTTGATCAATTCGGGCTACCAAACCCGACTGCTGGATTGACAGCAGCCCGCGAAGACTAACCCTCTCCCACGGTGCTTTCAAGCCAAAAGCCCCGCTTGAAACACTTGTAAGAGGCTTAGCAGGGTGCCGATTAAGCCCCCTGGCGCCTGGTTCGCGGCTACGGTAGCGGGTGAGGCTGCTGGGCGCCCCGGCAAGGGCGCTCTTTAAGCGGTAACCCTGGGAACTCGCTGACGCTCAGCGGCGCAGCCGTGCAATTGCCAGCGCGACGGCTTGGACGCACCCCGCCGTCTTCGTGTTCTCCTTGATTCATCAGGAGCCGCCACGCAACGTGACCAAACGAATGGGTGGCGACTGTACGCGGGTTGGTCAACCGGGAATCAAGGAAACCGGCGCGCACGGAGGCGCCCCACGCACAGCCGCCATGACACGAGACAGCCGGGCACAAAAAAACGCCGACTGCTTCGCTGAGTGGCGCTGATGCGCCTTGATGATTGCGGGTGACCAAACCCGACTGCTGGATTGACAGCAGCCCGCGAAGACTAACCCTCTCCCACGGTGCTTTCAAGCCAAAAGCCCCGCTTGAAACACTTGTAAGTGTCTTAGCAGGGCGCCGATAACGCCTACTGGCGCCTGGTTCGCGCTACAGTGAACGCCTGTGACCCATCAGCGTGCAGTTCCCATTCACTCTGACTGGCAACGCAACGGGCATCGGCGCAAAAATGCACGATGCCCCTGCACAATTGTCGATTGTACTAGGCAAATTCGCATGCCAGGATCCAGCGATCCTCCAGCGAACTCCAGATTTCACATGGAAAATCAATAACAAGCAGGGAGACCGCAATGACAGCGCTTATTCAGACGCCGGTTACCGAACACATTCTGAGCGAGGTTCGCAACCAGATCGGCCACCTGCGCCTCAACCGCCCCGCTGGGTTGAACGCCCTGACCTTGGACATGGTGCGCAGCTTGCGCAAGCACCTGGACGCGTGGGCCGGTGATCCGAACATCCGCGCCGTCGTACTGCGCGGCGAAGGGCCGAAAGGCTTCTGCGCCGGTGGTGACATCCGCTCGCTGCATGACAGCTACAAAGCCGGTGACGACCTGCACGCGGTTTTCTTCGCCGAAGAGTATGCCCTGGACTTGCTGATACACCGCTACCGCAAGCCTATCCTGGTGCTCATGGACGGCTTTACCCTCGGCGGGGGCATGGGCTTGGCGCAGGGCTGCGAGCTGCGGGTGGTCACCGAGCGCAGCCGCTTGGGCATGCCAGAGGTGGGCATCGGCTATTTCCCCGACGTGGGGGGCAGCTACTTCCTGTCCCGCCTGCCGGGCGAGCTGGGGACCTACCTCGGCGTCACCGGCACACAGGTCCAGGCGGCCGATGCCCTGTATTGCGGCCTGGCCAACTGGTATGTGACGAGCGACAAGATCGAAACCCTTGATCGCGAGCTGGACCAGTTATCCCTCAATGACAATCCGCTCAAGGATTTGCAGAACCTGTTGGCGCGCCTGGGCACACAGGCGCTGGAAGCGCCACCACTGGCTGCACTGCGCCCAGCGATCGATCACTTCTTCGCCCTGCCCGATATGGCAGCCATCGTCGAGCAGTTGCGTGCCGTCAGCATCGGCGACAGCCATGCCTGGGCCGTTACCACTGCAGAGCTGTTGGAAACCCGATCCCCACTGGCCATGGCCGTGACGTTGCAGATGTTACGACGCGGCCGACAGTTGAGCCTGGAAGAGTGCTTCGCCATGGAGTTGCACCTGGATCGCCAGTGGTTCCAGCACGGCGACATCATCGAGGGGGTGCGCGCCCTGATCATCGACAAGGACAAGCAGCCGCGCTGGAACCCCCCTACATTGCAGGGGCTGGACCGCCAGCGGGTCGACCAATTCTTCGAAGGCCTGTGAGCCCGGGAGCAAGCAGATGCAAGACGTGGAACTGAGCGAAGAGCAGATCATGATCCGTGACATGGCCCGCGACTTCGCCCGCGGCGAGATCGCCCCCCATGCCCAGGCGTGGGAAAAGGCCGGCTGGATCGATGACGCCGTCGTGCGCAGCATGGGTGAGCTTGGCTTGCTGGGCATGGTGGTCCCCGAGGCCTTCGGCGGTAGCTATACCGACTACGTGGCCTATGCGCTGGCGGTGGAAGAGATTTCAGTCGGGTGTGGCTCCACCGGGGCCTTGATGAGCATCCATAACTCGGTGGGGTGCGGCCCGTTGCTGGCCTACGGTAGCCCCGAACAGCAGCAGCACTGGCTGCCGCGGCTGGCCAGTGGCGAGGTGATTGGCTGCTTCTGCCTGACCGAGCCCCAGGCAGGATCCGAGGCCCATAACCTGCGCACCCGCGCCGAGTTGATCGACGGGCAGTGGGTGATCAACGGCAGCAAGCAGTTCGTCAGCAATGCCCGTCGCGCCGGGCTGGCCGTCGTGTTCGCCGTGACCGATCCTGACCTTGGCAAGAAAGGGCTGTCGGCGTTTCTGGTACCGACAGACAACCCCGGCTTCAAGGTCGATCGTACCGAACACAAAATGGGGATTCGCGCGTCCGATACCTGCGCCGTCACACTCGACCAATGCCGTATCCCGGCTGGCAACTTGCTGGGCGAGCGCGGTAAAGGCCTGGCAATCGCTTTGTCCAATCTCGAAGGCGGCCGAATCGGCATCGCCGCCCAGGCTCTGGGCATCGCCCGGGCTGCCTTCGAAGCGGCGCTGGGCTATGCCCGGGAACGTGTCCAGTTCGGCAAGCCGATCCACGAACACCAGAGCATTGCGAACTTGTTGGCTGACATGCAGGTGCAGATCAATGCGGCTCGCTTGCTGATCCTGCATGCCGCGCGCCTGCGCAGCGCCGGCAGGCCCTGCCTGTCCGAGGCGTCACAGGCCAAGCTGTTTGCCTCGGAAATGGCTGAGCGGGTGTGTTCGATGGCCATCCAGGTCCACGGTGGCTACGGCTACCTTGAGGATTATCCCGTCGAGCGACACTACCGTGATGCGCGAATCACCCAGATCTATGAAGGGTCGAGCGAAATTCAGCGGATGTTGATCGCACGTGAGCTGAAACACTACGCGCTGTAAGGCCCGGCCTACCTGGCCTGCAGCGGCGTGAGCTTGTGCCCCGCTGCCGTCAGCGGCAATAACGGGGGTCTTCGACCAGGCGGGCGTGGGTGGCGAAAATGGGCGGCAGTCGTTCCTTGAGGTAGTCGATCCAGGTTCGGACCTTGGCGTCCAGGTAATGCCGCGAGGGATAAATCGCATACAAGGCGTTTTCCCGCAGCCTGTAGTCGGCCAGCACCCGGTACAGGCGCCCCTGTTCCATGGCTTGGCTGGCGGTGTAGAACGGCAGCAGACCAATACCCATGCCCAGCTCGCTGGCGACCAGCATGGCGTCCGCCACGTTGGTCATGAAGCTGTCCTGCGGTGCAATGACGCAATCCCCACCTGCCTGCGGAAACACCCAGTCACCCTCGTACAGCGGGTAGGCCATGCGCAGGCAGCGATGCTGGTGTAGATCGTCCGGGCGGGCAGGAACGCCTTTTTCATCCAGGTAGCCGGGAGCGGCACAGGCAATACTGAAAATCGTGCCCAAGGGGACGGCAATCAACTGTGAGTCCGGCAATGCCTGGTCCACGGTGATGACCACATCGTGCCCTTCAGCGAGCGGGTCAGGGTTGCGCTGGGAAAGCGTAAGCTCGATGACCACGTCGGGACAAAGCGCGTTGTAGCCCGCCACCAACGGCATCAACAGCAATCCAAGCCCATGCGGACAATGCACGCGTAGCCGGCCACGGGGCGTGAGGTGAGCACCCCGCGCCTCTCCCACTGCCTCGTCGGTCAATAGCAGTATCTGCCGTGCGCGCTCAAGAAACCGCTCCCCGGCCTCGCTCATGCGCAAGCGTCGGGTGGTGCGGTGCAGCAATCGGGTTTGCAGCTGATTCTCCAGCTCCGCCACGATGCGCGAGACTTGAGCAGCGGAGATGTCCAGCGCGTTGGCCGCCGCGGCAAAGCTACCGCACTCCACCACCCGGACGAAGGTACGCATGGCCTGCAACATGTCCATGAAGGCTAGTCCTCGGTGTGGGGGCGTTCGGCCAGCAGCCGGGTGATCCAGTCCACCTGTTGTTCGAAGTCTGCGACCTTGGCCGGCGGCACGGCAACGCGGGCCTGGGCGAAGTTGGCAAGGGTCTGCTTCTTTTGCCCAAGCATGCGTTGCCACTTTACGTGAAATGCCTGGCCATGGTCCTGCATCAACAGGGGGCCGAAATACAACTGCTGAGGGTTGTAGGCCACATAACCGGGTTCGGCCACGATGATTTCGTAGTCGAAGCGATGCTCGCGCAGAACATCTTCGGCGACGATACGGTAGCCATTGCTCATCAGCCACTGACGCACCTGCGGCTCGGCGCCATTGGGTTGCAGTACCAGGCGCTCGACACCCGCCAGGTGTGCCCTGCCCGCTTCGAGAATCTCGCAGATGGTTTCGCCGCCCATGCCGCACAGGCTGACGACCGTGATGCGGTCATCAGGCGCGATGACTGTCAGCCCATCGGCTAAGCGCACGGCAATGCGCCGTTCCAGCCCCTGCTTGCGCACATTGCGTTGAGCGGCCGCGAAGGGGGTGTTGGCGACCTCCCCGGCCACTGCGTACTCAATGCGCTCGCGAAGCATCAACGCCACGGGCAGGTAGCCATGATCAGAGCCAATATCAGCCAGACGAGCGCCTTCAGGCACATGGGTGGCCACGCGCTCCAGGCGCATGGACAAGGTGTGTTCGTTCACGGTAAGCCTCTCTGCAATGGCGGCGATTCTGACCGCGAATGCCGCGCTTTGCAAAAAACCGGCCTCTCGACCGGCGCAGGCCGCTCGCGTAGGCTTGAGGCTTTTCTACCCCGCAAGGCAGACCTCATGGCACATGCAGATATCGTCTACACCCCGGACAGCGACCCAGAATCCATTTCCTCCGATGTCGCCGAATACAACGGGATGCTGGTGACCACTCAAGTCCCGGTACACCCTGACGGTAGCCTGGCGTTGGGAGATATCGTCGAGCAGAGCGAATGCACGTTGCAGGCTTTGAAGGATGCCCTGGAGAAAGCCGGCAGCGGCATGGACCGGGTGCTGCACCTGACCATCTACCTGACCGATATGGCCGACCGCGCCGCCTTCAACCGGGTCTATCAACGTTTCTTCACTAAACCCTGGCCGGTGCGCGCTGCCGTAGGCGTGGCGGCGCTCGCGTTCGAGGGCATGCGCGTGGAAGTAACGGCAATGGCGGCCAAGAAGTGACGCTTAGCCGCCTGCTGGCAGGTGTCTCAATGCCGCACGTTGGCGGCGGCTCGTAGTGGTCGTGCTCAACCCTCGCCCTAGGGTAGCCATGCCACGCCGCCGCCGGCCCTTGTCTGGGCCGACAGAATCAGTGCAGGACCATGAGCTAAAGCTGCTGTCTGATTTTTTTGAGTTCAAGCAAAACGGAACGGTCGAGCTGTGCCATTGAAGCGACTCGAAAAGATTTCAGCTGTTTGGCAAAAGATTCTGGTCCGATTCCAGAGGCCGCAAGGGTAGCTTCTGTTGCAATGTAGCGGGTGATGATGGCAGCATCAGGCTTCAGAATTCGGGTGAAGTGCCTGTCCAGGTACTCTCCGGAAGCAAAAAATTCCCAAACCTTCTGATTGGATTCAAGACGATTGAGCCAGTCGGTACCAAGCGCTTGCGCTGCGGGCTCTCTAAAGCGTTTATCGCGCAATGTAGCCATGAAATTACTGCGCAAATCATTGCTTTTCTCTGGGCGCAGTAAAATACCGAGCGTGTGCTTGAGTTGTGCTCTGGCCTGCGCCAATCCAAAATCGATCTCCGGCTTTAACGGCGTCATGGGAGCAGATCTGGGCCGCTTCCAAAACTTCAATCTTTCCAATAGGTGTCCAGTTGGGTCGACGTGATTGACTGGATCGCCTGCGCAATACGCATAGGCGTTGAGGCCGCCTTGGTCGAACGGACTCAACGAATCGGGTGTTTCAAATCTCATCATGACACTGTTGAGGTATCTATAGCCCTGGCCAAACCCATAACAGCCCCGCAGCCCCTCCTGTACCGCCCCAACGTAACCCGTTTGGGAAAGGCGTGCGATGGCGCTATAGCCATACGGGGTATAGGCCGTAGGCGTGACAAGGGTTAAGCGACAACGCCCTGAAGCGGATGCCGGCCTGAGCATGTTATACACCTCCCTGCATCAATGGACTTGTCAGCCCTACTCTGTCCAGAGAGCCTACTGTAGGCAACTGCCATAAATACCAGGTCGTTGAAACACAGGCGCAGCCTGACAAGAGGCATTCATCCGACCAGCGCAGCCCGATGGTGTCGCCCGGCCGAATCGTCGGTACAATGCCCGGCTATACCGTGACAGCCGAAACCATAACGACATGTCCCTTCCCAAGCATCACCTGGAACTGCTCAGCCCTGCCCGCGACGTGGCCATCGCCCGCGAGGCCATCCTGCATGGCGCCGATGCCATCTATATCGGCGGCCCTAGCTTTGGCGCCCGTCATAACGCCTGCAACGAGGTGGGCGATATCGCCGAGTTGGTCGAATTCGCCCATCGCTACCATGCGCGCGTGTTCACCACCATCAATACCATCTTGCATGACAACGAGCTGGAGCCGGCGCGCGCGCTGATTCACCAGCTGTACGACGCCGGCGTCGATGCGCTGATCGTGCAGGACCTGGGGGTCATGGAGCTCGACATTCCACCCATCGAGCTGCATGCCAGTACCCAGACCGACATTCGTACCCTGGAGCGGGCCAAGTTTCTCGACCAGGCCGGCTTTTCTCAGCTGGTACTTGCACGCGAGCTGAACCTGCAGCAAATCCGTGCGATCGCCGCCGAAACCGACGCCGCCATCGAGTTCTTCATCCATGGTGCGCTGTGCGTGGCATTCTCCGGGCAATGCAACATTTCCCACGCCCAGACCGGTCGCAGCGCCAACCGGGGCGACTGCTCCCAGGCGTGCCGACTGCCCTACACGCTCAAGGACGACCAAGGTCGGGTAGTGGCGTTCGAAAAGCACCTGCTGTCGATGAAGGACAACAACCAGACCGCCAACCTGCGCGACCTGGTCGATGCCGGCGTGCGCTCGTTCAAGATCGAGGGGCGCTACAAGGACATGGGCTATGTGAAGAACATCACGGCCCATTACCGCAAGGAGCTCGACGCCATCCTGGAAGACCGCCCTGCCCTGGCCCGCGCTTCCAGCGGTCGTACCGCGCATTTCTTCGTACCGGACCCGGACAAAACCTTCCACCGCGGCAGCACCGACTACTTCGTGACTGACCGCAAGGTCGATATCGGCGCCTTCGACTCCCCTACTTTCACCGGCCTGCCGGTGGGTGTGGTGGAGAAAGTGGGCAAGCGCGACCTGCAGGTCGTCACCGACGTACCCTTGACCAACGGCGATGGCCTCAATGTGCTGGTCAAGCGCGAAGTGATGGGGTTCAGGGCCAACATCGCCGAGGCACGCGGCGAGTTCGAAGAAGACGGTCAAAAACGCTGGCGCTACCGAGTGGAACCGAACGAGATGCCTGCCGGGCTGCACAAGCTAAGGCCAAACCATCCGCTTTCGCGCAATCTGGACCACAACTGGCAGCAGGCCCTGCAACGGACCTCGGCCGAGCGCCGCATCGGCGTACGTTGGCAGGCGGTATTACGCGAGGAGCGCTTGACCCTGAACGTGACCAGCGAGGAAGGCGTGCATGTGCAAGTCGCCCTGGATGGCCCATTCGGCCCGGCGAACAAGCCAGAGCAAGCACTGGACCAGCTGCATGACCTGCTTGGCCAACTCGGCACCACGCTCTACCACGCCGACAGCATCGAGTTGGATGCCCCCCAGGCGTTCTTCATTCCCAACTCGCAGCTCAAGGCCCTGCGCCGGCAGGCCATCGAGACGCTGACCGAGCAACGCATCCAGGCGCACCCCCATGGCCGGCGCAAGCCGGAAACCTCGCCGCCGCCGGTGTATCCCGAGTCGCACCTATCGTTCCTGGCCAACGTCTACAACCAGAAAGCCCGGGATTTCTATCACCGCCATGGGGTGCAGTTGATCGACGCGGCGTATGAAGCTCATGAGGAGCATGGTGAGGTGCCGGTGATGATCACCAAGCACTGCCTACGCTTCTCCTTCAACCTGTGCCCCAAACAGGCCAAAGGGGTGACCGGAGTGCGCACCAAGGTGGCGCCGATGCAGCTGGTTCAAGGGGATGAAGTACTGACCCTGAAGTTCGACTGTAAACCCTGCGAGATGCATGTGATCGGCAAGATGAAGAACCACATCATCGACTTGCCGACCCCTGGCAGCGCCGTGGCCCAGGTCGTCGGCCACATCAGCCCGGAAGATCTGCTCAAGACCATCGTCCGCGCGCCTCACTGAGGCGCGTCGTACGCCGCCTGCGTCTTCAGCGAATCTGGTGCTTGTGCAACAAACGGTAGAAGGTCGGCCGTGAGATGCCCAGCACCTTGGCTGCAACGCTGAGGTTGTCGCTGTGACGGTCCAGCACATCGCACAACGCCTGGCGCTCGGCCTTGTGCTTGTACTCTTCCAGGGTGCCCAGCGGCGGCTGTTGCGCAAATGGCTGCAAACCCAGGTCCTTGGCCTCGATCTGACGCCCTTCGGCAAGTACCAGCCCGCGGCGCACCCGGTTGGCCAATTCACGCACGTTACCGGGCCAATCGTGCTGCCCCATTGCCGATAGCGCATGCTCACTGAAGGAGCGAGGCCGCCTGCCGGTTTCCAGGCTGTAGAAATGGGCAAAATGGTTGGCCAGCATCGGCAAATCGCCATGGCGGTCGCGTAACGGAGCGGTCACCACCTGCAGCACGTTCAGGCGGTAGTACAGGTCTTCCCGGAAGCGGCCCTGCTCGATGGCCCTCTCCAAATCCACGTGGGTGGCGGCTAACACCCGCACATCCACCGGTACTGGCTGACTGCCCCCCACCCGCTCAATGTGCTTTTCCTGGAGAAAGCGCAGCAGGTTGGCCTGCAACTCCAGCGGCAGGTCGCCTATTTCATCGAGAAACAGCGTGCCGCCGTTAGCCGCTTCGATGCGGCCGATCTTGCGTTGATGGGCACCTGTAAATGCGCCCTTTTCGTGCCCGAACAGTTCGGACTGAATCAAGTGCTCGGGGATGGCCCCGCAGTTGATCGCCACGAACGGCTGGCCACTACGCTGCGATTGGCGGTGTAGCGTACGCGCCACCAGCTCCTTCCCCGTGCCGCTTTCGCCGCGGATCAGCACAGGCGACTCGGTCGGTGCCAGCTTACCCAGCAGTTTGCGCAACTCTCGAATCGGCCGGCTCTCGCCCAGCAACTCGTCTTGGGTGTCGAGCGCCTTGACCGTGCCCTTGCCACGCAGCCGCGCCATGCCAAAGGCCCGGCCCAGGGTGACCTGTACCCGCGACTCATCGAAGGGCAAGGTATGGAAATCAAAAAACCATTCACAGACGAAATCCCCGAAGGCCGGGGAGCGCAGTTGTTCGGCGCTCAGCACCGCGATCCACTCGGTGTTGCTGCGCTTGATCATGTCCTTGACCACGTCCGGGTGTTTGAGATGCGCCTCATCCAGGCGCAATACGCCTACATCGCAGCGATGTTCCAATGCCTGCGCCAAGGTGCAGCTGTCGACATCCCACCCAGCCTCTAGCAAGCCAGGCGTCAGGCGCTGGCAATCGTCACAAGGATCGACGATGAGCAGGCGGCGTTGCACTGCGGTTTGTTGCATGACCGATCCTTGGCGCCAAGTATTGGTTTCTTGAAGTAAAACAGTAAGTTGTGGCGCCCGAATAACAGTAGCAATGAAGTTGACGGTGCCTATGACCGTTTGTCTGCCAATACGGCTTTTCGTAACTTGGCGGGGGAATTTTCGATGGGTAACGTCCTCACATGGGGCGCGTTAGAACGAAAAATGAATAATCGTTGATTATTTTGCTGTACCCATGTGACTCGATGCCGGTTGTCGAGCATCAGTACACATAACCCCGCGCTGCATTTCGCGATACATGAGGCGACCTTGAAGCAACGCGGACGTCACTTGAATGTTTGGGACCACAGAGAGACCGAACCATGAATGCCCCGCTCCGTGTCAACGAAGCACTGCTGATCGCCGACCACGCCTTCGAACCCTTCCACTGCGTGGCCTGGGACGCCCCCAACGGCACTGGCGACCTGAGCCTGGCGGTCATCGACCGTACCAGCGCCCGCATCGGCAGCAAGCAGGTAACCTCGCAAACTTATTCTGACAAAGCCCAGTGGCTTAACCTGATCGAAGAAGTACGCGCTGAACTTTGTGAAAAAGGCTACCACCTGCAGCCTTGGTCGATGCCCAAGTAAATGAACAGCTTCGACATGTGCGTGCTCTGCCACGCACATGCACTTCCAGCCGTCCCTGTTTACCCTTCTTGCGTGCGACTTGTTGCCGCACCACACCGCTGTTACTTCACCGCTTCGAAACTTAGCAGGTGTTGATAGTCCGCTGCCAATTGCTGTGCCAGAAGGCGAGCACGGCCCAGGCGGACCGGTGTCAGTTCCATGTCCACCAGCAATGTGCAGCACGGCAAGGGCTCGACGGTACCCCATTGCTGCAGGCGGCCGTCGGTGAACACCAGGCAGCGTACTTCCTCGTTAGGATGGGCCTTGCGCCGAGCGCCCAGCCACTGCCTTGCTTGCTCCAGCGCCGGCAGCAACGGCGTGCCGCCTCCCGCGCCCAGCGCCTGCAGCCAGGGTTGCAGCGCCGCCGAAGCTTTGAGTCCATGGCGCTGCCATTGTGGGGCACTGCCACTTGCCGTCAATAAAGCCAGCCGTGCCCGCTGGCGGTAGGCATGGTCGAATAACGTGGCCAATAGTCCTTTGGTGTGCGCGAGCGCCTGATGACGACGTGTCGAAGCGGAGGCATCGACGATGATCAGCCATAGCTGGGCCGGTGTGCCCCTGCGGGTGTGCCAGCACAAATCGTCGCGGTGCCTGGGCCGGCCCTTCAATAGGCTTTGTAACCAGGCGACCCGGCCAGCACTGGCTGCCTGGGCTCGACCGCGGCTTGCACCTGAGCGCGCGCCCTTGCCTGCTTGCGCACCCGTCGTCTTGGCCGGCTGACGGATGCTCAGGGCTTTTTTGCCCAGTTCGGCACCTCACGCCTTGGCCCGCTTGCCACAGGCTGCGGCGCCAAAGCCCCCCAGTCCCCCTGCCCGCCCTTCTCGGCCGAGCTGTTGCCGGTCTGTGACTGCGGCTGCTCGGGCGCTGCGGGCGCAGTAGCCTGGGCGGGCGATTGCCTGCGATGGCGCAAGGCAAAATCTTCCACCGCATCGATATCTGCCGCCTCGATGGCCGCCGCCCCGCGCCATGCGCAGTGGGCGCGGGCCGCGCGCAGCCACACCAGATCGGCCCGCAGCCCATCGACTCCAGCGGCGAAGCAGCGTTCGGTGATGCTGGCCAAGGTCCGGTCATCCAGTGCAATGTCGTCCAGCGCCTGGCGCGCTGCCTGACAGCGCTTACGCAAGGCCTCCTGGGCCGGTGCCCACTGGGCACAAAACGCCAGGGGGTCATGGTCGAAGGCCAGCCGGCGCCGGATGATCTGTTGCCGTGCATCAGGCGCGGGTAGACCGTCGAGCGCCACATTCAGACCGAAGCGATCGAGTAGCTGAGGGCGCAACTCGCCTTCCTCGGGGTTCATGGTCCCGATCAAGACGAAGCGGGCATCGTGACGATGGGAAATGCCGTCGCGTTCGATACGGTTGGTACCACTGGCGGCGACATCGAGCAACAGGTCGACCAAGGTGTCCGGCAGCAGGTTGACTTCATCGACATAGAGCACGCCACCATTGGCCTGGGCCAGCACGCCGGGGGAGAACTGCGCCTTGCCCTGCCCGAGTGCGGCATCCAAATCGAGTGTGCCCACCACGCGCTCTTCACTGGCGCCCAGCGGCAAGGTCACGAAAGGCCCATCGCCCAGCAGGTCAGCCAGGCCGCGGGCCAGGGTGCTCTTGGCCATGCCACGCGGGCCTTCGATGAGCACCCCGCCGATCCTGGGATCGATGGCCGTCAGGCACAGGGCCAACTTCAAATCGTCGGCGCCCACTACGGCGGCCAGGGGAAATTGTGCAGCGTCGTTCATTTC
Source organism: Pseudomonas fulva NBRC 16637 = DSM 17717 (assembly GCF_000730565.1). GTDB lineage: Bacteria > Pseudomonadota > Gammaproteobacteria > Pseudomonadales > Pseudomonadaceae > Aquipseudomonas > Aquipseudomonas fulva. The sequence goes on along the minus strand of NZ_BBIQ01000004.1, from coordinate 162,732 downwards.
AAGCCTGTTCCTCGCCATCGAGCAGCTGTTCTTCCAGGGCATCGCGGTACTCGCCGGGGGACTGCCAGAGGCCGCGTTGCTGCGCCTCGATCAGCCGCTCGGTGAGGTCGCGCAGCGCCTGCGGGTTGTGCTCGCGCATGAAGTCGCGGGTCGCCGGGTCCAGCACGTAGGCATCGGCCAGCGACTGGTAATGGTGATCGTCGATCAGGTGCGTCGTGGCGTCGAAGGCGAACAGGTTGTCGACCGTCGCCGCCATCTCGAACGCCCCTTTGTAGCCGTGGCGTTTGACGCCATCGATCCACTTGGGGTTCAGCGCGCGCGCGCGGATCACGCGGTTGAGTTCTTCCTTCAATGTACGGATGCGCGGTCGGTCCACCTGGCTGTGGTCGCCGTGGTAACTGGCCACGGACGCGCCGGCCAGCGTTTCTGTGGCCGCCAGCATGCCGCCCTGAAACTGGTAGTAGTCATTGGAATCCAGCACGTCATGTTCGTGGTTGTCCTGATTTTGCAGCACTGCCTGCACCTTGCTCAGGCGCTCGACGAACTGCGCCCTGGCCGGCGTCCCCTCGTCCTGGGCGCCATAGGCATAGCTGCCATGGTTCAGGTAGACCTCGGCCAGGTCTTCACGGGTCTGCCACAGCCGCCCATCAATCGCATTCTGGATGCCAGCCCCATAGGCACCGGGCTTGGCGCCGAAGACGCGCCAACCGGCCTGTCGAGCCGCCTGCTCAGCGTCTAGGCCCTGCTGCTGCAAGGCCAGACGCTCACCGCGCACGCGCGCAGCCAACGGATTAAGATCATCGGGCTCATCAAGTCCGGCCACGGCCTGGACGGCAGCATCGAACAGGCGGATCAGGCTGCCAAAGGCGTCCCGGAAGAAACCCGACACCCGCAGCGTCACGTCCACCCGCGGACGATCCAGCAGGCTGAGTGGCAGTATCTCGAAATCGTCGACCCGCTGGCTGCCGGTGGCCCACACTGGGCGCACGCCCATCAGCGCCATGGCCTGGGCAATGTCGTCCCCACCGGTACGCATGGTCGCGGTTCCCCACACCGACAGCCCGAGCTGACGCAAGTGGTCACCATGATCTTGCAAATGACGTTCGAGTATCAGGTTGGCCGACGTAAAGCCTAGCCGCCACGCTGTCGTGGTCGGCAAGTTACGCACGTCGACGGTGTAGAAATTGCGGCCTGTGGGCAGCACGTCAAGCCGCCCACGGCTGGGTGCGCCGCTAGGACCGGCCGGCACGAAGCGCCCAGCTAGCGCTGCAAGCAACCCATTCATCTCGGCGGCGCCGCAGGCGTCCAGGCTCGGCGCCACTGTAGCGAGCAGATGATCGACAACGGCCTGGACGGGCGCTCCAAGTTCCACCTCCAACGCTGGCAGCGAGCCGTCGAGCGCACCTTCGATAACCTGCAATGCCAGCAGTTCGAGGCGCTCGCGCGTATCGCCGGCCGTGCGCCAGGCCTGGTCGCTGATGTTCATCAGTAGCAGAGGCCGTGGGCCTTCCCAGGGTTGCCCAAGGTCGCAGTCGAGCGGATCGAAGCCGGGGACCAGTGCCTTGGCCAGGGCGCGCAACACACTCGCATTGCCGCCACGGCCATCGCCACGCTCGACACGCAGCAGTGCCAGCAGCGTATCCAGGCGCAATCGGCCCTCGGGCGACTCGCCGAATACATGCAAACCATCGCGGATCTGCGATTCCTTGAGGTCGCACAGGTAGGTGTCCAGGCGTGGCAACCAGACGGTTGCATCGTCAAGCTGCCCTTCGAGCTGCAATTCCCGGTCGATGTGATGGGTCCTGACCAGTTCGAGGATGTCGCGTTGCAGCTCCCGTGCGCGACGCGGGTCGAGCAGTTGTGCTTCGTAGAATTCATCGGCCAATTGCTCCAGGTGGCGCAGCGGGCCATAGGTCTCGGCGCGGGTCAGCGGCGGCATCAGGTGATCGATGATCACCGCTTGCGTGCGCCGCTTGGCCTGCGCGCCCTCACCCGGATCGTTGACGATGAACGGATAGATGTTGGGCAGCGGGCCGAGCAGCGCATCCGGCCAGCATGTATCAGACAGCCCTACCCCCTTGCCCGGCAGCCATTCCAGGTTGCCGTGCTTGCCGACATGGATGACGGCGTCGGCGGCATACCCATGCCGTAGCCAGAAATAGAACGCCAGGTACCCATGGGGTGGCACCAGGTCCGGGTCGTGATAAACGGCGCTGGGGTCTAGCTGATAACCACGTGCTGGCTGGATGCCGACGAAGGTCATCCCCATGCGCACCCCGGCCACCATCAGGCGGCCCTCGCGGAACATCGGGTCTTGCTCGGGTGGCCCCCAGCGCTCCAGTACCGCCTTGCGGTTGGCGGCAGGCAGGCGGTCGAAGGCTGCCTGGTAATCGAGCAGGCTCATGCTCTGGGCGCAGGGCCGTTGGTCGATGTGGTCGAGGTCGTTGGTCACACCGCCCAGCAAGTGATGGATTAGCTGGGTGCCACTCTCGGGCAGCTCGCTGACTGGGTACCCTTCAGTGCGCAGCGCACGCAAGATATTGAGCGCCGCAGCCGGCGTGTCCAGGCCAACGCCATTGCCGATGCGCCCATCGCGCGTGGGATAGTTGGCCAGAATCAACGCCACGCGTTTGTGCGCATTGGGCTGGCGCGCCAGGGTCACCCAGCGCCGTGCCAGCTCGGCCACAAAATCCATGCGCTCGGGGTGCGCGCGGTAGCACACCACATCCGATTGGCTGCGCTCGCTGTGCCAGGCCATGTCCTTGAAGCTGACCGGCCGTGTGATGATGCGCCCGTCCAGTTCGGGCAGCACAATGTGCATGGCCAGGTCACGTGCGCCCAAGCCCTGCTCGCTGGCCTCCCAACCCGGCTGGTTGTCCTGCGCACAAATGGCCTGCAACACAGGGATGTCTCGTCTTAGCGGGCGCAGGTTAGGACGCTCAGGGCTGGACAGGGCAAAACCGGTGGTATTGAGCACCACCTCGGCGCCGACAATGTCGAGCCATGCCTCAACCTGTTCCAGGCAGGCGCTTTCCTTCAGGCTGGCTACCGCAATGGGCAACGGATTCAAACCTGCTGCCTGCAGGCGCTGGCAGAACACATCGATGAAGGCCGTGTTCGCCGCCTGCAGGTGCGAACGATAAAACAGTATTGGCGCCACCGGATAATCGGTATCCCAGTGTGGGAACCAGTCCTCCAGCGCCCCACTGCCCACCTGAGGGTGGTAGACCGAGGTGCGGGGCAACGCCCGCGGCTCGGACCAGCAATAGTCACGGTCCAGCCACTGACTGGCAAGGTAATAGAACAGGTTGAGTGCGTTGGCCTTGCCACCTTGGCGCAGGTAGTGCCACAACTGCTCGGCTTGCGCCCCCTGCACGGACCCGAGCCCGGTCAGTTCCGGGTCGGGACGGTCGTCGCCGGGCACCAGGATCACGTGCACGCCGCGCGCGGCGAGCGTGACCAACTGTTCCACGCCGTAGCGCCAGTACCCCACGCCGCCGTGCAGCGACACCAGGATGACCTTGGCATGCTGCAAGACCTGATCGACATAAAGGTCGACCGAGGCGTGGTTCTGCACCTGCATGGGGTTGGCCAGGCGCAGGCTTGGGAAGTCGCCGGGCAGTTGCTCGGCGCTGTCGGCGAGCAGGGCCAGGTGCGAATCACCGCTGCAGAGAATAACCAGTTCGGCAGGGGTCTGGCCGAGGTCGGCGATGCTGTCGTCCGGCACGAAGCCGCCGGGCTGGGTCCGCAGCAGGTGCATGGGTCAGGCGCCCAAGGCCTGGCGCAGACGCGCTTCGAGCTGGGCAGGGTCAAGGTCCTGACCGATCAGCACCAGGCGTGTGATGCGCGGTTCTTCGGCACGCCAGGCGCGGTCGAAGTGCTTGTCAAAGCGCGTGCCTACCCCCTGGATGAGCAAGCGCATCGGCTTGCCGGCAATGGCGGCGAAACCTTTGACGCGCAGGATGCCGTACTCGACCACCAGTTGGTTGAGCGCCTCGATCAGCACTCGCTCATCGGATTCGGGCAGGTCGATGGAGATGGAATCGAAGGCATCATGGTCATGATCGTCATGGTCATCGCCGTCGTGATGGGCATCGTGGTGGGTCGGGCGGGCGTCGATGTGCTGCTCGGACTCGGCGCCTAGGCCCAGCAACACCTCCAGCGGCAATTTGCCACTGCTGGCTTCGATAACTTTGACGGCCGCTGGCAGCTCTTCAGCGACCTCGGCACGTACCTTGGCCAGGCCGTCGGCGTCAATCAGATCGGCTTTGTTCAACACGACCAGGTCGGCGCTGGCCAGTTGGTCAGCGAACAGCTCGTGCAGAGGGGACTCGTGGTCCAGGTTAGGGTCCAGCTTGCGCTGGGCGTCGACTTGGTCCGGATAGGCGGCGAAAGTGCCTGCGGCAACGGCAGGGCTGTCGACCACGGTGATCACCGCATCGACGGTGCAGGCGGTGCGGATCTCAGGCCACTGGAAGGCTTGGACCAGTGGCTTAGGCAGAGCCAGGCCGCTGGTTTCGATCAGGATATGGTCCAGGTCGCCGCGGCGCGCCACCAGTTCGCGCATCACCGGGAAGAACTCTTCCTGAACGGTGCAGCACAGGCAACCGTTGGCCAGTTCGTACACGCGGCCATTGGCCTCTTCTTCGGTGCAACCGATGCTGCACTGCTTGAGGATGTCGCCATCAATGCCCAGTTCGCCGAATTCGTTGACGATCACGGCGATGCGTCGCCCTTGGGCATTGTCGAGCATGTGGCGCAACAGGGTGGTCTTGCCCGAGCCCAGGAAGCCGGTGACGATGGTAACGGGGAGCTTGGCCAGTGTTTTCATGTTGCAGTGCCCTTGGCAGAATGGCGCGGGCATGCAGGACGAGTGCCGTCGACCAGACTGGCCGGGCATGTTCGCCACCGGATCACCCCGCCCGGTTTAAAGTCGAAAACGTTGCGAGGCAGGTCTCCTGGCTTGCACCTGCGCCAGGCACGGTCATCAGGACCGGGCTTGGGAGAAGACGCCTTCCCGCGCTTGGCGCAGTGGCAGTGTCGACTCATCGATGGTGCCTACAGTTGCGGGGGCAGCCGCGGCTTGAACCGCGTTCCCGTCTTAGCTCCGGCCTGGCCGAAGAACCTCGAACGGCCAAGGCTACGCAGTGGCCGTCGGGTGGTCAACCGTTGTCGAGGCTGTGGGGACGCCGCACTGCTGGTAGGCGGCGAGCATCCTCTGGTTCACACAGGGGCACAGCGCTGAGCGTAGCGCAGTACGTGTGCAGGAGCGGCCGCTTCAACCAAAAGAATAAGTGCAAGGCACTCACCACTCCCCTCAGCGTCTGCCCCACTTTACGCGCCGCCCAGCCTCCTCTACTCTTTCCACGTCCCCATCACGAGGTATTCGTCCAATGCGCCATTGATGCCGCCGTCTGTTAGACGGCCAGTCTTCACTTTCCGGTCGCCACCGGAAATGTCGCGGCATTCGTGGAGTTGCACATGACGACTACGTCTATCCTTACGCTGGACAGCGTCACCCTGGTCTTGCCAGATGGCAGGCCACTGTTCACCGATCTAACACAGACCTTCGACAGTACCCGAACCGGATTGGTGGGTCGCAACGGCGTTGGCAAGAGCCTGCTTGGCCAACTCCTCGCTGGCCGGCGGTTGCCAAGCAGCGGCACGTGCCGGCGCTTTGGCCGTGTCCATCTTGTCGATCAACAGGTGATCGACACCAGCAAGACCGTAGCCGATCTGGCCCAGATGGGCCCATTGATCGCAGCGCTCGAACGAATCCAGATGGGCAGCCTAGAGGCGGCTGACTTCGACACCGTTGGCGAGCGCTGGGATGCGCCGGAGCGCCTGCGCGCCCACCTGCATCGCCATGGCCTGGGTCACTTGGAGCTGCAACGCCCTGTTCATACCCTGAGCGGCGGGCAAGCCATGCGTGTGGCGCTGATGGGCGCCTGGTTGAGCGAGGCCGACTTCCTGATACTCGATGAACCTACCAACCATCTTGACGACCACGGCCGCTCGCAATGGCTGGCGATGATGCAAACCTGGAACCGCGGCCTGCTCGTGATAAGCCATGACCGGTCTCTACTCGATCACATGGACGGTATTCTCGAACTGTCAAGCCTGGGTCTGAAAGCCTATGGCGGCAACTTCAGCCACTATCACGCGCAAAAGCGCTGCGAAACCACGCAAGCTGCACAGCAGTTGGAGTACCTCAAGCGCTCCCAACAGCAGCAAGCCAGAGCTCTGCTGCAGCAACGCCAGGCACTGGACAAAGCGCAGGCCCGGGCGGGGCGCAAGGCCAAGCACGTCAACCAAGCCAAGATCCTGGTCGATCACCGACAGCAAGGCAGTCAGGCGACACTTGGCAAGCAGCGCCGACGCCATCGGGAGGCCGAGGAACGGCTGACCGACAGGGTGCGCGAAGCTGCGCAAGCGGTCGAAAGCGCCTGCGAAATTACCGTGCACGCGCCAACGCTTGAGCCCAGCGTCCAGCGGCAAGTGTTAGTGCTGCAAACCTTGCGCCTGCCGCATGGCACATCGGTACCCATCGAATTCAGCCTGCGTCAGGGCCAACGCTGCGCCCTCACCGGCGTCAATGGCAGTGGCAAGAGCACCCTGCTGAAGATGATCGCCGGCCAGTTGCCAGCGCCTGCAGGCAACCTCCTGGTCGCAGGCGAAACAGCGCTGCTCGACCAGCACTGCAGCGTGTTGTCTGCCGACGTGAGCGCGCTGGAACACGTGCAACAGGCCAACCTGGCACTGGATCCGAGCCGTGCCCGCATGCTGCTGGCTCAGTTGGGCCTGGACGCTGCGCGTGTCGTGCTGCCCAGCAGGCTGCTCAGTGGAGGCGAGCGCATGAAGGCGGCCCTGGCAGCGATTCTGTACCGCAGGCGCCCGGTAGAACTGCTACTACTGGACGAACCTGGCAACCACCTTGACCTGCCATCGCTCCAGGCCCTGGAAAGGATGCTGGAGAAGTTCACCGGCGCGCTGATCATCGCTTCCCACGACCAGGTGTTGCTCGATGCGCTCGAGCTCGACCGCTATCTGCACCTTGCGCAGCCGCATGCCAAGTCGTGATAGGACATTTCCGATCCGGCGAAGATGTATTAAGGTGGCGTGTGCGCATATAACAGCAGCCCCAACGTGGGCACTTGCAAGACAACGAGGGTGTCATGAGCAACGAAAGCATTAACTGGGACAAGCTCGGCTTCGACTACATCAAGACCGATAAACGCTATCTGTCTGTCTGGCGCGATGGCGCGTGGGATGAAGGCACCCTGACCGAAGACAACGTGCTGCATATCAGCGAAGGCTCCACGGCCCTGCATTACGGCCAGCAGTGCTTCGAAGGCATGAAGGCCTACCGTTGCAAGGATGGCTCGATCAACCTGTTCCGCCCCGACCAGAATGCTGCCCGCATGCAGCGCAGCTGCGCGCGCCTACTGATGCCCCACGTGCCTACAGATGTGTTCATCGAAGCCTGCAAGCAGGTCGTCAAGGCCAACGAGCGCTTCGTGCCACCCCATGGCAAAGGCGCCCTGTACCTGCGCCCATTCGTCATCGGCACGGGTGACAACATTGGCGTGCGCACCGCGCCGGAGTTCATCTTTTCCATCTTCGCCATCCCGGTAGGCTCGTACTTCAAAGGCGGCATGAAGCCCCACAACTTCCAGATCTCCAGCTTCGACCGGGCTGCCCCGCAAGGTACCGGCGCTGCCAAGGTCGGTGGCAACTATGCGGCCAGCCTGCAGCCAGGCTATGAGGCGAAAAAGGCCAACTTCGCCGATGCCATCTACCTCGACCCGTTGACCCATACCAAGATCGAGGAAGTGGGCTCTGCCAACTTCTTCGGCATCACGGCCAATAACGAATTCGTGACGCCCAAGTCGGCTTCGGTACTGCCCGGCATCACCCGCTTGTCCCTGATGGAGCTGGCGCAGTCTCGCCTGGGCCTGACTGTCATCGAAGGGGATGTGGAAATCAGCCAGCTGGATCGCTTCATCGAGGCAGGTGCCTGCGGTACCGCGGCGGTGATCACCCCCATCGGCGGCATCGAGTATAACGGCAAGCTGCATGTGTTCCATGACCTTGAGAAGGTCGGCCCCGTTACCCAGAAGCTCTACAACGAGCTGACCGGCATTCAGAGCGGCGACATTGAAGCGCCGGCAGGCTGGATCGTTAAAGTGGCCTGATCACCGAAGCTGCTTGATGTCAAAGGCGCGCTCCTCAGGGGGCGCGCTTTTTTTTGCGCGTCGCGACAGGCAATTGCGTACTTGAGCAGGCCATGAGGTTTCCTCCTGGGGCCAGGCCCGGTATCCTTCAAGGCTCTACTGCAAGCCCTTCAGGAAGCCGACCATGACCAGGCCCCTTCTAGTGCTGAGCGCGGCCCTGCTGTTCAGCCCCACGCTCCTGGCCCAGCAGATCAAACGTGAAGTGGGCGACTTCGACTTTACCCTCAGTACGACCCCTACCCGCAGCATGGCCCAGGGGCTTATTTCCCCAGCCGCTACCGGCGCCTTTCACGGCGGCCTGGACTTCAGTCACACCAGCGGGTGGTACGTAGGGCAGTACACACCCAGCATGGGCGTGGCGCCAGGGTCCACCCTGCGGGTCGATAACTACGTGGGCTACAAGCATCACTTCGACAGTACCTTGGGTTACGAGATCGGCGTCATTCACTACAGCCAACCCAACATCGCAGGCGCAGAGAGCCATGCGCTGTATGGGGGTATTTCGATCATGGGCAGCCGCTTCGGCGGGGCATTGCGTGACAACCCAAGCAACCGGATCGGCACCTTGTATGCCGATTTCGGGCAGGTTCCCCTGCTCAATGCCGACCTGACGGTCAAGCTTGCACATCATCGGCTCGGCACCCCGTTCACGATTGGCGACGGCAGCCAGGTCAACGGTTTCTCCGACTGGTCCATGCAGCTGTCGCGGCCCTGGTTGGGCCTGGACCTGAACCTGATCTACAGCGACTCGAACCTGACCGGTGGCGGCTGCGATGCTTATTCGGGGATCAACACCTATTGCGAGAGCGTGGTGACGCTCAAGGCCCAGCGCAGTTTCTTCTAGGCAAGCCTGCTCATGCTCAGGCTTTGCCGGCCACTGGGCAACCTCAAGCCTGTGTCGGTGCCTGTAGACGAGGAGCCGTTACTGCGATAGCCACCCCGCCCAGTACTATCGCGCAGGCACCTATGGCACGTAGCGACAGCGCCTCTCCGATCACCAACACCCCACCCAGCGAGGCGATCACCGGGACGCTCAGTTGCAACGTGGCGGCCTGTTGAGCGCTGATGCGCCGCACCACGCTGTACCAGACGGCATAACCTGCCGCCGATGCCAGCATCCCAGAGCACACCGCGAAGAACACGCCGGCCGTCGAGAACCGTAGCTCGGCACCCAGAGCGATCAGCGGCGTGCACAACGCCAGGAAGGGCACGCTGCGAACGAAGTTGCCTGCCGTGTCCGCCAGCGGCCGAGGTGACCCCTGGCCCAGCAAGGTATAGAGCCCCCATGCCATGCCCGCGGCTACCATCAGCAAGGCGCTCGTCAGTGTAGGTGCGTGGCTGCCAGGCAGCAGCAAAACGACCAGGCCTGAAAAAGCCATCAGCATGCCTGACAACGCGCGCAGGCTGATCCGTTCTCCACGCACCGCCGCCACGCTGAACATGGTCAGCTGAACGGCACCAAACAAGAGCAATGCCCCTACGCCCGCGCTCAAATCAAGGTAGGCAATGGAGAACAGAAAGGCGTAGCAAAACAACGCCAGACCGCCTCTCCAACTGCCGGCAGCCCCTGAACAGGGGTTGCGCAGCCGCACCAGCCACCACAGGCACAAGGCGCCGCTGCCCAGGCGCAGTGCGGTGAAGGTGATGGCGTCGACGGCGCCATCCTTGAGCGCCAGCCGGCAAAGTACCGAATTGGCGGCGAAGGCCATCAAGCTGAACATGGCCGGCCAGAACCAGGCGCTCAGTAACGGCCGGTCGATCGGGGAGGAGGTCGTGCTCATGGTGTGGTCACCTCTGAGAACTGCTGTGCTCATCGCGCAGGAAGGCGCAAACCTGATTAGAGATTTACTACACAGCGAGTCGTTGGCGCTACCTACCTTGGGAGGAGGCGGGCAGCGCCGCTACGGCATCCACCTCGATTAGCATCCCGTCCAGGGCCAGTCGCGCAACCGGTATGAGCGTGCAGGTAGGTTTGGTAGCCTGGCCCCAGGCGCGGTCTACGGCGTCCACCCATTGCTTGAGGCGTGCCTGGCTATGATCGACGATAAGCAGTGTGAGCTTGCACACGTGCTCAAGACCCGCGCCTTTGCTGGACAAGGCCAGCGCCAGATTGGCAATGGCCTGTCGAGCCTGGACGGCGAAATCAGGGGACAGCGTTCCACTGGCCTGCTCCCCACCTTGACCCGCGATGAACAGCAGCCTGCTCCCGGAAATCACGTCAGCCACATGGGAGTAACCGTTGCCACTGGGGTCATACAGCGATTGAGGGTTACTCAGGTCAAAGGCGGAGGTCTGCATGGCATTGGCTCTCGGTCTGTGGAATGAACGCCGAGTATCCAACCTCAAGCAAACCTGAGGTCAAGAGCCGAAAGCGGCCCTGAGCGTGACAGTAGAATTACAGCAGCGATGCCGCCAGACGCCCCCGCGCCTGGCCCGCGATTCACTTCTCTTCCAATACAGCCTTGCCCTTGACTGCGCGAGGCCCGCGCCAGGCCCAGATCGGCAGGCCAGGGAACGGTGCCCACACCACGAACACAATCCACAGCATCTTGCGCTCGGCGCGCCGATCGCTGCCCATGATGTGCCAGATCGCCCAGATCTCCAGCAAAATCAAGATGATTGCCACCACGAACCAAATCGTTCCGATTTCCATGAGCTTCCTCCCATTGGCACTTACCCTATTGATTCCCCGATAACGCCTAGGGTTCCGTTGGATTTGAACGGCGCCAGCACGCATGCAACCTCCCTGCCCCAGGCCGACGCCCAGCGCATGCCTGAACACGACCTGCACATTGGCGCCAGCCACCTTGCCGATTGTCTTTCCAAGGGGCACCGGCCACACTTTGGTGCGAAGCCAGGAAGCGGAGTCCAGCGTGTCCACACCCCGTCAGTTCAGCAAAAAGAGCAGCACCAGCAACATGCTGCGGTTAAAGACCAGCAGCGCCAGCGTTGAAGCGCCCTATCGGGTCGACTTCGTTTTGCTCGAACACTTTTCCATGGCCAGCTTCACCGTGGCCATGGACGTACTGGTCACGGCTAACCTTTTGCGCGCCGACAGCTTCCAATTCACGCCCTTGTCGCTTGCCGGTGACCGCGTACTGAGTGACCTGGGGCTCGAGTTGATCACCACCGAGCTTTCGGCGACCGCCCTCAAGCACTTGGACTTGCTGGTGGTCTGCGGCGGCTTACGCACGCCGCTCAAATACCCTGAACTCGACCGCTTGCTCCAGGACTGCGCTTCCCACGGGATGGCCCTGGGCGGCTTGTGGAATGGCGCATGGTTTCTCGGGCGCGCCGGAGCGCTGGATGACTACGGCTGCAGCGTTCACCCCGAACAACGTGCCAGCCTTGCCGAACGTAGCCCGCAGACGCGTATCACGCCTGCAAGCTTTACCCTCGACCGGGACCGGCTGAGTGCCGCCAGCCCAAACGGGGCGATGGAACTGATGCTGGGACTGGTACGACGGCTGTACGGTGATGGCCTGGCAGAGGGCGTCGAGGAGATTCTGTCCTTCTCTGGTGCGCGCTATCGCCAAGTGGGTCCCGGGGCCAAGAAGTCGATGAGTCTGCACCTGCGCACCATCGTCGAGCTGATGGAAAACAACCTCGAAGAAACCCTCAGCCTGGACCAGTTGGCGGCTTACAGCGGCCGGTCCCGACGCCAGATAGACCGGCTGTTCCAGGCGCAGTTGGGCACCTCCCCCCGGCGTTACTACATGGAACTTCGCATTACCAAGAGTCGCCGCCTGTTGCAGTACTCCGATCTCTCGGTGATGGAGGTGGCGGTAGCGTGCGGCTTCGTCTCGGTGTCGCACTTCAGCAAATGCTACGCCGCCTATTTCGGCTATCCCCCGTCGCGTGAGCAGCGACTGGGGGATTGATGGCTGCTGTCATCGACTCTTTTTTCAGACTTCAGTTTGACGCAGCGGCCGGCTGCGCTGGAGGGGTCAGGTGCAGCACGCGATCACGTCCGCCTTCTGCAAGCCAGTAACCACCGCTGCCATCGGCCACGATCGACTGCGGCGCCTTGAGAAACGAGAGCACGGTCTGGCGAGTCCCATCGGGCTTTATGCGCAGCAGCCGCGCCCGGTGAGTGTTGTCTTCACTGATCCAGAGACCACGCTGGTCGCAAAACAGGAATGTAGGGTTGTTGAGGCCATCGATCACCACAGGGTCCTTGCCATCCTTGGACAGCGCCCGGACCTGCCCTTCGGCTTTCTCGGTATACAGTAGCCGGCCACCCCCGCATCGGGTCAAACCTTCGGCTTCGGTCAGGCCCGCACGCAACACGTCCACCTGGCCGCTGCGCCAGTCATAGCGCAGCAAGCGGCCATCACCCTTGCGGTCTTCGATGGCGAAAAGGTGGTTGCCCTCGTTCCAAAGGCCCTGTACCGCAATACCCTCGAAAAGTGGTGTGACGTGGCCATCGACCGCCAGACTCACCGGCGCCAGGCCACCTTCCTGGCTGAAGACCCAGCCCCCTCTTGCCGCCACCATGCCGTCCGGCTTAGACAGCTTGTCCACGAGCACTTCGCGCTCACCGTCCGCAGCAATCTTGAGAATGCTGCCGCGACCATCGTCCAGCTCTTGGCTGACCAACAGGCTGCCGTCGGCCTGGGGAAGCAGTGACGCAGCCTTGTCCACATTGCGGTGCACGACCTCGACCTGCCAGCCCGAGGCGGCTTGCACGGGGTAGAAGCTTTGCCAGGCGAAAAACCCGAGGGTTGCGACTACAAGGCCAGTGGTAGCGGTTAGCACGATGCGAGTGCTGCGTGTGCGCAGGAAGATAGACATGGAGAACTCCTTGATTCTGCTAGGAATGCTACCAACGGGATGTGAAAAAAACGTCGACAGCGCACAACTGATTACAAAACAAAAGGATATAAAAATAACTAAACAATCTAATAATTAGTAATAAAAAAATTGAAGAAGCGCGCTCATGTGCTTATTTTCTGGTGCTCCTGTTGAACTGAACATCAAGGATCGCGCCATGCCCCACCCCCTCTTTTCATCACTACGTCGGCGAGTACTGGGAGGGCTAATGGCCTCGCTTACCGGCGCCCTGCTGTTAGCCGGACCGGCCCAGGCGGGGGAAAACAGCACCCTGCGCATCGGATACCAAAAATTCAACAGCCTCAACATCCTCAAAGGCAGCGGTGCGCTGGAAAAGGCCCTTGCCCCTCAAGGGGTGAGCGTCAGCTGGCATGAATTTGCTGCGGGCCCTCAGTTGCTCGAGGCGTTGAGTACGGGTGCCATCGACGTGGGGCACGCTGCCGATGCGCCTTCGGTGTTTGCCCAGGCGGCCGGCAAATCCGTGGTCTACCTGGCTGCTGAACAGCCCTATCCACGTGGGATCGGGCTGGTGGTGCGCCAGCAGGACACTCTCACGCACGTGCAGGACCTGAAGGGCAAGCGCGTGGCCACTGGCCGGGGGTGGAATGCCCAGTATTTGCTGGCCGTGGCTTTGCAACAGGCAGGGCTGAGTTACCAGGACATCACCCCGGCGTACGTCAACAACGCAGCCGACGCGATAGCCGCGCTGCAGTCAGGCAGCGTTCAGGCCGCTACGCTATGGGACCCGTTCCTGGCTGCAGCAGAGCGTCAGCCAGGGCTGAAAAACCTGCGTGACGGGACCGGCTTGACCAATAATCGCACTTTCTATTTGTCCACCGCCCACTTCGCGGACAGCAACAAGGCGTTGCTCAGAACATTCTTCAGCGAACTGGCCAAAGCCAGCCAGTGGGCCAATGACAAACCTGCCGACGTCGCCGCATTGCTGGCACCGCAGCTTGGCATCAACGCCGATGTACTGGAGGTGGCGAGTCAACGACGCAACTACAACGCCGTGCCGGTGACGCCAGAGATCGTTGCCGAACAACAGAAGTTGGCAGACACCTTCCAAGGGCTTGGCCTGATCCCCCGCAAACTGAACGTAGCCGAAGCGGTTTATCCCGCTTCCGTGCTGCCCTGAGGCGAGGTCAGCCTATGCCCCGCCCTATGCGCTTCAACGCCTTCAGCATGAATGCTGCCAGCCACCAATCGCCTGGATTGTGGCGCCACCCACGCAACACCAGCACCGATTTCAACCGCCTGGCCTACTGGACCGACCTGGCGAGGCTGCTCGAACGCGGTGTGTTCGACGCATTGTTCATTGCCGATGTAATGGGCATCTATGACGTCTATCAAGGCAGCCCAGGCCCGGCCTTGCGCGGCGGCGTTCAGGTGCCGGTGAACGACCCGATGCTGCTGGTCCCGGCCATGGCCGCTGTGACCAAGCACCTGGGTTTTGGGGTCACCTTCTCGCTGACCTACGAGCATCCCTACCCCTTTGCCCGGCGCATGTCCACGCTCGATCACCTCAGCGACGGGCGCGTGGGCTGGAATATCGTCACCGGCTACCTGGACAGTGCCGCGCGTAATCTTGGGCTGGATCGACAACTGGGGCATGACCAGCGCTATGACCTGGCCGAAGAGTATCTGCAAGTGCTCTACAAGCTCTGGGAAAAAAGCTGGGACGAGGATGCCCTGGTGCTGGACCGTCAGGCTGGCCGTTACGTCGAGCCAACCCGTGTACACGCCATCGGTCACCTCGGCGAGCATTTCCAGGTACCTGGTATTCACCTGTGCCAGCCCTCCCCGCAACGGACCCCCGTCTTGTTTCAAGCAGGCGCATCTGCGCGTGGTCAGCAGTTCGCTGCAAGGCATGCCGAGTGCGTGTTCATCAGCGGGCCTACACCCACGGTGCTGCGGCGCTACGCCGATGGTGTTCGTCAGGCCAGCGAAGCGGCAGGACGCACGCGTGACGATGTGCTGATCTATGCCCAGGCGTTACTGATCGTCGCGCCCACCCACGAGCAGGCGCAGGCACGCTTTGCCCAATACCGCAGTTTCGTCGACATCGAAGCAGCCCTGACCCTGCTGTCAGGGTGGACCGGTATCGACCTGGATGGCCTGGACCCTGATGCGCCGATCCAGTACGTGGAAAACGATGCAGGCCGTGCGGCCCTGGCAGCCTTCACGGCGGCTGACCCTAGCCGCCAATGGACAGTGCGCGAAGCGGCGCAATTCATCGGGCTAGGAGGACGCGGGCCCGTCCTGGTCGGTACGCCAAGCGAAGTCGCTGACCAGTTGGAAGCGTGGGTCGATCAAACCGATATCGACGGTTTCAACCTCACCTATGCTGTCCAACCTGATGACCTGACCCACGTCGTGGAGTTGCTCATTCCTGAGCTGCAGCGCCGTGGCCGTTATCCCAAGGGCTACGTCGATGGCACATTGCGCCACAAGTTGTTCGGCGAGGGAGACCGCCTGACGGCGCACCATGTGGGTAGCCAGGTGAGTATTCAGCAAACAAATACCGGGTATTCCAACATTTAATTTGTAGATGCTCGGCGCGCCACCCTATCCTGTGCCCACGTCCCCTGCACCGCACCGGCCGGTGCGGTCCACGGCATGGGGATAGAACAACAAGTCGAGAGCATTCATGTCGAACCACGCCTATTTCGCGCCCCACGGCGGCCACCCGGCTCAAACCGAGCTGCTGACCGACCGTGCCATGTTCACCGAAGCTTACGCGGTCATTCCCAAGGGCGTGATGCGTGACATCGTCACCAGTCACTTGCCCTTCTGGGACAAGATGCGCATGTGGGTCATCGCCCGGCCGCTGACAGGGTTCGCCGAGACGTTCTCCCAGTACATCGTCGAGGTGGCGCCTGAAGGCGGGAGCGAACGGCCTGAATTGGACCCCAACGCCGAAGCGGTGTTGTTCATCGTCGAGGGCGAGCTGGACATCACCGTCGAGGGCCAGCACCACACACTGGTGCCAGGGGGCTATGCGTTTCTGGCGCCTGGCGCCGAATGGAGCTTGCGCAACAACAGCAAGGCCAATGTCACCTTCCACTGGCTGCGCAAGCACTACCAGAAGGTCGAGGGGCTGGACGTGCCGTCCTCATTCGTGACCCATCGCGACAACGCTACCGTGATCGAGATGCCAGGTACCGAAGGCCGCTGGAAAACCACCCGCTTCGTCGACATGGCCGACATGCGCCATGATATGCACGTCAATATCGTCACGTTCCAACCAGGTGGCGTCATTCCGTTCGCTGAAACCCACGTCATGGAGCACGGGCTTTACGTTCTCGAAGGCAAGGCGGTCTACCGCCTGAATCAGGACTGGGTCGAGGTAGAAGCCGGCGACTTCATGTGGCTGCGCGCCTTCTGCCCGCAGGCCTGCTATGCCGGCGGCCCTGGCAACTTCAGCTACCTGCTGTACAAGGACGTGAACCGTCACGTGCACTTGACGCTCAACCCCAAGCGCTGAAGTCAAAAGACCGCCTGCCGGTCGACGAGGCGCACCCACCAGGGTGCGCCAACCCGCCGTTACTCAACCACCCCACACGCCACGCGCGCACCACCGCCACCCAACTTCTCGGGGTGGTCGCTGTGGTTATCGCCACCTGCGTGCACCATCAAAGCATGGCCTTTGAAGTCCTCAGCCTTCAAGCGCGGTGCCAGCACTGGATAGGTTGCCTTGCCATCGGCACCTACATACAACGCCGGCAGGTCACCGCGGTGACCGCTGTCATCATAAGGGCCTTTGTGCGCGTTGGTCGATTGAGGGTCCCAGTGGCCCCCTGCTCCCCCTGCTGGCACGGTTTTGCCTGCGTCCTGCGCAGGTGCGCAGGACGGATTCTGGTGCAGGTGGAAACCGTGCACACCCGGTGGCAGGTCTTTGAGGTCCGGAGTCAGCAGCGTTCCGTACTTGTTCTGTTCGATACTGATGGTGCCGATCGACTTGCCTGGGCCATCGGCGCCTGCCAGCTTGAGCTCGACGGTCTGGGCGGCTTGGGCCAGGCCGGTAGTGGCCAGCAGGGCAGCGATTACAACTGCTTTCATAGGGTTCTCCATGGCGTGGTGAAGGCGGACGTCATACCCGCGTTGTGCATGGGACTGCATCATCGCGCAGTCATTCCCTTGTGCCACAGCCTGAAACACTTAAAGGCTACCACCGGCCAACAGCTGCTTGAGCACCTGCGCCAGGTCCTTGACCGTTGGATCGGCGGTCGGGCGGTGCACGATGACGATCTCATAGCTGTCGACTTCGTCCAGCCCCTGCTCGACGCCCAGCACGCGATGCTCCGTGGTGGCGGCGCGCGGCGGTAGCAGGCTGATGCCCATGCCATCGGCGACCGCGGCCTGGATGCCACTCAGGCTCGAACTGGTGAAGCTGATACGCCAGCGCCTGCCACTGCGCTCGATGGCGGTAATCATGTCCTCGCGGTACAAGCCCCGCGGCGGGAATGTCACCAACGGCACCGGGTCCAGTTCAAAGGCAGGCAGGCGCGCGCTGTCGATCCATTGCAGGCGCTCTGGCCAACAAGCGACGCCTTCGCGACTGTTGCGTCGTTGTTTGAGCAGTACCAGGTCCAGCTCGCCATTGTCGTAGGCCTGGCTCAGATCCCGGCACAGCCCACTGGTGACCTCCAGCTTCACCTGCGGATTGAGCCGACTGAAGGCCGATAGGGCATGGGTGGTCGATCCGCCCACGAAGTCTTCGGGCACACCCAGGCGCACCGTGAAGCCGACCATGGCACCGGCCAAGGCTTCGAGCATCTGGTCATTCAGGGCCAGCATGTGCCGGGCGTACCCGAGCAACGTCTGCCCGGCGTCGGTCGGGAGCACGTCGCGGTTGCCACGTACCAGTAAACGATGCCCCACCATGTCTTCCAGGCGCCGGACTTTCTGGCTGATGGTGGACTGGGTCGAATGCAAGCGAGCGGCAGCCGTGGTGAAACTGCCGCAGTCGGCCACCACGACGATCGCCCGTAAGAGGTCCAGGTCGAATAAGGCCCTATTCGGTTTAACGTTATGAGACATGCGAGTATTCGACAAATGAATGGGAGGAGCGTTTTCTAGCACGCGCCTGTACAGCTCGCAACGCTGGCCTTAGTCCCCCAGTGCCACGCCCTCCCGGCGCGGGTCGGCACCCCCCGACCAGTCTGACCCAGCTCGCCAAATGACTTGCAGGCCGCTGGTCATGTCCATTGGCGTTACCGTGTGGCCCCACGCCTCGAGCTGGCGGATCAACGCAGCGCTGGTCAACCCTGATTCCACCTCGGTTGCGCCGTTGCGGCTGCCGAAATTGGGCAAACCGGCGGCTTGCTGGGGGTTCAGCCGCCAGTCCAGCAATGCGATGAGTGCCTTGTTGACGTAACCGATGATCTGCGAGCCGCCGGGCGAGCCAAGGCTGGCCACCAACGCCCCATTGCCGCGGGAGAACACCAACGTTGGCGCCATGGCTGACAGGGGACGCTTACCCGGCTGAACGCGATTGGCCACTGGCCTGCCCTGTTCCCGGGGCACGAACGAAAAATCGGTCAGTTGGTTGTTGAGCAAGAACCCTTTGACCATCAGGTGCGAGCCGAATGCGCCTTCTACCGAGGTGGTCATGGCCACGGCATTGCCTTGGTCATCAATGGCGCTTACGTGGGAGGTGGCTATGCGCGGTGGCGATCGGTCAGGCGCGAGCGTCAACAGCGCACCCTTCGGATAGCCGGGGCTGGCCTTGTTCATGCTGCGCTCACCCACCTGACTGGCACGCTGTGCCAGGTAGCCCGGGTCGAGCAGGCCCTTGAGCGGAACGGGTACATAGTCACTGTCGGCCAGATACTGGGCGCGATCGGCATACACCAATCGTTCGGCTTCGGCAACCAAGTGCACGGCGCGTGCTGGCGCCTCCAAGGTGGCAGCAGTGGTCGAGGGGACGGGTGTGAGGTGGGCTAGATCGTCCCTGGCCGATCTGCGTTGCAATGCCTCCAGTATGCCCAAGGTCTGCAATACCGCCACGCCCCCGGAGGATGGGGGTGGCATGCCGCATACCTGCCAAGCTTTGTAGGGCCCGCAGACAGGTTCACGCTCGCTGGCGCGGTAGTGCTTCAGGTCATCGATGGACAGATACCCTGGGTTAGCGTGGTTATGAACAGCGGCCACCATGGCCTGCGCGACCTCGCCGTTGTAAAACGCCTGCGCGCCGTGCTGCGCGATCTGCTCGAATGTGTCGGCAAGTGCGGGGTTACGCAGTCGTGTGCCTACCGCAAGCGGGCG
The DNA here is from genome assembly GCF_000730565.1 of Pseudomonas fulva NBRC 16637 = DSM 17717. GTDB lineage: Bacteria > Pseudomonadota > Gammaproteobacteria > Pseudomonadales > Pseudomonadaceae > Aquipseudomonas > Aquipseudomonas fulva. Next base: position 143,395 of record NZ_BBIQ01000004.1, on the reverse strand, counting down.
CCCCGTCGCGTCCAGAAAATAGCCAGCCATGCTGGGCGACCTGGCCACGAAGGGGTCAGCCTCCAGCAGCGCGTGTAGCCGTGCCGAGACTGGGAACCCGGTACGGGCCAATTCGATGGCGGGTTGGAACAACGCTTGCCAGGGCAGGACGCCGTGCTGCTTGTGGGCCAGCTCCAAGGCCCGCAGTACGCCTGGCACCCCCACCGCTCGCCCGCCTATCTGGGCTGACCTGAAGGGTATGGGTGCCCCTTTGTCGTCGAGAAACAGCCGTTCGGTCACCTGTGACGGCGCCGTTTCCCGGCCATCGAATGCCTGCGTCTTTTTCCCGTCCCAGTGGAGGATAAATGCACCGCCGCCGATCCCACTCGATTGGGGTTCGACAAGTGTCAGTACCATTTGCATCGCAATCGCCGCATCCACCGCGCTGCCCCCGGCGCGAAGGATGCGTTGTCCAGCCTGGCTAGCCAGCGGGTTGGCGGCTGCTACCATATGACGCTTGGCTGCCACCGGCTGCAAGCCGGCGCGATAACCGGAGCCAAGTTCGGGTGCTACGGGCAGCACTTGCCTGGCCTGGGCTAGGTTACAGGACAGGCTCAGGCACAGCGCGCTGACGGATACAAAGAGAGGGTTCATACAGCCGCTTCCTGCGTTGGGCCTGGCATCGATGCCAGGCTGTCGAATCGAAAAGGGGCGCTGACGCTTTTAGGTAAGCATTCTGGCTGGGCGAGGATAACGCGACTGCAACGCCCGGGACCATCGACGCTCACGCGGTTGTTGCGCGGTTCGATTCCTGTCGCTCACCTTGACGTATACGTAAAGCACGCTTCAGGATGGCGGCATATCCTGTCCAGAGCCCTGGTATGAGTACCCAGACCTACAGCATTTCCGACCTGTCCCGCGAGCTGGACATCACCACGCGTGCCATTCGTTTCTATGAAGAGCAAGGGCTGCTTCGTCCCGAGCGACGCGGCCTTGAACGCATCTATTCGGCGCGGGACAAGGTCAGCCTCAAACTTATCTTGCGGGGCAAGCGTATCGGCTTTTCGCTGGCAGAATGCCGTGAGTTGATCGAGCTGTACGACCCATCGGGCGGCAACCTCAAGCAACTCAACAGCATGCTCGCCAAGATCGCCGAGCGGCGCGCCCAACTGGAACAGCAAATGCTCGACATCCACCAGATGCAACTCGAACTGGACACTGCCCAGGAGCGCTGTGAACAGGCGCTGGCTTGCACGCTTGCCAATAAAGACCACGGTTGACCGTTACAGGAACCTCATCATGTCCTTGCCTGAAAAAGTTCGTCTGGTAGAAGTTGGCCCTCGCGATGGGCTACAGAACGAAGCCCAGCCCATCCCTGTTGCCGACAAAGTACGGCTGGTGGACGACCTGACAACGTCTGGCGTCGCCTACATCGAAGTGGGCAGTTTCGTTTCACCCAAGTGGGTGCCGCAAATGGCCGGTTCGGCCGAGGTGTTCGCGAGTATCGAGCAGCGTGCGGGCGTCACCTACGCAGCCCTGGCGCCCAACCTGCGAGGCTTCGAAGATGCCGTGGCGGCGGGCGTCAAGGAGGTGGCGGTATTCGCCGCCGCGTCAGAAGCGTTCTCGCAGCGCAATATCAACTGTTCCATCTCGCAGAGCCTGGAACGTTTCGAACCCATCATCGAGGCCGCGCGAGCCCAGGGTGTGCGGGTGCGTGGGTATGTATCTTGCGTACTCGGCTGCCCATACGAAGGCTCGGTCCGTGCGGAGCAGGTGCTGCCGGTGGCGCGCGCCCTGCACCAGATGGGCTGCTACGAGGTGTCGCTGGGCGATACCATCGGCACCGGTACTGCTGGTGACGTCCGACGCTTGTTCGAGGTGGTGGCGGGCCATATACCCCGCGCGCAATTGGCGGGGCACTTCCACGACACTTACGGCCAAGCCCTGGCCAACGTGTATGCGAGCCTCCTTGAAGGCATCAGCATATTCGACAGCTCAGTGGCGGGTTTGGGTGGCTGCCCCTATGCCAAGGGCGCGACGGGTAACGTCGCAACCGAAGATGTCGTTTACCTGCTTGATGGGTTGGGCATCGAGACCGGTATCGACCTGCAACGCCTGATCGAGGCCGGGCAGCGCATCAGCACGGTGTTGGGAAGGGCCAACGGATCGCGCGTTGCACGTGCGTGGCAGACGCGCTAGGTCATCAAGGTGTCACGTCCGTGTGGGTGAAGTGTTACCGCTTAGCGAAGACGAGGCCAGATACGGGTATCACGGAAACATCTGGTGTGGTTTTACCGACGTCGCGCTTTTGCGAATTTCTTCATCCCATTGATTCAAAAGGATTTTTAAAACCTGGCACGCGAACTGCTATATCTCTTGTATAACAAGAACAACAAAGCATCACTCAATAAAAATAATAGAGAACGGCTCTGACAGAACAAGAACAACACGGCAGAGGCGTAGCAAGCAGATTTTTTTGGAGTCGACCCGCGTTCCTGGGGCAAGCCCCGCGAATTGGCACAGAACAACAAAACTACCTCCAGGTAGCAGCAGCCAACTCGGATCGTACGTGATGAAGGTCGGTCAGCGCTCAAAAAAATACGTTTGCTCTTGGCCCCGAATGGGGGCCTTGCACCACCCGGGCAGGCTGACAAAAACAACAACAGGCCAGCCCTAATAATAAAAAGAGCAAGCAGCAACGCTTTGGGGGGAGCTTCGGCTCCCCTTAGTGCTTATCCCTCCTCCTTCTGCTTCTCTTCGTGCTTGCCCTCGGCCTTCTCGACCAGCAGTGGCATCGTGCCCAACACCAACAACGCGAGCACCGTGCTTATCAATGCGGTGGCCTCCCGGCCCATCCCAGCGGCAGTGCCTATGGCGGCGGTCATCCAGAGGCCAGCGGCGGTCGTCAACCCTTTCACGTGGCTGGTGTCCCGTCCGTTGCCTTTCAGGATGGTGCCCGCCCCGAGAAAACCGATGCCGGCGACGATGCCCTGGATCACGCGGCTGAGGGCCTGTTCGTCGGCGCCTGCCATGCTGGGCGCCAGCACGAACAGCGCAGCACCGAGCGACACCAGCATGTGCGTGCGCACCCCGGCAGACTTGCCCCGATGTTCCCGCTCGAACCCCAATACCGCGCCGAGCAACGCTGCCATCAACAAACGCACAAGAATGCGTGTCACCTCGTGCGCATCGGTCACGTCTGCAAATTCGATCTGGATCGCGTGCCAGATAGTTTCCATCCTGTACGTTCTCTTCTAAGGCTGGCTGCTTGGCGAACGTCAGGTGCCTAGGTGGCAGGGCCATGCTTGCCCCAAGTGCTAATACACCAACCACGGCCCCCATACGATCGTGCTTGCCGGCAATGGGCTGCACAGCTGCACCCAACACCGGGCCCAGCATCCTCTCTTCACATTCATGGACCCTGAGTGCCTCTGCAAAGTGCCGTTGAGCCAACGGGTGCAACGATGTCCAATACCCTGCGGTCAACCGTTCGAATCACATCAGGAGACTTGTCATGCCAGTGGAAATCGATGCCCAAACCCAACGCTGCACGCTCATCAATGATCAGCAACGTCTTGAAGGCGCCGCTTGCGACGTCGAGATCTTGACTGACGAGCAAATGCGCATGTCAGTGGCGGTACTGGCCGAGATGCGCACGCCTATCACCGAATTAGAGGCAGATGCCCTGATGGTGGCCGGTGCGGTCGATAGCCGCAGGCATCTGAAGAGCACCGCGCCAGGCTCGATCATATAGGGGGATGCACGGCATGCGGCGCAACTGATATGGTTTTTATCGCCAAGGCTGAGCCTGTGCTGCTAGCAGAGTGAAGGCCATAGTGCACAGGCCTGATTCAGGCTAGAAGAGCACGGAGCCATGACCGATAGAACGCCTTACTCAGTGATCGCCGCTGTTCCTGCCAATCCTTCCCGGCGCACTCGCGAAGCCGCCATCCACACGCGCAGTTTCAACGGGCTGTTTCGCACCCTGCGCATTGGTTTCGCCGGCGCCCTGTTCGCCCTGTTCTTCGGCACTGCCTGGCTGAACTGGAACGGCCGCCAGGCCGTGCTGTGGGACCTGGAGAACAGCAAATTCCACATCTTTGGCGCTACCTTCTGGCCGCAGGACTTCATCCTGCTCTCGGCGCTGCTGATCATTTGTGCGTTCGGCCTGTTCGCCATCACCGTCTACGCCGGGCGCGTCTGGTGCGGTTACAGCTGCCCGCAAAGTACTTGGACCTGGTTGTTCATGTGGTGCGAAAAAGTCACTGAAGGCGACCGCAACCAACGCATCAAGCTGGCCGCAGCCCCCTGGAGCGTGGACAAAGCCGCCCGGCGCATCGCCAAGCACTCGCTCTGGCTGGCCATAGGGCTGGTCACCGGCATGACCTTCGTGGGCTACTTCACACCAATTCGTCCGCTGGCGGCCGAATTGTTGACACTCCAACTGGGCGGCGTAGCGCTGTTCTGGGTGTTGTTCTTCACAACGGCCACGTACTTCAATGCCGGCTTGCTGCGCGAAGCGGTCTGCCTGCACATGTGCCCCTACGCCCGTTTCCAGAGCGTGATGTTCGATAAGGATACCCTGGCCGTCGCTTACGATCCGCGCCGTGGCGAAGCACGTGGCGCGCGCAAGAAAGGCAGCGACCCCCGCGCCCAGGGCCTGGGTGACTGTATCGACTGCACCTTGTGCGTGCAGGTGTGCCCTACTGGCATCGACATTCGCGACGGTTTGCAAATGGCCTGCATCGGCTGCGCGGCCTGTATCGATGCCTGCGACGGCGTGATGGACAAGATGGGCTACCGACGCGGGCTGATCGGGTACAAGTCCGAGCACAGCCTGCAAGGGGGTACTACGCACTGGCTACGGCCACGCCTGCTCGGTTACGCCGCAGCACTGCTGGTGATGATCGGTGCCTTGTGCGTGGCATTGTACCTGCGGCCGATGGTATCGCTGGATGTGATCAAAGACCGCGGTCTGTTCCGCGAAAATGCGATGGGTCAGATCGAGAACATCTACCTGCTCAAGGTGATCAACAAGACCGAGCACACTCAACACTACGCGCTTCGGTTGCTCGATGCCGAGGGCTTTACCCTGCAGGGGCAGACAGCGCTTACTGTACCCGCCGGCGACATGAGCGAAATGCCGGTGTCCGTGGCGATGCTGGCCGACCGACCCGAAAGCGGTGCGGTGCCGCTTACATTCGAAATCAGCGAACGCGACGACGATTCGGTGCGCAGCGTTGCGCACAGCCGCTTCGTGGCGCCCATGAACCGATGACGCCTACACTCCACTTTTCTTGCCTGCCAGGCTTCGACAGAAGGCCACAATGAAACGTTACGAACGCTTCGCCGACGACATCGCCGAACTCATTCGCTCCGGCGTACTGGGCCCTGGTGAGCGCGTGCCCTCCGTGCGGTACGCTAGCCAGACGCACGGGGTCAGCCCCTCCACGGTATTCCAGGCGTATTACCTGCTGGAGCGGCGTGGGCTGATCCGCGCCAGGCCGCGCTCGGGCTACTTCGTCAATGCCCATGCGACTCGCCAATTCAGCGAGCCTCAAGCGCTGCACCCGATCAGCGAGTCCACCGATGTGGACGTAAGTGCCCTGGTCTTTTCCATCCTCGACTCGATCAAAGACCCCAACACGGTACCCTTTGGCTCAGCCTTCCCGAGCCCATCGCTATTCCCTCTCCAGCGCCTGTCCCGGTCACTGGCCAGCGCCAGCCGTGCCATGGACCCTCGGGTGGCGGTCACGGATCTGTCGCCCGGCAACCCGCAACTGCGACGGCAGATTGCCCTGCGCTACATGGTCGGCGGACTGATGCTGCCGATGGAAGAACTGCTGATCACCAACGGGGCACTGGAGGCCTTGAACCTCTGTCTTCAAGCTGTCACCCAGCCAGGTGACCTGGTTGCAATCGAAGCGCCCGCATTTTATGCCTGCCTGCAGGTATTGGAACGGCTCAAACTCAAAGCCGTCGAAATCCCCGTACATCCCCGCGATGGCATGGACCTGGAGGTGCTCGCCCAAACGCTGCAAAAACACCCGGTCAAGGCGGTGTGGTGCATGACCACGTTCCAGAACCCGGTCGGCGCGAGCATGCCGGAGGCCAAGAAGCAGGCGTTGGTCGAGCTGGTGACTCGCCATCAAGTGCCCCTGATCGAAGACGATGTCTACGCCGAGCTCTATTATGCCCAGCAGGCCCCCAAGCCTGCGAAAGCATTCGATACCCAGGGCCTGGTCATGCATTGCGGCTCCTTCGCAAAGAGCCTCGCCCCGGGCTATCGCATCGGCTGGGTCGCCGCTGGGCGGTTCGCACAGAAGGTCGAGCGGTTGAAGCTCATGACCTCGCTCTGCGCCTCGATGCCGGCCCAGGCTGCCATCGCCGACTACCTGCAGCACGGTGGCTACGATCGGCACCTGCGCAAGTTGCGTTATGCCCTCGAAGGCCAGCAAGCCAATATGCTGGCAGCGATCGGGCGTCACTTTCCGGCACAGACACGTGTCAGTCAACCGTCAGGGGGGTATTTCCTCTGGCTGGAGTTACCGCAACAGATGGACGCGCTCAAGCTGTTCCACATGGCGCTGGCGCAAGGCATCAGCATTGCCCCGGGGCCGATCTTCTCGCCCACCCGGCGCTTCGGCAACTGCATCCGGCTCAACTATGGCAGTCCCTGGAACGAAGGTGCCGAACAGGCAATGGCCACCCTGGGGCGGATCATTCGTTCTTTCTGAGTTGTGCCTTTAACCTCTCATGCACACACGGCTATAGTTGTCGAAATTTCCAAGCCCAATTGCCCGCATGACATCACAAACGACGTTGGACGACCGCGCAGCCTTACAGGCCAGGCTGCTTGAGCTCGAGGCCGAGCACGAGCAGCTGCGCCTGAAGGCTGCTGCGTATGACGCCGTCGTCGAGCAAATCGATGAAGGCCTGTGCATCTTGCAAGTGCTTGAGGATGAGCACGGCCAACTCAATGACTATCGCTACCTGATGTACAACGAGGCCTGCGCCCGCCACACTCTTCATGTCAAAGAGGTGGGTTTGACCGCAAGGCAAACCATTCCTGACGAAGTGGACCAATGGCTCCCACATTTCGCCGAGGTGGCTCGCACGGGTGTGCCCATGCACTTCGAACAGCGGCTGGCGGTCTCGAATCGCTGGCTGACCTTGAAAGTCAGCCGCCTCGAGCCCGCCTGCGAGCGAACATTGCTGGTTCTGTTCACCGGCAGGCCCGACGAAAACGCTGACGTCAATCAGTTGCAGGCGCTCAACCAGGAACTGGCACAGCAAGTAGACAGAGAGCTTGCCAGTCGCAAGCTGCTGGGCAACTTGGTCGATCACAGCGTTGCCAACGTATTCGCGGCCGATTGCAGCTTCAGGCTGCTGGCGATCAACCGTACCGCGCAGGAAACCTTCAAGCGGTGGCGCGGCCTGGTGCCCAGGGTTGGTGAGTACATCCCCGACTTCATCGCCGACCAGCCGGATATCGTCAAACAATTGAGCGGGCTGTGGCCAAGGATCATGGCGGGTAAGTCTTTCGTGGACACCGTTGCCATTGGCCTGCAATCGGATGTCCGTCACTACGAGGTGCGCTACAACCCGCTGCTCGATGCCGACCAGGTCGTGCAGGGTGGTTTCATGTTCGCCTATGACATCACCGAGCGCGTCGCTGAGCAGCAGCGCCTTGAGCAAGTGGAAGAAACCCTGCGCCAGTCCCAGAAAATGGAGGCCATCGGCCAGCTGACTGGCGGGATCTCCCATGACTTCAACAACTTGCTCGGCAGCATAATGGGTGCGCTGGAGGTTGCCGCTCAGCGGCAGACCGAAGGTCGCTATCCGGATGTTGCCAGGCTCATCGGGTTGGCCAGGCAGGATACGAAGCGGGCGGCTACCCTGGTGCAACGCCTGCTGACCTTCGCCCGGCAACAAAAACTGACCCCACAGACGGTCGACGTCCATGCGTTGGTGACCAGCATGCACGATCTCATCAAGAGCTCGTTGCACGCCAGCATCGAGTTCCAGGACCACACCACGCCTGGACACTGGCTTATCCAGGTCGACCCTTCCCAGCTGGAAAACGCGTTGCTCAACCTGTGCATCAATGCACGCGACGCCATGCCTTTAGGCGGGATGCTGGACATTCGCAACAATGACGTGCGGGTGCAGCCTTCGCTGGCCGACCGTCTTCACTTGCCTGTAGGCGAGTACGTCAGGATTTCTATCAGTGACACCGGCGTGGGAATGAGCAGCGATGTGGCAGAACGTGCCATGGAGCCGTTTTTCACCACCAAGCCACTTGGCCAGGGATCGGGACTGGGGCTACCCATGGTCTATGGCTTCATTCGTCAATGCGGCGGTCAGGTGAAGATCACCAGCACGCCGGGGCAAGGCACGTGTGTGGACCTTTATCTACCCAAGGACACAGGCCAGATCGCGCTGAGCATTGCCAACGTACCAACGCCATCCTGGCCCTCCCGGCAGGATAAACATCTGGTCATGCTGGTGGAGGACGAAGACACGTTGCGTCTGGTGATAGAGGAACTGCTGATTGATCAAGGGATGGAGGTGCGCGCCTTTGCAGAAGGCTCGCAGGCCTTGGAAGCTTTGAGGGCCGGCCTGCAGCCGTCGCTGTTGATCACCGACATCGGCTTGCCAGGCAGAGTCAGTGGCAAGCAGCTGGAAACCGCCCTGCCCGACTCGGCAGCCCTGCTCTACATCACTGGCTATGCCGATGAACAGGGCGTCGCCATGTCGCGTAAGGGTGCAGTGATGTGCAAGCCCTTTGCACTGACCGCGCTGGTCGAACAGGTGGCCCTGCTGCTGGCCGGCCATGACGCTGGCTCGAACAGGCGCGTTTGATGATGCGGGCGGCCGGTTATCTTCCGCCACTTAGGTCGATGAATGTACCTGTCGAATAGGAAGCTTTGTCAGACAGCAGCCAGATGATCGCCTCGGCCACCTCCTCGGGCCGCCCGCCTCGGCCCATGGGCAACCCGGACTCGAGTTTGCAGACCCGATCTGGGTCACCCGAAAGCGCATGAAAGCCTGTATGAATGTAACCGGGCCTGACCCCGTTGACCCTTACACCTTCCGCAGCTAGCTCTTTGGCAAGGCCCAGTGTGAACGTGTCGAGCCCTCCTTTCGAGGCGGCGTAGTCGATGTACTCGTTCGGCGACCCGAGTCGGGCGGCCAGGGATGAGACGTTGACGATGGCCCCGCCATTTCCGCCGTGTCGTGCGGCCATACGCAGTACGGCGTGCTTGGTGCAGAGCATGGGGCCGACGATGTTGGTCTTCATCATGCTGAGCAATCGCGACTCGGTCATGTGCTCGAGACGGGTTTGGGGAGCGATGGTGGCGGCATTGTTTACCAGGGCCGCGATAGGCCCCAGATCTTTATCTATACGCTGAAACATCGCGATAATCTCGGCTTCGCTGCTGACATCGGCGCGCACGGCAATAGCCTTGGCACCCAGGGTACGGACTTGGCTGAGGATGGCTTGGGCAGCTTCATCGTTGCTGAGGTAGTTGATGCACAAGTGGTAGCCATGCCGGGCAGCTAACAGTGCAGTGGCAGCACCTATACCGCGGCTGGCGCCGGTAATCAGGATGACAGGGTTCATAAGGTGTCGAATAGATTGAGGCTGTGGTTTGACGATAGAGGACATTTAAGTAGGTTGCCAGTTAAGCGGGCGGTGATGGGAATGAGCAGGCGAATTTTCAGTTGGGCACTAGTGCTTGAAGTGATCGACTGAACCTTACGCAGGATAAGCGTGCGTTGTCGGCAACACCTAAATTGAAGTCCAAGAACGCTTATAGGAAGTGCGTCTCACAAAGAAACTTCCTACGATAAGTTAAGAACATCCCTGCGCGACGAAAACAGCAATTAATAATATAAAAGATGGCAACTGGAACACTGTCCTGATCACCCAATCGCCGCGGTGTGCATGACCGTCCACACAGAGCCATTGCCATGGAACAAACCCGTACGCAGCGTCACGACTTCAGCAACGGGGGGTCGCACGATGCCCAACGCTGCTTCGACTGCCAGAGGCCGGCAACTTTCCATCAGCTCCGTGGCAACGGTCGGCAGCAACGATCGTTCCAGGCAAAGAGGAGTTGGTGAGATGAGGAATGCGAGTAACGATCGTCAGGATGACAACACGGGCCTTTTCGATGCGATGGCTAAGCCAGGAACGGCGGCAGGAAGATCCGTTACTGCCCCCAACACGCGCGCACAGGCACAAATGCCTTCGCAGGGTTACCGCGCCGACCCCGACTTTAAACTACGCGGCGGCTATGCCAACCCCATGCTGGATGCCGCCGCTCCCCTGTTCGGCCTGGTGATTCGCCTGCGCACACTGAACTCACTGCCGAACATCAAGGCCGTGCATCAACAGGTACGCAACCAGATCCACACCATCAGGGAAGAAATGCGCCAGCACGGCTACGAGCACGCTCAGTTGCTCGCGTACTTTTACGGCCTGTGTCTGTACATCGATGGTGCAGTCATGGAACGGCCTTGGGGCAAAGCCAGTTGCTGGAGCCAGGAACCCTGCTCAGCATCTTCCACGACGAAACCTGGGGTGGGGAAAAGTGCTTCACCGTGCTCTCGCGCCTGATGCAAGAACCCAAGCGTTATCTGGATGCATTGGAGTTCATGTACTTCGCGTTGTGCCTGGGCCTCAAGGGCAGGTACGCCATTGCGCCGAACGGTGAGGCGTCGTTGAACGCCCTTATCCACCAACTCCACGGGACCATCCGTGAACTGCGCGGACCCACGCCAGAACACGTGTGCGATCCCTACCCCCATGTGACTCCCCGTAACTTACGCATGCGCCGGCAATGGCCGTCGTGGAGCCCATTGCTGGTATCTGCCGGGGCCATGGCCGTGGCCTACAGCATCTACAGCTACCGGCTGCACCTGATTACCACTGAGGTGCTGGGTTCGCTGAACGGCATCTTGCAGCAGTGAGTTGCAGAAAGACGCCAACAACTGGCGCAACCGGATCGCCTGACCCCACTGGCGTGCCCCTGGCAGCCAGGGTTACCTGGATAGTTTGAATCTCGACCGGCAGACAAGGATCGCTTATGCCTCGCCAATCTGACCTGCGTTACAGCTTCCAACCCCTGGTTGGCGATGCAGAATTCGAAGTGGTGTCGTTCACACTCAAGGAAGGCATCAGTCAGCCATTCACCCTCGAACTGCAGCTGATCAGCTACGAACACGACGTCGACTTCGGCCATTTGCTCGACAAGCCGGTGCTGTTCACCCTCTGGAACGGCGCGCGTCCCGTGCGCTACGTGCACGGGTTGGTCAGCCGTTTCACCCAGGCTGAAAGCGGCTTCCACCGCACCTACTATCATGCGCTGGTCGAGCCACGCCTGGCCCGCGCCGGCCTGCGCTCGAACTGGCGTATCTTCCAACACAAGAACGTGCCGCAAATACTGGCGCTGATGCTCAAGCGCCAGGGCATCGACCCGTACGAAATCCACGCCAGCCTGGACCATCAGGTCCGCGAGTTCTGCGTCCAGGCCGGCGAGACGGACCTGGCGTTCATCGCACGCCTTTTAGCCGAAGAAGGCTTCGTCTATCGCTTCGCCCACAGTGAAAAACAGCACACGCTGATCATCACCGATCGGCTGCTGTCACTGGGGTTGATCAGCCATGGCGCCGTCACTGCCGACGAGGAAGACGAAGGCTTTCACGGGGACGATCAGCCCTTGGACGCCCATACCGTCCTGTACCACGCCAACAGCGGTGGGGACCAACCGGTTTTTTGCTTGCGCCGCTTGAACTACAGCGAACAGGTGCGCACGGCAAGCCAGGTTCAGCGTGACCACACCTTCACCAACCCGGCCTACCGCCAGGAACACAGGGCCACGGGCCCGTTCCTGGAGCACCAATCCAGGGACTACGAGTATTTCGACTATCCAGGGCGCTACAAGCGCGATGCCGTAGGTAAACCGTTCACGGAAAACCGGGTCATGGCGTTGCGTCACGATGTGCGGCTGGCGCACGTGCAAGGTGATGATGTGCGCCTGCAACCGGGCCTGAGCTTCACGCTGACCGGTCACCCCAGACGCGACCTCAATGCGCACTGGCGGGTGAACACGGTCACTCACCAGGGCAGCCAGCTCACCAGCCTGCAGGAAGAGGCGACCAATGCCGAGCAGAGCACGCGGTACGCGCTGAGCGCCGTCCTGGTCCCCGGCAGGATCGAATGGCGACCCTCGCCTCTGGCAAAACCGCGCATTGACGGCCCGCACATGGCTACCGTGGTCGGGCCGAAGGGCGAAGAGATCTATTGCGATGAGTGGGGGCGGGTCAAGGTCAGCTTTCCCTGGGATCGCGAGAGCGAGAACAACGAATTCAGCTCCTGCTGGGTGCGGGTGTCACAAGGCTGGGCCGGTGGCAGCTGGGGCTCGATGGCCATTCCGCGAATCGGCCAGGACGTGATCATCCAGTACGTCAACGGTGATCCTGACCAGCCGATGATCACCGGGCGCACGTACTGTGGCAATCAGCTGCCGCCCTACGACCTGCCTGAACACAAGACCCGCATGACCATCAAGAGCCAGACCCACAAAGGTGACGGCTTCAATGAGCTGCGCTTCGAGGATGAGCTGGGACGCCAGGAGGTGTTCATCCATGCCGAGAGGGATCAGAACAATGTGGTCAAGCACGATGAGACGACGCAGATTGGGAACGACAGGTGTGAACGTGTAGCGCGGGATGAGCACATCGATATCGGTCATGACCGACACGAGGACGTGGGCAACGATCAACGTTTGAACGTTGGGAAAGATCATCACTGCCAGATCGGCCAGGATGATGTACTTGAGATCGGACGTCATCGCGTGCTCAACGTGGCACAAGATCGTACGGAGCAAGTCGGTAACAATCGCTATGACAAGACCACAGCCAATCATTCGATAGAAATTGGCGGCCACCTGGAGCAACACGTCGCCGGTCATGTCGAGCTACGGGCAGGGCAAGCGATTCGCCAAGGGACGCAAGTCTTGGAGCTCCAGGCATCAGAAAGCCTGACCATCAGGGCACCCGGCGCAACATTAAGGCTCGACGGCAGCGGCCTTACCATTGACGCCATTGCAATCAACATCAAAGGCCCGGTCGCACAAACCCCAACAGGGCGTTCACATGACCTGGCCATCCGTGCCACGCCAACGCCTGGTGAAGCCATCTGCATCAGCTGTTTATTGAAAGCAATCACAGAAGGTCGGAATGTCGTTCGCCTGGAGGGGAACCCGTCATGACAAACACCTTGTCCAAAAAACTTTTTCTTCCTCTGCGACAAGCAGAACGCTACCAACTTAGCGCCGTTCTCGAACTTTCCACATTAGGCCCTGAACAGTTAAAACGCCTTGTCCCACGTGATCACAGAATACTGCACCCCCTGATGCAACAAGCCGAATTTAGCAACGTGCGTCAGTGCGGCATCGGTTTGTATGCCGTCAAAGGCAAGGCTACAGTACAAAGCCAATCCAACCTTTTCTGGCAATTGAACGAGTTAGCAGCCGATGCCATATGCGGCTGGATCGTCAGCGCATTGCCCACTGCTGCCTTGGCCTCGCACCTGGCGCAAGCCAATACCGTGCTGGGACCTGACGGGCAACGTTATTTACTGCGTTATCACACCGAACACTGCCTGCGCGTGCTGCATGGCCGTAAGGATCTGCCTGAACTCGTCGAATGGTTCGCTCCGATCCACAGTTGGTGGGTGCCTTATCCGGACGCCAATGAAGAAATTTGGGGCTGCCTGATGGGCGGCGACAGGCCGGCCACCCAAGCGCTCAAAGACCTCACGCTGGACGCTGCGTGCTGGGAAGCGCTGGCAGTAGACCCCCTCGAACATCGCCTTGCCGATCAATTGAAAACCTCGCTGACCGTCAGTGGGCAAGCCAAACAGTGCCACAGCGTCCGCCTGGGGAGAGTACGTAAATACCTCAAGGCTGCGCGAGAAGCTGGGTTCATCGAGCAGCAAGACCTGATCACCTACGTCACCCATTTCGCCCTGCTTGGCGACAGATTGACACTCGAGCCCATCTGGCAGACCGCCGTCAAGGAGTCGCTCGAGCAAAGCTTGCCCCTTGATCAACGCCTTCAAACACACCTGCACCGTCTAATTCGCCAGGGGCCCTCATGTTCGATCTGAAGATGCTGATGGAAATCAATCGGCAGAACTGCGAAGCCTTGCAAGACCCTTTATCCATAGGGCCCGCCGTCTCATGCACCCGCACCTTCACCGTTCTGCCATTACGCTATGCCGCCGTGGGCGGTAATCCCCACCAGCGTCAGCAGCTCCCTACTCTGCCTGAACACCTGCGCCACCCGCATCGCACCGCCGCGCTGCATCAGGCGGACTATGCCATTCGCCCGCTGCGTGAAGGTTTCCTGTATGTCATGGAAAAGCGCAGGCTCAGTGGGCAATACAGCCTTCACCCTCCCTATCGAATCGCCGCGAACGGCGCCCTGTCGCTCTTCGACCCTGAACATCCAGAGCCAAAACCGCCTGGCATCTCCACATTCCAGGATGTCGTGCGCGCTATGACCTGGGCATTCACGGTTCATGATCTCGACGACTTGCTCGAGCTTCGCCTGTTCTACAGCCCCGATCCGTTGACCATCGCGGCGCAGCGGCAATTGCTGCGTCGACGCGACCTGCTGCCTGCCGTAGACATAGCGCCCTTCGCCAGCCCCAGCTGCCCAATGCCCAGGCCCTACACGATACGTCCTGACCAGTTGAACCTTGTCGCCGACTTTGCCGCGGAATCCAACGACGTGTTGCGCACGCTGTTGGACGCTCAGGTCTTCAGTACACCAAGCATCAGCTCGCTGGCGGCGGCACGGCAAGCCCTGGGTCCCTTGGGCAGTAAACCTGAAGCACGGGGCGTTGCCGTGGTGGTGGAGGACGCCATCGGCATTACCCAGGAACTCAATGCCTGGCGCAACGCTGGCATGGAACACCTCAGGAATTGGCTGGAAGCCAGTACCGAGAACGGTGGCCCCAGTAACGAGCGGAAGGTGTTGGTTGCTCAAGCCTTTAGCGAGCTGCATGAGCAATTCACGGAGCGAAAGGTTGCCGCGTTGGTCGGTCATTATGACAAGGCGCTACGCGCCAGTCTCGCCTACGTCATGCAGGGTTCGCAGTCGCGGCTGGCCGAACTTTGGGAACAGAAAAAAGAGGCCATCTTCGAAATACACGTAGAAAAAGAGAGGCAGAAGCTCGAAATCCTTGCCGAGAACGGCGAGTTTGCCAAACATTTCGAAGACCGCTACCTGCCACTCGTCAACCTGCAAGGTATGCATCGACACCTGGAGACGTTCGAGGCGCAGAGCGCCGAAGCACAACGTCTCGCCGAGTCCAGAGCGGCAGATCACCTCACGTGGTTGAAGTCGTCCGCACTGGTAGACGCACTTGTCCACTATGATGAGAGCGACCTCACCAATGGCTTGTGCTTTGCACATCAAACGGGCCTATGCGTGATAGGCCTCGAAGGCGTGCCAGCAGGCGCAGCATTGCTCGCCCAATGGTGGCGCGCCGACGATATAACCCCTGACAACCTTGCGCTGCGCTCGTTTGTCCTCAACCAACGTGAGATTGCAGAGGCGCTTGCGCGAACACGTACAGCGCTGGACGCACTGGCGCCAGGTAACGACCCTTTTCTTCAGCTGGAGACGGCCCTTAAACAAGCCAAGGAGCTCGCCGCACACTTCAGCCGGCTGGACAGCCATCTGGACCAGCTCGCGCAACATAGCCCCATCAATACTGCTGGCGCGTTGGCCTGGCTTGGGCAGCTGGGGCACCAGAGCCTGTCAGCGGGTGCGCCCGGCAGCGCTGATCGGTTGCTGTACCGACGCCTGAGCACCTACCTCATTGCCTCACTGGGTCAGCAAGCGGTGGAACTGCGCTTGAGTGAGCAGGCGCTGAACGGTAAAACGCCGTCGCCCGGCCGCGTCGCGGCGCCCATCGTACGCCGGCTTGATCAAGCTTATGCCGAGACATTGCACGGGGTGCACGGGAATCAGTTCTATCGTTTGCGGGTCGCCAGCGGATTACTGCTGTTGGAGGCCGGGCTGCTGTTGTTACAAGGCAGGCGGGATGACAAGGACCGACGCTTCTGGAGCGAAGTGACTGCAGCTGCATTTACAAGTGCGGCTGCGGGGATGGAGCTGCTTGCGGTGGGGACTGAACTGACGATTAGAGGCGTTGGTGGGAACAGCGCCACTGCGCGGGGCGCGCACGTTAGCCTGGGTCGGTATCGATTGTGGGGAGCCGGGTTGGCGGCGGCGGGCGCGGTTATAAGTATTAAGTGGGACTTTTCCGATGCCATTGATGCACAAGCAAGATCTAAACATATGTTAGTAGCGGCTCACAGCGTTAGAGCAAGCGCCATCATCACCTTACTTGTGGGGCAAGGGGGTATAGCATTTTCACAGGCGAGTGCGTTCTTCCATTGGCTAGCAATTCTTGATCCTACTGCACGCATAAGCAACTCATACGCAATGTTATCAAGATTATCTGCAAGACTTGCGGCGAACAGGCCTGCTATGCTCTGGCTCAGCCGTTTGGGCTTGATCGGCGGCACCGTCGTGGTAGTCAGTACTGTTGCCTTACTGATACTCGATGAAAGCGCGTTAGAGAAGTGGTGCAGTAAATGCTGCTTCCGCATTAAAAAAACCACCGAAGGTTACGAAAAAGACACGGAAGAACTTGAAGCTTTATTTAGCGCAATCAGAGAGATAGCGTAATGTATTTTTTTGAATGGCTCACATGGCTCTCCTATATTGACCCCAAGGAAGAACGCGATGCTTTTGAGAAAAAGCATAAAAAGATAAAACTCAAGACAGTCTATGAAAACGACGATCAGGAGATGATCACAGCCGCTAAAAATCCAGCCAGCAGCTCACCCAAGAGCCGAGGACCAGTTTATGCTTGCAACGAGCATATACTGGAAATGCGCTACGGCATGTGGGAAAACAAGCGCGGACTCATCAGCATCATCTCGGCCACCATAGTAGCTACGATTACATCATTCGCATACATGTCAGCAACGTCTCTAATTCGACTAGTAGACATAGTTAGAAACGATCAAGGGGAGCCGTATGGAGCCCATATCTTCATAGCAACTCTTACCAGCAGCTTAATGATATTGATCTCCATAATTTATATAAAGTATGGGTTATGTATCACGCGCTTGGAAATGTTTACGTCGCGCCACTTGCTGATTCGATTCAATCGTAGTACCCAACAGGTTCACCTGCACCGTCCTACTTACTGTGGTGGCATCGTCACACTTCCTTGGCACGGAGTCACGTCCAACGGCTCGAATATAAATTACGCTGCTGCCGGTGGTGTAGGCCTACCTTTGGTGCTTATGTGGCCACCGTCGTTCGCCGGCGCCCTCCATCCAGAACTCGCCCACGTAGGCAAAGCCGCCAACAACTTCACGGAGCTGCAATCCGAGTGGGAGTTCATCCGCCGCTTCATGGACGAGGGCCCGGAGGACCTGCCCCGCCCACCTATGACCTCGCACTTCCCCTGGCCCTGGCAAGCCTTTACCCCTCAATTCGAAGGCCTGACCCACTACTTTCGAAAATCCTCTCGAATCATCAAACTCGGCCTGGTCTTGATCTCGCCCGCCTTCCTGATCATCGGCACCGGCCATTGGCTAAGCCTGATGCTGTGCTGGAAACCGCGCTGGCCCAAGATCATTCGTGAAGCCGGTTTGCCCGGGAAACCCGTTCCGCCATTGACCACCGTCAATGACTATCCACCGGCCATTCAAGAGCGGTTACGCGAAAACGCTTACCTCTGGGCCGTTCGCCCAGGTAAACGCCCGGAGAGGAAGAAACGCACCTCGACTCGGCGGCTAAAGACCGAAGTAGAAACTTCGACTGCCCAAATGAGTAGGCCCCGTGAAGCCCCCGTGATGATCAGCCATGACGATGCAGTGAAGAGCAGAAGCGCGGACTCAAAAAACATCGGCTCCCCATGAAATTCTCTTTAGGGCTGCTGTGCAGCCCATCGAGGTCGGTCCGGCGCTCCGGCAAGACCGCTCCTACTGGGCTCCGGTATTTAGCAAAACACCGGTCACGCAACCCAAATCAAACTCAATGCCCGCCCCCCGGCCCCGCCTTGGCCGTAAACGGCGGCTTCGCGAACCAGACCAACAAAATCAGCCCTGCGAACACCCACGTCATCATCATGAAGTAGTCCACCGTCGACATCATGTAAGCCTGCCCGTTGAGCACCTGCTCCAACTGCGCGTAGTTGTGCAGGTTCGCCCCGCCCATCTGCTCAAGCGTATGCCGTGTCGCCGGCTCGTACTGGCTGATGTGCTCACTCAAGTAAGCATGGTGCTGGTCAGCCCGGCGGATCCAGATCCACGTCGTCAGCGAAGCCGCAAAGCTACCCCCCAATGTGCGCAGGAACGTCGCCAAGCCTGATCCATCGGCGATTTGCTGGGGCGGCAGGTCGGACAACAAGATGCTCAATGTGGGCATGAAGAACAGCGCAACCCCGATGCCCATGAACAACTGCACCAATGCCACATGCTGGAAATCCACCTGGCTGGTGAACCCTGCACGCATGTAGCAACTGCTACCGATCGCCAGAAACGCCAGCCCCGCCAGAATCCGCAAGTCAAAGCGATGCGCGTACTTGCCCACGAATGGCGACATGATTACCGGCAATATCCCGATAGGCGCCACGGCCAAGCCTGCCCAGGTGGCGGTATAGCCCATCTGCGTCTGCAGCCACTGGGGCAGGATCAGGTTGATGCCGAAGAAGCCTGCGTAGCCACCCACCAGGACGATGGTTCCCACGCGGAAATTGCGGTGGGCGAACAACCGCAGGTTCACCACCGGGTGCCGGTCGGTCAGCTCCCAGATGACGAATACAGCCAGGAACACGACGGATATCAGCGTACCGGTGATGATGAACGAGGACTCGAACCAATCAAGGTCGTTGCCTTTGTCCAGCACGACCTGCAAGGCCCCTACCCCAACGATCAACGTCAGCAGCCCTATGTAGTCCATCGGCTGTCGGCTGGTGACCACCGGACGATCGCGCATTTGCTGGCGCACCACCGCAGCGGCGAACAGGCCGATGGGCACGTTGATGAAGAAAATCCACGGCCAGCTGTAACTGTCCGTGATCCACCCACCCAGGATGGGCCCGGCGATAGGGGCCACGACCGTCACCATGGCCAGGAGTGCGAGCGCCATCCCCCGCTTGGCAGGGGGATAGACCGCAATCAGCAAGGTCTGGGTCATGGGATACAACGGACCGGCTACCACCCCCTGCAATACCCGAAAGCCCACAAGCTCCGGCATCGACTGGGCGATGCCGCACAAGAACGATGCCAGCACGAACAACAAGGTCGCCCACAGGAACAACTTCACCTCGCCAAAGCGTCGGCTCAACCAGCCTGTTAGCGGCAAGGCGATGGCATTGCTCACGGCGAACGAGGTGATCACCCAAGTCCCTTGCTCGTAACTGACCCCCAGGTTGCCCGAGATGGTCGGCAAGGCCACGTTGGCAATGGTGGTGTCCAGCACCTGCATGAACGTGGCAAGCGACAGGCCGATGGTGGTCAGCAGCAGGCTAGGCGGCGTGAACTGGGCGGCGGCGTTATTGCTCATCGCTGTGCCGTCTTGCCAGGCGCGCTGTTGTCACGGATCAGTTGCTCGATCAGCTTGTCCGCCTCGACCAACTGGCGATCGTAGACGTCGGTGGTGTAGCTCGCCTGTTGCGCAGGTTGCTGAGCCAGGGCCGGGCCACTCTGGTCGTGCAAGTCCACATCCACAACCGTGGACAGGCCGATACGCAAGGGATGGTCCTTCAACTGGTCGGGGTTCAAGTGAATGCGCACAGGCACCCGCTGCACGATCTTGATCCAGTTGCCGGTCGCGTTCTGCGCAGGCAGCAAGGCGAACGCGCTGCCGGTGCCGGCACCCAGGCTGTCCACCGTGCCACTGTAGGAGACATCGCTGCCATACAGGTCGGCAGTGATCTCAACCGGTTGGCCGATGCGCATCTGGCGCAGCTGGGTTTCCTTGAAGTTGGCGTCGATCCACACCTGGTCAAGCGGAATCACTGCCATGGTGGCAGTACCGGGTTGCAGGCGCTGCCCGAGCTGCACGCTGCGCTTGGCAACGTAGCCGGTCACTGGCGCTACCAGCGTGGTGCGCGCATGAGCCAGGTAGGCCTGACGCAGATCGGCCGCCGCGGCCATGACCTCTGGGTGCGAAGCCACCACGGTGTCATCGACCAAAGCAGCACTGGTACTCAGTTGCTGGCGGGCACTGTTAACCGCCGCCTGGGCAACACTCAGGTCATCGCGCGCATGGGAAAGCTCTTCGCCGGCGATAGCGCCGCTTTCGGCCAGCACCTTGCGCCGGTTGAAGTCCTGCTGGGCCTTGCGCAATTCAGCCTGACGCGTCTGCAACTGAGCCTTGAGCGAATCGACGTTGCTGTACAGACCGCGCACCTGCCTTACCGTACGCGCAAGGTTGGCCTGAGCCGATTGCAGGGCCACTTGGCTGTCGGCCGGGTCGAACTGCAGCAAGACCTGGCCGGCATGCACCAGGTCGCCATCGTCGGCGCCAATGCTGGTCACCGTCCCGGTCACCAACGGCGTGATTTCGACCACGTTGCCGTTGACGTAGGCGTCATCAGTGCTCTCGTACCAACGCCCAACCAGGCTGTACCAGGCCCAAGTGCCTAGCCCACCGAGGATCAGCAGCACCAACAGGCCAATCAGCCAGAGCTTGCGCTTGCGCGAGGAGGTGGGTGCCTCGGTAGGTGCAGGGGTGTCTGAGGAAGTAGCCATGACAATACCTTGGAATAAAGGAAACGGGGTTCAACGATCACCGAAGCGACGGATCGTCAGCGGATCGCCAGCGCCAAGCAGTACCTTGGCCAACAGACGCTCCAAGTCTTTGAGCTCATCGGCCGCCAGGGCGCCACACAGCTCGTTCATGGCGGCAGCTCCGATCTCGGGCAAACGGTCGGCCAGCCGCTGGCCATCGGCCGTCAACGCCAGGCGCACCACGCGGCGGTCCGTCGGGCAACGGGTACGCACCAGCAGGTCCTTTTGCTCAAGGCGATCGAGCATGCGCGTCATCGATCCGCTGTCCAGGCCCAGGTAGCGGCAGACCTCCGCCGGGGTATCGACCTGGTACTGCGTCACGATGATCAACACCTTGAACTGCGCGGCAGTAACGCCCTCGGACTCCAGGTGCCAGTCGAGGATCCGATCCTTCAGAAGCGCCGCGCGGCCCAACAGCATGCCGATGGCGCACGTCTCGAAATTGTCTGGCGAGAAATGGGGCATGAATGATTGCTCGAACAAGTGTGTGTAAATATTACTGCCTAGGCAGTGAATGTCAAAGACTTAATTAGCTTGCTATGTACGTGACACGAGCGCCTTTATTCATGGCGCGAAGCGTTCTCAAAAGCGAAAAATCTGAAGGCTTTTGCCGGAAAAGGCCGGGAAATGAAAGGGTTTGGCGGCTTTCCGTGTTTCTCGACGCGGTGGTGGAACGTTAGAATGCGCAAAACCTGGAGCCGCGATGAACCAAGACCGCCCGACTATCCACACCGATGACAGCATGGCCGACGCCGCTGCGCACTGGTGCATGCGCCTGCATGAAGGCGATTGCACCACTGCCGAGCGTGAGGCTTTTGCCCAGTGGCTGGCAGCCGATCCGCGTCATGCCGAGGAATACCAGGCCATGCTGGATATCTGGTACACGGCCGACTTGCTGCCGCGTCCCGTTCAAGCGAATGGGCACCCTGCCCCCGTGCGGCGCAGCGGTCGCAGGTGGCGCGCTCAGGCTTACGCTGCCGTCATCGCGTTGGCGGCTCTGCCGCTGGTGGGGTGGATCGGCTGGGAGCAAGGCTGGGTTCCCAACCGCTACCAGCACGTCGAGACGACGGACCACATGCAGACCGTGCAGTTGAGTGACGGCAGTACGGTGCAGCTCAACCTGAACACCGACCTGACCTACCTCAACTTCAAGCACCAGCGCCGTGTCACGCTCAAGCGTGGCGAAGCCTTCTTCACGGTCCACCACGACAGCTCGCACCCCTTCGTGGTCCGCGCAGGCAATGGCCAGACCCGCGTGACAGGTACCCGCTTCAATGTCTGGAAATACCAGGACAGGGTCAAAGTGACCCTGGTCGAAGGATCGGTGCTGGTATCCAGCGAGGGCAATGCGGGCTATCGGCTTGGCCCCGGTATGCAGGCCACCTACCGCAAGGGCGACTATGAGCCCCAGTTGCTGGAAAACAGCAACTTCGCCGACGCCCTGGCCTGGCGCAGCGGCAAACTGGTGCTCGACAACTTGACCCTCGAACAGGCACTGCCGGCCATAAACCGCTACCTCGACAAGCCACTGAGGCTTGCCGATGTCGGTACCGGTCAGATTCGTATCAGCGGCATCTACAACACCCGGGAAGTAGGCCAGTTGGTGAACAACCTGCCCAAGGTGCTGCCGGTCTACCTGACCCGCAGCAACGACGGCAGCACGGTGCTCAACCGTATTTCGCCGCCGCCCGCCAAGCGCTGAGTGCCCTGCTGTTAGAGCGTCATCGCCGCAAACCACCCGAAGGCCAACAGCGGCAGGTTGTAGTGGATGAACGTCGGCACCACCGTGTCCCAGATGTGATGGTGCTGCCCGTCCACATTGAGCCCGGAAGTCGGACCCAGGGTGGAATCCGATGCTGGCGAGCCTGCGTCACCCAACGCGCCTGCCGTACCGACGATACACACGGTCGCCAAAGGGTCGAAGCCGAGCTGGACGCACAGCGGTACGAAAATCGCAGCCAGAATCGGTACGGTGGAAAACGACGAGCCAATGCCCATGGTGACCAGCAGGCCCACCAGCAGCATCAGCAAGGCACCTATCCCTTTGCTGTGGTTGATCCAATGCGCCGAGGTTTCGACCAGGCTTTGCACATCACCCGTGGCTTTCATGACGTCTGCAAAGCCAGAGGCGGTGATCATGATGAAACCAATCATGGCCATCATCTTCATACCTTCGGTGAACAGATCATCGGTGTCGCGCCACTTGACGATGCCTGAGAGCGAGAAAATCAAGAAGCCGACCATCGCGCCGATGATCATCGAGTCCACCAGCAGCTGAACGACGAACGCGGCGACGATTGCAATGCCGGCCACCAGTAGCGTCATCGGGTTGTAACGCACGCTCACCTGTTCGACCTGCTCGATACGCGCTAGGTCGTAGTCGCGTTTTTTTCGGTAGCTGACGAACATCGCCACTATCAAGCCCACCAACATACCAGCGGCGGGAATGGCCATGGCGTGGGTAACGTTGACACCCGTGATGTCGACCCCTGCACGCGCCACGTTGGCCAGCAGAATCTGATTGAGGAAAATGTTGCCGAAACCCACAGGCAGGAAAATGTAGGGCGTGATCAGGCCGAATGTAATGACGCAGGCGATCAGGCGCCGGTCGATACGCAGGCGGGTCAGCACATAGAGCAGCGGCGGCACCAATAATGGAATGAAGGCGATATGGATGGGCAGAATGTTTTGCGACGAGACGGCCACCACCAGCATCAAACCGATCATCAACCATTTGACCCTGCCACCTTGGTCGTGGCCTTGCCGGTCGATCATGGCCAATGCCCGGTCGGCCAACGCATGCGCCAGGCCGGATTTGGCGATGGCCACGGCAAAGGCACCCAGCAACGCATAGGACAGTGCCACGGTAGCCCCCCCGCCGAGCCCACCATTGAAAGCTTCAAGTGTGCCTTGCACACCCAGGCCGCCGACCAGCCCACCTGCCAGGGCACCGACGATCAGGGCGATGACCACGTGCACGCGGGACAGGCTCAGTATCAGCATGATGCCGACCGCGGCAATCACTGCATTCATGGGGGGCTTACCTCACTGGGAACAAAAAAGCGCGCACTCTGACGCAGTGCACGGCAGATGTCAAAACTGCCAGGCAACGGCGGATTGCCCGCAACCGGCGGATTAAATTGAATGTTTGAATAAAGAAAAGTCTGTAGGAGCCGATACCCACCTGGGGCTGGAAACCGCCTCGCCCGTGCCCTAACCCTTACTTGTCATAAAAAGGGATCTGCCCCATGCCTCTGCGACAACTTTCCATCCAATGGAAAATCACATTGCTGGCCGGCCTGTGCCTGGCCGGCATCGTCACCCTGCTCATCGGTTTGTCCCTGTACCGGATGGACCACAGCTCGGACCTGGTCAAGGCCAGCAGCATGCAGATGCTGACCGAATCGGCCCAGTCGCGCATCGAATCCCAGGGCGAGGTGCAGGCCCTGAACATCCGCCGCCAATTCATGGATGCTTACCAGTACGGTGCGGGCTTTTCCAGGCAGGTACTGTTCCTGCGCGAACAGGCCGAAAAGCGCTTTCTCGATGCGTTCGACCTGCGCGAGGACATGACCCGGCAGGTGCGCGCCGCGCTCCAGGCCAACCCCGATCTGCTGGGCCTGTCACTGGTGTTCGAGCCCAATGCGCTGGACAGCAAGGACAGCCTGTTCGCCGGCCAGGCTGAGCTCGGCAGCAACGAAACCGGGCGCTTCGCCCTGTACTGGTCGCAACCGCACGTGGGCCAGCTCACCTCGATGGCCCTGCCCGAGCGCGACATGGCCGACACGTCCATCGGGCCCAGCGGCCAACCTGCCAACACCTGGTGGGTATGCCCGCGTACATCGGGCAAGGTCTGCGTGGTCGAACCCTACTTCTATGCCATCGATGGCCAGCAGGTGCTGATGACCAGCATCGTCTTCCCGCTGGTGGTGGACGGCAAGGCGATCGCAACCCTGTCGGTGGACATCAACCTCAACAGCCTGCAGGCCCTGAGCGAACAGGCCAGCCGCAGTCTCTACGAAGGCCGCACCACCGTCGGCATCCTCAGCCCGGTGGGCTTGCTGGCAGGCTACAGTGCCGATGCCAGCAAGCTCTCCCAGCGTTTCGATCAGATCGACACGACCAAAGGTGCGGAGCTTGTGGCCAAGATGGCCGACGGCAAGATGACCATCATCAATGACCGCCAACGCCTGAAAGTGCTCGCGGCCTTCCGCCCGATCCCGGACGCCAAGCCATGGGGCGTGTTGCTGGACGTCCCCGAAAACGCCCTGACCGGGCCCGCCGAGGCCCTGAAGCAGGAACTGGACGCCCTCAACACCAGCGGTACCCTGCTCGAACTGGGCCTAGGCCTGGCAGCAGCCATTTTTGGCCTGCTGATGGTGTGGCTGATGGCCCGGGGCGTTACTCGCCCGATACTGGGCGTGGCGGCCATGCTCAAGGACATCGCCAGTGGCGAAGGTGACCTGACCCGCCGCTTGACCTACGACAAGCAAGATGAACTGGGTGAACTCGCGGGCTGGTTCAACCGCTTCCTGGACAAACTCCAGCCCACCATCGCCGAGGTGAAACAGTCGGTACAGGCCGCCCGCTCGACGGCCGATCAGTCCTCGGCCATCGCCACCCAGACCAGCGCCGGCATGGAGCAGCAATACCGCCAGGTGGACCAGGTAGCCACCGCCTCGCACGAGATGAGCGCGACCGCCCAGGATGTCGCCCGCAGCGCAGCGCAAGCCGCGCAGGCGGCCCGCGACGCCGACCAGGCAACGCGCGAAGGGTTGGCGGTGATCGATCGCACTACCCACAGCATCGATTCGCTGGCCGCCGACATGAGCACGGCCATGGCCGAGGTGCAGGGCCTGTCGCAGAACAGCGAAAAAATCGGCTCCGTACTGGAAGTCATCCGCTCGATTGCCGAGCAGACTAACTTGCTGGCGCTCAACGCCGCCATCGAGGCAGCCCGAGCCGGTGAGGCCGGGCGCGGCTTTGCGGTGGTCGCCGATGAGGTTCGCAACCTGGCCCAGCGCACCCAGGAGTCGGTCGAAGAAACCCGCCAGGTCATCGAGGCCTTGCAGGACGGTACCCGTGAAGTGGTGGGCGCAATGGACAACAGCCATCGTCAGGCCCAAAGCGGCGTGCAGCAGGTCGGCCAGGCCGTGACCGCCTTGCAGCGCATTGGCCAGGCGGTGACGGTCATCACCGACATGAACCTGCAGATCGCCTCGGCAGCCGAGGAGCAAAGCGCGGTGGCCGAGGAGATCAACAGTAACGTGGCGACCATTCGCGATGTCACCGAGTCGCTGTCAGGCCAGGCCAACGAATCGGCGCGGGTCAGTCAGTCGCTCAATGCCTTGGCCAACCAGCAGCAGGCATTGATGGACCAGTTCCGCGTCTGAGTCTGCCCCCTGTGCTGCGTCGTCTACACTTGCCCCATTCCCGAAGGGCCGTAGACGACGAGGTCAGGCATGAAAAGAGGTTCATCGCTGCTGCTCGGGGTGCTGTTCGCCCTGGGCCTGGCCGCTGCCGACAGCGCTAGCGCTGCCGATCAGAAGCCACCCATCCGCTTTGGCGCCCTTACCTGGGAAAGCGGTGCCTTCACCACCGAACTCCTGCGCGTGATCGTCGAGCGTGGGTACGGCTACGCCACCGAGACATTGCCTGGTAGCACGGTCAGCCTGGAAGTCGCCCTGGCCCGCAACGACCTGCAAGTGATCGCCGAAGAATGGGCCGGTCGCAGCCCTGCCTGGGTCAAGGCCGAGCAGGCAGGTCAGGTGTTTGCGCTGGGCGACACGGTCAAGCATGCCGAAGAAGGCTGGTGGGTGCCGGCGTATGTCATCGAAGGCGATGCGTCGCGCAAGCTCAAGGCCTTGGCGCCTGAACTGCGCAGCGTCGAGGATCTCAAGCGCTACGCTGCGGTGTTTCGCGACCCCGAATCACCCGACAAAGGCCGTTTCCTGAACAGCCCCAGTGGCTGGACGTCCGAGACCGTGAACAGCCAAAAGCTCAAGGCCTATGGGCTGGACCAACTGTACACCAACTTCCGCACAGGTTCCGGGGCCGCGATGGATGCGGAGATCGGGTCGGCCATTCGCCGGGGCCAACCGGTGCTTTTCTACTACTGGAACCCTACCCCGCTCATGGGCCGCTACAAGCTCGTGCGGCTACAGGAACCTGCATTCGATGCCCAGGCCTGGGCGACCTTGACCGACCCTGCCAACCCAGCCCCAAAAGGCAGCAGTTCGCTGCCGGCGAAACTCTCGGTTGGCGTGTCCAAAGCCTTTCGTGAGCAATACCCGGACGTGGTCCAGGTATTCGAACGGGTGGATCTGCCTATCGACACGCTCAACCAGGCATTGGCGCAGATGAGCGAAAAACGTACCCCACCCCGTGACGCCGCCTTGGCGTTCATGCGCCAGCACCCGCACGTGTGGAAGGCTTGGCTTCCCGAGCAGGTGGCCACCAAGGTCGAGGGCGGTCTGTGAGCAATGGTTTCCCCCAGGCTTTGCAGTTTTCCTTCGCCGATCAGGTCAACCGCATGGTCGACTGGTTGGTACTCCATTATGGGGACCACCTGCGCAGCGTCTCCGACCAGTTGCTGCAAGTGCTCGTTGGCCTTGAAAACCTGCTGCGGCTCATGCCGTGGTGGCTACTGCTGGCGGCGGTCGGTGCGCTGGCCTGGCATGCTTGCCGAAGCCTGCTGCGCAGCTGTGTCCTGGTAGGGCTGCTGGCGGTCATCGGTATGCTGGGGTTATGGGACAAACTGCTGCAGACCCTGGCGCTGGTGCTGGTCAGTACCGGGTTGTGCGTGCTGGTTGGCATACCGTTGGGCGTCGTGCTGGCCGCTCGACCGTTGGCAAGGCGCCTGGTAATGCCAGTGCTCGACGTGATGCAGACCCTACCCGCTTTCGTCTACCTGATTCCCGTGTTGATGCTCTTCGGTCTGGGCAAGGTGCCTGCGGTTTTCGCGACCTTGATCTATGCCCTGCCACCGTTGGTGCGACTCACTGAACTTGGGTTGAGTCAGATAGACCCGTCGTTGCTCAAAGCCGCCCAAGGCCTTGGCGCGACCCGTGCCCAGCGGCTCAGGCGCATCGCACTGCCCCTGGCGCTGCCCAGCATCATGGCCGGGCTCAACCAGTCGGTCATGATGGCCCTGTCGATGGTCGTGGTCGCCTCGATGATTGGGGCGCGAGGGCTTGGCGAAGATGTGCTTGCAGGCATCCAGACGCTGAACGTTGGTCAAGGCGTCGAGGCCGGGCTGGCCATCGTGGCACTGGCCATGGTCATCGACCGTATCAGCCAGGCGTATGGGCGTGGACGGCGTTGAAAGGCCATAGCCAGGGCGGTAGGACGGGCATGGCAAAGCAAGTGTCCGGCCGGTACTCTGTGCAACGTACCCGGCCACGGATCTGCCTCCATGCTGCATGTGCTGTTGACCACCCTGCTCCCCATCATCCTGTTGATCGCCCTGGGCACACTGCTGCGGGTGCGTGGCTTCGTCTCGGACAGCTTCTGGCCGGGAGCCGAGCGCCTGAGCTACTACGTGCTGCTGCCCTCGTTGTTCCTCCATGGCCTGGCCACTGCCAACCTGGACGGGGTGCCGGTGCTGGCCATGGTCGCGGTGCTGATGCTTTCGACCCTGTCCGGGGCGTTGCTGTTGGTGCTTTATCAGGGCATGCGCCAGCACGACGGCACCGACTTCACGTCGCTGTTTCAGGGTGGCATCCGGTTCAACAACTACATCGGCGCGACCTTGGCCGCGGGCATCTACGGCAGCGCGGGCATCGCATTGGCAGCAGTGGCCAACGCAGCCATCGTGCCACTGGTCAATCTGCTCTGCGTGCTGGTGTTCGCGCGCTTCAGCGCCCGGCACAGCTCGCCGCTGACGGTGCTGCGGGCGATCCTTGCCAACCCACTGATTCTAGGGTGTGCGGGGGGCATGCTGTTACGGGTGACGGGGCTGGGCCTGCCGGCTGGCATCGAGCCTACCCTTGGCGCGCTAGGGCATGCCGCGTTGCCGCTGGGGTTGCTGTGCGTCGGTGCGGCCCTGGGTGGTGCACGTCTCGGTGATCAGGCCCAGCCATTGATAGCGGCCTGTGTCTTCAAGTTCCTGGTGATGCCGGTGACGACATGGGGGCTCTGCCGCCTGCTCGGCCTCAGTGGCCAGGCCGCTGTAGTGGCGGTGATTTTCCAGGCGCTGCCAACGGCATCGTCGTCCTACGTCATGGCCAGGCAAATGGGCGGCAACGCGCCTCTGATGGCGACCATCATTGCGGTACAGACGGTGGCGGCGGCGGCCACGCTTCCTCTGGTCCTTTCACTGTTGTTGGGCTGACAGCTGCACAACATCATGCATGGCCGATATCATGCCGAGTGCAAGTCCGGTCCACGCACACCCAGCATTGCCCACTACACCTGGCCTGCACGCCGCCGCACTTTTTGCCCAGCCTGCGGTCTACTCTCCCTTACGACCGACAATGACTGCAGGCGTTTTCAATGCGTTGCACAGCTCGGGTCAAAACCATCGGGCTTGTGTAGGATAGGCAGCGCCTACTCGCCGCTGCCAGCCTCAGGGAGAACCATATGCGCGTCCTGTCATCTGTCGCTGCCTTCACGCTTGGGCTGATCGTTTCCTCCCAGGCACTGGCTGTCACGGGCGAAGAAGCACAGTTGATAGCGGCCATCAACGTCTACCGCAGCCAGGCGCAGCCCTGTGGCGAGCAAGGCTCGCTCGAACTGCCGCCGCTCAACAGCGACACACGCCTGGCACTGTCTCCCGAAGGCACTCGTGACCTTCAGCAGGCCATGACCCGCGCCGGTTACCCCATGGTCAACGTACAGGCGATCAGCCTGTCTGGCCCCCGAGATGCACCCGCTGCCATGCACGCCATTGAAGAAAGCTTCTGCCAGGTGGTGCTCGATCCTCAGTTCGTCGACATCGGCGTCAGCCAGGAAGGTCGGGATTGGCGCATTGTGCTGGCGCGCCCCCTGCTCTCTGGTCGCTTGGGCGACTGGCAGGCGGAAGGGCAAAAGATGCTCCAGGAAATCAACGCCGCGCGTCAGCAGCCCCGCCAGTGCGGCGGCCAACCCTACGCCGCCGCACCTGCACTTGGCTGGAACACCGTGCTGGCCGGAGTGGCAGCCGGCCACACGCGGGCCATGGCCAACCAGAACTTCTTCGATCACATCGACAAAGAAGGCCGCACCCCAGGTGATCGGGCCGAGCTTGCCGGTTATCTGTACCAGCAGATTGGCGAGAACATCGCCGCCGGGCGCGACACGCCGCACAAGGTGGTTCAAGGCTGGCTGGACAGCCCAGGCCACTGCGCAGTCCTGATGAGCGCCGACTTCCGGGACCTCGGCGCAGCCTATGCCGTAGACCCGAAGAGCGATGCCGGCATCTATTGGACGGCCCTGTTCGGCTCGCCGCAATAGCGCCTGGTTGAACCGGCGACACCCGACACCCGCAGTGTTGGCCCCGGGCTTCAGGCTGGCCGGATCAGAAACCCAGCGTGGCAGACAGCAGGTAAGTGCGTGGCGTCGACAAGGTAAGCCCCGGTTCGGCGTCATCCGGCGCGCCTGCTGAGCTCCAGTAACGGTCGTCGAGCACGTTTTCGACGCTGGCGCGCAGGGTCACCTGCGTGTCGTCCAGCTTGAAGGCGTACCGTGCCCCCAGGTCATAGCGTTCCCAGCCGTCGATCTTCTTGCTGTTGTTCTGGTCCAGGTACTGGGAGCTCGAGTGCGTCCCGCGCGCCGTCAGGGTCAGCCCCTGGACCACCGGCACATCCCATTCGGCCCCCAGGTTGACGTTGTACGCGGGCGTTGCGGGCGCACGGTTGCCATCGTAGGCCCCCCTCACGGTATCGGTCAGCTCACTGTCGATGTACATCACCCCGCCCAGCACACGCACCCCTTTCGTGGGTTCACCGAACACGGTCAGCTCCACACCCCGGTTGTTGCGCTTGCCATTGGCGCCGAAGACCCGGGAGCCGGGGTTGGTTTCATAGGCAGGCTGACGGATTCTGAAGGCGCTGGCCGTGAACGCCACGTTGCCCAGGTCATACTTGGCACCCACTTCCACCTGGCGGCTGGTGAAAGGCGGGAAAATCTGATCCTCGTTGATCGAGGTGGACGGTGCGATCTTGCCTTGGCTCAAGCCTTCCATGTAGTTGGCATACACCGACAGCTCCTCCGTTACCTTGTACAGCACACCACCGGAGGGCGACACCTTCTTCTCGTCATACGCCGTGTCGCCTTTGACCCCATCACTCCAATCGTCCACCTGCACCCGCTGCCAGCGCAGCCCCAGGGTCAACAGCAATCGGTCATCAAAGAAGCCGAGGGTGTCGGACAACGCCAGCCCAGAGAAACGGTTCTCGGTGTAATCCTTCGAATCGAGCCGCGTCGGGGTACCTGGCGTGGGCGTCGCCGTCGGATGATAGAGGTTGCCGGGTGAGGCGGCGTAACGGGCACCCCCATTGGTGAAGTCCATGTAGTAGTACGTGGCAGCCAGGTTGATCTCGTGGCTGACGGGCCCGGTGTGCAACCAGGTCCTCAAGCCCGCCAAGGCAGTGCGTACCGATTCATCCCTGCTGAAATCGCGGGGCTGGATGGTGAAGTCGCCAGCATTGTTGATCACAGAGACGTTATGGCGCAGGAAATCGTGTCGGCTCTCCCGGGCACCCACTGCGCCATAGGCCAGCACAGAATCGCTGAGGTCATATTCGGCATGCACTGCCCCGAAGGTATCGTTGGTGCGCGCCTTGCTCCACGCCTGGGCGTAGTTGCGGTGCACATCGCCAGCACGCGGTACCTGGGCGCTTGCCCCTACCAGCACACGCTCCTGAGGGGCATCGGTGTCACGCTCGGTATGCCCAAGGTCGGTCGAAAGCCGCAGGCGCTCGCCGCGAAAATCCAGCCCCAGTACGGCCATTTCGCGGTCCACTTGCTGGTGGTCCCATTCGGTATCGCCAGACTGTTTCACCGCGTTCAGACGCATGCCGAACTGCTGCTGTTCACCGAACCTTCGCCCTACGTCAACGGCCCCGCCTACCTGGCCCGCCGAGGCGTAGCTGCCGGTGAACTCGGTGATCGGCGTGTCGCCAGCGCGTTTGGGTTGGACGTTGATGCCGCCGCCGACGCTACCCCGTGGCGCAATGCCGTTGATCAACTGGCTGGGGCCCTTGATGATGTCGACCCGTTCGGCCATCTCCATATCGATCGAATAGGTAGGTAGCAAGCCATAGAGGCCGTTGTAGGACACATCACTGTTATACAAGCTGAAACCGCGAATGGTGAACTGCTCGAAACGCCCACCGGCCGGGTTGGTGGCACGAACCGAAGGGTCGCTGGCGACCAGTTCGCTCAGGGTGCGGGCCTGTTGGTTCTTCACGAGGTCGCTGGTGTAACTGGTGATGCTGAACGGCGTTTCCATGAAATCGCGCGCACCCAGCAAGCCCTGCGCGCCTTGGCGGGCGACCTGCCCGCCTGCATAAGGGGGTGCCTCGTCGGTCGCCGGTAGGCCACCGACGATGCTGGTAGGGGCTATTTCCAGCGGGCCACTTTGCTGGGGCGACGGCACGAGAGTGAAAGCATCTTGGCCCACGGCTACCCATTGCAGACCGCTGCCGCGCAGTAACTGCGTGAAGCCTTCATCGACGCTGTATTGCCCGGTCAGCCCTTCGCTGCGCAGGCCCTTGACCAGCGCTGGGTCCAGCGACAAGCTGACCCCTGCTTGATCGGCGAAGCGGGTCAATGCCGCCCCCAGGCTCGCCGCTGGCACTTGGTAGGTGCGCCGGGCTGGCTCATCGGCCCAAGCGGGCGTGCCGAGCAGCAGGCTGATGGCGAACAATGGGCGTGCTGCCCGCACCCATGGGCGCAGGTGGATGGACTTTACTGCAGGCATCTATAAAGCTCCCCTTTATGGTGTTCTAGGGGTAATGACAGGCGAGTCCGGAAAAGGGGACAGCTTCTCGTTGATATCACGTGCAATGCGTCGCAACGCAGCGTTCGGGGTGAACTTGGCGGGTTCGAGCTTCAGGCAGTCGTTGCTCGCGGCACCAGCGTGATCCAGTAGCGGGTACGGGCTACCACCTGCACCGGCAGGCTTGCCGCGAGCAGCGTCAATACCTGGTCGGTGTCATCCAGTCGGAAGGTGCCGGTCACCCGCAGCCTGTCCAACGCCGGATCCCAGCGCAGCACACCTGGGCGATAGCGGCTCAACTCCACCAGCAGGTCGGCTAGCCGCTGATCGTCCAGGCGCAACACGCCATCACGCCATCCCAGTCGCCATGCCTCGAAGATACCGACATTTCGAATACCTGACGCCACAAGGTCGGCCTGCTGACCGGCGTTGAGGCGCAGGCGATTACCCCCTGAGGGCTGCACGTCTGCCCTGCCCTGGACTACCGCGACCTGACACCCTGATTCGATCAGGCGGACGCACACCTGTCCAGGGCCAAGGGTCGCACCACCCAGCGACACCTGGCCTGAAGGCACCTGGATGGTCAGGGGTTGAAGGCCAGGCGTGGTGACTGAAATTTCGCCGCGTCGCAACCACACCTTGTGATTTACGGTGTCCAGGTCGACAGCGCTGTCGGTGTTCAATTGCACCGTGGTGCCGTCATTGAACGTCACCACTCGACGCTCACCTACATCCGTGCGCAGGTCGGCAGTCCAGGCCTCAAGGGGCAGTTCGTGGCTCATCCACCAAGCCATGGGCATCAGCGCTGCCAAACCGAGCATTTGCCCAAGGGCGGTACGCCGGCTCTGGTCCGGACGGTCCAGCGTGGCCATGGCCAGACTGGCAGGCAAACCGGTGAAGCGCTCGCGCAAGCGCAGCGCCTGCTGCCAGGCAGTCTCATGCACAGCGCTTTGGCTGCGCCACTGCTCAAGCCCGGCCAGGTCCGTCTCACGGGTATCGCCTGAATCGATGAGCGCCAACCATTGCGCGGCCTCGCGCAAAGCTTCCCGCAGGTGCTCAGGCGCGCTCACAGGAGTTCGGCCAGCAGGCAGTGCTCGTAAGCGTGCGCCATGTAGCGCTTGACCGACCGCTCGCAAACACCAAGCCGGCTGGCGATGTCGGCGTAGCTCAGTCCTTCGAGCTGGCTCAGCAGAAAAGCCTTGCGCACGACTGGCTTCAAACCGCCCAGCAATTCATCGAGTGCCTGCAGCGTTTCGAGCAACAACCAGCGCTGCTCGGGCGAAGGTGCGTGCTGTTCGGGCAGGTGGGCCAGGGCCTCAAGGTAGGCTTTTTCAAGGCTGCGGCGTTGGTGC
Organism: Pseudomonas fulva NBRC 16637 = DSM 17717; assembly: GCF_000730565.1. Classification (GTDB taxonomy): domain Bacteria; phylum Pseudomonadota; class Gammaproteobacteria; order Pseudomonadales; family Pseudomonadaceae; genus Aquipseudomonas; species Aquipseudomonas fulva. Next base: position 109,241 of record NZ_BBIQ01000004.1, on the reverse strand, counting down.
AGGTTGCTCAGCAGTCGCTTGCCAACTGTCAACAGGTAGGCGCGTGGTTCGCGGATGTCGGTCAACGGCTGGGCGCTGGCCATCACGCGAAGGAAGGTATCCTGACTCAGGTCGGCCGCATCCCAGGCATTGCCCATGCGCCGTCGTAGCCAGCCCTCGAGCCAGCCACGGTGCTCCCGGTAGAGGTCGGGGAAGCTTTGCGAGGGCGGCGGCGCGGCTTCGAACATGGACAAGTCCCTGCGATGATGTAAATAGGATTAATTCTAATTTACATCTCACCACAGGGCCAAGCCCTTTATCACTGCTTACGCAATGGCCGCATCCACCAGTACCTGGGCTTCCTGTACCAGACGTTGCAAGTGGGCTTCGTCGACGAAACTCTCCGCGTAGATCTTGTAGATGTCCTCGGTGCCGGATGGCCGGGCTGCGAACCAGCCATTGGCGGTGATGACCTTCAGACCACCGATGGCCTGCCCATTCCCTGGCGCGTGGCTCAGGATCTGCAGGATTGGCTCTCCAGCAAGCTCGGTGGAGGTCACTTGCTCGGGCGCAAGCTTGCTCAACAACCCTTTCTGGCGGGCATCGGCCTTGGCTTCCACGCGGGTAGCGAACGGCTTGCCCAGGGCCTGGGTCAGCTCGGCATACGCCTGGCTTGGGTTACGTCCCGTCCGGGCGGTCATTTCCGCAGCCAGCAAGGCCGGGATGAGGCCATCTTTGTCGGTTGCCCATACCGAGCCGTCGCGGCGCAGGAACGAGGCGCCCGCACTTTCTTCGCCACCAAAGCCCAGCGTGCCATCGAACAGGCCTTGGGCGAAGAACTTGAAGCCTACGGGTACTTCGTACAGCTCGCGGCCCAGCCGTTGGGTTACGCGATCGATCAGGCCGCTGGACACGACCGTCTTGCCGACGGCTGCGTCGCTACGCCACTGGGGACGGTTGCGGTACAGGTAGTCGATGGCCACGGCCAGGTAGTTGTTAGGTTGCAGCAAGCCGTCGGGGGTGACGATGCCATGGCGATCATGGTCCGGATCGCAGGCAAAGGCCACGTCGAAACGCTCGCGCAGGCCGATCAAGCCCTGCATGGCGTAGGGTGACGAAGGGTCCATGCGAATCTGGCCATCCCAGTCGACGCTCATGAAACGGAACGTCGGGTCGACCTCGGTGTTTACCACTTCCAGGTCCAGTTGATAATGCTGGGCAATGGCCGACCAGTAGCGCACCCCTGCCCCACCCAGCGGGTCCACACCCAAGCGCAGCTTGGCCGCACGGATGATCTCGAAGTCGATGACGTTTTCCAGGTCTGCCACGTAGTGGCTGACGTAGTCGTGACGATGGGTGGTAGGGGCCTGCAGCGCCTGGGCGTGGTCGATACGCTTGACCCCCGCCAGCCCGGCCGCCAGCAACTCGTTGGCCTTGGCTTCGATCCACTTGGTGACGTCGCTGTCGGCCGGGCCGCCGTTGGGCGGGTTGTACTTGAAGCCGCCACTTTGCGGCGGGTTGTGCGAGGGCGTGATGACAACCCCGTCGGCCAGGCCGTCCTGGCGCCCACGGTTGTAGCAGAGGATGGCATGAGACACTGCCGGTGTCGGGGTGTACTCGTCGTCCTTGGACAACATCACCTGCACGCCGTTGGCAGCCAGCACTTCCAACGCACTCGCTGCTGCAGGTGCTGACAGCGCGTGGGTGTCGGCACCGACGAACAGGGGGCCATCGATGCCCTTTTCCTGGCGGTACAGGCAGATGGCCTGGGTGATGGCCAGTACATGGTATTCGTTGAAGCTCAACTCAAGCGAAGTACCCCGGTGCCCCGATGTGCCGAAGGCGACCCGCTGGCTCGCCACGCCAGCGTCCGGCCGGCCGGTATAGTAGGCCGTGAGCAGGCGGGGAATATCGACCAGCACGCTGGCTGGAGCCGGCTTGCCTGCCAAAGGACTGAGCGTCATGCATTAACCTCGAGTTCAGCGAAATGTGGGGGGTTAGAGCGTGCAGTGTACTGAGAGTTGCAAGTGCGCGCGATGCAGGGCACGAAAGAAACCCCGGGTATCGCTCGATGATAATTTGATGCAGACCCCCCGTCCCTGCCACGGGATGATATCGAGCCCCTGCCTTATGTGGATCTTGGCTCAAGCCATGCGGTCAGAAGCCTTGTCGAGCACACCATTGCTGTGAGGCACCATGGCTTTCTATCGTCTGACGCGCACTCACCCTCGATTGAGCCTGGCCACAGGCGCAGGGTTGCTGAGCGCCTGGCTGATCCCTGTCAGCGACCCTGTGCAACGCCTGCTGGCAGGCTGGAACATTGGCGTCTGGTTGTACCTGATGCTGGTACTCTGGCTCAGCTGCACCGCAAGCCCTGCAAAGGTTCGCAAGGTGGCCCACAGCGAAGACGAAAACGCGGGCCTGGTGCTGCTGACCGTCTGCGTCGCAGCGATCGCCAGCCTGGTCGCCGTGACGCTGCAACTGGTGTCCAGCCGCGGGCTGCAGGGCAGTGCATTGACGGCTCACTACCTGTACACCGGGTTCACCGTCGCAGGCTCCTGGCTGCTGATTGGCTGCATCTTCAGCCTTCACTATGCACGGCTGTTCTATGCAGTGAAGGCCACGGCGCCGCCTTTACGCTTCGCCGATGGCGAAACCCAGCCAGACTACTGGGACTTTCACTACGTCTCGTTCACCATCAGCGTGGCCGTCCAGACATCCGACGTGGGGGTAGCCGGTAGCGCGATGCGGCGCGTGGTATTGGCCCACTCGCTGGTGGGGTTCGTGTTCAACACCGCCATTCTTGGCTTTACCATCAATATCGCGGCTGGGTTGCTTGGGTGAATCACCCGTCGGTCAGGTTTCATGAACTCACGCCATGCTCGGCTTTATACGTTCTATAGGCTTATCTCGTATCCCCACCCTGAACCCGGCTTCCGAGGTTCAGCGTTTGGATTGGCTCGATGCGGTGGGCGTGTGCCCGCCGGACGGGCAAAATCATGAGGATGCGCCTTAACCGGCTTCAGATTCCCATAGCGCTGTGATGCAGGTCATGCCCTGCAACATTTGTCACATTTGCAAGCGAGAATCACGTCAGCCAGATGCTATGGTTACATTCCCGGCAGCCACGGTGCGCGGCCGCCCTTCACCAGCTTTCAGTCACGTACAAGGAGGCTCGGATGAACAAGATGACCTTCCCCAACGCCTGTCAAGTCATGCGCTGGCACTTCCATCCGTTGGGTTTCGAAGCCAACATGGATGCACCGCGCAGCATGGTGGCGCGGCTGTTCGATCGAAGCACGGGCGAAACCTTGCTGGCCATAGCAGGCATCCCCTGCACAGCCATCATGGCTGCCAGCGATGTAGAGCGCATCATCGAAGCGGTCGAAACCGAACTCGATGCCTTCCAACCCCCTCCTTTGCTGCGCAACGCCAGTTAACCCAGGGTCGAGTTCGACCCCCGCAACTGCTCGGCCGGCACGGGTCGACCGAGCAAGTAGCCCTGAAGCGAATCGCAGCCTAACCGCGTCAGGAAGGCCTGCTGACTGGAGGTCTCGACGCCTTCTGCGACGATTCGCAACCCCAGTGCGCGGCCCAGGGCAACGATGGCCGACACGATGGCCGCATCCTCGCCCTCATCTTCCAGCTCGCGCACGAACCCTCGGTCGATCTTCAGCTCGTTGGCTGGCAAGCGCTTGAGGTACATCAGGCTGGAATAACCTGTACCAAAGTCGTCAATCGATAGGTCCACGCCCATGTCCGAGAGCTGCTGGAGTACGGTCAGGCTCACCTCCACGTCGGACATCGCCGTGGTTTCGGTGATTTCTAACGTCAGGCAGTTGGCGGGCAGTGCGTGACGTTCGAGGGCACGCGCCACGCTATCGAGCAGGCCCGCGTGGCAAAACTGGATGGCCGACAGATTGACCGCGATCCGCCAGCCCTCGATACCCTCATCCAGCCACAGGCGCATCTGGCGACACGCCTCGTCCAATACCCAGTCACCGATGGGGATGATCAGGCCGGTCTTTTCCGCCAGGCCGATGAAACGGTCTGGGGCCAAAAGCCCGTGCTGAGGATGCTCCCAACGCAGCAACGCCTCGGCGCCGATCGGTTGACACCGCTTGGCGTCGAACTTGGGTTGGTAATGCAGACGGAATTGACCGGCTGCCACTGCCAGGCGCAAGTCCTGCAACAACTGCAGCTGCTGACGGGCGTTGCTGTTCATCGAGGCGTCGAAGAAGCTGTAGCCATTCTTGCCGACCCGCTTGGCGTGATACATGGCAGCGTCGGCGTTGCGCAGCAGCTCGTGCTGATCCTGGCCGTTGCCGGGATACAGGACGATACCCAGGCTCGCTGAAAGCTGCAGATCATGCTCGGCCACTCTGAAAGGCCGCGAGACCAGATTCACCTGTTTGATGGCAACGTTCATGGCATCGCTCGGGTCCTGTAACTCGACCAACAGCACGAACTCGTCCCCGCCGATGCGCGCCAGCGTGTCCTGACTGTGCAGGTGACCCCGCAATCGCGTCGCCACAGCCTTGAGCAGCAGGTCCCCAGCATGATGGCCAAAGGCGTCGTTGACCGGCTTGAACCCATCCAGATCAATGAACATCAGCGCAAAGCACCCCCCCTGCTCAGCGACCTTCGCGATGGCCAGTTCTATGCGGTCAGCCAGCAGACTGCGATTGGGCAGCCCTGTAAGCGTGTCGTGCAATGCCAGCTGAGTCAGCTCCTGGTTGGCCAGGGTCAAAGACCTGGCCAACGCCGCCGTGCGAGCTTCGAGGCGCGCGTCCAGTACGGAGGTCAGCAAGGCCACGAGCAACACGGCAAAGGTCGTGATCAGGACAAGCGATACCAGGCCGTCCCCTTCCAGGCCATCGGGCAGCGCGCCACAGAAACTGCCCTGGGGAAAACCAGCGGCCGCCATACCGGTGTAGTGCATGCCAACGATGGCGATCCCCATGAGCACCGCTGCCAGCCCACGTATCTGACGCACGTAGGGGGTCTGCCGGCGCAGCCGGAACGCGGTCCACAGCGCCGCAGCCGAGGCGCCCACCGCGATCAGCAGCGAGGCCATGAACAGGCTCGGGTCATAGTCGATCCCGGGTGTCATGCGCAGCGCTGCCATGCCGGTGTAATGCATGCTGGCGATTCCGGCACCCATGATGAGCGCGCCGAGGGCAAGCTGCAGGAAGGGCAAGCTGGGCTGGCTGACCAGCCACAGGGCGAAGCCCGAGGACAGCACCGCGATCAACAGCGAACATGCCGTCAACGTGAGGTCATAGCCCAGCTCGACAGGCAGCTGCAAGGCGAGCATGCCGACAAAATGCATCGACCATATGCCGGTCCCCATGGCCAGCGCCCCGCCGATCATCCATAGCGAGGCGGCATACCCTCTGGCGGTGGCAATGCGCCCGGCAAGGTCCAGCGCCGTGTAGGACGCAAGGATGGCCACGCACAGGGAAATCAGCACCAGCGAAGAGGAGTAGCTAGCGGTCAGCATTTTGCGAAGTACCAGGGGCTGGCAGAGGTAGGCACGAAAGGCCGACCATTGTACTCAAGCTTTGGTAAAACGCACGGTGTTTCGACATGTCAAATGGCCATGTCGACAGCAGGTAGGTGCGTCGACATGTGCCATGGGCTGCGCATCAATCCTGGTCGGCGAAAGCCCCACGGGCATCCCAGCCACCGCCCAGCGCTGCCACCAATTGGACACTGGCGACCAAGCGTCCCTGCAACAGGTTGAGCACACTGCGTTCGTTGCTCAGGGCGGTGGCTTGCACATTGACCACATCCAGATAGCCGATCAAGCCGGCCTTGTACTGATTTTCCGTAAGCCGCAGCGATTCGCGGGCTGCCTCCAGGGCTTCCTGGCGCACCACGGCTTCGTCCCCGTACACCTTCAGTTGCACCAGCAGGTTCTCGACTTCCTTGAACCCATCGAGCACGGTCTGGCGGTACTGGGCGACCGTCTGGTCGTATACGGCAACGGTACGGTCCACCTCGGCGCTGCGCCTGCCGGCATCGAACAGGGTGAGCGCAAGCTGTGGGCCAACCGACCAGTAGCGGTTGGGCAACTCGATCCAGTTGTTGAAGCTGCTGCTCGAATAACCGCCATTAAGGCTCAGGCTGAGATCTGGGAAGTAAGCCGCACGTGACACGCCGATATTGGCGTTGGCGGCCATCACGTTGCGCTCGGCAGCGGCGATGTCGGGTCGGCGCTCGAGCAGTTGCGACGGCAGTGCCACCGGGATTTGTGGCAATGCAGGAATAGCCTGGCTGTCGGCCAGGGCAAATTGCGCAGGCGTCTTGCCCAGCAACACGGCAATGGCGTTCTCGAATTGAGCGCGCTGCCAGATCAGGTCGATCAGGTCAGCCTCGGTGCTTTTGAGCTGGGTGCGCGCCTGGGCCACGGCATCGGGGCCGGCGGTGCCCGCGCGGTATTGATTCTGGTTCATCCGCAGCGATCGCTCGTACGCGGCCACGGTGGCTTGCAGCAAGCGTTTCTGCTCATCGATGACGCGCAGTTGCAGGTAGTTCTGCACCAGCTCCGACTGCTGGCTCAAGCGCATGGCGGCAAGGTCGGCCAGGCTGGCCTGGGCACTGGCCTGGTTGGCATTGAGCGTCTCGCGCAACTTGCCCCACAAGTCGATTTCCCAGCTCACGCCCAACTGGGCGTTGTAGGTGTCACGAATGCCGCTGCTGTTATTGGACAGGCTTGAGCTGGAACTGCCGGTGCCCTGGGCTGACCTGTTCTTGGCCACGCTCAGGTCAAGGCTTGGAAACAGCCCGGCGCGGCTACTGCGCACCAGCGCCTGGGCCTGACGATACTGAGCCTCGGCTTGCGCCACACTCTGGTTGTTGCGGTTGAGCTCCTCGACCAGTGCGTTGAGTTGCGCGTCGCCGTAGATCTCCCACCAGGCACCGCGGGCGATGGCGTCAGAAGGCGTGGCCTGCGTCCAGCCTTCGGCATGCTTGAATTGCGCCGTGCCGGCCATTTCCGGGCGGTGGTAATCCGGGGCCAGTGTACAGGCGCTGAGCAAGGCGGCCCCCAAGGCAGCCCCCAGCAAACGCGAGCCGCGAACACGGCTGAGCACTTGCAGGGCACGATGAAGCGGAGTCTGGGCAAAAGTCATAGCGGGTTTTCCAAGGCCGCGTCGGTGCGCACGCCGCGCCAACGGTTGTAGCGGTGACGCAAGCGGTCCAGATACAGGTAGACCACAGGCGTTGTGTAGAGGGTCAGGACCTGGCTGAAAACCAGGCCGCCGATGATGGTCAGCCCCAGCGGCTGACGCATCTCCGCCCCTTCTGCCTGGCTCAGCAGCAGGGGCAAGGCGCCGAGAATGGCCGCCAGCGTCGTCATCAGGATCGGGCGCAAGCGCAGCAGGCACGCGCGCCGAATGGATTCCTCGGGCGAGAGCCCCTGGTGGCGTTCAAGTTGCAGGGCCAGGTCGATCATCAAGATGGCGTTTTTCTTCACGACCCCGATCAACAGGAACAGCCCCAGCAGGGAAATCAGGCTGAATTCGCCACCGGTCACATACAGCGCCAACAAGGCACCAACGCCGGCCGAGGGCAGCGTGGACAAGATGGTCAGGGGGTGGATATAGCTCTCGTACAGGATCCCGAGCACCAGGTACACAAGCACCAGTGCGCCCAGAATCATGAAAGGCTGCCCCTGCGCGGTCTTGGTGAAGGCGTCGGCGGTGCCGCCCAGCTTGGCGATCACCCCTTCCGGTAGGCCGAGCTTGGCCACGGCACGCTCGACCGCCGCCAGCGCCTGGTCGGTGCTGTAGCCTTCGGCGACGTCGAAGGCGATGTCCTCGGAGGCGAACTGGTCTTCGTGGCTGACCCGGTCGTTGGCCAGGCTATTCTCGTAGTGCGCGATGGTCGACAGCGGCACCCGCGCGCCCTCGGCGGTAATCACCTGCACCTGCTCCAGCGTACTGGGGTCCCAGGCGTATTTCGGGTTGATCTCCAGCACGACCTGATATTGGTTGAGGCTGTCGTAGATGGTGGAGATCTGCCGTTGGCTGTAGGCGTTGTTCAGCACGGTGGTGACCATCTGCATGTCGATGCCCAGACGCTTGGCCTGATCACGGTCCACCACCAGTGTCACCTGCTGGGTGCCCGCCCCGTCGCGTGCGTCGATGGCGGTCAGCTCGGGCAAGGCGCGCATGGCCGCGACGACTTTGGGGAACCATTGGCGCAAAGCTGCCAGGTCGCCGCTCTGCAAAGTATACAGGTACTGCGAGGACGACTGATCGCGCCCGCCGCCGCCTAGCTGCAGGTCCTGATCGGCCATCAGGAACAGCCGCCCGCCTGGCACCTTGGGCATTTCCTTGCGCAGGCGCTCGATGACCTTCTGGGCATCGAGCTTGCGTTCGCCGATGGGCTTGAGCCTGACCAGAACCATGGCGTTGTTGGTGCCGCTGTTGCCGCCGATGAAGCCTGCAACACTCTGCACGGCAGGGTCTGCGAGCAAGGCGCGCCGGTAGATTTCCATCTTTGGCTGCATCACGCTGAACGACAGGCCGTCGTCACCGCGAATGAAACCCATGAGCTGGCCGGTATCCTGCTGGGGCATCAGCGTTTTGGGCACCACGATGTATAGCGCCACGTTGACTGCAATGGTCACCAGCAGGCTGATCAGGGTCAGGCGCCGATGCCGCAGCGCCCAGCCCAGGCTGCGGTCATACGCGGCAACCATGCGCCGGTGCACGGCATCGCTCCAGCGTTGCAGGCGAGTCTGCTCGGCCTGGTGCGCAGTCAGCCAGCGGGCGCACAGCATGGGGGTGAGGGTCAGCGACACCAGCAGCGAAACCATGATGGCGGCCGCCAGGGTGATGGAAAATTCCTGGAACAAACTGCGCACGATGCCGCCCATGAACAGGATCGACACGAACACGGCCACCAGTGACACGTTCATCGACAAGAGGGTAAAGCCGACTTCCTTGGCGCCCAGGAACGCCGCTTTCATGGGTGGCTGCCCGTCCTCGATATGCCGGGAGATGTTCTCCAGCACAACGATGGCATCGTCCACCACCAGTCCCGTCGCCAGGATCAGCGCCATCAGCGACAGGTTGTTGAGCGAGAAGCCGCACAGATACATGACCGCGAACGTGCCGACCAGCGACACCGGCACCGCAAGGCTTGGAATCAGTGAAGCACGCAGGCTGCCGAGGAACAGGTAGACCACCAGGATCACCAGTACCACGGCGATCAGCAGGGTATGCTCCGCCTCCTTTAGCGTGGCCTTGATCACCGGCGAACGGTCCATGGCCACGTTTAGCTCGACGCTTGCCGGGAGCAGCGATTGCAGTGCAGGCAACTGCGCCTTGATCTGGTCCACCGTGGCAATGATGTTGGCACCTGCCTGCCGGTTCACGACCAGCAACACCGCGCTCTGGTCATTGAAAAAACCACTGTTGTAGCGATTTTCGACCCCATCGGTGATGGTTGCCACATCCGATAACCGAAGAATCGTGCCATTCTCCTGGCGAATCACGATCGGCCCGTAGTCCTTGGCGCTTTCCAACTGATCGTTGGCCCGCACCTGCCAATTGCGCTCGGCATCCTCGACAAAGCCCATGGGCCGGCGCTGGTTGGCGTTGGCCACGGCGGTACGCACCTCATCCAGCGCCAGGCCGTACTGGTTCAACAATTGCGGCTCGACCGAAATGCGCACGGCCGGCAGCGAACTGCCCCCGATCTGCACCTCACCCACGCCAGGCACCTGGGCCAGGCTTTGGGACAGGATGGTGTCGGCCAAATCGTACAGCTGCCCTTTCTGCAGCACACTTGAGGTCAGCGACAGGACCATGACCGGTGCCTGCGACGGGTTGATCTTCTTGTAGGTCGGCATGCTGCGCATGCCGCTGGGCAGCAGGTTGCGGGTGGCATTGATTGCGGCCTGCACCTCGCGCGCAGCGCCGTCGATGTCGCGGCCAAGCTCAAAACCAATGATGACCCGCGTGGAGCCCTGGTTGGAGCTGCTGGTCAATGTGGTGACGCCGGCGATGCTGCCCAGCTTGCGCTCGAGCGGCGTTGCCACGGTCGAGGCCATGACCTCGGGGCTTGCGCCCGGCAGGTTGGCCGACACCACGATCACCGGGAAATCCATCTGCGGCAGCGGCGAGACCGGCAACAGACCGAAGCTGACCGCGCCCAGCAGCATGATCGCCAAGCTCAACAGCATGGTTGCCACGGGCCTGCGGATGAATGGCGCCGACAGGTTCATCGGGCCGCCCTTAGGAACGCGCTGCACGTACTCATACCGGCTCCTGCGCCAGGTCGCGCTTGCCGAAGCGACGGCCCAACCGGTCGAAATACAGGTATATGACCGGCGTGGTGAACAGTGTCAGCACCTGGCTCACCAGCAGCCCGCCCACCATCACCAGGCCCAGGGGTTGGCGCAGTTCGGCGCCGGACCCGGTGGCCAGCATCAACGGCACTGCACCGAACAGGGCCGCCAGCGTGGTCATGAGGATCGGTCGGAATCGCAGCAGCGCGGCCTGGTAGATGGCATCGCGCGGACTCATGCCTTGGTGACGCTCGGCTTCGAGCGCGAAGTCGATCATCATGATGGCGTTTTTCTTGACGATGCCGATCAACAGGATGATGCCGATGATGGCGATCATGCCCAGGTCATTGCCACTGATCAGTAGCGCCAGCAACGCACCCACGGCAGCCGAAGGCAGCGTCGAGAGGATGGTTACCGGATGGATATAGCTTTCATAGAGCACACCCAGCACGATGTACATGGTCACCACCGCCGCGAGAATCAGCAGCAAGGTGCTGGACAGCGATGCCTGGAACGCCTGCGCCGCGCCCTGGAAACGGGTCTGGATACCCAACGGCATGCCGATGTCCTGCTGAACCTGCTCGATCACTTGCACGGCCTTGCCCAGCGACGCGCCCTGCCCCAAGTTGAATGACAAGGTGACCGCCGGGAACTGGCCGATGTGGGAAATGGCCAGCTGCGCCTGGCGCTGCTCGATGCGCGCCAGCGCGGACAGTCGCACTTGCCCGCCATCACCGGCCTTGACGTGGATCGACTCCAGTGCCTGGGGCCCGATCACGGCCGCGTCTCGCGATTGCAGCACCACCCGGTATTGGCTGGCCTGGGTATAGATGGTCGATATCTGCCTTTGGCCGAAGGCATCGTAAAGCGCGTTGGTGATCTGCGATACGCTGATGCCTAGCCGACTGGCCATGTCCCGGTCGATCACCAGGTACACCTGCAAGCCATTCTCCTGCAGGTCACTGGCCACATCGGCAAGCTCGGGGCGCAGGTTCAGGGCCTGGACCAGCTTGCCACTCCACTGCCCCAGCAGCTCGGCATCGGGCGATGACAGCGTGAACTGGTACTGCGTGCGGCTGACCCGGTCCTCGATGCTCAAATCCTGCACCGGCTGCATGAACAGGCGGATGCCCACCAGCTTGTCGAGCTGGGGTTGCAGGCGCTTGATGACATCGGTTGCAGTGACATCGCGCTCGCCATGAGGCTTGAGGTTGATGAGCATGCGGCCGCTGTTGAGCGTGGCGTTGTCGCCGTCCACGCCAATGTAGGATGAGAGGCTCTGCACAGCAGGGTCTTGCAGAATAACGCGGCTCAGGGCCTGCTGGCGCTCGCTCATGGCCGCAAACGAGGTGGACTGGGGCGCTTCGGAGATACCCTGAATGACGCCCGTGTCCTGGACCGGGAAGAACCCCTTGGGCACCACCATGTACAGCAGTACCGTCAACGCCAGGCTAGCCACCGCCACCAGCAGGGTCAGGGGCTGGCGCTTGAGTACCCATTGCAGGGCGCTGGCGTAGTGCTTGATCAGCCAGTCGATCCAGGCGCCGCTGGCGCGGTAGAAGCGGCCTTGCTCGTCAGGGGTGGGTTCACGCTTTAGCAGGCGGGCACACATCATCGGCGTGAGGGTCAGCGAGACCACCAGGGAAATCAGGATGGCCACCGCCAGGGTGATGGCGAACTCCCGGAACAGGCGCCCTACCACATCGGCCATGAACAACAGCGGGATCAGCACGGCGATCAGCGAGAAGGTCAGCGAGATCAAGGTAAAGCCAATCTGCCTGGCGCCTTTGAGCGCCGCCTGCATAGGCGTTTCGCCCTCCTCGATGTGCCGGGAAATGTTCTCCAGCATCACGATCGCATCGTCCACCACGAAACCGGTGGCGATGGTCAGCGCCATCAGGGTGAGGTTGTTGATGGAAAACCCTGCCAGGTACATGACGGCGAAGGTACCGACCAATGACAGCGGCACGGCAATCGAAGGAATGATCGTGGCGCTGAACCGCCGCAGGAACAGGAAGGTGACCATCACCACCAGGGCGATGGCGATCAGCAGTTCATGCTGAACGTCGCGCACGGCGGCACGGATGGTCTGGGTACGGTCAGTGAGCACGGACACGTCCAGGCCCGCGGGCAGGTTGTCGGTGATCGAGGGCAGCATGTCCTTGATGCGGTCCACCACCTCGATGACGTTGGCACCTGGCTGACGCTGGATGTTCAGGAGCACGGCATGGTTCTGGTTGGCCCAGGCCGCCAGCCGCTCGTTTTCCGCGCCGTCGACGATTTCCGCCACATCCTTCAAACGCAGCGGAGCGCCGTTGTTGTAGGCCAGGATGAGGTTGGCGTATTCCTCGGGCGAGCGCAGCTGGTCATTGGCGTCGAGCATCGAGACGCGGGTAGGACCATCGAAATTGCCTTTTGGCTGATTGACGTTGGAGGCCCCGATGAGTGTGCGGACATCCTCCAGGTTGAGCCCGTTGGCTGCCAGCGCATCCACGTTGACCTTGATGCGCACGGCCTGGCGCTGGCCCCCGGCGATGCTGACCATGCCCACCCCGCTGGTCTGCGCCAGCTTCTGTGCCACGCGGGTGTCGACCAGGTCGTTGAGCTTGGGCAGCGGCATGGTCTTGCTGGAGATGGCGAGCGTCAGCACTGGCGTATCGGCCGGGTTGACCTTGTTGTAGACAGGAGGCGCCGGAAGATCGCTGGGCAGCAGGTTGCTGGCGGCGTTGATTGCAGCCTGCACCTGCTGCTCGGCCACATCCATGTTCATGTCCAGGTTGAAGCGCAGGGTCAGCACCGACGCGCCACCGGAACTGGTCGAGGCCATCTGTTCAAGGCCGGGCATCTGGCCGAACTGACGTTCGAGTGGCGCGGTAACGGCACTGGTCATGACCTGGGGGCTTGCACCGGGATACAGGGTCATGACCCGAATCGTGGGGTAATCCACCTGCGGCAGCGCGGCGACAGGCAGCATGCGGTAGGCAATCAGACCGGCCAGTACCAAGGCCAGCATGGTCAAGGTCGTTGCGACTGGCCGCAGGATGAACAGGCGCGAGAGGTTCATGCGCCCGCCTTGCCTGCGGTGCTGTCGGCCTGGCCCGGGGCACTGCTTTCTTGGCCCTGCAAATGCTGGCCGGGCGTGGTGGGCACCTGGGAGCTGTCATCGACCACGTCCACCTTGGTGCCTTCGCGCAGACGGTCGGTGCCTTCGAGCACCAGGCGATCACCGGCCGCCAGGCCTTCGAGGATCACGCTGTTCTCACCGTCGCTGGGGCCGACTTTCAGCTTGCGCACGTTGACGGTATTTTCGCCGTTGACCACGTAGGCGAACGTCCCGTCGTTCCCGAACTGGATGGCGGCGGCTGGCGCCAGCACCACCTGCTTGAGCGTATCGGCAAGCAGGCGCACGTTTACGAACTGGTTGGGGAACAGGGCCAGGTCCTTGTTCTCGAAGCGGCCCTTGAACTTGAGGGTGCCAGTGGCAGTGTCGATCTGGTTGTCGATACTGCCCAGCACGCCAGTGGCCTGCAGCTTGCTGTCGCCTCGATCCCACGCCTCCACGGGCAGGCTGGCCCCGGTGCGATAGCGCTCAAGAACGGTGCCCAGTTCGGTTTCTGGCAGTGTGAACGCCACGTTGATCGGCTCTGTCTGGGTGATCACCACCAGGGCGGTGGTGTCGTTGGCGGCCACCAAATTGCCCAGGTCGAGCTGGCGCAGGCCGACACGGCCGCTGATGGGCGCGCGAATCTGGGTGAATTCGAGGTTCAGGCGCGCATCGTTGACCTGCGCCTGGTTGGTCTTGACCAGCCCCTGGAATTGCGCCACCTGCGCCTGCGCAGTGTCCAGGGTTTGCTTGGCGATACTGTCCTCGGCGTACAGCCCTTTGTAGCGAGCGACGTCGACCTGGGCATTCTTCAGTTGCGCCTGGTTCTGGGCCAGGGTGCCCTCGGCCTGCTGCAGGGCAATACGGTAGGCACGTGGGTCGATTTCAGCAAGCAGGTCACCGGCCTTTACTTGCTGGCCTTCCTTGAAGTGCACCTTGACCAACTCCCCCCCTACACGGCTGCGCACATTCACGGTATTGGTCGCGGTCACGGTGCCAAGCGCCTTGTAGTAAAGCGGGAAGTCGCCCACCCGTGCAGGTTCCACCCTGACCGGGACAGGGTCGGTAGACCCTCCGAAACCGGGCCGCCCGCTCTTGCCACCCAGCCCCCCAGCAGCCTGGTCGGTGGCTGGCGTGGCAGGCCATAGCCACCAGGCCAGCACTGCAACCAGCAGCACGATCAGCAGCATAACGAGCCAGCGACGGGGAGAACGGGATGTAGGCGCTTGCATGGGTTGAACGAACCTTGTTCGGATTGACGATTCAGGAGGGTGAACGATAAGCACTGTCGACAGCCAAGCAAAGCGCCTTTACCAGAGGTTTACCTTTGCCTGACGTTGCCAAGACCCTGAACTTTAAACGAAAACGGCCCGGAAAAGCGTTCCGGGCCGTTACAGGGTATAGCTTGGAGCAATGGGCAGGAGGAAGGTTCGATCCCTGCCCGGCGCCGTCACTTCAACGCGGCAAGGGCGGCGTCGTAGTTGGGCTCGTCGGCGATTTCAGCGACCAGCTCGCTGTGCAGCACCTTGTCGTGCTCGTCCAGTACCACAACGGCGCGGGCAGCCAGGCCTGCCAATGGGCCGTCGGCGATGGCAACACCGTACTGCTCAAGGAACTCACGGCCACGCAAGGTGGAGAGGTTCTTGACGTTTTCCAGGCCTTCGGCACCGCAGAAGCGAGCCTGGGCGAATGGCAGGTCGGCGGAAACGCACAGTACGACGGTGTTGGCCAGCTCGTTGGCCTGGGCATTGAACTTGCGCACAGACGTGGCGCAGGTAGGCGTATCGACACTTGGGAAGATGTTCAGCACCTTGCGCTTGCCGGCGAAGTCATTGAGCGACTTGTCGGCCAGCCCCTCGCCTACCAGGGAGAACGCCGGCGCCTGAGCACCGACCTGTGGCAGCGAGCCATTGACTTGGACGGGATTGCCTTTGAGAGTCACTTGAGCCATGACAAAATCCTTGATCTTGGGTTGGGAAAAGGATCAAGAGTTAACCATGAAGGCCAGCATGTGCCTATGGGGCAACGTGAATTTGTTGGCGGTGAAGCATTGGCCCGCCCCGGCGCACGTACCGAGCACCGGGGCGGGCCTGCAACTGGGCGCTTAAGCCAACAGGCCGTAGACGACCGAAGTCAGGGCGACCAGGCCGATCACGGTGACGAACACGTTCGACAGCGCCCCGCTGTACTTGCGCATTGCCGGCACGCGGCGGATGGCATACATGGGCATCAGGAACAGCAATACCGCGATGATCGGGCCGCCGAGAGACTCGATCATGCCCAGGATGCTGGGGTTGAGCGTGGCAACGATCCAGCACACCACCAGCATCAGCGCCGCCACCACGCGGTCCAGGGCCTTGGCACCCGGGCGCGCGCCGGTCTTGGCGATGATGCCCTTGAGACCCTCGCTGGCGCCGATGTAGTGGCCCAGGAATGACTTGGCGATGGCGACGAAGGCGATCAAGGGCGCGGCGAAGGCGATGGTCGGGTTGCTGAAATGGTTGGCCAGGTACGACAGGATCGACAGGTTCTGCGCCTTGGCTTCGGCCAGCTGCGTGCTGTCGAGGGTCAGCACGCAACTGAAGACGAAGAACAGCACCATGGCCACCATCAGCAGGTGCGCACGCGCCAGAATCTGGCCGCTGCGGGCGTCTGCATGATCGCCATAGCGGCGTTTCTGGTCGACCGCGAAGGCCGAGATGATGGGTGAATGGTTGAACGAGAACACCATCACCGGGATGGCCAGCCATACCGTGTGCAGGAAGGCCGAACCGCTGGGCACGGTGTGGACGCTGTCGAGAATGCCGCCGGTCCAGTGCGGAACCAGGTACAGGCCCAGCAGCGCCAGGGCCACGATGAACGGATAGACCAACAGGCTCATGACCTTGACGGTGGCCTGTTCGCCGCAGCGTACGATTGCAAGCAGGCCCAGGATCAGCACGAACGACAGCAGTGCACGGGGTGGAGGCGCCATGTGCAACTGGTGCTCCATGAAACTGCTGACCGTATTAGTCAGGGCCACGCTGTAAATGAGCAGGATGGGGAAGATGGCGAAGAAGTACAGGACCGTGATCACGGCGCCTGCCTTGATGCCGAAGTGTTGTTCGACCACGTCGGTGATGTCTGCCCCTTCGCGCCCCGAGAGCACGAACCGGGTCAACCCGCGGTGGGCGTAGTACGTCATCGGGAAAGCCAGCGCCGCCAGCACCAGCAATGGCCAGAACCCGCCAAGCCCGGCATTGATCGGCAGGAAAAGCGTACCTGCGCCAATGGCGGTGCCAAACAGGCCGAGCATCCAGGTGGTGTCCTGACGGGACCATTTGCCGAGGGTACCGGCGGTCGTTTCTTCGTAACGCTGTTCTACGCTTGAGGCCTGCTCATTCATCCGGGTGACGCTCCACTCGCAAGACTGCAACAGGCTGAGAATGACGAAGCGTTGGCTGCGCCCTACTCAACCGGAAAAAGAGGGGCGCGATTGTGCACGGAAAGGTTGCACTTGCGAAGCCTTTTTCGGAGGGGCGGTTGCACTTGTTTGTACAAGCGGTAGGTGCAGCCGGGCTGCTCAGCACGCTCGGCGTGCAGAAGGTCTTGACTGGCACAGGCGTCCTTGCGGGCAGGACACGAATAAAGAATGACGATGGCCGAAGCCGCAGGGCGGCCTCGGCCATCGTCGTTGCATAACGTTAAGCGTGGGCGCTTACTGATGCACAGCCGCGAATGCCTCGGCAACACGCTGCAGGTTTGCCGGCCGCAGGCCTGACATGCACACGCGCCCACTGTCGATCAGGTAGACGCCAAACTCATCTCGCAAGCGGCGCACCTGCTCCACGCTGAAGCCTGTGTAACTGAACATGCCCCGCTGACGCAGCAGGAACTGGAAATCACGCCCCGGCAGCAACACGCCCAGCGCATCGACTAGCGCTTGGCGCATGTCCAGAATGCGAGTGCGCATGACTTCCACTTCCGCAGCCCACTGGGCATTGAGGACGGGATCGTTGAGCACGCCTGCGACCAGTTGGGCACCGAAGTTGGGTGGGCTGGAATAGTTACGGCGCACGGTGGCCTTGAGTTGGCCAAGCACGCTCTGCGCCGTGGCCGCATCGTCGCAGACCACCGACAGGCCGCCCACACGCTCCCCATACAGGGAGAAGATCTTGGAGAACGAGTTGCTGACCAGGCACGGCACGCCTGCGCTGGCCATTTCGCGGATGGCGAACACGTCTTCGACCAGCCCTTGGGCAAAGCCTTGGTAGGCGATGTCCAGGAAGGCGATCAACTGACGGGCCTTGACCACCTCCACCACCTGCTGCCACTGGCCCTGGTCCAGATCGGCACCTGTCGGGTTGTGGCAGCAGGGGTGCAGCAGCACCACACTGTTGGCAGGCAAGGTGTGCAACGTGGCAAGCATACCTTCGAAGTCCACGCCACGGGTGGCCTGGTCGAAGTACGGGTAGGTGTTCACCGTGAAGCCCGCCCCCTCGAAGATGGCGCGATGGTTGTCCCAGGTGGGGTTGCTGACCCAGACTTGCGCCTGCGGGAAATAACGTTTCAGGAAGTCGGCACCGACCTTCAGGGCTCCGGAACCACCGACGGTCTGCACCGTTGCCACGCGACCGTCAGCAACCGCCGGGTGGTCGGCCCCGAACAGCAGGGCCTGAATGGCCTGACGGTAACTGGCAAGGCCTTCCATGGGCAGGTACAGCGAAGCATCGTGATCCTGACCTGCGATGCGCTTTTCCACTGCATCCACTGCAGCGAGCTGCGGCACTACTCCGGCTTCGTCGTAGTAAAGGCCGATGCTCAGGTTGACCTTGTCGGCGCGTGCATCGGCCTTGAAGGTTTCCATCAACGAGAGGATCGGGTCGCCGGCGTAGGCTTCGACATGTTTGAACACAGCGTGCAGCTCCTTGGGATCAGGACGAGTCAAAAAGGCAGCCAAGAGCATACCCGTACTGGCTGAGAATGGGCACCAACTATCGTGCAAGGGGTATATGCAACCCTGCATGATCGGGTAAGGGCCGCCTACCCTGCCCTGCGGCGATCAGATGAGCAGATCGCGCAGCGCCTGCAGGGTACTGATGCCGATTGCCACCCCTTCGCGCTGCGCCCGTTCACGCTCCAGGTGCCGCCGGGCACCTGGCATGCGACTGACGCCGGCCGCCTCCATCTGCTCGAGTAGCAGGCGGCTGCGCTGGGCGAACCGTTGCCCTTGTGCGATCTGTGGATCGATGACGATCAGCAACTGCCCGGTCCACGGCGTCTTGGCCCCGGGATGGCCAGACCAGTCGAACTCCCACGAAAAATGCCCACCCGTGAGTGCTGCCGCCAACAATTCCACCATCATCGACAAGGCCGAGCCCTTGTGCTCGCCGAACGGAAGCAGAGCACCGCCGTCCAGGATCTTGGCCGGGTCCTGAGTCACCTGGCCCTGACCGTCCACGCCCACCCCCAGGGCCACGGGCTCCCCGGCACGGGCAGCCAGTTGCACATCGCCATGTGCCATCGCACTGGTGGCCATGTCGAACACGATGGGTGGATGCCCTTCGCAAGGCGCAGCGAAGGCGATCGGGTTGGTCCCGAACACCGGCTTGCGCGCACCGTGCGGTACGACGCATGTCATGCTGTTGACCACGCTCAGGGCAACCAGGCCCTGTTCGGCGAACGGCTCCACATCCGGCCACAATGCGGCAAAATGATGGGAATTGTGGATGGCCAGCACTGCGATCCCAGCAGCGCGTGCCTTGGCCACCAACACGTCCCGGGCAGCCGCCAATGCGGGCTGCGCAAAACCACCCCGTGCATCGACACTGATATAACCGGCCGCCAGATCACTGACCTCGGGAGTAGCCTTGCCATCCACCCAACCGCTGGCCAAGGTCGACACGTAGCCAGGCATGCGGAACACGCCATGGCTATGCGCGCCATCACGCTCGGCGCTGGCACAATTGGCGGCCAGTACCCGAGCCACTGCCGGCGTACAGCCATGACGCTCGAAGATCGACTCAAGCAGGGCTTTGAGCTCAGCAAAGGGAACATGGGTGACGGGCTCGCTGCTAGGGATGGCCATCAAAATATCCTTCTTCTGATCATGGAGGGATGTGCTGCACCGCAACAGCTCGGAAGACTAACCCACGCCTGCTGGCAGGGCCACGTGATCCGGTCGAGTCACCTGCCAAGCATCAGCCTGTAGCCCCTGGAACCGTTGGAACATTGCGGCGCTGCAATGAGTCGACTGCGTCGTTAAGTATTATTGACCATCGCCCTAGCCAAACCCGCGCCGCCACTGCCTTTCAGCCCGCCAGGCCCCGTGATTGGGGCCTGGCGGGCTGCTGCGGTCGTTTGACATATCGAACGGCTCTGGCAATCTAACACCAAGTCCCGACCGGCATCGTCGACGCCGACGAGTCGGCAGTGCTCGGGGCCCCAGGTTGCACCAGCGCCGCGCGCCGAGCACCTGCACAACAACGACAGGTTCAACCTGTCCCAAGGTGACATATGTCCAACAGCAACATTGGCAACAAGCAACCTTCCCTGCGCAAACCCATCGTTCTGATGACCATGGGCACCCAAGAGCGCAAAGGCCATGACTACCAGGTCATGACCCACAAATACATCACCCCGCTGGTCGATTTCGCCGATTGCGTCCCGGTCCTGGTGCCCACCTGCTGTGGCATCGAGGCACTGGAGACCTACTTGGACATGGCCGACGGCGTGTACCTGACGGGCGCGGGCAGCAACATCGACCCAGCGCTGTACGGCCAGGAGAACGAAACCCCAGGCAAAGGCCAGGACAGGAACCGTGACCTGTTCGACATTCCGCTGGTCAAGGCGGCGATCAAGCGCGGCCTGCCCATCTTCGGCGTGTGTCGGGGCATGCAGGAAATCAACGTGGCGCTGGGCGGGGACATCTACCAGAAGGTGTACGCCGAGCCTGGTTTCAATGATCACCGTGAAAACCCCGAAGACCCTGTCGAGGTGCAGTACGCTCAGGCTCACAGCGTGAAGATCAAGCCCGGCAGCTGGCTGCGCGATACCCTTGGCACGGACGAAATTCGCGTCAACTCCCTGCATGGCCAAGGCTTGCGCAACCTGGGCAAGGGCATCGAAGCCATTGCCCACGCCGAAGACGGGTTGGTCGAGGCCATCCATGCCCCGGGCCTTTCGTCTTTCCTGTTTGCCGTTCAATGGCACCCGGAGTGGCAAGCTGCCAAGAATCCTGACTCGATCAAGCTCTTCCAGGCCTTTGGCGATGCGTGCCGAGCGCAGGTTCGCAAGGCACAGGGCAAGCCTCAACAGGCGGCCTGATCACCCGCACACAGGCGAGTAATTAAGCATGGGGCGGCGCAAGGCCGCCTCATTCGTTTGTAAAGCGACTACCCATCCCAGAGATATGATGACCCGACAGCAGACACAACTGTCTAAGGCCGCTTTCTGCGCTCCACCATCCATCCATAGCGCGCCATTAATGCAATCCCTCATCACCTAGACCGAAAAAAAATCCAGAGGGGACTGTTCTTGAGTTAGGTTGTACGATAACTTACTTCATACAAACCGCACCGCTCCCACCCAAGTGTCTGGATGCCTATAACAATGAACCCACAAGAACTGAAATCCATCCTCTCCCACGGCTTGCTGTCATTTCCTGTCACCGACTTCACTGCGCAGGGCGATTTCAATCAGGCTGGCTACATCAAACGCCTGGAATGGTTGGCCCCATACGGCGCGAGTGCACTGTTCGCCGCCGGGGGTACGGGCGAGTTCTTCTCCCTGGCTGCCAGCGAATACAGCCAGGTCATCAAGACAGCGGTGGACACATGCGCCACGTCGGTACCTATCCTGGCGGGCGTAGGTGGTGCAACCCGCCAGGCCATCGAGTATGCGCAGCAAGCCGAGCGCCTGGGGGCCAAGGGCCTTCTGTTGCTGCCGCACTACCTCACCGAAGCCAGCCAGGATGGCGTCGCTGCCCATGTAGAGGCCGTGTGCAAGTCGGTCAACATCGGCGTAGTGGTCTATAACCGCAACGTCTGTCGCCTCAATGCCACCTTGCTCGAACAACTGGCCGAGCGTTGCCCGAACCTGATCGGCTACAAGGACGGTCTGGGTGACATTGAACTGATGGTGTCGATCCGTCGCCGCCTGGGTGAGCGTTTCAGTTACCTGGGCGGGCTGCCGACTGCCGAAGTCTATGCTGCAGCGTACAAAGCGCTGGGTGTGCCGGTGTATTCATCGGCGGTATTCAACTTCATCCCCAAGACGGCCATGGACTTCTACCACGCCATTGCCCGGGACGATCACGCCACCGTAGCCAAGTTGATCGACGACTTCTTCCTGCCCTACCTGGAAATTCGTAACCGCAAGGCCGGTTACGCCGTCAGCATCGTCAAGGCGGGTGCCCGCATTGCCGGCCATGACGCAGGCCCGGTTCGTGCACCGCTGACCGACCTGAACCCCGAGGAGTATGAAATGCTTGCCGCCCTGATGGACAAGATGGGGCTGCAGTAAACCCTCGCGGCGCCTGCCAGCGCCGCCCCCGGAGTGGGCCCGCCCTACTCCGGCACAATTCGAAGACCCCGCACAACAATAACTAGTGGGAGTACTACCAGCATGCAAGCGACGAAGAAAACGCATGTGCGCTACCTGATCCTGTTCATGCTGTTCGTGGTGACCACGATCAACTACGCCGACCGCGCAACCATCGCCATCGCAGGGTCGAGCCTGCAAAAAGACCTAGGGATCGACGCCGTCACCCTGGGCTACATCTTCTCGGCCTTCGGCTGGGCCTATGTGGCCGGACAGATTCCCGGCGGATGGTTGCTGGATCGCTTCGGCTCAAAAAACGTCTATGCATTCAGCATCTTCACCTGGTCACTGTTCACCTTGCTGCAAGGCTTCGTCGGCGGCCTGCCGGTGGCCTGGGCAGTCGTCACTTTGTTCACCTTGCGTTTTCTGGTCGGCTTTGCCGAAGCGCCGTCGTTCCCCGGCAACGCCCGGATCGTCGCCGCCTGGTTTCCCACCCAGGAGCGAGGCACGGCCTCGGCGATCTTCAACTCGGCGCAGTATTTCGCCACCGCCCTGTTCGCGCCCCTGATGGGCTGGATCGTGTTCAGTTTCGGTTGGGAGCATGTGTTCGTGGTCATGGGCGTGCTGGGCATCCTCTTTTCGATGGTATGGCTCAAGACCATCTACAACCCACGCCAGCACCCGCGTATCAGCCCCGCCGAGCTTGAACACATCGAGCAAAACGGCGGCTTGGTGGACATGGACCACAAGCGCGGCAACGACGGGCCCAAGTGGGGCTACATCAAGCAATTGCTGACCAGCCGCATGCTCCTGGGTGTGTACCTTGGCCAGTACTGCATCAACGCCATCACCTACTTCTTCCTGACCTGGTTCCCGGTGTACCTGGTGCAGGAACGGGGCATGACCATCCTCAAGGCAGGGTTCATCGCTTCGCTGCCGGCTATCTGTGGCTTCATCGGTGGGGTCCTGGGCGGCGTGATCTCGGACTGGTTGCTGCGCCGCGGCAATTCGCTGACCTTCTCGCGCAAACTGCCAATCGTGTGCGGCCTGATGTTGTCCACCACCATGGTGTTCTGCAACTACGTCGATGCCGAATGGATGGTAGTAGGCTTCATGACCCTCGCGTTCTTCGGCAAAGGCATTGGTGCGTTGGGCTGGGCAGTGGTGGCCGACACCTCGCCCAAGCAGATCGCAGGCCTGTCCGGCGGGTTGTTCAATACCTTCGGCAACATCGCCTCGATCACAACCCCTATCGTGATCGGCTACATCATCAGCGCCACCGGCTCGTTCAAGTGGGCGCTGGTCTATGTGGGCGCCAATGCGCTGGTGGCAGTACTGAGCTATCTGGTGATCGTCGGTCCGATCAAGCGCATCGAGCTGCGCGATGAGACGCCTGAGCCCAAACCAGCGCCTGTGGCGGATGCCCAGCTTGCCAGCCCGCGTCATTGAATGAGCACGTGCGCACTGCCCGCCAGTGCGCACGCACGTAAAAAAAGCCTGAGAACCTGAACAATAGGGCCCGAACATGCAGCTGATCGAACATTCCGAATCGCCGCGCTACATCCGTCTTCACGATGATGACAATGTGGTGGTAGTGGTCAACGACGGCGGCCTGGGCGAAGGGGCCCGGTTCGCCGATGGGCTTACCTTGGTAGAAGACGTGCCCCAGAGCCACAAGGTGGCCACCGTGCCCATCGCCAAGGGCCAAGCGGTACGGCGCTATGGACAGGTGATCGGCTATGCCCTGGAGGACCTGCGCCAAGGCAGCTGGGTGCAGGAGGGTCAGCTGGCCATGCCCGCCCCGCCCGAGCTGGACGATCTGCCACGCTGCGATGCAGTTCCCCAGCCGAAACCGCCGCTGCTGGGTCATACCTTCGAAGGCTACCGCAATGCCGACGGTACGGTCGGCACCCGCAACATCCTGGGTATCACTACCACCGTGCAATGCGTCACCGGGGTGCTGGAGCATGCCGTCAAGCGCATTCGCAATGAGCTGCTGCCGCGCTATCCGAATGTTGACGATGTGGTGGCCCTCACTCACAGCTACGGCTGCGGCGTGGCCATCAATGCCCGCGATGCCTATATCCCCATCCGTACCGTGCGCAACCTGGCGCGCAACCCTAACCTGGGTGGCGAAGCGCTGGTCATCAGCCTGGGCTGTGAAAAGCTCCAGGCCAGCCAAGTGATGCACGAAGACGACCTGTCGGTCGACCTCAGCGAGCCCTGGCTGTACCGTCTGCAGGACGCAAGCCTGGGCTTCACGGAAATGATCGAGCAGATCATGGCCCTGGCCGAAACCCGCCTGAAAAAACTCGACAAGCGCAGGCGTGAGACTGTGCCGGCCAGTGAGCTGATCCTGGGCATGCAGTGCGGCGGCAGCGATGCCTTCTCCGGCATCACCGCCAACCCGGCGCTTGGCTACGCGGCAGACTTGCTCGTGCGGGCCGGTGCAACAGTGCTGTTCTCGGAAGTGACCGAGGTACGCGACGCCATCTACATGCTCACCTCCCGCGCACAGGATCCGCAGGTGGCCGATGCGCTGGTACGCGAAATGGACTGGTACGACCGCTACCTGCACCAGGGCGCTGCCGACCGCAGCGCCAACACCACCCCAGGCAACAAGAAAGGCGGTTTGTCGAACATTGTCGAGAAAGCATTGGGCTCCATCGTCAAGTCCGGCAGCGGCGCCATTCAAGGTGTGCTCGGGCCGGGGGAACGGGTGAATGGCAAGGGGCTCATCTTCTGTGCCACACCTGCCAGCGACTTCGTCTGCGGCACCCTGCAACTGGCCGCCGGGATGAACCTGCATGTGTTCACCACCGGCCGAGGTACGCCATACGGCCTGGCAATGGCGCCGGTGGTGAAGGTATGCACCCGCACCGAGCTGGCGCAGCGCTGGCCGGACCTGATCGACATCGACGCCGGGCGCATCGCCACGGGCCGCAGCACCATCGAAGAGCTGGGCTGGGAGCTGTTCCATTACTACCTGGACGTGGCCAGCGGGCGCAAGCACACCTGGGCTGAGCAACACCGCCTGCACAACGACATCACCCTGTTCAATCCCGCACCCATTACCTGATCCTTTTTTCTGAGGAGTTCCAGATGCCAGAGATTCTTGGCCACAACTTCATCGCCGGCCAGCGCAGCGCCGCCGGCACACAGCGCCTGCAAAGCTTGGATGCCACTACCGGTGAGCCCCTGCCCTATGGCTTCGTACAAGCCACCGAGGGCGAAGTGGACGAGGCGGCCGAAGCCGCACAGGCCGCTTTCGCAGCGTTTCGTCAGTTGGCACCGGCACGGCGCGCCGAATTTCTGGAGGCCATTGCCGCAGAGCTCGATGCGCTCGACGATGACTTCGTGGCGATCGTCTGCCGTGAAACCGCATTACCAGCAGCCAGGATCCAGGGTGAGCGCGGCAGGACCAGCGGTCAGATGCGCCTGTTTGCACAGGTGCTGCGCCGAGGCGACTATCTGGGTGCGCGTATCGACCTGGCGCAGCCAGACCGTCAGCCGCTGCCGCGCGTGGACCTGCGGCAGATGCGCATCGGCGTTGGACCTGTAGCGGTGTTCGGCGCGAGCAACTTCCCCCTGGCCTTCTCTACCGCCGGTGGTGACACCGCCGCTGCACTGGCTGCCGGTTGCCCGGTGGTATTCAAAGCGCACAGCGGCCACATGGCTACCGCCGACCTGGTCGGTTGTGCCATCGAACGCGCGGCCGCCCGTACCGGCATGCCCAAAGGCGTGTTCAACATGGTGTTCGGGGCAGGCGTGGGTGAGCCATTGGTCAAGCATCCGGCCATCCAGGCGGTGGGCTTCACCGGCTCGCTCAAAGGTGGCGATGCCCTGTGCCGCATGGCCGCCGAGCGCCCCCAGCCGATCCCGGTGTTTGCCGAAATGTCGAGCATCAACCCGGTGATCGTCCTGCCTGGGGCGCTGGCCAAGCGCGGCGAAGCGATTGCGCGTGAACTGGCAGGCTCCGTATGCCTGGGGGCTGGACAGTTCTGCACCAATCCGGGGTTGGTGATAGGGCTGCAATCGCCCGCTTACACCCAACTGCTCAAGAACTTGGGCAGCCATCTTGATCAACAGGCTGGCCAGACCATGCTCAATGCAGGTGGCCTGCGAAGCTACGCCAGTGGGCTGGATCATCTTCACGCCCATGACGGTATCGTGCACCTGGCCGGCCAGCCGCAGACAGGCCCGCAGGCACGTGCACAGCTGTTCGAGGCCGAGGCCCGCCTGCTGGTGGAGTCTGACCCGCTTTTGCAGGAAGAAGTCTTCGGCCCGACGACGGTAGCGGTGCAAGCGCGCGACGAGGTACAACTGCGCAGCGCCCTGCAGGGCCTGAGAGGCCAGCTGACCGCGACGCTGATCGGCGAGCCTGAAGACTTTGCTGCGTTCGCCTGGTTGGTACCGCTGCTGGAGGAAAAGGTCGGCCGCATCCTGGTGAACGGCTACCCCACCGGGGTGGAGGTATGCGATGCCATGGTCCACGGCGGCCCGTACCCCGCCACCTCGGACGCTCGGGGCACGTCTGTCGGCACGTTGGCCATCGACCGATTCCTACGGCCGGTGTGCTATCAGAACTACCCGCAGGCGCTGCTGCCAGAGCCGCTGCGCGACAGCAACCCGCTGGGGTTGCGCCGGCTGGTGAATGGCCAGTGGAGTGATAAAGCGATCGAAGGACAATCTTGAGTCATTAGCCGTGATGAGGGACACCAGGAGGCTGGGGCGATGGTGTCACGCCCCGCTCACCTGTGCCCGCTCATGCGCCTGGCGCAGCCGTTCCCGGCTGTTGCTCAGGTGCATGCGCATGGCCATTTTCGCCCCTTCGCTGTCCTGACGTGCAATGGCCTCATAGATCGCTTCGTGCTCATGCATCAGCCTGCTCATGTAATGGGGCTGGTCGTCGTGGGCCAAGCGGGCAGAATTGAGGCGGGTTCGAGGGATGATGCTGGTGCCCAGGTGGTTGATGATGTCGGCGAAATAGTGATTACCGCTGGCCTGGGCGATGCGCAGGTGGAATTGAAAGTCCGCGGACACTGCATCGGTAGCATGAGCTGCCCCTTCATTGAGCTCATCGAGGGCCGCGCGCATCCCAGCCAGCTCTTCATCGCTGCGTCGCTGCGCGGCAAGGCTGGCCGACTCGATCTCAAGGGCGATGCGCAGCTCCAGTACCGCGAGTACTTCGCGCAGCGTCACCACCGTGGCCGGGTCGATGCGCAGCCCCCCAACCGGTGGAGCGTCCAGCACGAAGGTACCGATACCATGACGGGTTTCCACCTGCCCGGCGGCTTGCAAGCGCGAGATCGCCTCTCGCACGACCGTGCGGCTGACCCCTTCCTCGGCCATGATCTGCGATTCGGTCGGCAGCTTGTCACCGCGCTTGAGTTGACCACTGCGAATGCGTTCGGTCAGCACCGTGACCAGTTCCTGGGCCAGGCTGCGCGGCTTGCGCCTGGCCCGAGCCGGTGGTTGTAGATCTGACATGCCCTGTGCTTCACCTTGAAAGACAGCCGCCATGATAGCAGGCAGTTGTACGATCACATACGGCTGCCACGTTATTGGTGCTGGTGCTATCACGACACCGTTTGTTAAGGTCCGGGCTTTCCATGGAAGGATGTCTGCATGAAACTGCTGGACCGATCACTCCTGAGCTGTGGCTTGCTCATTCCATTTTGGCTGGCTCTGGGCGTTTCGCTGACCGCCATGGCCTACCCCGGCTACGATCATCTGCAATTGGCAATGAGCCAGCTTGGCGCCGTCGGCGCCCCAACCCATGGCCTCTCCCCGCTGGTGAACAATTTCCCACTAGCGCTCTTGTTCGCCTTGTTCGCCTGGGGCATTGCGCGGCGCTGGCGCGGCTCCCGGCTGGCCATGGTCAGTGCGGTACTGTTGCTACTGCACGCCGTTGGCAGCTTGGGCACGGGTTGGTTCGCCTGCGACCAGGGCTGCGCGCCTGACCAGCCTTCCACGTCGCAGCAGTTGCACAACCTGTCAGGGCTGTTGATGTTCTTGTCCTTGACCCTCGCCAGTGGCCTGTGGGTCTGGCTCGGCGCTCGCGTCGCGGACTCTCGCGCCCTGGCGGTCACCTCGCTGGTATGTACCCTTGGCGCAATCATCACCGTCGGATTCATGGGCCAAGCCATGCAGAGCGGGGAACTGTTCGGGCTTTACCAGCGGCTCAATTATGGCGTGGGGGTGGCGTGGGTAGCGGCTATCGCCGGTTACAGCCTGTGTGAACAGGCCAGCACAGGCGCCAAGGCTGCGCTGGCCTGAAGGCAAACTGCTGGCCCCTGGCTACGGAGGGAGGAGGCAAACTTCTTTCTCCTTCAAGCGCTTAGGACAGGAACATGCGAGTCATTCTAGCAATTACAACGGGCTGCCTGCTGGCGACGGTAGGTCTCAGCGCCAGCGCGCGATCGTTGACTCAGAACGATCGCCAAGCCTGCACGTGGGGTGCCCAGATTGCAGCCCAGGCCCAACAAGCCAAGTTGTCTGGCGTGACGCTCTATACCGCGCGCAAGAAGCTGCAGGCCCGCAAGTTTGCCAAGCCGTGGATGCGCATGACAGCCTTCGGCATCACCGAGCAAACCTATAACAGCCGCTCGCGGCTCTCACCGGCTGCCATCGGCAAAACCTACCATGAACAATGTGTACAGCATGCTGTGGCACGTAGATAGCTAGTTAAATCAGATAGTTACGAACTATATTTGATGTTAACTATCAGTCCAGCAGCCCCCAACCTAACGTTGATTGGCCGAGTCGTTAACCACCCGGCCAGCCCCTTGCCTTAACAGCCGGTCAAGGTCGTCGCGCGGCGCTCCCCTGCAAAGAACGCAGGGCGTAGCCGTACCCCGACCACGTTGCCCATGTAGGCGGCGATCAGCCATAGCCAGCCGTGCAGGCTCCCCGATGCGATACCGCTGAAATAAGCGCCAATATTGCAGCCGTAGGCCAGGCGAGAACCGTAGCCCAGTAACAGGCCGCCAATGACAGCAGCGATCAGTGACGGCAGCGGGATCTTCAGGCTCGGCGCAAAGCGCCCGGCAAGACCTGCGGCCAGCAGCGCCCCCAGCACGATGCCCAGGTCCATGACGGTGGTTACATCCTGCCAGACTGGCGAGGCCAAGGCCTTGGCATTGGCCGGCGCCTGCCAGAACACCCAGCTGCTTACCTGAACGCCAAGGCTGTCCAGCACCTTTGCGCCCCACAAGGCGAAAGCCGAGGTGATGCCCCAGGGCCGCCCAGCCAGCGCCAGGGTGGCATAGTTGAGCACGGCCAACGCGACGGCACCCCAGACCAACGGCCAGGGGCCCCGTACAAAGCGTTGCAGACCTGCCCGGCCATGCTGCTCAGGCTGTTCAAGCCCACCGTGGCGGCGCTTTTCCAGGTGCACCGTGACCCAGGCGATCAGGCCGAACACGCCCAGGCTCACCAGCAGGGCGGGCACGAGGCCCCATGCCTGCACGATCGAGGTCGCAGGCAATGATGGCAAAGCAAACCACCAGTCGGCGTGGTGCGTGGCGGTCACGGAACCGATGCTGAAGAACAGCAGGGTCACCAGCATTCGGGCATTGCCGCCACCAACGGTGAACAAGGTGCCCGACGCGCAGCCGCCCCCCAGCTGCATGCCGATGCCGAAGATGAAAGCCCCGAACACGACGGACACCCCGGCCGGTGCCACAAGCCCTGTCACGGGGTTGCCGAACAGGTTGCCGGCCGCAAGCGCCGGGAAGAACAGCAGTACGGCCAGTGCCAGCATGACCATCTGTGCGCGCAAGCCGGCGCCACGCCGCTCATTGATGAACACGCGCCACGCGGAAGTGAAACCGAAGGCGGCGTGATACAACGTCAGGCCCAGCGCAGCCCCCAGCAGCAGAAGCAGCACCTGCTTGAAGCCTGCGTTGACATCCAGGAACCAGGCGCCAGCCATCAGTAGGCCCAAGGCGACTAGGGGTGCGCCCAGGCGGCGCGGTTCAGGTGAAGCGGTAGCGGAAAGACCCATCGAAATACTCGGAAAAAATCGAACAGGTGCGCAGTATAACGGCAACCGCCGGCAAGGTCGTGTTGTGCCGCCAGCGGCACAGGCGCGCATTTGTTAGGCTTGGCCCTGCCCCCTTACGGATCAGACGCCCGGACCATGGATCAATTGCGCAGAATCGACCTGAACCTGCTTCTGGCCCTGCACGCCCTGCTCACCGAGCGGCATGTGACACGCGCTGCCATTCGCCTGCACCGCAGCCAGCCGGCGGTCAGCCATGCGCTGGCACAGCTGCGCGAGCATTTCGATGATCCTTTGCTGGTACGTCAGGGTGGCAAGATGATGCTCACCCCGCGGGCTCAGGCCTTGGCACAGCCGCTGGAACACGCATTGGCGGATCTGGAAGGGCTGCTGAGCACGCCGCAATTCGATGCCACGCAGGCCCGGCGATGCTTTCGGCTCTCGCTGTCGGACTACGCCGCACGGATCATCCTCCCACCTCTGCTACGCCATGTGCGGCGCGCTGCCCCGGGCATCGACCTGGCGGTCAGCCAGGCCAGTCGCGAGGCGATGGTGGCCCAATTGCTCGACGGCGAACTGGATCTGGCACTGGGGGTCTTTCCGGAGCTGCCTCAAGGCATCATCGCCCAGTCATTGTTTGACGATCGCTTCGTAAGCGTGGCTGACCAGCAGACGCTGCCGGCCACGGGCGAACTGAGCCTGAGCCAGTGGTTGGCGCGCCCCCATGTGCTGGTGGCTACGCGCCCCGACGCCTTCGATGAGATTGACCGTGCCCTGGCCTCCCAAGGTCATCGCCGTCACATTGCCCTTGCACTGCCCCATTGGAGCGCAGCCGTGCAAGTGTTGAAAGATACCGACCTGATTCTTACCGTGGCGCGACGGGCCGTTGCCCCGCTGCCTGCCCATGCAGGGGTTCGCGAGTTCATCCCGCCGGTGCCTCTGGACTGCATCGATTACCGGCAAGCCTGGCACAGCCGCAAAGACGGTGACGCAGGGCATCGCTGGCTGCGCGAGACGGTGCTGACGTGCTGTCAGCCGGAGGTCTGATCGTGGCTTGAAGACTGTACTGCGGGCTCGCTTTTGCTGGATGTACTGGTCGCCCATTGACTCTGCACCAGCCACACGCCCGCCAGAATCATAACTAGCCCAAGTACTCGCGCCAGTCCCAGGGGCCTGCCAGGCAGGTTCATGATGGCAAAATGATCAGCAACCACCGCCGTAACGATCTGCCCTGCCACCACCAGCACCAGAAAGCCTGCCGCCCCAAGCCTGGGCGTCAGCGCCGCCGCCCCTGCCACATAAAGGGCGCCCAACACACCGCCGATCCAGAGCCACCAAGGCCCTTGCAAGGCTTTGCCGATGTCCGGCGCAGGGATCCGCATCACCAGCAGCGCTGTGATAACGACCACCGCGCTGACGGCAAGTGACGCAAAAGCGCCCCACAGCCAGTGACCGAGTGCCTTCCCCGCAGCGGCATTGCCAGCTGCTTGAAACGGCAGGACAGCGCCAGCAATCAACGCTAAAACAATGGGTAACAGCACAAATATAAGGGATTTACTGAACATGACCGTTCTCGCTACCAGGACGGAGTTCAGCATGAGGCTATTGATGCCTCGCATGGAAATCGAAAACTGAGATGGAAACTATTCGTATGGCGAATAGCAACCTGGCGCGTCTTCGCCCAGGCACCGCGTGACTCTCACATTGAGTGTCGGCTACAGGGGCAATGTGTCCTGCCCCCGTAGCCGATTCATCAGTTGCGCGTCACCCGCCAGATGGTGTTGGCCAGATCGTCCGCAATGATCAGTGCCCCACGCGGGTCGACGGTCACACCCACCGGCCGCCCACGCGTCTTGCCATCTTCGCCTCTGAAACCGGTGGCGAAATCGATGGGTTCTCCCGCCGGCTTGCCGTTGCTGAATGGCACGAAGATGACCTTGTAGCCGACCGGGTTCGGCCTGTTCCAGCTTCCGTGCTCACCCACGAATACCCCTTCAGCAAAGCCTTGCCCCATGGCGGCCGTGGAGAAGTCGACACCGAGCGCTGCGACATGCGACCCCAGGCTGTAGTCGGGCTTGATCGCGGCAGCCACCTTGTCAGGGTTCTGCGGGCGCACCCGGTCATCGACATTCTGCCCCCAGTAACTGTAAGGCCAGCCGTAGAAGCCGCCTTCACGCACTGAAGTCAGGTAATCGGGAACCAGGTCCGGGCCGAGTTCATCGCGCTCGTTGACCACTGTCCAGAGCTGCCCGGTACCCGGCTGGACGGCCAGTGCAGTGGGGTTGCGCAGCCCAGTGGCGTAGGGGCGATGCGCGCCAGTCTGGGCATCGACTTCCCACACCATCGCACGGTCGATCTCGACCTCAAGCCCCCGCTCGGTGATGTTGCTGTTCGAACCGATGCCCACATAGAGGAAGCGGCCGTCCGGGCTGATGGTCAGTGCCTTGGTCCAGTGATGGTTGATCTCGGCTGGCAGGTCGGTGAGTTTGACCGGTGGGCCGTCGGCCTTGGTCTGGCCGTCGCGGTAGTCGAAGCGCACCAGCGCATCCTGATTGGCCACGTACAACTTGCCATCGGCAAATGCCAGGCCATAGGGCGCATTCAGGTTTTCGGCAAAGACGGTCTGCAGCTCATACTTGCCGTCACCGTCGGCATCGCGCAACAGGGTTAAGCGGTTGCCGCCCTTCACCTGGGTATTGCCCTTGGCCTTGATCTGGCTGGCGATCACATCCTTGGGCTTGAGTTTGGCAGCGCTGCCGCCGCGCCCCTCTGCCACCAGGATGTCGCCGTTGGGCAACACCAGGCTCTGACGCGGGATTTTCAAATCGGTGGCGATGGCGGTGACGCTGAAACCGTCGGGTACGGTCGGCTTTTGCTGACCCCAAGCCACCGGCTCGGCGATCTTCATGCTGGGCAGCAGACCGCGCTGGGGCTCGGGCAGTTTCGGGTCGGGCCCACGGGCCTGGGTAGGGTCACCCTCACCGCCGCAAGCGGCCAGCAACAGCGAAAGGGACAACAAGCTCACAGCGTGCAGCGCTCTCATGCTTCACCTCCCGAACGCAGGTTGCTCAAGCCAAGCCACGCCGTTACCACCGCGAGCACCGTCACGATTACCGACAGTACCAGCCCGGACGGCATCACAGCCCAGGCGTCCTTGGCGTGCTCGAAGGCGTTGACCAACCCAAGCACCCACGTCACCAGCAGCAACAAGAAATAAAGGGTCGGCCGCCCGGCCTTGCGCCGAGCGCTGATCAAGTTGGCCAGGGCGAACAGCAGGGCCAGCCCGCAGAACACCAGGCCCCCTGCGATCAGCCAGGCGGCAAAGTTGCTCCATTGAATCTGGTAGCTGTTGTAGTAGGCAATGTCACTGATCATTGCCCCCAGGAACAGCGGCACGGTGCCCGCCAACAACAACGCATGCAGTGGGCCAGGTCTGCAGCGGTACAGGGTAGGGTCGGATACGGTCACGGTGCCTCCTTTTCGTTCAGTGACCAGGGCCGGCGAGAGACGGCCCACGGGGATACGCAGGGTGCGCCTAGCAAATGAGCACCCTGGCGAGCCGATAGTTCAGCCACGCACCACTGAAATATCCTGCAAGAAATCCCGAACCGCCTCCCTGTGTGGCATGCGCGGCCTATCCAGGCCCGCATGCCTGCAGGACGTCAAGCCAGCCGCGCCCGAGCGGCGTGCAGCTTCTTGTAGCTGTCGATCAGGCGCAAATGGCGATCCAGCCCTTCGAGCTTCATGCTGGTCGGGGTCAGGCCGTAGAAGCGCACGCTACCTTCGATCGAGCCCAGTACCGCGTCCATCCGTGGGTTGCCGAACATGCGGCGGAAATTGACTTCGTAGTCGGCCATGTCCAGCTCATCGTCCAACTGCACTTCCAATGCCACGTTAAGCGCCTGGTAGAACAACCCCCGCTCCACGGTATTGTCGTTGAACTGCAAAAACGCCTCGACCAGTTCCTTGGCCTCCTCGAAGCGCTGCACGGCCAGGCAAATGAGCAGTTTGAGCTCGAGGATAGTCAGTTGCCCCCAGACCGTGTTGTCGTCGAATTCGACGCCAATCAGCGTGGTGATGGTGGTGTAGTCGTCGACATCGCAGTTGTCCAGGCGCTTGAGCAGCAGCTTGAGCGAGCGGTTGTCCAGGCGGTGCAGGTTGAGGATGTCGGCGCGGAAGGACAGCGCCCGGTTGGTGTTGTCCCAGATCAGGTCCTCGACCGGGTAGATTTCCGAATAGCCTGGCACCAGAATTCGGCAGGCGATCGCCCCGAGGTTGTCGTACACGGCCATGTAGACTTCTTTGCCAAGGTCTTCGAGGATGCCGAACAAGGTGGCTGCCTCCTGCGCATTGGCACCTTCGCCCTGGGCAGTGAAATCCCAATCGACGAACTCGAAATCAGGCTTAGCGCTGAAGAAGCGCCACGACACAACGCCGCTGGAGTCGATGAAGTGCTCGACGAAATTGTTCGGCTCGGTCAGGGCGTGGCTTTCGAACGTGGGCTGCGGCAGGTCGTTCAAACCTTCGAAGCTGCGGCCCTGCAGCAGTTCCGTCAGGCTGCGTTCCAAAGCCACCTCAAGGCTTGGGTGCGCACCGAACGAGGCGAACACACCACCGGTGCGCGGGTTCATCAGGGTCACGCACATCACCGGGAATTCACCGCCCAGCGAGGCATCCTTGACCAGCACCGGGAAGCCCTGTTCTTCCAGCCCCTGGATACCCGCGACGATGGACGGATAGCGCGCCAGCACCTCGTCCGGCACATCTGGCAGGCACAGCTCGCCTTCCAGGATTTCACGCTTGACCGCTCGCTCGAAGATTTCGGACAGGCACTGCACCTGCGCTTCGGCCAGCGTATTGCCCGCGCTCATGCCGTTGCTCAGGAACAGGTTCTCGATCAGGTTCGATGGGAAGTACACCACTTGCTGGTCCGACTGGCGCACGAACGGCAGTGAGCAGATGCCCCGGGCCGTGTTGCCCGAGTTGGTGTCGTACAGGTGCGAGCCGCGCAGTTCGCCATCGGGGTTGTAGATGGCCAGGCAATGCGCGTCGAGGATTTCGCTGGGCAGGGCATCACGGGGGCCGGGCTTGAACCACTGCTCGTCCGGGTAGTGCACGAACGCCGCATTGGCCAGCTCCTCTCCCCAGAACTGGTCGTTGTAGAAGAAATTGCAGTTCAGCCGCTCGATGAATTCGCCCAATGCTGACGCCAGGGCAGCTTCCTTGGTAGCGCCTTTGCCATTGGTGAAGCACATGGGCGACTGCGCATCGCGCACGTGCAGCGACCAGACGTTAGGCACGATATTGCGCCAGGAGGCAATTTCGATCTTCATGCCAAGGTCGGCCAGGATGCCAGACATGTTGGCAATCGTCTGTTCCAGTGGCAGGTCCTTGCCCGGGATGCGCGTGCTGGTTTCGGCCACTGGCATCAGCAGACCCTGGGCATCGGCGTCGAGGTTGTCGACCACCTCGATCACGAATTGCGGACCGGTCTGCACCACCTTCTTGACCGTGCAGCGCTCGATTGAACGCAAGATGCCCTGGCGGTCCTTGTCAGTGATGTCTTCGGGCAATTCGACCTGGATCTTGAACACCTGGTTGTAGCGGTTCTCAGGGTCGACGATGTTGTTCTGCGACAGGCGAATGTTTTCGGTCGCAATACCGCGTGTCTGGCAGTAGAGCTTGACGAAGTAAGCCGCGCACAGCGCCGAAGACGCCAGGAAATAGTCGAACGGCCCAGGGGCCGAACCATCGCCCTTGTAGCGGATCGGTTGATCGGCGATCACCGTGAAGTCGTCGAACTTGGCTTCGAGACGGAGATTGTCGAGAAAATTGACCTTGATTTCCATGCGGGTTTACCGTGACTTTAAGCGTGCAAAACACAATGGTCGGCATTATCCGGTTTTTCACCGCGGAAATCCTCCCCGAAGGTCGTACGCGGCAGCTACAGGCGCACGCTTGCGCATTCCGGGGAAATCCTTGCCTGATCCTCTGCATCTGCACAGCCTGCCGCAGGCAACGGTTCAGCGGTGTGCTAGCGTTTCTGCACGGGGCAACGCATCCCCAACCATCACGACAAGAACAGCGCAGACCGATCACTGGCAGGTGAACCATGGAATTACACATCAACGGCACGACCCACCAGGTCGATGCAGATGCCGACACGCCCTTGCTGTGGGTGATCCGCGACGATCTGGGCATGACCGGCACCAAGTATGGCTGCGGCCTGGCCCAATGCGGGGCCTGCTCGGTGCTGGTCGACGGCGTTGTGGTGCGCGCCTGCGTTACCCCGGTGTCCGGCGTGGTTGGCAGACAGGTATCGACCATCGAGGCGATCGAAGCGGACCCTGTGGGCAAGCGGGTGGTAGCGGCCTGGGTGGAACACCAGGTCGCGCAATGCGGGTATTGCCAGTCCGGTCAGGTGATGGCAGCGACCGCACTGCTCAAGCATACCCCTGCACCCAGCGCCGAGCAGATCGATGCGGCCATGATCAACCTGTGCCGTTGCGGCACTTACAACGCTATCCATGCAGCCATGCATGACTTGGCGCAGGGAGTCAAAGCCTGATGAGCGCTCCTGATCCCGTTGCCGAACTGCATAGGTTGCAAGCTGGCGAAACCGTCAATCTTTCGCGCCGCCGTTTCCTCGTGGGCACGGCCGCAGGCGCATTGGTCCTGGGCTTCGGCCTGCCGACGGGCGTTGCGCGTGTGCAAGCCGCTGCCGATGCGCAGCGAGGCACCCAGGTACCGGCGTTCCTGGAAATCCGACTGAATGGCACGGTTCGTCTGCTCAGTCCGTTCATGGAAGGCGGCCAAGGACCGTTTACCGCCATGGCGCAGATCGTTGGCGAGGAGCTGGATGTGGATCCCGCTCATTTCGTCGTGGACAGCGCCCCACCCGGCCAAGCCTATGTCGTGATGGAAAACGGCATGCGCATCACCGGCGGCAGCATGTCCGTACGCATGAGCTACCCCACCATGCGCCGTCTGGGCGCACTGGCGCGGGCGATGTTGCTGCAGGCCGCCGCGCAGCAACTCGGGGTCGAGATGAGCGAGCTCACCACGACGCCGGGCACCGTAGTACATACCACGTCAGGGCGCACACTCGGTTATGGCGAGCTCGCCAAGCGCGCCATGGACTTGCCGGTCCCCGACCCTGCCACCGTCAAGCTACGAGATCCTGCCCAGTTTCGCTGGATCGGCAAACCGGTTCGGCGGTTGGATGCGTACGACAAGTCCACCGGCAAGGCCTTGTACTGCATCGATATCAGCGTGCCAGGCATGCTTCACGCAGCCGTGCAGCATGCCCCTCGCCTGGGCATGACGGTGGGCCAAGTGCGCAATGAGGCACAGGTGTCTGCCATGAAGGGCGTGCATTCGGTACATCGCCTGCCCGGGGCTGTTGCCGTGGTTGCGCCGCGGTGGTGGCACGCCAAGCGTGCTGTCGAGGCGCTGCAAGTGGAGTGGCTGGAGCCGGCCGCAGACTCCACCGTACGGGCCATGCCGGCTGATTTCTCCAGCGACGGCTGGCTCCAGCACCTGGCCGATGCTACAGGTCCGGCCCGTGATGAGGAAACGGCCGGAGATGTGGCAAGCGCGCTGGACAACGCCGTGACCACTGTAGAAGCCAGCTACCACAACCAGTACCTGAACCATGCCCAGTTGGAACCCCCTTCTGCCATTGCCCGCTTCAATCCCGACGGCACACTGGAGGTCTGGCTGCCCAACCAGGCGCCCGACATGTTCCGCGATGACATTGCCAAGCGCACCGGACTGCCACCCGACCAGATCACGCTGCATTCGCCACTGCTGGGGGGCTTCTTCGGTCGGCACTTCCTGTATGAGTCGGCCAACCCCTACCCGCAGGCCATCGCGCTGGCCAAGGCGGTAGGCCAACCCGTCAAGCTGATCTGGAGCCGCGAGGAAGAGTTCTTGCGCGATGTGCTACGCCCAGTCGCCGCGGTCAAGTTCCGGGCCGGGCTCGATGCCGAAGGCTTGCCGGTGGTCCTGGAAGCGGTCAGCGCCACGGAGGGCCCCACTGAAGCCCTGGCCGGCAAACAAGGTGAAAAGGTAGACCCCACGGCA
Source organism: Pseudomonas fulva NBRC 16637 = DSM 17717 (assembly GCF_000730565.1). GTDB lineage: Bacteria > Pseudomonadota > Gammaproteobacteria > Pseudomonadales > Pseudomonadaceae > Aquipseudomonas > Aquipseudomonas fulva. Next base: position 71,246 of record NZ_BBIQ01000004.1, on the reverse strand, counting down.
TTGGAGGGGCTATCGGGCAAAGCCTATGCCATTGCCAACAAGCGCATTGCACAGGTGTACGTCAAGGGCCCGGCCATGCTCGGCTATTGGCGGTCGGTGGGTAACTCGCTCAACGATTTCTTCTATGAGTCCTTCCTGGATGAGCTGGCGGACAAAGGGGGCCAGGACCCTCTGGCCCTGCGTCAACACCTGCTGCGAGACAACCCACGCCTGACCCAGTTACTGCAAGCGGTCGTCGAGCTTTCAGGTGGCTGGAAACGCGGGCCTTTCACTGCCGAGGATGGCACGCGGCGGGCCCGGGGCTTGGCGATGGCGTCCCCTTTCGGGTCCGAAGCGGCCGTGATCGCCGAGGTCTCCATCGAAGATGGCCACGTGAAGGTCCACGACATCTGGCAGGCGATCGATCCGGGTAGCATCGTCAACCCGGCCATCATCGAGCACCAGGTCAATGGCGCGGTCGCCTTGGGGTTGTCGCAGACGCTGGTCGAGGAAGCGGTATACGTCGATGGCATGCCGCGTGCGCGCAACTATGACCTGTACCCAATCCTGCCGCCTGCGCGCATGGCCCGGGTGCATGTACGCATCGTTGAAAGCGGCGCGAAGATGGGCGGTATCGGCGAGCCACCTTTGCCCGCGGTAGCACCGGCAGTGGCCAATGCCGTGGCCCAGCTGACCGGACAGCGGGTTCGCAGCCTGCCCATGAGCCGTCATACCTTCAGCTGACCGACAAGGACGCCGCCATGAACCCTCGTACTGCTAGAACCCTCGGCTGGCTGTTGCTGCCCTGCGCGGTCGTCGCTGGCTTGGCCGGTTGGTACGTCACCCGAGAACCTGCCTCGCCGTTCGCTGATGAGCAGGCACGCGCCACCGACGACCTGGCATTGATCCGACGCGGGGAATACGTCGCACGGCTGGGCGATTGCGTCGCCTGCCACAGCGTGCCTGATAACCCGCCCATGGCAGGTGGGCTCGAAATGGCAACGCCGCTTGGCACGATCCACGCCACCAACATCACCCCTGACAAAGAAACAGGCATCGGCGCCTACTCGCTGGCCGATTTCGACCGGGCCGTGCGCCACGGTGTGGCGCCTGGTGGCCGCCGCCTTTACCCCGCCATGCCCTACCCCTCCTATGCCAAACTCAGCGACGATGACGTACGAGCGCTGTACGCATTCTTCATGCGCAGTGTTCAGCCAGCACGGCAGCCGAACAAGCCTGTCGACATACCCTGGCCATTGAACCTGCGCTGGCCCATTGCCCTGTGGAACGGAGCCTTCGCCCCTGCCAGCCCGTACTTGGCGAAGAACGACAAGAACACACTGTGGAATCGCGGCGCCTACATCGTGCAGGGACCGGGGCACTGCGGCAGTTGCCATACCCCCCGCGGCCTGGCCTTCAATGAAAAAGCCTTTGATGACTCGGGCACGGCGTACCTCGCAGGCGCCTTGCTCGATGGCTGGTACGCGCCAAGTTTGCGCAATGATCCCAACACCGGCCTCGGGCGCTGGAACGAGACTGAGGTGGTGCAGTTTCTCAAGACCGGTCGCAATCGACATGCCGTGGTCTTCGGCTCGATGACCGAGGCATTCAACAACTCTACGCAGTTCATGACCGATGGCGATCTACAGGCCATCGCCCATTACCTCAAGGCGCTGCTCGGCGACCCATCCCGTGATGGCAAACCCTGGCAGTATCAGCCCGAGCCCACACTCGCGCAGCTGGAGCGCCCAGGCGTACGCACTTACATGGCACGCTGCGCCACCTGCCACGGCATGGATGGCAAGGGCCAGGGCGAGTGGATGCCGCCCCTGGCTGGTGCCACTTCCTTGCTCGCCAAGGAGGCTGCCTCGGCCATCAACATCACCCTGAACGGGTCGCAGCGGGCCGTGGCCGATGGCAGGCCCGATGCCTACCGCATGCCCGCCATGCGTGCACAGTTGAGCGATCAGGAAATAGCAGAGGTGTTGAGCTATACCCGAAGTGCCTGGGGTAACCACGGCAACGCCGTGAAAGCGGCGGCCGTGGCCAAGCTGCGCAACGATACCGACCCTGCCAGCCCCAGCCCGATCATCCTGCAAATGCGCTGAGGCATGCCACGCCGTCGAGCACGGGAAAGCCTTAGCGGCTGCGTTCCAGGTTGAGTCTGAGCAACTGCTGCGGTACATCCTGCGCGTTGAGCTGCTGCATCGCCCGGCCCAAGGCTTCGCGCAGCGCCGGCTGGTTGCACGGCGAAGCCTTTGACAGGGCCAGGTACAGGCCTTCGCTGGAGACAGGCGGCTGCAGGATCAGCACCTGCTGGTCGATGCCCAAGGTGCGCGCCAGGGCCATGCCCGGGTACTGCTCATAGATCACATAGTCACTGCGCCCGTGCATCAGCTTTTCGAAAGCCTGCCTGGCGCTGGGCACCGCTTCGAGCATCAGGTGCTGCCTGGCATAGGCATCGAACTGTTGACCGTGACTGTTATTGACCAGCGTTCCGCCCTTGAGGCCCTGCAGATCCGACCATTGCCCGTAGACGAAGCCATGCCCCTGACGAGCCCAGATCACGCTCGGCGTGTAGAGAAATGCGGGCAGAATGTAGTCCATCTGCTGCCGGCGAGCGTCGGTGATGAAGTAGCCGGCCATCAAGTCGATTCTGCCGGTGCGAACCTCTTCCTGGGCTCTGGACCAAGGGCCTACATAGAGGACGTCGATTTCCAGGCCAAGGCTGTTGGCCAGGTGGGTGACCAGATCGGCATTGGCCCCAACCAGGTGTTGCGGGTCGAGGGGGTCATGCCAAAGGTAAGGTGGGTATTCCGGATTTCCGGTAGCGGTCAGGCGTTTACACGGCTCGGCAGCCATTGCCAACGATGGCAACAGCCCGAGGCACAACAGGCCAACCAAACCCTTGATCATGCAAGAACTCCGGCAGACGACGCTGTGATTCCTCGTTCCCTGCGCTGGGCACTGGACGTAAAACCTGCTTCAGGCGGTCAGCTCTACCCGCGCGCGCTCACCGGCCCGCTGGAACACCTCGCGCACCTCGTCGGCTTTGGCCTTGGTAACCGACTTGCCGCTCAGCAGTTCGTCGACCACACGCAGGCCTTGCTCGACGGCAGTGGCTAATTGGTCCGCATCGGAGGCGTCGGCGATATCACCCAGATAAGGCGCGATGAGGTAGACATAGCGATCCTGCAGTTTCAGTGTCTCCAGGGCGTCGAGTGCCTGCTGGAAGCGATCGGCAGCGGCGGGGCTCATGCTCAATTTATCGAAATGAATCAGGCTCACACGATCAGTGGCCATGTTGACGAATCTCCGTTTCCTGATGCGGCCCAGGCCACGAGCAGCAGCGTGTCCACGCTACTCGGACAAGCAGGCCCGGGTGATGTCGATCAGGTTAACAGAACACGACACAGAAAGGGTCATCCGCCCAGGAACTAAAAGTGACCAGCAGGTCGCGCAATGGAAGCCCCAGGGCGCAACCGGGACAGGCAGCGGGATTTGGTGCGCAGGATAATCGCCCGGCAAACCACCCTGCCGAGAACGCCACCACGCGCTCGCCCCTACAACAACAAGCCTGTTTCAGCAGGCACGTCACACAGGGCTTCAACTTCATGGCAAAGGAACACTTCGCAGAGACACCCGATCTTGGCGTGACCGATCCCTCCAAAACGGACGAAGCCCGACAGGACAGGCGCCTGGAGGGCAAGCTCGACTGGGTCGTGTTCGGTTTCACCAGCCTGCTGGCCATCGCGTTCGTGCTGTGGGGTTTCCTCAACCAAGTCAATTTGGCTAGCAGCGCGTCCAGTGCGCAGTCGTGGGTCATTCTCAACTTCGGCTGGTTCTTCGTGCTGACCTCGACTGTGTTCGTCGTGTTCGTACTGTGGTTGGCTGCCAGTCGTTATGGTCGTGTGCCGCTGGGCAGGGACGGGGAACTGCCCGAATTTCGAACGGTGTCGTGGGTGGCGATGATGTTCAGCGCCGGCATGGGCATCGGCCTGATGTTCTTCGGCGTGGCCGAGCCGTTATCGCACTACGTTTCCCCGCCGCCGGGCTCGACCACTGGTCAGTCGAGCGAAGCGATGCAGGTGGCCATGGCCACCACCCTGTTTCACTGGACGCTGCACCCTTGGGCAATGTATGCCATCGTCGGGCTCGCCATCGCCTATGGCACTTTTCGGCGCGGCCGCTCCCAACTGATATCCGCAGCCTTCAGGCCCTTGATCGGCAAGCACGCCAATGGCCCGCTCGGCCGGCTGATCGACATGATGGCAATCTTTGCCACGCTGTTCGGCTCGGCCGCATCGCTGGGGCTTGGGGCGCTGCAAATTGCAGGTGGCCTTGAATACAACGGCTGGATCGAGCACCCCGGCAAGCTGTTCTACATCGCACTGATCACCGTGCTGACCATCGCCTTCGTCACCTCAGCTGTGTCGGGCATCGGCAAGGGTATCCAGTGGCTGTCCAATACCAACATGGTGCTTGCACTTGTGCTCGCCGTGTTCGTGTTTCTGGTCGGGCCTACCCTGCTGATGCTCAACCTGCTGCCGACATCGATCGGTATCTACATCAAGATGCTGCCGGAAATGATGGCGCGCACCAATGCCAGCGGCGGCGAACCGATGAACGCCTGGCTGGCCGGCTGGACGGTGTTCTACTGGGCATGGTGGATCTCCTGGACGCCTTTCGTCGGCATGTTCATCGCCCGTATCAGCCGTGGCCGCACCATTCGCCAATTCGTCACCGGGGTACTGCTGGTGCCAAGCCTGGTCAGCCTGGTGTGGTTCACCATCTTCGGCGGAGCGGCCATCGACGCCTTGCGCGAAGGCGCCTTCGTGCTGGCTAACGGTGCCGTCAACAGCAACCATGCGCTGTACCAATTGCTCGCCAGTTACCCTTTGGCCTCCGCCACTGCGGTGCTGGTGATGATCCTGGTCGGTATCTTCTTCGTATCCGGTGCCGACGCAGCATCACTGGTCATGGGGACGCTGTCCGAACATGGCACCACCTCCCCTTCACGACGCACGGTGATTTTCTGGGGAGCGCTCACCGGCACGGTCGCAGCCATCATGCTGGCCATCGGTGATCCCAGCGCGCCGGACAAAGCCCTGACCGGGCTGCAAAACCTGACCATCGTGGTGGCCCTGCCCTTCGTACTGGTCATGGTGCTGCTGTGTCTGGCGCTTTATCGCGACCTGCGCAAGGACCCCATGATGCTGCGCCACCTTCGCGGTACCGAGCTGATCGAAAAAGCTGTGTTGTATGGCGCCGTCAAGCATGGCGAAGAGTTCTACATCGTCGTTCAGGAAAAGAAAGCCTCGGTGAAAGCTGTTGCAACCAAAGAGCTGACCGAATCATGAGGTCGCCAGATCGGGCGCTCTGATGCCTACCCGCGAAACTGGTAAAAGTGCCAGTTTCGCAGCCCCAGCGACCGACGCAATATCGTCAACGCCTTCCAGCCGAATGAGCGCAGCGCTCATGAATGACCTTCAGCAAGGTAGAGTCGCCTGGTTCGATGCCGGCCAGGGTTGGGCTGCAGCCAGGGAACGAACGGCATCAGTTTTCCATTCCAGGGGCGACGCCTGCTAGACCCAGGCAGGCCCCATTGCCGCGCTCAGGTTTACCAATCGAACCGGTGTACAGAAAGAATGCCTGGTTGACCCTGCCCCGCACCTCATCCATTTGCGCAACATGTTGAAGACTTTTCGCGACGCCAACGGTGAACCAGCTTACAAAAAAACGGTCTTTGGCTGACGGTTCACTACCCGACCGGTTCGCGGCCCATTCATCGGCCTACATTTGTCCAGCTTCAGCGAAGACCCCAAAATGCCCGACTCCCGCCTAACTGCCTTTGCCCTCCCTGCCCTGCGCGGCGGTCTGCTTGCCAGCGCCCTGGCGCTCGTCACGCCCGCGCACGCCGAGACGCCAGCCAGCGATGCCCGCTGGGTCAGTGACAGCCTCAGCACCTACGTACGCAGTGGTCCGACAGACGGCCACCGTATCGTCGGTACGCTGAAGTCCGGGCAGCCGCTGACGCTGATCGGTACCCAGGGCAACTACAGCCAGGTCCGTGGACAAAACGGTGATGTGGTGTGGATCCTCTCCAGTGATCTGCAGTCAGTGCCTGGCCAGAATGAGCGCTTGCCTGAGCTCGATGCCAAGGTGGCCGAATTGACAGGGCAATTGAAGACCATCGATGACAGCTGGAAGAACCGGGTGCAGGGCATGCAGGAAACCCTGGATTCGCGCAAGCAACTGGTCGACGAACTCCAGGCGCGCAACAAGGACTTGAACGAGCAACTGGACCAGAGCCAGTCGAACCTTCGCGATGCCCAGGCGCGCCTGGGTGACGAGAACAAGCAGGTGATGATGCGCTACATGGTGTATGGCGGCAGCATCGCAGGGGCGGGCTTGTTGGTCGGTCTCATTCTACCGGCCTTGACCCGTGGGCGGAAAAAGAGCGATCGCTGGTTCTAAGGCTTGTATTGACGATTCGGGCTGAACGCCTGGGGCTGCGGCGCAGCCCATCGCGGCCCCGCCTGCTTAGCCCATGGCGCAGATACTTGCGCCCTGCCCGTTTTCGGCATTGCTCAACCCGTCATCCCCAGCATTGACCGCTGCTGCGCCTGCCCACGCTACTGACTCAGCCGCTCCAATGCCTGAAGCACATAGTGAGTAGCCTTATCCTGCCTGGCGTCCCGGCAGGCGATCCCCAACTGCCGCCACAACCCAGGCCTCAAGGGTCGACAGACCAGACGTGGGTCTGCCTCCGTTACCTCACCCTCCTGCGGCAGCAACGTGGCACCGTACCCGGCACTCACCAGGCGCTTGATCGCGTCGTTGTAGTTCAGTTCGATGCGTGGCTGTGGGTGCAGCCCGGCCGCTGCGAACCATTCGGAGCAGACCCGCGACAACTGCGTGCTGCTGTCATTGAGGATCAAAGGGCGCTCGGCCAACCACTGAGGCGTGACAGCTGCCGGCGGCTGCCAGTCAGCCGGCATGTAAGCCAGGATGGGGTCTCGGCGCCAAGCAGTGACCGCCAGGCCCTTGCCCGCCACTTGTGGCAAGGCCACCAGGCCGATGTCCAGCAGCCCTTCACGCAACTGCACCAGGGACGCCTGGGAAGTGAGGACCTGCACCTGCACATCGATGCCCGGGTGATCAATGCGCAGGTGCTCAAGCGCCTCGGGCAGCAGGTGCGCGATGGCCCCTGTCGATGCGCCAAGCCGCACACGCCCTGTCAGGCCTTGCACTTGATTGCGCACCTCATCCAGGGCCAGTTCGGCATCGGCAAGCAGGCGCCTGGCGCGCACCAGAAGGGTTTCGCCAATGGCTGTCGGCCGAACCTGGCCGCGTGTGCGGGTCAGCAGCGAAGCGCCCACCCGCGACTCCAGCTCGGCCACGTGCAGGCTGATGGTGGGGGGTGCCAGATTGAGCTGACGGGCTGCCGCCGCAAAAGACCCTAGCTGACTGATCACCACCAGCGTCCGCAGGCGGTCAAGGCTTATTTCACGCACAGTGCCACGGTTTCCTTGAGCTAAACGTCGAAAGGTTCAGAATAGCTGAACGTCCCGGTCATGAAATGTAAATTTTCTTTACGTCTGGCTTGAGCGACGCTGGTGTCCGACCTACTGGCTTGGACACGTGAACATGCATCTACCTCTTGTCTTCATCGATGGCGATCAAGGCACCACCGGGCTGCAAATCCATGCCCGCCTGCACGATCGCAAGGACCTGCGCCTGCTGACACTTGCCGACGCCCAGCGCAAGGACCTCAAGTGCCGCAGCGAGGCCATCAACCGTGCCGACATCGCCATCCTCTGTTTGCCCGATGACGCTGCACGCGAAGCGGTGAGCGTGATCGACAATCCCGGGGTGCGGGTGATCGATGCCAGCTCAGCCCACCGTACCGCGCCAGGTTGGACCTACGGTTTCGCCGAACTGAATCGTGACCAGGCTGCGCATATCGGCCAAAGTACCCGGGTCAGCAACCCTGGCTGCTACCCGACGGGCGCGATCGCACTGCTCGGCCCCTTGATCGCGGCAGGCTTGGTACCTGCCGACTACCCGCTGGCCATCCATGCCATCTCGGGCTATTCCGGCGGCGGGCGCGCAGCGGTGCAGCAGCATGAGCAGCAGGACAATAGCGACGCCTCGGCCGTGCTCATGTACGGGCTGGATCTGGCGCACAAGCATGTGCCCGAGATCCAGGTCCACGCCGGCCTATCGGCCCGTCCCATGTTCATGCCCGCCTATGGCGCCTATCGCCAGGGCATCGTCCTCAGCATCGCCCTGCACCTGCGCATGCTGCCCGGCCGGGTCAGCGCGCAGCAGTTGCAGGCGTGTCTGGAGCAGCACTACCAGGGCGCCCGCCACGTGAAGGTGATGCCGCTGCAAACCCAGGGCACAGCCGAGCGGCTCGACCCCCAGGCGCTCAACGGGACCGATGATCTGCGCCTGGCCCTGTACGCCAACCCCTCGCACGGCCAGGTGCTGTTGACCGCCGTCTTCGACAACCTGGGCAAAGGGGCTGCCGGGGCTGCCGTGCAGAACCTGGACTTGATGCTCGACGCCCTGCGCGCCGACGGCGATAACGGCAAAAACGGGTAGACTGTACAGCCCGCGCACTCATGCTGCGGGCTGTATTCCATTCGCCGGAGCCTGTTTGCCGATGCACATCCTGAGCCGCCTGTCCAGCGTGCCACCCGAGTCGTTCCAGAACCAGATCCGGGAACTGGTCATCCACGAGGTGGGTGAGCTGAGTAGTGTCGCCATTACGCCTGACAACCCGTTGTACCCGTTGTACCAATACGGTGTAGGCATGGAGGTACACCAGTACCTGCAAGCACTCGATGGCACCCGCGGGCTGCGCGTTGCCCTGACGCTGGCGCTCGATGCCGATGCCCCGGATCAGTTACTGGGCTTCGCTCTGGCATTGCCCGCCGACAACGACGACCAGGCCTGCGCCCTGGCTTTTCTCGCTGTAGCGCCCACGTACCGCCGCAAGGGGGTCGCGCGCGCCTTGCTGGCCGACCTGCAGGCTCAGTACAGGTACATCGAGTTGAATGCCTTTGCCCATCAGGTGCCGTGGTTCGAAGTCATGGGCATGCAAGCCGTCTCGGCCAACGGCCCACAGGTACTGATGAGCAGTACCGGTCAGGGCGGTGATGCGCTGATCGGGCGCCTGGACATCGCGCCCATCTACCAGACCACCGAAGTCATGCAAATCCACACCTATCTGCTGAACCAGCACGGCGAGGACGCCATGATCGAGGCCGAACAGCGTCGGGACGAGCGTCTGGATGAGCTAGCCCTTCAGGCTCAAGCCTGTGTGCAGCAACGCCTGACGGTACATTGATCCCCCTGCTCCTGCGCCTGTGACACGGCGCAGGTTGCCCACACTCAGGCATGCACCCAACGGCGATGCAGACCACGGGCCAGCGCATCCAGGGCAAAGCCCAACACCCCGATCAGCAGCACCATGGCCATCAGCTCTGAATAGGCCAGACGGTCGCGTGTATCGAGAATGAAGTATCCCAGGCCTGCGCTCACCCCGAGCATCTCGCAGGGCACCAGCACGATCCACAGAATGCCGATGGCCAGCCGTACGCCTGTGAGCACGTGCCCGATCACACCAGGGACGATCACCTTGCACAAGGTTTCCCAGCGGGTGGCGCTCAGGCTTCGGCTCAGCTGCAGCCAGCGCGGGTCCAGTTGCCTTACACCGGCAGCGGTATTGAGCAGGATCGGCCACAGCGCTGCGAACGCCAGCAGGAAGTAGATAGGTTGGTCGCCCACCCCCATCAGCATCACCACGACCGGCATCCACGACAGCGGCGAGATCATGCGCAGAAACTGAAAAGCAGGTGTAGTCGCCGCCTCCAGGTGCCGGTAGCTGCCCACCAACAGCCCAAGGGGCACGCCTATCAGCAGTGCCAGCACTAACCCGATCAGGATTCGTTTGAGGCTGACCCAGATGTGACCGTACACCTCGCCTTGCCCAAGCAGCTCGATCAGGCTGGTAAAGGTGGCTGAGGGCGAGAAGCGTGCCGACAGACCATCGGGCTGGCCGAAGGCTGCCACCCCCGCCCACCAGACCAGCAGCAACCCCAGCAATCCGGCCAGCCCCAGGCTGGCATGTACCACGTGCTTGCGCATCAGACCGCGAACTCCTCGCTGCGCTCGAAGCTGTCGCCAATACCGAAGACCGAAGGGCCACCGACGCTGGCGATGGCGTTGCGCACAAAACGGTCGTCGACCAGATCACCGGCCACGTGGGCCGGGTCCAGGTCGGCGAGGAACGCGTTGTTGCCTTCGATCAGGGTGCGCTTGAGCCGGGAAACGAGCTCTTGGGTGTAGCTGGGGTACGGGTACGGCTGGAAATCGATGCGTTTCTCATCCCACTGCTGGTGCTGTATGGCGCCAGTGGCAATGTAGTCGGCACGGTCGCTGGCAGCGGGTGCCAACACCTTGGTCAACACCGCGGAATCGTGCGGGGTGTACTTGTTAGGGCCTGACTTGGACAGCAAGGCAGCCGCCTCTGCCCGGTGTTCGCGGGTCCATTGCTGGGCCTTGACGATGGCGTTGACCACCTTCTGCGACCAGTCCGGCCGGTTGTTCAGGTCGTGCTCGTGCATGAACACCACGCAGCAGGCATGGTTGCGCCAGACGTCTGCGGTGAAGCGCTGCACGCGACCGACCTTGAGGTTTTCGGCCAAGGCGTTGAACGGCTCGGCGACGATGTAGCCGGCGATGCGCTTGCTGGCCAGCGCTGGGGGCATGTCAGAGGGAGGCAGCACCAGCAGGTTGACTTCGTTGGCGGCGAGCGCTGCTGTGGCAGGCTTGGACACGGCGGTCAGGCCGCTGTCGGCGAGCATCTGTTGCAGCACCACGTTATGGATCGAGTACCAGAACGGAATGGCCACGGTCTTGCCACCGAGCTGTTTCATGTCGGTGATGTCCGGCGCTACCGTCAGCCCCGAACCGCCCACGTGGTTCCAGGCCACCACTTTGGCCGGCACCTTGCTTGCGTAACGCGCCCAAACCGTCATCGGTGACAACAGGTGAATGACGTTGACCTGCCCAGAAATGAACGCTTCGATCACCTGTGCCCAGCTGCGCAGCAACACGGGCCGTTCGGCCTTGATGCCTTCGGCTTCGAACAGGCCATTGTTATGCGCCACCAGCAACGGGGTGGCATCGGTGATAGGTAGATAACCGATGCGCACAGGCGCATCGGGTTCTGCGGCGGCGCGCGCCTGCAGGCTGGACAGCAGCGGCAAGGCGCCAGCTGCGGTCAGCAGTGCGCTCATCTTGAGAAAATCGCGACGCGAAGAAGCGCCGCAGCAGTCATCCATGCACATGGACAGCCTCCGAGGGCAACGGGGTGGGTTGAGGTTCGTTTGTGCGGCTTGCCCGCCGAAGGGTTTTGAGAATCTCGATGCGCAAAGCGCCCAATGCCTCGACCTGCTGCGTCCGGGGTTGCAGCAGGTCGACGCGCCATTGCCCGAGCGTGTGCGCTGGGTGGTCGCCCAGTAGCAATACGCGGTCGGACAACAGCAGGGCTTCGTCGATGTCGTGCGTGATCAGGACCGCCGCGGTGTTGTGCGTGGCGATCAATTGCAGCAGCAGTTGCTGCATGTCGGCGCGGGTCACCTCGTCCAGCGCGCCGAATGGCTCGTCGAGCAGCAGCACTTCAGGTTGGCGCGCCAGGCAACGGGCCAATGCCGTGCGCTGGGCCATGCCGCCGGAGAGCTGGGCCGGGTACTGGTTGCGCGCATGCTCCAGGCCCACGGCGGCAATGGCATGGTCGACGCGTGCCCGACGCTCGTCTGCGGCAAGCGCTGGCTGGCGAGCGAAGTCCAGGCCGAAGGCAACGTTCTTTTCCAGGCTCAGCCAAGGCAGCAGGCTTGGATCCTGAAAGGCCACTGCCAGGCGCGGATGCGGACCCTGCAGCGGCTGGCCGTGCAACATCACATGCCCACCCTGGGGTTGCTGAAGGCCGGCCAGCACGCGCAGCAGGCTGGACTTGCCGACCCCGCTGGGGCCCAGGATGCTCACCACCTCGCCTGGGGCCAGTTGCAGATCGAACTGCGCCAGTACCTGCTGCCAGCCCTCGGCACGGGGGTAACCCAGGCTGATGCCCTGGGCTTGTAGCACCACGCGGGTCATGCCGATGCTGCCTGGCGGTGAAGTTCAGCGCGCAGTTGCACCAGGCTGGGGGTGACGATCGGCACGAAGGCCGACTCACGCCAGCGCCGAGCGAAGCCTTCGCCGTACTCGCACAGGTAAGCTTTGCCGCCGCTTGCCTGAAGCTCAAGCTGCACGGCATCGGCAGCGCACTCGGCCAGGGTGATGCGCAATTTGAACAGCGCTGCCGGTTGCTCCTTGAAGCGCTCATCGAGCAGCCCCTGCTTGAGCTCGCTCACGGTGTTCTCCAGGCGAGCACCGAGTACCTGCCTGGCTTCATCCAGGAACGAAGCGCGCCCGTGCAGGTGACCCTGGACTTCCTCCAGCGCCCTGCGCGCCAGGCCGATGGCCATGCCGCACTGCAGCCCCAGGAAAGCCGGCCGCACCCGGGGTAGGAATTCATGTGCGTTATCGTGCAGCAACCAGTCACGCGGCAGCTGCACCTGATGAAAGGCCAGCGCAGCGGTGTTACTCGACTGCAAGCCCATCAGTTGCAGGTCATCTGAGCGCTCAAGACCTTGAGCATCGGACGGAATGGCCAGCACGAAGGGGGCGCCACCGCCTTCATCTTCGATAGCCGCGGCGACAACGAAGCCGCTCTTGCGCAGGTTGGTCACCCAGTGCAACCGCCCTTCCAGGTCCCAGCCATCCTCCAGAGGCCTACCGCGCACCTGCAGTGTCTCGATACCCGAAAGAAACTTCATGGCGTTGGACAAACCCGTAGCGCCGGCCAGTTCACCGCTCAGCAGTGCAGGCAGTAGCCGTTGGCGCAGCCCGGCATTGGGGCTCTGTAGCAGGTACTCGATGAAGGCCCGCTGCCCCCAGCAAACGAAGGCCGTCGCCAGTGAACGGCTGGCAATGGCTGCGATGGCCTCCACGGCATCGGTGATCTGACCACCTGAACCACCCAGGGCAGGGTCAATGCCAACGCGCAGCAGCTGCGACTGGGCGATCTGCGACAGCACCCGTTGCGGCTCGCACTGGCCTCGGTCGATGGCTTCGGCATTGGCATCCAGCCACTGTCCAAATGCGCACTCTTGCATGTGTTCTTGCTCCTTTTGAAACGCCGCGGCCGCCTGGCGACCCGTTCACGGCCAATGGCCGCTCCTGCACCGACCGCCGTGCGGCGGGTTGCCTGCGCCTTATGCAGACGGCTGTTGCCAGCGGTACTTACCCAACTCATCGTTGAGCGGCGTCTGGGCGAACACATTAGCAAAGTTGCACAGGGTTGCGAGGCTGACGCCCAGAATCACTTCCAGCGCATTGCCCTCGGTGAAGCCGGCGTCACGAAAAGCCTGGTAGGTTGCCGGGCTCACGTCGCCGCGGGTAGCGATGACTTCGCGGGCAAACGCCGCCAGGGTTTCATAACGCGCGTCGGGAAGCTCACCGCGCGCGCGCAGGGCGTCGACCACTTCATGGGGCAGCTTGGCTTTATTCAGGGCCACTGCGGTATGGCCCGCCACGCAGAAGTCGCAACCGTGCTGGGTGGCGGCGATCAACTGCACCACTTCGCGCTCGGCCAAGGTCAGCTCCGACTTACCGTTCAACGCCGAAACGGTGACATAGGTCTCCAGCGCTGCTGGCGCATTGGCCAAGACACGCAGCAGGTTGGGGATGAAGCCCGAGTTCTTCTGGGCGTTTTCAAGAAACGGCTTGGCCGCCTCTGGTGCGGTCTGCAGGTCGTGTAGGGTAATGCGCGAGGACATGGGGTAATCTCCTTTGCCGTGTATCAGTACAGTCTGTTGGTTATAAGAAGTACGCTCCATATTCATCAGTCGTTTTTACTTGCTTCTGAGTGTTTGCCTTAGATGATTTCGTCCAGCCATCTCGTCGAGCGGTTATTAGAAAACCTCGAGCTAGACGCCAGCCTGTTCCATGTCGGCCGTTACTGCGGGGGTTGGCACGCCAGCACTCACGGCATGGGTCACGCCAGTTTTCACCTGGTCGTGCAAGGCGGCTGCTGGCTGCACGCCGATACCCTCGAACAGCCAGTGCGCCTTGAGCGCGGCGACGCCGTGTTCCTGCTGCGTGACGTAAGTTATCGGCTTGCCAGCGAAGCCGATGCAGCGCAGGCCTGCGCCCAACCACGCCAAACCATGCAGCCCCTGGATACCCAAGCCAGCGATGGGGTGGGCCTGGTCTGTGGATTCTTCCATTTCAGCAGCGGCCTCTCGGCACTGATCATCGACGCAATGGCCGACCTGATCATCCTGCGCGCCGAGGATCCCGCTGGCAGCGCTGCACGGGCGTTGTTCGATCTGATCCTGGAAGAATGCCGGCGCGCCAACGGGCCGTCTCAAGTCTTGCTGGAGCGGCTGACGCACCTGCTGTTCCTTTATGCCTTGCGCCAACAGGTGCATGGCGCTCAGCCGCTGGGAGGGCTGATCGCCCTTGCCCGCCAGCCGGCGTTTGCCGACTTGCTCGAACAGCTGATCAAGGCCCCTGGGGCCATCTGGACGCTGGAGCGCATGGCGGCGTGCACGGGCTTGTCGCGCTCGGCGTTCTTCAAGCGTTTCAGCGAGCTGGCCGGGCAGTCACCCGGCCAAGTGCTTTTGGCACTGCGCATGCGCCATGCCAGCCAGCTGCTGCGCGCTGGCCATACGGTCGAGCAGGTTGGCGTCCAGGCGGGGTATCAATCTGTGGCGGCGTTCACGCGTGCCTTCGCCAAGGCAGTGGGTGTTCAGCCGGGGGCGTATCGGCGTCAGCAAGGGCGAAGGTGAAGCCGCTTCCAGCGCCTGCGTGCAGGGCATTGGCGCTAGCATCTCGTTACATTGCATGACTGCCCTACAATAATGGCTTTATGTCATCATCCGCGCGTTTAAGTTCATCGCACTCCCCCTCCCGCCCCATAGCCTCTCCAGAGCCTGGCGCCGTCCCGAACGGCTTGCGCCAACGCGCCTCGCCCCTGCACGCCTTTCCTAGGAGCCTTCAATGCATTTCAGGAACATGAAGATCGGCATTCGCGCAGCCTGCGTGTTTGCCTTGTTGGGCATGCTGATCCTGACCATGGGGCTGGTCGCCCTGTATGAAACACAGCAGATGGATGAGTCCACGGATGAGATTCGCCTGACCTGGATGCCCACCGTCATGTCGCTCAGTGCAATCAACAGCAACCTGGGCCGTACGCGCGCCCTCACCCTGCGCGGTGCATTGGAAGAAGACGCCAGCGAGCGCACCCGCTACCTGAATACGATCCAGAACATCGAACGCGAATTGGATGAAGGCTTCGAGGCCTACGTGGCTACCATCGTGTCCAGTGAAGACCGCGCGCTTTTCGAAACGGCCCGCAGCGCCTACCAGCACTACCACGAGCTTCAGGAGACGGTCTTGGCCGAGCTTGCGGCCGGGCGCATGGACACTGCTCGCCAGCTGATCAACGGCCCGCTGACGGCGCGTGCCGAAACGATGATGCAAGCCATGTCCACGCTCATCGCCTTCAACGCCAAAGGCGCAGAAGCTGCCTCCCAGCTGAGCAGCGACGTGGCTGATGAGGCATTCGTGGCCATTATCACGGCATTGGTGGTGATTCTGCTGGCACTGGTGATGATCGCCTACCTGCTCACACGCAGCATCATCGTGCCGCTGGCCGAAGCCGTCACCGCCGCAGAACGTGTGGCCGCCAGTGACCTGACCCAACCGATCAAGGCCGAGGGCTGCGATGAGCCCGCCTTGCTGCTGCAAGCCCTGGCCCGCATGCAAGCCAACCTGCGCCAGACCATTGCCCGCATCGCAGCCTCCTCGGATCAACTGGCGTCGGCGTCCGAAGAGCTGCACACCGTGACGGAAGACACCAGCCGCGGCCTGCACCAGCAAAGCGCCGAAATCGACCAGGCGGCCACGGCTGTCAACCAGATGACCGTCGCCGTGGAAGAGGTCGCCAGCAATGCCGTGAGCACGGCCGACGCGTCCAAAGGCGCAGACCGCACGACCCGCGACGGCCGCGACCAGGTCAACCAGGCATTGCAATCCATCGAGCAGTTGGTCGCCGACGTCACCGGCACGTCGGCGCAGGTGCAGCAGCTGGCCAGCAGCGCCAATGAAATCACCCGGGTGCTGGACGTGATTGGCGCTATCGCCGGGCAGACCAACCTCCTGGCTCTCAACGCCGCCATCGAAGCGGCGCGTGCAGGTGAAGCAGGCCGAGGGTTTGCTGTAGTGGCCGACGAGGTGCGCGCCCTCGCCCACCGCACTCAACAATCGACTGCGGAAATCGAACACATGATCGCGGGCATCCAGAACGGCACCGAACGCGCCGTGACGGCGATGTCCAGCAGTCAGGGTCGGGCGGCCGGTACGTTGGAGGTAGCGCAAGGTGCAGGGCGGGCGCTTGAGGTCATCGCCCAAGCCATCGCCTCGATCAACCAGCGTAACCTGGTGATCGCAAGCGCCTCGGAGGAGCAGGCTCAGGTAGCCAGAGAAGTGGATCGCAACCTGGTCAACATCCGTGATCTGTCCATGCAGACTTCGGCCGGGGCCAACCAGACCAGCGCAGCAGCGCAGGATCTGTCACGCCTGGCGGTAGACCTCAATGCCATGGTTGCGCAATTCAAGGTGTAATCCTCAGAAAGGGGCCGTCCAGCGGCCCCTCCACGTGGAGCCCTAGGCTCACTTGCTGACGCTGACCACGCGCCCCACGTTCTGCGCTGCCTTGCCACGGGTCGCCAGGCAGTAGTACAGCGGCACCGTCACGAGCAAACCGAACAGCCACGACAGGTCGGCCCCTTCGACGATGTTCGAGTAGGGGCCGACATACAGCGCAGTGTTGGCGAATGGCAACTGCACCAGAATGCCGCAGGCGTAGGCAATGATCGCGTGGTGGTTGAAGCGGCCATAGATGCCACCGTCGGCGCTGAAGATCGAGGCGATGTCGTACTGGCCTTTCTTGATCAGGTAGAAGTCGACCAGGTTGATCGATGCCCAGGGCACCAGCACCAGCAGAAGCGCCAGGATCAGACCGATGAACTGGCCGATGAAGTCGGCCGATGCATTGAGCGCGACCAGTGCGCAGGCCACCAGGATGACGCTGGCCAGGGCCACACGCACCTTGATGCTCGGCGTCCACTGGGCGAAGAACGTCTGAATTGCCGTCACGATCGAAAGCACGGCGCCGTACAGGTTCAGGGCGTTATGGCTGATGATGTTGAGCAGAAACAGCACCATCAGGATCGGCCCGAGCCAGCCGGTCGCCTGCTTGACGGCATCCATTGCATCGGTGCCTTCGGGCACGCATAGCACGGCGACTGCACCGAAGCTGAAGCACAGGATGGTGCCCAGGGTGGCGCCGAAGTAGGTCGCCCAGAATGGACGCGCGATGCCCACTTCACGCGGCAGATAGCGCGAATAGTCGGAGGTGTACGGCGAGAAGCTGATCTGCCAGATCGTGCCCAGTGACACGGTGGCGATGAACCCGGACAGGTTGAAGGCGCCACGGCTGAAGAAGTCGCCCGGCAGTACCTGCGTGAACATCATGATGAAACCAGCCAGCAACGCCGAGCCCATGACCCAGGTGCCGATACGGTTCAGGATGTGGATGAAGCGATAGCCAACGATGCCAATGGCGGTGGCACTCAAGGCGCCGATCACGATCGCGCCGGGCATAGGGACCATGGGTGCGATGCCGTGGATCGTCTTGCCTGCCAGTACGATGTTGGAGATGAAGAAGCCCACGTAGATCAGCGCGGTGAAGAAAACGATCAGCAGCGCGCCGTAGCGTCCGAACTGCCCCCGGCTCTGCACCATCTGCGGGATGCCCAACTGCGGCCCTTGTGCAGAGGCCAGGGCAATCACCACGCCTCCGAGCAAGTGCCCCAGGACGATAGCGATCAGTCCCCATAGCAGGTTCAGGTTGAACACCTGGATCACCATGGCGCCGGTGACGATGGGCAGTGGCGCAATGTTGGTGCTGAACCAGAGGGTAAACAGGTCGCGCGCCTTCCCATGGCGCTCGGCAGGTGGAACGTAATCGACCGTGTGATTCTCGACAAACTGATGTTGCGACGACGGTTGGGACATGATTTTTAGCTCGAAAGGTCGTTTTTATCGTTGTAAGGAAACCGCATCTAGGCGGCCTCTCAGCTGAAGACCATATTATGGTATTCCAAGGTTTTGACAATACTGATCCGTATTTCAAATTGTCAGCTGATACGATTTAGCGAGTACCGCAATTCGTTCGTTTATGCGTATACCCCTTGAACTGCGCGGCTTTGAACCATTCATCGCAGTGTTAGCCAAGCCGAAAAATGTGCTTGCAAAAAAGGTATTACGGTATACCATCAGACACATCAACGATAAAAACCGCGGCCCACCGCAGCTTTAAGAGGTACATCAGATGATCGACGCAACCGTCTACAAGAACGTCCTGGGTTCTTTCCCTTCTGGCGTTACCGTCATCACCACCCTGGACGACGACGGCTCGGTTGTTGGCTTGACCGCCAGCGCCTTCTCATCCCTGTCGATGGACCCTCCCCTGGTGCTGTTCTGCCCCAATTACACGTCCGACTCCTACCCGGTGCTGATCAAGCACAAGCGCTTTGCCATTCATTTGTTGTCCGGTAACCAGCAGGCCGAAGCCTATGCTTTCGCCAAGAAGGGCAAGGACAAGGCGGCCGGCATCGAGTGGTCGTTGAGCGCGCTGGGCAACCCCATCCTCGCCGGCGCTACCGCCGTGATCGAATGCGAGCTTTGGCGCGAGTACGAAGGGGGTGACCACGCGATCATGGTCGGCAAGGTCCACAACCTGATCGTGCCGGAGCAAGCGCCGCTGCCGATGGTGTACTGCCGCGGAAAAATGGCCAGTTTGCCCGCGCTCGCCTGATCTCTGCACCGCTGAACGCACTTGGCGGGAAGCAATGTTCTGCTCGCCGCGATACCCGGCTTTACGCCGGGTGACACAACCAGTCCGAGGAATGCCCCCATGAAATTTTCGTTGTTCGTGCACATGGAACGTTGGGATGAACAGGTCAGCCACCGCCAGTTGTTCGAAGACCTCACCGAACTGACCTTGATGGCCGAAGACGGCGGTTTCAGCACCGTGTGGATCGGCGAACACCACGCCATGGAATACACCATTTCGCCAAGCCCCATGCCATTGCTGGCTTATCTGGCGGCGCGTACCGAGAAGATCCGCCTGGGCGCCGGCACCATCATCGCCCCGTTCTGGAACCCGATCCGCGTCGCCGGCGAATGCGCTTTGCTCGATGTGATCAGCAACGGGCGCATGGAAGTGGGCCTGGCCCGGGGTGCCTATCAATTCGAATTCGATCGCATGGCCAATGGCATGCCAGCCACCGATGGCGGCAAGGCACTGCGCGAGATGGTCCCGGTGGTACGCAAACTGTGGGAGGGTGACTACGCCCATGAAGGCGAGGTGTACAAGTTCCCGACCTCCACCAGCGTACCCAAGCCGTTCAATGCTACGCCGCCCATGTGGATCGCGGCCCGCGACCCTGACTCGCATAACTTCGCCGTGGCCAATGGCTGCAACGTGATGGTCACGCCGCTGATGAAGGGCGACGAGGAAGTGCTGGACCTTCGCAACAAGTTCCAGGCCGCCCTGGACAATAACCCCGACGTGCCTCGCCCACAATTGATGGTGCTGCGCCACACCCACGTGCACAGCCCGGCAGAGCCGGACGGCTGGAAGGTAGGGGCCAGCGCGATCTCTCGTTTCTACCGCACCTTCGACGCCTGGTTCGGCAACAAGACCACGCCGGTCAATGGGTTCCTGGAGCCCAGCCCGGAAGCGAAGTTCGCCGAAGTCCCTGCCTTCGAGCTTGAGAACATCCGCAAGAACACCATGATCGGCACACCGGAAGAAATCATCGCGCGCATCAAGTACTACCAGGAGCTGGGCGTCGACGAATTCAGCTTCTGGTGTGACAACAGCCTGCCCCACGCTGAGAAGAAAAAATCGCTGGAGCTGTTCATCAAGGAAGTGATCCCGGCGTTCACCTGAATCCCATTACCTGATTTCTTGCGGGACATGCCCGCTCGCGTGGGCCAATTGGCACCGCGCGAGCGGGTTTTTTTCAGCCCAACGTTAAGTGCTGCGCCGCTTGCTTGATACAGATGCGATGCAGACCTGCACATCAGCTCACCTTTCGTCCCGGCTGGATGAGAAAACACCACGCAGTGCTTGCAGAACAAATATTATGGTATACCATCAGACAACAAGATCTGATCACACCGTACAGGAGCCCCCCATGAGTTTTGAAATTCGCAAGATCGTCACCTACTCCGAAGAGACGCGTATCGAAGGTGGCAAGGCCACTGACAAGCCGGTCACCATGGTGGGCCTGGCGGTGGTCATCAAAAACCCTTGGGCTGGCCGTGGCTTCGTCGACGACCTTAAGCCCGAAATCCGCGAGCATTGCTCGGAATTGGGCGCGCTGATGGTCGAGCGTCTGACCGCCGCCATCGGTGGTGCCGACAAGATCGAGGCCTACGGCAAGGCTGCAGTGGTGGGCGCCGACGGTGAAATCGAACACGCTTCGGCCGTCATCCATACCCTGCGCTTCGGCAATCACTATCGCGAAGCCGTGCAGGCCAAAAGCTACCTGAGCTTCACCAACAAGCGTGGTGGCCCTGGCACGTCGATCCAGATTCCGATGATGCAAAAAGACGACGAAGGCCTGCGCTCGCACTACATCACCCTGGAAATGCAGATCGAGGACGCACCTCGCGCCGATGAAATCGTGGTAGTTCTTGGCGCTGCCGATGGCGGCCGCCTGCACCCGCGCATTGGCAACCGCTACATCGACCTGGAAGAACTGGCGGCCGAAAAGGCCAACGCTCAATAACAACAATCAAGCCGGGCCTGGGCGTGGCGATTCTTCCACCACGCCCGACCTCAAAGGAGCGCCCTCCATGATTCAGCCCGTCGCTGAACATACCCCCGCCGGCACCAGTTACCTGTCCGTCGGTCAGGGTCAACCCGTGGTACTCATTCACGGCGTGGGCCTGAACAAGGAAATGTGGGGCGGTCAGATCGTTGGCCTGGCCAACGACTACCGCGTCATCGCCTATGACATGCTCGGCCACGGCCAGAGCGCCTTGCCCCCGGCCGACGTCGGCCTCGAAGGTTATGCCGCCCAGTTGGCCGAGGTGCTCGATCACCTGCAACTGAGCCAAGCCATCGTCATCGGTTTCTCCATGGGCGGCCTGGTCGCACGTGCCTTCGCCCTGCACTACCCCCAGCGCATCGCTGCCCTGGTGGTGCTCAACAGCGTTTTCAACCGCAGCCCCGAACAGAGCGCCGGGGTCATCGCCCGTGCCGCTCAGGCAGCAGAGCTGGGCCCGGACGCCAATGTCGAGGCGGCACTGGACCGCTGGTTCAGCCGCGAGTACAAGGCGGCCAACCCGGCCCAGGTCGCTGCCATCCGTCAGGTGCTGGCCAGCAACGACCCACAGGGTTATCACACCACCTATTCGCTGTTTGCCACCCAGGACATGTACCGCGCAGGTGATCTGGGCAGCATTCAGGTGCCGACGCTGATCGCCACAGGTGAGCTCGATACCGGCTCTACGCCGGCCATGGCCCGCCAGCTTGCCGCCCGTATCCCGGGTGCGCACAGTGTGGTGCTGACCGAGCAGCGGCATATGATGCCGGTGGAGGCGCCGCGCGAAGTGAACAAGATGCTGCTGGACTTTCTCGCCAAAGCCCGCAGCCTGACCGAATCAGCCAAGGGGATTGTGGCATGACCCTCGTTCGTTTTCAGATGTGCATCGACGGCCAGTGGTGCGATGCACAAAGCGCCAAGACTTTCGACAGCCTGAACCCGGCCACCGCACAGCCCTGGGCACAGCTGCCGGACGCAGGCGAAGCCGATGTGGAGCTGGCGGTACAAGCCGCCCAGCGGGCATTCGAAAGCCAGGCCTGGCGGGCCATCACTGCCACGGCCCGTGGCAAGCTACTGCGCCGTCTCGGTGACCTGATCGCCGAGAACAAGGAACACCTGGCCCAGCTGGAAAGCCGTGACAACGGTAAGCTGATCCGCGAGACCCGTGGGCAGGTAGGTTACTTGCCAGAGTTCTTCCATTACACCGCAGGCCTGGCCGACAAGCTCGAAGGCGGCACGCTGCCGTTGGACAAGCCGGACCTGTTCGCCTACACCGTGCACGAGCCTATCGGTGTGGTTGCCGGGATCATCCCGTGGAACAGCCCGCTGTACCTGACGGCGATCAAACTGGCGCCGGCACTGGCCGCGGGCAATACCATCGTACTCAAGCCCTCCGAGCATGCCTCGGCGACGATTCTGGAGCTGGCGCGCCTGGCGTTGGAAGCCGGGTTTCCGGCTGGCGTTGTCAACGTGGTCACCGGCTACGGCCCGAGCACCGGCGCGGCGCTTACCCGTCACCCGCTGGTGCGCAAGATCGCCTTCACAGGCGGTGCGGCCACCGCTCGCCACGTGGTGCGCAGCAGCGCCGAGAACTTCGCCAAGCTGTCGCTGGAGCTGGGCGGCAAGTCGCCGAACATCATTTTTGCAGACGCCGACTTGGACAGCGCCATCAATGGTGCCGTGGCGGGGATCTATGCCGCGTCTGGACAGAGCTGCGTGGCCGGCTCGCGCCTGCTGGTGCAGGACGAAATCTTCGATGAATTCGTCAAGCGTCTGATCGAGCGTGCCCAGCGCATTCGCATTGGCAATCCCCAGGACGATGCCAGCGAGATGGGCCCTATGGCCACCGCTCAGCAATTGGCCGTGGTCGAGCAGCTGGTCGCCGCGGCCAAGGCCGAAGGCGCCAAGCTGCACCTGGGCGGTAAACGGGCCGAGGTCGATGGCGGTGGCTGGTTCTACGAGCCGACGCTGTTCGAATGCGACAGCAATTCGATGAGCATCATGCAGGAAGAGGTGTTTGGCCCGGTGGCGGCTGTCATCCGTTTCAAGACCGAGCAAGAGGCGCTGGCGATTGCCAACGATTCACAGTTCGGCCTGGCCGCTGGTATCTGGACCCGCGACCTGGGACGTGCCCACCGCCTGGCGCGCGACGTGCGCTCGGGGATCATCTGGGTCAATACCTACCGCGCCGTGTCTGCCATGGCGCCCATCGGTGGGTTCAAGAACAGCGGCTACGGACGCGAAAGTGGCATCGACTCCGTGCTGGCCTACACCGAACTGAAAACCGTGTGGATCAACCTGTCCACCGCCCCCATGCCCGACCCCTTCGTGATGCGCTAGGAGGTAATACCGATGATCGAACCCGGCATCTACAAAGACGTGATGGGCTCCTTCCCCTCCGGAGTGACGGTCGTCACCACCCTGGACGCCGAGGGTGGCATTGTCGGCATCACCGCCAGTGCCTTCAGCGCACTGTCGATCGACCCGGCGCTGGTGCTGTTCTGCCCTAACTACGCCTCCGACACCTACCCGATCCTGCGCGACAGCAAGCAGTTCGCCATTCACCTGCTGTCGGCAGGCCAGACGGCTGAAGCTTATGCCTTCGCGGGTAAAGGCAAGGACAAGGCCAAGGGCGTACAGTGGCACCTGAGCGCCTTGGGCAACCCGCTGCTGGACAATGCCACGGCGATCATTGAGTGCGAGCTGTGGCGAGAGTACGACGGCGGCGACCATGCCATCATTGTCGGTGCCGTGAAAAACCTGGTACTGCCCGCCGAGCCGATGACGCCCATGGTGTACCACAAAGGCAAGCTGGGCGCCCTGCCCCCATTGGGCTAAGGCCCGCCTCTTCCAGGGGCCGCGCTGGCGTCTCACCCTCGTTTGCGCCCCCTGTTCTATTTCGGAGTAGCGTGCATGAACAATGAAAAGTACGAAAAAGGCCTGCAGATACGCACCCAGGTCCTAGGCGAAGACTATGTGAACCGGTCAATCCAGAATGCCGACGCATTCACCCAGCCGTTGCAGGAACTGGTGACCGAGTACTGCTGGGGCCATGTCTGGGGCCGCGAAGGCTTGTCGCTCAAGGAGCGCAGCATGATAAACTTGGCCATGATTTCGGCACTCAACCGGCCACACGAGCTCAAGCTGCACATCCGCGGCGCCTTGCGCAACGGCCTGAGCCGCGAGCAAATACGCGAGATTCTGCTCCAGGTCGGCATTTATTGCGGCGTCCCGGCGGCGGTGGACAGTTTCCGCCTGGCCCGGGAAGCGTTCGCCGAGGCCGACGCGGAGTCCACCCGTTAACACCGGGCTGTTCGTACCCACGCAAGGAGCACCCAGGGCCGTGGTGCCCCGTTTCGGTCGTGGCCGGGCAGCCTTATTCAGAGCGCACTCGATGAAACGCCAGCCACTGGACGACAGCTTCAAGGTCAATCGCAACCCCGTTACCCTGCGCGAAATCGTGCTCGACAAACTGCGCGGCGCGATCATGAACTTCCACCTGCTCCCAGGCGATCGCCTGGTCGAGCGCGACCTGTGCGACCGCCTCGGCGTCAGC
This sequence comes from Pseudomonas fulva NBRC 16637 = DSM 17717, assembly GCF_000730565.1. GTDB lineage: Bacteria > Pseudomonadota > Gammaproteobacteria > Pseudomonadales > Pseudomonadaceae > Aquipseudomonas > Aquipseudomonas fulva. The sequence continues at coordinate 46,685 of NZ_BBIQ01000004.1, read as the reverse complement.
CGCACGTCCGTGCGTGAAGCCCTGCGCCACCTGGAATCCGAGGGCCTGGTGGAGTTCGCCGATGCCAAGGGCCCGCGTGTTGCGATCATCACCCTTGAAGATGCGCGCGACATCTATGAGTTGCGCTGCGTACTCGAGGGCCTGATCGTGCAGCTGTTCACGCTCAATGCCAAGGCCAAGGACATCCGCGCGCTGGAACGAGCCCTGGCCGTCAACCGTGAGGCGTTGGAGGAAGGTGAGCTGCAGCAGGTGCTCGAGTCGGTGCAAGGATTCTATGACGTGCTGCTGGAAGGTTCAGGCAACCAGGTTGCGGCGCAGCAGCTTCGTCAGTTGCAGGCGCGCATCAGTTACCTGCGTGCCACATCGGTATCCCAGGCCAACCGCCGCGGAGCCAGCAACCTGGAAATGGAAAAGATGGTCGAGGCCATCAAGAGCGGCGACCCGCTGGTAGCCCACCAGGCCTCGGTGGATCACGTGCGTGCCGCGGCCAAGGTTGCCCTGGATTACCTGCGCCAGAAACAAGACGACAATGCCAAGGTTCGCGATATCGTCGCCCCCCTGGCCCTCAAGGAACCTCGCATAGGCCGCTGATCATGCCCAGTGCTCCCCGCTACTGCCCCCATTGCACCACGACGCTGGCCCAGGGCACGCCTGCGGGAGACACCCATGAGCGGCTGCACTGCGCCAGCTGCGGCTACATCCATTACATCAACCCCAAGATCATTGCCGGTTGTATCATCGAGCGCGACGGTAAATACCTGCTGTGCCAGCGCGCCATCCCCCCTCGCCCCGGCACCTGGACGCTGCCGGCAGGCTTCATGGAAGCGGGCGAAACCACCGAGCAGGCGGCGCTGCGCGAGGTCTGGGAAGAAAGCGGCGTACGGGCAGAAATCGTCTGCCCCTACTCCATTTTCAGCGTGCCGAAGATCAGCGAGGTCTACATCATCTTCCGCGCCTTCGTCACCGAGGAAACGGGCCAGTTTGGCCCGGAAACCCTGGCCTATCGGTTTTTCGAGCCAGAGCAGATCCCGTGGGATGACATCTATTACCCCGCTATCCGGCAGATTCTCGAGCGATACATTCTCGAGCGTCAGGCCGGTGTCTACGGGATCTACACGGGCAACGATGACGTCGGCAAGGTGCATTTCATTCGCTGACTGGCCAAGCGCCATAAAACGCTCGCCAATCTTGCCTCAAGGGTGCACCCTAGAGCCCCCTGTTTCAATGATCGGCAGAGTAGATGGCGAAGTGGCTAGCAGGCGGCGGCGCGATGGCCGACCGTATTCTTGGGCATGACTGGGCGTGCACCTCGTTAGGTCCGCTGGAAAACTGGCCCGATACCCTCAAGACCACCTTGGCGCTGTGCCTGGGCTCGCACTTTCCACAGGCTGTGCTGTGGGGGCCCGATCTGCTGACCTTTCACAACGATGCCTTTCTTCCGATTCTAGGGCGCAAGCCGGTGGCGCTGGGAGTGCCGTTTGCAGAGGTCTGGCAGGAGGCATGGGACGATATCCGCTGCATGGCCGACAGGGCCTTCAAGGGCGAAGCGGTCTACATCCAAGACTTCCCCCTGGTCATCGACCGTAATAGCGGACCGGAGCGTGCCTACTTTACGTTCTGCTACAGCCCTATCCGTGACTTGCAGGGCAATGTGCTTGGAATGCTCGATACCGTTACCGAAACCACGGCGACCGTGCTCGCCAACCAACGGTTGGCGTTTCTGGACGAGCTCGGCCGGGCAGTGGCCCAAGCGGTTGATCCTCAGGAGATCATGGCGACGACCACCCGCCTGCTCGCCAATCACCTGGGGCTATCAGGTTGTACTTACGCGGTCATGCAATCCGACGATGATACCTTTACGGTCTGTGGCGAAGCGCTGACCGACGCAAGTCCCTCATTGATCGGAGAGCATCGCCTGCGAGATTTCGGCAAGCAGGCGAATGAACGACTGCGCAGCGGTCTGGCATTGACGCTCGATGATTGCAGGCAGGAACTTCCCGATTCTGAGGCGGCTGTGTTTGCAGCCCTCGGGATCGCCGCCACGTGCTGTGTGCCGCTGATAAAAGGCGGGCGGCTTACCGCCTTGATGGCGCTCAACAGCACGTCGGCGCACGCGTGGACCGAATATGAGCGGGCGTTGCTCGGTGATGTGACCGAACGCAGTTGGGCACATATCCAGCATGCCCAATCCACGGGCGAAACGCAGGCCGCCCTGCTGGCGCTCGAGGCGCTCAATACGAGCCTGGAGCAACACGTACGGACCCGCACTACGCAACTGCTGCACACCGAAGCGGAGCTGCGCCAGGCCCAGAAGCTTGAGGCCATCGGCCAGCTTACAGGTGGTGTGGCGCACGATTTCAACAACATATTGACCATCATTCATGCCTCGCTGCACTTCTTGCAGCGTCCAGGCCTGGACGACGACCGACGCATGCGCTATCTACGCACCATGGTCGAGACGGTCGAGCGCGGCTCCAAACTGACCGGCCAGCTGCTGGCATTTGCACGGCGCCAGGCCTTGAACCCGCAGGTGTTCGACGCAGTGGCGCGGCTGGCAGCCATGGCCGACCTGTTCGACACCGCAGCAGGCGCCAGCATTGACGTCGAGCTGGACTTGCCCGCTTCGCCGTGCCATGTGCGCGCCGACGTTAGCCAATTGGAAACGGCGGTCATCAACCTGATGCTCAACGCCCGCGATGCCATGGCTGCGGTGGGCGTCGTGCGCATACGTCTCGAAGCCCACCAGCACTTACCGGTAGGCCGCGATGAGGTCCCCGATCCGTGCGCGTATGCTGCCATTTCTGTAACCGACACGGGCGTTGGCATCAGTACGGAGCTCTTCGAGCGTATATTCGACCCCTTTTTCACCACCAAGCCTGCCGGGCAAGGCACTGGTCTGGGCTTGTCCCAGGTATTCGGTTTCGCTAAACAGTCCGGCGGGGATATCAAGGTCAACAGTGTTCAGGGCCAGGGGACTACCTTCACCCTCTACCTGCCGCAACAGTCGCCCGCCGCCTTGCTGGAGCAAGAGCAGATGTGCAGCCTGCAAAAAGGCTGATGCTGGCGTGTCAGCGTCGACTGAGGGAAGCCCCCGCCAGCAGGCGCGCCACACTCTGAGCGAGTTCGGCGCGTCGATAAGGCTTGCGCAGTACTTCGAAACCGCTTAGCTGGCGCGGCGTCAGGTTCGCATAGCCCGTAATGATCAGCACCGGCAGCTCGCTGTGATGCTGGCGCATTTGCTGGGCAAAGCGTACGCCAGTCATCTCGGGCATGACATGGTCGGTCACCAATACATCAGGCAGCCACCCCTTTTCCACCAGGCGCAGGGCGGCCACTGCACTTGGCGCCTCGGTCACCTCGTAGCCCAGGTCGCGCAATTGCAAGGCCGTTGCGTGACGCACGATTTCTTCGTCGTCCACCAGCAGTATCCGGCTCGGACGCTCGGCCACAGGCCCGTCGCAGGGCTCGATGTCACGGTGGGTGGGCAATGCGTCGCTGGCCGGCAACCATAGCGTCGCCTGAGTCCCTTGGCCTGGTATGGAATGAATCTCGAACCCACCGCCGGATTGAACCGCCAATCCTTGGACCATTGGTAAGCCCAAGCCAGTCCCCTTGCCCACCTCCTTGGTAGAAAAGAAAGGTTCGATGCACCGCCTGAGTTGTTCATCGTCCATGCCGCAGCCGTTGTCCCTGACCTGAATCCATACCAAACGTTTGCCCGCAAGGTCCTCGGGCGGCGCCAGGCAGTGGGTGTCATCACCGGCGATGATTTGCAGCTGGCCGGCGCCGCCGATGGCGTCGCGGGCATTGACCGCCAGATTCAATAGGGCCAACTCCAGTTGGTGCGGGTCGACCACGACGCAGGGTAATGACGGATTGATATTCACGTGCACGGCAATGGTGGGCCCGAGCGAGCGCGCCATCAACTCGTGCATGTCCTCGACCAGGGCTGCCAAGGACACAGGTTGCGGTTTGAGTGTCTGGCGGCGTGCGAAGCTGAGCAGGCGAGCGACCAGGTTGCGCGCACGTTCAGCTGCCTGCAGGCCACCGTCGATCAGCCGGGGCGCGCGATCGGTCTGCGGATGGCGGCGCAACAGCTCGAACGACCCAATGATCGGCGTGAGCATGTTATTCAGGTCGTGGGCGATACCACCGGTCAATTGCCCGATCATTTCCATCTTGTGGGCTTCGTGCAGTTGCATCATCACCGACTCGCGCTGGGCCAGCGCCGTGGCAACTCGCTCCTCAAGGCTCTGGTTGAGCAGATGCAACGCCTGTTCGGCGCGGGCGTGCAGGATTGCAGCCCACACTTGCTTGGCGGTCTCTTCCACAAGCTGGCAGTCCTCCTCGAAGCACCCTCGCGCATCACTGAAATGAACGGCCAACAAGGCCTCGAGTCGCCCCCCGCGCAGCACAGGGGCATGCAAGGTGGTGCTTATGCCCGCCAGACAAGGCTCGGGCTGTTCATAGCTATGTTGAACGGTCCTGCCGTCGCTCAATTGCTCATACAAGTCGGTACCGAACGTCAGGTACGAATGCGTGCCCACCAACGACGTCACGCCCTCGGTCCAGTCGTGACTGACCTTGAAGCCGACACCGTCGCCTTTGTCTTCACCGAAGCAGACCCTGGCCGCCCCCAACTCCTGCGCCAGGCGTTGAACCGCATAGGACTCGATGCGCGCAGCATCACCCAGCCCAGGCAATGTGCGGCTCAATTCCAGAAGAAACGCCTGGCGCTGGTGGAAGCGCACGCGGTCAGTGGTCTCTGTGACCAGGCACAAGACACCGCCAACGCTTGCATCAGCCTCGCGCACGGCAGAATACGACACATCGAAATACACCGTCTCACCGTGCCCACGGCGCTCGATATAAAAAGCGCGGTCCTTGGCCGAAAACGTCTGCCCGGTGTCACGCACACCGCGCAGCAACGGTTCGAGGTCATCCCACAGCTCGGCCCAATTCTCACGCGCCGGGCGCCCGAGGGCTTGCGGGTGCTTGTTGCCGATGGTGGGCGCATAGGCATCGTTGTACAGCGCGACATAGTCCGGGCCCCAGAACAGCACGACCTGGGTCTGCGCTGGCAGGAGCGTGGCCATCGCGGCCTGAAGGTGCGGGGACCAGCCATGTGGCGTCCCAAGTGGAGAATCCTGCCAGTTCATCGTTTGAAGCAGACGGCCGATCTCACCGCCATTGAGCAGGAAGCTCAGCGGTGTGGAGGTGTCATCGATCAGAGAGGTTTGGAGCGATCTCATGTCAGGGGAATCCGCGGCACAGGCCATCCATCTCTGGATAAGAGGCATTGACTCGCGGTTCGTTCCACTGAGATTGATCAGTCGTTCAATGTCGGCACTGGCCCTACCTCGCGCGGCCAGTCTGCCGGGTCGATGCTCAACTGCCCTCCGGCAGCAAGCTACGGTCGAACATGAACGGCCCCTGCCCTTGCGCGGTGTACTGGTACAGTTGCTGCGGGCGCCCCATGGGTGGTTGATTCTTTTCGCCTGTGTCCTTGACCCAGCCCAGCACGCGCAAGCGCTCCAGGCGCTTGCGCAGCGATGTCGCGTTCACAGGCTGGCCCAGGCAGGCTTGCATGGCCCCCAGCGCATCGAGGACGGTGAACCGGGTGTCGAGCAGGTACAACGGCAAACTGCTGTAGACGGACTTGGCCGCGAGCCGCTCATGGGCTCGGCGCGCCAGCAGGTTGTGATCGAATGGCAGCAGCACCCTGCGTTCCACCACGTCGGCGAGGTCGAAAAAGGCCAGCTGCTCATTCTCGACTTCCTGGCAGGCGGGCAACAGCGCCAGGTAACAGGTGCTCAACGACCAGCCCCGTGGATCGCGAAAGGCATTGCCTTCGGTAACGACTTGCTCCAGATAGTGCGGCTGGACGCGCGCTTTCTCGCTCAAGGCGCGGTGGGCAGCGCTCTCAAGGCTGGTATCAGGGGTGCGCCCATTGATGATCACACCGGGTAGTGCCCATTGACCATGGTGCGGTTCTCGCTCACGGCGATGCAGAAGCACCTGCAGGTGCTCACTGCCAGGCGGCAGGCGCAGCGCGACGATGTCGACGCTTGCCAGGACTTCAGCTGTACTCACTCGTAACTCCTTGACTGAAGCTTTTTATAGTTCACTAGAGCGAATAAGTAAATCGGCATCATGCACCCTATTGACGGACACTTGACATACATAGTTCACCAGATGGATTATGTAGCCATTCCAGCGAGGAGAGCCACCATGAAAATCGCCAGCTTCGATGTCGACGCACAACTAGGCTTCACGTGCCATGCGCCTCAGGAACTCCCAGTCCCCGACGGTCACGAAATCGCACCCGACCTCAACGCCATGGCACAGCGGGCCGACCTGCGGCTGGGCAGCAAGGACGCGCATCCCGCCAATGCCGCATGGGTGGTGGCCGACGCCACGCAGATGCTGCAGCCGCTGACACTTGCCAATGCGGACCTCACCTGGGTCAGCCACTGCATCCCTGGTACCCCCGGTTTCGAGCTGCTGCCGGGCCTCCCTGCCCCCATCGAGTACGACTACTTTGTGTGGAAAGGCGTGGAGCCCGACCTGCATCCCTATGGCGCCTGCTATCACGACCTGGCCGAACGCCGCTCCACGGGTGTTATCGAATACCTCAAGGTGCATCAGGTGGGTGCCGTGATCGTAGGCGGCCTGGCGCTCGACTACTGCGTGCGCACCACTGCCCGGCAACTGCGTCAGGCCGGGTTCGAGGTGCTGCTGTACCTACCGGCTTGCCGTGCCCTGACCCAGGCCGGCGCGATAGAGGCCTGCGGCGCCCTGGCTGGCGAAGGTGTGAAGCTGTGCGGCGACGAGTCGGCCCTCGACCATCAACTGGCCCTGATCAAGGAGCAAGCAGCATGAGTGACAGCGTATTTGGCCCACGGATCGTTCAGAACCTGCTGGACACCGACTTCTACAAGATCACCATGATGCAGGCGGTGCTGCACAACTATCCCAATGCGGAGGTGGAGTGGGAGTTTCGCTGCCGCAACGGTGAGAACCTGGCCCCGTATCTTGCAGAAATCCGCTACCAGGTCGAGCAACTCGCCGAAGTCACGGTCACCCAGGACCAGCTTGCTTACCTTGAGAAGATCGCCTTCATCAAGCCTGACTTCATCCGCTTCCTGAGCCTGTTCCGCTTCAACCTGCGCTACGTGCATGTTGGCCTCGACGACGCCGGCCAGTTGGCGATACGCGTGCGCGGCCCCTGGCTGCACGTCATTCTGTACGAAATCCCGTTGCTGGCGATCATCAGCGAGGTTCGCAACCGCTACCGCTACCGTGAAGTGGTGATCGAACAGGTACGCGAACAGTTGTACCGCAACCTCGACTGGCTCAGGGCCGAGGCCAGCAGTGAAGAATTGGCAGGCTTTCAGCTAGCGGATTTCGGCACTCGCCGACGCTTCTCCTACCGGGTGCAGGAAGAGGTGGTGCACATCCTCAAGCGCGACTTCCCAGGCCGCTTCGTCGGCACCAGCAACGTGCACCTGGCGCGGGAGTACGAGCTGCGGCCGATTGGTACCATGGCGCACGAGTGGTTCATGGCCCACCAGCAGCTGGGCCCTCGCCTCGTGGACAGCCAGGCGGCAGCCCTGGAGTGCTGGGTGCGCGAGTACCGCGGCCTGCTGGGTATCGCCCTTACCGACTGCATCACCATGGATGCCTTCCTTGGCGACTTCGACCTCTATTTCGCCAAGCTCTTCGATGGCCTGCGCCATGACTCGGGCGACCCGCTTGCCTGGGCGGAGAAAGCCATCGCGCACTACCACCGGCTGGGCATCGACCCTAAGACCAAGACCCTGATCTTCTCCGACGGCCTGGACATGCCGAAAGCGCTTGAGCTTTACCGCGCATTGCATGAGCGCATCAACGTGAGCTTTGGCATCGGGACGCGCCTGACCTGCGACATCCCAGGGGTCGAGCCGATGAACATGGTGATCAAGATGACAGCCTGCAACGGTGCGCCGGTAGCCAAGATTTCGGACAGCCCTGGGAAAACACAGTGCCGGGATGAAAATTTCGTGGCCTATTTGAAGCATGTGTTCAACGTAGGCGCGTGACTTTCTGCAGGTGGCATTGCAAGGCCTGGGTCCGTATCATGCCTTCCGGTTCAACACTCAACTCCACTTTCAGCGCACCAGGAGAACGATCGCGATATGGACATCAAATTGGCAAAGCTGGTCACGGCAATGGGCTTGGCAGCCTTGCTCGCAGGCTGCAGCGAGGAAACGGTGCCCGAGCCTACCGCTGACAACTGTACCCCGCAGATGCAGGAGAAAATTCTGGCGGATTTGTCCAAAGAGGCCAATCGCAATACCTTTACCGCCAACTGCAACAGCTTTCTCCAAGCGCGCAAGCACACCGACTGGACCTTCAAGAAGAGCCCGAAAGACGATTTCTGATGAAGTACTGGCGGCCCTGGCAGCACACGTGCGGCGTGGCCGCCGGGCCGCTGGCCCTGATCACCGGCGAGTTATTGCCTGGCTTCGCTCTACGCCAGCGAGCACGGTCAGCCTCAGTTCAACGGCCAGTATCGTCGTAACTCGCCGCGTCGCTAGGCCGAAGCGCCGAGGAAAGCCACACACAGATCGTGAAAGCGGGCAGCCGCTCGAGAGGGTGAGCCTGCGTGGGGCAGCACTATCGAGAACCGACGAGTCAGTGAACGCGGCCCCACCCGGACCTTGCGCAAGACCGTATTTTCATGACGAATCGACAGGGCGGACACGAAGCCTACGCCCATACCTGCGCGCACTGCTTCCTTCACCCCCTCTACGCCAGCAATCTCCAGGCCGATCTTCATCGGCAGTTGATTGTTGGCAAATGCTTGCTCGACGACCTGGCGCACGCCCGAACCCTGCTCACGGAGCACTAATGGGAAGCCTGCCACGTCCTTCAAGGAGCGAGGTTCGGCGCCAGCCAAGGGGTGTGCGACCGGGACGATGGCGACGATTTCGTCCTCAAGCCACTCCGTCACGCCAGTGCCCACGGGCAGGTCTCGCCCCGGTGGCCCTTCTATCAACGCCAAATCCACGCTACCCAGAGCACCGACGATTTCGGCGGTGTTGCCCTGTACGGTGGTAATCGCTACCTGCGGGTAGAGTGTCTTGAACTGGGCGATCAGGTACGGGAGCAGGTAGCTTGCAGGCGTAGTGCTGGCACCGATCCGCAATGTGCCTCGTTGAAGGCCGCGCATTGCTTCGCGAAGTAACCGGGCCTGATCGAATGTATCGCGCAGCCGAGTCGCATGCGCCAGGAGCTGTTCGCCTGCTGCCGTGAGGCGCACCCCGCGCCCGGCCCGATGATAAAGAGGCTCACCGAACGCTTCCTGCAGGAGTTTGAGCTGGCCAGACACCGCCGGCTGCGACAGATGCAGGGCCACTGCTGCATGGCTGATGTTGCCATGTTCGGCGACGACGGCGAAGGTTATAAGCTGTTCAGGGGTCATTCCGCAAAACTATCAGCTAAATGGATACTCTGCATTCCAGATTACGATTTTTCATAAGCTTATAACCAAATTATTGTGGTGCTCATTGATTCCGCTCGCTGGAGAATCCCATGACACCCGCCCCTAGTACGCCCCCTGACGCACCTGTCGCGCACCGCTGCGCAGTGCTCAAGGGCGTGATTTTCGTTACGGTTCTCGCCCTTGGCGTCAGCCAGGTGGCTGCCCTGCCCCTTTTTGTCCAACTTGGCCTCAGCCCGTTGATCCTTGGCATTATTGCCGGGGCGTTCTGCGGCAATGTGCTGGAAGATCGCCTGCCGGCCGGCTATGGCCCGGGCATACACTTCTGCGCCCGGGCCCTGCTCCGTGTAGCCGTGGCCTTGTTCGGCCTGCGGATCAGCCTGCAGGAAATTGCACACGTTGGCTGGCCTGGCTTGGTGATCTCGCTGCTGGTGATCAGCAGCACATTGGCGATAGGCGTGTGGTGCGGCATGAAACTGCTCGGGCTTGACCGGGAGACGGCCCTGCTTACGGCTGCGGGCAGCGCCATCTGCGGGGCTGCGGCCGTTTTGGCTTTTGAATCGACGCTGCGCAGCGCGCCGCATAAAAGTGCGGTGGCCGTGGGCAGCGTGGTGCTGTTCGGCACGGCGTCGATGTTTTTCTATCCCTTTTTGATTCAGGCCGGCTGGCTGCACCTGGATGCCCAGACCGCTGGGCTTTGGCTGGGTGGCACGCTCCATGAAGTGGCTCAAGTAGTAGGCGCCGCCAGTACCCTTGGCCCTGACGCCAGCCATGTAGCAACCATCGTGAAAATGACGCGCGTGATGCTGCTGGTGCCCGTCCTGTTACTGGTTGGCTTGTGGATCAGCCGTACCCCACGGGCTGGCGTGGTGCCCGGCAAGGGTCGGCTCTCGGTGCCTTGGTTTGCTTTTGGGTTTCTGGCACTGGTGGCGATCAATTCCCTTCAGATTCTACCTTCCAACCTGCGCGAGGCCGTCAACGGCCTGGACACCTTCGCATTGACCATGGCCATGACGGCACTGGGCATGGAAACTCGGTTCGAGCAGATACGCCATGCTGGGCCTCGCGTGCTGGCGACTGGGGCGATTCTGAACATGTGGTTATTTGGGGGTGGCTTGGCCATTACCCTCGCCGTGCAACGGCTGGTGGGCTGATTGTTTGCCAATGCGCGCAGCTGGAGCGGCCATGAAGTACCGGGCTTTTTTTGCAGGCCTCTCGTTGCCGCTTCCATTTCTCGGTATGGTGTGGTGAAAGAAGGATGTTTTACCCGCACAGGAAAGACTTAGATGCCCCAACGCCATGTCATCAATGCATCCGTCAGCCCCAAGGGCAGCCTAGAAACGCTGTCCCAACGTGAAGTACAGCAACTGAGCGAAGCCGGCTCCGGCAGTCTCTACACCCTATTCCGCCAGTGCGCCCTGGCCATCCTCAACACCGGCGCCCATGTCGACAATGCCAAGACCATCCTCGAGGCCTATCAGGATTTCGAAGTACGCATCCATCAGCAGGACCGAGGCGTTCGCCTTGAACTGCTCAATGCCCCAGCGGACGCCTTCGTCGATGGCGAAATGATCGCCAGCACCCGGGAGATGCTGTTCAGCGCCTTGCGCGATATCGTGTATACCGAAAGCGAGCTGGCCAGCCAGCGCATCGACCTGGAAAGCTCTCAAGGCATCACCGACTACGTGTTCCACTTGCTGCGCAACGCCCGCACCTTGCGCCCTGGCGTCGAGCCGAAGATGGTGGTGTGCTGGGGCGGTCACTCGATCAGCACCGAGGAATACCAGTACACCAAGAAGGTGGGCCATGAACTGGGCCTGCGTAAACTGGACGTGTGCACCGGTTGCGGCCCGGGCGTCATGAAAGGCCCGATGAAAGGTGCAACCATTGCCCATGCCAAACAGCGCATGCAAGGCAGCCGCTACCTGGGCCTGACGGAGCCAGGCATCATCGCTGCCGAGGCGCCCAACCCGATCGTCAACGAACTGGTGATCCTCCCAGACATCGAGAAGCGCCTGGAGGCGTTCGTGCGGGTCGGCCACGGCATCATCATCTTCCCGGGTGGTGCAGGCACGGCAGAAGAGTTTCTGTACCTGCTGGGGATCCTGATGCATCCGGATAACCAGGATGTGCCCTTCCCGGTCGTGCTGACGGGCCCGCGCAGTGCAGAGCCCTACTTGCAGCAGTTGCATGCATTCGTCGGCGCGACGCTCGGCGAGGCAGCGCATCGGTTGTACGAGATCATCATTGACGACCCGGCTGAAGTGGCGCGCCACATGGTCGAGGGGCTCAAACAGGTCAAGCAGTTCCGTCGCGAGCGCAACGATGCGTTTCATTTCAACTGGTTGCTGCGGATCGAAGAGAGCTTCCAGCGCCCCTTCGACCCCACTCACCAGGCCATGGCTGACCTGGATTTGCGTCGCGAGTTGCCACCCCATGAGCTGGCAGCCAATTTGCGCCGGGCGTTTTCCGGCATTGTGGCGGGTAACGTGAAGGACAAGGGCATCCGCCTGATCGAAGAGCATGGGCCCTATCAGATTCGCGGTGACAGTGCTGTGTTGGATCCGCTGGGGCGTTTGTTGCAAGCCTTCGTTGACCAGCATCGGATGAAGTTGCCGGGCGGGGCGGCTTATGTGCCTTGCTATCAGGTGGTGACGTGACCCACGGTTCGCAGCGAGGCACCTAGCGGCCTCCGTTGAGCGGCCTTGCCGGGGCCGCTCTGCGGCCCATCACGCGGGCAGCGAGACCTACAGGGCTGTACCGGTACGCCCACGGCGCACTTAGTTCAGGCCGGCAACGCTAATACGTCACTCAAGAAAACCCACCACTGGCGACCTGCCGTTCTACGAATCGAATGCTATTCCGCCCTGCGCGCTTGGACGCGTACAGCGCCGCATCCCCTTGCTCGATCAACGCCGCCAGACTCGCTGGCGCCTGGTCAAACACATTCACCCCAATGCTCAACGTCACCGCTGCAGGTGTCGGTACCGCCCCACCGGCGTAGGCCTGAAACTGCTCCCGCAAACCCTTGGCCAACACCAGGACGCCTTCACGGCTCGCCCCACTGAGCAAAATCACGAACTCATCCCCGCCTAACCGCGCGGCCAAAGAGCGCTCTGGTAACACCGTACGAATCATTTCACTCAACGCCACCAGCAACCTGTCCCCTGCCGCATGCCCATGCAGGTCATTGACCAGCTTGAAGTTGTCGATATCGATCAACAACAACGCCGCAGGCCGTACATTGCTGACCTCCTTGAAGAAAGGCCCCGCACGCACTTCCAGGGCACGCCGGTTGTACAGCGCAGTCAGCGGATCCCGTGCTGCCAGCCGAGCGATACGTTCTTCGCGACGGTAACGAACCGTGCCTGTCATCGACAAGGCGATCATCATGATCGCCATGGCGCCTTCCACCAGGGACACCTGGATGATCAACCCTCCGAAACTGGCTAGGTCAATCAACGTGCCCGGCGCAATCGCAATGATCGCCTTGATCACGTAGAACAACCCGTGCACCAGAAGCACATACCGCAACTGGACTGCACCTACGCTCAGCGATTGCCCATGGGGCTGGAGCAGGCTACTGGCCTTGAGGGTCTGGGCGGCAACCAGCAGCGAGTTGGCCATCAGCATGACTTTCGACCACTCCGGGCCTGCAGGCAGCAATAACAGGGCGAACCAGATCAGCACGATCACCAGCCAGGCGCGCGAAATTCGGTCTTGGGTGAAGCGCAGCACGCCTAGCAGGAAAAGCCCATGGGCCACGACCAGCAGGCCATTCGCAAACCAGATGCCGATGAATAAAAGGCCAACGCCTCGCAGCAGCGCCAGCGTGCAACCGACGGTGATGGTCGCAAAACCGGCGCTCCAGTAAAGCAGCGATGACTCGCGGACACTGCGCCACTCTATCGCCAGGTAAAGCGCAGCCGCTGCCGCCAGGGCTATGGAAATGGTGAGCATGGTAGGTGGGTCTAGCGCCATGGCAGGTGTAGCCTATCGAAGTGGTTCGTAAAGGCGGCGATTGTATGCGCTCGCGCAGGATTTTCAGAGCAGTTGACGACCGCGTGCGCCAGACTTTCCTGCTGCTGTGACCGGGTGTGCATGAAACCGGAATCTTGCCGGTCCGGCGCCCCGGCAAGGCCCCTCCAGGCCTGTTCAATCCGAGGTATATGACGGAGTGGCCGCCGAGGTCATCAACTTGATCAGCGCATGATTGTTCACCGGCCGGCTCAAAAAGTATCCCTGGACCTCATGGCACTGGTCATCACCGAGCAAGGCGAGCTGCACTGCTGTTTCCACCCCCTCGGCCGTGACCGTCATGCCCATTGCGTTCCCCAGGCTGATGATCGCCTGCACCACGCTGCGGTCACTGCTGCTCTTGCCCAGCGACTGAACGAACCGACGATCGATCTTGATGCTGTCGAACGGGTAGGTACGCAGGTAGCCCAGTGATGAATAGCCTGTCCCGAAGTCGTCCATGTTCAAGCGCACGCCAAGTTCCTTCAACGCGTTCATCGTCTGCAGCGCGCCTTCGACATCGTTGAGCATCACGTTCTCGGTGATCTCCAACTCCAGCCGGTGTGCAGGTAGCCCGGTGGTGCGCAGAGCCTCGGCCACATCGCGCACCACGTCGCTACGGCTGAACTGGGCAGGCGACATGTTCACGGACACGATCACTTCGAGCGGCCAAGCGCCCGCCTCACTGCACGCTTGCTGCAGCACCCAATTGCCCAGCAACACGATCACATCGCTTTGTTCGGCCAAGCCGACAAAATCATCCGGCATCAACAACCCAAGGCGGGGGTGCTCCCAGCGCACCAGCGCTTCGGCGGAGGCGATCGTTACGCCATCCACCTTGAACCGCGGTTGGAAATGCAAACGTAATTCCCCACGGGGGATGCCCTCGCGCAGCTCCTGTTCGAGTACACGCTTCTCAAGCAGCGCAGCGCTCATCTGCGTGGAGAAATACCGCCATGTGTTCTTGCCCGATTGCTTGGCCCCGTATAGCGCCACGTCGGCATAACGGATCAGGTCGCTGGGGCCACCCGGGTAATCGTCGGACATGACCACACCCAGGCTGGCGCCTACCTGGACCTTATGGTGCTCCACCGCCATTGGCTGCTTGAGGGTGTCGATGAGCCGGGCGCAGAACCGGTCGAGTTCATCACGCGCGCCCGGTGCGATCAGGACAATCACGAACTCATCGCCACCCAGGCGCGCGACCAGATCGCTGGAACGGGTCATTTGACCGAGCCGCATCGCCACCTCCATCAACACCGCATCACCGGCCGGATGGCCGAGGCTGTCATTGATCGGCTTGAAGTTGTCCAGGTCGAGCATCAGCACGGCCCGCGACACCTTGGCGCTGTCCTCGAGGAAGCGGAACAGCTTGTTGCGGTTGGGCAGCCCGGTCAGGGCATCATGTTGGGACAAGTGCTGAATTCGGGCATGGGCTGCCACCTCATCGGTGATGTCGGTACAGGTTCCGCGGAATCCCTTGCAGATGTTGTGCTCGATGATGGCTCTGGCCGCAATTCGGCATTCGCGTCGCTGCCCGGCCTTGTCCAGGTACTGGCAGCGCAGCGTGCCGGTAGACTCGCTGGCGCCCAGGCCGTGCAGCCAGGTTTCGACATGACCGGTTTCACAATCGAACAAGGTGCAGATCGGCTGATTCAGCCAGTTCTGGGCGTCGTGCCCGGTCAATTCGGCAAAGCGTGGTGAAAGATAGATCAGCTGCTGCTGCGCATCGGTCTCCCAGATCCAGTCGGAGGCCGCCTCGGCCACGGCTTTGAAGCGCGTTTCGCTGGCCTCCAGTGCCCGCTTGGAAATAGCCAGCTGATGGTAGCTGCGGTCAATGTCGGCGCTGGTGCGCATGGCATAGCGTGCGAGCAGTACCATCAGCGCCAGGATGATGAGCAGCGCCACAGCCAGCGGTGCGAACACCGCTTGCAGCAAATCGCTACCGGGCTGGTCCATGCGCCAGGTCAAACGATAGGGAACCTCCTGAAGTGGCAAATGCCCCATGTCTTGCGCAGCATAGTCGCTCGCGGTGATAGCCAGGTCCGTGAGGCCGGCCGTCTTACCCATCTGACTCAGCAAGTCGGCTTCGATCATCCGAATGAAGACCATCACCGAGTTATGCTCCGCCAGGCTGTCGGCGAGCGCAGGAGGACGTATCACGGCAGAGGTGAAGACCGCAGGCTGGCCAGCAAACATGACGTAGCCCGATGCCGGTTGTTGTTGCGCCATGGCCTGGCGGGCCTGTTGCAGGACGCGATGGCCTTCGGGGCTGAAGTGATCGAAACCCAGGTCGGTCAAACGCCCTTGCACGACCGCATAGAGCGTACCCTGATCGTCAAGGACGAACACGCCTGCATAGCCATCATCGCTGTAGAGCGTGGCACCCACGTTACCTTCATCGAACGCCCATTGCCGGTCTGCTGGACGCGCCAGATGATCGTAGGCAGCCTGCCAGGAAGCATGGGTCCACAGGTAGCTGCGCTCGGTCTTGTGCAACTGTGCCAGGGCCGCGCCCGCATGAAATCGGCTTTGTTCCAGCTCCCGCTCATCGAGCGAAACGGCGATGCGGTACAGCGACACCAGCCCCAGCGTCATCGCCAACAAAAGCAGGCTCGAAAAGGCAAATACAAGATGGCGCATCACACGGCTGCGCGGCGAATCAGTGCCAAAAGCTGCTTCCATTCCTTGAGCGCCTATTGTCTGGGATGCACTGGGTGGACCAACAGCGTGCCTGGCCGATCAACGCAATCGACCATCGAGCAGGCCAACTACCCGTCCCTGCCCTACAACACCCGCTTGATCAACGGTTCCAACCGACTATAGCGTAGCCTGCGCAGCAGCTTGCGCACGGGCTTGGGGTGTTCGGCCTTGACGCCCAATGCGCGGGCAGAATCGACAGCCGGGGCGTGCTCACGCAATGCGCTGAGTTCCTTCTCGCACGGCCCCCGCCATTGCCCAAGGGGGTCATCGATAAGCAGGCCGTTTTCCAGGTCCAGGTTGAAGCCGCGTGGGTTCAGGTTGTTGCCGGTCAGCAGGCAATAACGCTCATCGACCCACACGCCTTTGGCGTGAAAGGTGTGTCCTGGGTCGTTCCACAGCCTGATCTTCAGCTGACCGCTGGCCAGCAAAGGCTCGCGACGCCGCGCAAAGGCCCGCAGGTTGTCCTCGTACAGATAAGGCAATGCCCCGCTGGCATGGAATGGCTCTCCCGGAGGGACGTAGAAGTCATTGGCGGTACGATGGCCGACGATGAACTCTACCCGCACGCCTCGTGCCAACGCATCGTCAATCTCGCGCATCACGACGCGAGGCGGATTGAAATACGGTGTGCTGATGACGATACGTTCCCGGGCCACGGCCAGTAGCGCGCACACGGTCTTGTTCAAGGCATTGCGCCTGCCAACGCCGATCAGCGGAATGACCCGCAGGTGCCCCGGCTCGGTTGCAGGGCCCGGTGCGTACGTAAGCCGGCGCATCCGTGCCCGCAGGCGGCGGATGTCACTGCGAAGATCGGCGGTGGAAGGCGCTGGAAGGTCCAGGCGCGGCGTGGCCTGCGGGTGGAGCAGCCGCTGCACCAGGTCGACCATGCAGTCGGCCAGGGCCTTGCTGTGGAACAGGTGGTAGCGATCAAGCCGGTAACGGTCGAACCGATGAAGGTAGACGTTGTTAAGGCTGGCGCCGGTGTAGATGACGCAGTCATCGATGATGCTGCCCTTGAGGTGCAGCACTCCGAAGAGCTCGCGGGTCTGCACAGGCACGCCATGGATCGCAATGTCCAATTGGCGGCTCTGGCGTTCGGCCTGGTACCAGGCTGCATTGCCAGGCTGCCTGCCCGCCCCCAGCAGGCCACGCCGGGCCCGGAACCAGTCCACCACGACAGTTATTTCAAGCGCTGGACGCGCCGCCTTGGCCTGATAGAGTGCGTCCAGCACCTCCTGGCCGGCCTCGTCATGTTGCAGGTAAAGCGCCACGATGACGATACGCCGGGTGGCTGCGCCGATACGCTCGAGCAAGCAGGCCCGGTAGGCCTGGGCATCCGGAAGCACTTCGATCGCATCGGCAGCCAACGGGTAGCCGGGCAACTGGGCCAACAGGTTTTCTGGGTTCACTTGCAGCCACCTTCTGGGCAAACTATGCCCCAGCTTGCACAGGAATCGCCCAATGGTCCACCCCGCTTCGGTAAATCCGCAGTCCGGCACGGTCAAGACATTCGGTTTTCTGATCATGCCCAACTTCACCACCATCGGCCTGGCGTCGGCGGTCGAAACCCTGCGCATGGCCAACCTGGCGGCATGCCGGCCTGTTTTTCGCAGCGTACTGATCGCGGCACAAGGGGCGCCGGTCACCGCCAGCAACGGCATGCGCGTGCTGCCCGATTGCACGCTCGATGACGCGCCAGCGCTGGACGTACTGTTGGTAGTGGGCCCTAATCCCATCGAGCGCGGCCCTGCCACCGGGGCTTACCTGCGCTGGCTGCGCGAACGGGCCAACCAACGCCTGCCGATTGGGGGCATCTGCACCGGCAGTTACCTGCTCGCCAAGGCGGGGTTGCTCGACGGCTACCGCTGTACCATTCATTGGGAGGACCTGCCAACGCTGCGAGCACGCTTCCCGAACATCATATGCTCGCAGCAGCTGTTCGAACTGGACCGCGACCGTTACACCTGCTCAGGCGGTGTCGCCGCCATCGACATGATGCTGCAACTGGTGGCTCGCGAGCCGGGCGGCCAGGGCATTGCCGCCAAGGCCGCCGAGCTGCTGCTGTGCGACCGTGTGCGTAGCGAGCGCGAACGCCAGCGCGTTTCGCTAAGGACCTTGCTGGGCACTGCGCAACCGCGGCTCAGCCAAGTCGTTGCAATCATGGAAGCCAACCTTGAGGAGCCTTTGGTGCCCAGCGAGCTGGCCAACCTGAACGGCATCACCGTGCGCCAGCTCGAGCGCCTGTTCAAGCACCAGCTGCAACGCACGCCCACACGCTATTACCAGGAACTGCGGTTGTCCCACGCCAGGCAGTTGCTGCTGCAAGGCGACGCGCCAGTTGGCGACGTCGCGCTGGCCTGCGGCTTCGGCTCGGCGGCGCACTTTTCCAAGGCGTACAGCCGACTGTTCGGTGTTTCGCCTTCTGCGCAGCGCCGCCTGGCAGCTTTGCGATGACAGCGCGCTTGTCGCTTATTGGCAGATGACGTTGTGCTGCGGCCCACAGGGGAACTGGGTAATGTTGTCTGCCCCCTGCTCGGTCACCACCAGGATGTCATGCTCGCGATAGCCGCCTGCCCCTGGCAGGCCCTGGGGCAGCATGATCATGGGCTCGATCGACACCACCATGCCCGGCTCCAGTACGGTGTCGATGTCCTCGCGCAACTCCAAGCCGGCCTCATGCCCGTAGTAGTGGCAAAGCACGCCGAAGGAATGGCCGTAGCCGAAGGTGCGGTATTGAAGCAGGTCGTGCTGGCGGTAGATTTCATTGAGCTCAGCGGCAATGTCGCAACAACGTACGCCTGGACGGACGAGGCTTTGGCCTGCCTCGTGCACCTGGACGTTCACCTGCCACAGGCGCAGGTACTCGTCCGGGCAATGATCGAGGAAAAGTGTGCGTTCCAATGCGGTGTAGTAGCCGCTGATCATGGGGAAGCAGTTGAGGCTGAGGATTTCACCCTTGCTCACACGACGGCTGGTCACTGGGTTGTGGGCGCCATCGGTGTTAGGCCCGGATTGGAACAGCGTCCAGGTGTCCATCAACTGGCTGTCGGGAAAGCGCCTGGCAATGTCCCGGACCATGGCCTGGGTGGCATGCATGGCTACCTCGAACTCCGGCGCCTGGTCAGCCAGCGCCTCGATCACCGCCGCGCCGCCAACATTGGCGACCTGTGCCCCCTGGCGGATCAGGGCCTGCTCTTCAGCCGACTTGATCAGGCGCAAGCGCATGCAGGCGGTGCTGATATCGACCAGCTCGGCAAGCGGGTAGCACGCCGCGAGCGCGGCATGGGTGTGTAGCGTCAGGTGGTCGCCCTCCACGCCGATGCGTCCTGCCCGCGGTAGCGCCTGGCGCAGGGCGGTGAAAAAACTGCCCTGCCGCCAGTCGGTGTAGACGATGTTGTCGGTGCCGACCGACCGGCGCCACGGCTGACCGCCGTCGATGTTGGCGCTGATCAGGACGACCTGATCAGGGGTGATCACCACGGCATAGGCGCGTCCGAACGCGCAATAGAGGTAGTCACTGTAGTAGTTGACGTTGTGATAGGAGGTCAAGACGAGTGCTTCGAGCTGCTGAGCGCTCATCAGGGCGCGCACCTCGGCATGCCGGCGGGCATATTCTTGAGCCGAGAACGTCGCCACGGCCTTCTGGCCATTGCGAACTCTGAGGGTATCGGGCATGTGCATGAGCGTGATTCCTTGGGGTTGTGAGCACGCAAATCAGGCCGGCCGCCTGAAATCATTGCAGCACGCAACCGGCAAGCACGTTTGTACCCAAGCGACTTCGAATTGGCAGCAGCACTGCCTTTCACATCTGCAGTGTCACTGGCCAGTGGCTAACGCCGCCGTTGCATCCAGGCTGCCCCCAGCCCGCTAAGGCAGATCACGCAAATCCCGATCAGGCTGAGCGTATCGGGGGTCTGACCATAGAACACCAGGCCCAGCAGGCCCGCAAAGATGATCTGGCAGTAGCTGAAGGGCGCCAACAGCGCAGGCGCTGCCAAACGGAAGGCCTGGGTCAGCAGCAAATGAGCGGTCATGCCGAAACCACCCAGCGCCAGCATCAGCAAGGCATGGTCCCAGCGCGGCGTTTCCCAGAAAAACGGCACCAGCGCACTCATGGCCAGGGTGTTGCACAGCCCTGCATAGAAGTTGCTGGTGGTCGGGCTGTCGTGCGCCGCCAGAATGCGGGTCAGCAGTTGGTAGAAGGAAAAGCCCAGCGCCGAGCCGAACGGGTACAGGATGGCGGGCGTGAACAGGGCCCCGCCTGGGTGTACGACGATCAGCACCCCGAGAAAGCCCAATACCACTGCCACCCACTGCGCTACCGTGACCCGTTCCTTGAGCAGTGGCACGGACAAGGCAGTGACCAGTACAGGTGCAAGGAAGTTGACCGCAGTTGCTTCGGCCAATGGCAGGTACTGCAACCCAGACGTGAACAGCAGGCTGGTGCTGAGCAGGCTCAAAGCGCGCAAGGTTTGCAGCAGCGGGCGCCGGGTGCGCAACACGTTGAGGCCAGAGCGAGGCAGGAAAATGCCAGCCATCAACAGCGTGTGCACCACGTACCGCGCCCACACCACCATCACGATGGGGTACAGCCCCCCCAGGAACTTGGACAAAGCGTCGTGGCTGGCGAACATGAACGTGGCGCACACCACCAACACGATGCCACGAAGCGGTTGGTTGACGCCGGACAGCGGGGTACTGGAACTCATGGCTCTCTCGAAGTGGACGCAAAACCGCGCTGCGCCATTATGAAGCCGCGCGCACGCCCCGATTGGGCGTGGCAGCAGGATTCTAGAAGAGATACCGGGAGCGCGGAAGTTCAATCATCACCGCAGTCTCTTTTTTCTCGTGGCAACGGTTACCTGCGCCATCGTTGTCAGCCCTGCACCACGTGCTGCAGCCTGGCCCAGAGGCGTTGCACGTCCTCCCTCTCAGTGTCCAGGGCGCCGATCGACACACGTACCATCCAGCGCCCGTCTAGTACGGCGGGGGTTACATAGGCGTCACCTGATGCATTCAGGCGCTCGGCCCAGGCTCGGGTGTGAGCGTCCAGCGCCTGGCCGGCCATCCCTTCAGGGCAATGCCGAAGGCACAGCGTCTGCAACGGCACTGGGGCGAGCAACTGCCAGTCGCTGGCCGCGCGCACCTGCTCGGCCAGCCACCTGGCATTGTCCATGTCCCTGCGCAGCCGGGCTTGCAAGGCCTCGACACCTTCTGCGCGCAACATGAACCATAGTTTCAACGCGCGGAACCTGCGCCCCAAGGGTATGCCCCAGTCGCGCA
Organism: Pseudomonas fulva NBRC 16637 = DSM 17717; assembly: GCF_000730565.1. Taxonomy (GTDB): domain Bacteria; phylum Pseudomonadota; class Gammaproteobacteria; order Pseudomonadales; family Pseudomonadaceae; genus Aquipseudomonas; species Aquipseudomonas fulva. Next base: position 25,198 of record NZ_BBIQ01000004.1, on the reverse strand, counting down.
GGTTCTTGACCTGCCCATCGACCGAAGACTGCAAGTAACTGGGGTTGGTGCTCATCACGCGCACAAGGTGCTGGGGATCGCGCACATAATAGACCGAGCAGTCGAACGCGACCCCTAGCCATTTGTGCGCATTGACGACGACCGAATCGGCGAGCTCTATCCCATCCCACATCCAGCGGCACTCGGGCACTATCATCGCCGAGCCGGCCATGGCCGAGTCCACATGCAGCCACAGGCCATGTTGCTGGGCCAGGGCGCCGATGGCGCGCAGCGGATCGAGGGCCGTCGTGGCGGTGGTGCCACAGGTGGCGACGACCGCACACGGCCGATTGCCAGCCGCCAGGTCCTGTTCGATGGCCTGCTCCAGCGCAGTCGGACACAGCGCATAGGCTTCATCGGTCGCGATCAGGCGGATATTGTCGCGACCGAAGCCTGCCAGCAACGCCGCCTTGTCCACCGAACTGTGGGCATGGGCGCTGACGTACACGATCAGGGGCTTGTCCTGGCCCTGAAGCCCGTGACGGACCAAGGCGTAATCACTCGAGCGCTCACGGGCACAGATGAGCGCGACCAGGGTGCTGGTCGAGGCGGTGTCCTGAATCACCCCGCTCCACTGCGGCGACAGGCCGAGCATCTGGCGCAGCCAGTCCAGGGTCGTTTCTTCCAGTTCGCTCAATGCTGGGCTCGATTGCCACGACAACCCCAGTACGCCAAGCCCGGTACTCAGGAAGTCCCCCAGCACGGAGGACAACGTCCCGTTCGAGGGAAAATAACCGTAGAAATCCGGGTGCTGCCAATGGGACAGGCCCGGCATGATCAACTCATCCACGTCCTTGATAATCGCGTCGAAGGGCTCGCCCTGTTGCGGCGCGGCCGGCGGCAGGGCCGCCTTCAGGTAACCGGGCTCGACCTGGGCCATGACCGGACGCTGATGCACGGTCTGGCGGTAATCGGCGACCAGGTCGATCAGTTGATGGCCATACTGGCGAAACTCTTCGGGGGTCATGCACGTGCTCCTGTGGTGGGCGCCTCACCGCCTGATGGCGGTCAATGCGCGCCGGCGGCTGGCCGAGAGCAGTGTAGAGCGCGTCGCCTGCGCGAAGAACCGCGCCTTGCGCATAGCTGCTATGGCAAATGCGCAAGGCCGCCCTGTACACCGAATTGCGATTGGCGCCACAGCTCGAACACCCGGTTTCGAAACCAGCGATGCTCGGCCGATGCCTGCAGGCGTTGGTGCCACACCACCCAATAACGCTGACTGTGCTCGACGAACCCCAACGGTCGCCAGGCCAGCGGATGCAGGCGGCACAATTGGCGGGCGATGTGTTCGGGTACGGTAGCCACTGCCTGGCTGGTGGCGACCACCTTTACCGTGGCGCAAAAAAACGGCACTTGCAGGCTGATGCGCCGTTGCAGGCCCTGTGCACGCAGGTGCTGGTCAATGAAGCTGTCCTTGTCCCCGCCGCCGGAGATCCGTACATGCCTGCACGCCAGGTAATCGCTTTGCGAAACCCACCCATGGACAGTCAAGGGGTGGTCTTGCGCCATCAGGCACACCGCCCGATCCTCGCCGAGCAGACGCCCGTGCACATTGGGCGGCGATTCATCGAACAGGGTGGTGGCAAGGTCGATCTCGCCACTGGCGAGCGAGTCATACTGCCCGGCTTGCCAGGTGCGGTACTCCAGGCTGATGCCTGGCGCTTCCTGCTCCAGCGTCGTCACCAGCAAAGGCAGCATATGCTCGGCGACATAATCGGAAGCAGCCAGGCAAAAGCGGCGTTGGCAGCGGGCAGGCTCGAATACCGCAGGCTGACGAAGTGCCTGCAGCTCGTCCAACACCTGGCGCAAGGGCTCGCGTAGCGTCTGGGCATGCTCGCTCAGTACGTAGCCCCGGCCTTGGCGGACCAGCAGCGGATCGTCGAAGGCCTCGCGAAGTTGAGCCAGTTGACGGCTCAAGGCCGACTGGCTCACGCCCAGGCGCTCAGCCGCCCGACTGAGGTTCTTCACCTGCAGCAGGTGGTCGAGCGCACGCAGGTGCGCAAGGCTGAGCGTGGCAAAGGCAGGATTCACGGCAGCTCCAGCTCGGGGCACGCCCCGGTGCAGCGCTGCCCAGCCATCACCTGTACAACACGCCTGGCAATGGGCAGCATCGGCAAAGGGGGCTCGAGCTTACTGCGTCAAGCCAACGTAGACGTTCTGGACGTCATCGTTTTCGTCGATGGCTTCGAGAAACGCCTCGACTTCGGCCAGGGCTTCGGCGCTCAGGCTCGAAGCGCTCACCGGGTTTTTCGGGGTGTAGCCGATCTTGGCCGACGTGACGGTGAAACCGTGCACCGGCAGGGCCTTCTGCACAGCGTCAAGGTCGGTGGTATCAGTGATGAACAGGGTAGCCCCCTCCTCTTCTCCTTCTTCGAAGTCCTGGGCCCCGGCTTCGATGGCAGCCATCTCAGGATCAGCGTCACCGTTGGGGGTGGCTTCGATCAGGCCGACATGATTGAAGTCCCAGGAGACCGAGCCGCTGGCCCCTAGCTGACCCTTGCGGAACAACACGCGAATTTGCGCCACTGTGCGGTTGACGTTGTCAGTCAGGCATTCAACGATCAGCGGAACCTGATGCGGGGCAAAGCCTTCGTAGCTGACAGCCGCATACTGCACGGCATCGCCATCCAGGCCGGCACCCTTGCGAATGGCTCGCTCCAGGGTTTCGCGAGTCATCGAGGCCTTCTTGGCCTGTTCGATGGCCAGGCGCAAGCGCGGGTTCATGTCCGGGTCGGCGCCGGATTTGGCGGCAATCTGGATTTCCTTGGACAGCTTGCCCATGACCTTGCCCTTGGCATTGGCCGCGGCTTCTTTATGTTTGGCTTTCCACTGTGCGCCCATGTCGACTCTCTTGTTTCAACGGCCGGTTCAGGAAGCGACCGGCACAAAAAGTGGGAGCAGTTTATACGCCTATGGGGAAGGATCGACAACCGTCTGCGCTGCACCGACACCTCACCCGACGACTTAACGGGTGGCAACCACGAACAAGCGCGGAAACGCCAGCAGCACCTTGCCGTCGGACGCTGGCGGGTAGGCGCTTTGCATGGCCTGCAGGTACATCTGCAGGAAGTCTTCCTGCTCCTGCGGCTGCAGCCGCGCCAGGTAAGGCCGCAAGGCCGAACCCTTGAACCACTGCACCACGCCCTCAGCGCCGTCGACCAACGGGTGGTGGTAGGTGGTGCGCCACACCTCGACGCGGGCGCACAGCGGGCTCAACAGGTCGTAGTAGAACGCCGCGCCATGGCGCGGCGGCAACGTGAAGTCGTCGAACTTGGCCGCCCACGGGCCCCGGCGGGCGATCTCGCGCAACGCGGTGTGCGCGGGCTCCTCCAGGTTATCGGGCGTCTGCACCGCAAGGCTCGCCCCTTCGCTGAGCTGACGCACCAGGTGCGGGTAGAGCTGCCCGTGGTCGGGCACCCACTGCAACGAGGCGTTGGCCAGGATCAGGTCCTGGGGCTCAGGGGCGGACCAGCCTGCGATGTCCGCCGTGACCATGTGCACGCGCGGGATGCACAGCCGCTTGCGCGCTCGGGCCTTCTCGATCATGTCTGGGTCGCTGTCCAGCGCGGTCACCTGCGCGTCGGGACAACGTTGCAGCAGGACCTCGGTGGAATTGCCCGGCCCGCAGCCCAGGTCGGTCGCGTGTCGCACCGGGCGCGGCGGCACGGCCCCCAGCAGATCGCGCACCGCCCGGGTGCGTTCGTCTTCGAACAAGGAATACTGGGTTGCAGACCAGGACATGGCGACGTTCTCCGATGAGCGATGCTCTGAAGCATATGCCATCTGTCGCCCAAAACGCGAAGCGGCCGGCCCCTTTGAGGGAGCCGGCCGCTTCGCAAAACCAATGAGCCTTAGTGTCGAGGCGCGCTGCGCATCTGGTGCACAACCCCCATCGCCACCACCAGCGCCGCCGCGATGCCGGTGGAGATCACCAGGATCTGGTAGTCAGGCATGAACGCCATGGTCACCAGGGCCGCCACGATGAAGGCGATCACCAGGTAGGTCAGCCACGGGAACAGCCACATCTTCAGGCGCACTTCCTTGCCTTCGGCAATCAGCTTGCGGCGCATGCGCAGCTGGGAGAACGCGATCACCAGGTACACCAGCAGGGCAATCATGCCCGTGGTGTTCATCAGCGTGTCGAGTACGTCCTTGGGGCGCAGGGTCTCGCTGAAGTTGATCAGCGCACACACCACCGCCACCGCGCACGAGCCCATGATCGCGTACACCGGCACGCCAGTGCCGGCACGGGTGATCTTGAAGAACGACGGCGCGTCGCCACGCTGAGCCAGGGAGAACAGCATGCGCGAGGCGGTGTAGTGGCCGGAGATCAGGCAACTGCTCACCGAGGTCAGCACCACGAAGTTCATCAGCAACTCGGCGTAAGGCACGCCCAGCAGCTCAAGGGTACGGCGATAGGCGCCGTAGCCGGAGACGCCCAGGTGCGGGTCATTCCACGGCACCAGGCAAACGATCAGGAAGATCGAGCCTACGTAGAACAGGCACACGCGCCATACCACCGAGTTGGTGGCCTTGACGATCTGCGCAGCCGGGTCCTTGGCCTCGGAGGCCGCAATGGTCACGATCTCGGCGCCAAGGAATGCGAACATCACCCCCAGCAAGGCTCCGATGACCGTGGTGATGCCATTGGGCATGAACCCTTCGGAGGTGAGGTGGGTAATGCCCCGCACCTCGCCGAATTGCCAGATGTTGAGCACCGCTGCGGTACAGACGATCAGGAAGCAGACGATCGCGATGACCTTGATCAGCGCGAACCAGAACTCGAACTCCCCGTAATGCTTGACGTTGAAGAAGTTGACCGTGATCAGCAGCAACGTCGTGGCCAGCACGAACACGTTGACACTGACGTCCGGGAAGAACCCGTGCAGGATCTTGCCGGCTACGTAGGCTTCCCAGGCCATGAGAATGACCCAGTACCACCAGTACAGCCAGCCGATGGTGAAGCCAGCCCAGCGCCCAATGGCGCGGTCGGCATAGGTGGAAAACGAGCCCGTGTCGGGTGAAGACGTTGCCATTTCGCCAAGCATGCGCATGATCAGCACCACGAGGATGCCGCCTGCCAGGTAGGCCAGCACCGCGGCCGGCCCGGCGCTGTGGATCACGCTGCCGGATCCTACGAACAAGGCGCCGCCGATGACCCCGGCGATGGACATCATCGTCAGGTGGCGCGACTTCAGCGAGGCACTGAGCTTGCTCTCGTGCCCGCCGTTCGCGGTGGTGGTTGTGGATGTTGCGTCCATCAGTTGTGTACCCCGTGCTTCTTTTTATCCAAGGAAAACCGTGAAACCCCGATGGCTGGCGGTTTCACCTGTACATCAGTGCTAATGCGCGCAGGAGGTGTGAACGAACACACGCAGGCCATCCATGGCGGCCTGCTGACGCGCCCCAGGGCTGAGGCCTGGAGCGAACTGAACATGCTTTGTGTGGCGATATCCGACACCTAATGTAAAAATGTCCATCGCAGAGAGCCATGCACAGTGGCATGAAACTCGCACTGCACTGTACAGGTCGCCAACCCTATACACCGGGCCAGCACCTGGCGTTACACACCTGAAGGTCCCCCATGCTGCAATTGAATCCAGACGCTTCCACACCGTTGGTCAACCAGATCATCGACGGCCTGCGCACCCTGATCGACACCCAGACGCTCAAGCCTGGCGCCAAGGTGCCGTCAATCCGCGCCTTCGCCGCCACCTACTCGGTCAGCACGTTCACCGTGGTGGAAGCCTACGATCGCCTGGTCGCCCAAGGGCTGCTGGTGAGCCGCGGCAACGCTGGCTTTTTCGTCAATCGGGCTGCCGCTGAGCTGTTGGACACGCACACGGCAGACCCTGACGCAAGCCGACCAACGTTCAACACCGAGTGGTACCTGCAGCAGATCTTCGAAACCCGGCAGTTGCCGTTCAAGCCAGGCTGCGGTTGGCTGCCCAACGACTGGATGTACGAAGACGGCTTGCGCCGAGGGCTGCGGCAGGTGGCTGGCAGCCCGCTGGAACTGTCCGGTTACGGCGATCCCATGGGGTTGCCAGAGCTGCGCGCGTTGACGGCGCAGAACCTGCAGCAGGATCTGTCGATCGTCGCCAATCCCGCTCAGCTGATGTTGACCCACGGCGCCAGCCAGGCCCTGGACCTGGCCGTGCGTACGCTGGTCCGCCCCGGTGACGTGGTGCTGGTGGACGACCCTGGCTACCCCAACCTGATGAGCATCCTGCGTACCCAAGGCGCAACGCTGCTGGGGGTGGCGCGCACGCCCAATGGCTACGACCTCAATCAGCTCGAGCAGTTGCTGGCGCAACACCGGCCCACGGCCTTCTTCACCCAGCCTCACCTGCACAGCCCAACGTGCTCGCGCACACCGCTGCCGCAGTTGCATCGCCTGCTGCAACTGGCCAGCCAGCATGGCTTGCGGCTGGTCGAAAACAACCTGTACGCCGACATGATCGCCGAACCGCAACCCTGCCTCGCCAGCCTTGACCACTTGCAGCAGGTGGTCTACGTGGGCAGTTACTCGAAAAGCATCTCACCCAATGTGCGGGTGGGCTACCTGCTGGCCAATCCGGAACTGGCGCAACAACTGGTACACCTGAAAATGCGCTCGGGCCTGACCACCTCGCAGGTCATGGAGCGGGTCGTCTACGCCGCCATCATCGACGGTCGCTGGCGCAAGCACCTCAAGCGCCTGCGTCAACGCCTGGCCGAGGCGCATCAACGGGTGGGTGCGCATCTGCACCGACTAGGCTTCGAGCTGTTCACGGAATCGGACGAGGGGATGTACATCTGGACCCGCCATCCCTCGATCCCCGACAGCGCGCTGTTGCTCGATGACGCGCTCGAAAAAGGCATCATGCTCGGCCCTGGTCAGCTGTTCATGGTGGACGCCAGGGCAACGGGCTGGATGCGTTTCAACGTGGCGTTCAGCCTTGACCCGGTCATGTGGGAACTGCTGGAAAAGGTATTTGCCAGGCATGCCAGGCGATTGGATCAGTGAGTTTGGAATTGCTGGGGCGCCCTAGGTTCGCCTCTGCAGGATCCGCGGCCCCGTGTAGGAGCGACGGCGCCGGGCCTCCGGCGAGCTGAAAAACTTGGGGCCGCTGCGCGGCCCATCGCGGCCGCTCCTACACGAGACCGCGTAGACCCTCGGATTCGCGCTGCGGCACGTCGTCCTGCGTCTTACACGTGATGCACGACTGCCCCACCCACCGCAAGCCCGCTCAGGCCTTGACGCCATACGGTGCTGCCGCCAGCCGGCACACCCTTCGAAGCGAACACCTTGCGCAAGACCCCGCCAATCGGTGAGGCCTGAAGGCCCAGGCTGGTCAGGCACTGTTCGACGCTCTGCAAATGGGCTTCCAACCGCTGGCGCACCTGCATCTCGCCACACATGGCCAGCAGGGTCGACTTGCCTTGGTCCAACCCCATGCTCTTGCCGCTTTCAGGGTCACGGTCATGCAAATCATCGTGCAATTGAAACGCTTGCCCCAATTCCCCCGCCAACTGCTGCAAGGTGCCCTGCTGGGTTTCGCCAGCCCCCGCCAACCGGCCGGCCATACCCAGCAAGGCCGAGAACAAGGCCCCGGTCTTGAGTTGATTGGTCTGGGCAATTTCAGCCGCCGTGCGCGGCCGTGCACCGTCGCGCAGATCCTGCAACTGCCCCTTGACCAGCCCATCGGCACCGATTGCCGAGGTGAGGGTCACGACCAGGTCGCTGCGCACATCCGGCCCGACCGTCTGCAACCCCGCCACAACCCCGAACGCACGGGAGAGCAGGGCAATGGCCGTCAACACTGCCACATCTTCCCCAAACGCCAGGTGCAAGGTAGGGCGACCGCGGCGCAAGGCGGCGTTGTCCATACAGGGGAGGTCGTCCAGTACAAGGGAGGCTGCATGCACCATCTCCACGGCGCAGCCGAGGTCGAGCGCGGCGTGTGGGCATGCGCCCAGGCCTTGTGCCGTGAACAGTAACAGCAGGGGCCGCAAGCGCTTGCCTGGCGCCAGGGTGCAGTCGCGCATGGCCGCAACCACTAGGTCACGCTCGTGACCTGCCGATGGCAGCAATGCCGCCAGCCGGGCTTCTACGGCCGCATGTGCGACGGCCAGTGGCTGATCGTGATCAGCGCCAGCGCTGTGCGGGGGGGCGATGGTCGTCATCCTTGCCTCTCGATGTGGGCGGCCCATTGACCGTAGATGAAAAAGGAACGACTGATAGGCGCCGTTGCCTGATGCTTTGCTTTTTATGAGCTTAGCTATACAAAACGGGTAGTGTTGTACAACTTGTCTGTCCTAAGCACACAGACCGCACGTACCTCAGGATGATTCCCTGGCAGTGGAGCCGGCATGAACAAAAGCCCGTTGAGTCAACGCAAGGATGATCACCTCGATATCGTTCTGGCCGCCGGCACCACCTCGCATGGGGTCGATGCTGGCTGGTCGGCGCTGCGTTTCGAACATTGTGCACTGCCTGAGATGGCCCTGGAAGACGTCAACCTGGGTACCGAGCTGTTCGGCATGGCACTGCGCGCACCGCTGCTGATCAGTTCGATGACCGGCGGTGCTGAGCGGGCACGGTTTATCAACCAGCACCTGGCCGAAGCTGCGCAGGCTTTGGGCCTGGCCATGGGCGTGGGTTCGCAGCGAGTTAGCTTGCGCAGCGGCCAGGACCAGGGGCTGACCACGGAGCTGAGAAGGCTCGCACCCGACGTCCCGCTCCTGGCAAACCTGGGCGCCGCCCAGTTACGCGAGGCTGATGGTGTAGACCTTGCCCGCCGTGCGGTCGATACACTCGATGCCAGCGCCCTGATCATTCATCTCAACCCCTTGCAGGAAGCCGTTCAGCCCGAGGGCGACCGCAACTGGAACGGGGTGCTCGCCTGCATCGAGCACGTCGCCGGGCAGCTTCACGCGCCCATCATCGTCAAGGAAGTAGGCGCCGGTATCTCCCCAGGCGTGGCCCGGCAATTGTACGACGCTGGCGTGTCCATGATCGATGTGGCCGGCGCCGGCGGCACGAGCTGGGCCGCTGTCGAGGCGGAACGCGCCAATGACCCTGCCGAGCGTGCGGTGGCAATGGCCTTCAGCGGCTGGGGCATTCCGACCGCCCAGAGCCTGCTTGCCGTGCGCCGAGCCGTGCCCACGGTTGGTTTGATCGCCTCGGGTGGGGTGCGCGATGGGGTGGACGCGGCCAAGGCCATCCGCCTGGGGGCGGACTTGGTGGGCCAGGCTGCCGGCGTGCTGACCTCTGCGATGACGTCTACCGAAGCGGTGGTCTCACATTTCGACGTGATCATCCGGCAACTGCGTATCGCCTGCTTCTGTACCGGCTCCGCCACGCTGGCGCACTTGCGCCGGGCCCGACTGGTCAATGCCCAGCTCGACCTCAAATGAGCCACTTCGCCCTGGTCGCCCCACCCTACCCCAGCCATTTTGCAGCCATGCAGGCGCTGGGCGGCGAGTTGGTCGAACGCGGCCATCAGGTCAGTTTCTTTCACCAGCCCGAAGCCGAACGCTGGCTGAGTGACTCGCGGCTGGGCTTCGTCGCCATTGGCCATGCCGAGTGCCCGCCGGGCAGCCTTGACCTCGCCATGCGTCGCGTGGCCGACCCCGCCGGGCCGCTGCGTCTGCGTCGCTTGATCAATCAGTTGGCGCACACCACCGGCATGCTGATCAGCAACCTGCCGCAGGCCCTTAGGGACCATCGGGTCGACGCGATGATCTGCGACCAGATGGAACCCGCAGGCGGCTTGGTGGCCGAGGCTTGCAACCTGCCGTTCTTTTCGGTGGCCTGCGCGTTGCCGATCAATCGCGAACCGGGCTTGCCATTGCCCGTGATGCCCTTCGGGCTCGGCTTGGATGCGCGCCTCTACGAAGGCAGTGCTAAAGTCCATGACTGGCTCATGCGCCCGCTGCACGACACCTTACTGCAGGCGTGTCATCGCCACGGGCTGCCACCGCGCAGCGGTGCCCATGAGTTTCTCTCGCCGCTGGCCCAGTTGAGCCAGACACCTCTGCATCTGGATTTCCCAAGAGCGGATCTACCCAAGCACTTTCACGCCGTCGGCCCTTTACGCAGCACGCCCTCCCAGGCGAGCCCCAACTGGTCTTTCGAATCCGGCAAGCCTTTGGTATTCGCAAGCCTGGGAACGCTGCAGGGCCACCGGTTCGATCTGTTTGCACGGATTGCCAAGGCTTGCCGGGGCCTGGATGCCCAGTTGCTGGTGGCTCACTGCGGCGGGTTGGACGCGCATCAGCAGGCACGGCTACGCCAGATCGGTGCTACCGTCGTGACCGACTTCGCCCCCCAGCACTGGGCTGTGCGACGAGCCAATGTGGTGATCAGCCATGGCGGCTTGAACACGGTGCTCGATACCGTGTGCGCCGGCACACCGCTGCTGGTCATGCCCATTGCATTCGATCAGCCCGGCGTGGCCGCACGGGTGCGCCATCACCGCTTGGGCCGGGTGCTCTCCAAACGTGCCAGTGCATCGGCCATTGGCCAAGCGTTGCGTCAGCTGCTTGATGAGGCTGCACCACGTGATGCGGCGCTTGAAGCCGAGCTTGCCACCTGCGGTGGCGTACAGCGCGCTGCCAGCCTCATCGAAGCCGCTCTGCGCAGTGGCCAGCCCAGCATTTCGGAGAATGTACCGTGCCCTATGACCTGATCCTGGTAGGTGGGGGGTTGGCCAACGGCCTGATCGCCTGGCGACTGCAGCAGCTGCGCCCGCAATGGCGCGTGTTGTGCCTGGAGCAAGGGCCGGTCCTGGGCGGCAACCATACGTGGTCCTTCCACGACGCCGACCTTACTGCCGAGCAACTGCGCTGGCTCGCCCCGCTGGTGGAGCAGCGCTGGCCTGCGTACCACGTGCACTTCCCGGCTTTTTCCAGGCGCATGGAAGGCGGCTATGCGAGCATTACCAGCGAGCGTTTCGCGCAGGTGATCACCCCAGCCCTCGGCCCGAGCTTGCGCACCGACTGCGCGGTCGTCGAAGTGGGTGCCAGCCATGTCACGCTCGCCAGTGGCGAAACCTTGCACGCCGCGGTGGTGATCGATGGCCGGGGCATGCAGCACAGCCCTCACCGGGTCCTCGGCCAGCAGGCGTTCCTCGGGCAGGTCGTACGTCTGACGGCCCCCCATGGCTTGGTCGCACCGATTCTGATGGACGCACGGGTACCTCAAGGCGAGGGCTATCGCTTCGTCTATGTCCTGCCGTTCACGGCTGACACCTTGCTGGTGGAGGACACCCATTACGTCGACAGCCAGGCGCCCGCCGCGCAGCAGCTGCGCCAGCACATCGAGTGCTACCTGCAGCAGCGCGGCTGGCACGTCGCCGAGTGCCTGCGTGAAGAACAGGGCGTATTGCCGATTACCCTGGTCGACGACTTTCCTGCCTGGTGGAACGAACAGCACGGGCCGCTCGCCGTTGGCCTGCGGGCCGGATTGTTTCACTGCACCACGGGTTATTCCCTGCCCGATGCCGTGCGCCTGGCCGACTGGTTGTCAACGCAAGCGCTGGAGGACACGGCGTCGCTCAAGCCCGCGCTGGGCGCCTACCTGCATCGACGCTGGCGTGAGCAAGGGTTCTATCGCCTGCTCAACCGAATGCTGTTTCTGGCCGGCCGGCCGAACCGTCGCTGGCAGGTGATGCAGCGCTTTTATCGATTGCCTGAGGGGCTGATCGCCCGTTTCTACGCAGGCCAGAGTACGCTGCGTGATCGCCTGCGGATCCTGTGCGGCAAACCGCCTGTGCCCGTCGGCGAGGCCATGAAGGCTGCCTTGCGACACTCCCCTGCCCATTTCAAGGATTATCCATGAGCAACGAACGATCCGCCCTGGTCATCGGCGCAGGCCTTGGCGGCCTGGCCCTGGCCATCCGCCTGCAGGCCGCGGGTATCCCCACGACCTTGCTCGAGGCGCGCGACAAACCAGGTGGCCGCGCTTACGTCTATCACGACCAAGGCTTTACCTTCGACGCAGGCCCCACGGTGATCACCGACCCGAGCGCCATCGAAGCCCTGTTCACCCTCGCCGGCCGGCCCATGCATGAGTATGTGGAATTGCTGCCGGTAACGCCTTTCTACCGCCTGTGCTGGGAGGATGGCCGGGCATTCGACTATGGCAATGACCAAGCCGACCTGGAGCGCCAGATCGAGGCCTTCGAGCCCAAGGACGTGGAAGGCTATCGACAGTTCCTGGCCTATTCCAAGGCCGTGTTGCAGGAAGGCTATATCAAGCTTGGCGCAGTGCCCTTCCTGTCTTTTCGCGACATGCTGCATGCCGGCCCGCAGTTGGCTCGCCTGCAAGCCTGGCGCAGCGTCTACAGCATGGTGGCGCGGTTCATCAAAGATGACCAACTGCGCCAGGCGTTCTCGTTCCACGCCTTGCTGGTCGGGGGTAATCCCTTCGCCACGTCCTCAATCTACACGCTGATCCATGCGCTGGAGCGCACCTGGGGTGTCTGGTTCCCCAAAGGCGGCACGGGCGCGCTGGTGCAGGGCATGGCCAAGTTGTTCACCGACCTGGGCGGCACCCTGGAGCTCAATGCCGAGGTGGCCGCGTTCGAAACCCAAGGCAGCCGCGTGACCGGCGTGCGCACCCAGGACGGGCGACGCTGGCGGGCAGACGCAGTCGCCTCGAATGCCGATGTGGTGCACACCTACTCCGACCTGCTGGCCGAACACCCTCGCGGTGAACAGGAAGGCAAGCGGCTCAAGGGCAAGCGCTTTAGCAACTCGCTGTTCGTGGTGCACTTCGGGCTCAAGCGCACGCAGCCGCAACTGCGTCATCACACGGTGTGCTTTGGCCCGCGCTACCGGGAGCTGATTGACGAAATCTTCAACGGTCACGAGCTTGCCGAAGACTTTTCACTCTACCTGCATACCCCCTGCGCCACCGACCCTAGCCTGGCCCCGGAAGGATGCTCGAGCCACTACGTATTGGCGCCCGTACCGCACATGGGCAACGCGGCCATCGACTGGGAAGTGGAAGGGCCACGGTTCCGGGACAAGATTCTCGACTACCTGGAACGTCACTACATTCCCGGCCTGCGCGAGGACTTGGTCACCTGCCGCACCTTCACGCCGCTGGACTTCCGCGAAGAACTTAATGCCCACCTGGGGTCGGCGTTCTCTCTGGAACCCATCCTGACCCAGAGCGCCTGGTTCCGCCCGCACAACCGTGACAGCGAAGTGAGCAATCTGTACCTGGTGGGGGCAGGCACGCACCCAGGGGCCGGTGTGCCAGGCGTGATCGCCTCGGCCAAGGCCACCGCAGGCCTGATGCTCGAGGACCTGGGCGCATGACCGCACCGAACCACGACCAGTTGCTTGCCCATGCCGAACACAGCATTGCCGTAGGTTCGAAAAGCTTTGCCGCAGCAGCCCGGCTGTTCGATGCCCACACCCGGCGCAGCGCTGTGCTGTTGTATGCCTGGTGCCGCCATTGCGATGACGTGATCGATGGTCAGCAAGCCGGGCATGATGCGGTGGTCATCAGCCAGGAAGAAGCGCAGGTGCGCCTGTTGGATCTGCAGCGTCAGACGGAGGCCGCCTGCGCGGACTTGCCCGTGAACCAGCCGGCCTTCGCCGCACTGCGCGAAGTGGCCAGGCGCCACGGCATTCCCCGCGCCGAAGCCTTCGACTTGCTCGAAGGCTTCGCCCAGGACGTGTCCGCCTGCCGCTACCAGACCCTGGATGAGGTCATGGTCTACTGCTATCACGTAGCAGGTGTGGTGGGCCTGATGATGGCCAGGGTCATGGGTGTTCAAGATGCCCGCGTGCTGGACCGGGCCTGCGACCTGGGCCTGGCCATGCAGCTGACTAACATCGCCCGGGACATCGTCGATGATGCCAAGGTCGGGCGCTGCTACTTGCCTCAGGCTTGGCTGTCGGAATTCGACCTCAGTGCAGACGACCTGGCCGATGTGCGTCATCGCGCAGCCGTCGCTACCCTGGCCAGGCGCCTGGTCGCCCAGGCCGAACCCTACTACGCCAGCGCCCAGGCCGGGCTGCAGGCCTTGCCGCTTCGCTCGGCGTGGGCAGTGGCCACGGCAGGCCAGGTTTACCGGCGCATCGGCCTGAAGGTCGACAGCGCCGGGGTCGACGCCTGGGACGGCCGGCTGTCTACGTCAAAACTCGAAAAGGTCGGTGCCTTGGTCACGGGGTTTTGGCAGGCGCTGAGCTGTCGGCTGCATCGCCACCCTCAGCGCCCAGCTCGCCTGTGGCAGCGCCCTTCGCCCGCAGCGGCCCCCCATGCAGCGCCCGAAGTTGCCGACGCAGCCGTTCGATAGTGGGTACGTACAGAAAACCGAACGACACACAGCCTTCGCGCCCCTGCACGGCATGATGAAGCCGATGTGCCTGGTACAGGCGCTTGAAGTAACCTTTGCGCGGGACCACTTTGAAAGGCCAGCGCCGGTGGACCAGGCCGTCGTGGGCAACGAAATACAGGACACCGTAGGCCGTCATGCCTGCGCCTACCCATTGCAACGGGTACCAGCCGGCATTGCCCAGGGCGATGAGAATGATCGCCAGCACGGCGAACACCGCGGCGTAGAGATCGTTCTTCTCGAAGATCCCGGTGCGTGGCTCATGGTGCGAGCGGTGCCAGCCCCAGCCGAAGCCGTGCATGATGTACTTGTGAGCAAACCAGGCCACGCCTTCCATGGCGGCCAGGGTGCCGAAAAAGGTGAGTAACGTCAGGGTCATGCGCAGGCTATCCAGGCAAGAGGGAACATGGGGGCAGTCCTTTGGTGCGTCGGGGCCGGGTGGGTACAGCATGATCTACCCAAGGCGCTGGCGCAAAGCCTATGAGTGTGCAAGATGGGCTGGTGTTCCGTTGGCAACGCGCTATCCAGCCCTGCCCGATGCTTTAACCCTGAAACGCCATCTCAGGATCCCTTATGCTGCCGGGGTCTGCACCACGAACCCATGTAAAGGCCGGCCATGCACTCCTCAGAACGACTCAAAGGGATCGACGTCTTCGTCGCGGTCGCCGACCTTGGCAGCTTCACGGCAGCGGCCGGGCGACTGAGCCTTACCAGCTCGGCGGTCAGCAAAAGTATTGCGCGCCTTGAGGCGCGCATGGGCGTTCGCCTGTTCGAGCGCACCACACGCCGGTTGTCGCTGAGCGAGGCCGGCGTGGTTTTCTACCGCACCTGCACGTCGGTGCTGGCCGATCTGGAAGAAGTCGAACACACCCTCGCCACGACGGGTAATGAACCTCACGGACGGGTACGCATTGACCTGCCCGCCTCCTACGGTCGCCTGCATGTGCTGCCGCTGATCCTGGCGTTCACCCGGCAGCATCCGCTGTTACAGCCGCACGTATCGTTTTCCGACCGTTTCGTCGATCCGGTGCAGGAAGGCATCGACATCGTGGTACGCATCGGCGGCCCCGATACATGGCCCGCCGCCCTGGGCCATCAGTACTTTGGCGCCCAGCGCCTGATGTTCTGTGCAGCCCCCGACTACCTCGACACCTATGGTACGCCGCAAAGCGAGGAGGACCTGGAGCACCACCACTGCGTGGGCTATGGGCACACCGACGGTTTGGTCAGCCCGTGGTTCTTCAAAGGGCGCCAGCCTGGCGAGATGGAGCGTCGCACGGTACAGCCGCGCATCGCCGTAGGTGATGGCGAAGGCGAGGTCGCGGCGGTGCTGGCCGGCCACGGTATAGGGCAGCTACCCACCTGGTTGACCCAGCAGCACCTCGATCAAGGACGGATGATCGAGGTGCTGCCGGAGCTGGCGACCGATGGCCTGCCGATGAACCTGGTCTGGCTCAAGCGTCGCGAGCACCTACCCAAGGTGCGTGCCTTGCTCGATTACCTGTTGCCCAGGCTCGCGCCTCACGGCACGCGTGCCGCCGAACCCGTCTGAGGTGCCAGCCTGGCTACCACGGGCACTGCCAGCAGCGCCAGCACCGCGACTGCGGCGGCCACATAACCGAGGTAGGCAATCCCCAGACCGTCGATGGTCATGCCACCGAGCACCGCACCCAGGCCGATGCCGGCGTTGGCAGCCGACACGTTGGCAGTACCAGCCAGTGCCTTGGCGTGGCTCACCGACGCCATGACGCGCACCTGGCAAACCGGGTAGAGCGCCGTGTTGGCGACACCCCACAAGGCCAGCGCCAGGCAGAAAACCAGGCCTGCATGGGCCAAGGGCACCAGCGCGGCCATGCCGATCGCCAGCAGCACCAGAAAGCCCGCGGTAGCCTTGAGAACGGAGTGGTCGACGGCACGCCCCCCGATCCAGTTACCCAGCAGGCCAACGGCACCGAAGCCCATCAGCCACCAACCGGTGTGAGCCGGGGCCACACCCGCCACACGCTCGAGCAGGTCGGCCAAGTAGGTGTAGCCGGTGAACATCGCGGTGAACACCAGAATCGACAGCAGCACGTTCGCCACGAAGAAGCGTTCGGTGAAGATCCGCGCCTGGCGGGCAAAATCCACCTTGGCGGTACGGGCCACGTGGGGCATCCAGACGCTCATCGCCACGGCCATCACCAGCGAAAGCACCGCCAGCGCCCAGAACGCGCCACGCCAGCCCAACGCGTCAGCGGCCAACGTGCCCAGCGGGATGCCCAACAGCATGGCGGCAGAGATGCCGAGGTAAACCTTAGACACCGCGCGCCCTGCATGCTCGGGCCCCGCGAGGTGCCCTGCTGTCTCGCTGGCGGTCCCCCAGAACACCGGTAATGCCAATGCCGGTATGACACGTGCAACGGCCAGTACCCAGAAATTGTCGGCCACGGCCGCCAGGGCATTGGCCGCGGCAAAGACCAGCAAGATGGTGATGAACAGCCGTTTACGGTCCAGGTGCGCCAGCATGGCCGTGAGGAACGGCCCTGCCAACATGACCGTGAAGGCGAACAGCGTTACCAGTTGTCCCGCCATGGAGATGGACACCCCCAGGTCGCGACTCAGGGCAGGCAAAAGGCCCACAATGAGAAACTCGGTGGTGACGATCAGGAAAGCGGAAAACGCAAGGATGGCAATACTGATGGCTGCCCGTGGAGCTTCGTCGACGGGTGAAGCGGTGGAAGATACGGCAGGCATGGAAAAACTCTCAAAACGTTGGCCGCCAGTCTATTCGATCGCGCAGGTCTTATTTTTGGCCGATTTTCACATATGGGATGACGCAAATTCACCAATCAGCTCAATGTATACAACTTCCCCGTTTCCTGATTACATAGCCGCGTCGCCTACGACGCTGGCCATCGCCGGCGCGTATTGCAACAGGCATCAACCATGTCATCTGCACGCACTTCAAGAACGCTACTGATCAAAAATGCCCAACTGCTCGTCACCATGGATGGCGAGCGTCGCGAAATCCGCGGCGGTGGGCTGTACATCGAAGACAACCTGATCAAGCAGGTTGGCCCCAGCGAAACCCTTCCCCAGCAGGCGGACGAGGTGCTGGACATGTCCGGCAAGGTGGTCATCCCTGGGCTGGTCAACACGCACCACCACATGTACCAGAGCCTGACCCGGGTAGTGCCAGCCGCCCAGGACGGCGAACTGTTCAACTGGCTCACCCAGCTGTACCCGATCTGGGCACGGCTCACGCCCGAGATGATTTCAGTTTCGACCCAGACGGCCATGGCTGAGCTGATCCTTTCCGGTTGCACCACCTCGAGCGATCACCTGTACATCTACCCCAACGGATGCAAGCTCGACGACAGCATCCATGCGGCTGCCGAAATTGGCATGCGTTTTCATGCTGCTCGCGGCAGCATGAGCGTGGGTCAGAGCCAGGGCGGGCTGCCGCCGGACTCGGTGGTGGAAAAGGAAGCGGATATCCTCAAGGAGTCCCAGCGCCTGATCGAGGACTACCACGATGCCAGCCATGGCTCGATGCGCCGGATCGTGGTCGCGCCCTGCTCGCCCTTCTCGGTCAGCCGCGACCTGATGCGCGAAGCGGCTGTTCTGGCTCGCCAACATGGTGTATCGCTGCACACGCACCTGGCCGAAAACGTCAATGACATTGCCTACAGCCGGGAAAAATTCGGCATGACTCCTGCCGAGTACGCCGAGGACCTGGGGTGGGTCGGGCCCGACGTGTGGCACGCTCACTGCGTGCAACTGGACCAGCATGGCATCGAACTGTTCGCCCGCACCGGTACCGGGGTCGCCCATTGCCCATGCTCGAACATGCGTCTGGCTTCCGGTATCGCTCCGGTGCGCGCCATGCGCGATCATGGCGTTCCGGTCGGGCTCGGGGTGGACGGTTCGGCCTCCAACGACGGTGCCAGCATGATCGGCGAGGTTCGCCAGGCCCTGCTGCTGCAACGCGTAGGGTTTGGCCCGGACGCGATGACGGCCCGTGAAGCACTGGAAATCGCTACCTTGGGCGGTGCCAAGGTGCTCAACCGCGATGACATCGGCGCATTGGCACCGGGCATGGTCGCCGATTTCGTCGCCTTCGACCTGGGCCATGTAGCCTACGCCGGCGGCCATCATGACCCGCTTGCAGCGCTGGTGTTCTGCACCCCGACCCAGGTGCATACCAGCGTCATCAACGGCAAGGTGGTGGTCAGGGAAGGTCAGTTGGTGACTGTCGACCTGCCACGGGTACTCGAGCGCCACAACCGCCTGGCCTATCAGTTGGTCGCGGGCTGATAGAGGCGGTGCCTTAAGGTGCTGGCTGCCAAGTGCCTGCGGGGCTGCATCGCAGCCCATTGCCGGCAAGCCAGCCCCCGTCTGACGGCAAGCTCACCCTGTAGGCACCGCACGGCAACAGGCTTACAGCACCATCACCATCTCGTGCCACGCCATGCCGCCGTGGTCGGAAGGTGACGGCTGGACGTACTTGTAGCCCAGCTTGCGGTACAGCGGCACGTGCTGTTCCTTGCACATCAAGTGGATGGTCTGCTTAGCGCAGGCTTTCATCCGCAGAATGAACGCTTCCATCAACCGCTTTGCATGACCTTGGCCCTGGTAAGCCGGGTCGACCACCACCGACATGATCACCACGTTGGGGGCATCGGGGTCATGCCCGACCAGCTCCTTGAACGCTTCGTCCGACATCACGACCTGATGGGCGCAACCACTGTTGATGAAGCCCACGATGGCCCCGTCGCTTTCAAGCACTAGAAAACCTTGTGGATACTGACTGATGCGCGTCTGGATCTTTTCCAGCGTGGCCGCTTCGTGCTCCCTCGTAAGCACCGATCTCGATGGCGTGGCAGCGGCTGGCGTCCTCCAGGGACGGCGTACGGAACTGAAGCGAAGGCATGACCGGCTTTTCCTTTGGGTCTGAACGATACGGCGACCATGATAACCGTGCCTGACGCTTGCTGCGATGCTCACCGCCACGCATCATGGAGGCCTTTCTGCCCGCGACGGACTCACCGAATGATCGCAGTACCCGTGCCACCCCTGGAGACGAGCCGTTGCAAACGCCTCAAAGCGGCCACCCACCGCGAACATGACGGTGTCGATCAGTTGGTCATGGCCGCCCACCCTTTTCAGGACAGGGCGCGCTATGCGCGCTTCCTGCTGGTACAGCATCATTTTCACGGCAGCCTCTTGGGACTTTACGAAGACCCCCACCTCAATACGTGGCTGCCGGGCCTCTCGTCGCTGTCGCGGTTTGCAGCGGTCGAGCAGGACATTCGCGACGTGGGACAACTGCCACCTGCCTTGCCGACGAGCGTGAAGGTAGACCCGGCCCATGCACTGGGCTGGCTGTATTGCAGCGAAGGATCGAACCTGGGCGCCGCTTTCTTGTTCAAGCACACCCAGCGCCTTGGCCTGGACGAAGGCCTGGGTGCGCGGCACCTGGCAGCGCACCCGCAAGGACGGGCGCTGCATTGGAAGGCGTTCGTGAGCGCAATCGACGGCCTTGAACTCGACAAACAACAGGAAGCTGGCGTGATCGCCGGCGCCATCGCAGCCTTTGAAGCCTATCGGACGAAGGTCACCGAGGTATTCGCCGCTGACCTGCAAGCCGCTGCGCACACCTGCGAAGGCTGAACGCTTGTGCTGCATTGGCCAGTCGCCAGCTTGCGGCCCGGATACGCCGATGGCATGAACAAAATAGCGATTTGATGCTGGGCTGGATTGCCAAACGCCATGGGCCGTCTTTACTGGTACTTAACGACCCCGGCATAGGTGTGCGCCCATGAAGATCATGCTCACCCGTATTCTTGTCGACGACCAGGCCAAAGCGCTTGCCTTCTATCATTACGTATTGGGCTTCGAACCCAAACAAGACCTCGCCATGGGCCAGCACCGCTGGCTGACCCTGACCTCGCCCAACGACCCCAACGGCGTGCAATTGCAACTGGAGCCAGAGGTGCATCCCGCGGCGAAAGCGTACAAGGCTGCGCTCAAGGAAGACGGTACCCCCACCGCGATCTTCGCGGTGCGTGACATTCAAGGCGAATATGCCCGGCTATCCGCTGCCGGTGTCAAGTTCCACCAGGCTCCCGCCGAGGTCGATAACGTCTTGACTGCAATCTTCGACGACACCTGCGGCAACCTCATCCAGATTACCCAGTTACACTGACCGCCCCTTGCAAACCGCCTGCGCCAGTTCAACTGGCGCGGCCCTACCGATCGTTGCCCAAGGACATGCGATGCGTCATGAGTTCGACGAAGTGCTCAACGACCTGGTCGACTACTTTCTGCTAGGTGACATTCAACTGCTTGAGCGCTTCAAGCAGGAGCATGGCCTGCCTGACGACCTGGCCCACGAATTCACCCATCATGACAGCGGCGACATGGCCGTGCGCGACGGCGTGGTGCTGCCTGTGGCCGGCGTCGACAACCTCCCCTATCACGTGGTGTTCACGCTCGATGGGCAAATGCCCAAATTGCGCGAGCCGGGCAGCCGGCTCAAGCACCAGCGCGGTGGTTATTCGCTGAACGTCGAGCATGGCGCTGTGATGCTGTACACCTGGCGCATCCTCCAGTACTTCACCCCCAAGACACTGGGCGACTTGATGGCGCGCTACCGTGAGCCCGGCCGCCCGGTGATCGAACTGGACAACGGTTGGTATGAGGTCGAAGTCCTGGCCGGTGCGTGCGTGCGCGATGGGCTGTACGAGCCCACCTTCGAGTTCGTCCTGAGCAAGCGTAGCGGGCGTGTGGCGAACACCACCGCGGACACGGGGTACAGCTTCAGCCTGCGAGGCTACTTTGACTAAAGCCAGTGTGTCTGAACGAATGGCGCAACCTTACCTGGGCGCTACTCGTTGACCAGCCGCTGCAACACGGCGCCTTCATGGCGCGCGAGGATACGTAGCAGTTGATCAACCAAGGCACGGTCCGGCGCATCGAGGTGGAAATGGTGGCCGCCTGGGTGCCAGGACACTTTCGCCTGGGGCGGCAATGCCGCTTCACGGCGGTCGAAAGCCTCGCCAGTGAAAGCGCCCTGCCGGCCGAACATCAGGTACAGCGGGCAGCGAATCTGGCTGAGCAGCGCGCAAGCTTCAGGCTCGGTGAGCGGCATGGGCTCTGGGAGCACCAACCGCGGGTCGTGTCGCCAGCAATAACCGTCGTTGAGCTGGAGCAAGTCGCGCAGCGCTAGTAACCTTGCCGCTTCTTGGGACAGGTCGGTGTCGAGCCGTTCGCGGCGCTGCGCCAGCGCGCTGTCCAGATCGTCGAAGCGTTGCACGTCCCGCTCGTTGAAGCCCTGCATCTGCGTACGCTGGACCATGCGCTTGAGGCGATAGGCCCGTGCCAGGTGCTGCACGCGGTCATGCTCGGCTACGGTGAATGGTGCTCCCATACCGTCGAGGAAGGTCATGCTCGCGATCCCGCTGGTCATGGCGGCCAGCAGCGAAGCCACACCGGTGCCCATGCCGTGCGCCAGCACATGGAATTGCCGCATGCCAAGGCTTTCGGTGACCGACAGCATGTCCTCGGCGTGCTCCCACAAGTAGTAGCCGCTGTCATGACGACGATGGTCGGAACGTCCGTGGCCGACCAGGTCGGGGGCTACCACGAAACAGCCATCGAGCAGGGGTGCCAGGCGCTCGAACGAGGCGGCGTTGTCCAACCAGCCATGCAAGGCCAGTACGGGAATGCCATCCTCCGGGCCCCAGCAGCGCACCGCCACTTCGATGCCATTGATGTCCAGCGGGTGATCCTTGGGTGTGGTGGTTGATCGCATGGGTATGCTTCCTGATCGGCAGCCTGATGCACGTACACCAGACCGAACACGCCACCGCATTCCACGACGCCTGTCGTCTGCGGCAACCCTTGCGCCGGAGCGCGCATGGCGCCGACAGGTCACCTTGGCGCAAGCCAGTGGCCACCACTGGCCCCTTACCGACGGTGACTTAACCGTCACCGACCCCGGCAGTCTTCGAAACAGTCCTGGCGGCCATCGACGCGGCTGGAAGCGCGAGCGGCCACGGCGGCGTCGCCATTGGCCGGTTCCACGTGCCAGTAGCAATGCTGAACTGCTCGGGTCACGGCCACATAGGCCAAGCGCTGCACCTCCTCTTTCTGGGCGGTGTCGAACGGCTGCGGGTCGCCCGCCTTGCCCAGGCCCGCCTGGCGATACACCTGGTTCTTGTAGGGCGAGCTGGTCAGGTACTGGCAGTCGCCCAGCATGAACACCGCATCGGCCTGCAAGCCCTTGGCGCTGTGGTAGGTGAGTTGGCGAAGACGCCGCTGCTCGGCGGGCAGTGCTGCCTCGGCCTGAAGCACAGGTTCCAGGTGTTCGCTCATCGCTGCCCGGTCATTGCCCTTGCGGTAGAGCATCAGCACCGACTCGCCGCGCTGGTAATGCTCGATGAGGGTCTGGCCCAGGGCGGCCTCGTCACGCTCGAAGACCTTGACCGGTGAACCGGCAAGTTCAGCGGCAGGGCCAGCGGCTCGGGCCTTCTTGCCGGCGATGGTGGGTGTGCCCTTGACCAGGTGCTCAGCGGCATCGATGACCTGCTGCTGGCAGCGATAGTTTTCCACCATCATCACTCGAGTGCTGGCGGGCGTTGGAAACGCCTTGGTGAATTCGGTGAAGTACTTGGGCGAGCTGCCTCGCCAGCCATAGATCGACTGCCAGTCATCGCCCACGCACAACAGCGACGAGTGCTGAGCATGGCGGCCGACATTCATCCCGGGCCCGCGCCTGCGGATTTCGCGCAGGGAAGCCCGCAGCCAGCTGACGATTTGCGGCGAGACGTCCTGGAATTCATCGATCATCAGATGCGCCAGCGGCCGTAGCAGCGGGTCGGGCAACAGCTGCAGGTTTTCCGGGTTGTTTTCCCCGAACAGCGCGAACATGCGGTTGTAGCTCATGACCGGAGGGACCTGATCAAGCAGATGCGCTTCGAACGCCTTCCAGTAAAGGGCTAACGCTTCGAAGAACAGCGCGTCGCTGTCGCCTGGCACGAAGCGCATGTCGGCAATCGCCGTGTTCACTTCGAGCCCGAGGTTTTCGATAAAGCCCGCGGCACTGACGAATGCGTCGAGCAGCGGCGCGGCGGACAGCTCGCCCTTGACCTTGTATTCAAACCCCGGCCCCGTCACGGCGTCGCCCGCCAGCGAAGCGGCCAGGCGCCGGGCCATGGCGTAGTTGTCCAGCCAGATCAACGGCTGGTCGCAGAATGCCTGCAACAGGGTTCGTTTGACTGCCCACTCCCCGCGTACGGCCAGCTTGGCGCCGGGTCGTTGGTACTGGGCACTCTCGGAGGGGTCGAAGCCCAATACCACCAAGGGCCCTGTGGCACCCAACCGGCCGTGTACATGAAAACGGCATCCACGGATCTCCACGGTGTCGCGCGTCGGCTCAATGCCCTGGATCGGCCAAGCGCCTGCTGCGAACCACAGATCCTCGATCACATCGCACAGCTCTTCGTCGCGTTGCGCAGCCAGCTGCGTCACCTGGGCGCGTTTCTGCACCTCGGGGTTATCCGGATCCACTGGCTTGAGTTGCAAGGCTTCGTTGCGCAAGTGGCCGATCAGCTCGGCAAAGCGCGGGCTGTCCGCCAGCAGGGTGCTGTAGCAATGATTGAGCTGTTGGCGCTGGGCATCGTTCAGGCGCAGGTCGAACGGGTTGCTGTCGGCCTCGGCCTCGCGCCCGGCGGGCATCTCGTTGCCCAGGGTCTCGAATGCGCGCACGTGCTCGAACCCAGGCAGGCTGCGCACCAGGGGCAGGATGCGGGAGTGGAAGGTGCGAACCAGTTCGCGCGCCTGTGCCGGTTGCAGGTGAACATCCCACAGCGCGAACACCTGCACCAAGCGCTTGATGAAGTCCTTGCGCGACTCGCGGGTGAAGGTGACGACCGTCATCGCGTCGAGTTCGTAGCCCAGGTAGTGACGCAGCAGCAAGATTCGCAGCACCAGGGAGGTGGATTTGCCCGCCCCTGCCCCGGCCACCACGCAGGTGGAGGGTGTGTCGCTGAAGATCAGTTTCCATTGCGCGGCGCTGGGTTGCGCGTGGCTGGGCAGGCGCTGGGCGACGTCGGCCTTGAAGCGTTTCTTCAGGTCGGCGGTCAAGGCCAGTCGCCAATCCTCGAACAGGTGATCGTCCTGGCCGGGCACGGCCGGGGTGTCGGGGCGATGGTCACGGATGACCAGCACTTGCTGGCCTGCCTCGTACCCTTGCGCATGGCCACGTTCGTACCCTGCGCGCTGGCCTTCGTCACGGCCCTGGTGCTGGCCATCGGCATGGCCCAGCCACCAGGAATGAGGGTGTTGCGCCTGAATGCGGGTCAGGCCACGCCCAAGGCACTGGGCGATGAGCCGTTTAAGCCAGGGTAGCCGTGTGGGTGGGGTCAGTTCGGCGAGGGCCTTGGGTTGCTCGTTGGCCACAGTCACTCCGTTGGCAGCAAAATCAGCCGGCAATGTTCGCCGCAATGGCGCAAAAGCGCCAGCGAATGCGTGGGAAAACATCGGGGGTCACGGCTGGGGCAAGGGGGAGTAGGCTTGCGCGGTCTTGACCGAGGGTGACGTACGCTGGGTTAGCGGCCCATCGCGCTCGGTTCGGCGCCCGGCAAGGCCGCTTCCGCAGGGGAAAGAGTGTATCGTTGAGCCATATGCGAGGCTCAAGCCATTCAATCAAGTCAAGTTTGAAACTTTTAATTCCAATATCGTAGTTAAGACTATTGCTATTATTGCTGTTACTGCTGTTACTGCTGTTACTGCTGTTGCAGTTGATCTTGATCTTGATCTTGATCTTGATCTTGATC
>NZ_BBIQ01000005.1 GCF_000730565.1 Pseudomonas fulva NBRC 16637 = DSM 17717 | reverse complement strand
GGGCTGTGAAAAATCTCAATGCTGTGTACTCATGTGACCGTGCTCAGGACGTTTGACGATAATAAATGCCTTAGGCCAATGAATCACCTTGTGCACGCTAAGCCGATCCTGACGAGGTCATTAGAACAGTCGCCTTCCCTGTTAACCTGTTCATTCCTACACCCGAGGCCTACAAGGTGAAAGCCACTCGCCTTACCCTGATCTGCCATGGATTAACGCTGGCCCAAAAGCGCGGATATTTCCCTGAGCCGGCAGACTCACTGGTGTCCATGCCCCACCGCAGCGTACCGCACGGCGGATCTCAGATCCTCACAGCGCCGGAACAACGCGCTCAGCAAACCGCCCTGGCCTGGGGTGATGCAAAGATTGCGTCAGGATTGGCGGATTGCGACATGGGGCGATGGCAAGGGCTGCCATTGAAGCGCCTACAAGCCGAGCAGCCGTCGGCCTTGGCCGACTGGCTGGAGAACCCCGCGAGCGAGGTACATGGAGGGGAGTCCTTTCAGACGCTTTGCCAACGCATGAGCGCTTGGCTAGGAGATTTTGATTGGCCGGGCGAATGGTCCGCGGTCACTCACCCAATGGTCATGCGTGCAGTATTGGTACAGGTGCTGGGCTGCCCAATGACGGCAGGACAACGTATCGATGTCCTGCCGTTGTCACGCATCGAGTTAAGCTTCAGCGGGCAGTGGCGGTTGCGGATCAACTGCCCTCAGAACGCCAGCTTATAGCCAATCAACAGCAGCATCGTAGCGAGGCATGGGCGCAGCACTCGGTCCGATATGCGCCCAGTCAGATGGCTACCCAGGTAGATACCTGGCAGTGAACCCAGCAGCAGGTAGCCGAGCAATGACCAGTCCATGTTACCCATGCCCGCATGACCCAGCCCAGCCACCAGCGTGAGCGGGACGGCGTGGGCTATCTCGGTACCCACCAAGCGTCGTGTGATCAGAGAAGGGTAGAGCAGGAAGAGCGCGACGGTGCCCAGGGCGCCAGCCCCGATGGAAGTGAGCGTTACCATGACACCCAACACCACCCCGGTCAGAACAGTCAGAGTATTGAGGCTACGATCGCTCAGATGGTAATGGTCACCGGCATGGCGGCTGGCGAATGCCTGCAGACGCGATTTAAACAAGATAGCCAAGGCTGTGAGGATCAATACAACGGCCAGGCCCTGCTTGATAATCGCATTTACCGCCGTGGTGTCGGTGTGAAGCGTACTGAGGAACCACAACGTCAGTGCAGCGGCGGGAACGCTGCCGAGGCTCAGTAGCCCCGTGATCTTCCAGTCGATGTTCTTGTTGCGCGCATGCACCCACACGCCGCTGGCCTTGGTGATCGCCGCATAGAGTAGGTCGGTGCCTACTGCCGTTGCCGGGTTAATCCCGAACCACAGCAGGATTGGCGTCATGAGCGAGCCACCGCCTACACCCGTCATGCCAACAATGAAGCCTACGACCAATCCTGCAATGGTAAAACCGAAAGAACCTACATCCATACGCTACTCGACTGCCCAGCTTTGCCCGTTATCGGATGCAGCCAGCATATAGATTTTTTTATAGCTAAATAGACTTGTTCGTTATTAGGTTATAACTGGGGCAACCCTGCTTAAGGAGCTGCCCCCGATACGACCCTGATCGTCAGATTCGGAAGCTACCCACCAGTTGCTTCAATCGGCCGGCTTGCTGGGCCAATTGATCGCAATGGCGCAGCGTTTCATTGAGGTTTTCCACGCCCTGCTGATTCAAGGCATTGATCTGGGTGATATCCAGGTTGAGGCTTTCCACTACGGCAGTCTGTTCTTCGGTGGCAGTGGCCACTGACTGATTCATGCCGTCGATTTCGCCGATGCGCTGAGTGACGCTGGCAAGGCGCTCACCTGCCTGGTTGGCTACCTGGACGGTTTGCTCACTGGAAACCTGGCTGGTATTCATCGTATGCACCGCCTCGCGTGAGCCTACCTGCAGGCCAGTGATCATTCGATGAATTTCCTCGGCCGATTCCTGCGTACGGTGGGCAAGGTTTCGCACTTCATCGGCCACAACGGCAAAGCCACGGCCGGCCTCGCCTGCACGAGCGGCTTCGATGGCCGCGTTCAAGGCCAACAAGTTGGTTTGCTGAGAAATGCCCTTGATCACATCAAGGATCTTGCCGATTTCATCGGTGCTGGCGTTCAGGGTTTCGATTTGTGCGCACGATTCGCTGATGCGTTGCGACAGCGAGGTCATGGCGCTGATCGCTTCCTCCACCACGGCACGGCCATCGTGGGCCTGCTCACTGGCGCCGCTCGCATGCTGCGATGCATCAGCTGCGTTACGCGCGATTTCCTGGGTCGCGGCACCCAGTTCATTGATCGCTGCTGCCACGCTGTTGGTGCGCATGCTTTGTTCTTCAGAGCCGTTGATGGACGCATTGGAAGCGCTGACGACTTTTTCAGACAGGTCGTGGACCAGTCGTGTGGCCGACGACACCTCGCTGATGGAGGCATGGATACGCTCGACAAAGCGGTTGAAGGAGGTGGCCAACTCGCCGAACTCATCCTGATGCTGCACCGCCAGCCGGCGGGTCAGGTCACCTTCGCCTTCGGCGATGTCACGCATGGCACGACCCATGGTGGTCAAGGGGCGCATCAGCACAGGAATCAGCAAGCCAAGCAGGCCTGCGATAGCAGCGACCGCGATGAGCATGGCAATCAGCGCCGAAGTACGGAACTGGCTCAGGGCTACATAAGCCTTGTCCTTGTCGATCGAAAGACCGATGTACCACTTGGCCGAGGGCAGGCCCGCTACCGGCGCAAACGAAATCAAACGTTCCTGGCCATTGAGCACGACGTCCTGCATACCCGGTGCTACGCGCAGATTGGCGCCAGGGTAGATGTCCTTCAGGTTTTTCATGACCTGGTCTTTGTCGGGGCTGACGATCACCTGGCCGTCGCTGTCGGTAAGAAACGCGTGGCCTATGCCGCCAAAGTCGACACTGTTGATGATTTCGACCAGCGTATCGAGGCTGACGTCGCCGCCCACCACGCCCAATAGCTCGCCATTGGACCGACTTTTGACCGGGATGGCTACCGTCACCACCAAGCCACCCACGGCCGCTTGATAGGGTGGGGTCAGCAGGGTCTGGCCGGCATTGGCAGCTGCGCTGTACCAAGGGCGTTTACGTGGATCGTAGTCGGCAGGCATTTGCGCATCCGGGCGCTGCGTGAACACCCCGTTGGCCTGGCCCATGTAGGTGAACAGGAAGTTGCGTGTATAGGAAGGCTGATCCACCAAGCCTGCGAGGGTATCCCCCGTTCCAAGCTGGGCAATGTCTTGCGCAAGGTTTTCCAGCACGAGAATGCGCCCGCTCATCCAGTTCTGCACGCTGCTGGCGGTCAATGCGCCGGATTGTTCGACCGAAGCCTCGATGTTCTGCCGGATCGTATTGCGTTGCAGGTAATCGTTGTACAGCGTGAACAAGGCGAATGCCAATACTACTACGCCGCTGGCGCTGAGCAGAATCTTGTGGCGAAATTTCAGGTTCATGTTTCGAGACCTTGAGCCATTAACGGGAGGGCGCAGCGCGGGTGTGGTGCGCTATCAGCCCTGTCGAAAGGGGTATCGGCGTGGCGGATAAAAGGTTGATACGCCTACGGAAATTTCTCACAGCTTTCGACAAGCGGCGATCACCTCAAGGCCAGCCGCTCGACCAGCATCCTTGCAGCTTTCAGCAACGGTTGCTGCTTGCGCCAGAACACATGCACCGGGAGTTGCAGCTCATTGCGCGTGTTATGGAAGGTCAGACGTTGCAGGCGGCCCGCGTCCAGTAGAGGCGCGACCCTGGACAGCGGCAGATCACCCCAACCCAGGCCTGCCTCGACCATCTGCAGGGCGATATCGAAGCTGTCAGTCGTCCAATGCGTGGCACCAATGACCATGCGCGGATCGCTCAATGGCAGGTCGCGGCTGCGTACCAGGATCTGCCGCACGGCTGTAAGGTCTTCGAGGTTCTGGATTGCACCAGGCCGTGCGGCCGGGTGATGGGGAGCGAGGGTCGCCACCAGAGACTCGACACCCATCAGCTGAAACCCGCGCTGCGGGTCAACTTGAAGCCCTGCAAATGCCACGCACAGGTCTGCCCGACCACTGTCCAGCAAACCCAACGCTTGTTCTTGCGGCGCACTCAGTATCGCTATTTCCAGCAATGGATAACGTTCGCCGACCTCGGCAATGGCAGCTATCAAGGGCCGCTGGTCAACATCTGGAACAACCGCCAACGTGAGGTTGCTCTCCAGGCCTTGGGAAAGCTCTACAGCATGGACTTGCAGCAAACCCAACTGCTCGGCAATCAACCTCGCATGGGGCTCAAGTGCCAGGGCCTGGGCTGTGGGGCGAACCTCGCGAGGTCCGCGCTGGAACAGGTCATAACCCAGCTCGGCCTCCAGGTTGCCAATTGCCATGCTGATTGCCGAGGGCACGCGCTGCAGGCTGCGCGCGGCAGCAGAAAACGAGCCTCTGTCCAGGACGGTGAGAAAGACCTGGATGGTTTCACTGTTAAATGACATACGCTTCTCCTGTCAGTCAGGCTGAAAGCTGCTAACTTTTGCTGTCAGATCTAATGACTCACTATACCCGGCCCACGCTATTTGAATGAGGTCGATGCAGTGCAGGGTTTGAAGCGCAAACTGGTTTATGTAACGTTCTATGAGTTGATTGGGTTGTGCATGTCCACCTTGGGCTTGGCCTACCTGTCCGATACCCAGGCCTCTCACACGGGTCCGCTCGCGGTGATGATCACGACCATCGCCATGATCTGGAACCTGATCTACAACACGTTGTTTGAGTATTGGGAAAGCCGGCAAGCCACACGAGGGCGCAGCGTGGCTAGGCGCGTAGTGCACGCAGTAGGGTTTCAGCTGACCCTCGTGATCTACCTGATTCCGCTGATCGCGTGGTGGTTGGACATGAGTCTGGTCGATGCACTGTTGGTGGACATGGCATTCATCGTGCTGGTGCCTTGCTACACCTTCGTCTACAACTGGGCCTTCGACAAACTATTCGGCCTGCCCAGTTCGGCAATGGCTGCAACGTGAGGCGCCGCTGTCAGTAGGCCTTGACGACCAACCCGGCTCAGTCCAGTCGGAGCTTGGTTTCAAGCCGGTCAAGATGCTCGTTCATCAGGGCGAGGGCTGCCTGTGCATCGCCTCGCTCGAGCGCGTCGATCAGCGCTGCATGTTCTTGCCAGGCGCAATGGTCACAGCACGGTGACTCGTAGCGCGCGATGATAAGGGACGTCATGGGCACCAACCCATTGAGAAAGCGCGACAACGGTTCATTGGCAGCCATCTGGGCCAGTTTCAGATGAAACTCCCCACCCAGACGTATAGCGGCGCAGCGTTCGCCTTTTTCATGGTGCATGCGTTCACGCTCGACCAATTGGCGTAGCTGCTTGAGTTGCCCGGGACGGGCGCGCTCGGCGGCCAGGGTAATCAGCGTGGTCTCGGCAAGCCGCCGCGCGCTCAGTACCTGGCGCGCCTGATTAGGATCGGGCGCAGCCAAGTGAGCCGTGTGGCTTGGACGTTGCACCACTACCCGCTGGTCGCTCAAGCGGCCCAACACCCGGCGGATGACCGTGCGGCTCACGCCGAATGCCTGGCCCAGCGCTTGCTCTGGCAGCAAGGTGCCAGGCGGCAGGCGCTGCTCCAGAATGGCATCGAACAACCGTGGGTAGATCTGTTCAGCAGAAAGTCGGGTCTCACCGGCTGCAAGCAGATCGGGCAGGCGATGTGTACCATTCATGGTCGCTCTCCTGGATTATGGGTGCCGATGTTCGTCAGGAACATTGAGCGCAATGCCCATGCGCGAACCCTCGGCAAGAATGTGTTGGCGCATCTGGGCGCTGGCTTGTGTGCTGTTGCGCTCACGGATCGCGCGCACCACGGCTTCATTTTCCTTGAGCCGGGCAGCCAGGTGCTCGGGCGAATTGCGCAGCATGTCGGCGCTTTGTTTCAGGGCATTTCCCGTTTGCTCCACTACGCTCTGGAAGATCGGGTTGGTGGTCAGGGCAAACAGCGCCTGGTGGAAGGCAATGTAGGCGTTCATGCCTGCTTCGCTGTCATCGGCCTCCAAGGCTTCACGCATATCCATCAGGGTCAGCCGTAGCTGGCCGATGTCCTGGCTGTTGGCCGACTGAGCCACCAGTCCGACGATGAAGGGTTCGAGGGTGTAACGCAGCTCCAGCACATCGGCGAGGCTGGCCTGTGCACTGCTAGTGGGCGCCGAAGCCGAGGCAGTTGGCTCGGCATCCAGCACCAGTACACCTTTGCCAGGCAAAGCGCGCACCAGCCCAAGGGTCTCGAGCACGATGACCGCCTCACGCAGGCTCGGGCGGCTGATGCCCAGTTGTTCGGCCAGTTCTCGCTGGCCTGGGAGCATGTCGCCACTGCGCCATTGGCCACGGGCGAGGGCTTGACGCAGCTTTTCCACCACAGCGTTGACGACGGTTGATGAGCTGATCACGTTTCGCTCCTTCAGGGGCCGGCATGCGAGCCGGCCCTTTTCTTTCAGAATTCCTGTTGGTGGGCTGCAGGCTGCTTACGCGGGTTGTGCGCAAAACCAGGCTTGCCGTCGAGCACATTCTGAGCGCGCTCCAGGTCGATGTCTTTTTCCCAGCGGGCGATGGCCACGGTGGCAACGCAATTTCCGATCAGGTTGGTCAGTGCGCGCCCGATCCCCATGAACCAATCCACGGCCAGTACCAACACCAGGCCCACCACCGGGATCGCAGGGACTGCCGTCAGTGTCGCGGCAAGGATCACCAGCGCCGATCCGGGAATCCCATGCGCGCCCTTGGACGTCACCAGTGAAACCAGCAGGATCGTCAGCAGGTCGGTCATCGCCAGGGGCGTACCGGTCGCGTTGGCGATGAAGACGATGGCCAAGGTCAGGTAGATGGAGAAACCATCAAGGTTAAAGGAATAACCGGTGGGAATCACCAGCCCGACTGTCGAGCTGCCGATGCCCAGGTGTTCGAGCTTGCGCATGATTTGCGGGAGCACGGCATCGGAAGAAGCCGTACCCAGAACGATGGTCAGCTCTTCGCGCAAATACTTGATCAGGGGCAGCAGTTTCAGCCCCGACAAGCGCATGACGGTACCCAGCACGATCAGCACGAACCCTGCACACGTCAGGTAGAACAGCGCCACCAAGCCGCCCAGATGCTGCAGCGACTCCAGGCCGTACTTGCTGGTGGTGAAAGCGATGGCGCCGAACACGCCAATGGGCGCCAGGCGCACGATCATGCCCATGATGCGGAAGATCACATGGCTGAGCTCGTTGATCAGCCGTGAAATGCCCGCAGCCGAGTCGCCGACCAGGTTGAGCGCGCTGCCGAACAGTACCGAGAACAACAGTACCTGCAGGATATTGTTGTCGGCGAAGGCGCCTATCACCGAGGTGGGGATCAGGTCCATGAAGAATGCTGTGGCGCCATGGATGTGCTGACCACGTTCGGCCAGGCTGCTGGCGTCAGCGCCGGACAACTGGTCGAGGTGGATATTGGCGCCGCTACCGATACCACTGGTGAATGCGAACACCAGGCCAATGATCAGGGCCAGCGTGGTAAGCACTTCGAAGTAGATGACCGATTTGAGGCCGATGCGACCGACCTTCTTTAGGTCACCGGCACCGGAAATGCCGCTGACCACTACGCAAAAGACGATCAGGCCGATCAACATCTTGATCAGCTTGATGAAACCATCGCCAAGGGGTTTGAGCTGCAAGGAAAGGTCGGGGAAACTCAGGCCGCAAGCAACGCCAAGGGCCAGCCCCAGCACGACTTGAAGGAAGATCGAACGCGAGCACCATTTGAGCATGGGAGTGATCTCAGGTCGGTGTCCTTGCTTCGTTGGCCGCACGGGGCGAATGAGCGCAGGACTTAATTATTGTGGTCTTACCGGTTTGTTCAGCGCCTGGCCATAAAACGCCTAATCGCGGAGCAATGCAAGCAGTTTTGGCCTTACCGGTCTGACCAGTCATGGTGCGCGTAGGCTCTTTATGCTCTATCAATGTGCAGTGAGCGCAAGATCACCAATCCAAGAACCCAGAGCCTAGGCGGCGGGATATAGGCAGCAATAAGCTTGCCAGTGGAGCGCAGCGTTAAGCGCGAGGGACCATGGGATACAGGCCGCGGGTGGCCTAAAGGCCCGAGCGGGCTCAGCATGTATAGCGCAGACGTGTTTCTTGCAAGCCCAATGCGGTAATGAGTTGCTAGATCATTCTGTGCAGTGGGAATTGCCGCGCGTTGGCAGGAAGGGCCAGGAGGAGTTCTGGCGTTGGATGGCAGGGGCAGTGATTAGCGATGACTACATGCGGTGGCAGGACGCCCAGGCTAACCGATAATCGAATTCGCCTGAATCAAAATGGGGCGGCCGATGACCGCCCCTCGCTCACGCAATGACGGCAGGGCCGCCATGCTCGCTCGCCTCAATCGCCGTGAAGCGTCTCGGCCGCATACAAGGTGTTTTCCAACAGGCAGGCGCGGGTCATCGGGCCCACGCCACCCGGTACCGGGGTAATCCAGCCAGCACGGGGGAGGGCGGTTTCGTAGACGACGTCGCCCACCAGCTTGCCATCTTCCTGACGGTTGATGCCGACATCGATGACGATGGCGCCTTCCTTGATCCATTCACCCTTGACCAACCCGGGTTTGCCCGCGGCTACGACCACCAGGTCCGCGCGCCCAACATGTCCTGCCAGGTCCTGGGTGAAGCGGTGGCACACGGTGATCGTACATCCGCTGAGCAACAACTCCAGCGCCATTGGCCGGCCAACGATGTTGGAGGCCCCGACGATCACGGCATTCATGCCGTACAGGTCCTGCCCCGTGCTTTCAAGCAGGGTCATGATGCCTTTGGGTGTGCAGGGGCGCAGCAGCGGAATGCGTTGTGCGAGGCGACCGACGTTGTAGGGGTGGAAGCCGTCCACATCCTTGTCCGGGCGGATGCGCTCGAGCAGCAACGATGCGTCGAGGTGCGCGGGCAGCGGCAGTTGCAGCAGGATGCCGTCAATGGACGGGTCGTCATTGAGACGATCGATCAGTTCAGTAAGTGCTTCTTGCGTGGTGTGACTCGGCAGGTCGAAGGCCTGCGACAGGAAGCCTACCTCTTCGCAATCCTTGCGCTTGTGCGAGACGTAAACCTGGGAGGCAGGGTCGGTGCCGACCAGAATCACTGCCAGGCCCGGCGTGCGCAGGCCCTCCTGGCGCCGCTGCGCGACACGTTGAGCGATTTGCTGGCGCAGCTTGGCGGCAATCGCCTTGCCATCGATTAGTTGTGCAGTCATAGACGCGTGATTAACCATCGGAAGGGAAACAATAAAGAACGCGTATTCTCGCACGACATGGCCGGAGGGCAAAGGCGGGCGGTCGGGCAAATGCCCTAACCCCTTCAATAATTTAAATTTTTTTTAGAAAGTTGTTGACGACCCCAGGGGTCGGCTATAAGATTCGCCGCACTTGTCGGGCACAGCCTAGCACTGGTTGGCGAAGTCGGGCAGAATGAGTCGTTTGGCAGTGAGCTGTCAGTGCCTTGTTCGGTTAGGCTTCATGCTTAAGCGCCCGTAGCTCAGCTGGATAGAGCATCCGCCTTCTAAGCGGATGGTCGCAGGTTCGAGTCCTGCCGGGTGCGCCACTTAGGCAGCTTTGGCAAGCAAGGTGATTGAACGCGTTTTGGTGGGCGTAGCTCAGTTGGTAGAGCGCTGGATTGTGATTCCAGTTGTCGTGGGTTCGATTCCCATCGTCCACCCCATATTCTTCAAAGGCGCCGCGCTGTAACTGGCGCCTTTGTTTTAAGCGTTACGCGGACGTGGTGAAATTGGTAGACACACTGGATTTAGGTTCCAGCGGCGCAAGCTGTAAGAGTTCGAGTCTCTTCGTCCGCACCATGCTTCAGTAAGGCAGTACCGTTACACCGCAATATGGTGGGCGTAGCTCAGTTGGTAGAGCGCTGGATTGTGATTCCAGTTGTCGTGGGTTCGATTCCCATCGTCCACCCCATCTTTATATGAAAGGCGCCTTGATCGTGAGATCGGGCGCCTTTTGTTTTTGGTGCGTCCGGACCCTGAGTGAGTGCGTGGCGTGGCTGATCCTGTGGTAATCAGGGCAGTCATCGCGCTCGACTCGCCCGCTCCCAAGGGGGCTGGCTCGCCACACGGGCGGCTCCGCTGCTGGCCGCACCTTTCAGGTGAACCGCCGACATGAAGCGGGGGATCAGTATTTGTTGCTAGCCGCCCTTGCAATCCGCTGGTGGCATCCCAATAAAAGCTGATAGATTTCAGCCGGTTGAAACCCGGTGAAGCGGGAAGTACCAGGACATAGCCAATGATCGCAAAAGAAGCCCGCCAGGCTGCCGCGCTGCAGCGTTTCGCCGAAGCGAACCCTCACCTGCTCGAAGAGATCCGCGCGCTGGATGCTCGTGAGCAGGCGCAGCAAATTCAGTGGGCGTTCGAGGATGCCGCTGAACAACGAGGCATCCAGCCCTGGGAGCTCGCACTTGAGCTGATCGCTGAAACCCCGGAGCAATTGCGGGCTATGCGCTTGGAGACCCATCGAGAGGTGGCCGATGCGCTTGGATTGTCCTGGGAGGAGTACTGCCAGTTCAACGAGATCGAGCTCGAATAAGGGCCGTGCGGTTCAAGGTGTATTTGTTGAGCAAGATGTTGCGGCACGTATTGGCCGGAATGTCGGGCCAGGCTTATTGGAAACAGGTCGCGCGGTGTGCCGTGCGGCCCTTGAAAGTTAATCGACCGGCGTTGTTTCAGGTCGTCCCGAGTGGGGTGACTTCTGCAGCGCGACTCACTAGAATGCTTGCCCTTGATTCTGGAGTCGGGCTAACGCCGGCTAACGTCTGTGCAACGAGGAATATCCATGCAAGTTTCTGTTGAAAACACTTCCGCTCTCGAGCGCCGCATGACCATCGCCGTTCCGGCTGAGCGCGTCGAGAACGAAGTCAACAAGCGTCTGCAGCAGACTGCCAAGCGCGCCAAGGTTGCCGGCTTCCGTCCTGGCAAGGTGCCCATGAGCGTGATCCGTCAGCGCTTCGAGGCCGATGCCCGCCAGGAAGCCTTCGGTGATCTGGTTCAGGCTTCCTTCTACGAAGCCATCGTCGAGCAGAAACTGAACCCTGCCGGCGCGCCGTCCGTAGAGCCCAAGTCTTTCGAAAAAGGCAAGGACCTGGAGTTCGTCGCGGTCTTCGAAGTGTTCCCGGAGTTCACCGTTGCCGGCCTGGAGTCGATCAACGTCGAGCGCCTGAGCGCCGAAGTCGCCGATTCCGATCTGGACAACATGCTGGAAGTGCTGCGCAAGCAGAACACGCGTTTCGAAGCCGTCGAGCGCGCCGCTCAAACCGACGATCAGCTCAACATCGACTTCGTTGGCAAGGTTGACGGTGAAACGTTCGCCGGTGGCTCGGCCAAAGGTACTCAGCTGGTGCTGGGCTCCGGCCGCATGATCCCAGGCTTCGAAGACGGCCTGGTCGGCGCCAAGGCTGGTGAAGAGCGCGTCGTCAACGTGACCTTCCCAGAGGATTACCAGAACCTGGACCTGGCCGGCAAGGCCGCCGAGTTCACCATCACCGTCAACAGCGTGTCGGCCCCTGTGCTGCCTGAGCTGAACGAAGAATTCTTCGCACAGTTCGGCATCAAGGAATCGACCCTGGAAGGCTTCCGCGCCGAAGTTCGCAAGAACATGGAGCGTGAACTGCGCCAGGCCATCAAGACCAAGGTCAAGAACCAGGTCATGGACGGTCTGCTGGCCGCCAATCCGATCGAAGCGCCAAAGGCTCTGCTGGAAAACGAAGTCAACCGTCTGCGCGTGCAGGCTGTTCAGCAGTTCGGTGGCAACATCAAGCCTGAGCAACTGCCGGCCGAGCTGTTCGAAGAGCAAGCCAAGCGCCGTGTTGCGCTGGGCCTGATCGTCGCAGAAGTGGTCAAGCAGTATGACCTCAAGCCAGACGATGCCAAGGTTCGCGAAATGATCGAGGAGATGGCCTCGGCTTACCAGGAGCCTGAGCAAGTCATCGCTTGGTACTACAAGAACGACCAGCAGATGAACGAAGTGCGTTCGGTTGTACTTGAAGAACAAGTTGTGGATACTGTTCTGCAGAAAGCGACTGTGACTGACAAGTCGGTCTCGTATGAAGAGGCCGTCAAGCCAGCCCAGGCACCTGACGAAGCCGAGTAAGCGGTCTTTTCGCAGGAAGCCCCCACAAGCCAGCCTTCGCGCTGGCTTGTGTGTATTCAAGCCATGACTATTTGGGAGTGAGCGCAGGACATGTCCCGCAATTCTTTTATTCAGCAGAGCTCTGACATCCAGGCTGCAGGCGGCCTGGTCCCTATGGTTATCGAGCAGTCCGCCCGTGGCGAGCGCGCCTACGACATCTATTCGCGCCTCCTGAAGGAGCGCGTGATCTTCCTTGTTGGCCCGGTCGAAGACTACATGGCCAACCTCGTCGTCGCACAGATGTTGTTCCTTGAGGCGGAAAACCCGGACAAGGATATCCATCTGTACATCAACTCGCCGGGTGGGTCCGTGACCGCCGGCATGTCGATCTACGACACCATGCAGTTCATCAAGCCGGACGTATCGACCATCTGCATCGGCCAGGCCTGCAGCATGGGTGCGTTCCTGCTCGCCGCCGGTGCCAAGGGCAAGCGTCACTGCCTGCCGAACTCGCGCGTGATGATTCACCAGCCACTGGGCGGGTTCCAGGGCCAGGCTACCGATATCGAGATCCATGCCCAGGAAATCCTGAACATCAAGGCGCGCCTGAACGAGCTTCTGGCCTACCACACCGGCCAGGATCTGGAAACCATCAAGCGCGACACCGAGCGTGACAACTTCATGAGCGCCTCGCGCGCAGCCGAGTACGGCCTGATCGACTCGGTATACGACAAGCGGCAACTGGCTTCCTGAAGCGGGAGGCCAGGGCAGGTAGGCGCATGACGCGCCTGCCTGCGGACTTGAAAAAGCCCGCAATTGCCTTCATCTTGTGTTGCAAGCCTACCGGATTGGATCGATCGAATGACTGACACCCGTAACGGCGAGGACAGCGGCAAATTGCTTTATTGCTCCTTCTGCGGCAAAAGCCAGCACGAAGTGCGCAAACTGATTGCCGGGCCCTCGGTATTTATCTGCGACGAGTGCGTCGACCTGTGCAATGACATCATCCGCGAGGAGGTGCAGGAAGCCCAGGCCGAAAGCAGCGCGCACAAATTGCCTTCGCCGAAAGAAATCAGCGGTATCCTCGACCAGTACGTCATTGGTCAGGAACGCGCGAAAAAGGTGCTTGCCGTGGCGGTTTACAACCACTACAAGCGCTTGAACCAGCGTGACAAGAAGGGTGACGACGTCGAGCTGGGCAAGAGCAACATCCTGCTCATCGGCCCGACGGGCTCGGGTAAGACCTTGCTTGCCGAAACCCTGGCGCGCCTGTTGAACGTACCGTTCACGATCGCGGACGCCACCACCCTGACCGAGGCCGGTTATGTGGGTGAGGACGTCGAGAACATCATTCAGAAGCTGCTGCAGAAGTGCGACTACGATGTGGAAAAAGCCCAGATGGGTATTGTCTACATCGACGAAATCGACAAGATTTCGCGCAAGTCGGACAACCCGTCCATCACCCGTGACGTTTCGGGTGAAGGTGTGCAGCAAGCTTTGCTGAAGCTCATCGAGGGCACTGTTGCTTCCGTCCCTCCACAGGGCGGCCGCAAACACCCGCAGCAGGAATTCCTGCAGGTTGATACCCGCAATATCCTGTTCATCTGTGGTGGCGCGTTCTCCGGCCTTGAAAAGGTCATCCAGAACCGCTCCACCAAAGGTGGCATGGGCTTCGGTGCTGAAGTGCGCAGCAAGGAAGAGGGCAAGAAAGTCGGCGAGTCTCTGCGTGAGGTCGAGCCTGACGACTTGGTCAAGTTTGGCCTGATCCCCGAGTTTGTGGGCCGCTTGCCAGTATTGGCAACGCTTGATGAGCTGGACGAAGCAGCGCTTATCCAGATCTTGACCGAACCCAAGAACGCGCTGACCAAGCAGTATGCCAAGCTGTTCGAGATGGAAAGCGTCGACCTCGAGTTCCGCAGTGATGCGCTCAAGGCCGTTGCTCGCAAAGCGTTGGAGCGCAAGACTGGCGCCCGTGGCCTGCGTTCCATTCTGGAAGGCGTGCTGCTCGACACCATGTACGAGATTCCCTCTGCGAAGGAAGTCAGCAAGGTGGTGATCGATGAAAGCGTCATCGAGGGTACCTCGCAGCCGCTGATGATCTACGAGAACAGCGAGCCGCAAGCCAAGGCCGCGCCTGACGCCTGATTAAGGGGCAGGTCGCCTGACCGTGTAGCACAGAGGGGGCCTTGGGCCCCCTTTTTGCTTTTCCTGCGCCAGCGCTTGTAATTTCGTGGGTGTACCCCCACATTAGGTCCAAACATCAATTCCACGGTTTCCGGCCACTAAGGCCGCTGTAGAGGCGAAATCATGAAGACCACCCTCGACTTGCCTCTTTTGCCATTGCGCGACGTCGTTGTTTACCCGCACATGGTCATCCCGCTGTTTGTGGGGCGTGAGAAATCCATCGAGGCCCTCGAAGCCGCGATGACGGGCGAAAAGCAGATTCTCCTGCTCGCCCAGAAAAACCCGGCTGATGACGATCCGGGCGAAGACGCGCTATACCGCGTTGGTACCGTAGCCACCGTGCTCCAGCTGCTGAAACTGCCTGACGGTACCGTGAAAGTGCTGGTCGAAGGTGAGCAGCGGGGTACTGTCGAGCGCTTCAGTGAAGTCGATGGCCATGTGCGCGCCGAAGTGTCCCTGATCGACGAAACCGAGGCTGTAGAGCGCGAGTCGGAAGTATTTGTGCGCACACTGCTTTCGCAGTTCGAGCAGTACGTGCAACTGGGCAAGAAAGTGCCTGCCGAAGTGATGTCATCGCTCAACAGCATCGATGAGCCCGGGCGTCTGGTCGACACCATGGCCGCCCACATGGCCCTGAAGATCGAGCAGAAACAGGAAATTCTGGAAATCGTCGACCTGCCAACGCGGGTCGAGCATGTCCTGGCACTGCTTGATGCCGAGATTGACCTGCTGCAGGTCGAAAAGCGCATCCGTGGCCGGGTGAAAAAGCAGATGGAGCGCAGCCAGCGCGAGTACTACCTGAATGAGCAGATGAAGGCCATTCAGAAAGAGCTTGGCGATGGTGATGAGGGTCATAACGAGCTCGAGGAGCTGAAAAAGCGTATCGAGGCCGCTGGCCTGCCCAAGGACGCCATGACCAAGGCCCAGGCTGAGCTGAACAAGCTCAAGCAAATGTCGCCGATGTCGGCTGAGGCCACCGTAGTGCGTTCCTACCTGGACTGGCTGGTTCAGGTGCCTTGGAAAGCGCAGAGCAAAGTGCGCCTGGACCTTGCCAAGGCCGAAGACATTCTTGATGCAGACCACTACGGTCTGGAAGAGGTCAAGGACCGTATTCTCGAGTACCTTGCCGTGCAAAAGCGCGTCAAGAAAATCCGTGGCCCAGTGCTGTGCCTGGTTGGCCCACCTGGCGTGGGCAAGACGTCCCTGGCCGAATCCATTGCCGCTGCGACCAACCGTAAATTCGTGCGCATGGCCCTGGGCGGGGTACGGGATGAAGCTGAAATCCGCGGCCACCGCCGGACCTATATCGGCTCCATGCCCGGCCGGTTGATTCAGAAGATGACCAAAGTGGGCGTTCGCAACCCGCTGTTCCTGCTCGATGAAATCGACAAGATGGGCAGCGACATGCGCGGCGATCCGGCCTCGGCACTGCTGGAGGTGCTGGACCCCGAGCAGAACCACAACTTCAACGATCACTATCTGGAGGTCGATTACGACCTGTCGGACGTGATGTTCCTGTGCACCTCCAACTCGATGAACATCCCGCCAGCGTTGCTGGACCGGATGGAGATCATTCGTCTGCCGGGTTACACCGAAGATGAAAAAATAAACATCGCAGTCAAATACCTGGTGCCCAAGCAGGTCAAGGCGAACGGCCTGAAAAAAGAAGAGCTGGAGATCGATGTCTCGGCCATTCGCGACATCATTCGTTACTACACGCGCGAAGCGGGTGTGCGTGGTCTTGAGCGTCAGATTGCCAAGGTCTGCCGTAAGGTCGTCAAGGAACATGCAGGGCAAAAGCAGGTCAACGTCAAGGTGACCGGCGAGCAGCTCGAACACCTTCTGGGCGTGCGCAAGTTCCGTTATGGCCTGGCCGAGCAGCAGGACCAGATCGGCCAGGTGACGGGTCTGGCATGGACACAAGTGGGCGGCGAATTGCTCACCATCGAGTCCGTGGTCATTCCTGGCAAGGGCCAATTGATCAAGACCGGTTCGCTCGGTGACGTCATGGTCGAGTCGATTACGGCCGCGCAGACAGTGGTGCGCAGCCGTGCCCGCAGCCTGGGGATCGCAGCAGACTTCCATGAAAAGCACGACGTTCATATTCATATGCCCGAAGGCGCCACCCCCAAGGATGGCCCGAGTGCAGGCATCGGCATGTGCACCGCGCTGGTGTCGGCACTCACTCAGATACCTGTGCGCGCGGATGTAGCGATGACAGGCGAGATCACGTTGCGCGGCCAGGTTCTGGCCATTGGCGGGCTCAAGGAAAAACTGCTGGCCGCACACCGGGGCGGCATCAAGACGGTGATCATTCCTGAGGAGAACGTGCGCGACCTGAAGGAAATCCCGGAAAATATTAAACAGGATCTGCAGATCAAACCGGTCAAATGGATTGACGAAGTCCTGCAAATTGCGCTGCAATACGCCCCGGAGCCCTTGCCAGATGTGGCTTCCGAGATTGTCGCGAAGGACGATAAGCGCGACAGTGAGGCAAAGGAAAGAATTAGCACGCACTAACAGTTTCAGCCCGGGTGGCTTTCTTGACAGTATTTTCGGCGCCTTGCTATAAAGCGGCACGTGAGTGTCATCAGGCCACCCAGCACCGTTTTCACACGCTTTTCTTTACATACTTAGAAACATACTCAATAGAGCACAAGGGGACTTACGAGTGAACAAGTCGGAACTGATTGACGCTATCGCCGCACATGCAGACATTCCCAAAGCCACTGCTGGCAGAGCGCTGGACGCAGTGATCGAAACCGTCACCGGCGCCCTGAAGCAAGGCGACTCTGTCGTTCTGGTCGGCTTCGGCACCTTCACTGTCAAGGAACGCGCTGAGCGTACTGGCCGTAACCCGCAGACCGGTAAGGCGATCAAAATTGAAGCCGCCAAGGTTCCAGGTTTCAAGGCAGGTAAAGGCCTGAAAGACGCCGTCAACTAAGTCGTCTCTTTCAGCCGGACCCGGCCAGGCCAGGTCCGAGCACGCTGAAGGCGGGACGCAAACGTTACCGCCTGATTCGTATGCTAAGAAAAGGCGCATCCTCGGATGCGCCTTTCTTTTATCAGGACTCTACCCACGCTCCGCGGTTGTCGACGCAGTGGTACAGCCGTCTCTGGGGGACGCATGCTGCAAAATATCAGGGACAATTCACAAGGTTGGATTGCCAAAACCATTATCGGTCTCATTGTCGTATTAATGGCATTGACCGGGTTCGAAGCCATTTTCCAAGCCGCCAGCCACAGCCAGGATGCTGCCAAGGTCAACGGCGAAACGATCAGCCAGAACGAGCTGAGCCAGGCGGCCGACATGCAGCGCCGCCAGCTGGTGCAGCAACTGGGCAAGGACTTCGATCCTGCGCTGCTTGACGACAAGCTGCTGCGTGAAGAGGCCCTCAAGGGTCTGATCAGCCGCAAGCTGTTGCTCGAAGGTGCGAAGGATGCCAAATTCGCGTTTTCCGATGCTGCGCTCGATCAAGTCATGCTTCAAACGCCGGAGTTCCAGGTTGACGGCAAGTTCAACAGCGACCGCTTCGACCAGGTCATCCGCCAGATGGGCTATGGGCGTATGCAGTTTCGCGAAATGCTCGGTGAAGAAATGCTCATCGGGCAGTTACGTGCCGGGATCGCCGGCAGCAGCTTCGTAACCGATCAGCAAGTCGATGCTTTTGCACGCCTTGAGAAGCAGACCCGCGATTTCGCGTCCTTGACCTTCAAGGCCGACCCAGCCGCGATCAAGATCAGCGACGAAGAGGTCAAGCAGCACTATGACGCCCATGCCAAAGAGTTCATGTCGCCTGACCAAGTCGTTATCGATTACGTAGAGCTCAAGAAATCGTCGTTCTTTGACCAGGCCAAGGTCACTGACGAGGCGCTCAAGGCTCAGTACGAGAAAGAGATCGCCAACCTGGCCGAACAGCGCCGCGCGGCGCATATCCTCATCGAGGTCAACGACAAGACCACCGATGCCCAAGCCAAGGCGCGTGCTGACGAAATCGAACAGCGCCTGGCCAAGGGTGAAGATTTTGCCGCGTTGGCGAAGGAATTTTCCCAGGACCCAGGTTCGGCCAGCAACGGCGGTGACCTTGGCTTTGCCGGCCCTGGTGTGTACGATCCGGCGTTCGAACAGGCGCTGTATCAGCTGCACGACGGTCAGGTCTCAGCCCCGGTTCGTACCGAATACGGCTATCACATCATTAAGCTGCTGGGCGTTGAAGCGCCCGAGGTGCCGAGCTTCGCGAGCCTGAAAGACAAGCTGACCCGCGACCTCAAGACGCCACTGGTCGAGCAACGCTACGTGGACGCCAGCAA
Organism: Pseudomonas fulva NBRC 16637 = DSM 17717; assembly: GCF_000730565.1. Taxonomy (GTDB): domain Bacteria; phylum Pseudomonadota; class Gammaproteobacteria; order Pseudomonadales; family Pseudomonadaceae; genus Aquipseudomonas; species Aquipseudomonas fulva. The sequence goes on along the minus strand of NZ_BBIQ01000005.1, from coordinate 239,645 downwards.
GCAGTTGCAGGATGCCGCTTACGAGGCCTCCGACCTGGTGCAGCCGGCCCAGGACTTGAACCTCAAGGTGCAAACGTCCGCTCCGTTCGGTCGCGAAGGCGGCGACGGTATCACTGCCAACCGCTCCGTGGTGCAGGCAGCGTTCTCGGAGGAAGTGCTGGAAGAGGGTGCCAACAGCACCGCCATCGAGCTCGATCCGGAGACGACGGTGGTACTGCGCGTCAAGGAACACCGCAAGCCTGCACAGCTGCCACTCGAGACGGTTGCCAAGAACATTCGCGAGCATCTGGCCAAAGAGAAAGCCACCGCTGCCCTCAAGGCCAAGGCGGACAAGCTGATCGCGGGGCTGCGTGACGGCTCCATCGCCCCTGGAAGCGTTCAGGAAGGCCAGGGCTGGAAGCCCTATGAAGCCGTCTCGCGTGGTCAGGAAGGTATCGATCCTGTCGAGCTGCAGGCATTGTTCCGTCTCGGCAAGCCGCAAGCCAAGGACAAGCCCGTCTATGGCAGCGTCGTGCTGCGTGATGGCAGCCTGGTCGTGCTGCAACTCAAGGGTGTCAATGACGGTGCTGCGGCCACTGATGAAGAGAAGCAGCAGATCCGCCGCTACTTGGCGTCTCGTGCGGGTCAGCAGGACTTCGCCGCCTACCGCAAACAGCTGGAGGCCAACGCGGACATCACGCGTTACTAAAGCCGTTTGGAAACACGCGACAGGCCGCTATAAGCGGCCTGTTTTTTTTCCTGTGCGCAGGCACCGCAAGCGTTAGCGTTTGACACCCTCATGATTGTCCAATGTGTCGCGTGCGATCTCGCGGCCCAGTGCGATCAGCTCGGGCGCCTTGTAGAACTCGAAGAAGCGACACACACGCTTGGGAACGTTGATCAGTACGTCAGGCGGATAGCCGGCGATCTTGTACTGCGCCAGTGAAGTCTGCATGACTTCGAAACTCTGGTTGATCAAGTCCAGCAGCGAGGCCGGCCCTACGTTGTCGATGATGAACGAACCGGTGGCAGACTTGGGCGCGCCTTCGCTTTCGGGGGCCGCCGTAGGCTGCTGTGTCTGCGGATCTGCCGATTCGGCCAGCCACGGGTTCACGGGGGAAAAACGATCGCGCGTCATGCCTTTTTCAATACGGACCAACTCTTCGGCGGGCTTGCGGCGAAACGGCAGGTGCGAGCCAAGCGAGTTGATCAGTGCATCGAATCTCATCTTGAAGGCTGCAGGTCGCTCTATCACTGGAAGTTGATACTGCTTCTGGTTGGTGGCGTTGAGGTTGACCGCAATGATCAGGTCGCAGTGGCTCGATACCACGGGCACGATGGGTAACGGGTTGAGGATGCCGCCGTCGACCAGCATTCGGTTACCTTGAACCACGGGCGTGAATAGACTGGGTATGGCAGCCGAGGCGCGCATGGCTTGGTGCAGGCAGCCTTCCTGAAACCAGATTTCCTGTTGGTTGGTCAGGTCAGCTGCAACGGCGGTATAAGGAATGCGCAATTGCTCAATGTTGATGTCGCCTACTATCTTGCGGATCTGACCGAATACCTTGTCGCCCCGAATAGCGCCCAGACTGAAGCTAACATCCACCAGGCGCAGGACATCCAGATAGTCCAGGCTCTCGATCCAGCGTTTGTATTGCTCAAGCTTGCCTGCAGCGTAAATGCCGCCAACGACCGCTCCCATGGAGCACCCGGCAATGCAGGCGATTTCATATCCGCGGCGTTCGATCTCCTCGATCACGCCGATGTGCGCATACCCTCTGGCCCCGCCTGATCCGAGCACCAATGCCACGCGTTTGTTCATCAACTTCCCTCAGCGTTCGCCACTTAAGCTCTACAATGCACGCATCGTACCCTTGGCAGCAATGCGCAACCTGTCGAGGACCTGCTTGGTCAAAGCCAGGCGGGCACTTTTACAAGGGGTTGGCGTCGAACATGCATTGTTTCTCTCCCTCAGAGGTTTAGCTGATGAAAGCCTGGATCTGCCTGCCGTTGATTGCCCTGACCCTTGCTGGTTGCGCTGGCAAGACGGCGTACCGTGACAGCTGTGCCACACAACTGGACGCCGCCTGGAAGGAGCTTGACCTGGCCAAGGCTGAAGGCTTTGCGGGGGCCGTGAGTTATTCCAAGGCGCTGTCGCTGCTTACAGGCGCCAAGACGCAGCAGCAATTCGAGGGTTACGAAAGCTGCACGCGCAAGGCTGAAAAAGCACGCTTCTACATCCGTGAGTCCCGTGCCGGCCGTTGATCGAGGGTTGCCACATGTCTGACATGCTTGATCACCTCATCGCCCAGATCATCACCTTGCACGTCAGGCTCCTGGCGTGCCGCGAACGCCTGGCGGTCGACACTGACAGTGAAGCCCTGCACGACCTGCGCACCACCGTGCGCCGCCTGCGCAGCCTGGTACGACCACTGCGCGGGCTGCCTGGTGTGGAGCAACTCGAAAGTGCCGCCAAGGCGCTAGGGACGCTCACCACGCCGCTGCGCGATGCCGAAGTGCTGGGCGCCGCCCTCATTACCCAAGGGTTCGAGCAGGCCGGGCGCAGGCGTCTGCAAGGGCGAGGGCCATCCTACGCCAGCGTCGCACGTAGCCCGCAGCTGACCCGATTACTGGGGGCGGTGGATGCGTTTCCCGCGTTTTTGCGTGGCGCAGATCGCGATGGCCTGATTCAGGCGTTGGACAAGCGTATCGAGAAACGCTTGCGCAAACAGTGGCGCAAGCTGACCGAGGCCTTGCAGGATCCCAATCACGATCGTCACCGGTTGCGGTTGCTGATCAAACGAGCGCGGTACGCAGACGAAGCCTACCCCCAGTTCGGCCACGCCCCGAAGAAGCTCAAACGCACCCTGAAACGAGCACAGGGCGATCTGGGGGATTGGCATGACCGTCTGCAATGGTTGCTGCAAGCGCAACAGCACGCCGATCTGGCGGGCTGCATTAGCGGATGGCAACACCAGTTGGAAGAGGCCGAGCGGCGGTCGGACAGCACGCTGGACGCGTTGGGTGCTGCGTTGGCCCGTCGCAAGCCCGGACAATGACCGATATGAAGGCTGTTGCAGGGGCCAGGGCCGGCTAGGATGGGAGCACCGTTACCCGCGCAGGAGCTGCCCAATGACGTTCGAACAAGTGCTCGAGGCTGCCAGAGCTCATCCCGACAGCGTGCGCGTACCGGCAGGCTGGGGCCAGGGGCGAGCGATTTTTGGCGGCCTGATGGCTGCCATGGTGTTCGAAGCGATGCGTTCCCGGCTAGGTCATGACCGCCCGGTGCGCTCACTGGCCATTACTTTCGTGGGTCCTGCCTCGGCAGATACCCCGATTCGGCTGGAGGTCGAGCTATTGCGCCATGGCACGGGTGTCAGCACGCTGCTGGGCCGCGCCGTGCAGCAAGGACAGGTGGTGACGCTGGTACAGGGCAGTTTCGGGGCTGCACGAAGCTCTGCCGTGTCCGTACCCGCCGTACCTGCACCAGAAATGCCGGCGCTTGAGGCGAGTGCAGCACCATTGCCTCATATCCCAGGTGTGACACCGCAATTCATGAAAAACCTGGAGTTGCGCTGGGCGATCGGTGGGCTTCCGTTCAGCGGCAATGATTCGCGCACCATGGGGGGCTGGGTGCGCCTGCGTGACCTGCAAGACGGGGAAATGAACGAGGCGCACCTGCTGGCGTTGGTAGACGCCTGGCCACCTAGCGTTCTGCCCATGCTCAGACAGCCTGCAGCCGGCAGTACACTTACCTGGACCATCGAGTTCGTCCAGTCTGTACGCTCGCTGAACGCTGGCGATTGGTGCCAGTACCGTGTGGAAACCGAGTACGCACGCGAGGGATATGGCCATGCGGCCGCTGCATTATGGAGTGCAGACGGCGCATTGTTGGCCTTGAGCAGGCAAACGGTGACGGTGTTTGGGTGATGCCCGTCACCGCCGAGGCTTGTGACGGTCGCGCCAGGCCTGCCACCACGCGCCACTCACCACAAAACGCGGGAACGTGATGAACTGCTCGCTGAGTACACGTTGAACACGGTCGGTGCGATTGATGAAGGGCTCTTGGGTATCAGCTTCCAGGCGATGGCCGTGACGTTGAAGTCCAAGGGCCGCGACCAGGGCGAGCACGCCGACCGCCAGCTGCACGATATCCAGCCCAAACAATCCGGACACGATCAACAGGACGCCCAGAATGAACAGCGGAACCGCAATCAAATGCAGCACCAGGTTCGCAGGGTGACGATGACTGTGCGGGTAGCCGCGCCATTGCCAGGCGAGCAGATTGGGTAGACGTTTGTTCATGGGCATTTCCTCTCGGTCATGCCCAAAGCGTAGTGTGCAGGCGCGGCCAGAGCCAATCGCCACTGCCTATGACCGTTATAGCTTCAGTTGACCTATAGCCTTGTTCAGTGCCCCGGCCAGTGTCGCAAGTTCCGAACTGGTGGTGGCCGAACCTACGGTCTGCTGCACGGTTTGCTCGGTCACATCACGGATGCTGACGACGGCACGGTTCATTTCCTCTGCCACCTGGCTCTGTTGTTCGGCAGCCACGGCGATCTGGGTGTTGCTTTCACGCATCTGCGCCACTGCCCCAGTGATCTCGGCCAATGCCGCTCCTGCTTCCTGGGCCTGTTTCACACAATCGTCTGCTTTGTAGGAGCTTTCCTGCATAAACTCGACCGCATCACGCGTGCCTGACTGCAGGGCAGACACCATGGTAGTGATCTCGTCGGTAGATGACTGAACGCGTTTGGCCAGGTTGCGGACCTCATCGGCCACCACGGCAAACCCACGACCCAGGTCACCGGCACGGGCCGCCTCTATGGCCGCGTTCAATGCCAGCAGGTTGGTCTGCTCGGCAATGCTGTGAATGACACTGACCACACCATTGATCTTCTGGCTGTCTTCGGCGAGTTGACGGATCATTTCGGCGGTCTGCTGAACGCCGCTGGAAAGCCCGGCAATGGACGTCTGCACGCGATTGACCACGTCTTTCCCACCGCCCGCGAGCGTGTCGGCAGTCTGGGACAGATCGCGGGTCGCCCCTGCATGCTGGGCGATATGGTAGACAGTGGCGGACATTTCATTGATGGCTGTCGCGGCTTGGTCGGTTTCGCTTTGCTGGCCGAGCATGCCGTGACGCACCTCGTTCATGCTGGCCGCAAGACGCGCGGCACCTGAGTCGAGCTGTGCTGCGGTGGTGGCGACGGTGCTGACGATACGGTGGTAGGTGCCCTGCATGGCGTTGAAGGCGCCCGCCATCTGACCGACTTCGTCACCGCCGGCCAGCGGTACACGCGCCGCCAGATCACCGGTTTTTTCCACATGCAGCATCACGTCCTTGAGCGTGTTGAGTTGGCTGAGTAGAAAGCGGATCAGCAGTTGCGAAGCGGCGAGCATGGCCAGCATCAGAATCAACACGCACACCGCGTAATGCGTAAATCGATCGATGAAGACCTGGCGCAGGCTGGGTGACTGGGCGATCACGGCAACACGCTGATCACCGCTCTGCAGCACATGAGCGCCCTGAATGGGGTCTTGTCCCAACAGTTGGTTGGAGGGCAGCGCTATCCAGCCCTGAGCGCCGCGCAAGGCCTCCAGGGGCTCGCCGGCAAAGGAGGGCGTCTGCCCTGCACCCCAGGTGATGACGCTTGCCGAAAGAGGCAACGGTTGGCCTTGTGGCCACGCTGCCAGCAGGTTTGCCTGGGCGTTTGCTTGATGTTCAGCGCCTTCAGCACGGGCGCGCTGCTCCAGATGGACGGCGTACAGCACCAGCAGCAAAGTGGTCACGAAAGCGACGGCGTTGACCGCCCAGAACTTGTATTTCAGGGAAACATTGCTAAGCCAGGCACCCATGGGCAGGTCTTCTCTGAGTTGAGCGGAAACAATATTGGCAAGGTGCCATCATTGTGCCCGCGGCGACTCGAGGGGTGTTGATATGTATCAAGAGATATCAGGATTGCGACGGCAATTCGAAGAATGCCTTGGCCGTGGCAGTGGTGTGCGCGGCGGTATCTTGCAGGGTTTCCCTGCGGTGCAGTGCCACTTCTCGCAGGACCTCAGGCAGGTACGCCGGCTCGTTACGCCCGTTCTTGGGCTTGGGGCGCAGGCTGCGCGGCAGTAAATAGGGGGCATCGCTCTCCAGCATCAAGCGGCCGGTGGGTATACTGCCCACCAATCCATGCAGGTGCGTCCCGCGCCGTTCATCACAAATCCAGCCAGTGATGCCGATGTGCAGGTCCAGGTCAAGGTAGCTGAACAGCGCAGCACGTTCCCCGGTGAAACAGTGGACCACGGCTGCTTTTAAGTGATCGCGATACTCTTTGAGGATGGCCAGCAGGCGCTCACTGGCGTCGCGCTCATGGAGAAACACCGGAAGTTGGCACTCCACGGCCAATGCTAGCTGGGCGTGCAAGGCCTTCTCCTGCGCAGGGCGTGGAGAGAAATCGCGGTTGAAGTCCAGGCCGCATTCGCCCACGGCGCGCACCCGCGGCTCGACAAGCAGGTGGCGCATGTGCTGTTCGCTCTGGCTGTTCCAGCTGTCTGCATCGTGCGGGTGAACCCCAGCCGTTGCGAACAGGTGACTTTGCGCGCTGTCCAGTTGCTGGCAAAGGCCAATGGCCTGTTCACTTACAGGCAAGCTGGTGCCTGTCAGGACCATTTGCTCGACGCCCGCTTCCAAGGCGCGGTTGACCACTTCCGCTTGGCGGCCATCGAAACTGCTGTTGGTCAGGTTGACGCCAATGTCGATCAATTGCATGGTGCTACCTCGTGCCGCAGGGACGCCAGCATAGCAAAAGCCCGTGCCTAACGGCTGTCCAAGAACTTCAAGTCCAGGGCATGGTCTTTTTGACCTCAAGCCCTAACGTGGCGAACGTCATGCTGGCTAACCACTCACGACGGATACCTTGAATGCCACGCTACTGGCTCATGTTCATGCTGCTGTTGGGGCTGCCCCTGGCCAGCCAAGCGCAGACGCAGGTACGCCCACCGGGCCCGCAGTATCACATTGCGCCGGCCAATGCCCGCGATCTCCAGCACATCCGCAGCAGCAAGGTCTTGCGCGTGCTGGTCAATCAAAGCCGCAACAGCTCCGGCGAAGTGAAAGGCGAGCCCGTGGGCGTCGAGTACTACCGCCTGCGCGCGCTCGAGCACTTTCTCAATGCCCGGGTAGAGGACAGCCAGCGCATCGAGCTCAAACTTATCCCACGCGCCAAGGAGCAGCTCCTGGGCGCACTGGGCCGGGGCGAGGGCGACTTGGCCGCGCCAGGGGAACTGCTCGATCCTGCTACGGTGCGTAACGTAGTAGCAACTGCCCCGGTGCGTGATCAGGTGGCGCTGGTGTTGGTTGGGCGCAAGGGGGAGCGCACCTTCAGCCAGGCGGAACAATTGTCAGGTCGCACCATCGCGCTGACCAGCGCCAGTGCCGCGGGCCCGTTGATCGAGCAACTGAACCAGCGTCTGGCCCTGCGCAAGCGTCCCCCCGTCAAGGTGGAGTGGGTCGATCCGACCCTGGCGATCGAGGATGTGCTGGAGATGGTCCAGGCCGGTATCTATCACTTGACCGTGGTCGAACAGCCGATCGCCCGCCGCTGGTCAAAGGTCATGCCGAAGCTGCGTGTCAACCCGCGTGCGCACCTGGGGCCCTCGCAAGCCATGCGCTGGTACGTTGGTCGTGACTCGCCGCAGTTGCAGGCATCGGTCGACCGCTTCCTACAGAACTATCGCGCCCCTGACAACGAGGATGCAGCATTCGAACGCATCTATCGGCGTCAGTACCGGGTACACAACCCGCTCGCCCGCCAGGACCGTCAACGGCTGGCCTCGGTCAGCGCCGTGTTGCAAAAGCATGGCCAGGCGCAGCAGATCGACTGGCTCAACCTTGCCGCCTTGGCATTCAAGGAGTCGACCCTCAACCCGGCCGCGCGGGGGGCAGGGGGCGCACACGGGTTAATGCAAATCACGCCGGCGGCTGCCCAACGGGTCGGGGTCAGTAACATCAAGACGGTGGACGGCAACGTTCAGGCCAGTGCGCGTTACCTGGCCCTGATCCGTCGCAAGTTCTTCTCCAGCCCCCGCATCAATGAACGTGAGCGCATGGCGTTCGTGTTGGCCGCCTACAACCTGGGGCCCGAGCGCGTGCAAGCCATGCGCGCCGAAGCGCGCAAGCGTGGGCTCAACGGTAACCAATGGTTCTTCCAGACCGAACGCATCGCCATGGAGCAGGTGGGCATGGGGCCGGTCAACTTCGTCAACAGCGTGAACAAGTACTTCCTGGCGTTCAATCGGGAGCGGCGGGTGCTGGAGCCCAAGGGCAAGCACTAAGCGAGGCTGCACCGAGGCGGGCAATTGGCCAGAATCGTGCGCTTGCATGTTCGGTTCAATCGCTCTAGCATGACGCCTGCGCCGATTTAAACAGCTACTTGCGGGGCGCAGAGACGCCCGAGGGGTGTCCCGAAATACCGCTAAAGCGCTGGTTCGGTGACGCCTCCCACCGCTGCCCAGCGAGATTGGCGAGGCGGAGAATTCACCATGAGTTGCCCACGTACCAGTGTCTGTCTAAGCCCTCTGCCTGTCAGTCAGGCGTCGCGCACCCCGCGCATCCTGCTTGGGGGGGCGCACCAGCCCACACTTTTGCGCCACCTTGAAGGCTTGTCTCGTCGACGAGGCCAGGCCCGTGCATTCCTGATCCAGTTTGCCGAGACCGGCGAGCATTTCGCCCAGTACGCCAATGACCGGTTCGACCTTGCCGTGATTCAAGCGCCCGCGCCCGAGGCCTCGGCCGAAGTGATCGGCCATCTGGTCCGTATCGCGCGCCAAGGGCTGATCACGGCACGCTGAAAGTCTGCCGTCTCCTGCGACGGTGCAAAGCGATCAGGGTTTGACGAATCGTGGCGCGGCTTCGTGTGCATCGTATTGAATGTCGGTGACGTCCCAGTAGGCTTCTCCCGTGGGTGTGCGCACCATGATCTCGTCCCCGACGCACTTGCCTATGCAGGCCCGGGCCATCGGTGAGTCGATGGAGATGAAGTCCTTGCGGTCGTAGATTTCATCCGCGCCGACGATTCGGAACCGCTTGCTTTGGTCGTGCTCGTTGGCGATGGTCACCCATGCTCCAAAAAACACTTTTCCTTCCTGCGCGGGCGAGTAAGGCACCACGCGCAGGTTCTCGATGCGCTTGCGAAGGTAGCGGACACGACGGTCGATTTCCCTCAACTTTTTCTTGTTGTACTGGTAGTCCGCATTTTCACTGCGATCGCCCAGTGACGCCGCCCAGGTCACTTTGCGCGTGATCTCTGGTCGCTCATCTCGCCAAAGCCAGTCCAGTTCATCTTTCAGGGCTTGGTAGCCTGCTTCGGTGATGAGGTCAGTTGCCATGTTTGCTTTTTTCCATATCCGAACCCGGCCAACATTGTCGCTGCGCGTACGGGGAGGTGGCACAGGGTAGCCGGGAGGCTACAGACGTTAACCGCCCAGATGCGCCATGTTCAAGCACTGGATCAAGCACTGGAGTCAGCGGTGAATGGTCCGTGCAGCTGAGCCACGTCATGGCCATGGCCTTGGCCGAGTTCATGGTGCGTCCGCATGCTTGCAAGAAGCCCCGGACGACTGGCTGCAGATTGCGCAACTACCCAATCGACGCGGTCAGCTGTGATGGCGGTCGTCAGGGCATTGCCAGATAATGGGCGCTTTCAATGCCGACAATGACTTGCATCATTCACAGGTGAGGAACTCTCGATGGTAAATGTCCGGCCGCGTCCCGCGGTCAATGGAGTGGCTTCGGCCGACCGCGTGCTGACGGTACTTTCTGCGTTTCAGGTGGGGGACACGGCGCTGACGCTCGTCGAGCTCGTCGAGCGTACCGGGCTGATCAAAAGTACCATCATGCGCCTGATGGTTTCGCTTGAGAATCACGGCTATGTCAACCGCATGGCCGACGGTCGCTACCAGCTGGCCAGTGAAGTGATGCGGCTTAACGCCGTGTACGAAGAGGGTATCGATCTGGAGCGGCACGTGATGCCCAGGCTGCACCTTCTGGCCGAGCGTACGGGTGAAACGGCGTCGTTCTACGTGCGCCACGGCGCCTACCGCATGTGTCAGTACCGGGTGAACTCCCCCCATCGCCTACGCATGCACGTTCAACCTGGCGATATGCGTCCGATGGACGATGCTGCCGGCGCCCAGGCCTTGCGTACACCGTTTGCCAGCGGCATCACCATGCAGAAGCCGTTTTTCTCGATGGGGGCCACGGACCCGCATGCGGCTTCGGTAGCCTTTCCCGTCTACGGGGCAGGCGATGAACTGGTCGGGGCATTGGTGCTGTCAGGCCCTTCAAGCCGCTTGACGCCAGAGTGTGCCGAGGCGATCAACGAGGTCTTTCTCGACGCAACCCGCGATCTGATGCGCAGCCTGGGTTGCAAGGCCGCGTAGTTTTTCAACGCTTTTTCAGCCAACCGTTCACCGCCGTTTCACAGGCGTGGTACTCGTTCGACAGCCTGGTGATCTGCGAGGCTTCTCCAACCCGCAGGCGCCAGGTGCGTCAGGCTTGGCGACCTTCGCCCTCGGCGCTTGTCACCAATGCAAATGGCTTATCGCAATCACCTGCTTGACGGTGGGATGGAGCAGGTGCTCAAGCGCAGCGGAACCCCCTTCAGGCAGCCGGAACGGTTGGCGTTTGGGCTGATCGAGCCCCCAGAGCACGTGCTCCAGGCGCATAAGATGTTCATAAGCGCCGGCGCGGATCGTGACGGCCAACAGTTATGCTGTGGCGCCTTTCACCTGCGCCACGATCATAGGCGGGTGCTGCGGTATCCGCCCTGAGCATATCGAACAACTTCATGAACACATCGGGATCGAGCCAGAGGGCATCGCACCTTCAGGTGGCTGACCAAGACCAGCAGCGGTATTTGGAGAAGCACGGCCTGGGCAGCTGCTCGCCGTAAGCCTGGCACGTCGGCAAGACGGTCCCGAGTCACGCAGGACCGCCTTGGCTTCACCCTTCACGCAGGACGGTGAGCGGTGAGGCATCAAGTGCGCGGCGAGTGCCGAGCACACCCGCGCAGCCTACCAACAGCGCGCCTGCGACGGGCATGAGCAGCAACCACGGGTGCGGGCTCCAGGGCAGTGCGAAAGCGTAGTGATACAACACCAAGGTAATCAGCTCGCACCCTAGCGCCGCCAGCAAACCGCTCAAAGCCCCCAGCAAGCCGAATTCGATGCGCCGTGTCTTGACCAGCAACTGGCGTTGGGCTCCCAGGGCACGCAAGAGCGCACCTTGGCGAATGCGCTCATCCAAGGTGGCTTGAAGGCCTGCGAACAAAACGGCCAATCCCGCGGCCAGTACGAACAGCAGCACATACTCTACTGCAAGCGTGACCTGGGCAAGTATGCTGCGCAATTGGGCGAGCAATGCATCGACCTGGAGGATGGTCACCGCAGGAAATGCGCGTGACAGGGCGACGATCTCCTGATCATGCCCGGGGGAGAGGTAAAAACTCGTCAGATAGGTCGTAGGCAGCCCTTGCAATGTGCCGGGTTGGAAGATCATGTAGAAGTTGGGCTGGAAGCTGTCCCAATGCACGCTGCGCAGGCTGATCACCTTGGCCTGACGTTGCTGGCCACCAATATCGAACGTGAGTGTGTCGCCCAACTTCAGCTGAAGACTTTCGGCGAGCTGGGCCTCTACCGATACGCCAGGTACCTCGACATCGGTTGGTGACCCTTGCCACCAATGGCCACCGGTCAATTGGTTGCCGTCAGGCAACTGCGCCGCCCACGTCAGGCTCAGGTCACGTTGCACGGCGCGTTCGCCTGCGGAGTCCTTCGTGACGATCTGTTGAACGGGCTGCTGGTTGATCTCGATCAGCCGCCCCGGGGTGACCGGGTACAGAGGAGCAGCAGCGGCGTTGATCTGTTTGAGCTGTTGGGCGAAGCGATCCTGATCGTCAGGCAGAATATTGAGTGCGAAATAATTCGGGGCGTCTTCAGGCAGCTGTGCCTGCCAGGTGTCGAGCAGCTCTGCACGCAGCAGCGCGACCAGGCCCATGGCCAGCAGGATCAGCCCGAAGGCCAGGGCCTGCCCAGCGGCGGCCGTGGGGTGGCGAAGCAGCTGGCCCAGCCCTAGCCGCCAGGCCAACGGCGCCCCTGACAGGAGCCGACGCAGGCTGCGCAAACCCAGCCACAGCAACCCGCCCAGGACCAGGGCCGCCGCCAGGCCACCTGCCAGGAGTGCGAAGGTCAGCAGCAGGTCAAGGCTTAGCCGCCACATGATAAGACCCAGGGCGAACAAGGCTGCACCGTAGACCAGCCAGCTGCTGGGAGGGACAGGGAGCAAGTCACGACGCAACACCCGCAACGGGGGCACTTTACCCAAAGCTGCAATCGGCGGCAGGGCAAAGCCTGTCAGCGCGACCAGGCCCGTGGCGATTCCAGCCAAGGCCGGCCACAGGCTGCCTGGCGGTACGTCGCTGGGCAGTAATCCGTGCAGCAGCTCGAACAAACCCAGCTGCGCGAGCCAGCCTACTGCGGCCCCCACGATCGCCGCTGCAAACCCGAGCATGGCCAGCTGCAAACTGTACAGGAGCAGTGCCTGGCGCCGCGACAGTCCCAGGCAACGAAGCAGGGCGCTGGCGTCCAGGCGCCTGGCGGCATAGCGGCTGGCAGACAGCGCCACGGCGACACCGGCCAGCAATACTGCAACGAGGCTGGCAAGGTTCAGGTAGCGCTCAGCTTTGCCCAGTGCGCCGCCGATTTGCTGATTGCCATCGCGGGTGTCGCGCAACCGCTGGCTGGCCGAAAGCGTGTTATCGACGCTGGCACGGTATTGCGCCAATGCCGCGGCAGGGCCGCTCCACAGGTCACGGTAAGTCACGCGGCTGCCGGGTTGTACCACACCGGTCGCCGGCAGGTCCGCCAGGTTCATCATCACCCGTGGGGTCAGGCTGTAGAAGTTGTTCGCCCGATCCGGTTCATAGGTCAGCACGCGGCTCATGCGCAGGGTCTTCATGCCCACATCGATGCTGTCGCCGATGTTCATGCCCAATGCCGCCAGCAGCCGGGGCTCTACCCACACCTCGCCGGCTGCCGGCCCGCCGCCTGGGTTTTCCTCGGCATAAGGCTCGGCGGCGCTGCGCACCTGGCCACGCAGTGGATAGGCGTTATCGGCGGCCTTTACCCCCGCGAGCTGGATACCGTTATCTGCGCCGACCACGCTGGTGAATTCGACCACTTGGGCGTGATGCAGCCCCAAGGCCTTGCCTACCGTAATTTGTGACGCCGCCGCTGGGGCGCTGCCTTGCAGCACCAGGTCGGCGCCCAGAAACTCACTGGCGCGCAATTGCATGGCACCGTTGAGCCGTGCGCCAAAATACCCGATGGCAGTACTGGCCGCTACGGCGACCAGGAGCGAGAAGAACAACACCCGAACTTCGCTGGCCCTGAGATCACGCAGCAGCTGCCGCCAGGCCAGCCCCAGCAGGCGCGACGCCGGCATGCCCTTCATCCGGCCTCCAGGGGGCTGACCAGCTGGCCCGCGTCCAGGCGGATATGACGGTGACAACGGTGCGCCAGTCGCTCGTCGTGGGTTACCAGGACCAACGTAGTGCCGCGCTCCTGATTCAACTCGAACAGCAGGTCGCTGATACGCTCGCCCGTGTGGCTGTCGAGGTTGCCCGTCGGTTCGTCGGCAAACAGCACGGCGGGCTGAGCGGCGAAGGCTCGGGCTAGGGCCACCCGCTGTTGCTCACCGCCCGACAGTTGCCGCGGCGTATGGCTCAGCCGTTGCCCTAGGCCTACGCGTTCGAGCAAAGCGCGCGCGTGATCGCGCGCGTCTGCGCGTCCATGCAGTTCCAGTGGCAACATCACGTTTTCCAGTGCATTGAGGCTGTCGAGCAACTGGAATGACTGGAACACGAAGCCCACGTGCTCGGCCCGGATGCGCGCCCGCTGGTCCTCATCGAGCGCGCCAAGGTCGTGCCCGGCGAGCGTCACCGAACCTTCGCTGGGCTGATCAAGCCCGGCCAGCAGCCCAAGCAGGGTCGACTTGCCTGAACCTGAGGCGCCGACGATGGCAAGGCTGTCCCCCGCGGCCAGCTCCAGCGATAGGGGGTGCAGGATGGTGAGTTCACCTTCCGCGCTGGTGACCACTTTGCTAAGGTGCTGCGCAACGAGCATGCTGGGGCCCATGGAGAATCCGATGCGAATGTGGTTGATGAGTGCCGGCCTGGCCCTGTATTGCCTGGCCCAGAGCGCGACTGCGGGAACGGTGCTGATTGTCGGTGATAGTATCAGCGCAGGTTTTGGCCTGGATACCCGCTACGGGTGGGCATCCTTGTTGCAGACCCGCCTGCGCCAGGAAGGTTTCGACGACAAAGTGGTCAACGCGTCGATCAGTGGCGACACCAGCGCCGGCGGGCAAGCGCGGCTGCCTGCGTTGCTGGCGGCGCACAAGCCGGCGGTGGTGGTGCTGGAGTTGGGAGGCAACGATGGGTTGCGCGGGCAGCCGCCAGCGCAATTGCGACAAAACCTTGCCTCAATGGTCGATCAGTCGCGCCAGGCAGGTGCCAAGGTGCTGCTGTTGGGCATGCAGCTGCCTCCCAACTATGGTGTTCGCTATACCACGGCGTTTGCCAAGGTGTACGAGGAGCTGGCCAAGGACAAGCAGGTGGCCCTGGTGCCGTTTTTCCTGGAAGGGGTAGGGGGCGTTCCTGAGTTGATGCAGGCCGACGGCATCCATCCCGCCCAGGGCGCCCAGCAGCGGCTGCTGGAAAATGCCTGGCCGGTGCTTAAACCGTTGCTCTGACGCTTTAAACGGGGGCGGGTTTGGGCTAATGTTGCGCCCCCCGTTCCGAGTACCCCCGATGCCGCGCCCTGCCTGGTCCCTTTTCGCCTACCAATTGATCGAGCCCGACGAACAGCTTGACCTGTTCGCCTGCCAGGAAAGTCGCGTTCACCTGGTCGCGCGGCAGCTCGAACTCGGCGTGCCGGTAGATAGAACATTGTGCGGGGGTTTATTGCCCGCGCACCCTCGCTGGTCCGGCGTACCACGCACCATCTATCGCGATACCCGACTGTGCGAGCTGTGCCGTGCCATTCTGGACGCGCAACGGCGGGGCATGCGGCCGATCTGGCCCCAGCTGCAGGCAGTCTAGGCGCGCACCTTTCATCATCTGTAACCGTGTCGGGCTCCGGGTGCCTCCCGCTGCTTGGGGCGGGGGTGTACAATCATGGCTTTCGTCCCACCTTCCAAAGGATTTACCGGATGTTGCCGCGCTTTCCCGCCGTCACTCGTAGCCTGTCCCTGGCCGCCTTGCTGGTAGCGGGGCCCACTGTCGCACTGGAGTTGCCACTGCCGCCACCTGGGGACGACATCGTCGGTCAGGTGCATGTGATCAAGGCCAAGTACGAGGATACATTCGCCGATATCGGTACGGCCAATGATCTGGGCTATCTGGAGATGATCGCCGCCAACCCGGGCGTCGATCCCTGGCTGCCTGGCGCCGGCACCGAAATCATCTTGCCCACGCGCTACATCCTGCCACCGGGCCCTCGCGAAGGTATCGTCATCAACCTTGCCGAATACCGCTTGTATTATTACCCCAAGGGCGAGAATGTCGTGCACACCTTCCCGCTGGGGATCGGTCGCGAAGGCTGGGGCTCGCCAATTGCCAATACCAAGATCATCGCCAAGACGCCAAACCCTACCTGGACGCCGCCGGCGTCGATTCGGGCCGAACATGCGGCCGATGGCGACATCTTGCCTGCCGTGGTTCCGGCCGGCCCGGACAACCCGCTCGGGCCCTTCAAGTTCACCCTGGGCGTACCAGGTTATCTGATCCACGGCTCAAACAAGAAATTCGGGATTGGCATGCGTACCAGCCATGGCTGCTTCCGCATGCTCAACAACAATGTGCTGGAACTGTCGGGCATGGTGCCAGTGGGTACGCCGGTTCGCATCATCAACGAACCGTACAAGTTCGGGTCGAGCGGGGGCAAGGTATACCTCGAAGCCCATACGCCGCTGGATGATCAGGGCAATCCGTCGGTGGTCGACAAGCATACGGCGGTCATCAACGCGTTGCTCAAGCGCGAAGACCTGGCCAATAACCTGCGCATGAACTGGGACATGGTCCGCGATGTCGTGGCTGCTGAAGACGGTATGCCGGTGGAGATTGCCGTGCCCGTCGACAATCAGGGCGCCACACCCATGGTCTCGACGCTTCCAGAGGAGATGCAGTAACCCGCTGTGCGAACGGCGTTGCCAAGGCGCACCAGGCGTCTTGGGCGGCGCATCGCGCCAACGTGCGATTTCGAAACCAAAAAAAAGCCGACCCCCAAGGGGGTCGGCTTGATAACAGCCCCGAAGGACTATTATTTGCGGCTGGCTTTGTCCAGCATGCGCAGTGCGCGCTCATTGGCTTCGTCAGCGGTCTGCTGAGCTTTCTGAGCGGCTGCCAGTGCGTCGTCAGCCTTGCGGTAGGCTTCATCGGCACGAGCTTGTGCGCGGGCTGCTGCGTCTTCGGTTGCAGTCAGGCGAGCTTCGGTTTCTTTGGAGACGCTGCTGCAACCGGTAGCCAGAACTGCGGCCAGAGCCAGAGCAGAGAATTTCAGAACGTTGTTCATCGTGTTCCCCTTCAAGGACTTTCTATTAATGAGCCATCTCTCAGAAAAGAGAAACTGGCCGGCGTACATAGTACCCATTACTTGTAGTAAGTAAACTGACTGAACGCAAGAACTGCAAAAAAAAACAGTGCGCAGTGTCTGCGCCCACACTGGCCAGTGGCTCCCAGCCCCGAGGCAGCGGTGCAACACGACACTAACGGCAACTTTCGTGTTGAACTAAGGGTGACTTCTACTGTCTTTGTGCGTCTTAGTCGTACATCATTTGTCGGCAAAGCTAACGTCACACTTAACAGCGTAAGCGGTTGGTAGCTTGCATTCATTCAAAGCGCTTCACTTGAGCAATCCACGGGTATGCGCCTAGTATGTGGGTTTACAGAAAGCCCGAACGAACGCAGACGTCCAGCGGTCCAACGCGCAATAGATGATGCATGTGCCAAGTGTGCCGGGTATTGACCATCGATCAGGCTAAGGGTCTGCCGGAAAGGCCCGCAAGGAGTAGTGATGAGCGAAGCGCTGACCATCCACCATGACCAGGCGGGTCATCAGTTCGAGACCAACGTGGACGGTCATCGTGCCTACCTCACCTACATGGACTTGGGTAAGCAGACGCTGGACATCTACCGCACGTTCGTACCCAACGCCTTGCGTGGACGTGGGATCGCCGCTGCCCTGACCGAGCGCGCGCTGCAGTATGCCGAGCAGATGGGCTACACGGTGATACCCTCGTGCTCGTACGTGGAACGTTACATGGAGCGTCAGCAGCGTCACGCCAGCAAGGTGTGACCACTGCTTCGGGCAACGGGGCCTGGATGGCCCCTTGAGGTCTCAGGCGCGATTGCGCTGAGGCAGTACGTCCTTCAACTTCGTGCGCATGCTGCGCAACGTCTTCTCAGTCGCTGACCAGTCGATGCAGGCGTCCGTCACGGAGACGCCGTACTGCAACTGCGACAAGTCCTTGGGAATGGACTGGCAGCCCCAGTTCAGATGGCTCTCGACCATCAACCCGATAATCGATTGGTTGCCCTCCAGAATCTGGTTCGCTACGTTTTCCATCACCAGCGGTTGCAATGCCGGATCCTTGTTGGAGTTGGCATGGCTGCAGTCGACCATGATGTTGGCCTTGATCTTGGCCTTGGCCAGGTCCTGTTCGCACAGGGCGACACTGACCGAGTCGTAATTGGGTTTACCGTTGCCGCCGCGAAGCACGACATGCCCGTAGGGGTTGCCCTTGGTGGTCACGATGGAAACGCCACCTTCCTGGTTGATCCCAAGGAACCTGTGCGGCTTGGACACCGACTGCAGGGCGTTGATGGCGACGGTCAAGCCACCGTCGGTACCGTTCTTGAAGCCGACAGCCGACGACAGGCCAGAGGCCATTTCGCGATGGGTCTGCGACTCGGTGGTACGTGCACCGATGGCTGACCAGCTGATCAGGTCCTGCAGGTACTGAGGGGAAATCGGGTCCAGTGCCTCAGTGGCTGTGGGTAGCCCCATTTCGGCGAGGTCGAGCAGCAGCTTGCGACCGATGTGCAAGCCATCCTGAATCTTGAAGGAGTCGTCCAGATAGGGGTCGTTGATCAGGCCTTTCCAGCCCACAGTGGTACGCGGCTTCTCGAAATACACACGCATGACCAGGTACAACGTGTCCGACACTTCTTCGGCCAGGGCCTTAAGGCGCTCTGCGTACTCATGCGCGGCCTTGATGTCGTGGATGGAGCAAGGGCCGACCACGACGAACAGGCGGTGATCCTTGCCATCGAGAATATTGCGCACCACGTCACGGCCAGCAGTCACGGTCTGCAGGGCCTGGGCGCTAAGGGGAATTTCCTTCTTGAGCTGGTCGGGGGTGATCAGCGTCTCGTTGGATGCAACGTTCAAGTCATCGATCGGTAAATCAGCCATCGTGTTACTCGTCAGGTCACGGGTGCCGGCCGCCAGCTATCCCCGTGCGGCCCAGCAGCAAGAATAATCGCAGCGGGGAGCCGAACCTTAGCGCGTTAGCGTTTGCGCCACAATGGGCATTGCCCCGCGCAGACGGGGTTTTTCCGGGCGGCGGGGTGGACAGCGAACATTGACCTGCGCGAAGGTGCTTGACCGGTGTGAAAACAGCCTGACATGAGAAGGAGAACCGCATGCGCGCGCGCAACCCCCGGATTGGCATCATCGGCAGTGGCGCCATAGGCGGCTTTTACGGGCTGTTGCTGGCAAAGGCCGGCTTCAATGTGCACTTTTTGCTCAGAAGCGAGTACGAAGCGGTCCGTCAGCATGGGCTGACCGTACACAGTGCTGTCCATGGGCAGCTGCATGGCAACGTGAATTGCTACGCCGACGCCGCGCAAATGCCGCCGTGCGATTGGCTATTGATAGGTGCCAAAGCCACTGGCAACCCTCAACTGGCACCGCTGATCGTGCAGGCCGCTGCACCGGATGCGAACGTGGTCCTGCTGCAGAACGGACTGGATGTCGAAGCGCAACTGCGCCCGTTGCTTCGTGCTGACATGCACTTGCTTGGCGGGTTGTGCTTCGTCTGCGCCGACCGCCAGGCGCCCGGCGTGATTCGCCATCAGGCGTTAGGCACCGTGAACCTGGGTTACCACAGCGGCCCCAGTAGCGATGGCGGACGCCGCCTGGTGGAGCAGGGGGTTTCATTGTTCCAGGCTGCGGGGGTGAATGCCGTCGGCATGCCTGATCTGGCTGGCGCACGGTGGCAGAAGCTGGTCTGGAACGTCCCATTCAACGGCTTGTCAGTGCTGCTCGATGCCAGCACGGCCCAGCTGCTGGGCGACAGCCATGCTCGCACGCTGGTGCAAGCCTTGATGGAGGAGGTGATAGGGGGCGCCGCCACTTGTGGTCATGCCATGCCCGCAGGCTACGCCCAGCAGCTGCTGAGCATGACCGAGCGCATGCCGGATTACTGGCCCAGCATGTACCACGACCATGTTCACCATCGGCCGCTCGAAATAGAAGCCATCTATGCAGCACCTCTGGCCCGCGTCCAGGCGGCAGGTTGCCATTTGCCCCGCATGGAGATGTTGTACCAGTCGCTGACGTACCTCGGTAAACGCAGTGAAGGGACCATGCGCTAGGCGCAGTCATGCATCAGCCTTGGCAAGCGAGGCGCTGATGCGCTGCTAAGCTCAAGCTTGCCCTGCCGCCATGGCAGTCGAGGAGGTCGAATGATCCGCTCTCTGCTGTACGCCACAGACCTCGGCGTCTATGCGCCATTCGTGATGCAGCATGCGCTTGCGTTGGCGCGCACATTCGGTGCCGAGTTGTACGTGATTCATGCGGTCGAACCGATGGGCCAGTTTGCTGAATCCCTCCTGCAAAGTTACCTGGATGAACACACCCTTGATCAGCTGCACAGCCAGGGCGTAGGCACGGTAATGGCCAACATCGAGCAGCGTGTACTGGAAAATTTTCGAGAAGAGCTGGGGGAGCAAGCCGATCTGGCAGTGCTCAAGGCGGTACGCGTACGCCAGGGCGACCCTGCGCAAGTGATCCTGGATCAGGCGCAGCGTCTGAGCGTCGACTTGCTTGTCTTCGGCAGCCACAGCGCCGGGGCCGGCGTGGACGTGCCCTTGGGTAGGACCGCGGTCAGACTGCTACAGCTTTCGCCGGTGCCGGTCTACATGGTCCCTTTGGCACAGCATTTAGGTCGTAGGAAGGCCTGAATTACGCTGTAGGCATATTCCAAGCTGTGTAACAAAATAGTTCTAGATTTATTGCGATTACCACTAATATAGTTATATATCGTCGCTGCCCGCTGCCGCTGACCCATGCTGAACTGAGGGAAACCTATGAAGCTTCAACAACTGCGCTACATCTGGGAAGTAGCGCACCATGACCTCAACGTCTCCGCGACAGCGCAAAGCCTGTATACCTCGCAGCCGGGGATCAGCAAGCAGATTCGCCTGCTCGAAGACGAACTGGGCGTCGAGGTATTTGCTCGCAGCGGCAAGCATCTGACGCGTGTCACCCCGGCTGGAGAGCGCATCATCAACACCGCTGGCGAGATCCTGCGCAAGGTCGAAAGTATCAAGCAGATCGCCCAGGAGTTCTCCAACGAGAAGAAGGGCACGCTCTCCATCGCCACTACTCATACCCAGGCTCGCTACGCCTTGCCTCCGGTGATCAGTGGCTTCATCAAGCAGTACCCGGAAGTGTCCCTGCACATGCATCAGGGCTCCCCGATGCAGATCGCCGAGATGGCCGCCGACGGTACGGTGGATTTCGCCATCGCCACAGAAGCGCTCGAGCTGTTCGGCGACCTGATCATGATGCCGTGCTACAAGTGGAACCGTTGCGTGGTAGTTCCACAGGGCCACCCATTGGCGAAGCTGCCCAAGCTGACCCTTGAAGCGGTGGCCGAGTACCCCATCGTTACCTATGTGTTCGGCTTTACCGGGCGCTCCAAGCTGGATGAAGCCTTCAGCAACCGTGGCTTGACGCCCAAGGTGGTGTTCACGGCGGCGGACGCGGACGTGATCAAGACGTATGTCCGTCTCGGTCTGGGCGTGGGTATCGTTGCGGGCATGGCGGTCGACGCCAAGCTGGACGGTGATCTGGTGGCCCTGGACGCCAGCGAACTGTTCGAGGCCAGTATCACCAAGATCGGCTTCCGGCGTGGCACGTTCCTGCGTGGGTTCATGTGCGACTTCATCGAGAAGTTTGCGCCGCACCTGACCCGTGAAGTGATGGCCAAGGCCATTCAGTGTCACAACAAGCAGGAGCTTGAGGCCCTGTTCGAAGGTGTCGAGCTACCGGTGCACTGATGCTTGGATGCCAGGGCCGTCAAGCGGCCCTTTTTACTGATGCCGCCCGCGTTTCAAGCCTTGGTAATCAGATTGCCGGCGTGCAAGCCGCATTCCTTCTGGGTCGATTCCTCCCACCACCAGCGACCTTCGCGCTCGTGCTGATTGGGTAGCACAGGGCGCGTGCAGGGCTCGCAACCGATGCTGATGAAACCGCGCTCATGCAGGCTGTTGTAGGGCAGCTCAAGCATGCGGATATAGCCCCATACTTCTTCGCTGGTCATCTGCGCGAGGGGGTTGAACTTGTAGAGCGTGCGCTCCGGGGTGGAGAAGCCTGTGTCGACCTCAAGGGCTGCCACCTGGCTGCGCGTCCCTGGGCTCTGGTCACGGCGCTGCCCCGTCGCCCAGGCGCTGACGGTCGCAAGCTTGCGGCGCAGGGGCTCGATCTTGCGTATGCCGCAGCACTCGCCGTGACCGTCACGGTAGAAGCTGAACAGGCCTTTGTCTTTGACGAAAGGGTCGAGCTTGCTGCGGTCGGGGCTCAGGATTTCGATGGGCAAGTTATAATGCTCGCGCACCTGCTCGATGAAGCGATAGGTCTCTGGATGCAACCGTCCGGTGTCGAGGCTGAAGACCTTGACCTGCTTGTTCAGCTTCCAGGCCATGTCCACCAGCACCACATCTTCGGCACCACTGAAGGAGATCCACAGGTCGTCGCCGAAATGCTCAAAGGCGAGCTTTAGAATGTCCTGTGGGGATTTGTCCGCGTAAGCCGCTGCCAGGGCAGCGACGTCGAAAGGTTGGCTCATCAGGCGGTTTCCATCTTGGCTGTGGCGCTGGGCGCTCGTAGTGAGGCAATGGTAACAAAAAACCTACCCTGGTTGCGGGCGCGCCGAGGTGCGTCCAGCGGTTGACGGGGTAAAACCGCCTTAGATCGCCTGCAAGGTCTGCATCAGCACCCGCACCTTGGCAATCGACTCCTCGTACTCGGCCTGCCATTCAGAGTCGGCCACCACGGCGCCACCGCCCCAGCAACTGACCTGGCCGTCCTTGATCAACAGGCTGCGGATGGCGATAGAGCTGTCCATCTCGCCGCGGACATCGACATACAGCAGCGATCCGCAGTAGAGCGCTCTGCGAGTGGGTTCAAGCTCATCAATGATTTGCATCGCGCGGATCTTGGGCGCGCCGGTGATCGAGCCACCAGGGAAGCTGTCGCCGATCAGGTCCAGTGCGTCCTTGTCAGCCGCCAGCGTCCCCGTCACGCTGCTGACCAGGTGGTGCACATTGGGGTAGGTTTCCAGGCTGAACAACTCAGGCACTTTGACAGAGCCAATCTCGCACGTACGGCCCAGGTCATTGCGCAACAAGTCCACGATCATCAGGTTTTCCGACCGGTCCTTGGGGCTTTGCCGTAGCTGCTCGGCATTGCGCGCGTCCTCGGCAGCATCCAGGCCCCGCGCACGGGTGCCCTTGATCGGACGGGTTTCCACATGCCCCTTGCTGACGCGGATGAAACGCTCAGGCGAGAAGCTCAACAAGGCGCTGCCATCTGCCAATTGCTGGAACCCGGAAAACGGTGTTGGGCACGCCTGGCGAAGCGCTTGATAAGCTCGCCAGGGATCGCCTTGGCAAGCAGCGCGAAACCGTTGGGTCAGGTTGATCTGGTAGCAGTCACCTGCCTGGATGTAGCGTTGAACCTGCTCGAAGGCTGCATGGTACTGCTCGGGCGCAAGGTCACCGGTCATCGGCGCGAGCAGCTTGAAAGCCCCATTGGCCGTAGGCTCGCATTCCTCGAACAGGTGCACCAGTCGCTCACGCTCTTCACTGCCCAGGCTTGGATGGAACACCAGTTGGCTAGTACGGGTCGCGTGATCGGTCGCCAGCGCCCACGCGTACACGCCCAGTTGGGCATCCGGCAGGCCGAGGTCGTCCACCGCTTGGGTCGGCAGGTGTTCAAGCCGACGACCAAAATCGTAGCTCAGGTAACCGATCAACCCACCGGCAAACGGCAGCTCGCTCTCTGGTGGCAGCTGTGCAGGTCCCAAGGCAGCCAGCGCATCGCGCAACCGTTGCAGGAAGGCGCGCCCCGGTTCGTCCGCCAGCACCTGCAGGTGCTGCACGGGCCACGCGCTTATCAGGTCGAAGCGGCCGCGCTCTGCGCCGGGGCGAGCGCTGTCGAGCAAAATGGCACCCGGCGCATCACGCAGGCAGGAAAAGTAGGCAGCCGGGTCGGGCTGGTAGGGCAGGGCGTACAACGTACAGGTCGGCATCAGTAGGGACGGCGATGTAAAAGCGAGGACAGCGATTGTAGTCCGGCGCAGGCATTGCGCCTAGCGTCAGGGCGACATTCGCCATCTCCATCTTGCCGGGGCTGGTGGTCAGCCCCCTTCTCAGTGGCCGGGCCTGTGGCCGAATAGCCCTTGGGCCACGCGCACGCGTTGCTCGGCGTCTTCGGTCACACCCTCTTTGGCCAGTGCCTCAAGGTGCGCCTCAATTGCATGGGTGCGTTGCGTCAGGCCGCAATCGTTGGCGATCTGGATGTTCAGCCCTGGACGCGCGTTGAGCTCGAGGATCAGTGGGCCTTTCTCCTGATCCAGCACCATGTCCACGCCAATGTAGCCCAGGCCGCACAGCTCATAGCAGCCGGCTGCCAGCTTCATGAACCCGTCCCAAGTCGGCAGCTGCACGCCGTCCACTGCGTTGGTGGTATCGGGGTGCTTGCTGATGATGTTGTTCAGCCAGGTACCTCGCAGCGTCACACCCGTGGCCAGGTCCACGCCTACGCCGATGGCGCCTTGGTGCAGGTTGGCCTTGCCGCCGGACTGGCGCGTGGGCAAGCGCAGCATGGCCATGACCGGGTAGCCCATCAGGACGATGATGCGGATGTCCGGCACGCCTTCATAGCTGATGCTCTTGAAGATCTGGTCCGGGGTGACCCTGTACTCGATCAGGGCGCGGTCGCGATGGCCGCCGAGCGAGTAAAGCCCGGTGAGGATGCTGGAAATCTGGTGCTCGATTTCTTCATGGCTGATGATCTTGCCGGACACCGTCCGATAGCGGTCTTCGAAACGGTCGGCGATGACCATGATGCCATCACCCCCGGCACCCTGAGCTGGCTTGATCACGAAGTCGCTGCGCCCGCCGATGATCTCGTCGAGCTTCTCGATCTGCTTTTCAGTCTCGATGACACCGTACATTTCCGGCACGTGGATGCCGGCTGCCAGCGCGCGCTCTTTGGTGATGATCTTGTCGTCGACGATCGGGTACAGGTGGCGCTTGTTGTACTTGAGTACATAGTCTGCATTGCGCCGATTGATACCCATGATGCCCCGGGCCTCCAGGGCTTTCCACGTCTTGATCAGGCCGAACATCAGGCGTCCGCCTTCTTCAGGAATGCCTTGAAGCGGACCAGCTCGGTCAGGCGGTAGCCGCGGTAGCGACCCATTGCCAGCATGAAGCCCACCAGGATCAACAGTACGGCCGGGAAGGTGAACACGAAGTAGACCAGCTCCGGCACCATCATCAGCAAGTGAGCCAGAGACGCGGCGAACAAGGTGCCGATGGCCACTTTCATGGCATGACCGCCGCCGCGTTCTTCCCAGGTGATCGACAGGCGTTCGATGGTCATGGTCAGGATCACCATCGGGAACAGCGCAACCGACAAGCCGCGCTCAAGGCCCAGTTTGTGGCTGAACAGGCTGATGGCGGCGATCAACACCACGACGAATGTCAGCACCACCGAAAGGCGGGGCAGCATCTGCAGCTTCAGGTGTTCGAGGTAGGAGCGCAGCGATAGCCCAAGCGCGGTGATGACGGTGAACAGCACGATCCCGAAGCCCAGCTGTGTTTCGCGGAAGGCCAGGGCGATCAGGACCGGTGTGAAAGTGCCCAGGGTCTGGATGCCGATCAGGTTGCGCAGCACCAGAATCACCAGCACGCCGATGGGGATCATGACCATGATCATGAAGGTCTGCTGGGTCTGCAGTGGCAGCCCGTACAGGGAGTATTCGAGGAAGTCGGCGTCGGTGTTCTCGTCCGTCAGCTTGGCCAGGCGGATGGCGTTCATCTCGCTGTTGTTCATGCTGAAGGTTACGTTGGCCCGCTTGCCGCCATCGACCGTGATCAGGTTGTCATCCCCGGTCCACCACAGCAGCCGATCGTTGGGCAGGCCTTGCTCACCGGTTTCGGGGTTGAAATACAGCCAGTCATTGCCGTTGAAGCTGCGCAACCACAGTTCCGGGGTTTGTGGGGTGTCGGCCACCAGGCGGATCGTGTGCACCTTCTCCATCGGCACGTGAGCGATGGACAGCAGCAGGTCAATGACCTGCGCTTTCTTCATCGGCGAGGTATCGCCTGCCAGCAGCAGCTTGACGTTGTCGTCGTTGAGGTTGTTGACGCGCTTGATGGTTTCGCTGACGAACGTCTCGACATCAGCCGAATGCTGACGAATCGGTGCCATCAAAGCTTCGGCGGCGATTTTCTCAGGGCCTTCTACTGCAAGGCTGTCGCGGAAAGTCGGGCCCTTGACCTTGGCTTTCTCAGTGCTGTAGCGCTTGGTCAGCACCAGCCGGTAGTACAGGGTCTGATTGCCGCTGGCGCGCCGAGCGGACCAGGTGACCTTGCGGTTGCCATCGGCGCGGTTGACGCTCACACCATAGTTGTTGGAGATGAAGCTTTCGTTGAGGCTCACATAATCCCGATTCAGGGGCGGCACGAACATCTGGACCTTTACCGGGTCCTTGGTGCTGGCCACAAATTCGATCTTGGCATCGATGTTCCACAGATCGTCCGTTTCATCCTCGGTCACCGGGATGCCAAGTACGAAGATCTGATAAGCCGTGACCGCTACGCCCAGCAACACCAGGACGGTGATCAGGACTTTCAGATGGAGGGTAAGAGAGCGCATCGGAATTACTCTGCTTTGGGAGCGTCGGTGGCACAGGCAGGTTTGCCGGCCGCATATTTAAGGCTTGGGTCGACCAGGGCGTCGAAATGCTTCAAGGCCTCCGAGCCGATCAACAATGGGAACTGGAAAGCGCTGCGATCGGTGAGGTTGACTTCGATGGTGCGCGTGGCCTGGCCCATGCAGATGTCCAGCTCGATGACGGGGCGCGCGGTGTAGGCCTTGCCCGATTCGGCGTCGTAGTCGCCAGCCCTGCGCTTGATCTTGCTAACGCGCGCCAGCGGGCGTTCGATGGGATGGGAATGGGCAGCGTCAATGGCCAGATAGAAACGCACCCAGCTTTCACCATTGCGCTTGAAACGCTTGATGTCGCGGGCGCTGAGCGAGGCAGTCTTGGCCCCGGTGTCGAGCTTGGCCGCCACTTCGAGGTCGAGGTCGCCAAGGCGAGCATATTCGTTCAGACCGTACACGGTCTTGCCGGCTGCCTGGCTCAGGGCCGGCAACAGGAGGAGGCTAATCAGCAAAGCAAAGGGTGTCAGTTTCATAGTCCTGGCGCGGTATTGTGCAAGGTTCGGGGTAAGGCGACTGGCAACGGCTGCACAAGCTTCCTCGTTGATCTGCCGGCACCATGCTGGCGGGGCAGACGGGCTATCCATACTCCATCGAAGGCGCGGCATTCTATCACGCCGACGTATTGACGCCAGCGGTGCGCGATCTGACACCCTGATCGGAAGCTAGTTTCTCGGAATGGTTATTGTCGACAATCAGGGATAATGTTTTGACCAGAGCATGTCGTTAAGCTAGATTGATGACAATTATTTAGGCATGGTGTCAACAATATGCAGGTGCTTTCACCCAGTGACGCTACTGGCAACGAGGAATCGGAAACCCTGTCCGAGCATGTGTTCAGGCGAATTCAAGCGGCCATTGTGCGGGGTGACATAGCCCCAGGGAGCAAGATTTCCGA
This sequence comes from Pseudomonas fulva NBRC 16637 = DSM 17717, assembly GCF_000730565.1. Lineage (GTDB taxonomy): Bacteria > Pseudomonadota > Gammaproteobacteria > Pseudomonadales > Pseudomonadaceae > Aquipseudomonas > Aquipseudomonas fulva. Next base: position 212,416 of record NZ_BBIQ01000005.1, on the reverse strand, counting down.
GCCGGAGCTTGCCCGCACCTATGGCATCAGCCGAGGCCCGCTGCGTGAAGCCATTCACCGCCTCGAGGGCCAGCGCCTGCTGGTTCGTGTGCCCCATGTGGGCGCACGCGTGGTTTCACTGAGCCACGCCGAACTCATCGAACTCTATGAAATCCGCGAGTCGCTCGAAGGCATGGCCTGCCGCCTGGCGGCCGAGCGCATGGGCAGGGCCGAGATCGACGAGCTGCGCCAGGTGCTGGAAACCCATGAGCGCGATGCTGCCTTTCAGGCGGGCGTAGGCTACTACCAGCAGGAGGGTGACTACGATTTTCACTATCGCATCATCCAGGGCAGTGGCAACCAGACCTTGGTCAAGATGCTCTGCGGCGAGCTGTACCAACTGGTGCGCATGTACCGTATCCAGTTCTCGGCCACACCCAATCGGCCACGCCAAGCTTTCGCCGAGCACCACCGCATCCTGGACGCGATCGCCGAGGGTGACGGCGAGTTGGCCGAGCTGTTGATGCGCCGTCACATCGCTGCGTCCAAACGCAACATCGAGCGCCATTACCAAGGCGACCACACCCCCAGCACACGAGGTGAAAAATGACCGTCAAGAGCACCCCAGGCCAGCGTTTTCGCGATGCAGTGGCCGCCGAGCGCCCGCTGCAAGTCGTTGGCGCCATCAATGCCAACCACGCCTTGCTGGCCAAGCGTGCCGGCTTCAAGGCCATTTACCTGTCCGGCGGCGGTGTGGCGGCAGGCTCGCTGGGCTTGCCTGACCTGGGCATCAGTGGCCTGGACGACGTGCTGACCGACGTCAGGCGCATCACCGATGTGTGCGACCTGCCGTTGCTGGTGGACGTGGACACCGGTTTCGGCGCCTCGGCCTTCAACGTTGCCCGTACCGTGCGCGCCATGAGCAAGTTTGGCGCCGCAGCCATTCACATCGAGGATCAGGTAGGCGCCAAACGTTGTGGCCACCGTCCGAACAAGGAAATCGTCACCCAGCAGGAGATGGTCGATCGTATCAAGGCGGCGGTCGATGCCCGCACCGATGACAGCTTCGTGATCATGGCCCGTACCGATGCGTTGGCGGTCGAGGGGCTCAATGCGGCGCTGGATCGGGCGGCCGCCTGTGTCGAGGCCGGTGCGGACATGATTTTCCCCGAAGCCATCACCGAACTTGCGATGTACAAGACCTTCGCCGACCGGGTCAAGGCTCCCATCCTGGCCAACATCACCGAGTTCGGTGCCACCCCTTTGTACACCACCGAAGAACTGGGCTCGGTCGATGTGTCGCTGGTGCTGTATCCACTGTCGGCGTTCCGCGCCATGAACAAGGCTGCCGAAAACGTCTACGCGGCCCTGCGCCGCGACGGCACGCAGAAGAACGTCATCGATACCATGCAGACACGCATGGAGCTTTACGAGGCCATTGGGTACCACGCTTTCGAGCAGCATCTCGATGCATTGTTTGCACAGAAAAAAGGCTGACCTGCCAGCTGAGCGCGCTGCAGCGCCCAGGTTCAGGGGTAAGTAAGGGTTAGCCAGCCAGCATTCCATAACAAGTTCAAGAAAGGAGAAGCACCATGGCCGAAGCAAAAGTACTCAGCGGCGCAGGCCTGCGCGGTCAGGTTGCCGGGCAGACGGCCCTGTCGACGGTCGGTCAGGCCGGCGCTGGGCTGACCTATCGGGGCTATGATGTCCGTGACCTGGCCGCCCATGCCGAATTCGAGGAGGTGGCTTACCTGTTGTTGTATGGCGAGCTGCCCTGCCAAGCCGAGCTTGCCGACTACAAGCACAAGCTCAAAGGCCTGCGCGACCTGCCGCAGGCGTTGAAAGAAGTACTGGAGCGCATCCCGCGCGACGCTCACCCGATGGACGTGATGCGCACGGGCTGCTCCGTGCTCGGAACCCTCGAGCCCGAGCTCACCTTCGATGCCCAGCGCGACAAGACCGACCGGCTCCTGGCCGTCTTCCCGGCGATCATGTGTTACTGGTACCGCTTCAGCCATCACGGCGTGCGCATCGACTGCGTCAGCGACCAAGACACCTTGGGCGGCCACTTCCTGCAGTTGCTCCATGGCAAGCCGCCCAGCGAGCTGCATGTGAAGGTGATGAACGTATCGCTCATTCTCTACGCCGAGCACGAGTTCAATGCCTCCACGTTCACCGCCCGGGTGTGCGCCTCGACCCTCTCGGACCTGTACTCCTGCGTCACCGCCGCCATCGGCTCGCTGCGCGGCCCGCTGCACGGCGGTGCCAACGAGGCGGCCATGGAGCTGATCGAGCGCTTCCAGAGCCCGCAGCAAGCGTCGACCGAGTTGCTGCACATGCTCGAGCGCAAGGACAAGATCATGGGGTTTGGCCATGCCATCTACAAAGAGTCCGACCCGCGTAACGAGGTGATCAAAGGCTGGTCCAAGCGCCTTGCCGATGAAGTGGGCGACACGGTGCTGTACCCGGTGTCCGAAGCCATCGACAAGACCATGTGGGAGCAGAAGCGCTTGTTCCCCAACGCCGACTTCTACCATGCCTCGGCGTATCACTTCATGGGCATACCGACCAAGCTGTTCACCCCTATTTTCGTCTGCTCGCGGCTTACCGGCTGGGCAGCGCATGTGTTCGAGCAACGTGAGAACAATCGCATCATCCGTCCGAGCGCCGAATACACCGGCGTCGAACAGCGTCAGTTCGTGCCGATCGAGCAGCGCTGATGGGCGCCCACCCCGCGCAGGTCTTGTTGGCCTCGCGGGGTGGCCCAGCATGTCTGCCCGCACGCGCACCCTTGAACGCCATCCGTGACCGAGCCTGATAACGATATGAATACTGCCTACCGCAAAGCCTTGCCAGGCACCGACCTGGATTATTTCGATGCCCGCGCTGCCGTCGAGGCCATCAAACCCGGCGCCTATCAGGGCTTGCCCTATACCTCGCGCGTGCTGGCCGAGAACCTGGTGCGCCGCTGCAGCCCCGGTACGCTCCAGGCGTCGTTGGCCCAGCTGATAGAGCGCAAGCGCGACCTGGATTTCCCTTGGTATCCGGCCCGGGTCGTCTGCCATGACATCCTGGGTCAGACCGCGCTGGTCGACCTGGCCGGCTTGCGCGATGCCATCGCCGACAAGGGCGGTGACCCTGCCCAGGTCAACCCGGTGGTGCCCGTACAGCTGATCGTCGATCACTCACTGGCCGTCGAATGTGGCGGCTATGATCCCCAGGCGTTCGAACGCAACAGGGCCATCGAGGATCGCCGCAACGAAGACCGCTTCCATTTCATCAACTGGACTAAGAAAGCGTTCAAGAACGTCGATGTCATCCCGCCTGGCAACGGCATCATGCACCAGATCAACCTGGAGAAGATGTCGCCCGTGGTACACAACGATCACGGCGTGGCCTACCCGGACACCTGTGTCGGCACCGACAGCCACACCCCTCATGTGGACGCATTGGGCGTGATTGCCATCGGCGTGGGAGGGCTTGAGGCCGAGAACGTCATGCTCGGGCGCGCCTCCTGGATGCGTCTGCCGGAAATCATCGGCGTCCAGCTCACCGGCAAGCTGGCGCCCAACCTGACGGCAACCGACTTGGTATTGGCCCTGACCGAATTTCTGCGCAAGCAGAAGGTGGTCGGCGCCTACCTCGAATTCCATGGAGAAGGCGCCCGTGCTCTGACGCTCGGCGATCGCGCCACCATCTCCAACATGGCTCCAGAATATGGCGCCACGGCGGCCATGTTCGCCATCGATCAACAGACCATCGACTACCTGCGTCTGACGGGCCGCGAGGAACAGCAGGTCGCACTGGTAGAGACCTACGCCAAGGCCACGGGTCTATGGGCCGACAGCTTTGCCGACGCAGTCTACGAGCGCACTCTGGACTTCGATCTCTCCAGCGTAGTGCGCACCATGGCGGGCCCCTCAAACCCCCATGCCCGGGTGGCCACCAGCGAGCTGGCCGTCAAGGGGATTGCGGGTGCCTGGGAGCAGGTACCCGGGCAGATGCCGGACGGGGCGGTGATCATTGCAGCCATCACCAGCTGCACCAACACCAGCAACCCGCGCAACGTGATTGCCGCCGGGTTGCTGGCACGCAATGCCAACAGGCTGGGGCTGGCGCGCAAGCCTTGGGTCAAGTCATCGCTTGCTCCTGGATCCAGGGCTGTACAGCTGTACTTGGAAGAGGCGGGCCTGGAGGCGGAGCTCGAAGCGTTGGGCTTCGGCATCGTCGCTTTTGCTTGCACCACCTGCAATGGCATGTCCGGCGCCCTCGACCCGACCATCCAGCAGGAAATCATCGACCGGGACCTGTACACCACCGCGGTGCTGTCTGGTAACCGAAACTTCGATGGCCGTATTCACCCGTATGCCAAACAGGCATTTCTGGCGTCCCCACCCTTGGTCGTGGCCTACGCCATCGCGGGTACGATCCGTTTCGATATCGAGAAGGATGTGCTGGGTGTGGCATCGGATGGGCGGGAAATCCGCCTCAAGGATATCTGGCCCAGCGATGACGAAATCGATGCGATGGTTCGCGCTGCGGTCAAGCCCGAACAGTTCCGCAAGGTCTACATTCCCATGTTCGCCGTGGAGCAGGACCACGGGCCCAAGGTCGCGCCGCTGTACGACTGGCGTCCCATGAGCACCTACATCCGTCGCCCACCCTACTGGGAAGGCGCCTTGGCTGGGGAGCGCACCTTGCGTGGCATGCGCCCACTGGCGTTACTGCCGGACAACATCACCACCGATCACCTGTCGCCCTCCAATGCCATCATGCTCGACAGCGCAGCGGGAGAGTACCTGGCCAAAATGGGCTTGCCTGAAGAAGACTTCAATTCCTATGCCACCCACCGTGGAGATCACCTCACGGCTCAGCGCGCCACCTTCGCCAACCCCAAGCTGTTCAACGAGATGGTGCGCAACGAAGATGGCAGTGTAAGGCAGGGCTCGCTGGCACGCCTTGAGCCCGAAGGCCGAGTCATGCGCATGTGGGAAGCGATCGAGACCTACATGCAGCGTAAGCAGCCGCTGATCATCGTGGCCGGTGCCGATTACGGTCAGGGCTCTTCACGCGACTGGGCTGCCAAAGGGGTTCGTCTGGCAGGCGTGGAGGCCATCGTCGCCGAGGGGTTTGAGCGCATCCACCGCACGAACCTGGTGGGTATGGGCGTCTTGCCCCTCGAATTCATGCCAGGTACAGACCGTAAGGTACTGGGCCTGGATGGCAGCGAAACCTATGACGTGATCGGCACCCGTACACCGCGCGCCACCCTGACCCTGGTGGTTACCCGTCGCAACGGAGAGCGTTTTGACGTACCGGTGACCTGTCGCCTGGATACGGCCGAAGAGGTGTCGATCTACGAAGCGGGCGGTGTGTTGCAACGTTTTGCCCAGGACTTCCTCGAAGCGACCGTTTAACGCGACGTGGCCGCATTGCGGCCCTAGGCGCCCCCCCTGGCTCGGGCCCATCCAAGAGGCTTCAATTAATGGCACATGCACCTCAAATCAAGATTCCGGCCACTTACATCCGTGGCGGCACCAGCAAAGGCGTGTTCTTCCGTTTGCAAGATCTGCCGGAACAAGCGCAAACGCCAGGTCCGGCACGCGATGCCTTGCTGCTGCGGGTAATCGGCAGCCCCGACCCCTATGGCAAGCAGATCGACGGCATGGGCGGGGCAACGTCCAGCACCAGCAAGGTCGTGATCCTGTCCGCCAGCGAGCGGCCTGATCATGATGTGGACTACCTGTTCGGCCAGGTCAGTATCGATAAGCCTTTCGTGGACTGGAGTGGCAATTGCGGCAACCTTTCCGCGGCAGTAGGTGCGTTCGCCATCGGCAGTGGCCTGGTAGACCCCACGCAGTTAGCCGGCACCGGTGTCGCCACGGTGCGTATCTGGCAGGCCAACATCGGCAAGACCATCGTGGCTCATGTGCCGATGGACAACGGTCAGGTGCAGGAGACCGGCGACTTCGAGCTTGATGGCGTGACGTTCCCGGCCGCCGAAGTGCAGCTGGAGTTTCTTGATCCGGCTGCCGACGACGATGGAGAAGGCGGGGCGATGTTCCCTACCGGTAACCTGGTGGACGATCTGGAGGTGCCAGGGGTTGGCACCTTCAAGGCTACGTTGATCAATGCCGGTATCCCAACGGTGTTTCTCAATGCAGCCGACCTTGGCTACAGCGGTATGGAGTTGCAGGATGCCATCAATGGAGATCCGGCTGCCCTGGAGCGGTTTGAGACGATACGGGCCCATGGTGCGCTGCGCATGGGGCTGATCGAGCATGTAGAGCAGGCTGCCGCCCGCCAGCATACCCCCAAGGTAGCATTCGTGGCGCCGGCACATGCCTATCTCGCCTCAAGTGGCAAGCAGGTCAGGGCGGAAGATATCGACTTGCTGGTGCGCGCCATGTCCATGGGCAAGCTGCATCACGCGATGATGGGCACTGCTGCAGTCGCGATCGGCACGGCGGCGGCCATCCCGGGGACACTGGTAAACCTGGCTGCAGGCGGCGGTGAGCGCAGTGCAGTACGCTTCGGGCATCCATCGGGCACCCTGCGGGTTGGTGCAGAAGCACGCCTGATCAATGGGCAGTGGTCGGTGACCAAGGCCATCATGAGTCGTAGCGCTCGCGTGTTGATGGAAGGCTGGGTGCGCGTTCCTGATGATAGCTTCTGACAGGCGTGCTCGCCGCCGCCTGGTCACGTTCACGAAGGCGTCTGCAGGTCTTTAGCAGGTGCCCGACCGTTTGAAATGGCAAAAAAAAGCCCCGGCATCACTGCCGGGGCTTTTTTCATGCAGCCAGTCGATGGCTGCCTGGCTTACGCCTGGACCACTGGGATCTTGGCGTTGGCGGCCGCTTCGCGGAACTCGGCGATCTGGTCGAAGCTCAGGTAGCGGTAGACGTCGGCAGACATGCTGTCGATGTCCTTGGCGTACTGCATGTACTCTTCGACGGTCGGCAGCTTGCCGATGATCGAAGCCACCGCAGCCAGCTCGGCCGATGCCAGGTACACGTTGGTGGCGTCGCCCAGGCGGTTCGGGAAGTTACGGGTCGAGGTCGACACCACGGTCGAACCGGTCTGAACTCGCGCCTGGTTACCCATGCACAGGGAGCAGCCCGGCATTTCCATCCGCGCACCGGCTTTGCCGTAAATGCCGTAGTAGCCTTCTTCGGTCAGCTGGTGTGCATCCATCTTGGTCGGCGGGGCCAGCCACAGACGGGTCGGAATACCGCCCTTGACCTTTTCCAGCAGCTTGCCAGCGGCGCGGAAGTGGCCAATGTTGGTCATGCACGAGCCGATGAAGACTTCGTCGATCTTCTCACCCTGTACCGAGGACAGCAGGCGAGCATCGTCCGGGTCGTTCGGGGCGCAGAGCACAGGCTCCTTGACGTCGGCCAGGTCGATTTCGATGATTTCGGCGTATTCGGCATCGGCGTCGGCCGACAGCAGTTCAGGGTTGGCCAGCCAGGCTTCCATGGCCTGGGCGCGACGCTCCAGGGTGCGTGCATCGCCGTAGCCTTCGCCGATCATCCAGCGCAGCAGGGTGATGTTGGACTTCAGGTACTCGGCAATGGCTTTTTCCGGCAGCTTGATGGTGCAACCGGCAGCCGAACGTTCAGCCGAAGCGTCCGAGAGCTCGAAGGCCTGCTCGACGGTCAGTTCGTCCAGGCCTTCGATTTCAAGGATGCGACCGGAGAAGGCGTTTTTCTTGCCCTTCTTCTCGACGGTCAGCAGGCCTTGCTGGATGGCGTAGTAAGGGATGGCGTGCACCAGGTCACGCAGGGTGATGCCAGGTTGCAGCTTGCCTTTGAAGCGCACCAGGATCGACTCTGGCATGTCCAGCGGCATGACGCCGGTGGCGGCAGCGAAGGCTACCAGGCCGGAGCCTGCAGGGAAGGAGATGCCGATCGGGAAGCGGGTGTGCGAGTCGCCACCGGTACCCACGGTATCGGGCATCAGCATGCGGTTCAGCCAGCTGTGGATGATGCCGTCCCCTGGGCGCAACGACACGCCGCCACGGGTGCGGATGAAGTCTGGCAGGGTATGGTGGGTGGTGACGTCGATTGGCTTCGGATAGGCCGCGGTGTGGCAGAACGACTGCATCACCAGGTCGGCGGAGAAGCCCAGGCAAGCCAGATCCTTGAGTTCGTCACGGGTCATGGGGCCAGTGGTGTCCTGGGAACCCACGGTGGTCATCTTCGGCTCGCAGTAAGCGCCTGGGCGAACGCCCTGGCCTTCCGGCAGGCCACACGCACGGCCGACCATCTTCTGCGCCAGAGTGAAGCCCTTGCCGGTGTCGGCAGGCTGCTCTTGTTTCTTGAACAGGTCCGATGGGCCCTGGCCAAGCTCGGCACGGGCTTTTTCGGTCAGGCCGCGGCCGACGATCAGAGGGATACGGCCACCGGCACGCACTTCGTCGAGCAGCACTTCGGTCTTGAGCGCGAACGTGGTTACCAGCTCATCGCTTTCGTGACGGCGTACTTCACCTTTGAACGGGTAGACGTCGATCACGTCGCCCATGGCCAGGTCGGTGCAGTCGAACTCGATCGGCAGGGCGCCGGCGTCTTCCATGGTGTTGTAGAAGATCGGGGCGATCTTGGTGCCGAAGCAGAAACCGCCAGCACGCTTGTTTGGCACGTACGGGATATCGTCGCCGAAGAACCACAGCACCGAGTTGGTGGCGGATTTGCGCGAAGAACCGGTACCCACCACGTCACCCACGTAGGCGACCGGGTAGCCCTTGGCCCTGACTGCTTCGATCTGAGCCAGCGGGCCCACCGAGCCTGGTTGCTGAGGCTCGATGCCGTCGCGGGCCATTTTCAGCATGGCCAGGGCGTGCAGCGGGATGTCAGGGCGCGACCAGGCATCTGGGGCAGGGGACAGGTCGTCGGTGTTGGTTTCGCCAGGCACCTTGAACACGGTCAGGGTGTATTTCTCGGCGATGGCCGGGCGCGAGGTGAACCACTCGCCGGCGGCCCAGGATTCCAGCACGGCCTTGGCATGAGCATTGCCGGCCTTGGCTTTTTCAGCCACGTCATGGAAGGCATCGAACATCAGCAGGGTGTGCTTGAGCTGCTCGGCCGCGACGGCGCCCAGCTCGGCGTCATCCAGCAGCACAACCAGCGTCTCGATGTTGTAGCCGCCCTGCATGGTGCCCAGCAGTTCGGTGGCGTGCTTGCGATCGATCAGCGGCGAAGTGGCTTCGCCCTTGGCGAGAGCCGAAAGGAAAGCAGCCTTGACATAGGCCGCCTCATCGACGCCAGGCGGTACGCGGTTGGTGAGCAGGTCTACGAGGAAGGCTTCTTCGCCGGCCGGCGGGTTTTTCAGCAACTCGACCAGGCCTGCAGTTTGTTCGGCGTTCAGCGGCTGGGGCACGATACCCAGCGCGGCGCGCTCTTCGATGTGTTTGCGGTAGGCTTCAAGCACAGTTATTTCCCTCATCAGTGGCCCCTTTAAGGGGTCCGGGACGCTCATCCGGCATTCCTTGCACCCATGCGCCGTCATGGCTTCTTGGGCCGCCTGGCCAGGGTCGCAAGAAATCCTTGCGGAAGCTGCTTTCAAAGTTTTACGCCTGCAGAACGAGTATCTGATGAGGGCTGGCTCGGGCCTGCGGGGATGCAGGCCCGGACCAACGTCGTTCTGCCGGATCAACTGTGCTCGTGACGCTTTGAAAACAGCTTCCAACGGACATTGTTGCCTTCGAAAAGGCCGGATGATTCTACGGTATAAATCGCTGGAAGGTAAGGCGGCGATGATGACTTTAGCGGGTGACCCTGGTTAGACAAAGGGCTAACATGGCCGCGTACTCCACCTTCAAGCCGTTGTATTTCATGTCCAACAAGTCCATCAAAACGCCCTGCGTCGGCCTGTGTTCCACGGTTTATGGGGACACCGTATGCCGGGGATGCAAGCGATTCCACCATGAGGTCATCCACTGGAATGGCTACGACGATGCGCAGAAACGCGCGGTTTGGTTACGCCTGGAGCAACTGCTGGTTCAGGTGATGATGGCCAAGCTTGAGGTGTTCGACAAAGGCGTGCTGCGCCAGCAACTGGAGCAGCGTGCCATACGGTATGTCGAGCAGCAGTCCGAGTACTGCTGGGCCTACCAGCTCATTGCCAGGGGCGCGCGCATGATTCGGGATTTGGAGGCCTACGGCATGGCCTTGCTGCCCGAGTTCCGCGACTGGGAACTGCCGCAACTGCGCGATGCGATTGATCGTGAGTTCTTTCTGTTGTCAGAGGCGCATTACCAGCGCTACATCGCGCCATCGTTTCTCAACAGCGCGTTGGAGTAGTCGTCTTCTCCTCTACTTCGCTGTTTGGCCCTCCACTAGCGTCGAGCTTGCGATTCAAGGGGGACCTCGGTCAGTGCCAGCGGGGGGTGAACTCAGGTCGATCGATTCGACATTCTTGATGTAGAGCGCTTCCTTCTGCAATGCGCGGCCGGCGTTGCTTAGCGTTTAGCTCACATTGCGACCCAAGAGTGAGCCATCATGACCGACTACATTTATCATCCTGAACTCTCGTTTCTTGCCCGCTGCTGGTGGCAGTTGACCGACGAGCTGATTCAGCCGGATCGATGGTGGGACTACCAGGACAAGCTTGCCCCTATGTGGCTTCACGTCGGCGGGGCCGGTATCCACAACGATCATTGGTATAACTACTGGCGAGCTGAGCCCGAGGGAAAGGGGCCACTGCAACTGGCGCCAGAGGACTACACCAAGGACGGCCACCGGTATGGCGAGCTGTTCTGGTTCGGTGCCTACGTTGCTGCCTCAGGGGAGGATGGGGCGAAGTTGTGCTACGAAATCCGGCCTTACGACAGCGGGTGGCGGCCGTTAAACCGTATCCTCTACAACAATCCCTCTACGGTGTCGGGGTACGTTGCGGTCAAACGCGAGAATGAGCCAAGCGCCGGGCAGCCGCGTCTTTCCAATCCCACCCATTTATGGTCGGTGCAGGCGATGAACTACGCCGGTATCAAGCGCGGTGCGCGAATGTGCAACCTGATTCTGGAGAATGCCCAAGGGCATCGCGTAAGGCGCTATAAAGAAGCAGACGCATCGCTCATCAATACCGTACGCGGCGAGCCTGGCCGGATAGCACTGGAGATTCTCGACTATGGTCATCAGGCTCGCGAGTGGGCTTGGGGAACGGCGCTGGAAAAGGCGCGTGCCAGGTACAGATTTCAGCCTCAATACAGCTTCATTGGACGTGCCTGGTGGCGGCCTGACGGTGAATCAACCGCAGGAGGCCTGGTAACGGCAAGGTTCGACGAAGGCAGCGAGTGGTCTCCCAGAGCTGGGCTAGTGGTCGAGACGAATGATTTCTTTGGGAATCGCTGGAACATCGCCGAATTTCGCATGGCATGCGACCACTTTTGGTTTGCCGCCTACAGCGATGGGAACAGCCATGTCTATGAGCTATGGCCGCTCGACAGTCACGGCAGGCGCCTCGACTTTACCCTAAGAGAGCAGCGCGGTTGGACGACAAGCCTGGCCAAGCGCTGGACCAGCCAGCGAGCGCTCCCAGACTTTCTCTGGAAGCTCGAAGGACTTGATCCCAAAACCTTGGACGAAGGTACATCTGTCCTCAATGTGCAGTTGCAGCACTTGAGCGGCAGACCTGCGACGTTGCTGTGGCCCCAGCATGGCCGTCGGTTGATCACGGGCCAGCAAGGGCAGCACGGTTCGCTAACGATTCATGTGCTGGAGACGGCTGCCCGCTGCTGATCGGGTGGAGTTGGATCGGGGCAGGTTCGCTGCTGGGTCCCCAGGACGCCGGACCAGGCAAGGCGTTGTGGGCGTGAGCGTCAGCGCTTGACGAGCCTGCCTACGGGCTCAGTCCCCGCTGTATTCGCAACCACTGGTGCACGTCTCGTGGATACGCACCTTGGACAGTTCTGGCAGCAACGGTTTGACCTGATCCCAGATCCATTTGGCAATGACTTCGCTGGTGGGGTTTTCCAGGCCAGGGATGTCGTTCAGGTAGTTATGGTCGAGCTGCTCGTAGATGGGTTTGAACACCGCCTTAATTTCGGCGAAGTCGCGAATCCAGCCGGTATGCGGATCGAGTGGACCCGTCAGATGAAGGCCGACCTTGAACGAATGCCCATGTAGACGCCCGCATTTATGGCCTTCGGGCACATGGGGAAGGCGGTGGGCGGATTCGAACGTAAATTCTTTGAAGATTTCCACGCAGTCAAACTCTGTCTGAATCAATAATGCGCGCAGTTTACCAGCATGCCCATCACAAGGCTTGCAGTCGTTCATGCAGCCGCCCGGTGGCGACCAATTCCAGAAACTCATCGCCCAGGCGTTGGCTTTCATCGATGGCCTTGTACCAGTAGCGCTTGCGCGCCGGTGCATCGCCCATGAAGCGCTTGAAGTCGTTTCGATCGGGCAGCTTCCCGTGAGGCAGGGTTGCCAGGTAGGCCGGCGAGGGCGCCAGCAGCAGTACGTTCTGCAGGCGCCTGGCATCGCCCTTGCGCCACGGCAGGGCCTTGTCGAACCAGCCAGGGACGACCTTGTCGGTGAAGTGCGGGTAGACCACCAGGTCATCGCCCCCGTAGGGCAGGTCAAGGTGGTAGTCCAGCAGCCCGCCATCGCGGTACATACCGGAGCCGGCTCCAGGTATGTCCCGTACTCCCTCCATGACCATGGGGATCGAACCCGAGGCAAGCAGGGCATGACGCAGGTTAGCCAGGTCCAGCGGCAGGCAGCGCGTCGGGAAATCCGTCAGGGCATCAAGCGGTGGCTGGCTGCGGCTGTCGTGCAGAATCACGCGCTCGAAATGTCGGGCCAGGCGAGATCTGCCCAGCAGGTTGCTGGCGATCACCGAGCCAAGGCCCATACCCAGTCGGCCGCGATGATCGTGAGCGAGCTGGCCATGGCTTTTGACGACCAGGATGTTCAACCGGTACGCCGGGTTCGCCAGCACCTGGCCGTCACGACCCTGCAACAGGTCATCGAGCATGCGTTGGCAACTGCGCGTGATCTGGGCCGGGGTGACGCCTTTTGCAAAATCCTGCTCGGTATAGAGCACCCCTAGCCGCCGCAACCCGGCAACCGGGTCGTCAAGGCAGGCGCTTGCAAAGCGCCAGGCGCCAATCGATGCGCCGATCAGCGCGCGCGGGCGAGGGGCCGATGGCAGGAACTGGCCGAACAGCGCCAGGTCCAGGCCCTGAATGCCCAACGGTTTCGGCCCCCCTGCTGCACCTGGGAGCACGCCGACGTCGACAGCCTGCAGCCCGCGCTCTCTGATTTGGCGCAAGGCGCGATAGCCAGCCTTCAGGGTAAGGGCGGGGTACTTGACGTGTATGGCGCTCATGGTGGTCCTCTGCGGCGACGGGCGCAGCATTATAGAGTGATGCAGCAGTTCGAGGTGTGTCCGGGTGTCTGCCGGCTGCGCTATCATGCGGCCAGCTGTTTTCAGGTTGAGTTAAGGACTGCTGGTTAATGTTGATTGCGTAGACAACGTGTACAGCATTATGGAGAAACGAACGATGAAAACCTTGACTGCACTGTTCACCGCCGCTGCCCTGTCGTTGGGTGCCACTGCTGCATTCGCCAAGGATGTGCAGCCTGACGAAGTGGTCAAACTGGTCAACGACAAGACCATCAAGTCCCTGGATGAACTCAAGAAGGCCGCGATTGCCAAGCACCCGGGTTCCACCGTCAAGGACTCGGAACTTGAAGACGAATACGGCCGCTACGTGTACAAGGTCGAACTGCGCGATCCCCAGAATGTGGAGTGGGACGTGGCCTTCGATGCCAAGACCGGTGAACTGCTGAAGGATGAGCGAGACAACTGATGAACCCACCACCACGGGCAGCGCGCTATCTGGCCCTCGCCCTGCTGGCCGCGTGCTCGCTGGCCGCTGCCCGTGACCTGGACCAGGATGAGGCACTGGCTTTGCGCCAGAAGGGCGTGATTCTACCGCTAGAACACCTGCTGGAGACGGCCATGGCCCGTCACCCAGGCGCGCGTTTGCTGGAGGCAGAGCTTGAAGAAGACGACGACCGCTATGAGTACGAGGTCGAGTTGCTGACGGTTGACGGCGTAGTACGGGAAATCAAGCTCGATGCTGCTACTGGCGCCCTGCTCAAAGATGAGGAAGATGACTGAATGCGCTTGTTGCTTGTCGAGGATAACGTCCCGTTGGCAGACGAACTCACCACGGCGCTGCAGCGTCAGGGGTACGCCGTCGACTGGCTGGCCGATGGCCGTGATGCGGTCTATCAGGGCCAGTGCGAACCGTACGACCTGATCATCCTGGACCTTGGTCTGCCAGGGTTGCCTGGCCTCGAAGTCCTGGCGCAGTGGCGTGCAGGCGGTCTACTGACACCCGTACTCATCCTGACGGCACGTGGTTCCTGGGCCGAGCGCATCGAAGGCCTGAAGACCGGCGCCGACGATTACCTCAGCAAACCTTTTCACCCCGAAGAATTGCAATTACGCATTCAGGCGCTGCTGCGCCGCGCGCGTGGGCTTGCCAACCAGCCAAAGCTCGAAGCTGCCGGCTTGCATCTGGACGAGCGTCGCCAATGCGTGAGTCGCGAGGGCGTCGATATTCAGCTCACGGCTGCAGAATTTCGCCTGTTGCGCTATTTCATGTTGCATCCCCAGCAGATCTTGTCCAAAAGCCACCTGGCTGAGCACCTCTACGATGGCGAGACCGAGCGCGACTCCAACGTGCTCGAGGTTCACGTCAACCACTTGCGCCGCAAGCTTGGCCGTACGGTGATCGAGACACGGCGCGGCCAGGGCTACCTATACGCCGGGAGCGCTGCGTGAAGTCGATCCAGGCGCGGCTCAGCCTGGGCCTGATTGCCGTGCTGGTGGTAGTCGGGGTGGTACTGGCGCAGCTGACGCTATGGCTGTTCGAAGCCGGGTTGCAACGCTACCTGGAAAACGGCCTGCGCAACGAAAGCGAGAACCTGCTGGTAGCACTGGTGCGCGGGCCTGCAGGCATGCAGCTCGACGAGCAACGCATCTCGGCGGCTTACCAGCGGCCGTTTTCTGGCTACTACTTTCGCATCGACTTTGCCCAAGGCACTTGGCGTTCACGCTCCTTGTGGGACATGAACCTGCCCAAACCGTCGGCCCCTGGTCTGTCGGACCGGCACGAGCTTGGTCCTGAGGGGCAGGAGTTGCTGACGCTGCGTGCTGATTACCGGCGCCTGGGGCAGGATATATCCATCAGTGTCGCCCAAGATTACTCGCCTGTCCGCCAAGGCTTCCGGCGCCTTCAGCAAATTGGGCTGGGCATGGGCCTGGTCGCGCTGGCCCTGGTGCTGGTGCTTCAGCGCATGACCGTCACCCGCTCGCTGCGCCCACTGGAGCGGGCTCGACAGCAAATCGCCCAGTTGCAGCAGGGTCAGCGCTCCCAACTCGATGCCCAAGTACCCAGTGAGCTGGTGCCGTTGGTTGGCCAGATCAACCATTTGCTCAGCCATACCGAAGACAGCCTGCGACGCTCGCGCAATGCACTGGGCAACCTGGGCCATGCCCTGAAAACACCCCTGGCGGTACTGCTTAGCCTGGCGTCCAACGAGCGCCTGCAGGGCTTGCCTGAGGTCCGTGCACAGATGCGCGAGCAGTTGCAGCAGATCGAGCAGCGCCTGGCCCGCGAGCTCAACCGCGCACGCCTGGCAGGCGATGCGTTGCCAGGTGCGCAATTTGCCTGTGATGAGGAGTTGCCAGGGTTGCTGAGCACCTTGGGCATGATCCATGGCGAGGGCCTGGTGCTGAGCCATGCCGTGCCATCTGGCCTGCTGCTGCCCTGGGATCGCGAAGACATGCTGGAACTGCTGGGCAACCTGCTGGATAACGCCTGCAAATGGGCGGACAGTGAGGTACACCTGGGCATCGCAACCTCCGAGGACCATTACCAGCTGTGGGTCGACGACGATGGCCCTGGCATCCCCTATCAGCAACGTGTGCAAGTGCTCGAACGGGGCTCTCGCCTTGACGAGGAAGTCGATGGGCATGGTCTGGGGCTGGGCATCGTGCGTGACATCGTCCAGGCCTGGGGTGGGCAGCTGCAACTGCTAGAAAGCCCGATGGGCGGATTGCGTGTGGATATCCAATTGCCGCGCCGTAGCCTGTGACCAGCGCTGAGTCCCACAGCGCGGCCCGGTTCCCCCTTCCCAGCAGGCAAACAGCTGTACTGCAAAAAAAATGCACCACTGCCACATTTTTTTGAATTAGCCCAAATCGACGTCGCTCGGCAGAATCGCTCCTCGTAGCCTTCGCTCGCCGGCGTCCAAGACAACTGTCAATACCGCGCACCACTGGCCAAGGCTTACGGTTCCTTTTTCGTCCAGACCTATACAGAACCCGAAACGACATGCCTGCCTCGCGTACCGAACGTCTTCTGCAGTGGCTATTACCCGCTCCCATGAACATCCCTCCCACCCAATGGCTGCGTGCCGGTGTCGGCGCATTGGTCGGCCTGTTCCTGGCAGGCTGGCTCACGAGCCTGGCTTATGGCCCGGATATCGCCTTGCACCTGCTCGGGCCGTTGGCAGCCTCGGCGGTGCTGGTGTTCGCCGTTCATTCAGGCCCCCTGGCACAGCCTTGGCCAGTGCTTGGCAGCTATGCCTTGGCCGGCATCGTTGGCTTGGCAATGCGGGGCGGTTTTGGTCCCGGGCTTTGGGTCGCTGCCGCGGCCCTGGGTCTGTCCATCCTGGTGATGTGCTTGCTGCGCTGCCTGCACCCGCCCGGTGGCGCAGTGGCGGTCAGTGCGGTTCTGGCCGACCCAGGGCTGACCGCCCTGGGTGACCATCTGCTGGAGCCGGTACTGCTCAACGCGCTGATTCTCGTCGCGGTGGCCATCGTCTATAACCGCTTGACCGGTGTGCGCTACCCCAAAGGCGCTGCACCGCGTAAGGATTTGCACCACACTCACGACCCGCTGCCAAGTGAGCGCGTTGGCATCCGCAGTGAAGATCTGGATCAGGCGTTGGAAGAGTTGGGCGAGTTCGTCGACGTAACCCGTGACGAGTTGGAGCGCATCATCCTCGCCACCGAGCAGCACGCCCTGCAGCGCAGCCTAGGGGGCATCACGGCGGCGTCGGTGATGTCGAAGGACGTACAGTTCGTCAGCCCTGACACCACCTTGCAGCAAGCCTGGAAGCTGCTCGACAGCCATCATGTCAAGACCCTGCCGGTGGTGCAGGACGGCGCATTGGTGGGGATCGTCAGCCTGAGCGACCTGGTAGGCCCGGCGATGCAGCAGGCGCGTTTGAGCTGGCGGGGGCTGTTCGGGCGCAAGCCCGTGCGCATGGCGCAGGTGATGAGCCGCCGGGTCGTCAGTGTCAGCAGCCAACACCCGTTGGAGCGCCTGCTGCCGCTGCTGTGCGAGCAGGGGCTGCACTGCCTGCCGGTGCTCGACGGCGACGTGCTGGTAGGGGTGGTCACCCAGACCGACCTGATCGCCGGGCTCAAGCGCCAGTTGCTCAGCAGCGCCAATGCCTCAGAGCGTCGGATCCCAGCGTTGTGACCAGTCGCTGGCCTCGGCTGCGATAAGCCGGCGCAGGATGCCAAGGGCCTGTTGCAACGCGTCGCTGTCACGCTCGCGGGCGTAGACCAGAAAAGTGGGGTAGGTAAATTCCGGCGCGTGCGGTACGCGCTCGAAGACGCCACTGTCCAGGTAAGCCTGCACCACTCGCGTGCGAAAATAGCCGCTCCCGCCCTTGTCGAGGATGAACTGCAAGGCAAGCGGCCCCAGGTTAAAGCGCAGTGCGGCGCGGGCGCAGTCGGGCAGGGCGGCGTCATGTTGCCGGCGGAACGCCTCACCCCAGTCGATGTAGATGTACGGCTCCGGCCGCTCGACCCGCCGGATCCGCACCAGCTTTTCTTCCATCAGCTGCTCCACCTGCAAGCCCGGCCCGTAGATCGGCTGGTACACCAGCGCGGCGTCAAGTACGCCCATCTCCACCTTGCGCAGCAATGATTCGCCATCGCTCACTTCGCTGTGGATGCTCTGGCCAGGAAGCTCCTGGTACAGCGCAGTGACCCAGTCGAGCATCATCGGGTTGCCAAGGCTCACCTCGCCGCCAAGGTGCAGCACCTGCTGATAGCCCGGTGGCAGGGGCAGGTCGCGTCGTGCTGCCTCCCAAGTCTGCACCAGCTGGTTGGCATACCCGACGAAGGCTTCGCCGTGGCTGGTCAAGCGGGCGCCAGTCCGGCTTCTTGTGAACAGGGTGCAGCCCAGTTGCTGCTCGAGCCGCTGCAACCTGGCGGTGACTGCTGTCTGCGACACGCACAGGCGCTCTGCAGCCGCCACCAGGCTGCCACTGCGCACGACCTCCAGAAAAGTGCGGGCCTGATCGATGTCCATTGAGGTGCTCACCGTAAAAACTGGTCGCTATTCTAGTGAGTTTATCGCCGCATTGAATGGCTTTTGCCCACGCTGCAAAAATGCAGGTCAGTTAGGCCATATCGCGCCTGGCGCCTGGGTGCAGGACATCCATACTCAGCGTTCGCCCTTCAAGAACAACAACATCGGGTCAACTCACCATGAGCTATCAGCACAGTTACGCCCAATCCATTACCGACCCCGCCGCCTTCTGGGCAGAGCAGGCGCGCTCGGTGGCGTGGTACCGCGCACCCACCGTGGTTCTCGAGAACAATGCCGATGGCACTCACCGGTGGTTTCCTGACGCACGATTGAACAGTTGTTACCTGGCTCTGGATCACCAGATCGAGCAGGGTCGGGGAGATCAGTTGGCGCTGATTTACGATTCCCCGGTGACCGGCACCCAGCAGACGCTCTCCTACCTTCAGCTTCGCGAAGAAGTCGCGCGACTGGCCGGCCTGCTGCGCCAGCTTGGGGTACAAAAAGGCGATGGCGTCATCATCTACATGCCGATGGTGCCCCAGGCCGCCATGGCCATGTTGGCTTGCGCGCGCATCGGTGCTGTTCACTCGGTGGTATTCGGCGGGTTTGCGGCCAATGAGCTGGCATTGCGTATCGATGATGCGCGCCCGGTGTTGCTGCTAACCGCTTCCTGTGGGCTGGAGTTCGAGCGCGTCATCGAGTACAAGCCGTTGGTCGATCGCGCTCTGGAACTGGCCCAGCACCGCCCGCGCAACGTGTTGGTCTGGCAACGGCCCCATGCGCAAGCGCCGTTGCAGGCAGGCCGAGACCTGGATTGGGCTCAGGCTGTCGTCGATGCTCAGCCAGTGGCGCCTGTGGAGCTGGATGCGGCAGACCCGCTGTACATCATGTACACCTCAGGAACCACCGGTAAACCCAAAGGCATCGTTCGCGAGAATGGCGGTAATGCCGTTGCGCTGCTCTATGCCATGCGCACCGTCTACGGCATGCAGCCAGGCGATGTCTGGTGGGGTATCTCCGACGTGGGCTGGGTGGTGGGGCACTCGTTGATCGTGTATGGGCCGCTGATGTGCGGCTGCACGAGCGTCTTCTACGAAGGCAAGCCCATCCGCACGCCGGATGCTTCTGCCTACTGGCGCGTAGTGGAGCAGTACAAGGTCAATGCGCTGTTCTGTGCGCCCACAGCCATGCGTGCCATCCGCAAGGAGGACCCTGACGCCGAACTGCTGCGCAAGCATGACCTGAGTTCACTGCGCCAGTTGTTCCTGGCAGGCGAAAAACTCGATTCCAGTACCCATCAATGGCTGGAACGGGTAAGCGGCAAGCCGGTGCATGATCACTGGTGGCAGACCGAGACCGGCTGGCCGGTGACTGCGCCCTGCGTGGGGCTCGAGGGGAGCGCGGCAAGAGCAGGGTCGAGCAATCGTGCGGTGCCTGGGTACCACGTGCAGGTGCTGGATGACGAAGGGCATCTGGCCGGCCCCAATCACCAGGGCGCAATCGTCATCGCCCTGCCGTTGCCGCCAGGCTGCAGCCAGACGTTGTGGGGCGATCACTCGCGCTATGTCCAGGCCTACTTGAGCACGTACCCTGGCTACTATCACACAGGTGACGGCGGGTATCTCGATGAAGACGGGTTCGTCTACATCATGGGTCGCACGGACGATGTGATCAACGTTTCCGGGCATCGTCTTTCTACAGGTGAGATGGAGGATCTAGTCGCGCGTCATGCTGCTGTCGCCGAGTGTGCAGTGATCGGCGTTCACGATGACATCAAAGGGCAGGTGCCATTGGCATTGGTGGTGCTCAAGGACGGCGCCGGCATCGTTGAATCGCAGCTGCTGGTCGATCTCGTGGCCAGCGTCCGCGAGGAGATTGGCGCCTTGGCCTGCTTCAATCAAGTCCGATTGGTCAAGCGTCTGCCCAAGACCCGATCTGGCAAGATTCTTCGCGCGGTGCTGCGCAAGATCGCCGATGGCCAAGCGTACACGCCGCCTTCTACAGTGGACGATCCGGCAGTGCTCCAAGAAATCGAAGCGGTGCTGTCAGGGCTTGCGCGGGCAAGCTGAGAAGGCAAATCCGACCCTGCTCAGCCTTCGGCGCCTGCGGGGCCCATTTGCTGTAGCTGGCCAAGGCGACTGCGGGTGCGCATCAGGTCTGGCAGCGATCCCTCGAGACTTTCCGCCAGCGGGCGCGAGCCAATGAGGGTCAGTTGCCGATCCTGGTCGTAGAGCACGTCCACCACGTTTACGAAACGCTGCTGGGCAGCAAGCGAACACGCCTCCAAACCGTCCAGGCCCTCGATGATCCAGTGCGAATATTGCCGAGCCAATGCCAGATAATCGATCACGGCTGTGGGCTGCTCGCACAGGTCTTCGAAGGTGAACCTGATCTGGTCACCCTCAGCGCCCTGCACGCGTAGTGGGCGATTATTGACCATGAGGGTATCGCCGTGGCCCTTCGGCATGTGCAGGGACTGGCGCTGCGCACCGGTCCCGGGCCAGACATAACGGCCCTGCGTGAAACGTTGCAGCGCCCGGTTGACCGGCAGGCTGCGAAAATCCGTTTCACCGCCGACTTCCTTGATGACCATGCAACGGTTGATCAGGTCGATCACAGGCTGGAACCGCTGATGGTAAAGCGGATTGGGCAACAGCCCCTCAGGTGCGTAGTTGCTGGTGAGCACCAGCAACGTGCCCCGTGCGAACAGGGCCTCGAACAATCGAGTCAGTAGCATGGCATCACCAATGTCATGCACATGAAATTCGTCGAAGCACAGGATGTCGTTTTGTTCGGTCAACTCGTCGAGCGTGATGCCAATGGCATTGCCCGTCGCTTGGTGGCGGTGCACGCCGTGATGCAGGCGGGCAAAGAAGTCGTGGAAGTGCCAGCGCAGTTTCGATGGGTTGGGCACCCATTGAAAAAAGCTGTCGAGTAACCAGCTTTTACCCCGACCGACCGGGCCATATAGGTACACGCCCGTCGCTTGCCCCGTCCTGTGCCGTTCAACCTGCTGGGACAGGCAGATGATGGCCTGACGTTGGCTCTCGCTAAGCGTGAAGCCGCATCGACGCGCCTTGTCATCGAAGGCGGCAGCCAAATCGTTGCTCGGCGCCACTGCACGATGACGAAGGCGCTTGCCAAGGTGGCGCAGCGGGGCAGGTAACCAGGCGGGCAATGGCTCGTTTCCTTGTAACAGACGGTAGCGAGGATCTTGCACCAGCCTGGGCTGTGTGACCAATCGAGAAAGTGACATCGACTGATCGCTTGCTGCGATAGGTCACAGCCTACGGGCAGCTCATGCTTTGAGTTGCAGCTGACTCTCGATCATGTATTTCACGGCCAACCGGCGCTCCTTGAGGCGACGAAGGTCGTCGTCCTCGAAATTGCCTGCCGAGATGGATTCGGCGGCCAGCACCTGGTTATCGATGTCGACGTATTCGTCGAGCAAACGGTCCAGGTCCTTATCGGTCTGGCGACGTTGCTGAACGATTTCACGAGGGTAGTGCAGGTCTTGGTACAAATCGTGTGATACGGGCATGGCATCCTCCTTGGGGCATGACAGTGGCGATAACCATTGGAATGAAGGTTTGCGATTGCGTTGACGAGAAGGGGCAGGAATGCGACGAACGGTAGCGCTCAACCGCTGCTGAAGACTAACTCGCTGTTTTTTGGTAATTTTTTTATCAGAGGGCTTCCCAAACCCAAACATTGTTGATAAAGTGCCGCGCATTCCAAGACAACAACGCGTTGTCAGTTACTTGGAATCTTCAGAGCAGCTTCAGCTGCATCCGATACAGGGGCGTCGCCAAGCGGTAAGGCAGCAGGTTTTGATCCTGCCATGCGTTGGTTCGAATCCAGCCGCCCCTGCCATTTTTCTACATTTCTTTTTCAGTGCATGGGCTACCAGCGCTGAATTCGTCGTTTCTGCGATTCGGGATTTTTTGGCGGGTGGCCTTTGATCGAGAGGCGCATCGTGTCATGCGCCTCCTCTCAAAAGCCGCGCGGGGCGGACCATGGTGCTCTGCGTCAGGTCGCTGTACCCAGCATCTCGTTCAGTGCCCTGGCGAGTTCGTCAGCTTGTACTGGCTTTTGAATGACCAGGCTGTCGGGCAGGTCCAGCCCTTGGAGCTCTGCATAACCCGTCAGGAACACCACGCGCAGCTTGGGGTAGCGCTCTCTCGCCGCCATGGCCAGCTGAGCGCCATTGAACTCAGGCATGGCGAAATCGGTAAGAAGCAAGTCGATATCATCGTCCAGCAGTGCCAGTGCCTGCTCCCCACTGTGTGCCTGGCGAACCTGATACCCATATTGGCGCAGGACATCGCCCAGCATGTCGCGCACCAGATGGTCGTCATCCACCAGCAGCACGTTACGGTTGTAACCGCTTTCGGTGATGGTATGGGTCAATGGCAGCGGTTCCGGTTCGCTCGCGACCTGGTCCTTCACCGCAGGCAAATAGACGGCCACTTCGGTACCGCTGCCCGGTGCGGTATCAATGCGCACACCGCCGCCCGACTGCTTGGCAAACCCGAAGACCTGCGCCAGGCCCAGGCCAGAGCCCTTGCCGATATCCTTGGTGGTGAAGAACGGTTCAAAGACCTTGGCCAGTACCTCTTCGCTCATGCCGCACCCCGTGTCACGGATGCTCATCATGACGTACTCGCCGGGGTCCGGATCTTCCGGGCGGCGTGGCAAGTCGTCAATGCGCGTATTGCGCGTGGACAGGGTCAATTGCCCACCCTCCGGCATGGCATCGCGGGCGTTGATCGCAAGGTTCAGGATGATCATCTCGGTCTGGGTCGGGTCTGTAAGCGCCTGCCAGAGCGATTTGTCCAGATCCAGGCGTACGGAGACATTGCCGCCCAGGGTGCGGCGTAGCAGTTCTTCGAGGCCATCAAGCGTGCGATTCAGGTTCAGCGGCACGGGTTCGAGCCGTTGGCGCCTGGAAAATGCCAGCAACTGCGAGGTCAGCTTGGCTCCGCGTTCACCCGCTTCCCTGATATGGGTAAGCCGGGTTCGTGCCTTCTCGACATCGGCCTTTACCAGGTCGCGCTCCAGAAAGCTCGCCCCGGTCAGGATCACGGTCAGCAAGTTGTTGAAGTCGTGGGCCACGCCCGCGGTAAGCTGGCCCACCGCCTCCAGACGCTGCATCTGTTGCAGGGCGGCCTCGATACGCTCACGCTCGCTGATTTGTTCACGCAGACGGGCGTTGGCTTCAGCCAAGCCCATTGCAGTTTCACGTTCGCTGGTAATGTCCCGCGCGACTACGTAGAGCAGGGTGTCTTCGGGTACCACGACCCATGACAGCCAGCGCTGCTGGCCGCCTGCGTGGAGAATCCGGCCCACGAAACGGGCACTGGTGCGTCCATGGGCCAGCGACGCCAGTTCGGTCAGCAGCAGTTCCTGATCCGGCTCCGGCAACAGGTGCAGCAACGAAGACTGGCTCAGGCGTTCCCGCGAAAGGCCCAGGCTGGCTTCCCAGGCCGGGTTGAGCGCCACCGGTGTCAAGTCGTGGTTGAGCACGGCCAGCAGGTCCTGGGAGAGCTCCCAGGCACGATCGCGCTCACGGGTACGTCGCTCGACACGCTCGCCGAGCATTTCATTGAGTTGGCGCAATGCCTGAGTGGCCACGCGCTGGGTGTGAACATCCTGAAGAACGCCTGAAAAACGTACGCACTTGCCGTCGACGAACTGGCTCTGGCCACTGCTCAGCACCCACCGGGGCTCCTGGCCATCGGGCGGCACGATGCGAAATTCCATGCGATAGTTGCCGCCACTGTCCGGAAGCATGGCCAGGTTGACAGCTTTGCGAACCATCTCGACGTCGTCTGGATAGATGCCAGCGTAGAACACCTCCAGGCTCATCTCGGTGTCCAGCGGCAGGCCAAACAACGCCTTGCAGCGTTCATCCCACGCCAGCAACCCCTCCTGAGGTCTCAAGTCCCAGGTCCCCATGCCCGCAGCGGTGATAGCGATGCGCGCGCGGGCTTCTACCTCAGCCAAGGCCTCCTCGGCACGGCGTCTGCGCTGGCGCTCCTGCACCTCGGTGAGAGCACGGCGCACGGCTTTGGGCAGCAGCGGCAGGTTTTTCTTGAGCACGTAATCGGTGGCGCCCAGGCGGATCATCTCTACCGCATGTTCCTCTCCGTAGATACCGGAGAGGAAAATGAAGGGCACATCAGGGGCCAGGCGCTGGGCGATCGAAAGCACTTCGGTGCCCGATGAGCCCGGCAGTACGCAATCACACAGAATCAGGTCATAGCGCCCTTCGCGAAGGGCATGCTCGACGCCGTTGTGATCGAAGACCAGGTGAGACTGGATGCGCAGCCCGCTACGCTCGAGGCGCATCAGGGTGAGCTCGGCGTCCATCGAGCTGTCTTCGACCATCAGTAGGTTCAGCGGGGTAGACTGCATCGTGGTGCAGGCCTCAGTTGCCGCGACGGTTCAAGCGCAACGAGCCGGGTGGTGGCTCGTTGAGTACTGCCCAAAAGATGCCCAGGTCGGAAATGGCGGCAACGAATTCCTTGAACTCGACGGGTTTGACCACGTAGGCGTTGACGCCCAGTTCGTACGCGCGCAGCAGGTCGGGTTCTTCGCGGGACGAAGTCAGCATCACGGTCGGAATACTGCGCAGCTCCGGGGAGGCACGCAGCGCCTTGAGTACTTCCAGCCCATCGACTTTCGGCAGCTTGAGGTCGAGCAAGATCACGGCAGGGTTGCCGTCGTCGCGGTCAGCGTAGGCCTCGCGGCGCAACAGGTAATCCAGGGCATCTGCGCCGTCACGCAGCACGATGACTTCGTTGGCCAACTGGCTACGTTCCAGGGCCAGGAGCGTCAGCTCCAGGTCTCGAGGGTTGTCCTCGACCAGCAGGATGGGTTTTAGCATGGTAAGTGCGGTGCCTCAGTGCGTCGCGGATGGGCGCGGTAATGTGAAATGAAAACTGGCGCCTTTGTCGATCTGGCCTTCGGCCCAGACACGGCCATCGTGCCTTTCAATGATGCGGCGAACACTGGCCAGGCCGATGCCCGTACCTTCGAAATCCTCCATGCGATGCAAACGCTGGAAGACGCCGAACAGCTTGTTGGCATAGGCCATGTCGAAGCCCACGCCATTATCCCGGACACAGACCTCGGTCTCGGTTGGATGCTGCACTGCGGTGATCTCGATACGGGCAGGTGTACGTCCACGGGTGTATTTGATGGCGTTGGCCACCAGGTTGTTCAATGCCAGGTTGATGAATGCCGGGTCACCGTAGGCGCGGGGCAGCTGCGCGACGTCCCAGATGATCTCACGCCCGGCGTAGTCGGGTGCCAGTTCGGCGCGAATGGCTTCGACCAGCGCGTTGAGGTCCACGTCCGACATCCGCAGGGCAGAGCGACCCATTTGCGAGAAATGTAGCAAATTGTCGACCAGGTTGCCGGCAAAATGAGCAGCCTCGCCGATGTGTTGCAAGAACCGCTTGCCACGTTCACTCAGACCGGCGCCTTCCATTTCGCCGAGCAACTCCGTATAGCCCGCGATGTGGCGCAGGGGCGCACGCAGGTCGTGGGAAACACTGTACGAGAAGGCCTCGAGCTCCTTGTTGGAGCGGCGCAATTCGTTGGCCATCTGCGCCAGCTCTTCAGCCTTGCGCAGCACGATACCCAAGACCGCAGTACGCAACTCCATGACGCCATCGATGACCAGCGGGTCCCACGGTGCGCAATAGCCATGCAGTTGCTCCTGCCAGCGTTCGAAACTATGGCGAGGTGCGAGGTTGCCTAGCGGTGCGACTTCCTTGGTGGGCTGCCCAGCCCATTGGACGGTGCGCACCTGCTCAGGCCGGAACCACAGCAGGTAGTGCGAGTGAATTTTAGAGATGGCCACTGCCAGCACGCCGCCGGCATGCTCGGCCAGTTCGGGCAGCTCGCTGACGTCACGGCGTACATTATCCGTCTGGAATACATCCTCACCTTGGCGGGCCAGCCAATGTACCAGCGCGTTGACCTGCGCCTCTGGCGGGGTGATGCCGACCCGCTCGCAGTACTCGGCTGAAATGATCGCAGCGCCTTGGGCGCCTGCAAAGGCCATGAGTACATCGGGCAAGGCGCGCAGGCCTTCGCTGACACTGTCATGGTCGGCCATGGACGAAATCATCCGCACGATGTACTGGCGAAGTTCCAGTAACTGACGGGTGCTGGCGTGGGCTTCACGGGATTCGATCTGCAACGACAGTACGCTGGCCAGCAGCTCGCAGGCGGTACGCGTGCGCAGAGCCACTGGTCTGGGTTGTGCATGATGGCACGAAATGAGCCCCCACAGCTGGCCATCCACCACGATGGACAAGGACATCGATGCCAGCGTATCCATGTTGCGCATGTATTGCAGGTGCACGGGCGATACGCTACGCAGGCTTGTGAAGCTCATGTCCAGCGGGTTGCCAGTGACTGGGTTGAGCGGCGGTAACAAGGGTGACGACTGATAATTGGCATCTTCGATGACGCGGATGCGGTTGACCCGATAGAGCTCACGCGCCTGACGCGGTATATCCGAGGCAGGGAAGCACAGGCCCAGGAAGCTGGGATAACCCGGGTCGGCAACCTCGGCCAGGACCTCACCGTTGCCATGGGCGTCGAAGCGATAGGCCTTGACCCGTCCGAAGCCGGTCACACGCTTGAGCTGAACCACGGTCTGCTGCAGCAATTCCTCCAGGCTACCCGCTAGGTGCAGGCTGCTGACGAAGGCGCGCACCAACGGGTAGTAATCACCCTGGGCAGTCAGGTCCTCGGGGACTCTGGGTGGCTCGAGCTCGACGATCAGCACACCGTCATGCCTGTGTGCCAGCAGATGAAGCTCCTCTCGGTAAGGTGCCCTGTCGTGCAAGCGCACATCACCGATATGGAATGGAAAGGCTTCGTCTTTGGGCAGCCGCGCCAGGTGCTGGCGCATGTCGAAGCCAGCCTGGACGATCTCGTCGAAGCTGCAACCGAGCAATGTTTCGGCAGGCCTGCCCAGCCACTGCACGATGTTTTCACTGACCTGCAGGATGTGCAGATGCTCGGGATCGAGCACCAGGACAAACCCGTGAGGCTGGATGCTACCCGGCACTTGAATGGGCTCCTGAGCGCAGCGTTCGATCGCCTGGGCAAGTGTTTGGTCGGTAGTCATCGAAGAAAACGCTCCTGTCGTTTGGGACCTGCATGCCGCATGGGTCTGGGGCAGGATGGTGGCGATACACCCTATCAGAATATCGCTAGGCCTGCCTTGCTTTGGCGGTCAAAACGCATCTCGCATGTAAGCTGCCAAGCACTTTCAGGTATTGCCACAGCCGTTAGTGCTTTTTTGCTAATACCAAAAAACAGGCGTGTCGAACGGTTTGAGGGTAAGCCCGCTGCTAATCTTGAAAACAGTGTGAATGACAGGGACGCTGACGTGAACAAGCACGCGTTTGCCGCGCTCTTGGGCCTGCTGCCGCTGGGCAGTGCTCTGGCGGCAGATTTTCTGGTCGAAGTGAGGGTGTTGGTAGAGCGCGGTTGCATGCTCGTCAACCCTGCCCGGGAGGCGGGTGCACAAGCACTCGGGCGCATCGACTTTGGCGCAGTGTCACGATTGGATGGGCCGCAGGCCCCTCGAAGTGGGACGCTGTTGGGGCCCTCTGTACCCCGCCTGGCGTGTAATCCAGACACGCCTTACCAGGTACGTGTGGACGCCGGCCAGCATGGTGGGAGCGGGGCCGTGCGGTTCCTGGCTATCTCAGGCTCCGGTGCCAGACCCATTCCCTACCGGCTGTACCGGGATGCCGCCGGACGCCAGCCGTTGATGGTCGATGAGCCACAGTCATCGCGGGTCCCTGGCAGCGGCCAGGTCGACCTGCCGTTGTACGCGAGGCTGGACAAGCTGGCCTGGTCCCCTGCGGCAGGGCGGTACACCGATCTGCTCAAAGTGACGGTCACCTGGTAGGTAAACCCATGCACAAGGATGTGAAGCTGTGAACCGATCATCAATGCTGCTGCTGACGCTCGGCCCGTTGCTCATACCGGGCGGCGCGGCGCATGGCACCACCACCGGCTTCATCCAGGCGCAACTGATCATCAGTGCTGCTTGCCAGATCAGTAGTGATGAAACGCAACCTGCGACACTGGCCAACCCTGGATTGATGGATTTCGGTGCCCGCGGCCCCAACTGGGAAGAACCTGTTCGCAGCCGGGTAGATGACGTTGGCACCCAAGGCCGCTTGCAGATCAGTTGTACGCCTGAGGTGCGTGCATTCAAGGTGAGTATCAACGCTGGCATGAACGGCGATGACGGAATACGTCGCCTGAGCAATGGGCGCGAACTGATCCCGTACCAACTGGCTGTCGATCCAGCGGGCCGCAGCCACTACCCGGTCGGCCAGGCTCGGCCCTTTGTCATCAACAGCACTCGGCAAATGCCTATTCCCATTTACGGCGTGCTGGTCGCACAGCCTCGTGCGCTACCCGCTGGCCTTTATCGCGACACCCTCAGAGTGACCCTGGACTGGTAACCCATCAAGGAGATATCGATGCGAACCCACCTCTCACGCTGTATCCTCGCCGGGCTGGGCATGGCGCTGGCGTCCCAGGCGCCGGCAGCCACCGTCACAGGTACCATCAACTCGACACTGACCCTGATTGCGGCTTGTCAGGTCAACGGCAGTTCTGGCACCTCAGGCCTGAATTTCGGCAGCCTCAACTTCGGTACTCAGGATGCCTTGTTCGGTACGGCCAACGCGCAGGTACTCGGCGGCAGCGGCGGGGCACTGAGCGTGCTGTGTTCCGCGGGCACGGTGCCCGCCATTCGGGTACGCGCAGGCGCCCACGATGGCCAGTCCACCGGTGGCACCCGTGCTCTGGCAGACGGCGCCGGCAATTTCGTTCCCTATGACTTCTATACCGATGCGGGGCGCACGCAGTTGCTGGCCATCGACGGCACGATCACATTGCCGACCAGCACCGGGGTAGCGCAAACCGTCAATCTCTATGGGCAAGCGCGTGGCAAGGCCGGGTTGCCTGCGGGTGTCTATACCGACACCGTCGCCGTCGAGCTGACGTTCTGAGACATGCGCGTCTGGCGTACA
This sequence comes from Pseudomonas fulva NBRC 16637 = DSM 17717, assembly GCF_000730565.1. GTDB lineage: Bacteria > Pseudomonadota > Gammaproteobacteria > Pseudomonadales > Pseudomonadaceae > Aquipseudomonas > Aquipseudomonas fulva. The sequence continues at coordinate 183,004 of NZ_BBIQ01000005.1, read as the reverse complement.
GGGAGCGTTGCCGGCTGTCTGCTGATGCTGGCTGGCCCGCTGGGTGCAGCCACCACCAGTACCTTTGCGGTGAACGCGCAGGTTGTCGCCGGTTGTCTGGTCACAGGGGGCGCCACGCAGTACGGCACCCTGAACTACGGTACGCAGTCGGCCTTGTCCACGGCCGTGTTGAGTACGGCATTGGACGGTTCGAGCGTGTCGCTGCAATGCACGCCTGGGGTCGTGTTGAGCATGAGCCTGGATGCTGGCCAGAACGCCAACGCAGGCATGCGAAACCTCAAGCGTACGGGAGGCACGCAGGTAGTGCCCTACCAGTTGTACCAGGATGCTGCATTGGCGCAGGGCATCGGCATTGGGCAGAACGTGAACGTGAGTTATGCCGACCCTGCAGCTGTAAGGTTGCCTGTCTACGGAAGGCTTCAACTACCCGGAACGGTGCCTGCCGGCACCTATACCGACGTAGTCCAGGTGACATTGACCTGGTGACCGGTCGATTCGCCAACATACCGTCCCAGGGAGGGCTACATGAGAGCACGCAGCAAATGGATCCAGGCCTTGTTACTGCTGTGCAGTGTGGGTGGCCAGCCGGCGTTGGCCGCCACGTCCGTACTGATCTGGCCCATCGACCCTGTATTGGAAGCGGGGCAGAAGGCTGGGGCGCTGTGGCTGGAGAATCGCGGCACAGTGGCGGCAAGCCTTCAAGTGCGGGTGTTTGCCTGGCGTCAAGGCCGCTTCGAGGAGCAGTTCAGCGCGCAACGTGAAATCATCGGCAGCCCTCCGGTCGCCACTGTCGCACCCGGTCAGAAGCAACTCATTCGCCTGACCCGCACCGGTGCGGCACCCGCCGGCCAGGAACAGGCCTACCGCATCATCATCGATGAGATTCCGCCAGCAGTGCCAGTGGACAAGGCCGAGGCCGGCACCACGGCCGCGATTCGCCTGCAAATGCGCTACTCGGTGCCGCTATTCGTTTACGGGGAGGGCCTCTGGGGTCGCCCGGACCCGAACGGCGAGCGCAACGAGCAGGGGGTAGGCAAGCCGCAGCTGACCTGGCAGCCGGTCATGGTTCAGGGCAAGCCGTATATCGAGTTGCGAAACACTGGCCCTGTGCATGCACGCTTGACCGATGTGGTGGTGCAGCAAGGCAACCAGGCCAAGCCTGTTGCAGAAGGACTGCTGGGCTATGTATTGCCTGGGGCCAGCATGCGCTGGCCGGCGCCGCTGACCGTGGGTGCCGGGGGGATACTCAAGGGGCGGGTCAACGGCCAGGGTGAGGCGACCGTCATCAGCCAGGGCCGGTAAGTCACAGGCAAGTCACGGGGCCAGGGAGGGCCCGACAATGGTCAGGACCGATGCGTGAAGAGGTTCGCGACGAAGCGCCTGGGGTGTCTGGGGCTGGCCCTGGCCGGCTCAACCCTGGTGCTGGCGGACGACCTGCCGCCGCCCCCCACGGAGCTGTCGGCGGTTGCCGATGCCACCTTGTACCTGGACCTCACGGTGAACCAGATGCCTAAGGCTGAATTGGTGCCGGTGCAACAAAGAGCCGGGCGCCTTTACATAGACAGTGAGGTGCTGCGTGCAGCAGGCCTTGCGCTGCCCGGCGACCCCTTGGGCGACGTGGCGCTGGACGCCGTTGCGGGGATGCATGCCGAATATGACAGCCAGAATCAGCAACTGCTGCTGGATGTGCCCCCAGGCTGGTTGCCGGATCAGCAAGTCGGTGAGCGCACGCTTTACCCGCCTACCGATGCGCGCAGCAGCTTCGGTGCCGTGTTCAATTATGACCTGTACCTGAACGATACCGACGACAGCGGCACCTACCTAGCCGCCTGGAATGAGCTGCGCGTGTTCGACAGTTGGGGCACCGTCTCCAGCACGGGCCAGTGGCGGCATTCGTTCAACGGTGTGACACGCAGTGGCACGGGTGATGGGTTCCTGCGTTACGACACCACCTGGCGCTTCACCGACGAGCAACGGTTGCTGACCTTCGAGGCCGGCGACCTGATCACTGCCGCCTTGCCCTGGAGCAGCTCGGTGCGCGTGGGTGGGCTGCAGCTGTCCAGGGACTTTGCCGCCCGGCCAGATCTTGTGACCTACCCGTTGCCCGCCTTTGCAGGCGAAGCGGCCGTGCCAACGTCCCTTGAGCTTTTCATCAATGGTTATCGAACCAGCACCACCGAATTGCAACCCGGCCCCTACACCCTGACCAACGTCCCTTTCATCAACGGTGCTGGCGAGGCAGTGGTGGTTACCACCGACACCCTGGGCCGGCAAGTCTCCACGACCCTGCCGTTCTACGTGACCAGCAACCTGTTGCAAAAAGGTCTGACTGACTACGCGGTGGCAGCCGGCAGCCTCAGGCGAGACTACGGGGTGCGCGACTTCGGTTACGGCCCAGGCGTGGCTTCGGCCAGCCTGCGCCACGGTCTGAGCGACACCTTCACGCTGGAGGCCCATGCGCAAACGGCCGAGTCCCTGATGCTCGGCGGCCTGGGGGCGAACGTGCGCTTAGGGCAGTTCGGGGTGCTCAATGCTGCGCTTGCTCAAAGCCGTTTCGAAGGTAGCCAAGGTCAGCAAACCGCCCTGGGTTATCAATACAACAGTCAACGCCTGGGGTTCAGCTACCAGCGCCTGCAACGCCATGGCGATTACGCCGACCTGACGCGCATCGATCGGCGCGACATGCAACTTAGCAGGAGCAGTGAGCAGGTGACGCTGAGTCTGAACCTCAACCAGTACGGGAATCTAGGCGCAGGTTATTTTGATGTGCGTGCAGGGGACGGCACCCGCACGCGTTTGATCAACCTCAGTTACAGCAGACCGCTATGGGGCAACAGCAGCGTTTACCTTTCTGCTAACCGAGAGGTCGGTGATCGCCAGTGGGCGATGCAGGCGCAGCTGGTGATTCCGTTCGACATGACCGGCACCCTGGCCTTGGGCATCGAACGCAACAAAGAGGGCCAGCACCAACAGCGGGTCAATTACAGCCGGGCCGTTCCAGTGGGCACCGGGGTGGGCTACAACCTCGGGTATGCCACCGGCAGCGATCGCAGGGCTTACCGCCAGGCCGATGCCACCTGGCGCCTGCAATCGGTCCAGCTGCAGGCGGGTGTCTACGGCAGCAGTGGAGAAATGACCCGTTGGGCCGATGCCAGCGGCTCGATCGTGTGGATGGACGCCGGCCTGTTCGCGGCCAACCGCATCGATGATGCGTTCGTCGTGGTCAGCACCTCCGGTTACGCTGATGTGCCCGTGCGCTACGAAAACCAGCCGGTAGGCCGCACCGACAAACGTGGGCACCTGCTTGTGCCCTATAGCAGTGCCTACTACCGGGGCAAATATGAAATAGACCCGATGGATTTGCCGCCTGACATTCTGGCACCGCAGGTGGAGCAGCGCGTTGCCGTGCGCCGCGGCAGCGGTTACCTGCTCGACTTCGAACTCAAGCAGGTGCGAGCAGCCAGCCTGGAACTGGTGGATGGCGATCAGCGACCGCTGGGCCTGGGGAGCCGCGTCAGGCACGTGCAAAGCGGCGCGCAAGCCGTGGTGGGCTGGGACGGGCTGGTCTACCTGGAAAATTTACAGCCCACTAATCGCGTGCAGGTCGAACTGGCGGGGGGAGGGCAGTGTGAGGTCGATTTCGTCATGCCAGAAAGCACAGGTTCGATCCCGTTAATCGGGCCGTTGGTGTGCAAGTGAACCGTCACCAGGCATGGCTCTGCGCAGGGTTTCTAGTATTCTGCGCAGAGCCTGCCCAGGCCAAATGCGCGTCGGTGGCCACCGCGCCAGCCTTGTTCGGTGCCCTCAATTCGACGCAGGTACGCACAGCCGTGCAGACGGCGTCCACAACCAACGCCGGCCTGCAGTGCAATGGCACGGTGTTGAGCGTGCTCAGCAACACTGACTCATTCAAGCTGACGGTACAGCCGACCACGGGTGGGCTGCTAGGCCCCACGGGAGATGTCATCCCGTACACGCTCTACGCCGACGCCACCACCAACTTCCCCATCAGCCGAGGAGTTGCTTTCGAATATGGACGCACGGGCATCCTCGATCTGCTGGGTTTGCTCAACGGTACACCCAAGACTGTGCCGTTGTACCTTCGTACCCAGATCGGGAGTAACGTGGCGGCAGGTCTCTATCAGGAAACCCTCCGGCTGGATTGGACCTGGAACTATTGCGAAGGGCTTTCGCTGGGCGGGTTGTGCATCGGGAGGGATACCGGATCAGGCACCCAGTACCTGACCGTCAGCCTGACGGTGACCAATGATTGCCAGATCGTTACGCCGAATATCAACTTCGGGTCTGCGCCTGTGGTCAGCGCCTTCGCAACGGTCAGCCAGAGCCTGAGCGTCTCCTGCACCAAAGGCAGTGCCTACAGTGTCGGGCTCAGTGATGGGCAGAACGTGCTGAGCGGACGGCGGCGCATGAAGTCGGCCGCCAACAACTACCTGGCGTACGACATCTACAAAGGCGCAGGTACCGTTCGCTGGGGCGCTACCGGCAGCGCCAGGCGGGCCAGTGCCGACGCCGACGTCAACCCAGGCGTTGGCACTGGCACTGGCAGCCAGGTATTCAACTACAGCGCCCGGGTCTATACCGATCAGCCTACGCCGCCGGCGGCCAGCTACTCGGACAGCGTCGTACTGGACGTACAGTTCTGAGGGACAAGGCAGGCTCAGCGCAGGTCGTCTACCATCGCGGCGAGCGTATCCAATACGGCGCTCGCCAACGCCTTGGAGCGCAGGCCTGACCAGCCCGTGTGCGGGTCGGGGGCATCGTCGTGGTCCTTGAAAGGCATCTCCAGGGTCAGCGACAAGCAGTCGTGAGCCATCCCCACGGCATTGCATGCCAATGTCGTGTTGGCCTGGCCAGGCGCGTCGCGGGTGTACCCGTGGGTGGTCTGGAAGTCTGCCGTCAGGTTCATCAGTGTGCTGCGAAAGGTTTCCTCCAGGTGGGCGAGGCGGGCGGTGTAACCTGGGTTGCCCTCGCATGCGGCAGTGAACACATGGGGGATTTCTTCATCCCCGTGCACGTCGATGAAGGCGTCCACGCCATGCTGCTTCATCTGCGCCTGGGCAAAGAACACTTCCGGAGTGAGCTCGACATTGGCGTCCTGCCAGGCGCGGTTCAGGTCCTTGCCGGCGTAATTGGTGCGCAAATGGCCCAGGAAGGCACCATCAGGGTTCATGTTGGGAATCAGGTACAGATCAGCGCGCTCCAGCAGTTGCTGGACAGTGGCGTCACCCGCTTGCACGCGGTCGATCAGCCCCTCCATGAACCATTCGGCCATGTGCTCACCGGGATGCTGTTGGGCGATGAACCACACTTTGCGCTTGCCCGCCGCGCCGTCGCCTGCGCGCAGTAATGGAATATCGCGACCCTGGACGCTGCGACCGCTGGCCAGCAATGTGAAGCCCGGGAGGGCGAGCGCCCGTTCGATCAATTGATTGTGGCGTGCACGGGGATAGGGCTCGAAGTAGGCGAACCAGACCTGCGCTTGCTGCGCCGTGATCTCGAAGCTCAGTGCACTGCCATCGAATTGGCTCGGCACCCGAAACCAGGTCTGCTGGTCGTAGGAGGCCACGGCGTTGTAGCCACTCCAGGCGTTCTTGTAGGAAGAGCCAGCGGCGTTGTCGAGGCTGAACCGATGGTTCTGCCCAGGCGTCAGTCCGCTGGCGCGAAAGTGAAACCACTGGTAGTGGCCACTGTGGGTATCCGGCCGGATGGCGAGGCGGACCTGGGCAGGATTGCTGGCGTCGATGACTTCGATGTTGCCAGAATCGAAGTCGCAATCGATATGCAGCGGTGACAGCGTCACGGTCATGGGGCGGGCTCCTTGGCGGTGTTGTTGTGCCAATACTGTACACCGCTTGCAGGCGTCGTCGCGCCCCCGTGCGCCTGGCCTTGGTTCAGAGCCCCAACTGGCTCAGGCCAGGATGATCGTCAGGCCGTCGACCTAGCGGCCAATGGAACTTGCGCTCGCTTTCTGCGATAGGGTGCTCGTTGATGCTCGCGTGCCGATAGTGCATCAGCCCGTCCGGGGCGAACTCCCAGTTCTCGTTGCCATAGGCCCGGTGCCATTGCCCGCTGTCGTCACGGTACTCGTAGGCATAGCGCACGGCAATACGGTTGTCGGTGAAGGCCCAAAGCTCCTTGATCAGTCGGTATTCAAGCTCGCGATTCCATTTGCGGGTCAGGAAAGCCTCAACCTCGGCTCGCCCGCGGGGAAACTCGGCGCGATTGCGCCACACGGTATCAGGGGTATAGGCCAGCGACACCTTGGCAGCATCGCGGCTGTTCCAGCCGTCTTCGGCCAGGCGGACTTTCTCGATGGCGCTGGCGCGGGTGAAGGGTGGCAGGGGTGGACGGGACATTGCTCGACTCCTCGGCATGAATGTGTCCGAAAAGCGTAGCGTGCCAGGGGCAAAGCGAGAATCATCACCGGGCAGACTTCACAATTGCGTCGGCGACAACAATGTCGATGTGTACGCAGACCCGGTGTGATCGGGTTTGGGCACTGCCCGCCACAACCGTGTCTGGTGCACGGTCGTGACGAACAAATGGCTCAGCGCCGGCGGAACAAGGGCAGCGGCTGGTCCGTGGCACCCTGATAGGTGACCGAGAAGTCCTTCAGGCCCTGCAGGGCGTCTTCAGGGTCCTTGTCGGCGCGGATGGCGAATGCATCGAACCCACAGCGGGCCATGAAGAACAGCTGGTCGCGCAGCACGTCACCAATGGCGCGCAACTCACCCTTGTAGCCGTAGCGGTCGCGCAGCAGGCGGGCATTGGAGTAGCTGCGCCCGTCCGTGAAGGCAGGGAAGTTCAGGGCGATGACCTGGAAGTGCTGGACGTCCTCGCCAATTTCCTCGGCCTCCTGATCGCTGTCCAGCCAGATGCCCAGACCACCGTCGCGGGCTTTCAGGGCATGGGCATGGTCGCGCCACATCTGCAAGGGCACGATGTAGTCGTCGCAGTTGGTCAGTTCGTCGAACGAGGTTTCCTTGGGCAGCAGGTGCCAGGTTTCGTCGACGATCTGGTTGTGCTTAATGATTCGCTGCATACACGCGTTCCTTGAAGGGGTCGATGCCGATGCGTTGGTACGTGTCGATGAAACGCTCTTCTTCGGTGCGTTGTTCGACGTAGACGGCGATCAGCTTCTCGATCACATCAGCCATGTCGTCCTGGGCGAACGAGGGGCCCAGGATCTTGCCGAGGCTGGCGTCGCGCGCGGCGTTACCGCCCAGCGATACCTGGTAGAACTCTTCGCCCTTCTTGTCCACGCCCAGAATGCCGATATGACCCACGTGGTGGTGCCCGCACGCGTTCATGCACCCGGAGATGTTCAGGTCGATCTCACCGATGTCGAACAGGTAGTCCAGGTCGTCGAAACGGCGCTGGATGGATTCGGCGATGGGGATCGATTTGGCGTTGGCCAGGGAGCAGTAGTCACCGCCTGGGCAGCAGATGATATCGGTCAGCAGGCCGATATTCGGGGTGGCGAATCCGCTCTCGCGCAGCTCCAGCCACAGGGCATGCAGCTGGCGTTGCTCCACGTCGGCCAGGATGATGTTCTGCTCGTGGGAGGTGCGCAGGAAGCCGAAGCTGTAGCGTTCTGCCAGGTCGGCCACGGCGTCGAGCTGCTTGTCGGTGAGGTCACCTGGAGCAACGCCGGTGGGCTTGAGCGACAGGGTCACGGCCACGTAACCAGGGCGCTTGTGGGCACGGGTGTTGCGTGAGCGCCAGCGCGCGAAGCCTGGGTGTTCGCTATCCAGGGCGCTGTAGTCGACATCGTCCAGCGCCAGGTATTGGGGGTCGACGAAGTGACGCGACACGCGCTGCACTTCCGCCTCGGTCAGCGTGCTGCTGCCGCCACGCAGGTGGACCATTTCGGCCTCGACCTTTTCGGCGAAGACTTCAGGTGTCAGGGCCTTGACCAGGATCTTGATCCGCGCCTTGTACTTGTTGTCCCGGCGACCGTAGCGATTGTAGACGCGCAGGATGGCGTCCAGGTAGCTGATCAGGTCCTGCCAGGGCAGGAATTCATTGATGAACGAACCGACCACCGGCGTGCGACCCAGCCCGCCTCCGACCAAAACGCGGAAGCCCAGCTCGCCAGCGTCGTTGCGCACCGGCTCAAGACCGATGTCGTGCACTTCGATGGCGGCGCGGTCCTGTTTCGAACCGTTGATGGCGATCTTGAATTTGCGCGGCAAGAAGGCGAATTCCGGGTGGAACGTGGTCCACTGACGGACGATCTCGCACCAGGGGCGCGGGTCGATGACTTCATCGGCGGCGACGCCTGCGAACTGATCGGTGGTGGTGTTGCGCAGGCAGTTGCCGCTGGTCTGGATGGCGTGCATCTGCACGGTCGCCAACTCGGCCAGGATGTCGGGAATGTCTTCCAGGGCCGGCCAGTTGAACTGAACGTTCTGGCGGGTGGAAATGTGCGCATAGCCCTTGTCGTAATCGCGGGCGATCTTGGCCAGGGTACGCACCTGTCGGGCATTGAGTTGGCCATAAGGAACGGCGACACGCAGCATCGGCGCGAATCGCTGAATGTATAGGCCGTTCTGCAGGCGCAGCGGGCGGAATTCTTCCTCGCTCAGCTCACCGGCCAGGTAACGGCGGGTCTGATCACGGAACTGCTTGACGCGGTCCTCGATGATCCGCTGATCGTATTCGTCATATACGTACATAAAAGTCCTGTCTCAGGCATGCAGCTATTCGCGCGCACGGCCGCGCACTCCGGTTCGGAGCCGGGGCACCATAGCAGGTTGTATTTATGCGCAAAAGTGATGTTTTTGCATATGAAAAGAACCAAACGAACTATGTGAGACTGACTGCCATTTATGCGCTTGTCCTGACCCGGTGGGTATAATCCTGGGTTTGCTTCAGAGACCTCAGCCTATGCTCAAGGCCCTGTGCCACTGCCTATGCCTGTGCTTCGCCCTGCCATTGACCGCAGGTGCGCAGCCGGTGTCGGTGGTTTTCCTCAACCCGGGCTCGCCGGGCGAGACGTTCTGGGCCAGCTACAGCCGATTCATGCAGTCCGCTGCCGATGAACTGGGCATGGACTTGCGTGTGGAATATGGCGAGCGCCGGACCGATCTCGCCCTGAGTCAGGCCCGGGCGGCCCTCGATGGGCCCAGGCGACCAGATTACCTGGTACTGGTGAACGAACAGTACATCGCCCCCGAGATCATGCGCCTCTCGCAAGGGGCGGGGGTCAAGCTGCTGCTGGTCAACAACGGCTTGACGCCCAGCCAGGCACGGGCTGTGAGCGCCCGACCTGACAAATTCGCTCAGCCGTTGGGGTCTCTGACCACCAATGACGAACAAGCCGGGTTCCAGATGTTGCGCGAGATGATCGCGCAATTGCCTGCCGCAAGCGGTCCAGTGGATCTGGTCGCGTTTTCAGGCGTGAAAACTACGCCTGCCTCGCAGCGCCGGGAAGACGGCATGCGCCGCGCCTTGGCCGACTTCCCCCAGGTGCGCTTGCGCCAGGTGGTATACGGCGGGTGGAGCCGGCAGCGCGCCTACGAGCAGGCGCGGTTTCTGCTCGAACGTTACCCGCAAACACGGCTTGTATGGTCGGCCAATGACGAGATGGCCTTTGGGGCCATGCAGGCGTTCGAGGAGGCGGGGCTCAAGCCAGGCAAGGATGTGATGTTCAGTGCGGTGAACAGCTCGGGTGAGGCATTGCGTGCGCGTCTGGACGGACGCTTGAGTGTCCTGATGGGCGGGCATTTCAGCCTTGGGGGCTGGGCCATGGTCATGCTCAATGACGATGCCCACGGCCTGCCGTTTGGCCGCGATGGCCTGCGCGACTACAGCCTGCCTGTGTTGCAGAGCATCGACCAGGCCAAGGCCGGGCAATGGCTCAAACGACTGGAGCTGGCCGACTACGGCGTGGACTTCAAAGCGTACAGCGCCATAGGGCGCACGGCTGGCTATCAGTATCCGTTTCTCACGTCACCGGTCGAATACTGAGAAACCCTGCTTGAGCAAAGGTCTTTGCTGGTCTTAACTGCCGATTGTGCGGTGCATTCCCATAATCACTAGAAGAGGCAATGCCATGACCAACCCAACGAAGTTGCGCAAGCCCGGCCATAGCGTCGATACCTGGGCAATCCTGTGCCTGGTCGCGCTGGTCGTCATCACGGCGGTGTATTGGGGCACTCACCCGTAATCCTGCTTACCGATTACACGGCGCAGTGGCACCCACGCGCCGTATTTCCAGCTGCCCCTCTCGGGAACAGCTGGACGGACCCAGTTAAGCCTTAGCTGTCATACCCCAGGTTCGGCGCCAGCCAACGCTCGCTGACACTCACGGGTTGATCTTTGCGGGTGCTGTAGCTCTCGATCTGATCCTTGTCGACCTTGCCCACCGCAAAGTACTGCGCCTGCGGGTGGGCGAAGTACCAGCCGCTGACAGCCGCGGCCGGGAACATCGCGTAATGCTCGGTCAGGAAGACGCCACTTGGGCCCGTTTCGCCGATGGCACTGCCGTCGAGCAGGCGGAACAGGGTCTCTTTCTCAGTGTGGTCGGGGCAGGCCGGGTAGCCCGGCGCCGGACGGATGCCACGGTACTGCTCCTTGATCAGCGCCTCGTTGTCCAGCTGCTCCTCCCGGGCATACCCCCAGTAGTCTTTGCGCACCTGCTCATGCAGCCATTCGGCGCAGGCCTCGGCCAGGCGATCGGCCAGGGCCTTGACCATGATCGAGCTGTAGTCGTCGCCTTTGTCCTGATAGGCCTTGGCGACTTCTTCGGCACCGATACCCGCCGTGGTGATGAACCCGCCGACGTAGTCGGTCACACCGCTGGCCTTGGGCGCCACGAAGTCGGCCAGCGACCAGTTGGGCTTGCCGTCGGGCTTGATGGTCTGCTGGCGCAGGTGGTGCAAGGTCGCCAGCGCAGCGCCGTCTTCACCGTACACCTCGATGTCGTCATCGGCCACTTGGTTGGCAGGCCAGAAGCCAAACACCGCGCGAGCACTGATGAGTTTTTCGTCGATGAGTTTGTCGAGCATCTCGCGGGCGTCCGCGTACAGGGCGGTCGCCGCCTCGCCAACGACTTCGTCAGTGAGAATTCGCGGGAACTTGCCTGCCAGGTCCCAGGAAATGAAGAACGGCGTCCAGTCGATATATTGGGCCAGGGTGCGCAGGTCGATGTCATGCAGGACCTTGGTACCCATGAAAGAGGGTACCGCTGGCTGGTAGCCGGCCCAGTCGTACTGGGGTTTGGCTGCCACTGCCTGGGCATAGGTGAGACGCTCGGTCCGGGCGCTGCGGTTGGCCGTGCGCGCGCGTACCTCTTCGTAGTCCTGGCGTGTGCGTTCGACGAAACCTGACTTGAGCTCCTTGGACAACAATTGAGTCGCCACACCCACGGCGCGGGACGCATCGGTCACGTAGATCACGGCGTCATTGCTGTACTTGGGCTCGATCTTCACGGCCGTGTGAGCCTTGGAAGTGGTAGCGCCGCCAATCATCAACGGCAGCTCGAAGCCCTGGCGCTGCATCTCGCGCGCCACATGCACCATCTCGTCCAGCGACGGTGTGATCAGGCCCGACAGGCCGATGATGTCGCATTTCTCGTCACGTGCCGTCTGCAGGATCTTCTCGGCGGGCACCATCACCCCCAGGTCAACGATGTCGTAGCCGTTGCAGCCCAGCACCACGCCGACGATGTTCTTGCCGATGTCGTGCACATCGCCCTTGACCGTCGCCATTAGAATCTTGCCCTTGGCCTCGGGCTTGTCGCCTTTCTCGGCCTCGATGAACGGGATCAGGTGCGCAACGGCCTGCTTCATCACCCGGGCCGACTTGACCACCTGGGGCAGGAACATCTTGCCTGCGCCGAACAAGTCGCCGACCACGTTCATGCCGTTCATCAAGGGGCCTTCGATGACCTCGATCGGCCGTGCACATTGCTGGCGGCACGCCTCGGTGTCCTCGACGATGAACGCCGTGATGCCTTTGACCAGCGCATGCTCCAGGCGCTTTTCCACCGGCAGCGAGCGCCATTGCTCGTTCTCGACTTCCCGCGTGGCACCGCCGCCCTTGTAGTCGTCGGCAATGGCCAGCAGCGCATCGGTGCCCTGGGGCGTGCGGTTGAGTACTACATCCTCGACCTTTTCCCGCAACTGCGCCGGGATCTCGTCGTAGATTTCCAATTGACCGGCATTGACGATGCCCATGGTCAGGCCGTTGGCGATGGCGTGGTACAGGAACACCGAGTGAATCGCCTCGCGCACCGGGTTGTTGCCCCGGAACGAGAACGACACGTTGGACACCCCGCCCGAGGTCAGGGCGTGGGGCAGGTGGTCGCGGATATAGGCGCAGGCCTCGATGAAGTCGACTGCATAGTTGTTGTGTTCCTCGATGCCGGTGGCGACAGCGAAGATGTTCGGGTCGAAGATGATGTCCTCGGCAGGGAAGCCAACCTCGTTGACCAGGATATCGTAGCTGCGCTTGCAGATTTCCTGCTTGCGCGCGGCGGTATCGGCCTGGCCGACTTCGTCGAAGGCCATGACCACCACGGCGGCGCCATAGCGCTTGCACAAGCGGGCGTGGTGCTTGAACTGCTCAACGCCTTCCTTCATGGAAATGGAGTTGACGATGCCTTTGCCCTGGATGCACTTGAGGCCGGCCTCGATCACCTCCCACTTCGAAGAGTCGATCATGATCGGCACGCGCGAGATATCCGGCTCACCGGCGATCAGGTTGAGGAAACGGACCATGGCCGCCTGGGAGTCGAGCATCCCTTCGTCCATGTTGATGTCGATGACCTGGGCGCCAGCCTCTACTTGTTGCAGCGCCACTTCCAGGGCCTCGGTGTAGTTTTCCTCGCGAATCAGTCGCGCGAACCTGGCCGAGCCGGTGATATTGGTGCGCTCACCGACGTTGACGAACAACGACTGGCGATCGATGGTAAAGGGCTCCAAGCCCGAGAGGCGGCATGCCTTGGCGATCTCCGGGATTGGCCGTGGTGGGTACTTGGCCACCGCCTCGGCGATGGCCTGGATGTGCCCAGGGGTGGTGCCGCAGCAACCGCCAATGATGTTCAGGAAGCCACTGGCGGCGAACTCCTCGACCACTGCCGCCATTTCCGCCGGGGTTTCGTCGTACTCACCGAACGCATTGGGCAAGCCCGCATTGGGGTGTGCCGAAACGTGGGTGTCGGCCTTGCTCGACAACTCTTCCAGGTAAGGACGCAAGTCCTTGGCGCCCAATGCGCAGTTCAGGCCCACGGATATCGGCTTGGCATGCCGGACCGAGTTCCAGAAGGCTTCGGTGGTCTGTCCGGACAGCGTGCGGCCGGAGGCATCGGTGATGGTGCCGGAAATCATGATCGGCAGCTCGATTCCATCATCTTCGAACACCTGCTGCACGGCGAAGATAGCGGCCTTGGCATTGAGAGTGTCGAAGATGGTTTCGATCAGGATCAGGTCGGCACCACCCTCGATCAGCCCGCGGGTAGCCTCGATGTAGTTTTCCACCAGCGCGTCGAACGTGACGTTGCGATAGCCGGGGTCGTTCACATCGGGGGAGATCGAGCAGGTCCGGCTGGTCGGGCCGAGCACGCCCGCCACGAAGCGCGGTTTGTCAGGGGTTTCCAGCGTCTTGGCATCGGCCACTTGGCGGGCGATGCGCGCGCCTTGCACGTTCAATTCATACACCAGCGATTCCATGCCATAGTCGGCCTGGGAGATCTGGGTGGCATTGAAGGTGTTGGTCTCGAGGATATCGGCGCCCGCGTCCAGGTAGGCCATCTCGATGGCGGCGATGATATCGGGGCGGCTGAGCAGCAGCAGGTCATTGTTGCCTTTGACGTCGCTTGGCCAATCGGCGAAGCGCGTGCCACGATAGTCGGCTTCCTCCAACCGGTAGCTCTGGATCATAGTGCCCATGCCGCCATCGAGAATCAGGATGCGCTCTTTAAGTGCTTGTTGAAGTGCGTGAAGACGAGCGCTGCGGTCGGACATATGAACTACCTGGTCGGGCGGAAATCAGAAAGTGCTGAATCATAACAAAGCTGCACGGTTTTTAGGGGTGTGCCCGGTTTTCATGAAATATGTTCATGTTGCCAACCCTTCATCCCAGCTATTAATACAAGCATTGCCAATTTTTCATTGCCTTGGCTGCACATAATCAGGACATCCCGCACATGGTGCATCGTATGCTTGCCGGCCTCACTGCCCTGTTGATCAGTGGCGCGGTGCTCGGGCAAGGTCTTCAACCAGCTCCAACCATTTCCTATACCCGCGATGTCCAGCCGATCTTCACCGAGAAGTGCGTCGCCTGCCACGCCTGCAACGACGCCGCCTGCCAGCTCAAGCTCGAGGGCGCCGAAGGTGCCGTGCGCGGTGCCAGCAAGGTGCCCGTCTATCAGGGCGAGCGCAGCAAGGCCGTAGCGCCCACGCGATTGTTCTATGACGCCCATAGCGAGGCCGAGTGGCGCAAGAAAGGCTTCTATTCGGTGCTCGACAATCAAAGCGGCCAGGCCGCGCTGATGGCACGCATGCTCGAACTGGGGCACAAGACGCCGCTCACCCCAAATGCCAAGGTACCGGATGAGATTGCACTTGGCCTGAACCGCAACAACATGTGCCCGTTGCCCCATGAGTTCGATGCTTATGCCGGTGTGCATCCCAAGGAGGGCATGCCGCTGGCCGTGACCGGCCTGACCGACCAGGAATACGCGACACTGCGTGGCTGGCTGGCGGCGGGTGCGCCCGTCGAGTACCAGGCGATCAAGCCCAGTGCCAGCGAAGCCCGTCAGATCGCCGAATGGGAAGCGCTGCTCAATCGTCCAGGGGCTTCAGAAGCACTGGTGGGGCGCTGGCTGTACGAGCACCTGTTCCTGGCCCACATTCATTTTACCGGGGGTGAGCAGGGGCACTTTTTCCAATGGGTACGCTCGCGCACGCCCAGCGGGCAGCCTGCCGACATCATTGCCACGCGCAGGCCCAATGATCCGCCCGGCACAGCGTTCTTCTATCGCCTGATTCCCGTGCAGGGTGTGATCGTGCACAAGACTCACATCACTTACCCCCTCGGGCCGCAAAAACTCAAGCGGGTCAAGCAGCTCTTCTACGCCGGCGATTGGCAGGTGACCACGCTGCCAGGCTACGGCCCTCGGCACCGCGCCAATCCCTTCGAAACGTTCGAGGCGATCCCGGCGGTGGCGCGCTACCAGTTCATGCTCGACAACGCCGAGTACTTCGTGCGCACCTTCATACGCGGACCGGTCTGCCGTGGGCAGATTGCCACGGACGTGATCCGCGACAACTTCTGGGCGCTGTTCCAGGAGCCGGCTTTCGATCGCTACGTCACCGATGCCCGTTACCGTGGCAAGGCCACGCCCTTGCTCGCCATGCCAGGTCAGAACGATGACGTGGGCAGTGTGCTTGCGTTGTGGCGCGCCTATCGCGACAAGCGCAACGAGTACGAGAAACTGCGCCGTGAGGCCTACGCCGATATGCCGGCCCCGGGCTGGTCGACATTGTGGACGGGCAACGACAACGCGTTGCTGAGCATCTTCCGTCACTTCGACAGCGCGACAGTGACCAAGGGCCTGGTAGGGGACGTACCCCTGACGATGTGGTTGTTCGACTACCCCTTGCTGGAGCGCACCTACTACCAGCTGGCGGTCAACTTCGACGTCTTCGGCAACCTGTCGCACCAGTTGCAGACGCGCCTGTACTTCGACCTGATCCGCAACGGCGCCGAGGTCAATTTCCTGCGCCTGATGCCGGCTGAGGCGCGCCAAGACATCCTGAGCGACTGGTATCAGGACAGCGGCAAGATAAAGATGTGGCTCGACTATGAAAACATCGACGCCGATACGCCGAGCGGCCTTGCCTTGAGCCCACGCGATCCCAAGCGCGATTTCGGTATGCAGTTGATCGCGCGTACCGCCAGCATCAATGCCTCACCCGATCCGATCAACCGCTGCCAGGGGGCGTATTGCTCGCGCCCGCAGATGAGTGAAGAGTTTCGCAACGCAGAGCAGTCGCTCAGCCGGCTGGTCTCGCGTCCTGCAGCCGGGTTGAAAGTGATCAATCAGTTGCCTGAGGCGACACTGCTGCGCATCGAAGGGCAGGGTGGGCAGCGGCAGGTCTACACCTTGATGCGCAACCGGGCGCACAGCAACGTGGCATTCCTGCTGGGCGAGGCTTATCGTTACCAGCCAGGCCTCGATACCCTGACCTTGCAGCCCGGGGTCATGACCAGCTACCCCAACTTCATGTTCAACGTGCCAGCCGCCGAAGTACCGGTTTTCGTCGATCTGATGAGTCAGGCCAAGGATGATACCGCTCGTTTCGAGCGCATCGTAGAGCGGTGGGGCATACGCCGTACCCATCCGCAATTCTGGCGTTACTTCCATGACCTGAGCGCGTTCATTCAGGAAACCGACCCCGTGGAAACGGGCGTGCTGGACATGAATCGCTACGAAAACCTCTGATCGGGGCGCGCTGACCTTTCGCGCCCTCCTGCGGTCCCAACCCATGAGTGGCACCGGCAGCTGCGCTGCAGCCGGTGCCTGAATGCACCGGCAAACGCAGGGTACTTCATGCTGTATTCGCTTCAGGCACTTCGTGCTTTCGCCGCCTGGGTGGTCGTCTGCCACCACTTCATGCAGGTTTTCTTCGACTTTCACGCCTCCGGCCCCGTCGGCCAATTGTTCACTGACCGGGGTGCGGTGGGCGTGGATATCTTCTTCGTCATCAGTGGGTTGGTCATCTACCTTTCGACCTGCGACAAGCAGGTTGTCCCGCATCAGTTTGTGCTCAACCGCGTGCTGCGTATCGTGCCAGCCTACTGGTTCTACTCGGCGTTGATGGCCTTGATGCTGCTCGCCTTCAGTCAATGGATGCCGCATCAGGTATTCACCTGGCAACACCTGCTGCGTTCACTCTTTTTCATACCAGCAGAAAACCCAGGTGGTTACGGTATGTACCCTACCTTGAACGTTGGCTGGACCCTGAACTTCGAGATGATGTTCTACCTGCTGTTCGGGATGGCGTTTCTCGTAAGCCGGCGCCTGCATTTACTGGTGGTCGCCGGCCTGTTGGTAGGGGTGAGTGAAATCCTGGGGCGCCTGGGCGTGGTCAGTCACTTCTACAACAACGACATCGTCTATGAGTTTCTGCTGGGCATTGGTATAGGTGTGCTTTACCGCCGTGGCCTGGTCCGTCAGGGTATTTGGGTCCCGATGGGGCTCCTGGCCGTAGCCGCGTTGGCCATCTATCAGCTCGACGCGTCCCAAAGGCTGCTGCATTGGGGCCTGCCAAGTGCAATGGTTGTCCTCGCCTTCATCGCCATGGAGCCACTGTTCAAGGGTAATCGCATCCTCAAGGCGCTGGGCGACTGCTCGTATTCGGTGTACCTGATCCATGTGCTGGTCCTGCACCTGGGCTGGTTTGCCAGTCAGCAACTGGGGCTGGACCCGTACCTGACATTCGCCCTCTGCGTGCCTTGCATCGCCACCCTGTCGTGGCTCAGTTACCAGTGGATCGAGCGCGGGCTGTACCGCTGCATGCAGGCCTGGATGCAGGCACCGAGCGCGCAGGCGCAGCCGTATGTGCTTTCCCGAGTCAAATACTAGGACTTTGTTAGAGGGCTGCGTTGGCGTACACTGACGCGCAAGTCTGTGAGGAACCTACATGAGCGCTATAACCATTACCGACGCCGCCCATGACTACCTGGCCGATCTGCTGTCCAAGCAGAACACGCCCGGTATCGGCATTCGTATCTTCATCACCCAGCCGGGTACCCAGTACGCCGAGACGTGCATCGCCTACTGCAAGCCGGGCGAAGAGAAGCCTGATGACACTGCTGTGGGCCTCAAGAGCTTCACCGCTTACCTCGATGCGGTCAGCGTGCCGTTCCTGGAAGACGCGCTGGTGGACTACGCCACCGACCGCATGGGTGGCCAGTTGACCATCAAGGCGCCTAACGCCAAGGTGCCCATGGTCAATGAAGACAGCCCGATCAACGAACGCATCAACTACTATCTGCAGACCGAAATCAACCCTGGCCTAGCTAGCCATGGCGGTCAGGTCAGCCTGGTGGATGTGGTCGACGAGGGCATTGCAGTACTGCAATTTGGCGGTGGCTGCCAGGGTTGCGGTCAGGCAGACGTTACCCTCAAGGAAGGCATCGAGCGCACGCTTCTAGAGCGTATCCCCGAGCTCAAGGGCGTGCGTGACGTGACTGACCATAGCCAGAAAGAAAACGCCTACTACTAGTAGGGCTTCCGGGTTGCGCCGAGCTGGAATCGGACTTGGCGTGGGCCCTGTAAGCCGACGTGCCGCTTTGCGCTAGCAACAAACTGTTACGTTTGCAACCTCTGCGACAATTGGCCGCTGCCTGTATTCAGCGGCCTGGAGAGGTAATCGCCGCCGGTGGGTAGAAGGGACATGGGGGGCATGCCAGAATGCGCCGGTTTTCTGGCCGGCCCGTCCCGAGGGTCGGCACCTTCCCTGTAAAGGATGGTTTCATGAATGATCTTCTGACCCGGCGTTCAGTCGTCGCCGGCATGGGCGTTCTTGGACTTGGCCTGCTGGCAGGTTGCAGTCCGGCGCGTGGGCTTGAGTTCAAGTACGGCAAGAACATGAGCAATGAAATCCTTGGGCGAAAGTTCTCGCTGCGGGATCCACAAGGCAACGTCCGTACCCTGTCAAGCTTCTATGGCAGCATGCCGATGGTCTTCTTCGGCTTCACCCAGTGCCCGGCCATCTGTCCGACCACCCTGGCGCGAGCTGCTCAAATTCGCAAACTGCTGCGCGGCCGTGACCGTGATCTGTTCCAGGTGGTATTCATCACGCTCGATCCAGAGCGCGATACGCCGGAAGTGCTCGATGCCTACGTCAAGGCGTTCGACCCGACCTTCACCGCGCTTACCGGCACGCCTGAAGAAATCGACGCCGTGGCCAGGGAGTTCAAGGTGTTCTACGAAAAGGTCCCGGCCGGCGACACCTATACCATTTCCCATTCGTCCACCAGCTACGTCTACGACACCCGTGGCACCCTGCGGCTGAGCCTCGGGCATTCCCTGACAGCCAAGGAATGTGCCGAAGACCTGGTTACCCTGATGGAGATCTGCTGAATGTCATTGCAATCCGTTAAGCGCGGCCTGGCGGCCTTGGTCCTGCTGGGCATCACTGGGCCGGTACTGGCCCAGACCACCGTCAGCGAAGCGTGGGTGCGCGCCAGCGTGCCTCACCAGCAGTCGACCGGCGCATTCATGACCATTACCGCCAGTGGCGACAGCAAGCTGGTCAGTGTCGCCTCGCCTGTGGCCAAGACCGTCCAAGTACATGAAATGACCATGAACGGGGACGTCATGGGCATGCGTGAGGTCAAGGCGGTTCCGCTGCCGGCCGGCAAGCCCGTCACCCTGGACCCCAATGGCTTGCACGTAATGTTGATGGGCTTGAACGATCAGGTAAAGGAAGGCCAGCAGGTCCCGCTGACCCTGACGGTGCAAGCCGCTGATGGCACTACCGAGTCAGTCGCCGTGCAAGCTCAGGTACGTGCGCTCACTGCCCAGGCGCCAGGTGAGCATGATCATATGCACATGGACCACCCGTAACACTCAATGGGGCTGCTTTGCGGCCCCAGCAAGGTCAACTGCGAAATTTCGGCAGTGGCCTGTCCAGCGTCAATGACGTCAGTGCTCGGCGCACACGTGCTTCGTCAGCTTCCAGGGCCTTCAGGCTCGCCCTTATCTTACCGGCCGCCGGCAGGTCGCCCTGTCGGTCGATCCAGTCTGCGATCTCCTTGCAGGCGGTGCTTAGGCACGCTTGCCGCTGATTCATCAGTGACAGAAGGGTGGTGATCTCTCTTTCAGACATGACGGCTCCTCCTTTCAGCCTTTTAAGTGTAGCAGCGCCACGGCCAACCGACTGCGCCGCGTTGACGCACTCAAGCGGCGAAACAGGCTAACCGATAGGCCCCCGGGGTGATGCCATAGGCTTGCTTGAACTGCCTGTTCAAGTGGCTCTGATCGGCAAAACCCAGGCTGAACGCCACTGCCGCAGGCGGCTGCCCCTGCTTGAGCAGTTCCCTGGCCCTTACAAGACGTCGCTGTTTGAGCCAGGCGTGAGGGGGCATGCCCGTGGCCTGGCGAAACACCCGTGCGAAGTGAAACGGCGACAGGTTGACGGCAGCCGCCAGCAACTCCAGCGACGGCGGGTCGGCCAAGTGGGCTTCCAGCAACTCCCGGGCACGTACAACAGCGCGAGGCTCTTGACCTGGGGCAGACAGTTCGGCCAGGCGACCGTGGCGTTGAACCAGCGCCAATACCGCCTGGCGCCATACGGTTTGTTGATGCAGTGCGCTGGCGCTGCTCTCGGACAGTTGATGCAGTTGGCTGAAGGCGCTGGCAAGGCCAGGGTCGTGGATCACGCTATCGCGAAAGCGCGGCATCCCCGCATGGCCAAGTTCCAGTTCATCGAGCACGCCGGTTTACGCGCTCATGTTCAGGGTAGAACCCGCGATAGCGCCACCCGGCTTCGTGGGCCTTGGCACCGGTGTGCAGTTCGTCCGGGTTGATCAGGACCATGCTGCCAACGGGGGCAAGGTGCTCGCTGCCTCGGTGCCAGAAGCGCTGGGCACCGGACTCGATGACCGTGAACACATAGCCTTCATGCACATGGGGTGCGAACCGCTGTTGCACATACCGGGCGTGCAGCATTTCCACATCGCCCAGCGCCGGTGCCTGCCATAGGTGCGTTTGCTCACAGGTCGTGGCGTTCATGAGAGGACACTTCGCAGGACGAAGAAAATCAACATGCTCAACAGCATGCTCAGCATCACGTTGCGGGTCAACCTCACCAGTGCGGCGGCCACCACCGCCCCCAACAGGTAAGGGTTCAGCGGTTGCAGGTTGAGCGTATGCGCCGGCATGAAGATGATAGGCCCGCAGATGGCCGTGAGCATGCCCGGCACCGCAAAACCCAAAAATTGACGCGCATTGGCGCTCAGCCGCAACGGTAAGCGCGGTTCGAGAAAAGCATAGCGATTGAGGAAGACCACTACGCCCATGCCGATGATAAGCAGCCAGGTCATCACACAACCCTCCCAAGCTTCTGGCACGCGAAACCGGTGCCCATCCCAAGCAGGCCAGCGCTGACCAAGGCCGTTTCCCAATGCCAGTGGCTGAACAGTACTGAGGCGCCCAGTGAAACGGCGACACAAGCCAGGGTAGGCAGATTACGTACCAGGGGCGTGATCAGGGCGACGAACGTGGCGACGATTGAGAAGTCCAGGCCTAGCTGATCAAGGTGTGGAATGCTTTTCCCCAGCACGATTCCGGCCCAGGTGAACAGATTCCATGCAACGTAGAATGTGAAGCCTATGCCCAAGGCATACCAGCGATTGAAATGCTGGTGGTCGTGCCGACTGGTCAAGGCAAAGAACTCATCGGTCAGCAGAAATCCAAGGCCCAGGCGCCAGCGCAATGGCAAAGGGGAGAGCGCTGGGCGCATCGACAACCCGTAAAGCAGGTGCTGTGAAGTGAGTAACAAGGTCGTCAGGAGTATGGAGGCCAGGCTGGCACCGCTTTTGAGCATGCCGATGGCCACCAGTTGCGCGGCGCCGGCAAAGACGATCGCCGAGAGCCCTTGGCCTTCCCAGGCGCTGAGGTTGGCTGCGATGGCCATGGACCCGGCCAGCAGGCCCCAGGGTGCGACAGCAAGCGACAACGGCAGGATGGCGATGGCGCCCTGCAGGAAGGCGTGGCGTGCGATGGACGGCATAGGTATGGGCATCTGGACAAGGCAGGCCAGCATGCCAAGCCATCACAGGCGATGGCTTGAACGTTCTTGCTCTCTTGTCACCCGCTTGGTGCGCCGCGCCCAGACCCGCGGCGGGTGGGTCAGGGCCGGCTGGTCAAATGCTGCTGCGCCGTGACACAGCCGTTGGTCTCTACGGCTTTTTGCAGCAATGAGTGGCGGTGTTGCGGATCGAGATCACCCAGCAGGCGGTAGACCTCAGCCTGGTAATCGCGCTGACGTCCCCACAGCATCTCAAGGCCCTGGGGTTGACTGCGGCTGCAGGCCATGCGGGTGGCAGGCTGGGGGTAGTAAGGCGCATAGAGGGTTGCCATGCTGGGTACGGCCTCCAAAGCGGCGCGGTACTGGGCACTGGCGTTGTAAGGTGGGCACCAGGTGGCGATGGCAGGCGCAGCCGGCGCAAACCCCTGGTCGAGGCTTGCCTGGAGCAAAGGGCAGGCAGCGTCGGGTATTTGCGCGGCGGGCAAGTAAGTCATGTAATAGAGCGCCAGACGGTACTGCGCGACTGGGTGACCGAGTGCGACCGACTTCTTGAGCAGTGCCACCGCAGTCGGCAAGGTGTGTGCCATGGCCTGCCCCTGACGACGCAGCTCTGGGTCGCTACCCAGGGCCGTTCGCAAGACGCTTTCATCCTCCTGGGTATCGGCCTGTTCCAGAAGGGGCAATGCCTGGCGGTAGAGCAGATCGGCATGGGGGTCGATGGACACTTCCAGTGCATGCCCCGCCGCAGGTGCCAGGGCGGCCAGTACCAGTGCCATTTGTGGCAAGCGACTCACAGGCTTGCCTCGCAAGTTGCCAGGCAAGGATGGACGGCTTCTCTATTCATGACAGTCAAGCGTACGCCTCAGGCAATCGGAACGACAGGCTATTCTAGCCATGCAACAGGCCGGTCCGAAAGACCACCCGACGATTGTCAGTCAGACACGCTTACAGTGTGCTTGCGCGCTGCGGTTTTTCCTGGGCAAGTCCGAGCTTGGCCGTTATCACTTTAGCCAACGCAGTCTGTCCCAAATCGTTGAGGTGCAGGCGATCAATGAACAGGTCCGAACCGAAGGCTGGGGAGCTGTCGAGCATGCAGTTCATGTCGTAGCAGGGCACCGGCGCGGCCTGTTCACGAATGCGGCGAAAGAATGCCGCGTGTACCCTGCGATCGAAAACGCCTTCGAGCAAGCGGTCGGTGCTTCCCGGCGTTTGCTGGAGCGCGCTCAGCATGGCCTGCTCACCCGCTGGCAGACTCTCGCGACACCAGTGCACCAGGGGCTGAAGGATGAAAGTGAGGGTGGTATGGGCGCTGCCTAATAGCCGATCCCATTGCTGCACTGCGCGAGCGATATGGTCGGCTGCCTGGGTCATGCGTTTTTCTGCCGGGGACAGTGCTTCGATAGACTGATGAGGTCGAGGCGCGGCGGCCGGCGGTGCCAGCACCTTGGTCAACCGCTGCCAGAGGGTCAGGCCAGGCTGTGATGCTGCCTGGACTTCCTCTGAGCCGGCCACGGACGTTTGCCAGTCATTGCTCTGTTGAGGTTCAGGTGAGCAGGCAGTGATGTCCCAAAGCGCTTCGTGCGCCAAGCTGTTGAGCCCGCTGAGTATGACCACATGTCCCAGCGGCGCCAGGCGGTGCTCGTGGGTAAGGAACAGCAGCAGCTCCTGGCTCGCATCCAGCCCGCACCCGGCCAGGCTCAACCAGATTTCTCCGGTCAGCACCGAGAGCTGCGAGGCGACCGTGTGTTCATCCGAACTGGCGCCGATGCCCATGGCCACCGACCCCCCGACCAGCAGGTTGAGACGCGTAGTGCCGTTGCGTTCAGCCACCGAAAACCGCCGGCCGTTGCAGTAGCTGTAGCGCAGGCCCAGGGCGTCGGTGTTGACGACGGCCGAGCTGAACCCGGTTTCGTGCACCCGAACGCGTTGAGTGGCGCACTGGGTGGCCTTGGCAAGCAGCTGTTGGTACTCAAGCTGCAAAGGCGAAAGCCCTTGGCGACTGGCTGTAGACATCTGGTCTCCTGGCAAGGCACCGCGTCAGGCAAGGTGCTAGGCGGTTAGCTCCCTGAGGTTGTACAAAAGCCCGCCGATGGCGATCAACAGCAATGCCACGCCAGACGCAAGGCTGATGAATCGATGGCTGCGTGCTGAGGCAATCTTGCCGATGGCAAAGATGTAAAGACTCAGCACGGCGAAGTCGATAACGATCCATAGCAGAGAAAGCACGACCATGCTCTTGCCGAACGACTCGGTAATCTGGATGAACTGCGGGAAGAAGGCGATGAAGAAAATGATGTCCTTAGGGTTGGAGATGCCCACCATGAAGCCTTGCCAAAGACCCCCGCGGCCCGCGGGCTTGGCCATATCGGGCTCGTGGTTGGGATGCGGCGCCTTGAGCGCTTCCCTGAGCGTGCCCACGGCGATGTAGCCGATGAACAGGCAACCCAGCAGGCTCATGGCGCCAAGCCATGCCCTGTCAATGGCTGCGCTGGTAAGAATGATCCAGGCCGCTGCTCCGATCAGTACCAGTGAGGCCCAGTTGGTGCCCAGGGCCGTGAAAATGGCCTTGCGTGAGCCCGAAGCGGCTGCGGTGTTGACGATCAATGCCACGACCGGACCTGGAGTGGCGATCAGCAGCAGGACGGTAAGGGCGTAGGTGGCAGTCAGGGCGGTATTCACGTCATTTCTCGATGATGTTGTCGGGGGTGGCAGACACGGCGGTCCTGGCATGGAAAGGGCAGCGCGCCGGGTTCAACGAACCGGTTTCCTGCAACTGGTACTGCATCCACTCGAAATTATCCGCTTCACCGAAGAAACCGAGGCTTTCAGGTACTAACCCGTCGTTGTAGTGGCCGACCCGTTGACGAATGCGCTCGCGGATGCGCTGGCCGCTCTGGGTGGCGACATTGGCCACTTCGTCGAAGTTCTCTCGGGGGTTGATGACGAATGTGATGTGCTTGCCCAGGTTGCGGCTTTTCATCTGCTCGTGGCCCGGGAAATTCATGTTGATGAACAGCGCCATGCCGGCAAAGCAGAACGACCAGCCGCTGTCGGCGGGGTCGGCTGGCACTGTCTGGGGCCAGGGATTCGGATCCCGAGCATGAACGCCTTGCAGCACCTTCCAGGCAAGCGCCTGCTGTTGGGCAAGCGGCATGTCGGTCACCGTTTCGAGAAATATCACCAACGGGTGGCCGATACGTAGCTTGGGCGCAACCGGATCCATCAACCGGACATAGCTGGTCAGCCCTTGAGCGATGTCATCCGCCAGCTGTTCGGCGCGGGCGAAAAGGACATAGCACGTCTGCGCATTGACTGCCTTGCGCCCGAACAGGCAGGGGAATTCCGGATTGGCAAGGGTCTGGCGAAAGTGTTGCAGGGTAGCGATTGTCCAGTGTGTTTCGATGCACTCATGTTCGAGGGCCTGCTCAAACGCATCCAGGCGGTAGCAATGTCCATATCCCGTAAACATGGTTTCCCCGAGCTTCAAATGATGAACGATCCACGCAGATTCAGGCAGGATTTAGGTTATGTATGTTTTTTCACTGCATTTTCTAGCACTGTCGACAGGTTGTAAAACGCGTGAAATTATGAGCTACTATTAGTCTTGCTAATACTCAGGAGGCGTCAATGTCGGAAAGGATTCAGGCCTTGCATGCACTGCGTGCGTTCGAGGTTGCGTCCCGCTATGGTTCATTCACCAAGGCGGCGGAAGAGCTCGCACTGACCCAAGGCGCAGTCAGTCACCATATCAAGACCCTGGAGGGCATGTTCGGCTGCGATTTGTTCGAGCGGCGCGGGCCCAAACTGAGCCTGACCGAGCATGGGCGCTTGCTCTCTCAAGAGCTCAAGGTCGGCTTCAAGATCATTGAGAACGCTTGCTCGCTTCTGCGCCAGGACCGCTACGGCCTGCGTCTGAAGGCGCCTTCAACGCTCACCGTGCGTTGGTTGCTAAGGGCACTGGATGGCTTCAAGAAACACGAAGACACCTGTTCGGTGCAGCTGTCGAGCGTGTGGATGGACATCGACAGCGTCGATTTCTATTCCGAACCCTACGACTGCGCCATCTTGCTGGCCAACGGTCGGTTCGCTGCCGATGTGGAGAGTTGCCGGCTGTTCGACGAGTGGCTCATACCGGTGTGCCACCCTGACTACATGGAGCAGGCGCAGCCTGTGCTGTCGGACCTGAACCGTTGCGAACTGCTGCATCCCTCGCCGGATCGGCGCGACTGGCGGCGCTGGCTGGCGCGGATGGAGGCCCTTGATGTCAGCATCGACCAAGGACAGGTGTTCGACACGCTCGATCAAGGTATCTCCGCCGCTCAGCAGGGCCTGGGCATCTCCGTGGTCGATCTGGTGTTGGCCAGTGCCGATCTGGCAGCCGGGCGCCTGGTGACACCTTTCAAGCAAGCCGTGGCAACTGGGGATGGCTACTACATGACTTGGCTGAAAAACAGCCCCAAGGCCCGTCAGATGCAAAAGTTGCGAGATTTTCTTCTCGGTCAAGTGCCTCCACTGGTGCTCAAGGACATCAACTACCTGTACAGCTGAATTCACTACACCGCACAGGGTAAGCGCGACCCGTCCACCGACGGTGGAGGTTAGACGCTGGGGCTTGGTTGCCGGCGCAATCATGTCGTCTCGCAGGCAAGGCCAGGTGCGCCTGGAGCGACCCGTTACATTCGTCATCATCAACAACGCAGAGGGCGCGGCGGTGGATTTGCAGCAGGGCTTCGTCCTGACCCGGCACTGGTACGACACGCAGGCAGGTACGTGCGTGGAGCTGTGGCTGGCTACCGATCAGGGCCCCCGGCAAGTGCGACTGGCGCCCCAGATCAATGTGGCGTTCGTCCCTCAGGCGCAACAAGCGCACGCGCAACGGTTGCTGGCCGACGAGCCGGATGCAGAGCTGCGCCCGCTTGGATTGAAGACATTCGATCAACGCCCAGTAATGGGCCTGTACTGCCGTCAATACCGGCAATTGCTTCAGGTAGAACAACGGCTGCGCGCCGCAGGTATCGACGTCTACGAGGCCGATGTCAGGCCACCGGAGCGCTACCTCATGGAGCGTTTCATTACGGCCCCCGTGCAGTTCGCTGGATGCCTGGATGAGCAGGGCGTGCTCTGCGATGCCCAGCTCAAGCCGCACGGCAGCTACCGCCCATCGCTGCGCCTGGTGTCGCTGGACATCGAAACTACCGAGCGGGGCGAGTTGTACAGCATCGCCCTGGAAGGCTGTGGGCAGCGCCAGGTGTACATGCTCGGCCCACCCAACGGTGACCCTCGCGAAGTTGACTTCGACCTGCACTACTGCGCCGATCGCAGTGCGTTGCTGCACTGCCTGAACCACTGGATAGCGCGCCACGACCCGGACGCGATCATCGGCTGGAACGTGGTGCAGTTCGACCTGCGCCTGCTGCATGAACACGGCAAGCAGCTGCAAGTACCCATGCACCTGGGCAGGGGGGGTGCGGCCATGACCCTGCGCGCGTCAGGTAGTGGTGGCCATGTCTTCATCGATGTGCCCGGCAGATTGGTGATCGACGGCGTCGAAGCGCTGCGCTCGGCAACGTGGAGTTTTCCATCGTTCAGTCTTGAAAATGTCGCGCGAACCCTCTTGGGTGACGGCAAGGCCATCAGTACGCCCTACCAGCGCATGGATGAAATCAATCGCATGTTCGCCGAGGACAAGCCTGCGCTGGCGCGCTACAACCTGAAGGACTGTGAACTGGTCACACGCATCTTTGCCCACACCAGGTTGCTGGAGTTTCTGCTTGAGCGCGCGTCGGTCACGGGCCTGGCGGCAGACCGCAGCGGTGGCTCGGTGGCCGCCTTCTGCCACTTGTACATGCCTCACATGCACCGCCAAGGCTACGTCGCGCCCAACCTGGGCAGCCGCCCCGACGAAGCCAGTCCCGGCGGTTTCGTCATGGATTCACGACCTGGGCTGTACGATTCGGTACTGGTGCTGGACTACAAGAGCTTGTACCCCTCGATCATCCGCACATTCCTGATTGACCCTGTCGGCCTCGCCGAGGGGCTGCAACAGCCAGATGACACAAACGCGGTCGAAGGCTTCAGAGGGGCGCGTTTCTCACGCACACGTCACTGTCTGCCGGCGATCGTCGAACGTGTGTGGCGCGCCAGGGAACACGCCAAGCAGGATCGCAATGCGCCATTGTCCCAGGCGCTGAAAATCATCATGAATGCCTTCTACGGGGTGTTGGGCTCAAGTGGCTGCCGGTTTTTCGATGCGCGACTGGCCTCATCGATCACCTTGCGCGGGCACCAGATCATGCGCCAGACCCGCGCCTTGGTCGAAGCCCGCGGGTATGACGTGATCTACGGCGATACGGATTCGACATTCGTCTGGCTCAAGACCGGCCATGATGAGGCGGCGGCCGAGCAGATCGGCAATGCACTGGTGCGCGAGGTGAATCAATGGTGGCGCGAACACCTGCGCCAGACGCTCGGCCTGGAGAGTGCGCTTGAGTTGCAGTTCGAGACCCATTACCGGCGTTTTCTCATGCCCACCATACGCGGCACCGAGGAGGGCAGCAAAAAGCGCTATGCCGGCCTTGTTCAGCGTGCCGATGGCACTGAAGACATGGTCTTCAAAGGGCTGGAATCGGTACGCACCGATTGGTCGCTGCTGGCCAGGACCTTCCAACAGCAGCTCTACCGACGCATTTTTCGCGGCGAGCCTTATCGCGAATTCGTTCGCGAGTACGTCGGCCAGATGCTCGCTGGAGAGCACGACGCTTCGCTTGTATATCGCAAACGCCTGCGCCGCCCGCTGGCGGAGTATCAGCGTAACGTGCCACCGCATGTGCGGGCCGCACGGCTTGCCGATGACTATAACCGGGAACTGGGTCGCTCGCTCCAGTACCAGCGCGGAGGCTGGATCAGCTACCTCATGACCACTGCCGGGCCCCAGCCGTTGGAGAATCGTCGTGCCCCCATCGACTATGACCATTATCTGTCACGCCAGCTGCAGCCGGTCGCCGATGCGATTCTTCCCTTTGTGGGTGATCGCTTTTCTACGTTGATCGATGACCAGATGCTGCTGTTTTGATCGTGAGGTAGTACCCCGTCGCCGCAGGTATGTTTGTCGTCTCGCTAACCTCCCGTGCAAAATCACTTCACGGGAGCAACTGATGGACACCGCACTCACTGATCAACAGCTGGCGGAGCAGGCCTGCCAGGATGGCCTGATCGCTGCTCGCTTGCCGGCCTGGCTCAAAAAGCTCGATAAGGCATTCATTGCCCAGGCAGGGCAAGCGCTGAACAGCAGCCTGAAATGCCGCCAGCGTCTGGCCGCGCGGTGGGGATTGATCGAAGGTATCGAGGCATTCGCCAAGCCCCTGCTGGAAAAATCCCTGAGCGCTCGTTTCGGTATCACCCAGGGCGTGGACCAGTTGTGGTTTCGCAATGCTTACGAGGTACCGCTCGCCACTTACTTCCCGATACGGGTGCCCTTGTACGAACGCCACTACTACCAGATACCGCTGCTTGAAGCCGTCTTGCGAAATTTTACCGCTGAACAGACGCAGCCCCAGGTCTTGCCGCCGATGGCTGGCGTGTTCGACGCGGCAGGTAACTCGGTGCCCAGGCTTAGCGCCGCTCGGTTTGCCCAGTTGACCCGGGAACTGGATCTGGGTGGGCTCTATCAACAACATTTGTCTGCCCATCTAGCGTCGGCCTCCATGCAAGCGTTACTAGGTGAGCTGAACCGGCACGAAATGGTGCTTGATGCATTCAAGGCCGATGCCCAGGGCGTGTTCGCTCCCGGCGAGCTCGAACTGTTGGTCGATTTGTGGCAAAGCGGCAGGCTGGGACGCCTGCACGGCGATCGAGTGCTTCCTAAAAGCTTGCAGATTATGGATTGCCCATTGCAGCAGATTCTGGTGCTGGATGTGCGGGACGAATCGTTGGCACCTTTCTACACGTCGAGCAAGCGTGTGCTGGTGTATATCCCAGGTGACCCGTTTGGAGCCTGGAGCACAGCCGATAATCTGGAACGCTTTGAACGCGCTGTGCTCAACGCACGCTTGCGCCAGCCTGCCTATCAGCAGTTTTTTGCGCGTTTCATTCGACGTCGTGATAGCCAACGATTCTTCAGCCAGCTCGCGTCGGCTTTCTATGAAGACATACCGATCTGGGCAACAGCTGACCTGTACCCGGTAGCAAGCGCCTTGTCGGAGCCTGTGTTCGAAACCCTCGCCCGCAGCCGCGTTGCACACGTAATGGACGATGCCGCAACGCTGGCGCCTCCGGTCAACGCGTTGGATCGGGCCATCGGGCGCGCGCATGAGAAACGCCTGGCAGTCGAGGGCTGGACGTTGCTGGGGCTGGCCAGTTTCTGGCTACCTGGGTTGGGCCTGGTATTGCTTGCCGTGACTGCCTGGGAGTTGATGAAGGAGGTGTATCACGGGGTAGACACTTGGCACGAAGGCGAGACGGAGCAGGCTATGGACCATATGACCCATGTGGCCGCTCAAGTTGCATTGATTGGAGTTACCGCGGGAGCGGGTTATGGTTTGGCCAAGGTGTGGAAACGCTCGACGTGGGTAGATGGTCTGGTCCAGTCCAACGTTGAGGATGGGGGCGCGCGCCTGTGGTCCGAGGACCTGGCGCCCTTTCGAAGCTCCCCGCCACCTGTTGAAGCGGTGGCAGATCATGAGGGGATCAGCCGCCAGGATAGCCGCGCATGGATCCGCATGGACGGCCACACCTACCCGGTGCAGCAACGCACGACGGACGAGCAGTGGCAACTGGTGCCGCGCGAGGGTGTAGGTCCTCTTTTACAGCACAACGGTGCAGGTGCGTGGCGGTTGTGGAGTGAGTCTCCCCTGGATTGGTCGACCAGCCATTACCTGTTCAGGCGCCTGGGCGAGCCGATGGCTGAACTTGACGACACGCGAATCGAGCAGGTCATGGCCATTCACGCGCTCGACGATGACCAGCTACGCGGTTTGCATTTTCGCGGCGCCGACCTCTTGCCAGCGCTGATCGATACCAGCCGCCGTGCGCATCTTGCTCAGCGTACCGAGAACCTGCTGATGCAGTTGCGCACTGGTGTTGTAATCGAAGATCAGAGGCTGCTTGCGCAGGTTGTGCAGCTGACCGGTGGCGAGGGCCTGTCTTCTTCGGATCTGGCGGCGCAGCTCGATGCACGACGGTACGAGGTCATGCAGCACCTGCTTGATCAGCAAATGTCTCCTTCCAGTCAGGATATCCAGGCTTTGCAGTGCGTATTCCCACGCTTGTACCCCAGTGCGGCACAGGCGCTGCTGGCCAATGCGAGCAGTGTCGACCTGCAACGTCTGCGTCGGACGGGTCGCGTGCCATTGCAACTGGCCGAAGCTGCCCGTGAGCGCAGCTCGCACATTCGTGTGCAGCGCGCCCTCGAAGGCCTGTACTTGCGGACGTCGCAGGATACGGACTTGGCCAAGCTGGTCCTGAAATTGCTCGACTATCGAGTTGGAGGCATCGGTAATGTGCGGTGGCGCCTGTTGAGTGCGCAGTTCAACGGCGTGCAACTGACCAGCGCCGGAGAAGGGGATGTCGAGCTACAGCTGTTCCATGACACCCAAGGCTTCAGTGTAAGAAACGCCTTTTCGCAGGAAATCTGCCCTCCCGGGGACCTGTTCGAGGTCATCGTGAATGCCTACGATCAGGCCCAACTGACAACCATGGGGCTGCATGCGCCCTTCGCCGAAAGTTTGCGCCAGGAAGTCGCTGCGCTTGCCCAGGTTCACCGGGCAGCGCTGCCTGAGCTCCTGGGCATCGCGACTCGCGGCCGCTGGCAATTGCCCACCCGCTTGGCCGACGGCCGCGTGGGTTACGTGCTCAGTGGACGTGGCGGGCGCAGGCCCAACCCCTATCTGCGAAGGCTGAGGTTCCTGTACCCCACCTACACCGATAATCAACTCGACGAGTGGCTGACTGATGCACGTTCGGCAGCAGGAGGCATCGAGGCGCGGCTGCAGTGCCTGGAGGATCAGTACCGGACGCTCAACATGCATTTGCGTACGTGGGCCAGGCAAGGCTCAAGTCATGCCGAGCGTCAACGTCGCCGGACGCTGGGAAGAGCCTTGCGCAATTGCTGGCAGCACGTGCTCGATGAGGGCATGCACGGCGACAGTCTGATTCTTGCCTATCGTTGGGACATGATCGGCATTCACACCGAAAGTCTACCGGAGCTGCCGCCCCAGATACGGTTTGATCATGTGTATTCGCTGTCGCTGCGCGACGCCAGCATCCGCTACCTGCCTGAAAGCTTTCTGGGTGCGTTTACCAGTGTCCGGTCGCTCGAGCTTCCCGATAACCAGATCTCTCGGATCCCCCAGGCGCTCTTGCAGATGGAACATCTGTGGACGCTGAACTTGGCGCACAACCAAGTGGTGCTGGACGCGGGGCAGGCAACCATTCTCGGTAGCTGCAGCCATTTGCGTTACCTGGACCTCTCACGCAACCCGTTGGGCAGGCCCTTTTCGGTGGGCGGGCTGACATGCCTGCACGAGTTGCGTATAGCAGGCGCCGGCCTGCGCAGCTTGCCTTACCAACTGCTCGAGAGCACTTCGCTGCGGGTGGTCGACTTGCGCGACAACCTGCTTACGGCGTTGCCTGAAGACTTCTATGAATCGCGCCTGTGGGTGGAGGGGGAGGTCCACCTGGGCGGTAATCCGCTGTCGGCTGTTGAGCGCGAACGGCTGGAGCAAGCGTTACTCACAGCGGCTACCCGCGCCCGTGATCGAGCGATGGTACTGGTGCGGCTGAACTGGATGGATGCGATCGGCCTGGCCCAGCGCACGGAACTGGGCACCTGCTGGGAACACTTGCAGGCCATGGAGGGCAGCGGCGAGTTCTTCGGTCTGCTCGAACGCCTGATGGAAACAGCGGATTTTCAGCACCGCACAGGCGCGCGCTATCTTGCCGGCCGAGTCCTGACATTGTTGGGGGCCATGCGTGATTCGAGCGACTTGAGGATGGCGATGTTCAGCGACGCTGAGCAACTGACCTGTCAGGACAGCGTGGCATTGCGTTTCAGCGATCTGGAAGTGCGCCTGCGGGTCTGGCAGGCCGAAGTCCAAGCGCAGCAAGGTGAACGAGAGCAGGTGCTGTTGCACCTAGGGCGGCAGCTGTGGCGTTTGGATGAAGTCGAGCGTGTGGCCATGGACGACGTGCGCTGGCGACAGGCCGATGGTGCCGATCCTGACGAGATCGAGGTGGTGCTGGCTTACCGCCTGGCGCTACGCGAGCGCCTTGACTTGCCCATTTTCACCAGCGGCATGTCATTCAGGGCGGTGGCCGGGGTCACCGAGACGCATATCGAAGGAGCAGCCAGGCGCGTGTTGCAAGCAGAAACCAGCGAGCAACTGGCCAACTCCCTGTTGGACAGGGAATTCTGGTGCAGTCACGTGCGCCGCTTGCATGCACAACGTTTCGACGAGATGAACGCACCTTTTCATGCACGGCTGGAGGCTGTGCAAGAGGCTGCTGATCTGAGCGAACAGCAGGTGTTACAGCAGACGGAAGAAATTTCGCAGCAACGCCAGGCGGCCGAACGGGCGCTTCTGCTGGACATCACGCGTCAGGCGCTGGACAGCGCGGCCGAGCCCCTTCAACCCTAGGAACAGGAGCGCCGTCGTGCCGGAGCAGGGTGAGCGTGTTGAGCTATGCTCGTAGGCATGCACGAGCCATGTAAGGCGCCACATGGCAGGGTGACACCTCCAGTTACTTTTGAGTTGCGCCTTGCCGGTTGGGTTGGTTTAGGCTCCTGCGTCGGATCTTTCTCCAAGGTCCGTAGTCTTTGTTTGATCGAGAGAATAAGGAGATGCGCATGCTTGTCCGGTCATTGACCCTCGCCGCCCTGCTCGCCGCCGTGAGCCCGGCTTTTGCGGCCGACAGTAGTGGGCCATTGGCCCAGGAGCTGGGCAAGGCAAGGCCATTGGTCATCATCGCCCCCAGCAGTGCCGACCCTACCCTCAGGGCCGTGACCAAGGCCATGGAGGATCCGGCTACGCAGGCTGCCTTCAAGGAGCGCAACGTCGTGCTGTACAGCGTCGCCCAGATGATGGGGAAACGGGACGACAAGAACCTGGAGCAGCAGACCACCATGGCACTGATCCGCGAGCTCAAGCTTGGTGCGAGCAAGGGGACCAAGGTCATCCTCGTTGGCAAGGACGGTGAGCGGCACATGCTCAAGGATGATGACACTGGGGAGGTCATCGATCCCCAGGCCATCATCAAGGCGGTGGACGATCTACCTGCCAGTGAAAAAGCGGTCAAGGCTTCCGAGCCGGTTGCGTCCGCAGTGCAGGAAAAGACCAAGGAAACCAAGCCGGGCAAGGCCGCCAAGCCCACCTCACCGCCCAAGCCCTTGGAAGACTGAGCCTCTTGTCGAGCCCTCTCATGGAAGACCGGGTGCCATGCAGGGCTGCCAGCGCAGCCCTCACGGGTCAGGTCGTGGATTGTCCTGCGCTGCCAGTTTGGGCCAGGGATGGGTCATCGTGCAGCGATATCCGCGAGGTTTCCGGCAACGCCAGCCCGCCCACTAGCGCTATCAAGGCAATGACGACCAGATAGAAAGCTGGCGCCAGACTGCTGCCTGTCTGCCCGATCAGCCAGGTCGCGACCAGTGGGGCGGTGCCGCCGAACAGGGTATAGGCAACGTTGTAGGTGATGGCCGACGCGGTATAGCGTGTACGTGTCGGGAAACTTTCCGATAGCAGGGCGGCGGTTACCACGCCGCTGGACAACGCGCCTACCGCCAGCAGCACGACACCGAGCAAGGCGCCGAACATCGACCCCGAGCTGGCCAGCCAGTAGGCTGGGAACACGCACACCATCACCCACAAGCAGGTGAAGCCAATGGTCTTGCGCCGCCCGATCCGATCCGACACAGCGCCGGCAACCGGGCAGCCAGCGGCGGCGAACAGCAGCGCGACAGTGGTCACCAGCAGCGACTGGGCGCGAGTCAGGTTGCCCACCAATTGCAGGTAGGTGGCGAAGTAGGTGGTGAACATGTAGAACGACAGTGCAGTAAGGGAGATGAACGCGCCCAGGTTGCGTATCGCTCGTCCATGGTGGCGCAAGGTCTGCTTGAGGGGCGAATGCTCATGTTCCTTGCCCTGAGCCAGTGCGTCACGGAAGGCTGGCGTTTCTTCCATGCGCCAGCGCAGGTACAAACCGACCAAGCCCAGTGGTGCGGCGATCAGAAAGGGTACGCGCCAGCCCCAGGTGGCCATGGCTTCTGTGGTCAGGCTTGCTTCCAGGCCGTAGGCGATCACGGCAGCGCAGGCAAAGGCCGAGAACGTCGAGACCGGCACGAAGCTGCCATAGAACGCGCGCTTGTCGTTTGGTGCATGCTCCATCAGGTAAGCACAGGCCCCAGCATATTCACCGCCTGCCGAGAAACCTTGCAGGCAGCGGGCGAGCGTCAAGAGCACGGGGGCTGCCAATCCGATGCTGGCATACGTGGGCAGTAGGCCGATGAGGGTGGTCGAGCCTGCCATCAGCAAGATAGTCAGCGACAGGATACGTTTGCGTCCCAGGCGGTCTCCCAGGGCGCCGAACACGATACCCCCCAGTGGGCGCAGGGCGAACGCCACCGCGAACACGGCGAAGGTCTTGAGCAGGGCGACGCTCGGGTCACCACTGGCGAAGAATTGGCTGGCGATGAGTGTTGCAAGAAAGCCGTAAACGGCGAAATCGAACCATTCGACGAAATTGCCGATGGCCGAAGCGGCGATCACCCTGCGCAGGGTGGCAGGGGATACCTCGTGAAGTGCGGACATGCGGGTGCTCTCCGATTTTCCATTGGCAGCCATGACGAGCGTGGTGCGGTCGAGCCGCGCCATCAGTAGTTATGGTTGTCAGTAGATCGGCCCCGCTTACGAGTCGCTTTGTCGAGGACGACCTTCGGATGCCAGAAACGACCGCGGCGATCGGGGCTTTAGGCCACGACAACGCGATTGCGCCCACCTTGCTTGGCCAGATACAGCGCTCTGTCAGCCGCGGCCAACGTGCCGGCCGCATCGCCTGTGCCCTCCCAGTGCGCCACCCCAAGCGATACAGTCAGGGCGCCCACCGGCGCTACCGGGGTGTCCCCGATGGTCGCGCGCAGGCGCTCGGCCACACTGGCTGCCACAGCTAGATCCGCACCGGGCAAGAGCATCAGAAATTCCTCCCCGCCAGTACGGCACAGCAAGTCGCCTTCCCGGCAGCAACGGCGCATCGAATGGGCCAGTTGTCGCAACACGGCATCGCCGGTGTCGTGCCCGTGGCCGTCGTTGATCCGTTTGAAATGATCCACGTCCATGACGATGGCTGAAAAGCGCCGCCCTTCGGCCTCCAGCAACGACAGGCTGAATTCCAGCCCGCGGCGATTGATCAGCCCTGTCAGGGGGTCGGTCTGGGCTTCGCGGTTCAGGCGGCCAATGCGTTCGTGCAGCAGGTTCAGGCCGAACAACAACGCTCGCTTGAGCTCAGCCGCCTCGAAATACCACGCACGCACCCGATGCAAGTCTTCGGCCGTGTTGGCGCTGTCCATCATCCGTGCACTTGCGGCGAGCTGCCAGAGCGGCCGAGCGATGACCAATGCCAGCCACCAGAGCAGCAGGCTGCCGACCAGCGCCAGTGGCGCTGATGTACCTATCACATTGAGGACCAGGGTAT
This sequence comes from Pseudomonas fulva NBRC 16637 = DSM 17717, assembly GCF_000730565.1. Lineage (GTDB taxonomy): Bacteria > Pseudomonadota > Gammaproteobacteria > Pseudomonadales > Pseudomonadaceae > Aquipseudomonas > Aquipseudomonas fulva. Next base: position 146,534 of record NZ_BBIQ01000005.1, on the reverse strand, counting down.
TGAGCGGCGCCACGGTGCGTGACAGTGGTTGCTGGGCGACCACGCCCCAGCGGGCGCTGGGCACGGTGGCGAAGCCTGCGAGCATCTCGACGTTCTGGCTGTTGGTGAGCGCCACGGTGCCGCTGGGCAGTGTTGGCAACTGATCGATCAAGGCATTGCCCTGCACGACAGTACCGACGCGCTGGTTATCAGGGTGATAGAGCAGGCGTCGTTGGTGGTCGACTACATAGAGGTATGAGCCGTCCTTGTAGAAATGCTCGCCCAGCAGGCTGTTGAGGATATTGCGTTCGCGCAGGTAGAGGGTGCCCCCTACGTAGCCCAGGTAACGGCCTTGCTTGTCGATGATCGGCTGCGAAAGCGTGACCACCAGGTTGTTGGCGGCAGAGACGTACGGGGTCGAGACCAGCGCACGCCGCAGGTGCAGCGCTTCGTCGACGCCTGGGGAGCGCATGCGCCCGCCCACCAGGTGCCGTAGCGGCGCAGGGGAAACTGACAACAATGTGCCGTCGGCATCGATCACGAACGTGGAATTGAACGCCATGCTCTGCGCCAGCACGCGGTCTGTTTCAACCTGCAAGGCCACGGCGTCACTCAATTGTCGGCCTTGTACACCTGCGCTGAACTGCAGTTGCTGCAAGGCGTTACCGATGAATGTTTCGGTGATGGTGGCCAACTTGGTGGCGTACACCCGGTTCGCTTCCAGTGCGTGATTGATCAGCAACTGCCGCTGGACGCGGTAGCTGGCAAAATAGCTGGCGCACAGCATCACCAGTGCGGTGAGTGCGCAGAGCACCAGAATGAGCCTGCGCAGGTCCAGTCGCAATCCATGCTTGGTGTTAGGCAATCCTGACCTCGGAATCATCAAATGCGGCGAATGGCAAGGAATGCTCATTGGCAGTCGCGTAGCGCGAGTGTCACTCAGGGGGCGTTTTTTTCAAGCGCCTTGAGTTCAGCCTCCACGTCCTGCATGCGCTGTTCAGCCACCGCCTGTACCTTGGCATCTGCGGCGGTTTGCTGCATCAGTGCCGTGAGTTTTTCACTCAACCGCTTGCCTTGCGGTGTCTTTTCCAAGGCGCGGGCCTTGGCGGGGTCCTGCAAGGCGCCGACGATACTGGCGAATTCGGCATCGGTGAAGTTCTGTTCGCTGTACAAGCGGAACAGGTCCTGACGCTGGTCGTCAACCGTCAGGTGCCGACGCAGGACCTGTTCGATACGGGTCTGGCTCACGTCAGGGTGCTTGCCCGCAAGGAGCACGGCCATGCGCTGAATGTTGTGGTCATAAGCCTCCTGCAGCGGCAACTGGGCAACGATCTGTTCTTCTCGCGAGGGTTTCTGGTCGCACGCCGTGACCGCGGCGGTGAGCGCAAACATGAGCAGCAACTTCGGGAAGCGAGGCATGGCTTGGCCTGAATGGGCTGTGGGGTAGGGCGATTATACGGGTGCGCGCACGTCCGGGACGAGCGTTGCATTTGCCTTGCCGGGCTGGCTGCGGTAGAACCAGGCCTTTGACTGCAACGGTTGCCCCATGCCTGAACTTACCCTGCGCCCCGTGACCCCCGAAAGCCGTGACGAGGTCGTGGCCTTTGTCGAGGCCGCGCGACGGGACTTGTTCCCGATGCTTGCCAAAGCGCCTTTACCTCCCGACCTTGCACAGTTTGATGATGTCTATCTGCAAGGCGCCGGCGCCTTCCTCGAAGCACGGGCGGGCGCAGACCTGGTGGGCGTGATCGGCTACCTGCCCTATGACAACCGCTTTGCGCAGTTCGACTACGGTGACCAGCGTGTGGCCGAGGTCGTGCGCCTGTTCGTGTTGCCTGCCTATCGCCGGCTTGGCGTGGCGGCACGCTTGTTCGGGGCCTTGAAAGCACAGGCGGCAATCGATGAAATCGACCGTTTTTACCTGCACACCCACCCATTTCTGCCGGGCGCCGTCAGCTTCTGGGAGCGGCAGGGCTTCACCCTGCTAGACGTTGAGGACGACCCGATCTGGCAGACGACCCACATGGACCTGCGGCTGCGTTAGGCGCTCGGACATGTCCTACATTGACGCAGGTGTGATGGACCACGCGTTCATTTTCTTACAAGGCAGGTGATGGTTTGCTTCCTCGTGCACGGACTTTTCACAGCCGCAGAGGGAGAGTGACAATGCCGCACATGGCCCTGTACAAACTGAAACTGCTGGATGAATTCGAGGTTCGCACAGACGGTTGGTCGTTCGACGATTTCCAGAACCGCCTGATGGACATCTGGCGTGGCGCCACCCGCCAGGATGCCGCCTGCATCATCAATGCCGCGCACCGAGAGGGCAGGTGGCCCAGGACGGTCAGGCAATACCTGTTGAGTCGCATCAAGGTGGCCGGCCACGTCGAACCGGAGTTGGAAGCCACGTTCATCGAACTGTCTGGCTCGCTCACTGGCCAGGAGCGGGCGCAATGGTGCCGCACGGCGGCCGATACCGTTCACTGACCGCTGACAGGGGCGCGCGGCGGCCTCGCTGTCGCCGCCCGTATTCAACACGCACTACCGTCGGCCTACTCGATGTTCACGATGTGGCGCGTGATACGCAGGCGCTCACGCGCTGCGAAAGCGCAATACCTGAGCGCCGTCCAGCGGGTCGGTGAGCACGTGTGCGTGAACGCCGAAGGTACTCAGCAAGCAAGCGGGCGTGAGCACATCCAGCGGTTTGCCCAGTGCGACCAGTCGCCCGTTGTTCAATACCGCCACACGGTCGCAGGTCAATGCCTGATTGAGGTCATGCAAGGCCACCAAGGTCGTGACCGGCAATGCTTGCACCTGCTGCAACAGGCCCAGTTGATGCTGGATGTCGAGGTGGTTGGTCGGCTCGTCCAGCAATAGCACTGCGGGGCGTTGCGCCAAGGCCCGAGCGATGTGAACGCGCTGGCGCTCGCCACCGGACAACGACCCCCACAGGCGGCTGCGCAAATGCAGTGCATCCACATCAGTCAGCGCATGCTCGACGATGGCCTTGTCGTCCTCACCGAACGGCGCCAAGGCCGATAACCAGGGGATACGGCCCAACGCCACAGCGTCGAAGACTCGAATGGCATCGAGCGTGTCAGCATGCTGCTCGACCAGTGCCAATGACCTTGCCACCGCTCGGCGAGGCAGGCGCGAGAGCGACTTGCCCAGCAGTTGCACGGTGCCAGTGGCCGGCTTACGCAGGCCTGCCAGCACCTTGAGCAGCGACGACTTTCCCGAGCCATTTGGCCCGACGATGGCCAGGGTCTCGCCGACGTGCACCGTCAGGTCGATCCCGTCGAGCACCGGGCGGCCCCCCAGGTGCAGGCTGATGCCCTGGCAGCCCACTGGGGCGAGCTGCATGGGCGCCATGGCGGTCACGCGCGCCCCCTACGGGCCACCAGGATAACTGCGAACACTGGCGCACCGATCAGGGCCGTGACCACCCCCACGGGGATGACCTGCCCGGCGATCAGCGTCCTCGACAGGATGTCCGCGGTGATCAAGAACAGCGCCCCGCCCAGGGCACTGGCCGGCAGCAGGCGGTCATGACCGGGCCCGAGCAGCAGGCGTAGCGCATGGGGAATGACCAGGCCCACGAAACCGATCGCGCCGACGATCGAGACCATGACGGCGGTCACCAGGGCTGCACAGCTGATCAGCAGCAGTTGAGTGCGCCGTACCGCAACCCCCAAGGAGGCTGCCGAGTCGGCGCCGAAGGTGAAAGCGTCCAGCGCTCGGCGTTGCCACAGGCAAACCAGAAGGCCCAATAGGGCAACGGGTACGGCCAGCCAGACCGAAGGCCAGCGCACGCCGCTGAGATTACCCAGCAGCCAGAACAGAATGCCGCGGGCCTGTTCGGCCGTGGCCGACTTGGTAATAAGAAGCGCCGTCACGGCATTGAACAACTGTGAACCGGCAACCCCAGCCAGGATGATGTGAGCGCCAATGCCGCCCGGGCTCGCGGCGCGCGCCAGTAGCAGCACCAGTGCGAAGGCGGCCAGGGCACCGATGAAAGCCCCGGCTGACATGCTCAGCGTCATGCTGCCCAGGCCCAGCAGCCCGACCAGCACTGCACCTGTTGAGGCGCCTGCCGACAGGCCCAGCAGATAGGGCTCGGCCAGCGGATTGCGCAGCAACGCCTGGAGGATCACGCCGCAGGTGGCCAGCCCTGCGCCGCAGGCCGCCGCGACAAGGCTGCGGGTCAGCCGGTAGTTCCACACGACACCGGCGTCGATGGGGTCGACCGGGTAGCCCGCCTGCCAAGCATGGTTGGCCAGTACCTGGCCGACCAGGCCCAATGACAGCGGGTTTTCACCGATTGAAGTGCCCGCCAACAGCGCGCCCAGCAGGGCCGCCAGTGCGGCGCAGGTCAGCCCCAGACGCTTGATCACTGCGCTGCGACGCCGGTGGAGAAGGCCGTGGCCAGCGTCTGCACGCCGCGGAACAAACGAATGCCCGCCTGCATCGCCTCGGCATCGAGCACGATGATACGCCCATGCTTGACGGCGTCCATGTGCTGCGTCACAGGGTCATTGCGCAGAAAATCGAGTTTTTTCTGGTAGTCGTCGGCCGGAAAACGGCGGCGGTCCATGCGTGCAATGATCAGCCAGGTCGGGTTGGCCTTGGCCAATGTCTCCCAGCTCACGGTTGGCCACTCCTCGGTGGAGCTCACCACGTTGCGCACGCCAAGGGCACGCAACATGAAGTCCGCAACGCCCTGGCGGCCTGCCACGTACGGGTCGGTGGCCAGATCGGCGCTGGAGAACCAGAACAGCGCCGAGATAGTGGACAGGTCAACGCCTGCCAGCTGCGCCTGGGCATGGGCCAGGCGGCCCTTGAGCTCGTCGTTGAGGGCGGCGCCACGAGCCTGCACATCGAAGACGCTGGCCAATTCACTGACACTCTTGTAGATGCTTTCGACCTGGAAGGCTTGCAGCCGCGTGCCGTCGGCGCCCACCCGGTTGTCCTTGCCTTCGCAATCCGACGGCAGCACATAGGTGGCGATGCCCAGCTCATTGAATTGCTCGCGCGTACCCACCGCACCCTGGTCCCCCACCATCCACTCGAACTGGGCCGTCACCAGCTGCGGGCGCTTGCCCACTACCGCCTCGAAGCTGGGCTCGTTGTCGGCAAGCCGAGGGACCTTGGCGTCCTGCGCCTGGTAATCGGGCAATACGTCATTGAACCAAAGCGATGACGCGGCCAGCCGGGGGGCCAAGCCCAGCGCATACAGCATTTCGGTGCCTGCCTGGCCAATCGTCACCACGCGTTGGGGGGCTTGGGCGAACACCTGGGGTTTGCCGCAGTTGTCGACCGTCAGCGGATACGCGGTAGGTGCACCCTGAGCCAAGCCGGCAATGCCAAGGCCAGCGAGCAGGGTGGCGAAACGGGGCAGCATGCAGGACGATCTCCTGTTGGGCAGTTCCCGGTGGCTCGCGCAAGACGAACGCGGGATTCACTATTGATTTGAGCGGTGGAAACCGGGGGGCACGCATGGTAGACCATCGCGCCGCCGGGTGAAACGCTTTAAGGGGCTGATTTAGCGCCTAGAAATACTTCAGCCACGCCAAGTCACGCCTGCGCGCCTTCAACCGGGCGAACCAGCGCACAGGTGGGTAGAGCATCAGCGGTAGCAGGGCCGACGTCAGCCAGACTGCGGCAATGGTCTCGAAACCGAAGTAGGCGCCCTGGTTGGCGCCCCACACGCCCACTGCGCTCAGGTACAGCAGTTTGAGCACGTACAGGTGCAGGAGATAGAAAAACATCGGGGCTGCGCCAAACATCGCCAGCACTGCGATCCAGCGCGGGTGCCCGGCGCGCTCGAATGCGCGCAGCAACAGCAGCCCAACGCCCAAGGTCAACATCAGGAACAGCAGTGATGGAGGGTACTTGGTGATGTTGAAGAAACTCATCAGCGTCTGCGTCAGCGCAGGGTGAATGCTCCAGTGCGCTTCGCCATAGCCGTTGATCACGCGTAGCGCGACAAAGCCCAGGAGTGCGCCGCACCCAGCCTGTAGCAGGCGTCGTTGACGCAGTGCCGGCGTGCAGGCGCTGTGCAACCAAGGGCCCAGCCAGTAGCCAACGGCGATGACGCCGAGCCAGGGCAGTACCGGGTAGGATGTGCGCAGACGCAGTGTGGCGCTGATGTCGAGCCAGGTACGGTCATGCGCGATGGCCCACGGCACATGCCAAGGGGATGTGGCGTCGAAGTGTACGCCGTCAAGCAGGTTGTGCCCGGCGATGATGGCCAGCCCAACAGCGAGCAGGCCAGCCCGGGGCAGCCATATCAAAGCTGACAGCGCCATCATGCTGATACCGATGGCCCAGATCACTTGCAGGTAGATCACAGTCGGCGGCACCTGGAATGTCCAGGCAACGTTCACTAGGGTGAGCTCCAGCACTACCAGAAACAGCCCGCGCTTGAACAGGAATGACGAGACTTCCCTGCGACTCTGCCGCTTTTCGCCATAAAGCCAGGCAGACAAGCCGGTAAGCAGCACGAAGACGGGCGCGCACAGGTGGGCGAGGGTGCGACTGACGAACAACGCCGGGTCGGTGGTTTCCACTGCCATCGGGTCACTGACCTGATGCTGCATGAAAAACGTTTCGCGGACGTGGTCCAGCAGCATGATCAGCATGACGAAACCGCGAAGGGCGTCGATGCTCTGCAGGCGTTGATGGGAGAGGGGCGTTGGCAGGATTGCAGGGGGCATGGACATCACGTATCAAAACGAAGATCGCAACGTTATCTTATAACTCATGCGCTGAGCAAGGCTGTCCTTGGCATGCGCACCTCGCTCGTATCGCCCAGGGCCGTTGCACGCATCCGGCCCTAACGCCCCTGCGCCTGTACTGCCTACCGACCCTTGCGACGCGCTACGCGCGCTTCGATGTTCTTGCGCCCAATGAGCAGCGCAGGCTTTTCCGTGACTGGCTCATCAGCCAGCCATTTGTACATGACAAGGCAATCCACCAACCCCAGATGCGCATGCCGATAGGCCTTGGGCAAGCGGCCGACGGTTTCGAAGCCCAGCTTGTGCCACAAGGCGATCGCCACCTCGTTGCTGGCAACCACCGAATTGAATTGCAGCGCCAGAAAGCCTTCCTGCCGAGCCAGCTTCTGTGAGTGCTCGCACATCAGGCGCGCCACGCCTCGGCCACGTGCCTGCTCGGTCACCATGTAGCCGCAATTACCCACGTGGCTGCCTGGTCCGCCGGCATTGGCCTTGAGGTAGTAGGAGCCCAGGAGCTCGCCCTGGGCTTCGGCCACCAGTGTGTGCCGGGGCAGCTCGAGCCACAGATGCCGGGCCTGCTCAAAAGTCATGTCGGGGTCAAGGGCGTAGGTTTCCCGCGCCTGAACCACCGCCTGTAGCGTAGGCCAGAAGCGCTCGAAGTCGTCTGGCGTCATGGGGCGGATATTGATCATGTGCAGCCTCAGATGTAGATGAACACCAGCACCAACGCGGCGACCACTGCCCATTTCTCGAGGTAGTAACGCATGCGATTACGCTTCTTCAGCGCCTTGCCCCGTTCGCGGATGCGATAGATACGGGTGAACAGGCGATTGATGGCGCCGGTCTTGTCCCCCGCATCGTTGGGTGCAGCGGCAGCGGCCATGACGTTGCGGCTGAACCAGCGATTGAACGCCGTGGCCCAGCGGTACTTGAGGGGGCGCTCCACATCGCAGAACAGAATGATGCGATTGTGCTCGGTGGTGTTAGCCGCATAGTGGATGTAGGTTTCGTCGAACACCACGCCCTGGCCATCGCGCCACGAATATTTCTCGCCATCGACGTCGATGTAGCAGCCGTCGTCGTTGGGAGTGTCCAGGCCCAGGTGATAGCGGTAGGAGCCAGCATAGGGATCGCGGTGCCGAACCAGCTTGGCCCCAGGGGGCAGGGTGGCGAACATGGCGGCCTTGACGGTGCCGATGCCTTGCAGCAGTTGTGTGGTGCGTGGGCACAGGGTCATGGCCGACGGATGACTCTCGCCGTACCACTTGAGGTAAAACCGCTTCCAGCCGGTTTTGAAGAACGAGTTGAAGCCAACATCGTCGTAATTATCGGACTTCTTGATTTCACCCACCTGGAGTAAACGCTGGGCTTCCTCACGGATCTCCTGCCAGTGTTCCTGCAGCGGTTGTAGCTCGGGGAAGGCTTCAACCGGCAGGTAGGGCTTGGCTGGATGTTTCGAGAACAAGTAAAGGAAACTGTTGACCGGGGCCAGGAAACTGGAATGGTCACCCAGCTGGCGAGTCAGCTTGTGACGTACCCGACCGCGCAGGTGAACGTAGGCGATCGAGAAGACGAAGAGCAGAACGAGTGCAATTTTCATGGACGTTTACTTGTCGAAAAATGGCCATGCGCATGGCATAAGCCCGCCAGCATAAACAATCGTCGCAGCAGTTTGTACTGATTGTTACGAAACTGTCCGGCCGATTCGGTGTCGCGTTGCACAGTCCGCGACCCTGGTTTCACCTTCAGGAGATCTTATGGTTCAGGACACACGCTCCAGCGCCAGCCCCTTCAAGCGGCTGTTTTTCGCCCTGCCGGTCAGTGATGCCCAGCGCCGCGATGTCTCCCAGTGGCGGCGCAGCCTGGCGCTGCGCAGCGGCAAGCCGGTGCCAGCCGCCAACTTCCATGTCACCCTGGCCTTCTTGGGCAATGTCGACGCGGCTCAGGTGCCGTCTGTGTGCGCTGCCGTCGACCAATTGGTGCTGCCCGACAAGGCGCCGAGGCTGGTGCTCGATCGCTTGCAGGTGTGGCAGAAGGCCGGTGCCTTGGTGCTTGAGGCGCAGCATACGCCTGCGGCGCTTCTTCAACTGGTCTATGGGCTGCAACAGGCGCTGCTGCCCCTGGGGATCGCCGTGGCAGACCGCAGCTTTCGCCCGCACTTGACGCTGTCTCGCGAGTTTCACGGGCAGCCCCCTGAAGCCAGCTCGCCACCGGAGTTCTTTGTCAGCGCCCGGGAATGTGTACTTTACGAGTCCCGAAAGGGCGCTTACCAGGCACTGGCGCGCTGGGCACTAGGGGATGGGGGCGCATTCTTGAGCCCGCCGGGCTCACACCGGTAGGCTCTGATAGGGCAATTCTTCGCCGGGGCTGCGTTCGAACTGGCGTTTGTACTCGCGGCTGAACTGCGACGTGCTCTGGTAGCCCACCCGATGGGCGACCTGTGCCACGCCCATTCCTTCGCCGATCAGCATCTGCTGTGCCTTCAGCAGCCTCAGGCGCTTGAGGTACTGCATAGGCGCCATGTCCGTGCAGCGTTTGAAATGCTCGTGGAAGGTGGAGACGCTCATGTTCGCTCGCCCAGCCAGAGCCTCGACGCTCAGGGGCTCGCTGTAGTGCTCGCGCAGGTGGGCTAATGCAGCACCAATGCGAGCGAAATGGCCCTGCTGCTCGACCAACGCTCTCAGTACCCCGGCCTGTGGGCCACGCAAAGCGGCGTACAGCACTTCGCGTACCCGGGCCGGCCCCAGCACCTTGGCGTCCACAGGGTCTTGCAGGCACTCCAGCAATCGCTCGACCCGCTCGCGCATGGGCGCGTCCAGGGCGGCCGAGGTCATCGACTGGGGCGTCTGAGCCTGTACCGGGCCATCCGTGGCAAGGCCGGTGCTCTGCACCAGTTCGCTCAGCGTGGCGCGGTCGATCGCGACTGCCACGCCCAGCAAGGGCACATCGGGCGTGGCGAAGGTCTCGCACATGAAAGGGACCGACAGCGCCTGCACTAGGTAATGCCCGGCGCCGTACTCGAGCGTGCGGGGCCCCAGGCGGGCCAGCTTGCTGCCCTGGGCCAGGATCATCAGGCTCGGCTCGTAGATCTGCGGGCTGCTGGCCACGTAGTGGTCCCAGCTCAGCACTTGTACCTGGGGCAGGTGGGTGGACACGAACCCTGGGCGTAGTGCCAGGCGACGTATGAGCGTGCAAAGCGGGGCATTGGCGTCTACGTGACGGGTCAGTTGCATGGAGCACCGGGGCAGAGAATCGGACAGCATGGGGAGTCGAATTATGCCCGCCGCGCGTGGTCTTCACCAGCAGCTTCGGAGAATCAGGCAAGGCTTCCGGAGAATCTGCGGTGGGCAATGTCCCTCTCTAGGAACAAAATGCTTCACATGAACCGTTTCACTTAACCGCGAGGTCTCCATGTATACCGCTATCGGTTACGCCGCCCAAACCCCCACCAGCCCGCTGGCACCCATGACCTTCGAGCGCCGCAGCCCGCGCCCGGATGACGTGGCCATCGACATCCTGTATTGCGGGGTGTGCCACTCGGACATCCACCAGGCCCGCAACGAATGGGGCATTGCGGTCTATCCCTTGATGCCCGGCCACGAGATCGTCGGCCGCGTGACGGCAGTAGGCGCCCAGGTCACCGGCCACAAGGTCGGTGACCTGGTCGGTGTCGGCTGCATGGTGGATTCCTGCCGTCAGTGCGCGGCCTGCGCCAAGGACCTCGAGCAATACTGCCTCGAAGGCCCGACCATGACCTACGCCACGCCCGATCGCGTCGATGGCAGCAACACCATGGGTGGCTACTCCAGCAGCATCGTGGTCAGCGAGCATTTCGTGGTACGCATCCCCGAAGGCATGGACCTGCCTAGCGCCGCTCCTATCCTGTGCGCCGGTATCACCACCTATTCACCGCTCAAGCACCACGGTGTAGGCCCAGGCCACAAGGTGGGCATTCTTGGCATGGGTGGCCTGGGGCACATGGGCATCAAGCTAGCCAAGGCGCTGGGTGCCGAAGTCACGCTGTTCACCCGGTCCGAGGCCAAGGCCGCTGAGGCGCGTCGCCAGGGAGCAGACCATGTGATCGTGTCCACCGACGCCGAGCAGATGAAAGCCGCTGCCGGTCGCTTCGACTTCCTGCTCGACACCATCCCTGTCCAGCACGACCTCAATCCCTACCTGGAAACCCTGACGTTCGACGGCGTGCACATCCTCGTCGGGCTGATCGAACCGATCGAGCCTGCGCTGCATGCTGCCAACCTGGTCATGAAGCGCCGCGTGCTGGCCGGCTCGTTGATCGGCGGTATCGCAGAAACCCAGGAGGTGCTGGACTTCTGTGCCAAGCACGACATTCGCTGCGACATCGAGATGCTGGACATCCGCCACATCAACGAGGCGTATGAGCGCATGATCGCAGGCGACGTGAAGTACCGCTTTGTGATCGACATGGCGACCCTCAAGGCCTGATCAGCCATTGACCTGCACCGGGGCAACCGGTGCAGGTCCTGTTGCTGGCCCTACCAGGCCAGCGGCTTCTCCCCACCTTTCCAGAACAGCCAGCGCCGGACCTCACCATGCGGGCCTGTGCCGATCTGCCAATCGGGTCGGCCACTGTCGAGCGCGATCACCGAGATGAACCCCGCATGGCTTGCAGCGACGAGGGTTCTACCATCCTCGCTGATGTCCATCGCGCTGATGGTCGAACCCAGATAGTGCTGCCAGCGTTCGCTACCGTCTTCCCCGAACGCCCTTAGATAACCATAGGCATCACCGACGATGTACTCGTCCTGGCGCGCCACGCCTGCATAGACCCGGGCGCCTTCCTGCACCACCGGCGTGCGGGGGTCCTGGCTGTAGTAATCGGTGTCCAGGCCTTCCAGGTCGCTCACCCTGACGGCCAGCGACGCGCCGCTGTAGAAGTGACAGGCATTGAGCAGCAACTGGTCCCCGGCGCGGTTGAACAGGGCGTAGTGCGGGTATTCGCTGGCCGGCCCGATACTGGCAAAAGGCCGTAACCGATGGTCCAGCACCTGGTGTCGGTTGGCTTGCTCGCCCACGACGACCCGCTTGCCGTCAGGCGAAACAGCGCCGTGGGCCATGCTCAGGCCAAGGATGATGTCATCGGGGTCCGTGCCCTCTGCCAGCGCCTGCTCGACCTGCTCCTGGCGTGGCAGCAGCCGGCTCGCGCCCTGCTCGGATAGCACGAAAATGCCCTCGTCGCTAACCAGCAGCACCTGTTGCCCGTCGGGGAACGGTATCAAGGCAGTCGCAACGGGGGGCAGGTCGAAAGGCTCGAACGGATAGCCCTTGGGCAACCCCTCCAAACCGGTAGGCCAGGCCAGCCGCCGCACCTGTGGGCCGCCCCATCCATCGGTCACGCGCACACCCTCGGCATTGGCCAGGGCGAAGAAGCGCCGAGCCGGGCACCGGCCGAAATGTTCGACGCCGATGATGGGTGTCACGCTGTAACCATCGATACGCACCACTTGGCCTTTCTCGTGAGGCATGCCGATCCGTGCGAGCAGGCTGCCGTCGTCGAGCAGCAGTAACGTGGCGATACCCTGGCCGTGCGTATCGAGCAGGGGCAACAAGGGCGCATGGGCTGGCGGCCAGGCCTGGCGAAACGCCTGGCGCTGGTGCTCCTCGACAGCCGGCTGATTGACCGTGCGCAAGGCGGCGCGCCAGGCGTCCAGCAAGTGCTCGGTGGCAGGGTGCCGGGGTTCTTCGAGCTGGTCCCAGCCGTGCGCACGGCCTTGTGCGACATAGTCGTTGACGGCCTGGGCGTAGGTGATAACGGCCTGCTGCCATTGCTGCTGGGGATGCTGCTTGTCCATGAGTGGGTGGAACTCCTTGATGTGCGCCAGTATCCGAGATTGCGCATGGTACTCCTTCGGTACGGCGGTTGTGAGGCCCAAGCATGACGCGTACCATGCCTGCGTCCCCAATTTTAATAAGACACACGCTCATACCGCTCCTTGCCGGGGCTGGACGTGCGTGGTCTTGCCTTGCCTGTGGAGAACCGGTTTCACGCCATGAACGGACCCCTACCTGACCATTTGCCACCCACTGTAGGCGGCGGCAGCTGGCTGAGCGTCATCGCCCTGGCGTTGGCCGCCTTCATCTTCAACACCACCGAGTTCGTGCCGGTGGCGCTGCTCAGCGACATTGGCCGCAGCTTCGACATGACCACTGCGCAAGTGGGGCTGATGCTGACCATCTACGCCTGGGTCGTGGCACTGGCATCACTGCCGATGATGCTGATGACCCGCAACATCGAGCGGCGGCGCCTGCTGCTGTTCGTGTTTCTGGTGTTCATCGTCAGCCACCTGCTGTCGTGGCTGTCGCAGAGTTTTGCGATGCTGCTGCTCAGCCGCATCGGCATAGCCCTGGCGCACGCCGTGTTCTGGGCGATCACTGCCTCGCTGGCGGTGCGCGTCGCCCCGCCTGGGCAACAGGCCAAGGCGCTGGGCCTGTTGGCCACCGGCACGACGCTGGCGATGGTGCTCGGCATCCCCCTGGGGCGCGTGGTGGGCGAGGCGCTGGGATGGCGCGTCACCTTCCTGAGCATCGCCGGCGTGGCGCTGGCGACCATGCTGTGCCTGATGAAATCGCTGCCGTTGTTGCCGAGCCAAAACTCTGGGTCGTTGCGCAGCTTGCCGATACTGTTCAAGCGGCCTGCGCTGGTCATCACCTACCTGCTGGTGACGCTGGTGATCACCGCGCAGTTCACCGCCTACAGCTATATCGAGCCGTTCGCCTTGCATGTCGCGCAGATCAGCGGTGAACGCACCACGTTGGTCCTGCTGTTGTTTGGCGGCGCTGGCGTGGTCGGCTCGTTCCTGTTCAGCCGCTACAGCGACCGTTTCCCCCAGGGTTTTCTGGTGGGTTCGATCGGCATGCTGGCAGTTTGCTTGCTGCTGCTCTTGCCCTTGTCCGGCAGCTTCAATGCATTTGCTGTGCTGAGCATGTGCTGGGGTGTGGCGATCTTGAGCTTCAGCCTGTCGTTGCAGTCACGCACGTTGAAGCTGGCTTCCGACGCCACGGATGTGGCCATGGCGTTGTTCTCCGGCATCTACAACATTGGCATCGGCGGGGGGGCGTTGCTGGGCAGTATCGTCAGCAGCTACCTGGGCGTGGCCAATATCGGCCTGGTCGGCGGCAGCGTGGCAGTGGTCGGCTTGTTGCTGGCAGTCGGCAGTACCCGCCGCTTTCGCGACGCGCTGACGCATTGAGTGTGGCTTACAGGCCAGCAAGGCTGCTCAGCTCAGTACCGCAGCCCACGCTGAGAGCAAGAGCAGCCCGCCCAGGGCTCGGTTGAATAAGCGCATGCGGCGTGGCGTTTGCAGCCAGGCCGCACTGCCTGCGCCCAGCACCGCCCACAGCGTCATGCACGGCAGGGCGATCACCAGAAACAGCAGCGCCAGTTGCCACACCGCCAGGCCGGGCGCGGCAAACACGCCGATCACGGCCACGGCCATCAGCCACACTTTGGGGTTGATTACCTGCAACGTTGCCGCGTCCACTGCCGTAAACGCCCGCACCTGGGCTGCTGCGCCGGTGTCGCCGGCGCTGCGCAGCAGTTGCCAGGCCAGCCAGCTCAACCACAACACCCCGCCCCACATCATCAGATGCTGGGCTTGGGGGTGACGCATCAACCATTGGCCCAGCCCCATGCCAACCAGCAATACGGTGGCCGCAGCGGCCAGGCAGGCCGCCAGGATGGGTACCAGTGTGCTGCGCAGGCCGTGACGCGCACCTTGGGCAAGGATGAGCAGATTGGTCGGGCCCGGGCTGATGCTGGCAACCAGGGCAAATGCCATAAATGGCAGGAAAGAATGCGTCATGTGCAGGGGCTCCTTGAGATCAGCCACCATGCTCGCCGTTTGCATCGCGTCAGTCTGGAAGGATTGAGCAGCGTTTGCGGTAGTGTGCCGGCGTGAGTCGATAGGCCCGCCGAAACCAGCGGCCCAGGTGGCTTTGATCGGCAAAGCCCAAGGTGACGGCTACGTCTGCAGGGCTGGCCCCGCTGGCGAGCAAACGCCGGGCCCTGGCCAGACGCAGCTGGATCAGGTACGCATGCGGGGCAAGCCCGAATGCCGCCTTGAAGGCTCTCGTCAAGCGATAGCGGTCGATACCACAGGCTGTTGCCAGCTCCTGGAGGCCCACATCCCGTGCGAGGTTGTCATGCAGATAATCGCGGGCCCGTTGCGCCGTGAGCGGCAGGCGCGGGTCCGGGTCGACCCGCTTGCGCCAGTGCAGGTGGCGTGTGAGGCAGGCGAGCAGGGCGTCGGTGGCCGACTGCCTGACGATGAGTAGCTCGTTTGCATGCAGTGCATTGAAGGCAAAAGCGGTGGTTTGGGCGAGCTGCAGGTCCTGAGTCAGCGTGTCGGCGAAACTGGGCAAGGCATCACGGGGCGCGTGTTCGAACAGCAGGCGCAACTGCTGCTCCAGCCAGTCCGGCTCCAGGTAGAGCGTAGAGTAGGTAAAACCGTCTTCAGTGGGCGCAAGCCCATCGTGCAGGTCCCCAGGCTCAAGCATGAAGACCTGACCCGGCACGCTGCGGTGCCTGACCCGACGGCAATTGAATTGCTGGACCCCTTGCTCGGTCACACCGACCAGGTAGCTGTCGTGCCAATGGGGGTCGTAGGCATGACCGACGAAATGCGCGCGGATCGACTCGATGCCGGTCTCGGCGTCCTGCTTGAGGTCGATCCAGTTACTCATGGGAGCTCGCTGTGTGCACGCTGATGCGGGGGCTGTATCACGAGCCTAATGCCCCCGGTTCCAGGTGTCTGGAAGATTTGTGCAACTGCCGAGCCTGGCTGCCGGCTGCAGTGCGTCGAACCGCTGGCGCAGCCACTGGTGCAGTTGCGTGACGGCGGGCGTGAGCTGCTTGCGGTGCGGACATACCAGCGTGACCGGCGTCGGCTCGCCCGGCCATTGAGGCAGGACGATTTCCAGTCTGCCACAGGCCAGGTCGTCGCTGACATCCAGCCACGACTTGTAGACGATTCCCTCGCCAAGTACCGCCAGGCGGCGAATCACATCGGCATCATCACTGACCAGTGGCCCTTGCACGTGCACCGTGCGTTGGCCGAGTTGCCACTTGTCGTACACCCGTCCGTGCTGCATGTACAACAAGCAGGCATGAGTGTGCAGTGCTTCGGGTGTCTGGGGTCGGCCGTGGCGGGCCAGGTAATCGGGCGAGGCGACCAGCACGCGCTGGTTCCAGTCGGCCAGGGGGAGGGCAATGTAGTTGGCGTCCTGATTCAGGCCGTAACGCACGGCGACGTCCACCGGATCACGGCTCAGGTCGGCAATCTGGTCGGACAGCATGAAGCGCAGGTGCAGGGCCGGGTGTTCCCGGCGAAACGCGCTGAGCCATGGCAACAGCATGTTGCGGCCCAGGTCCGAGGGCGCTGAAACCTGCAAGGTGCCGCGCAGGGCGGTGGCATTGCCATGCAAATCGTCATGCCCGCGGCGTAGGCTTTCCAGCACGTTCACGGCGGTCGGCAGGTAGCGCTCGCCCTCAGCAGTCAGGCGCAGGCTGCGGGTGGTACGAACGAACAAGCGTACGTCCAGGTCACGCTCCAGCCGCTTGATGGCCGCTGCCACCTGGCCGGGTAACAGGTTCGCTTCTAGGGCAGCTGCGGTGAAGCTGCCCAGTGCGCTACTGCGTACGAACAGTTCGAGGTCGGCAAGGCGCAGCATTGTCACTCCGTGGGTGAAAGTGTTGCTCGATTGTGCCGGTTTTTATTTGTGGCAGGAAAGATACCATGGGCACTTCTTTCCTCTCGACGATCGGAATTGCCCATGGATACCGTCTCGCTGGCCAAGCGCCGCTACACCACCAAAGCCTATGATGCATCGCGTCAAATTCCCCAAGCCACGGTCGATGCCTTACTTGAGCAATTGCGCTACAGCCCATCGTCGGTGAATTCCCAGCCCTGGCATTTCGTCGTCGCCCAGAGCGACACTGCCAAAGCCCGCCTGACCACAAGTACCGACACCGACTACGCCTACAACTCGCCCAAATTGCGCGATGCCTCCCATGTCATCGTTTTCTGCGCGCGTACCGACATGACCCAGGTGCACCTGGAGGCAGTGCTCGCCCAGGAAGCACTCGACGGGCGTTTTCGGGATGAGCAGGCCAGGGCAGCTCAGGACAAGAGCCGACGCCACTACGCCGACCTGCACCGTTACGAGCGCAAGGACCTGCAGCATTGGATGGAAAAGCAAACCTATCTTGCCCTGGGTACCGCCTTGCTGGGCGCGGCTGCCTTGGGCCTGGACGCTACCCCCATCGAAGGTTTCGATAGCCAGCGCCTGGATGCCGAGCTGGGGTTGCGCGAACAAGGCTTCACCAGCGTAGTGCTGCTGAGCCTGGGCTATCGCAGTGAAACCGACTTCAATGCCGGGTTGAGCAAATCGCGGCTCCCGGCCTCCCAGGTATTCACCTTCCTGTAAAGGCATGCCCGGCTGGCGTGATTCACCACAGTGCAGCGCTGGCCGTCTTCAATGCCGAGGCCATTACCGCAATGGCCTTGTCTACCTCTGCCTCTGTGGTGAACCTGCCGATGCTCAGGCGAATGCTGTTACGGGCACGGCGCTCGTCCAGCCCCAGGGCCAGCAAGACGTGGGATGCCGCATTGTTCGCCGAATTGCAGGCCGAGGTGGTCGACAGCGCCAGTTGCGTGGCAAGCGCCGCGTTGTTGAACCCCGCCTGCTCGATACACAGGTTCAAGGTGTGCGGCACGCGCTGGGTTGCGCAGCCGTTGAGCGTAATGCCGGGCAGTGCCAATAGACCCTCGCGCAGGCGCGTGGCCAACTGTGCCAGGCGCTGGTACTCGCCGTCGCCCGGTTGACCCGCCAGGGCAAACGCGCTGCCCATGCCCGCGATCTGATGCGTCGCCAGGGTGCCGGAGCGCAAGCCTTGCTCGTGACCACCGCCATGCAGCTGCGCACGCATGCCGGCGCGGGCCCGGGGGCCGACGAACAGCGCACCGATGCCCTTGGGGCCATACACCTTGTGGGCTGAGAAGGACATCAGGTCAACGGGCAGGCCGGCCAGGTCGATGTCGAGCTTGCCAACCGCCTGGGCGGCATCCACGTGCAACAGGGCGCCGTGCGCCCGCACCCGCTCGCCGATGGCAGCGATGTCGGTCACCGTTCCCAGTTCATTGTTCACCGCCATCAGCGACACCAGGCGCGTGTCGGCGCGCAGCGCGTCCTGAACCATGGCGGGATGGATCAGGCCTGATCGGTCCGGTTGCAGTCGCGTCACTGTCCAGCCCTGGCGCTCCAGTTCGGCCGCTGTGTCCAGAACGGCCTTGTGCTCTAGCTGACTGGTAAGCAGATGCCCAGGCTGGCCCAGTCCCTGTGCGATCCCTTTGAGCGCCAGGTTGTTGGACTCGGTCGCCCCGGATGTCCATACCAGCGACGCCGGCGACGCCCCCACGCGTTCGGCCACCTGCTCACGGGCCAGTTCGACTGCATCACGCGCTGCCTTGCCGTAGACATGCCCGCTCGAGGCCGGGTTGCCGAAATGGGCATGCCGACCCAGGCACGCAAGCATGGTCTCGATCACTCGATCGTCGACCGGGGTGGTGGCAGCGTAATCGAAGTAGAGCGGGGCGTCAGTCATGAGCAGGTCCATTGGCAAGAGAACGAGGGTGCCTGAACAAGATTAACTGCGCTGTGAAGAGACTTTTGCTCTAAATCAGGGCTTTTTAAGACCATTTTGCAAAAGCTTTCTCCCGCTCAGGCATAACGGAAAAAATGTTCCCATCCTTCACGACCCTCAGACGGTTTACCTCACGCACCGCTCAGAGACCGTTCCTCTTCGCTGACTACTCGCTCGCACAACTCTGTGATCTGCTCGCGCATCCAGCGGTTCGCGGGGTCCTGATCAGTGCTTTCATGCCAGTACAGGTGCGTCTCCAACGCAGGCACCTCCACAGGCAGGGGCTTGTAGCACAGCTGATGACGGCGGGCGAAACGCTCTGGCACGGTCATCACCATGTCGGTTTGCTGCAAGACTTGCGAGGCCATCAGGTAATGCTGTGAGCGCAGGGCAACCTTGCGCTGTACGCCCATCTTGCCCAGCGCAAGGTCCACGTAACCCAGCCCGTTGCGGCGGCTGGAAATGTGGATGTGGGTCATGCCAAGGTACGCGTCCAGGCTCAATGCCTTGTCGGCCTGCGGGTGGCCTTGGCGCAGGGCGCAGACGTAGCGGTCCTGCATCAACTTGATGTGCCGCACTTGAGGGTCGGTGTTGAGAGGGGCATCGATGGCGAAGTCCAGTCGTCCCGCGGCGAGCTCCTTGGTCGTTTCTCGACGCTTGCACAGGAAACTCTCGATCAGCACCCCAGGTGCCAGGCGACGCAGACGCTGGAACAGCGGCGGCAGGATCACGGCCTCGGTCAGGTCGGTCATGCTGATGCGAAAGGTCTTGCTCGCTTGCAGGGGATTGAACGTTCGGCTTTCCTGCACTGAGGTGCGCAGCAACGCCAGGGCGCTGCGGACCGAGCCGATGATGTTTTGCGCCATGGGTGTCGGCACCATGCCCTGGGCGGTGCGCACGAACAGCGGATCGTTGAAGGTCTCCCGCAGCCTGGACAATGCATTGGACACGGCAGGCTGGGTGATGCCGACGATCTGCCCGGCACGGGTGAGGTTAGCTTCGGTGTAGATCGCATCGAAGACGATGAACAGGTTGAGATCGACCTTGCTGAGGTTCATGAGCGCCGCTCGTTCTTGGAATTATCGGCTGATCATATATCGGTTATGAATGTTAATACACGCCGAAAATAGACTAGGTGGATGACCCATGCCTGCCCTAGGCTTGCTTCATGTCATTCGACCCGAAGGAACCCGCCAATGGATTTCGCCTATTCGCCCAAGGTGCAAGCGCTGCGCGAGCGCGTGACTGCATTCATGGATACCTACGTCTATCCTGCCGAGTCCGTATTCGACCGCCAGGTGGCCGAAGGCGATCGTTGGCAGCCTACCGCCATCATGGAGTCGTTGAAGACCAAAGCGCGCGAGGAGGGCTTGTGGAACCTTTTTCTGCCTGAATCCGAATACGGTGCAGGGCTGACCAACCTGGAGTACGCCCCACTGGCAGAGATCATGGGCCGTTCATTGCTGGGCCCGGAGCCGTTCAACTGCTCGGCACCGGACACGGGAAACATGGAAGTGCTGGTGCGCTACGGCACGGCCGCGCAGAAGCAGCAGTGGCTGGAGCCTTTGCTGCGGGGCGAGATCCGCTCGGCATTCGCCATGACCGAGCCCGATGTGGCGTCCTCAGATGCCACCAATATGGCGGCCACAGCAGTGCGCGAAGGGGACCAATGGGTCATCAATGGCCGCAAGTGGTGGACCTCCGGCGCCTGTGACCCACGGTGCAAGGTGTTGATCTTCATGGGCCTGTCCAACCCGAACGGCCCGCGGCATCAACAACATTCGATGGTTCTGGTGCCGATGGATACCCCCGGTGTGAGGGTGCTCAGGCCTTTGCCGGTGTTTGGCTACGACGACGCCCCCCATGGCCATGCCGAGGTGGTGTTCGAAAATGTGCGGGTGCCATTGGAGAACGTGCTGCTTGGAGAAGGCAGGGGGTTCGAGATCGCCCAGGGCCGACTGGGGCCTGGGCGCATTCACCATTGCATGCGATCCATTGGCATGGCCGAACGGGCCCTTGAACTGATGTGCAAGCGCGCGGTTGGCCGGACTGCGTTCGGTCAGCCACTGGCGCGCCTGGGCGGCAATGTCGACAAGATTGCCGATTCGCGCATGGACATCGACATGGCACGACTGCTCACGCTCAAAGCGGCCTACATGATGGACACGGTGGGCAACAAGGTGGCCCGCAGCGAAATCGCCCAGATCAAGGTGGTAGCACCGAACGTGGCGCTGCGCGTGATCGATCGGGCGATCCAGTTGCACGGTGGCGCGGGGGTCAGCGCTGACTTTCCGTTGGCCTACATGTACGCCATGCAGCGCACGCTGCGCCTGGCCGACGGGCCCGATGAAGTACACCGGGCTGCGATCGGCAAGTACGAGATCGGCAAGCACCTGCCTGCGTCGGGTTCAGCGGCCCAACGCTGATTGCTGTGGTCACCCCGCCAGGCTCAGCGGGCCGAACGGCTGTTGGTATCGGCAGGCGTAGTGGTGGCAGGTTTGTGCAGATGCGCGCCCGTAGGGTCATCCAACTGAATGACGACGCCTTTCTGCCAACTGTCGGCGCCGGTGTCAGGCGTCGGAATGTCGATGTCAGCGCGCTGCTTGCGCGTCTGGGTGGTATCGATGCCCAGGCGACGATTGCGCTGCTCGACCATTGCAGGGTCTGCCTGACCGTCTGCCGTAAAGCCCATCATCAGTTGGGGCACGCCCATCGGCAGGGACTTGTCCTGGTCGGTATGCCAGGTATGCCACGTCTTGCCGTAGGTGGTGGCCAGGCGTTTCATCAAGGCATGCTCGGCAGGCGCAGGTATACCGGGCGCCACCAACTGGCCGGAGGACACTTCGTAACCGTGGCTGTGCCACAGGGCTTTTTCCTTGTCGGGTAAACGGGCGAACAACTTCTGATCGATGATGTACTCCACGCCCATGATCTTGGCCGTGGCCGTGCTGCCATCGTAGATCACGCACTGAATGACGTCTTCGTTGAGGATCGCACAGTAATGATGCGCTTCCATTTGAATATCCGGATGGCCGTTATAGAAGTGAAAGCCGTCCAGGTAGGCATTGAGTGCCTCAATGGGTGGTTTGGACTGTAACAGCGCCGCGCCTTTTTCAAGCCATTGCGTCCCGGGTTTTATTGGGGCGCCGGGTGTGTGTACGGGTGATGCGGTTTTGGCACCTGAGCAACCGGCGAGCAGGGCGCTGGCGATACACAAGCCAAGAAGGCTGGGGAACGGGTTGGGCATGATTCAGTCTCCGCTGGGTGTGCGCAACAGACCGCTTGCAGGGCACTAACATTTTCTTTGACGGACAGACGGTAATGCGGTCTAGTTAGTCAAGCGGGTTGAACCAAGCGTATGTTCGACTGCACTAACAAGTTACTGAAGTTTTATTGCCCGTCGTACTGAAAAGGAAACGTCCCCATGTCTCGTCTTGCAGAGTTTCGACAACTGGAACAGAAATTGGCTGCCCAACTTGCAGAGCTGGAAGCCATGAAAGGTAGCCCTGAGCTGCAGAAAGAAATCGAGTTTGAAACCAAACTGCGAAATCTGCTGGCCAAGTACGAATACAGTTTGCGCGACATCGTCAACCTGCTCGATCCGAAAAACGGTCAACGTCCCGCTGCGCCTGCTGCGTCCCAGAAAGCGCCGCGTCGTGCTCGGCAAGTCAAGCAGTACAAGAACCCTCACACCGGTGAAGTCATCGAGACCAAAGGTGGCAATCACACCAAGCTCAAGGCATGGAAGGCAGAACACGGCGCAGATGAAGTGGAAAACTGGCTGGCCAAGTAATGCCTGCCCAGCGTTACCCCACGACCCCGGACGGCCGCTATTTCGTTGTCCGGGGGCGGTTGTGGCGCTGTACCGACCCCTCCCTGTCCGAGGCTGAGCGTCAGCACTGGGTGCATGCCCTGATGGACGCCCGCAGAGCTGTAAAGGACGCAAAAGCCGACAACGATCCCGACCAGTTAACCCGCGCCCGTGCCCAGGTTCAGACGGCAAAGGTGGCGCTGGGTGAGCGGGGCCCTGTCTGGTGGGCCGACGGGAGCCCGGACTTCAACCGGCGCCTGGCGGTCAATACTCCTTATGCCCAGTGGTTCCAGTCGCTTGATCCGACTCAGTAATCGCAGCCTTGCCCTGACCACGGGTTTTTATCAGCGACACCAGCACACCGCCCAGCAGCAGTCCGAACGTGACACCCAACGACAAGAGGGCGGGCACCTTGCCAATCAAGCCGTGGTAGAAGATCTTGCAACCGATGAAGATCAGCACGAGCGCCAACGCATATTTCAGGTACACGAAACGGTGCATCAGTGCCGACAAGGCAAAGTAAAGCGAACGCAGGCCCAAGATGGCAAAGATATTGGATGTGTAGACGATGAAAGGGTCCTGAGTAATGGCGAATATTGCCGGAACACTGTCTACCGCAAAGACGAGGTCGGCCAGTTCAATCAAAACCAGCGCAAGGAACAGCGGCGTAGCGTGGCGCACAGCATGGCTGCCCCCGCTGGGCGTGATGTGCACGAAAAACTTCGAGCCGTGGATCTGATCGGTCACGCGCATGTGCCGCCGCACAAACTTCAGAATCGGATTGTTGGCCAGGTCCGGTTGGCTGTCTTCCTTGGACAGCGCCATCTTCACGCCGGTAAAAAGCAGGAAAGCGCCGAAGATATAAAGTACCCAGGCAAAGTTCTGCACCAGGGCCGCACCTACGCCGATCATGATGGCGCGCAACACCACCACACCGAGAATGCCCCAGAACAACACGCGGTGTTGGTACCGCCTGGGAACGGCGAAGTAGCTGAAGATCATCGCCATGACGAAGACATTGTCCATCGACAACGACTGCTCGACAAGAAACCCCGTGTAGAACTCCAGCGCCGGCTGCGCGCCCAGGTAGTACCAAACCCCAACGCCGAACAGCACGCCAACGCCAAAATAGCCCGAATACAGCAGCAGGCTTTCGCGCATTTCGATTTCACGGTCATGGCGATGCAGCACGCCCAGGTCGAGCACCAGCAAGCCGACGACGATGGCGACGAAGATCAGCCATAGCCAAGCGCTGGTGCCAAGAAAAGGTGTGGTGAGAAAGGTGTGCAGAGCTGTCATGAGCCCCTCCTGGTCGGTCGACGTTGCGTGGCAACAGTGATCCGACATGGCGGCTGGCAACCGTCAGAGGGGCCCGGTATCACTTAAGCTTGAGCGTAGATCCATTTGTGGGGCACGCCGAATGGGCAGCTGTTACATTTTTTTGCGAAGGGCTTTCGATGCGCTGACGGCTCAGGTCTTGGTGCAGTACTGCAAGCCTCAATAGACCCAGACCTCGACGCGACGGTTGCGCAATCGGCCTTGCTCCAGCTCGTTACCGGCCACCGGCATCTGGTCACCTAACCCCGCCACCTCCAGCACCTCGATACCCCCGCGCGCCAGCGCCTGGCGTACCGCCTCGCCGCGCAGGCGCGAGAGCAGGGCCGCGCGTCCCGGTGTGTCCTTGGGGTCGCCGAAGCCGACCAGCACAGCCTTGCGCTGCTGCTTGCTGGCCTGGTTCAGGTAATCGATGATCCGCTGCACATCCTGGATGGCCTTGCTGTCCAGGGCGGCACTGCCCGGTTGAAAGCGCAAATTCACGCTCAGCCGCTGGGCGTGCTCTACGAGGTCGCGATACCGGGCGGGCATGTCCGGAACAGGCACCACCCGCTGGGCCACGACCTGTTGTGACACAAAGCCTTGTTCGGCCACGATGGCCTGCCCAGCAGGGCTCTGGATGAAGTCGATCAATGCGGTGGCTTGAGGGCTTGAGGGAGTGGGCAGATACAGGAACAGGCGACGTGACAGGGGGTAGTTCTCGCTGGCCACCAAGGCGCGTTCGGGCAGCTGCGCCGCAGCGGTGCCTTCGGCCACTGCCAGCACCTTCGTCCCGTGTGTGGTCGAAAGGCCGGAGAATCCGATTGCCTGGCGATCACCCGCTACCTGGGCGGCCAGACGATCGCCGGCTTCGAAACGCGTGGCTGTCCGCGCCAGGTTGACCTGCCCAGGCGCCAGTACCCGTGCTTTGAACGTTTCGAACGTCCCGGAGCGTTCGTCCCTGGCGTACAGATGGATGTCGCCACCGGCCACTCCCAGTTGCTCCCAGCGCTGTATCTGCCCGCTGAAAACCTGCGCAATTTGATCCAGGGACAACTCATGCAACGGGTTGGCAGGATTGACGAGGATGGCGACACCGTCCAATCCGATCACATGTTCGGCGGCAGGGGCCTGCAGGTCACCAAATGCCTGCAATTGCCGCGCTTCGCTGTCATTGATCGGACGTGAGGCGGCGACCAGGTCGGCCTCGTTACGAGCCAAGGCAGAAAAGCCCGTGTTCGTACCATGTGCCGCGATGTCGACCCGAACGGCTACGCCGTCGGCGCGGGTCGCCGTGATCACTGACTCATTGTCAGACTGACCGCGGTGAACCTGCACCTGGGTGGCGAGCTCAGCACGCAGTTGCGCCAGTACCAATGCCGGTAACAGGGCGCTGCCAAGCGTGTTGGAGCCCTGGATGCGCAGAGGCACGGACTCGGCCCAGGCCATCACCGGTAGCATGGTCAACAGGAGGGCGAACAGGCGGGCCATGCCGATTGGACCTTTACGGTGGGAATGGCCTGAGCGTAAGACAGTGACGTGATAGTGTGATGACAAGGCGGCCGTGCGCAGGCATTAGCGCACGGCCTGATACGTGGCGTCAGCTCCTCGGCTCAGTGAGCGCCGGCCGATTTGCTCAGGTCACTTTCTGCCCATTGGGTATAGATACACGCATCGGCCACGGCCCAGCGTACCTTGACGGTGTCGCCTGGCTGCATCGGCATGCCTGCCGCCGAAAGCGCCTTGACCGTCAACGATGTACCGCCTGCTGTGACCACATGACAGGTTTGGCTTTCACCCAGGAACAACACCTCGCCGACCGTGGCGCTGACTTCATTCCAGCCCGCAGGCAGAGGTTGCTCGGCAGCTTGCTGAGCAGTCAGGGTCAGGGCCTTCTCGGGTCGCACCATGATTAGGGCATCCTGGTCCTGGCTCAGGCCTGGGGTCAGGCGGATGGCCACGCTCTGGCCTTCGAAGCTACCGGCGCCGTTGCCATTGGCCTTGATCCGCAGGAAGTTGGAGTTGCCCAGGAACGAGGCGACAAACGCGTTGGGCGGGTTCTGATACAAGTCGTAGCCACTGCCAAGGCCCACGATTTTGCCATGGCTGAAGATCGCGATGCGCTGGGACAGGCGCATGGCCTCTTCCTGGTCATGGGTGACGTAGACGATGGTAATGCCAAGACGCCGGTGCAGTTGGCGTAATTCGTCCTGCAGGTCTTCACGCAGCTTCTTGTCCAGGGCACCCAGCGGCTCGTCCATCAGCAGGATGCGCGGCTCGTAGACCAGCGCCCTGGCGATGGCCACGCGTTGCTGTTGCCCGCCAGACATCTGCGAGGGCTTGCGGTGCGCGAAGGGCTCCAGTTGCACCAGCTTGAGCATGGCATCGACACGCTTGCGTGTTTCAGCCGCACCCAGCTTGCGAATGGCCAGGGGGAAGCCGATGTTGTCGCGCACGTTCAGGTGCGGAAACAGAGAATAGCGCTGGAACACCATGCCGATGTCGCGCTTGTGCGGCGGCACGTTGACCAGCGATTGGCCCTCCACGAGTATCTGGCCGCTGCTGGGCGTCTCGAAGCCAGCCAGCATCGAAAGGGTGGTGGACTTGCCGGAGCCGCTGGAACCCAGGAAGGTCAGAAATTCGCCTTCCTGAATGTCCAGGTCCAGGTTGTCCACGGCGGTGAAGTCGCCGTAATGCTTGTTCAGGCCGCGCAGGCTGACCAGGGCCTTGCCACGCGCGTTGTCTTGGATCACTGCACTCATGGGTTAATCTCCGCGCGCTCAGGCGTTGGTTTCGGCACGCCGGCGCAGGGCGGCGGCAAGGAACATCACAAGCAGCGACAGACCGATCAGCAAGGTCGATGCCACGGCGATTACCGGGCTGAGGTCCTGGCGCAGGGTGGTCCACATCTTTACCGGCAGTGTCTGCAGGTCGGGGCTGGCCATCATCACGCTCAGCACCACTTCGTCCCAGGACACCAGAAACGCGAACAACCCGCCGGCGATCATCCCAGGCCGGATGGCCGGGAAAGTCACCTTGAAGATGGCCTGCAGGCGCGAGGCGCCGCAGATGACGGCGGCGTCTTCGATTGACTGGTCAAACAGCTTCAGGGAATTGATGATGGAGATGATGGTGAAGGGCAGGGCGACGATCACGTGGCTCACCACGAAGGCGAACAAAGTCCCGGTGTAGCCCAGCTTGAGGAACAAGGCGTATACCGCCACGGCGATGATCACCAGGGGCACGATCATGGGCATGGTGAACAAACCGTACAGCAGTTCGCGCCCCGGGAAGCGCCCCCGTACCAAGGCAAAGGCCGTGGGCAGGCCCAGCAGCACTGCCGCAACGGTGGTGAGCACGGCGACCTTTAGGCTGGCCAGGGCCGCGTCCATCCACTCAGGGTTGGAGAAAAACTGCCCGTACCATTTGAACGTCCAGCCCGGCGGCGGAAACACCAGCCATTGGGATGAGCCGAACGACAGTAGCACGATGAAGACCACCGGCAGCAGCAGGAAGGCAGCAATCACGCCGGTGGTCAAGTACAGGCCGGTGCGAAGCGGCCGGCCCATGGCGTTGGGAGACAAGAGCATGTGGTTTACCTCGCAGTGCCAACCGGGGATTCCGGCTGCAGCTTCAGGTACAGGTAGAACAGCACCAGGGTGATGACCACCAGCAAGGCGGCTGCCGCGCTGGCCAGGCCCCAATTGAGGAACGACTGCACCTGCTGGATGATGAATTCAGGCAGCATCATGTTCTGCGCCCCGCCCAGTAGCGCCGGGGTGACGTAGTACCCCAGCGACATGACGAACACCATCAACGCCCCGGAGAACAGCCCCGACCGGCACAGCGGCAGAAACACTTTCCAGAAATTGGTCCACGGGCTGGCACCGCACACCGAGCCTGCCTGCAGCACCATCGGGTCGATGGCATGCATGGTTGCCTGCAGCGGCAGCACGATGAACGGGATCATGATGTAGCTCATGCCGATCACCACGCCTGTGAGGTTGTGCACCATCTCAAGTGGGCTATCGATGATGCCCATGGCCATCAGCATTTTGTTGATGACCCCCGAGCTTTGAAGCAGCACCAGCCAGGAGTAAGTGCGTGCGAGCAAGCTGGTCCACATCGACAGCAGTACGATGTTCAGCAGCCACCGGCCCCAGCCCTTGGGCACCAGCGTGATCGCCCAGGCCAGCGGAAAGCCCAGCAGTACGCTGATCAGCGTTACCAGCCCGGCCACCGAAAAGGTGTTGAACAACACCCGGGCATAGGCCGAGTTGGCGAACAGCTGTTCATAGTTGCCAAGGCCAGGCGTGGGCTCGAGCACGCCGCGCAGTAACAGGCCAACCAACGGTGCGAAGAAAAACAGGCCCAGGAACAGCAGGGCTGGCAGCAGGTTGCGGCTGCCCTTCCAGCGCTGGCTCAGGGAGGCGCGCCGTGGCCCGGCCCCTGGAGCACCGGTGCCCGAAGGGGCACCTTGGGCGTTATGCAGGGCATTGATCGCGACTTTCATTTGACCAGCCACTCATTCCAGCGGGCGGCAATGGCCTGGCCGTTCTTGGCCCAGTAGGCAAAGTCCAGGGTAACCTGATCCCGCGCATAGGCAGTCGGCAGGTTCGGGGCCAGGTCCTTGTCCAGCTTGGCGAGGCTGTCGGTATTGACCGGGGCGTAGGCCGTCTTGTTTGCAAACTCGGCCTGGCCTTCGGCGCTGCTGGCATTGGCCAGGAACTTCATGGCCGCATCCTTGTTCTTCGCGCCTTTGGGTACGACCAGGAAATCGGCCATGACCAGGTTCTGTTTCCAGCTCACCCCTACAGGCGCGCCGTCTTGTTGCAGGGCGTAGACGCGGCCATTCCAGAACTGGCCGAGGGAGGCTTCACCGGAGGCCAGCAGCTGTTGCGACTGCGCACCGCCGCCCCACCAGACGATGTCCTGCTTGATGGTGTCGAGCTTCTTGAAGGCGCGATCCAGGTCCAGCGGGTAGAGCTTGTCCGGTGCTACGCCATCGGCCAGCAGCGCCAGTTCCAGCACACCTGGGCTTGGCCATTTGTAGAGGGCGCGCTTGCCGGGATAGGTCTTGGTGTCGAACAGCGCGGTCCAGTCGGTTGGCTTGCTGGCACCGAGCTTGCCTTCGTTGTAGCCGAGCACGAAGGAGAAGAAGAACGAACCCACGCCATGATCGGAAACGAAGCGCGGGTCAATCTTGTCGCGCTGGATCTGGGAAAAGTCCAGAGGTTCGAGCAGGCCTTCGCTGGCAGCACGCAGGGCAAAGTCAGCCTCGACGTCGACCACGTCCCACTGCACGTTGCCGCTTTCGACCATGGCCTTGAGCTTGCCGTAGTCGGTCGGGCCGTCTTGCACCACCTTGATGCCGGTAGCCTTGCTGAACGGGGTTGCCCACGCTTGTTTCTGAGCATCCTGGGTCGTTCCGCCCCAGCTTACGAAATTCAGGCTCTCAGCCGCCTGAGTGGCCTGGCAGGCCAATGTCAGGAGGCTGGCCGACAGCACTGCGGTTACACGTTTGCTCAACAGCATGATTACGCCCTCGTTGCTTTTTGTTATTCGAGGCAGGGCTTGTGGTGCGCCCGCCAACAGTATTCGGGGAGCAGCGGTAGACAAATTCAAGGTCTACGGAATGTCATATTATGGTATTCCAAACTTTTCGCAAGTAGCAGCAGGCTACCGGCCATCATTTGGTCGATGGCCATGCAGGCTGCGCGATCAGCCAGCCATTGGCTCGAACGGTACGCTCTGCACCACTTCCAGCTCGTAGCCCGCCAAGCCTGCATACTTCAAGGGCGGACCCAAATGACGAAGCTTGCCCACGCCCAAGTCTTGAAGTATTTGCGCACCAGTGCCGACCTCCGAATACACCTTCGACTGCCCGCGCCGGTAGGGGCGCCGGGGTTGGGTCAATTGCGGCACACGTTCGAGCAGCGCCTGGGAGGACTCATGGTTGGCCAGGATCACGACCACGCCTGCGCCTTCCTCAGCCACTTTCTGCAGTGCCGCCCACAACGTCCAGTTGGCCGGGCCCGCCCACTCGGCGCCGACCAGGTCGCGCAGCGGATCGATCACGTGCACCCTCACCAGCGTAGGCGTCTCACGGCGCAGTTGGCCCATGACCATGGCCATGTGCACGCCGCCGTCGACACGGTCCTCATAGGTGACCAGGCGGAAGGTGCCATGCACCGTGGGCAGCTCACGCTCCCCGATGCGCTTGACGGTCTGCTCGGTACTCAGCCGGTAGTGGATGAGGTCGGCAATGGTGCCGATCTTGATGCCGTGGCGGGCCGCGAAGGCTTCAAGCTCGGGCCGACGGGCCATGGTGCCGTCGTCGTTGAGCACCTCGACGATGACCGACGCCGGGCTCAAGCCTGCCAGGCGAGCCAGGTCACAGCCGGCCTCGGTGTGCCCTGCGCGGGTGAGAACACCGCCTTCGCGGGCGCGCAACGGGAAAATATGCCCAGGCTGCACCAGGTCTTCCGGGCGCGCATCGGCGGCCATGGCAGCTGCCACGGTGCGTGCGCGATCGGCGGCGGAGATGCCCGTGGTGACGCCGGTCGCGGCCTCGATCGAGACGGTGAAGGCGGTGCTGAACATGCTGCCATTGGCCGGAACCATCTGTTCCAGGCCCAGGCGCTGGCAGTGCTCATCCGTCAGCGTCAGGCAGATCAGGCCACGGGCTTGCTTGGCCATGAAGTTGATGGCCTGTGCGTCGCAGTATTCGGCGGCGATCAGCAGGTCGCCTTCGTTCTCACGATCTTCGTCGTCCACCAACAAGACCATCTTGCCTTGCCGATAATCCTGGAGAATTTCATCGATGCTGTTGAAAGGCATGTCGAGTGCTCGTGCTGAGAGTTATTGTTTATGGTATACCATCATACACAAAAGCCCCCACGCAGGAGACAAGCGGATGAAGGCCTATTGGATTGCCCATGTGGATGTGACCGACCCGGTTCAATACCAGCAGTACACTCAGCGTGCCCCGGCAGCCTTCCAGGCCTACGGTGGGCGCTTTCTGGCCAGGGGAGGGCGCAGTGAGGCCTTGGAAGGGCGGCCTACGCCCCAACGCAGCGTGGTGATCGAGTTCGACTCCTATGACCAGGCCGTGGCCTGCTATCGATCCGACCTTTACCAGCAAGCCTGCGGCCTGCGCCAAGGTGCGGCGTGCGCCGAGGTGATCATCGTCGAGGGCGTCGCGCCATGACACCACCGGGCGTAGCACGGGTGCCGCAATCCTGGCTATGCTTGGGCAATGACCAACTCTGTACCATTGCGCCAACCTTGCCCGCCCGGTGCGTGCATCTGCGGTCGCGATCAGCTGGCCACCGAGTGCGAGCCTGCTCGGCGCATCCTGCTGCTGACCCGGCAGGAAGAAAAGCGCCTGCTCGAACGCCTGGAGAACCTTCAGGACATCGAGGATCTCTATCGTCTGCAACGTCGGCTATATGACAACCTGGGCATCCGGCTGCATATCGCACCGGGCCATCATGAAGTGCGCACCATGCGCGGGAT
This sequence comes from Pseudomonas fulva NBRC 16637 = DSM 17717, assembly GCF_000730565.1. Classification (GTDB taxonomy): domain Bacteria; phylum Pseudomonadota; class Gammaproteobacteria; order Pseudomonadales; family Pseudomonadaceae; genus Aquipseudomonas; species Aquipseudomonas fulva. Next base: position 115,495 of record NZ_BBIQ01000005.1, on the reverse strand, counting down.
CGTCATCGAGCTGGACGATCAGCCTGGGTTGTGCCGCAAGACGCGCCAGGCCATACCGGCGGCCATACGCAAGGGGCTCGAACGAAATCCGCAGGTTGCCTTCCGCCTGCTCGACACCCACGACCTGTTGCGCGACACCTGACCGAACCGGCCCCACATCCCCAGGCCGGCTCGGCATTGCCTGGTCGCCTAATTTTTTCCACACCCTGCACGTCTACTTGAAAGTTCCCCTGCGCCGCGCGCGCAGTGGCAATCCCACTCAAGGAGGCAGGCAACATGACTTCAGTTTTCGACCGTGAAGACATCCAGTTCCAGGTCGTGGTCAACCACGAAGAACAGTATTCGATCTGGCCGGAATACAAGGCGATCCCCGAGGGCTGGCGGGCGGTGGGCAAAGCAGGGCTGAAAAAGGACTGCCTGGCCTACATCGATGAGGTGTGGACCGACATGCGTCCGCTCAGCCTGCGTCAGAAAATGGCTGAAGCTGGCGCACAGTGACGGTGATCAATCTCCTGTGCCTGCCGTATTCGGGGGCCAGTGCGATGGTGTACAGCCGGTGGCGCCGCGCGCTACCGGCGTGGTTGCAGGTTAGGCCAGTGGAATTGCCAGGCCGCGGCGCACGCATGGCCGAGGCGTTGCACACCGACATGCAGGCGCTGGCCCGACAGCTGGCCCAGGAGCAGCGCCTGACGACCAGTACGCCTTATGCCTTGCTCGGCCACAGCCTGGGCGCGCTGCTGGCCTTCGAACTGGCCCATGAACTGCAGGCGCTTGGTTGCCAGCCACCGCTGGCGCTGTTCGCCTGCGGCACTGCTGCGCCTACCCGCCGGGAAGACTATGACGGCAGGCACTGGCGCGAGCCGAAGTCCGACACCGAGCTGATCGATGAATTGCGTGAGCTGCAAGGCACGCCAGAGCAGGTGCTTGCCAATGATGAACTGATGAGCCTGACACTGCCGATCCTGCGCGCTGACTTTCTGCTGTGCGGGACCTACGCGTATCGCCAGCGGCCCGCGCTTCGCTGCCCGTTGCACGTACTGGGTGGCGAAGATGATCGGGCCAGCGACGAGCAGCTACGGGCCTGGCAGCACGAAACCCAGGGCTCGTTTTCGCTGCAGGTGTTCCCTGGCGGTCACTTCTTCATCCATGACCACGAGCCAGGCGTGCTGGCGGCATTGACCAGCGCCCTGGAACCGCTGCGCCTGACGGGTTGATTGACGTCTCGCCCAGGGTCGGCGAGGCTAGGGGCTTTGAACCTCCAGGACAGACCATGCTGATCGATCTCTCTGCGCGCCCGTTGGCAGGAGCCCACCTCTGAACGGGCGCATGCTGGCCGCAGCCGTTCTGGCCCTGGCCGTATTGCAAGGGTGTACGGGGCGCCGAGCGTCCGTACCCCAAGCCGACCCTGCGCAGGTGCACGCCGAGCTGATGCGGTTGTTGCCCGCCAAGGCTGGCGACCGGGCCGGCTGGGCCGCTGATATCCAGAAGGCGTTCCAGGCCCAAGGTATCGAGCCTTCAAAGCGAAACCTGTGCGCGGTACTGGCTGTGACCGAGCAGGAGTCCACCTTCAACGCCGACCCCCAGGTGCCCCAGCTGGGCCGTATCGCGCGCGAGGAAATCAATCGGCGGGCTGCCCGTGTGCATGTGCCTAGAATGCTGGTCGACGGCGCGCTGCAAACCCCGTCTGGCAATGGCAAGACCTACGCACAGCGCTTGCAGGCAGTGCGCACCGAGAAGCAATTGAGCGAACTGTATGATGAGGTGATCGCGCGGGTGCCATTGGGCCGTACCTTGCTGGGGGGGCTCAACCCGGTACATACCGGCGGCCCGATGCAGGTGAGCATCGACTTTGCCGAGAAACACGCGCAAGCCTATCCCTACGCACGCGAGGGTAGCGTGCGCCAGGAAGTGTTCACGCGCCGCGGTGGCCTGTATTTCGGGATTGCGCATCTATTGGGCTATCCCGCCAACTACGAGCGTCAGCTCTATCGGTTCGCTGACTTCAACGCTGGCTGGTACGCCAGCCGTAATGCGGCGTTTCAGGCGGCGCTCAGCCAGGTCACCGGGATAGATCTGGCGCTGGACGGTGACCTGATTGCGCCTGGGTCGATCATGCCCGGCACCACAGAAAGGGCAGCACGTCAGCTGGGTCGGCAGTTGGGCCTGCGCAACCCGCAGATTCGCAGTCAGCTGGAGCAGGGCACCGAACTGGATTTCGAAGAGACTCGGCTGTACCGGGAGGTGTTTGCCCTGGCCGATGCCAGGGCCGGCCGTGCATTGCCGCGGGCCGTGCTGCCGGGCATCGAGCTCAAGAGCCCGAAGATCACCCGCAAGCTGACCACTGCCTGGTTTGCCGAGCGGGTGGATGGGCGCTATGAGCAGTGTATGAGTCGTTGAGTAAGTGCGGGTCTGCTCTTCTTATTCGGCCCTTATGCTCCACACAGGTACTGCGCTACCCCTTCAGCCTTGGCCTAATGCCTCGACGATCAGATCAACGCTGCTCTTCAAGCCTGCCAGCGTGTCGTCGGTATCGCTCTGCACGACAACCAGCTTCGCGCCGCTGTCTTTGATGACCTGCGCCACGGCGGCCTCTGGTTGCCGATGATCCAGGACCAGGGCCACGTCCTGGTTTTTGAGGTTGTCGGCCAAGGCTTTGAGCGCAGCGGCATCCCACTCGGTGGGCAGCGGCTGGTCCACCAGGTCCAGGTTCAATCCGCTGGCCAAGTAACCCAGCCGCTCCGAAAGGCTGACGGTGGTCAGGTTTTCCACCTTGGCCAGACGCGTCTGGCTATCGGCGGCCAGCGCCAACACTTGCTGCTTGAAGCCGGCAAGGTTGGTTTTTATGCGTGCCTTGTCCGCAGGTGACAGCCGCTCCAGATCATTGGCCACGACATCGGCCATGCGGCCCAGGTTGGTGGGGCTGAGCCATGGGTAGCCGGCGTAGGCATCAGCCCCCGTCACGGCGATGCCTGGCAATGCACCATCGACGGGGCGAGCGGCGTCGATTTCCACGATGCGGATATTGCTGCGCCGCGCCACCGGATAAAGCGGATCGTCTCGCCAGATCGAACGCACGCCGATCACAGCGTCAGCCTGCTGGGCCGCCTTGTGCAGGCTGGCTTCGCCACGACCACTGAAATATGACGGCTGGCGGCTGGCGGGCAAATTCGCCGGCGCAGCGCGTTTGAGCTCAACCGAAGTGCCTTCGAGCAAGGTGTTGGCCAGGCTGTGGGTCACCGGCAGGGTGGTCAGCACCTGGGTGGCCGAGGCCAGGGACGGCAGGCTGGTAAGGGCGACGGCCAGACACAGGCGTTTGAGGTTCATGCCGGGTTTCCTTGCAGACGTGGGACGAGCGCGCGGGCCAGGGCGGCCAGGGCGAAGCAGAGGCCAGCGACCAGAATGATCGCGGCGCCGGACGGTACAGGCAGGTCGAAGACAATGGGCAGCAGAATGCCGAACAGGGTGCTCAGGGTAGCGATGAACACCGAGATGAAGAAAAAGCCTTTCAATGACTGGCTGACCAGGCGCGCGGCAGCCGCGGGGATGACCAGTAACGCGCCCACCAGAATCGCACCGATTACTTTGACCGCGGCCACCGTGACCAAGGTCACCAGCACCACGAACAGGTAGTCCAGGGTTTTGACCGCCACCCCGCGTACAGCAGCCAGTTGCGGATTGAAGCTGGCCAGCATGATGCGGTTGTACAGCGGCAGCGCCAAGGCCAGCACCAGCACGGCGACGATTCCCAACACGACCAGGTCCTGACCGCTCACGGTCAACACCGAACCGAACAGCACGTTTTCCAGAATGTGCACGTTGATCCTGCCGGCCAGCATCAGCAGCAGGCTGGCGCCTAGCGCCAATGACACCGACAGGAACACGCCAATCAGCGTGTCGGGCGACAAGCCGGTGCGATTGCGCAGGAAATTCAGCAGGATGCCGAACAGCAGGCAATAGCCGAACAGACTGCCGTAGGGTCCAGTATAGGGTTCGCCCAACAGGATGCCGATGGCCACGCCAGTCAGCGCCGCGTGGCCGACCGCTTCGGAGAAGAAGGCAAAGCGCTTGACCACCACCAATGTGCCAAGGCCACCGAGCACCGGCCCGATCATCAACCCTGCCAGCAGCGCATTGACGACGAAGCCGTAGGCCAGCGCTTCGGGCAAGTAGCCTTGAACGGCCCACTGCTGCACCAGTTCACGGAAGGATTCGAAACTCATCAGGCAAGGCTCTCGCTGCGCGGATGGACGGAGAACAGCCCGAGCAGACGCTCAGGGGTGAGAGCCTGGGCAGGCGGTGCATCGAACAGCACGCGGCGGCTCAGGCCGGTTACCCGGTCAGCCAGCCGCAGCACGGCTTCAAGGTCATGCTCGATCCACAAGACAGTGGTGCCGGAGCGACGCCAGCTGGCCAGCAAGTGCTCGAACACACGAATACCCGCTTCGTCCAGTGCCGACATGGGTTCGTCCAGTACTAGTAGTTGCGGTTCGGGAATCAGCCCTTGCGCCAGTAGCACCCGCTGACGCTCACCGCCCGACAGTGCCCCCATGCGCCGCTTGCGCTTGTCGAGCATGCCGACGTGGGTCAGGGCCGCCTCGATGGCCGGCTGGACACGCTTGGACAACCCTAGGAAGGCGGGCTGGCGCTGGCACATGGCAGCCATGAAGTCGTCCACGGTCATGGGCAAGCCGCGGTCGAACTCCAGCGCCTGAGGCACGTAGCCGATCACCTCCCGCTCGCTGGGCCAGTGCATAGCCAATCGGCCCTGATGAGGCATCTGCCCCAGCAGTGTCTTGATCAGCGAGCTCTTGCCGCCCCCATTGGGTCCGACGATGGCATGCACCGAGCCGGCCGCGACGCTGAAACTGACCTGTTCGAGAATGCGCGTACGGCCCAGTTCGAGGTTGACCGCCTCGAACTCGATGCGAGGTCCACAAACCGGCAGCACCTGAGTGGCGGCGGTCATGCGCGGTTCTCCTCGATGGCGCGCACCACTGTGTCGAGGTTGCGCTTCATTTCGACCTCATACTTGTCCTTGGTGTATTCGCCGTAGGAAATATGCGTCAACGGGTACAAGCGCACGCCGGATTCACGCTGGATCGTTTCCACATAGGCCGAGGGGAAGTCCATTTCCGAGAAGATGACGCGCACATCCAGCGCTTTGAGTTGGTCGATGGTTTTCTTCAGCTGAGCGGGACTGGGCTCGATGCCATGGGCAGGCTCCACCACGGCGGTGACTTCCAGGCCAAAATCACGCACCAGATAATCGTAGGCAGCATGGATCGTGGCCACCCGGAAGGTGGCACCAGGCGCTTGGCTCACCTTGGCCAAGGCCTCTGCACGCAGGGCACGCAGACGCTTGGCATAGGCCCGCGCATTTTGCGTGTAGAGTTTCGCGTTTTCCGGGTCCAGCTTGCCCAGCTCCCGGGCAATGTTATTGACCTGCGCAATGGTGGTGCTGATGGACAGGAATGTATGCGGATTGACGACCTTACCAGCGCCGCGTGCGGCAATGCCGGTTGCCGCGAGCAGAGGCACGTTCTGGTTCGATTCGATGGTGGCGATGTTCGGTTTTTCGCTGGCCGCGATCATGCGGTCGGCGAAGTCGTCATGACCGACGCCGTTGAGCACGACCACATCGAGCGTGCCGATGCGCTTGATGTCCTCGGCGCGAGGCTCGTAGGCATGCGGGTTGAAGCCAGCCGGAATCAACGGCACCACCTCGGCTTTGTCGCCAACGATGTTGCTCACATAGCTGTAGTAAGGGTGCAGGGTGATGCCGATACGCAGCGGTTTGCCGGCGTCGGCCAGGGCAAAGGCGGGTAGGGCGCAGGCCAGGAGCAGGGCGAGGGCGGAGCGAAGCATGGAACATTCCTTTGGAGTCAGTGACGGTGTTCGCGGGTGACACCGGCGTCGTAGTGGCTGACGACCTGGCGCCAGCCGGCGGCGATCAGGCTTGCCGGGGCAAGGTCATCGACCGATGAGCTGGGGCTGGCTCTAAGGAGCCAGACCTCGGCCTCGGCGCCAGCTTCGGCGGGCAGGATCATCAGCAGGTCGCCGGCGATTTCCGGCGCCTGGCTGCGGCCCAGGTAGGCGCCGTCGGCCAGCAACGACCAGTGGTGATCGCCACGGCCCTGGCTACCGGCATCAACGACGAAAGGCGGCAGACCCTCGGCCGCCAGTGTTTGCACGTCGGGCACGGCGCCCTCTTCCTCGCGAAGGTACTGGATTTCGTCGAAGGCCACCCGCAGGTCGGTGTAGAGGCCTTGCTCAGCCGGCGTCAGGTCCCGCCGAGCGTCAATTTGATGGCTGGCGATCGGCTGATCGTCCACACGCTCCCCACGCACCAGCACGACGCTGGCTGCCAGGGCTACGATCAATGCACTGACCATCAGCACATACAGCGTTTCATGCCCGGCGCCGGCCGGGCGAATCACCTGAACCCGGCTCATGGTTGCGAAATGTCGGCGTAGTCGACTTCGACCACATGGCCAGGGCCTGCGTCGAACAACACGTAGAATTCACCATCCGGGCGCTTGAAGGTGAGGGTGGAGTCATCCCCGAGCTTGCCGCCGACCAGCACCTGTTCGTCGTAGCCGATCACGTCCAGGGTTACACCAGGTGCACCGCTACCGTCAGAAAAGCCGCCAGTGCATTTGATCTGACTGCCTGGCACTTCCTCACATTCACACATGGGGTTGTGTGCCATGGCAGCCGTCGCGGTCAACAGCAGTGATGGGAGCATGAGCCTACGCATGAGGTGTTTCATTTGTTGCCTCCTTGTTTCTTGAGCCAGGCCACGGTGGCTGGCGATGCCTGGGCCAAGGGCACCGAGGCTTGATGCATGCTGCCGTCCCAGCCTTCAAGGGTGATCCACACTTGGGCATCTGGCCGAGTACGCGGCGCAATTGGAAGGGAGGTACCCATGTGGTAGGGGGCCCCGAAGAAAATGGTGCCGGCGGCGCGCAGGCTGCGCGGCTTGCCGATGCGCAGGTAGGTGGCTTTCACCTCTTGGGCGCAGCCTTTGCAGAGCGAGGCATTGAACACCTTGAAGTAGCCGGCCGGACCATCGGCCTGGGGCACTTCGTCACGCATTTCAGCCAGGTCCAGGCTGTAGGGCCCTACTTTGATATCACGTATCACGTTCGCGCCCAGCCCGGCTTCGCCGCGAAACAGCTTGGCGTCGGCAAAGTACTGGGGCATGAAGCCCAGCGGGATCAGGACCAGCAGAATGTTCAGGTGAAACCGCCACTTCAACCAGATCTGCTTCAATGGCCGTTGCTCAAGGGTGTGTGCCTGGCTCATGGTTGGGTCTCCAGGGTAGGCTCGCGCTGTGCGACGCGCGGGGCGCGCTCGCTGCGCTTGAGGGCAGCGGCGGTAGCCTGGGCGGTGCGCTTGGTCCAGATGAGCAGGCCGCTGAACACCATCAAGGTCAATACCAGGCCGAAGAAGAACCACACCAGTTTGATCGGCAGCCCGCCGAAGTCGCCGGTGTGCAGCGGACGCATGGATTCGGTGACGAACTCCAGGGGCGTGCGGTCGCTGATGCGGAACTGGCTGTCGACCTGGCGGGTGTAGGGGTTGACCGAGGCATTCTGGAACATCAACGGGTACCACCCCGGCCCCGAAAGGCTGATATGGCTGTACGCCGTGGCGGGCAATATCACGAAGCTGACCTCAAGGCCCGGTACCGCTTGCCCGGCAATGCGCACGGCTTCGTCCAGGTCGATGCGTGGTGCCGGGGTGCCGTCGGTGGTCTGCGGCACGTCCTCGCGTGCAATCACCGGCACGATGGGGCGTGTGGAAATCGTGACGTGGTTATCGCCCAGAATGGCCTGGATCAGGAACCAGGTACCGGTAATGGAAATGACAGCGATGAACCAGATGGACCAGACGCCGGCCAGGCGATGCACGTCCCCCCAGAAAATCCGCGAGCCGTGACCGGTGCGCACCGGCTTGAAGAACCCCCTCCAGAATTTCTTGTACACCACCAGCCCTGTGACCAGGGACGCCAGCATGGGCAGGCCCAGTAGTGAAACAAGGTACCAGCCCCAGCTGTAACCGTTGGTGAATGGCACCAGCCACCACCCATGCAAGGCGCGGGTGAAGGCTTCGAAGTCGAAGTCGGGCGTCTTGCCCTGGATGGCCCCGGTGTAGGGGTTTACATACAGCGTGGGGCTGGTGCCGTCGGGCAGGGTAACGTTGGCAATGACCGCGAAGTGCGAGCCGTCGGGCTGGCGAAGCATGTCCACGATCATCTCGGGCTCGGCCTTGTGCAGCGCATCGAGCACTTGCTGGAAACTCAGGCGGTCCACGTCGGCATCGGGCTTGTTGGCGCGCACCGCAGGGTCGGCCAGCCATACGATTTCCTGGCTGACCACCGCGAGCATGCCGGTGAAACACACGATCAGGACAAAGAACCAGATCGGCAGCGCGAGCCAGCTGTGGACCAGGAACCAGAGCCTGGACTTGGATTTTTTCGGAGTTTTGGCCATCAGACGATCTTCACAATAAGGGGTCGAGCTTAAGCCCAACCCTGGAGAGCTGTATTGATAAGGACGAATGAGAATCGAAATTCCGTCGATCTAAATGCAAGGAAATGTTTCAGGCTGAGGAGCCGGCCCCCGCACCTGAAACGGGGGGGCGGTGGCGAAGCGTCTGTCAGGCGCGGGACAGGACCGCTTCTGGCAGTGGCAGGGTGCGCAACGATGGCAGGTCTTGATAGAGCGCACGGCCAATCTCGGCGGCCCGCGAGGGCAGAACCGACAGCAGCGTGTCGCTCAGACCATGGCTGTTCTCGCAGAAGCCTTGCAGGTACACCGACGCCTTGAGGTCGGGGCTGGTCAGTACGCGGTAGTTGCGATCGACGTTGAAGTCCTCCAGGTAGCCAGCCAGGGGGGCCAGCAAGTCGCGGTGCGAACGGCGCTCGTAGCCGGTGGCCAGGATGACGGCATCGTAGCGGTGGGTCTGTTGCTGGCCGGTGGCCAGGTCGCTGAGGGTCAACTCGATGCCTTCTGAGGTGCCCACCACCGCTTCTACCTGGCGCCGGCACAGCACGTTGTGGCGGAACTGATGGGCCACTTTTTGCCGATAGAGAATGGCGTAGATGCGCTCGATCAGGTTCAGGTCGACCACCGAGTAATTGGTGTTGTGGTATTCATCGAGCAACTTGCTGCGTTGATCGGCCGGTTCGTTGTAGACCAGGTCGGTGTAGTCGGGTGCGAAAATCTCGTTGACGAACGGGCTGTCGTCGGCTGGCTTGAGCGCCGAGGCGCGCAGGATCATGTCCACCTTCACCGACGGGTAGCTGTCGTTGAGATCGATGAACGCCTCGGCTGCGCTCTGGCCTGAGCCAATGACCGCGATGCGCATTGGTTTTCCGGCATTGCAGGGCAGCTGGCTGAGGCTGCTGAGGTAGCGGGAATGGTGGAACACGCGCGGGTCGTTCTTGAAGGCCGCGAACGTTTCCGGAATCTTCGGTGTTCCGCCGCTGCCCACCACGACCGAACGGGCCCTGCGGGTGTATTCCCGGCCTTCGGCATCACGGGACACCAGGCGCAGGTGCTCGACGCGGCCTTGGGTGATTTCAGGTTCGATACGCAGCACTTCTTCACCGTATACCGCCTGGGTCGCGAAATGTTCGGCAGCCCAGCGCAGGTAGTCGTTGTATTCCAGTCGGCAGGGATAGAAGGTGCCCAGGTTGATGAAGTCGGCCAGGCGCTGTTTCTGGTGCAGGTAGTTGACGAAGCTGTAGGGGCTGGTGGGGTTGCGCAGGGACACCAGGTCCTTGAGGAAGGAGATCTGCAACTCGCTCTGGGTGGCGAGGGTTTCACCGTGCCAGCGATAGTCCTGCTGCTTCTCGATAAATAGCGCGTCAAGGGCGCGCCCCTGGCTTTCGGCCAGCTCTTCGAGGGCGATTGCCAGCGCAAGGTTGGACGGGCCGAAGCCTACGCCGATCAGATCTTTGATGGTTTCCTGCTGTGTGGCTTGGGTCATGGCCGCGATTCCATAAGGTCGATGTGGACGCTCACCGGTGATCCGGCTACCGCGCTGGTACATCTTCTGGAACGAGCCAACCGACAGGGAATTTAGCAGGGCTCAAGACAAGCCCATTTGTGCCGATAAATGGGGCACGGACCGGTTTTGGAGCAAGGAATCATCATGGTCGCAATCAACTCGAGCAATCTGTTGATCAACGGCGTCTCAGCCCAGACGCTGAGCGTTGACGCTGCCGCCGAGCGTGAACGGCGTGTGCAGGCGGGCGAAGCGCCCGGCCCGTTGAGCATCACCAGTGACAGCCTCAACGCCACGGCTACGGGCCAGGCACAATCTGCCCAGAGCGACGACAGCGACGAGCCAGAGGCCGTCAAGCAGCTGCGCGAGTTGATCAAGACGTTGCAGAAACAGCTGGCAGAGGAGCAGAAACAACTTTCAGCGCTGATGAACAGCGACATGGAAGAGACCGCGAAGATGGCTGCCATCAGCACCAAGCAAAGCAGCATTGCCACGCTCAGCAGCCAGATCATCGCGGCCTCGGCACAGTTGCTTGAACTGTTGCAGCAAAGCGGTGGTGGCAGTGCCGGTGGCCTGGTCAGCACCCGTGCCTAGCCGGCGCTGACCAAGCCGAGAGGGTCAATCGGCGGCCAACCGCGCTTTGTTGTGACGATCGGCCTTGTACTGCATGGCCACCGCTGGGGCTGGCTTGGCCGCGCCCGTCTCAAGCCACTGGCGCATACGGCTGGCATCGGCGAAGTGGGTGTACTTGCCGAATGCATCGAGAATGACCATGGCGACCGGACGGTTGTCCATGCGTGTCAACAGTACCAAGCAGTGTCCAGCCTCGTTGGTGAAGCCGGTCTTGGTCAGCTTGATGTCCCAGTTGCTCTTGTTCACCAGGTGATCAGTGTTGCGAAACCCGAGTGTGTAATTGGGTTTGCTGAACGCTACGGTTTTCTCACGGGTGGTCGACAACGTACTCAACAGAGGGTACTTGCGCGACGCCATCAACAGCTTGGTCAGGTCGCGGGCAGTGGAGACGTTCTGAGTCGAAAGACCGGTGGGTTCGATGTAGCGGGTATGGCTCATGCCCAGGCTGCGTGCCTTGGCGTTCATCGCCTTGATGAAAGCCGGGTAACCGCCAGGGTAGTGGTTGGCCAGGGTGGTTGCGGCGCGGTTTTCCGAGGACATCAGGGTGATCAGCAACGTCTCGCGTCGGTTCAACTGGCTGCCGAGCCGAACCCTAGAGTAGACGCCTTTCATGTCCGGGTTGTTGGCAATGGTCATGGTCAGCATTTCGTCCATGGGCAGCTTGGCATCGAGCACGACCATGGCCGTCATCAGTTTGGTCACCGACGCAATGGGCAGCACGCGGTCAGGGTGACTGGCGTACAGCTCCTTGTTGGTGTTGAGGTCGATCAACAAGGCGCTGCCGGAGGCCAAGTGCAGCTTGGCGGGGTCACGTTGCAACTGGGCAGCGGGCTGTGCAGCGACAGCGCCGGTAATAGGGGTCAGGGTACCTGTGAGCAACAACACAAGGCTGAGGGTGGACAGGATCGTTTTCACGTTGAGGCTCACTAAAGAGGGCTATGTCGTTGGCATTGCGAGGGTTTTCCCCAAGCCGGCGCATTCTGGAGTATGGCTCAAGCCGTGTCGATTGCCTTATCACCAATGGGCGTAAGGTGAAGGAAATTTAATCCTGCGGGTACGGCTTCAGCGCGTTGAGTAGGCCAACTCCCCATCCTTTGGTCGTCCCCTCTCACTGAACCGCTTGGGCTGATTTACTGATTCGAGGTGAACTCCGTGTGACTCGGCCCTGTCACCTTTGAACATACGGAGGATCCAGGCATGGTTGTGAAATTGAGAACGTATCGCGGAGATGACATCCCGGAGTGGTACCAGCGTGACGATCTCGATGAACTCTACGAGGTCGAGGACCAGGAGGGGAGTGTGCAATTGCTCGAAGATGATGAAGATGCAGTGAAGCTCGTCGTAGACCTTACCTATGAAGATGAAACGGCCCCCAAGCCAGAGTGATGGGAAGCAAATGAAGCCTCGCAGCGGGCCCAGCCCCTACGGGCCTGCTGGCACTTTCGGGTCGTAAAATACCTATGCCCTGCGCCAGGCACGCGAGGCGATGCGCGTGAGTCGCAGCTCGGTGATGGCCAACCCGACCAATATCAAGCCTGCGCCGGCCAGACGCTCGGCAGGCAAACGATCACCGGCAAGGAAGTAGCCGAACAGGCCGCCGAAAATTGGCTCGCATATGAGTATCAATGCAACCTTTTCCGGGGGCAACACCGCTTGGGCACGGTTCTGGATGGCGTAAGCCAAGGCTGTTGCCAGCAGCGCCAATACCAGGAGGGTGGTGGTGACAGGTAGCGTGGTGGGTACGAAGAACTCGTTGTTCGACCAACTCCATATCAGCGACAGCACGCCGACGACGCTTAATTGAATCGAAGCCGATGCCAAAGCGAGCGCAGGCGTGGTGAACGTCGATACCATCACGATATGCAACGCGAAGCACACGGCACACCCCAGCACCAGCAAATCGCCGTAGTGCAGGGTAAATCCATCCAGGCTTAGCAGGCCGAGCCCGACTACCGCGATACCGGTTCCGACCCCTTGCTTCAGGCTGGGGCGACCCTTGCCCATGAGGTAGATCAGCACCGGCGTGAACACAGTACACAGGCCCGTGATGAAACCGGCATTGGAGGGCGTCGTCAGGGCAGTACCGGAGGTCTGCAGCGAAAAAGCCAAAAACAGCACGACCCCGGCCAAGCCAGCACTCAACCAAGTGCGTGGGCCCATCAGTCGAAACGAGCGAATCGAGAAGGGGAGCAGCGCCAATGCGGCCAGGCTGAACATCCACGCATTCAAGGTGGAGGCAGCCATGATGCTCAGCGTGTCGTGCTTGGCCACGAAGCTCCAACCCCATACCGCGGTGACAGCCAGAAGCGAAATCGACCAGAGGGTGTTTTTAGACATGACGAATCCTTGGGCAGGCATTTATACCGAATGCCTTGCCGAGAAATGTCTGTCAGCGGTACCTAAAAACGCAAAGATAAAGCGTTGCCTGCCCACTGGCAATTACCAGGTTGGTAAAGCCCTGCGGCCTAGTTGTCGGATGAGTGGTCCGTACCGGTGCACCCTACCAGCAGCATGATCATCGCCTCGATCGACCACGGCTTGGCAATGAATGCAGCGGTGGGTGGTAATGGCACGTCGAGCCTACTGTGCCCGCCACTGGTCACGATCACAGGCAAGCGCGGCCATTTTTCGTAAGCCGTCCAGGCCAGATCCCAGCCATCGGAAAGCCCCGGTGTGCGCACGTCGGTCACCACCGCCGCCCAGGGCTGCTTATCGAGTTGGCGAATACCCTCTTCGGCGGTATCCACAGAGACGACCGTCGCGCCTGTATCTTCTATGATCATGGCCAAGAATTCCCGCAGGGCAGGCTCGTCCTCGACCACTAAGATCCGTTTTCCCTTCATGAGCGCAGACCATCGTTTCCATCATGTGCTTCCGAGGGCTAGGTCAGCAGCGCGTTGCTTCGAATGGATAGGCGGTGCAGTTTGTACAGCTATTGGCTTGAAACTCGACTGTTGTACAACAGTGGCATGCATGCCATCACCGGTTTCAGCGGCTCGTTCAGGCCGTTCAGCAGATGTGTTTGCCTAGCTTCTGGGTAAACGGGGCGGTGATCTGGCAACTGAATCCAGCCGGCTGGTAGTTGAACGTCACCTTGCCGTTGAACGCGTTGCGTAAGCTGCCTTGCATCATCACAGTGCCATAGCCTCGCCTGGTGGGCGGCGCAACCACTGGGCCGCCGGATTCATGCCAGTTGAAGGTGAAATGAGGCGGTGAGTCCGTCTGCTCTTCAATCTGCCAACTGAAGGCCACAACGCCGCCGTATTGTGAAAAGGCTCCATATTTCACGGCGTTTGTCGCCAACTCGTGCAGGACCAACGCCAGTGCAGAAGCCGCCTCGGGCGCCAGGATTATGTACGGCCTGCTTTTGTCGTCGTGCATGTCCGTCACATAGGGGGCCAAGGTTTCAGTCACCAGGCTGTGCAAGCTGATTGGGGTCTTCGCAAGCGCCAGCGTGTGAGCCTTCTGCATCGTCACCAGGCGGTTTTGCAGAACACTGCGGAACTCGGTGATTTCTGGATGATGCTTCGCAGTCAGGATGGCGACAGCGCCAAGGGTACTGAACAGGTTGCGCATACGATGATCAAGCTCGGTCACGAGTATCGCGGTCGCTTCCTGGGTACGGCTGTAGGCGCAGAGCTGCGCGCACAAACGCAAGGCGCTGGGCATCTGTGCGCGAAAAGCCTCGGTAATCGGGCGTTGTGGGTCGTAGATCAGGGCGATGGTGCCTTGTACGGCGCCGTCCTTGTCCCGGGCCGGAAACGACGTCAATGCTTTGAGTCCATACTCATGAAACAAGCCCTTCCAGGCTGCTGCGAAACGTGGATCGTTAGCCACGTCAGGCACATCAATGGCCGCGCCGCTGAGAATGGCCAGGCCGCATGAGCCGCGGTTTGTCGAAATGGGATTGCCAGTGAGCTTGCTGCTGAACGCTTCAGGCAGGCTCGGAAAGACAGAGTGCCTGAAGGTTTTGCCTGGATGGTCCAGGATATTGATGCCGACGTGACTGCCCGGCAGTTGCGCAGCCAGTGCAGTGACGAAGGCGCTCAGCAAAGGGAGGATGGATTCACCGTTGGCCATGATCTCGATGGCCTCGTCCCGAAAGCTGTCGACCAGTGCCGTCATGAGCCAGGAAGCCTTGCAGGGAATGGCAACGACGTCTCCTTGGACGAAGTGTCTCGGTGTTTTGAAACGGCAAGGTTACAGCGTTTCGCGGATGCGCGCAGCCTGGCGAGTGACAGGGCACTTAAAAAAAAGCCCGCACGATGGCGGGCAACAGGGAGCAGCACTAAATGTTCGTGTCAGGCGAGTAGGCTGAGGGGTTGCAGCTGTTCGATCAGGGCGCGCGCACTGGCCAGGCTCGGCATCGGCCCGCTGACCGGCTCGCCATTACTGACCAGGTACCAGCAAGCCAGCAGGCCCTGATTGCGCAAGGAGGCCGGTACTGCCGAGCCGATCACGGACATGATCTCGATAGTGGCCATCTACAGCCCTCCGCTAAGACATGGCGTTACTGTACCGACGCCATGGGCGGGACTGAAATCAATGTGCTCAATAGTGCTTATCAGTTTTGCCTAATGTGCTTGCGTCATTGTGCATGGTCGATTCGTAGGGCGTTGCGAGCAGCCTCGAGTCGGTATGCGTGGGGCATCCGCTCTGCTAGGCTCACTCACCGTCTGTACACCGCAAAAGGATCGTGTATGTCCCTTATACCCAGCCGGGATACCGTGCTGTGCATTTCCCTGGCAGGCCGTCCAGGGACCTTCGGTGTCCGCTTCCACAACCACCTCTATGAGCAGCTTGGCCTGGATTTCTATTACAAGGCCATGCGCACCGATGACTTGCCGGCTGCTGTAGCGGGCATCCGGGCGCTTGGCATTCGTGGTTGTGGTGTCTCGATGCCGTACAAGGAAGCGTGCATGGCGTTGGTCGATGAAATTGACCCCTCGGCTGCGGCAATCGACTCCGTCAACACCTTGGTCAATACCGAGGGCCACCTCAAAGCCTATAACACTGACTACCTGGCAGTCCGGCAGTTGCTGACGCAGCACAAGGTGGACCCGGCCACGGCGTTCGCCTTGCGCGGCAGCGGTGGCATGGCCAAGGCGGTGGCCAGTGCGTTGCGTGACGCAGGTTTTGGCGAAGGCATGATTGTCGCCCGTAACGAGCAGGCCGGGCGGGGACTGGCCGATGTGTGCGGCTACCGCTGGCTGCCCGAACTTGGCGACCTTTGCCCACCAATGCTGATCAACGTCACCCCGGTGGGCATGGCAGGTGGGCCAGAGGCGCAGCAGCTGGCGTTCAGCGAGATGGCAATTGCTGCGTCCGAGTGCGTATTCGATGTCGTGGCCATGCCCGCGCAAACACCGCTGATCAAGCACGCAGAGCAGCTCGGCAAGCGGGTGATCACCGGGCTTGAAGTCATCGCACTGCAAGCGTTGGAGCAATTTGTCCTGTACACCGGGATCAGGCCAACGGCTGAACAGGTACAAGCTGCCGTGACCTACGCGCGTCAAGGCTGAGCCAGCTGCAGACCCTGCGGCATGCAGCGACCAGCAAGCAGGGTCGGGTCGCTGCGGCGATCAGCGCACCTGGGTGACTTGATCCAACTGCTTGTCAACCAGCGCACGGCCATACGCCAGCGACACATGCTGGGCATTGTCCAAGTCGCTGAAGAACTTCATGGGCATCGATAGCCGGCGGCTGACATGGCCGTCGGGCGCTGTGATTAGGCAGCCTGCCGCAAAGGGGAGCGGCGAGTCAGGATGAGGCATGACGCTGGCGGTGATGACGTGCTTGCGGTATTCACACTGGAGCGATTGCATGATCGGTACCTCGCTGTGGCAATGAAGCCTCTACTTCATATACCACAGCAAAGGGTATGCGGGCGGTCACCCGACAAGCGTGGCCTGTGAGCCTTAGGCTTTCACCTCGCCAGGCTGGATGACCTCGACCCAGTAACCATCCGGATCCTTGATGAAGGCCAGGTGGTTCATGCGCCCGTCTTGCAGGCGTTTCTGGAACGGCACGCCCAGGGCTTCGAAGCGGGCGCAGGCTTCACGTACGTCCGGCACCGAGACACAGATGTGGCCGAAGCCGCGTGGATCGGTATTGCCATCGTGGTAGGCGAAGTCGGCATCCTGTTCGGTGCCATGGTTGTGTGTGAGTTCGAGCACGCCCGGGATCGACTTCATCCACTGGTGGCGGGCATGGTCGTCCTCTGGGATCTGGGCAGGGTCGACCAGGGCCAGGAAGTACAGGCTGAAAGCAGCTTCCGGGAAATCACGCTTGTCCACCAGGCGGAAACCCAGTACGCGGGTATAGAAATCCAGCGACTTCTGGATGTCCTTGACCCGCAGCATGGTGTGGTTGAAGACGAATTGGGCAGTGGCAGCGTCAGGCTGTGCGGTGACGCCCGGAACGGTTTGCAGATCGTGCAAGCTCATGGAAACTCCTGAGACGGGGCCGGGTGCAAGGACCCGGCGAAACAGACAGGCTGCTCATGATACGGCAGTGAAACGATTGCGCAAATGAAAGCGCCCTGCTGAAGGCAGGGCGCTGGAATTAGAGGCCCGCGTGTGCGGGCGCGTGATGGGGTCGCTAGTCCGTTAGCTGTGTTGATGATGCCTATGGCGCTGTGAAAAAAGTGTGAAGCAAGTGTTGAGGTTTCATCATTGCGCCAACGCGAGCACATTCATGGCCAGTCGCCTTTTAGCGAGTGGGCGAAATGGCACGGGAGGGGAAATGATACAGGTACTGCTGATCGGCATTGGTGCTGGCGATCCTCGTCAGTTGACCTACGAAGCGGTCGAGGCGTTACGCTGCGTAGACGTGTTTTTCGTCATGGACAAAGGTCCCGAGGTCCAGGACCTTCTGGAGGTGCGCAAGGCGATCCTGCAGCGCTACCTACCCGACGACAGCTATCGCATCGTGCAGATTACCGACCCGCGACGCGCCAGGCAGGCTCCAGGGTATGCCGAGTCGGTCGATGTCTGGCACCGTCAGAGGGCCATGGCGTATGCCTCGCTGCTGCAGGCGCAACTGCATCCAGGGCAGACCGGCGCATTTTTACTGTGGGGTGAACCAGGCTTGTACGACAGCACGCTACGTGTGATGGAATTGGTCCGCGAGCAGGGCGTGTCGCTTGCTTTGAAGGTTGTACCAGGAATAAGCAGCATGCAGCTGTTGGCCGCCCGTCACCAGATCGCGCTCACACGTGCCGGTGAGCCGTTGATCGTGCTGCCAGGACGGCGGCTGGCGGATCTCGAACAAGTCGACAATGTTGTGGTGATGCTCGACAGTGCCTGCGTCTTTGCTGAGCTGTCCGATCCGGCGCTCACGATCTTCTGGGGGGCCTACCTGGGAACCGCAGACGAGATGGTGATCGCCGGGCCACTTGACGCGGTCAAGGCACGCATTGTGGAGGCCCGGTCAACTCTACGCAGGCGCAAGGGCTGGATAATGGACATCTACCTGCTGCGCCGTGAAGCACGCCCGACAACGGATTATCAAGCCGAACCAACTACCCCGCTTGATGGGCATCAAGGATAGAGGCCACCTTGTCTCGCAATTGGTCAATGGAGTAAGGCTTGCCAATTCTGTACATGCCTTCAGGCACTTCGACGTTGTCGCCATAGCCACTGGCGAACAGCACAGGAAGCCCTGGACGCAGTGCGCGTGCACGCTTGGCCAGGTCATGGCCATCCATGTCCGGCAAGCCAACATCGGTTATCATGAGTTCGAGCGTTTGGTCAGGATTTTCGAGTACTTTCTGTGCGGTCGTGGCGTCTTGCGCCTCGATCACGTCATATTTCAATTCGTCGAGGACCTCGACCATGAGCATGCGTACGATGTCGTCGTCCTCGACTACCAGAAGGGACATGGTTCAGATCCTGTCTTGTTGAATGTCTTTTGTTCTGTGCGTCGCCAGGGCCCAGAAGTTCCCGAAGAATACCTATCTGATCGATCCGATGGAACGATTGGAGCAGGTATGTTTCAAATGCTGGCTAAATGCCGGGCACGCTGATCAGGGCGTGCGCCAGGCCAGGGGCTGCCCCTTACCATAAGGAAAGATTGACCATGCTGTTCATGGACCTCATTTGCTCGGGCGTTTTCAGATGATACAAGCTGCCTCGATGGATCAACGTAGCTTTCGCAAGCTGTTGAGCCGCAACATCGGCCTGCCCCTGGGGCTCGGCCTGCTCGGTGCCGTGGCGTTCGTCGCCGTTATCAACTACCTGCTGTCTGCCATGCAGTGGGTGGAACATACCGACCAAGTGATCGGTAACGCCAACGAAACGCTCAAGCTCTCGATCGACATGGAAACCGGGATGCGCGGTTTTCTGATCACAGGCGATGAGCGTTTCCTGGACCCGTACGAGGTGGCCAAGCCCAGGATCTTCAACAGCCTGCAAAGCCTGCGAAGCATGGTCGAGGATAATCCCCAGCAGGTCGAGCGCATTGATCGGCTGATCGCGCTGCAGGGCGCGTGGAACGACTTCGGCAGCCAGATGATCGACCTGCGCCGCGCCGAAGGGGGATACCGAGAACTGATCGGTAACGGCCGTGGCAAACGCCTGACCGACGAAATCCGCAAGGAATTCGAGGACCTGATCGGCGCCGAGCAACAGCTGCGCATGACCCGTAACGAGACGGTCAGCACTGTCACCGTCGCGGGCATCATCACGTTCATTGTGTTGCTGGTCGGGCTCAGCGCATTGCTCGCCTACCTCGGACGCCGAGACCTGCTGGCCTTGTCCGACAGCTACACCAAGAACTTGCAGGCCCAGCAGCGCGCTGCAGAGCGACTGGAGCATCAGGCCTGGCTGCGTAACGGCCAGACCCAACTGGCCCAGCAGGTGCTGGGTCAATTGTCCTTGCCCATGCTGGGTGACAAAATCCTGCGGTTCTTCGCTGCCTACCTGGGCAGCGTGGTTGGCGCCGTGTATGTGCGTGATGAACATGGCCGCCTGGTGCGGGTGGCCAGTTATGGGCTCGAAGCCCAGGAACAGGCCCGCGAGCAGGTGCTGGGTGATCATCACGGCTTGCTGGCACAAGCGGTGCGTGAAGAACGGTTGATCCGCCTCGATGCCTTGCCGGAAGACTATTACCGGTTGGCGTCGGGCCTGGGCAAGGGCCTGCCTCGCAGCGGCCTGATCGTGCCGGCCACCGAGGACGGTCAAGTCAACGGTGTCATCGAGCTGGGCCTGCTGCGCCCCTTGCAGGACCGCGACGCGGAGATGCTCGAGCGTGTGGCGGGCAACCTGGGCATGTCCATCGAAAGCGCCCGCTACCGTCAACGCCTGCAGGAAGTGCTGGCCGAAACCCAGCAGCTCAACGAAGAGCTACAGGTCCAGCAGGAAGAGCTGAAAACCGCCAACGAAGAACTCGAAGAGCAGTCCCGGGTGCTCAAGGAGTCCCAGGCTTACCTTGAGACCCAACAGGCGGAGCTTGAGCAGACCAACGAGCAATTGTCCGAGCGCACCGATGCACTGGACCTCAAGAACGAGGAGCTTAGCCGTGCACAGGCCGAGCTTCAGGCTCGTGCCGATGAGCTGCAGCGTTCGAGCAAGTACAAGTCCGAATTCCTTGCCAACATGTCCCATGAGCTGCGCACGCCGCTCAACAGCTCGCTGATCCTGGCCAAGCTGCTTGCCGAGAACGGCGAAGGCAACCTGAGCCAGGAGCAGGTCAAATTCGCCGAGTCCATCTACTCGGCGGGCAATGACCTCCTTAACCTCATCAATGACATTCTGGACATTGCCAAGGTCGAAGCCGGCAAGCTTGAGGTGCGCCCCGAAACGACCCACGTCGAACGGCTGGTCGAGGGCTTGCGTGACATGTTCACGCCACTGGCCTCTCAGAAGGGGCTGGGCTTCGAGGTCACAGCGGCCGAGCACGTGCCGGCTACCCTGTTCACCGATCGCCAGCGCCTGGAACAGATCCTCAAGAACCTGTTGTCCAACGCCATCAAGTTCACCGAGCGGGGTCAGGTCAGCCTGAATATCGGCTACCAGCCCGAGGCCGGCATCGTGTTCGCGGTGCGCGACACCGGGATTGGCATCGCGCCCGATCAGCAGCAAGCCATTTTCGGTGCATTCCACCAGGTCGATGGCACCAGTAACCGCCGCTATGGTGGCACCGGGCTGGGCCTGTCCATCTCCCGCGACCTGGCCCGCCTGTTGGGCGGGCAGATCACCGTACAGAGCACGCCGGGCCAAGGCAGCGTATTCAGCCTGGTACTGCCAGAGCGCCATGATGTCGACGAACAGCCCGTCGCGCCGCTTACCCTACGCCCTGCGGTGACTGCGTTGCCATCGGTCATCCAGCCGCCAGCAGCGGCGGCCAAACCGCCGATCCTGGCCTTCACCGATGACCGCGAGCGGGCGCCGTTCACCAACCGCTGCATTCTGGTCATTGAGGACGAGCCAAACTTTGCCCGTATTCTCTTCGATCTGGCCCATGAACTGGGCTACAGCTGCCTGGTGGCCCATGGCGCCGACGAGGGCTTCGAGCTGGCTGCTCGGTTCCTGCCCGATGCCGTACTGCTGGACATGCGACTGCCGGACCATTCCGGCCTGACCGTACTGCAGCGCCTGAAGGAACAAGCCGAGACGCGGCACATCCCGGTGCATATCATTTCGGTCGAGGACCGCGTCGAAGCGGCCATGCACATGGGCGCAGTCGGTTATGCGGTCAAACCCACCAGCCGCGAAGAGCTCAAGGAAGTCTTCGCGCGCCTGGAAGCCAAGCTGACCCAGAAGCTCAAGCGTATCCTGCTGGTAGAGGACGATGACCTGCAGCGAGAGAGCATTGCCCGGCTGATCGGCGACGAAGACGTCGAGATCACCGCTGTGGGCCTGGCCCAGGAAGCCTTGGCACTGCTGCGCGAAAACGTCTACGACTGCATGATCATCGACCTCAAGCTGCCTGACATGCTCGGTAACGAGTTGCTCAAGCGCATGACGGCTGAAGATATCCGCGCGTTCCCACCTGTGATCGTCTACACAGGTCGTAACCTGACGCGTGAAGAGGAGGCCGACCTGCTCAAGTATTCGCGCTCGATCATCATCAAGGGCGCACGCTCGCCCGAGCGTCTGCTCGATGAGGTCACCCTGTTCCTGCATAAGGTGGAATCGCAGCTGTCCCATGAGCGTCAGCGTATGCTCAAGACGGCGCGAAGCCGCGACAAGGTATTCGAAGGGCGCAAGATCCTGCTGGTGGACGACGATGTGCGCAACATCTTTGCCCTGACCAGTGCCCTGGAGCACAAGGGGGCCATCGTCGAAATCGGCCGCAACGGCCGCGAAGCCATCGAACGCCTCGAACAGCATGAGGATATCGACCTGGTATTGATGGACGTCATGATGCCGGAAATGGATGGGTTCGAAGCGACCCGGCTGATCCGCCAGCAGCCTCGCTGGCGCAAGCTGCCGATCATCGCCGTGACTGCCAAGGCGATGAAGGACGACCAGCACCGCTGCCTGCAGGCCGGCGCCAATGATTACCTGGCAAAGCCCATCGACCTGGACCGCCTGTTCTCGCTGATACGTGTGTGGTTGCCGCAACTGGAGCGAATTTGATTAGCGAACGCAATACCGACATCGAGATCCGCTTGCTCATCGAGGCCATCTACCTCAAGTACAGCTACGATTTCCGCAATTATTCTGGCGCTTCGATCAAGCGCCGGATCCTGCATGCCCTGCGCCAGTTCGACTGCCAGACCGTGTCTGCACTTCAGGAGCGGGTACTGCATGACCCTGGCATGTTCATGCAGTTGTTGCAGTACCTGACGATTCCAGTCAGCGAGATGTTTCGCGACCCTGGCCACTTCCTTGCCCTGCGCAACGAAGTGGTTCCGCTGTTGCGCACATGGCCATCGATAAAGATCTGGATCGCCGGCTGCAGCACAGGCGAGGAGGTGTATTCGATGGCCATCTTGCTGCGCGAGGAGGGTCTGCTGGAGCGCACCATCATCTACGCCACCGACATCAACCCGCACTCGCTGGAAAAAGCCAAGCAAGGCATCTATTCCATGCCAAGCATGCGCGAGTATGAAGAAAACTACAGGTTGGCCGGTGGGCGACGCGACTTCTCCGATTACTACACTGCTGCTTACGGCAACGCCATCATGGACAGCACCTTGCGTGAGCAGGTGACCTTCGCCGATCACAGCCTGGCCACCGACAGTGTGTTCTCGGAAACCCAGCTCGTCTCGTGCCGCAACGTGCTCATCTATTTCGACAAGGTCCTGCAGGACCGCGCCCTGGGCCTGTTCCATGAGTCCCTTTGCCACCGGGGTTTTCTGGTGCTGGGCAGCAAGGAGTCGGTTGATTTCTCGGCCTACAGCCAGCGCTTCGAGCCCTGGGTCAAGCCTGAACGGATCTACCGCAAGTCATGAAGGGCATACAAGCTGTCGTGATCGGCGCCTCGGCGGGCGGTGTGACTGCCTTGTTCAAGGTGCTCGGCGGGTTGCCAGGGGCGTGCAAGGTGCCTGTGGTGTGCCTGTTGCATCTGCCCGAGGACCGGCATAGTCATCTGGCTGAAGTGCTGCAACGTCGCTTGGGCCGACCAGTGCTCGAGGCACGCGACAAGCAGCCTTTGCAAGACGGCGGTATCTTCGTGGCGGGCCCTGGTTACCACCTCTCGGTAGAATGCGACTTCACCCTTTCTCTGAGCCAGGAGCCGGCGCAGCACTTTTCCAGGCCTTCGATCGACTACCTGTTCATGTCGGCAGCCGATGCCTATGGCGCGGCACTGCTGGGTATACTGCTCACTGGCGCAAATGAAGATGGCGCCCAAGGCCTTGCGTACATCAAGAACAGCGGCGGCCGGACCATTGTCCAGGACCCTCGCGATGCACAGGTCGCGCTGATGCCGGAGGCCGCTTTGGCCCTGCATCGTCCCGACCATATTCTTCCTTTGAGTGGTATCGAGCAGTTGCTTGGTACTCTGGAATCCAGCGCATGTTAAGCCAGACCATCGCCAAACTCCTGATCGTCGACGATCTGCCAGAAAATCTCCTGGCCCTCGATGCCCTCATACAGGGTGACGATCGCGAGGTGCATCAAGCCCAGTCCGCCGAAGCGGCGTTGTCACTGCTGCTTGAGCACGAATTCGCCTTGGCCATCCTAGATGTGCAGATGCCTGGCATGAACGGTTTCGAGCTGGCCGAGCTGATGCGCGGTACCGAAAAAACCCGCAACATCCCTATCGTGTTCGTGACCGCGGCTGGGCGCGAAATGAACTATGCCTTCAAGGGCTACGAAAGCGGCGCCGTGGATTTTCTCTACAAACCGCTCGATACCATGGCGGTCAAAAGCAAAGTGTCGGTTTTCGTGGATCTCTACCGACAACGCAAAGTGCTCGACCAGCAACTGCAAGCGCTCGAGCGCAGCCGGCAGGAGCAGGAGGCCTTGCTGGATAAGCTGCAAAGCGCGCGCTGCGAGCTGGAGCACGCCGTGCGGATGCGTGACGATTTCATGTCCATCGTTTCCCATGAGGTGAGAACGCCTTTGAACGGTTTGATCCTGGAAACGCAACTGCGCAAGCTGAACCTGGCCAGGGGCAATCTGGAGGCTTTCAGTGAGGAAAAGCTCAAGGCCATGGTCGAGCGCGACGAGCGTCAGATCAACAGCCTGATACGGCTGATCGAAGACATGCTCGACGTGTCACGCATCCGCACCGGTAAACTCTCACTGCGCCCGAAGCTGTTTGACCTCAGCCAACTGGTACGGGGGCTGGTGGAGAACTTCACGGCGCAAGCGATCGCGCTGGATACCCGAATCGACCTGCACTGTGACGGGTGCCTGGCTGGCGAGTGGGACGAATTTCGCATCGAGCAAGTGCTGGCGAACCTGCTGTCCAACGCCCTGCGCTATGGGGAGCGCAAGCCTGTACACGTACGGGTGTTCGAGCTGGACGGCATGGCATGCGTGCAGGTGCAAGACAATGGCATTGGCATTGGTGCGGCCAACCAGCAGCGTATCTTCCAGCAGTTCGAGCGGGTCTCGAACCACAAGGCGACGGGTGGCCTGGGGCTTGGGCTCTACATCTCCGAGCAGATCGTCCAGGCCCACTGCGGGCGTATTCTGGTCGAAAGCGAGGAGGGCCAAGGTGCCACGTTCACCCTGCAATTGCCGCTTGGCGTGTGCGAACAACAAAACGATCAGGCGCGGGCAACCTCTGCGTGAGCCCGGGGTCTGATGGCAAACTGCAAGAATTTCCAAGGTTTCGATATGAGTGAAGATGCACAAGATGTGGTGCTGGTCGTCGAGGATGAACCGGCTATTCGCATGATTTTGCGGGACTACCTGGCCGGGGAGGGGTACCACGTGCTGGTAGCCGAAGATGGCGAGCAGGCGTTTGCCATCCTGGCCAGCAAGCCGCACCTGGACCTGATGGTGACCGACTTCCGCTTGCCCGGTGGCATCTCAGGCGTGGAAATCGCTGAACCCGCAGTCAAGTTGCGGCCAGACCTGAAGGTGATCTTCATCAGCGGCTATCCAGCGGAGATCCTGGAGTCCGGTAGCCCGATCACCCGCAAGGCGCCCATCCTGGCCAAGCCGTTCGACCTCGACACATTGCATGACAAGATTCAGACCCTGCTGCGCTGACAGCGGCAGGTTAAACCAAAGCGGGTGGCTACTGGTTCAGCAATCAGTTGCCTGGTTCCAGTTCCACCGCAGGGTTGAGCGTCAATGGGCGAACCGCTTGGCCCCGGCAACGCACAGCACCGCACCCACCGTCACCGACACCATGGCCCAGCTCACCTGCTCGTGCAGTAAGACTGCTGCCAAGCCCAGCCCAATGAAGGGCTGTACCAACTGCAATTGGCCGACCGCCGCAATCCCGCCCTGGACGAGCCCGCGATACCAGAACACGAATCCGATGAACATGCTGAACAACGAGACATAACCGAAGCTGAACCAGGCAGAGGCGCCGACTTGCGTCAGGTTCGCCATCGTGGGCATGGTGATGACCGCCAACACCAGCATCGCGGGCAGCGCGAGCAACAACGACCAGCTGATGACCTGCCAGCCGCCCAATGTGCGAGACAGTCGTGCACCTTCTGCATACCCCAATCCGCATACCACGACTGCCGCGACCATCAACCCATCACCCACTATCGAAGCCTGCCCTGCATAGGCCGATGCATAGCCCGCCACCAACCCGGCACCTGCCAACGAAAATGCCCAGAACAACGGTCTGGGACGCTCGCCACCGCGCAGCACGGCAAAGCCGGCGGTGCACAGCGGCAGCAGACCCACAAACACAATGGAGTGGGCTGAGCTGACGTGCTGCAAGGCCAATGCAGTCAATAGCGGAAACCCAACCACGACGCCGAGCGCTGTCACGGCCAGGGATGGCCAATCGCCTCGTCGAGGCTGGGGCTGACGCAGCAAGATCAGGCAACAAGCACCCACCAACGCGGCAATGGTTGCCCTTGCGCAGGTCAGAAAGGTGGGTTCGAACGCTGCCACTGCCACGCGCGTTGCGGGCAAGGAGCCTGCGAAAATGACCACGCCGATAAAACCGTTGATCCAGCCGCTTGCTGTTCTCTGCATCTCGCACTCCTTGTCGTCAATGAAGCCAGTACAACACCGATGTGCGCGCAGATGCCATGTACAATCCAGTACAGTTTGGCGGAACTGTTAGGTATTGATGGGCAGTACAGGTGGGAAGAATCCAGTGAAAGAGCACAGCACGCGCATTGCAAAAGTCATGGCTGAAATCCATGCCCGCATCGCGGCCCGTACCTATTTGCCCGGTGCGCGGATACCTTCAGTACGGGCAATGGCGCAGAGCATGCAGATCTCGGTGTCGACCGTGGTCGAAGCCTACGAACGACTGGTGGCCGGAGGGGTACTCCATGCCCGCCGTGGCGCCGGGTTTTATGTGGCAGGGGGCGCGGCGCCCTTGGTGCTGACCGAGCTGGGACCCAAGCTTGAGCATGAGGTCGATCCACTGTGGATTTCTCGCCAGGCGCTGGAACCCGCTGGCGACCTGTTGAAACCTGGCTGCGGCTGGCTTCCTGCGCACTGGATGTTCGAGGCTGGAGTGCGCAAGGCGCTCCGGGCTACGGCGCGCTCGCAAGCCGAGCAGGTGGTTGAGTACGCATCGCCGCAGGGCCATCGGCCGCTGCGCGATTTTCTGTCGCGGCGACTGGCCGGCTTTGGCATCGACGCACCGGCGGAGCAGGTCATGCTCACAGAGTCCGGCACGCACGCCATCGACCTGATCTGCCGTTTTCTGCTCCAACCTGGTGACACCGTACTGCTCGACGATCCCTGTTATTTCAACTTCCATGCCTTGCTCAGGGCCCACAGTGTCAACATCGTCGGTGTGCGTCAGACCCCTACCGGCCCGGATATCGATGCATTCGGTGCTGCCCTGGCGGCGCATTCGCCACGGCTCTACATCACCAATTCCGGCATTCACAACCCAACAGGTGCCTCCCTGTCACCGGGCACTGCGCACCGGCTGCTCAAGCTCGCTGAGGCCTCGGGCCTGTTGATCGTCGAGGACGACGTTTTCGCCGATTTCGAGCATACGCCAGCGCCCAGGCTCGCAGCCTTCGATGGTCTGGCCCGGGTCATCCAGATTGGCAGTTTCTCCAAGACCGTCTCCGCTTCGGTCAGGTGTGGGTATATCGCCGCACGTCATGACTGGATCCAGAGCCTGGTCGACCTGAAGATCGCCACCACCTTCGGAGGCGGTCGTCTGGCAGCGGACATCGTTCACCATGCGATCACCAGCAGCGGCTACCGCAAGCACATGGAGACCGTGAGGATGCGCCTTGCCATCGAAAGGGACAGAACGGCTGAAAAGCTCAAAGCGCTCGGCATCATTCCCTGGCTGATGCCACAGGCAGGGCTGTACCTGTGGTGCCGTCTGCCGCAGGGCAAGGACGCGGCCGCGTTGGCCAAGGTGTGCTTGAACAATGGCGTGGTGCTGGCGCCTGGGAACGCGTTCAGCCAGTCCCAGACGGCAGGCGATTATGTGCGTTTCAATGTTGCGCAGTCAGCCGACGGGAAAATCTACGAGGTACTGGCGCGGGCTCTGAATGCCTGAGCCTTGCGCCTGGGTAGGCCCGCGAACCCTGACGCCCGAGCTTTTCTGAACCCTCGTCAATCGGGCAGTGCCCAACGTTACTCCAGGCTCAAGCAGGCTAGCCATCATGGACCACCCAGAAATCATTCACCACGGCGCCCGCGAGGGCGTGACCGGCTCCTGCCATCAAGTCTGGATGAAGCAGACGGCCAGCTTGCTGATCGACTGCGGCGCCTTTCAAGGCGAGGACGAAGATCAAGGCGGGGAGGGCTTGGCCCTCGACTTCGCCATCGATGGCGTCAAGGCCCTGATCGTGACGCATGTACACCTGGATCACGTTGGGCGAATCCCTCATCTGCTGGCTGCGGGTTTCGAGGGACCGATCCTGTGTAGCGAACCGTCAGCTCAGTTGTTGCCCATCGTACTCGAAGACGCGTTCCGGCTCGGTATCAGTGACGATCCCGAGCAACTGGAACGCTATCTCAAGGTTGTGGAGCAGCGCACCATCGCCTTGCCCTACGGCAACTGGTTCACGCTTCACGAAACCGAGGCTGCCCACTGCAAGGTCAGGCTGCAACCGGCCGGCCATGTGCTGGGTTCGGCGTATGTGGAACTCGACATGCAAAGGCCAGGCGCCACTGCCCAACGGGTGGTCTTCAGTGGTGATCTGGGGGCGCCGCATTCGCCACTGTTGCCAGACCTGACGCCTCCCGAGCGGGCTGACCTGCTGATTCTGGAAAGCACCTACGGTGACCGTCGGCATACCGACCGGAAGCACCGGCGTGAACGCTTGCAGGCCGTCATCGAGCGCGCGCTGAAAGACCAGGGTACGGTGCTGATCCCTTCTTTCTGCATCGGCCGCACCCAGGACTTGCTCTACGAGCTAGAAGAAATCCTCCACGAGCACGAATTGGCGGGAAACGATCAGGCCAACAGCGGCCCGGAAGTGGATTGGCCACACTTGCCGATTATTCTCGATTCACCGCTGGCTAGCCGCTTCACGCAGGTCTACAAGGGCTTGCAAGGGTATTGGGACGAATCGGCCCAGGACCGTATCAAGGAAGGGCGCAAACCCCTGTCCTTCAAGCAACTGATCACCATCGACAGCCATGAGGAGCACCAACGCATCGTTCAGCACCTGGCCGAAACGGCTCGGCCGGCGATCGTCATCGCGGGCAATGGCATGTGCTCGGGCGGGCGTATCGTCAACTACCTCAAGGCGATGCTAGGTGATGCCCGGCACGATGTGGTCTTCGTCGGTTACCAGGCCCATGGCACACCTGGCCGGGACATCCTGACCCACGGCCCGGAAGGCGGGTACGTCATGCTGGACGGCGAACGCATAGACATTCGTGCCGGGATCGAGCGTGTGGAGGGCTACTCAGCCCATGCCGACCAGGCGGATCTGGTCGGTTTCGTCACGCGAATGCAGGTTTGGCCGTCGCATATTCGCCTGATACACGGAGAGCCTGAGGCCAAGCAGTGCCTGGCCGGCGTTCTGCAAGCGCGCTATCGCGAGAGCGGTCACGAGGGACGTGTGCACATCCCCTGATGGTTAGCGACCAGAAAGTCCACGAACACCCGCACGCGTGCAGGCATGTTCGGTCCACCGGCGAAAACGGCGTGGATGGGCTCCCGGTCACCTGGATTGAAGGCCTCGAACAGTGACACCAGGCGGCCGCTGGCCAGGTCATCGGCGACGGTGAAGGTGCCTATCCGCGCGATGCCTGCGCCCAGCCTGGCCAACTGGGCCAGGGCTTCGCCGCTGCTGCACTCGATGTTGCCGCTTACCTTCAGTGCGAACTCGCGACCGTCACGTACGAACGGCCAGTCCGACGTGGCTCGCCTGAAGTTGAATCGCAGGCAGTTGTGCTTTGCCAGGTCCTCGGGTAGCAAAGGGGTTCCCCACCGGCTCAGATAGTCTGGCGAGGCCACGACCACCTGGCCCGTTTCATCGATTTGCCGAGCATTCAGAGAGCTGTCTGGCAGCGTGCCGAAGCGCACAGCCACATCGGCCTGGCCACCGAGCACATCAACGACTTCGTCACTCAGGGTCAGGTCGACCAATACCTGCGGGTACTGCACGCTGAAAGCCGCCACCAAGGGGACGATGCGCAGTCGGCCGTGCCCAAGTGCAGCGCTGACGCGAACTCGACCACGGGGCACGCCCTGGTCCGTAATGGCCTGCTCCACCTCCTGAAGGTCTGTCAGCACGCGGCGTGCCCCGCGTAGATAAGTCTCGCCTTCGGGTGTGAGGGTAATCGCGCGCGTGGTACGCAGCATCAGCCGTGTTCCAAGACGCTGCTCGGTGCGCGCCAGTATGCGGCTGACGGCAGAGGGTGTCAGGCCCAATGCACGGGCGGCTGCCGACAGGCTGCCTGCTTGCGCCACCTGGGTGAACACCTCCATCTCACCTGATCGTCCTGTCAGATCCATTTGTGCCTCGTACGCAAAGGTGGTTCGCACAATCGCTATCTAGTGCCTTGGTGAAACAGATCGTAGCATTCACGGCACAGATAAGGAGTTAGCCATGCGTATCAATCCACCCCTTGTAGCACTCGCCATGGGCGCGTTCGGTATCGGGGTTACCGAGTTTGCTCCCATGGGCATGCTGCCCAACATTGCCACTGACCTGGGTGTGTCCATTCCGGCCGCTGGTCTGCTGGTCAGCGCCTATGCACTGGGTGTGCTGATCGGCGCCCCGCTCATGACCCTGGCAACCGTACGCGTACCGCGCCGATACCTGCTGATCGGGCTGATGGCCATCTTCACCTTGGGCAACCTTATGTCGGCCCTGGCCAGCGACTACGCCAGCCTGTTGGTCGCACGGGTAGTGACCTCCCTCAACCACGGCGCCTTCTTCGGTATAGGTGCCATCGTCGCGGCCAGCGTGGTGCCCGCCGAGAAACGTGCCGGCGCCGTGGCCGCGATGTTCATGGGCCTGACGCTGGCCACCATCGGCGGTGTCCCCCTGGCAACCTGGTTCGGCGAGTTGCTCGGCTGGCGCACGGCGTTCTGGGGCATAGCCGGGCTCGGCCTGGTGGCGATGACCACGCTGTGGTATGCCTTGCCCAATGTGCCATCGCCCAAGGGCGACGGTGCGCTGGCCGAGATACGCGTGCTGACACGTGGGCCTGTGTTGGCAGCCTTGCTCCTGACCGTGGTGGGCTCCAGCGCGATGTTCACGGTGTTCACCTACATTGCGCCCATCCTGCAAAACGAAGCCGGCGCGTCTACCGCATTCGTCACCTCCATGCTGGTGCTGTTTGGTGTTGGCCTGACCCTGGGTAACGTCTGGGGCGGCAAAGCGGCGGACCGGTCCGTGGATCGAACCCTGATTGTCTCGCTCGCCATATTGATCGCGGTACTGCTGGTGTTCCCACTCGTAATGGGCTCATCCCTGCTTACTGCCGGCGCCATCCTGGTCTGGGGCGCAGCCAGTTTCGCCCTGGTTCCGCCCCTGCAGATGCGCGTGATGGAGGCGGCCAAGGATGCACCCAACCTGGCCTCGGCCGTGAACATCGGTGCTTTCAACCTGGGCAACGCCATCGGCGCTGCATTGGGGGGCGCCGTGATCAATGGCGGCCTCGGTTACTCGGCCATCGCGCTGGCGGGCGCAGGCACCGCAGCGCTGGGCTTGATAATGGTGCTGACGTTCGCCTGGCGTGGTCGTCACCAGGTTACCCAGGTCGCGGCCTGAGGCATGCGCCTTCGCGAAGGCTGTGCTAGCTGTCAAGGCGTGCCGTTACGCCCATGTTCGTGATAGGCCGGGCGCTCGCTCAGGCGCTCGTAATAATCGCGTAGGGCAGGCAGGTGAGGGTGTTCGAGCGGCGTTTCGAACCAGCGGTTGACCGACAGGCCTATGGGAATGTCGGCCAGGGTGAAGTCACGCCCGGCTATATAGGCGCCGGTGCGTGCCAACTGGCGCTCGAGAATGAGCATATTGCGCCCCCAGTCGGCACAGGCGTTGGCCAGGGCATGCGGGTCTTGATGGGCGGGGGAGTGTCTGACCAGCGACAGGAACGCGTAGCGCCAGGATGCGTTCAGGTCCGAAGCCTGCCAGTCGATCCATTGGTCGATCCTGGCCCGAGTACGGGCCTCCCCCGGGTAGAAGGCTGCTGGGCCATAGCAATTGGCCAGGTAGCGAATGATGCTGTTGGACTCCCACAAGGTGAAGTCGCCGTCCTGGATGACCGGCACCATGGCATTGGGGTTGAGCGCCAGAAACGCTTCGCTGTCGGTAGCCTGGAAGCCCGTTCCCCAGTCCTCCCGCACGAATGGGACCTGGAACTCCGCGCACGCCCACAGTACCTTGCGTACGTTGATCGATGAGGCTTTGCCCAGTATGCGCAGCATGTTGACATCCTTGTAGGCGGAGCTTCGATCCTCGGTGACCGACGGCAAACGGTCAAGAGGTAGCGATCGTGTAGGCCCTTTCTGAAATTGCGCGCAGGTACTTGCTGCTCGTTGTGCTCAGGGAAGCACCTGCCTAGTCTCGGCTCTCCAGACAGGGAGCAAACAGCATGGACAATGACATCACCAGACCCCCCCAAGGCCCCACCGTGGTCAACGCAACCCGTCGATTCGCGAGCGCCGGTACCGACCTGGTCCAGATGAAGCCAGCGTTGCCCTTGCGTACTGCCTTAGTGGAAGCATCCGTCATCATGGGTTGCATCACCGAGCTTACCCGCAAGGCCATCGACAAGCCTGCAGACCGCAAGAACGCAATGCTCGCCACCTGCTACCTGGCCGCAATGGCCAAGGCCCTCATCGACGGGCAATTACAGGCGTTGCGCCATGTTCGTGAGGACGATGTCGAACGATAGCGGTCAGGCGCTTGCTTGGGGGCCGCGAACTTGGCACCCTTGGCGGCGCGTATCGCCTGTAACTCGACAAAAGGAAGAGTGCATTGAGCTGGGACAAGGTGGGGAAACTCCTCGTAGCCGTTCTGATCGGGCTGGCGGCCCTGTTGTTCGTCTACAAGGCAGTGATGGGCAACCCGCGCCTGGAAGCGTCGCTGACCTACGCGTACCTGACCTATCCGGGACAGTTCAGCGAGCGTATCAGCAAAGCCAGCGAGCAGCTCAAGTACGAGCAGTTGAGTGCACGCATAAACACGATCGGCCAAGGTCAACTGAGCCGCGACCAGGTCGACCGGCTGGTGGAGATGGCACAGGCGCCTTATGCCCAGCTGTTTGCAAAACCTTTCGAGGCCGGCCTGGTAGACCACCGGACCGGCTTGCTCATCGAGTTGCAGAACACCGGCAATGCCCCCGTGGATCAGGTAAGGATCCGCTTGCCCTCCAAAGGCCTGGTGCAGATCCGGGATTCGGCCGGCAATGACACCTTGCTCGAGGCGGCCACCGCTCAGCTCGAGATCCCGGCGATCGAGGCCGGCGGCTCCAGCAAGGTCTGGGTGTATTTCGATGCTGACTATTCGCAGATTCGCCAGAGTGGGGTAGGCATCAGCTATGCCGAGGGGACGGCGGATGTGCAGGTGTATCAGTCGGTCGCCGGCTTCCCGGCCTGGGCTGCCCGCTACAGCACAGAGCTGATGGGGCTGTTGATTGTAATGGGGTTGAGCGTGTTGGCACTGGGTTACGCCTGCCTGTCCCGCCGGCGGTCGGCCTAGGCATTGCTCAAGCGCCGGTGTCGTGCAGTGCCAGGCTCTGACGCAAGTGCTCCAGCAAGGCCAGGCGCACCGATTGCGGCCCCTGAACGCGGATCGCTCCGGCCTGGGACAGCAGCCAGCCCATCAACGCTCGATCATCCGCTACCGTTGTGACCAGGATGGCACCGCCGTTGGGCAGGCATGTGAGGCGCATACCTGTGCCCAGCGGATGCATCTCCAGATGATGGTAGAGCGACTCGTCCACCCAGGCGTGCAATTCCACTTGAGCGGGCGCATCTCCTGGCGCGGGCGGTGCCCCATCGCGCAATTTGCGTCCGGGCTGCCAGTGCCAGCTATACGGCATGCACGCGCTGTTGCACTGCAACGGGAACAGTCCTGCCAGCTCCACCAGGTCACGCTCGACCGTACGCTTGGTCGTGGCATGGCCCGCGCTCGACAGTGCCGCCTGTAACTGCGTGCAGCTCATGCCGGGATCGCGGCCCGGAAGGAGCTTGAGGAGTTCCCACTGGCGGGCGATGGTGTGACGCGATGACTGACTGGGCAAAGGCTCTTCCTTGAGGGGCAGACAATGAATGCCTAACTGGTGGCTTTAAGCTACCGGAGGATACCGTTTCGCAGGTTTTGAACCAAGTCATTCATACCCGTGAGGCAAGCGACGAGCGCAAACGGTGTCTTCGTACTTGCAACGCCATCGCCCCCGATCAACGACACAGGGGCGATGGGTTAACGCTCGAACATCATCCGTCCAGGCAACGGGTCAGCGTGCGCCCACTCAGTTGAGCGCGTGCGCCATACCCTGGTCTTCGCCAAGGAAACCACCGCTCTGGTGCTGCCACAGGCGCGCGTAGGTGCCGTTTTTCTCGAGCAGCTGGGCGTGGGTGCCTTGCTCGATGATGCGCCCTTCATCCATCACGATCAGACGATCCATGGCGGCGATCGTAGACAGTCGATGGGCAATCGCAATTACAGTCTTGCCCTCCATCATCTCGTCCAGGCTTTCCTGGATGGCGACCTCTACCTCCGAATCCAGTGCACTGGTTGCCTCGTCAAGCAGCAGGATAGGTGCGTTCTTGAGCATCACCCGGGCGATGGCGATGCGCTGACGTTGCCCACCGGACAGCTTGATACCGCGCTCACCGACCATGGTGTCGTAACCGGTGCGGCCCTGTTGGTCGCTGAGCTGGCTGATGAACCCGTCGGCTTGCGCATCGCGGGCGGCGGCCTGGATTTGCGCGTCGGTGGCGTCCGGCCGTCCATAGGCGATGTTCTCGCGTATGGTGCGATGCAGCAGTGACGTATCCTGTGTCACCATGCCGATGGCGCTGCGCAGGCTGTCCTGGGTGACCTTGGCTACATCCTGGCCATCGATACGGATCTGGCCACTGTCCACGTCGTAAAAGCGCAGCAGCAGGTTGATCAGCGTCGACTTGCCAGCACCGGAGCGGCCGACCAGGCCCACTTTCTCACCCGGCTTGATGTCCAGACTGAGGTCGGTCAGTACCTGGCGCTCACCGTTGTAGTTGAAACTGACCTTGTCGAATGTCACTGCGCCACCACGGGTCACCAGAGCGGTGGCGTCCGGGGCGTCCTGCACTTTTGGACCGCGCGTCAGGGTGGCCATGCCGTCCTGCAGTGTGCCGATATTTTCGAACAGTGAGGTCATCTGCCACATGATCCAGTGCGACATGCCATTGATGCGCAGGGCCATGGCAGTGATGGCCGCCACAGCGCCGGTGCCCACTTGGCCCTGATGCCACAGCCACAGCGCATAACCGCCTGCACCAAGGATAAGCCCTACCACCAACGCCTGGTTGACGATCTCGAACTGGCTCACCAGACGCATCTGCCGGAAACCGGTCTGCTTGAAGTCCTCCATGGCCGCTCGGGCGAAATGGGCTTCGCGCTTGGAGTGCGAGAACAACTTGACTGTAGTGATGTTGGTGTAGGCGTCGGAAATGCGCCCGGTCATCGACGACCGCGCGTGGGCCTGCTCTTCGCCTACTGCGCCCAGGCGTGGAACGAAATAAACCATCGCCAGCCCGAATAGCACCAGCCAGGCAATGAACGGCAGCATGAGTTTCAAGGCAAAGCCGCCGGCCAGGGCGATGATGGCGATGAAATAAACGCCAATGCCGGGCAGGATCTCGATGACCGTGAACAGCACCTCGCGCACGGCCAGTGCAGTCTGCATGACCTTGGTGGTGACGCGCCCTGAAAACTCGTCGGAGAAGAACGACAGGCTCTGGCGCAGCATCAGCCGGTGAAAATCCCAGCGCAGTCGCAGCGGCAGGTTGATGGCCAGCACCTGGTGCTGGACCATGGTGCGTAGCGCCACCAGGCCGATGCTAATCACCAGCACGATGCCAATGCCCCACAACACGTGGCTTTCCTGGGCGGCAGCGGTGTCGCCGGCCTGCCAGGCTGACAGCAGGTCCACCACCTGGCCGAGGAAGCTGAACAGCCAGGCTTCGTAGAGGGACACGCTAGCGCTGAGCAGGGCCAGCGCAAGAATGTAGCCGCGCGCCCCACGGGTGCACGCCCACAGGAAAGGCATGAGGCCAACGGGGGGCGGCGGCACCTCATCGGGAGGGAAAGGGTCGAGCCTACGCTCAAAGATACGAAGCATGCAGTGTCTCCGGAAAAACGAATGGCGTGGCTGCCCTGGTACTTCACCAGCAGTGCCCGCCTTTACATAGACACAATGAGTGTCCATCTGATCAAAAACTTCAGCGCCATGGGCCTGCGTGAGGCTTCACATGCTCAAGACCTTTTGCATTGGCTGGTAAATCAGCCCCGCGTGCTCCCCAACTTCACCTGCCTGGCTGAAGCCATAACGCTGATAGGCCGCCACCGATGGCAGCGACGCGCTTACCGTAACCGTCTGGCTGCGGGCATGGCCGAGAGCGGCCTCGATCAAGCGTCGGCCGATACCCTGGCGCTGACGAGCGGGGCATACGAAGAGCATTGCCACATGACGGCCTTGCTTGAGTTCGACCAGCCCCGCAAGCCTTCCTTGGACCTCGCACACCAGCATGAGGTTGTCACCTTGCAATCGCTCTGCAAAGGCGTTCACGCTCGCCACTTCGGTGAATGTCGTGATGGCCTGCGCAGGCAAAAGTGGCGCTACCGAATGCATGAACGAAGCCATGCACAGAGCATTGGCCTGATCGAGTTCATGGCGATAGAGGGTGCGTATTTGCATGCTGACGGTCCGTGTGGGCAAGCGGTGAGCTAATAGTACCAGCGCTTCTTTCTGGCAATTGCAAAGGAGTGTATTCGTGCCTGCTTGAGCGTGCAGCCGGAGAGTTGCTGATCGATTCCATATCACCAGGCGAGTACCCAGTCCTGGACGCTCATCGACTTCCTGCACGGATGGGGCTAGCCTCGTGCCAACCTGCCCAGCCTGGATCGCCTACCCCCTATGCCTGCCGTTTTTTCCGAGTTGCCGTCCCTTGGCGCCCTGCGGGTGTTCGAGGTCGTGGCGCGGCATCTCAATTTTGGCCTGGCCGCCGAAGAGCTGGGTGTCACCCAGCCCGCCGTGGCCCAGCAGATTCGGGGGTTGGAACGCGCCTTGGAGGTACGCCTGTTCGAACGCCTGCCTCGAGGCCTGGCATTGACCGACGCTGGCCGCGGGTATAGCGAGACCGTGCGTACGGCAATGGCCATGCTCGATGAGGCAACGCGCCGGCTGCGCCCTGCGCCTTCCCATATCACCGTCAGCGTGACACCCACTTTCGCCGCCAAGTGGCTGATCCCCAGGCTCGGTGGACTGGCCGAGCGCTACCCGACATTGGATGTGCGAGTACTGGCCACCGATCGTCTGTCGCATTTTCATACCGACGGCGTCGACCTTGCCGTGCGTTACGGGCGGCCACCTTTCGGGCCAGGGCTTGAGCAGGCACTGTTGATGGGTTCGGAGATCATCGCGGTGGCGAGCCCCACCCTGGTAGCGGCGCTTGGCCCGCCTGAAGACTTCGCAACACTGGAGCGCTATGTAGCTCTGTGTGATGCCCACGACTTGTGGCCGTCTTATCGCGCGCAGGTCTATCCCGGTCACCCTGCCGTTGGTGCAAGGTCAGTCCAGTTCAACCAGACATCACTGGCCATTGACGCGGCCATTGGCGGGCAGGGCATTGCGCTGGCAGAACGCGCCTTCGTGGCTCAGGAGATCGACGCAGGGCGCCTGGTCCAGGTTGCCGAATCGCATCTGCGCCCAGACAAGGCGTTCTACCTGGTGTGGCCACGCAAAGCTCGAGACGCGCAGCAGCTGCAGTGGGTCATCGACTGGCTCAGGTCAGACGCAGGCGATAGAAAAACTACTGGCTGACGCGTTGGGAGCTATCTCCCTCGCTTCTCTGCCCCTTGGTAGCCTGGTTCCTGTACCCACTCGATGCCCATCACAGGAGGCAGCATGACAAACGAAAAGGTTGCAATCATTACCGCAGGTGGCAGCGGTATGGGCGCGGCGGCGGCCAGGCGCCTGGCCGCCGATGGCTACAAGGTCGCGATTCTTTCGTCCTCTGGCAAAGGAGAGGCCTTGGCCATGACGCTGGGCGGGCTGGGCGTGACGGGGAGCAACCAGTGCATGGAGGACCTCGAGCGGCTGGTCGAGGCAGTCATGCAGCGGTGGGGCCGCATCGACGTGCTAGTCAACAGTGCTGGCCACGGGCCTCGGGGGCCTGTGCTGGAACTGAGCGACGCCGACTGGCATGCCGGCATGGAGACCTACCTGCTCAACGTCATCCGGCCGACACGCCTGGTCACGCCGGTGATGCAGCGCCAGGGCGGCGGGGTCATCGTGAATATTTCCAGTGCCTGGGCCTTCGAACCCAGTGATCTGTTTCCCACTTCCGCCGTGATGCGTGCCGGGCTCGCTGCATTCAGCAAACTTTTCGCCGATACGTATGCACGTGACAATGTGCGCATGAACAACGTGCTGCCGGGGTGGATAGACAGCTTGCCGGCCCTTGAGCAGCGTCGCGACAGCGTGCCGCTCAAGCGCTATGGCAGCAGCGACGAAATTGCCGCCACGGTCGCGTTTCTGGCAAGTGACGGCGCCGCCTACATCACCGGGCAGAATATCCGGGTCGACGGTGGCGTGACGCGAAGCGTCTGAGTTGAACGATGCGCTCAAGGCAAGCTCACAACCCCAAAGGGTTTCACAGGAGCAGTGCGATGAGTATCGAACGCAGTATCCCTGAACTCGCGGCCTGGTACGCGCAGTACGACGACATCAGCTACCGCCGTGAGTCACCCGATGCCTACCACCATGAACTGGTGCGTACCGCCGAAGCGTTGCGTGACGATGGCATCATCGATTGGGACGATTGGCTGGCGCTCAAGGCCTTGGCCGACCAGGCGCATGTGCATGCCCTCGAAGATGCCGTGCGCGCCCATGTAATCGACCCTGACACATGAAAGCGCTGAGGATTGCCACATTCAACATCAACGGCATTCGCAGCCGGCTGCCTGCACTGCTGGCCTGGCTCGAACGTGAAAAGCCCGATGTGGTCTGCCTTCAGGAGCTCAAGGCACCCGACCATCAGTTCCCGGGTGAGGCTCTGGAAGCCGCTGGCTACGGGTATCTGCACCTGGGCCAACCTGCCTGGAACGGAGTGGCGATCCTGGCGCGCGGCAGCGAGCCGCTCGAGGTACGGCGAGGCTTGCCGGGCATGGAGGACGACACCCAGAGCCGCTATCTGGAGGCAGCGGTGCATGGGGTGTTGATAGGGTGTTTGTACCTCCCCAACGGCAACCCGCAACCAGGGCCGAAGTTCGACTACAAGCTGCGTTGGTTCGAATGCCTGATCGAGCATGCCCGGCAGTTGCAGGGCAGTGGTCACCCCACCGTCCTGGCCGGTGACTTCAATGTCGTGCCCACGGACCTGGATATCTACGACTCCAAGTCCTGGCAAAAGGATGCGCTGCTGCAACCCGAATCGCGCGATTGCTTCGAGCGTTTACTGGCCAGCGGCTGGATCGATGCTATCCGGCACCTGCATCCGCAAGAGCAGGTGTTCACGTTCTGGGACTACTTCCGCAACCATTGGGCGCGCAATGCGGGTCTGCGCATCGATCACCTGCTGCTCAGCCGGGACCTGGCGCCGTACCTCAAGCGAGCGGGCGTCGATGCCTGGGTGCGCAATGAGCCCAAGGCCAGTGACCATGCCCCGACCTGGATCGAGTTGGGGAGTCGGCGCAGCCGCAAGTCGGCTGGAGTCAGCTAATAAGGTCGGGAGCTCAAGCGCCTGATTGCACGATCCTATACGCATCTTTCCAGCTGCCCTGTACCCCATCCATCATCTCTTGAGTTCCCCTATGGGAGCGGTCCGATGCCCCGGCAAGGCCGCTCCCACAGGGGGAGCGCTGGCCAGGCGTCAAAGCTGCGCTTACAGCCAGTTACCTGCGCGTACGACTTAATGAACGTCATAAACATGCATGAGTCTACTTGATGCTTTCTCTTAGCGTGACTAATACTAAGGAACGGCCGGTGAGGGATGATCATGCAGATGCGATTCGTTGTGGTTCCAGCTGTACCGCAAACAAAAGAATGGCTGCCACGGCGACTCGGCTTTCGATCATCACTGGGGGAGGGCTACGACCTGTACGACACGCAGGACAAGGTCAGGCTGAGCCTGAACCTGCCTACTCGCGCACAGGCCGAGTACGAGTGCAGCTGTCGCAACGGCTGCGAAGTGGCCGGTGACCTGACCGGAAGCGGCTGAGGGCCTGCCCGGCCCGATCAAGCCAGGTAGTCGTTGAAGTAGTCAAGCGTGGCCAGGTTCTTGTCCTTGGACTCGAACATGATGTCGAACCTGTCGAGAAACTGAAGTGCGTAGCGGTTCGTCCAGCGGTTCCACATGCGAGCGCTGTGGGCGTACAGATCGCGTTTGTTCACCTGTTCCAGCAACTCACCGATCACCAGCTTGCGATCAGGCCCGAACCCCAGCGCCTGCAGGTGCTCCGGGGGCTGAGAGTAGTGCATGGTGGGGCGTACGCCGCGCCAGCTCTCGATCACCCGCTCAACTCGCGTATCGCCCGGGTCGATGTAGTCACCCTCATGAATCCAGCAATGGTGGATATCCAGCACCACCGGCGCCAGGTCAGCCAACGCCAGGCAGTCGTCGAGCCCATAGGTCTTCTCGTCATTCTCGAAGGTGATCACATTGCGGGCCACCTCGGACAGGCGTGGCCATACGGTGCGAATCCCCGCACCGCCCAGCCGGCCGGCAATGTGCACATTGCATTTGAAGTCCTGGAAGACCTGCCCGTAACCCATCATGCGGATCATGTCGGCATGGTATTCGAATTCGGCCAGGCTGTTCTCCACCACCTCGGGGCGGTCCGAGCCCAACACGCAGTACTGTCCAGGGTGAAATGACAGGCGTATCTGCCTGGCGCGCGCGAAAGCACCGATGGCGGCGAAACGTTCGGCCATCAGCGCTTGAAAGTCGGCCTCGCGGTACACGTGGGCCACGCTAGGGTGGCTGTACAGCGGCAGCAGGTCGCTGCTCAGGCGCAGCATGCGCAGCGCCTGGGGCAGCTGGGCCACATAGTCGAGCAAGCGCAGCTGGGCCTGGAGGTTGTGTTCCACCAGTTCAAGCAACTTGTTCCGAGCCGCCTCGCGGGAGGCGCCCGAAACCCAACGCAGCGTCGTGCTGCGCGGGTTGAACGTACGCTCGATGGTCTCCAGCTCCTTGACCGACAAGCTGCGGTGCGGGTGTCGGTACATGCAGGCGAAACCCAGGCGTGGCATGCGATTACTCCAGAGGGCAGGGCCCGTTTACAGCAGCTTGTCCAAGGTGATCGGGAACTCGCGGACCCGCTTGCCGGTGGCGTGATAAATGGCATTGGCCACGGCCGCAGCGACACCTACCACGCCG
This sequence comes from Pseudomonas fulva NBRC 16637 = DSM 17717, assembly GCF_000730565.1. GTDB lineage: Bacteria > Pseudomonadota > Gammaproteobacteria > Pseudomonadales > Pseudomonadaceae > Aquipseudomonas > Aquipseudomonas fulva. The sequence continues at coordinate 74,281 of NZ_BBIQ01000005.1, read as the reverse complement.
ATCTCGCCCACGCCCTTGGAGCCCAGCTCGTTGACCACATCATCGTGCTCTTCCACAAAGATCACCTCGATATCATCAATGTCGGCATTCACCGGCACGTGGTACTCGGCCAGGTTGTGGTTGAGGATGCGGCCCAGCGCATGGTCGGTCTGGGTTTCTTCGTGTAGCGCCATGCCGATGCCCCACACCACGCCCCCCAGGATCTGGCTGCGCGCTGTCTTGGGGTTGACGACCCGGCCTGCAGCCACCGCACTGACCACGCGCTTGACGCGCACGGTCCCCAGGTCTTCGTCCACCGATACCTCGACGAAGACCGCCGAATGGGTGGCAGTGGAGTAGGGCTTGCGCTTGTCGTCAGGGCCCGCCTCGACCTGCACCTCGAAGCAGGCCTGCTGGGCACTGGGCAGCAGGTCGGCGAGGGCGAACGAATGCTCACCGGCGCTCACCTGGCCACCTGCGATCACGAAGTCGGAATCGTCCAGGCTGGCCAGGCTCTGGTGCTGTTGCCTGGCTTGCTCGACAACCTGCTTGCGCAGCTCCAGGCACGCTTTGCGCACGGCAGAACCGACGGAGGACACGGTGAACGACCCACCTTGCAACGGAGCCTTGGGCAAGGAGGAGTCGCCAAGCAGGAACGTGACATCGGCCATGTCGAGGCCCGCGGCATCGGCAGCGATCTGCGTCATGACGGTATAGGTGCCGGTGCCGATGTCCGTGGTGGCGCTGCTGACAGTCAAGTGCCCGTCACAGCCCAGACGCGCCTTGGCGCTGGCTTGCATCTGCATGGCTTCCCATACACCGCCGGCCATGCCCCAGCCTATGCGTTGATTGCCGTCCCGCATCGAGCCGGGCGCAGCCTGGCGCTTGGCCCAACCAAAACGCTCGGCCCCTTGTGCGTAACAGGCTAGCAGTTCCTTGCTCGAGTAAGGCTTACCCTCATTGCCATTGTGGCTGGCGAAGTTTCGTCGCCGCAACTCGACCGGGTCCAGCCCTGTTGCGCAGGCCAGTTCGTCCATGGCGCACTCCAGCGCCAGCATGCCCGAACCTGCACCCGGCGCGCGCATGTCCAATGGGGTGTAGACGTCCAGTGGGGCCAAGCGGTAGCTCAACGCGACGTTGTCGCATTGGTACAGCATGCCGCTCCACTCGACGACGTGCTCGGCAAAGTCTTCAAACCGTGACGTCTGGCCGATGGCGTCATGCCCAATGGCAGACAGGCGGCCTTGCTCATCGGCCGCCAGGCGCAGGCGTTGCTGTGTGCGTGGACGGTAGCCAAAGGTGAACATCTGCTGGCGGGTCAAGGTCACGCGCACCGAGCGCATCAGGTGCAGGGCAGCCATGACCGCCAGGGGCAGCTGGTACTGGGGACGCAGGCCGGAACCGAAGGCGCCACCGACGAAGGCTGCCTTGACGCGCAATTTTTCCTTGGGCAGTCCGAATACGTTGTGCACGTATTCCTGGCAATTCTGCGTGCCTTGGGTCTTGTCGTGGATGACCAGGCTACCATCGAGCTGGTAGCACACGGTGGAGGCGTGGGGCTCCATCGGGTTGTGGTGTTCGTTGGCCGTCCAGTAGGTGGCGTCCACGCGGGTAGGGGCGCTGGCATACCGGCCTGGGAAGTCACCACGGGGCTCAGGTGTTTCAGCCGGCGCCTCGTGTGCTTGACCCAGTACCTTTTCCAGGTCGGATTCATGGCTTTCCTGGCTGTAATCGATCTCGACCAGCGAGCCCGCATGCCGAGCGATTTCCAGCGTCTGTGCGACGACCAGTGCGACGGGCTGACCGCTGTAGAACACGCGGTCATTGAACAACGGCCTGAAGGGTGAGCCCTCGGCTGCATCATCGTCACTGTAGTCATCGTCGTAGCTGGAAATGCGCGGACGGTTGATGTGGTCCAGTACTGCCACCACGCCTGGCACCTGTAGCGCTTTGTCGCTGTTGACCTTGACCACCCGGCCGCGGGCGATGGTGCTGGAAACGACGCTGCCGTGCAGCAGGCCTTCTTCCGGGTAATCGGCGGCATAACGTGCCTGGCCGGTGACCTTCGCTGCGCCGTCGACGCGGTCCGCTGGGGTTCCTACTACCTTGCTCATTGCGCGTCCCCCTCGAGGCTGCCGCCGGCGGCGGCCTCGTTCAATGCCCGAATGATGGCTTGTTGTGCCAGTTGCACCTTGAAGCCGTTCTGGCTCAGGGGTTGTGCCCCTTGCAGCAGGGCAGTGGCCACTTGCGTGAAGAGCTCGGTGCTGGGCGCCTTTGCTTGCAACATCGCTTCGACAGCTTCGTTGCGCCATGGCTTGTGGGCCACGCCACCCAAGGCGATGCGGGCCTCCTGAATAACCCCGCCTTCGATGTGCAGGGCAGCGGCGACCGAGACCAGCGCGAAGGCATAGGAGGCACGATCACGTACTTTCACGTAGCGGAAATGCTCGGCGAAGCCTTGATCAGGCAGCTCGATGGCGGTAATCAGCTCATCAGGCGCCAGGTGGTTGTCCTGCTGCGGCGTATCGCCGGGCAGGCGATGGAACTCGGCGAACGGAATCTGGCGTTTGGCGGCGGGCCCTTGCACATGCACCACGGCCTTCAGGGCAGCCAATGCCACGCACATGTCCGAAGGATGAGTCGCCACGCAAGCCTCGCTGGCGCCGAGAATCGCATGAATGCGATTCAAGCCGCTGCGTGCCGGGCAACCGCTGCCGGGTTCGCGTTTATTGCAAGGCGTACCGGTGTCGTAGAAGTAGTAGCAGCGCGTACGTTGCAGCAGGTTGCCGCCGGTGCTTGCCATGTTGCGCAACTGAGGCGATGCACCGGCCAGGATCGCTTGCGACAGCAGTGGGTAACGCTGGCGGATGAGCGGGTCCCAGGCCAGGTCCGCGTTGCTGACCAACGCGCCGATCATTACACCGCCCGCGTTGGAGGACTCGATACGGTCAAGTTCCAGTCCTGTGATATCGATCAGTCGCTCGGGCCGTTCGACATTTTCCTTCATCAGGTCGACCAGGTTGGTCCCGCCTGCAATAAAACGCGAGGACGCATTGGTCAAGCGCAGTGCCTCGTCCAGCGAGGCAGGCTTGTGGTAGCTGAAAGGGGTCATGTGCGTGCCCTCTTGATCAGCGGCAGGGCCTGTTCGACGGCGGCCACGATGTTGCTGTAAGCGCCGCAGCGGCAAAGGTTGCCGCTCATCTGCTCGCGGATGTCGGCACGGGTATGGGCGTGACCTTCATTGGCGAGGCCCACGGCCGAGCAGATCTGGCCAGGGGTGCAGTAACCGCACTGGAAGGCGTCCTGAATGATGAATGCCTGCTGCATGGGGTGCAGTTGGTCACCCTCGGCCAGGCCTTCGATGGTGACGAGGTCGGCACCTTCGCACATCACGGCCAGGGTCAGGCAAGCGTTCACCCGGCGGCCGTCGCGCAGCACGGTGCAGGCGCCGCATTGGCCATGGTCGCAACCTTTCTTGGTGCCCACCAGGTCCAGCTGCTCACGCAACAGGTCGAGCAGGGTGGTCCAGGGTTGTACTGTCAGGGCCTGGGGTTGGCCATTGAGGGTGAAGTTCAGGGTCTGCTGTGCAGCGCCCTGTTCAGGGAGTGCAGTCATGGTAGGTCCTCACGGTTCGATTGCGCACAGTAGGCTGTGTCTATGGAGTGCGACTGGTCAGGCGCCCGGAACGTTCATCCCAAGCGCCAAGCCCTTGTCATTTCTTGCCTGGAAGCACCGCGCTCAGCACTTGCTTGGCGGTCTGCACGATCACGCCGGCTTCATCCGGGTCACCCTTGAGCAAGGTGGTCGCAAACTTCCTGGCCTGCTCAAGTTTCAGGTGCGGTGGCAGTGGCGCTACGTTGGGGTCCGTCTTGAACTCGATCAGGACTGGGCGATCGGCCGCCAAGGCACGCTCCCAAGCGGGAGCGACATCTTCTTCACGCTCGACGTAGATACCCTCAAGACCAATCGATATGGCGAACAAGTGATAAGGCACATCAGGGATCGACTGAGAGGCTTCGAACTTCGGATCGCCCTCCATCACGCGCTGCTCCCAGGTCACCTGGTTGAGGTCTTCGTTGTTGAACACCGCGCAGATCCACGTGGGGTTTTCCCACTGCTGCCAGTATTTGGCCACTGTGATCAGTTCGGCGAGGTTGTTCATCTGCATGGCGCCGTCGCCCACCATGGCGATCACCGGCCGGGTCGGATGGGCGAACTTGGCAGCAATGGCGTAAGGTACGGCCGCACCCATGCAGGCCAGGCCCCCCGACAAGGAACACTGCATCCCTTCGCGGATCATCAGATCACGGGCGTACCAGTTGGCGCACGAACCTGAATCACTGGATATGATCGCTTGGTCCGGCAGGCGCGGGGAGAGCTCATGCACCACTCGCTGCGGGTTGATCGGGTCGGCCTTGACCAAAGCGCGTTTGGTCAATGTCTTGTCCCAGCTGGCGCGCCACTTCTCGATTTTCTTGCGCCAGCTGTGATCAGGGCGCGCGTGCAGCAAAGGTAGTAATGCCTGCAACGTCTGCGCCGCGTCACCGACCAGGTTCACCTCCATGGGATAACGCAGGCTGAGCATGTCGGGTTGCAGGTCGATTTGCACGCCGCGCGCCTGACCTTCCTTGGGTAGGAATTCGGAATACGGGAAGCCAGAACCAATCATCAGCAGCGTGTCACATTCGGCCATCAACTTGTAACTCGGCTCCGTCCCGAGCAGGCCGATGGCGCCAGTCACCCACGGCAGCTCATCGGGCAGCACGCCCTTGCCCAGTAAGGCCTTGGCAACGCCAGCACCCAGTTGCTCGGCCACTGCGGCTACCTCGTCACTGGCACCCAGCGCGCCGGCCCCGACCAGGATGGCGACCTTGCGTCCGGCGTTGAGCACATCGGCGGCGCGTTGCAGGTCAGCATCGAAGGGAACCACCTTGGGTTTACTGTAACCAACGCCCGAATGAACGGTGCCATGGGCGCGGGGCGGGTCTTCGTAGGGCAGGTCCTGCAGATCGTTGGGCAGAATCACGGCAGTCACACGTCGCTCTCCAACGGCCGTGCGCACGGCGCGGTCTACCAGATGACGTACCTGTTCAGGCGTGGATGCCTGTTGCACGAACGCACCAGCGACGTCCTTGAACATCGAGACCAGGTCCAGCTCCTGCTGATAGTGACCGCCCAAGGCTGCGCGCGCCTGCTGGCCCACGATGGCCAGCACCGGCTGATGGTCCATGCGCGCGTCGTACAAACCGGTCAGCAGATGCGAAGCACCCGGGCCGGACGTCGCGATGCAGACGCCCAGCTCGCCAGTGAACTTGGCGTGGGCACTGGCCATGAAGGCAGCCATCTCTTCGTGCCGGGCCTGGATGAATTCGATCTTGCCGCCCGCGCGGTTCAGGGCGCCGAACACACCGTTGATCCCGTCGCCCGGGTAACCAAAGATGCGGCGTACGCCCCATTGGTACAGCCGCTCGACCAGAAAATCGCCTACAGTGCCGCTCATTGTCTTCTCCTGCCGCGTCTCGGATAAGTTCTGGACTTGACAGGGAATACTAAAGTTTCAACGGACTTGAAGCGGTTCAGCCGACCGGAATAACCCGTTCGTGCAAATCAACCGTGCTTGCGCAGCGCTTCGATCAACTCGGCCTTGGTCATGGTCGAGCGGCCCTTGATGTCCTTGCTGCGTGCCTCCTTGAGCAGACTTTCCTTGGTCTGCGATTCGAGGGAAGCCGAGCTGTTGCGCGCGTGCCCCTCACGGGTCTTGGCAGCTCGTTTGGCAGAGTCCGAACGTGCGCTTTCCTTGTCTGTACTGCTGGTCTTGCTGCCAGAGCCACCTTGCTTGTCGCCCCCACCGGATTGCTTGTTCACCGTAGCCCAGGCGCGCGCCTCGGCTTTGTCCTTGGAGAGCCCTTTGTCCTCGTAACTTTGCTCGATGTGCTCGGCTTTGCGCTTTTGCTCTTGGGTGTACTTGTCTTTGTCGCCGCGTGCCATGGTCGCCGCTCCTCTCTGATGGATATAGGGTTGAAGGCCAGCACGCGCTCAAGTGCCGGTTGGCGGACGGGCGGTGGCCCTTTTAATCGGCGGACTCCACCTGAGAAAGGGGACGGGCAACGTGCTCCAGTGACCGGCGCTCTGCGGCTACGCCGTAAACGGCCTGAACGAATGCCGCTACCAGCATGAGCGCGGCGCCGAGCAGATACCCATACCAGACCTGGGTGCGCTCGCCCGATTCGATCAAGGCACCGAACAACGTCGGCCCCACCATGCCACCGAGCCCTGTGCCGAATGCATAGAACACGGCAATGGCCAGAGCGCGGATCTCCAGCGGGAAGGTTTCTGCGACAGTAAGGTAGGCAGAGCTGGCCGCAGCCGATGCGAAGAAAAAGATCACCATCCAGGCGATCGTTTGCTCGATGGCATCGATCATCCCCTGTTCGAACAGGTAGCCGCTCAGGGTCAGCAGTATGCCCGACAGGGCATACGTGGCGCTGATCATGATACGCCGCCCCAGCACATCGAACAGCCGCCCGAGCAACAGCGGGCCACAGAAGTTGCCGAGCGCGAACGGCAAGACATACCAGCCAACGCTGGAGGAGGGCACATCGTAGAAATCGGTCAGCACCAGGGCATAGGTGAAGAAGATGGCATTGTAGAAAAACGCCTGCGCCGTGAGCAGCGTCAGGCCTACCATGGCCCGGCGTCTGTGGACCACGAACAGGCTGTGAAAGATCTCGGGCAAAGGCGTGTGATGCCTGGCACGCAATTGCAGGGGCGGAACATCTACCGCAGGCAGTCTCAAGCCTTGAGCGCGGCACTTGCGCTCGATATCGGCCACTATACGCTCAGCAGCTTCGGGCTGATCGTGAATCATCAGCCACCGCGGGCTCTCCGGCACCCACAGCCGCATCAGCATGATCAGCAATCCCAACGCGGCGCCGGTGCCGAAACAGAGGCGCCATCCGAGGTCGCCGTTCGCGATCGACGGGTCCAGAAGCACGATGGCGCCCACTGCACCCAGCGCAGCGCCGAGCCAGAATGTGCCGTTGATGGTCAGATCGACCCAGCCCCTGTAGCGCGCTGGGGTGAACTCCTGGATGGTCGAATTGATGGCCGTATATTCCCCACCTATGCCCGCGCCTGTGAGAAAGCGAAATGCCAGAAAGCTCCACAGGTTCCAGGAAAATGCCGTGGCTGCGGTGGCCCCGATGTAGAGCGCCAGGGTGATGAAGAACAGTTTGCGCCGGCCCAGGCGGTCGGTCAGCCATCCGAAAAAGAGTGCGCCGAGCACCGCCCCTGCGATGTAGATGGCGCCAGCCAGACCAACGTCGCGGTTGCTCATGGCCAGAGCAGGGCTGTCCTTCAGGGCGCCGGCCAGTGACCCGGCAAGGGTGACTTCCAGGCCGTCCAGTAGCCACGTGATGCCAAGCGCCACCACCAGCAACGTGTGAAACCGGGTCCATGGCAGTCGATCAAGGCGGGCAGGAATATCCGTGCTGTAGAGCCGCTGATCGGGGCTGCTGGCATGTGTGCCGTGTCTAGGTTTAGTCGTCACGCCAGCCTCGAGCCTCTATCGCTGCCGTTTACAGGAAGGGCTGCGAAGCAGCCCTTAGATTCCAGGTATCAGGCTCGGTGAGCCTTTGCGATGATCAAGTACCCCTGATGATCAGCTACCACCACCCGAGCCGCCTGCGCCGCCCGTACCGCCACCTGTACCGCCGCTCCCGGTCCCACTGCCCATACCGGTACCTCCGCTGCCGCCCATGTCGCCTCTACCGCCCATGTCGCCGCTCCCGGTACCGCCCATGCCTGAGCCACTCCCGGTGCCGCCGGGACCCGTGTTCGCCCCACTACCGGTACCCGGGCCTGAGGTTGTGCCATCGCCACCCGTGGCGTCCGTACCATTGCTTCCGGTGCCACTGCCGGTACCCATGCCGTCCCCTGGGGTGCCGGAACCGGTAGCGCCGCCGGTGCCATTCATGGTCCCGTGATCACCCGACTGCATGCTGGGGGTGTGCTGATCGTTCATGTTGGTAGCTGCCATGACCATTGGCGCGGACGCACCCAGGCAGAGTGCAAGCAGCAAGGAAGAAGGTTTTAGCATTGTCATGATGAAGCTCCTTTTATGAGGTGTCCTCGTAGTGTTCGTCAGGCTGCACTACCACGCCGTGCCCTGTAGGCGACGAACGGGCCTTTCCCTAGGGCGATGAAGTGCCAACCGACCGCCTGGCAGGGCATGCGGTTTTTTGCGGGTGTTCCGGCGCTTGACGGGGGTCATACAGGAAAACCACGTCACTTCGTGGATGTTTTCAGACAGGAACCAACGATGAACAGCCCGTCCAGCACCGCCGCCAACACAGATCGAACCGTACCCAGCCAGCTTGGGTTTCCGGTGGTAGGCATTGGTGCCTCGGCAGGCGGTATCGCCGCGCTCAAGGTTTTCTTCGAACACATGCCGGCTGAGAGCGGCATGGCATTCGTCATCGTGCTGCACCTCTCGCCCGATCATCAGCGCGTCGCGGACGGGATCATTCGGGCCGCGACTTCCATGCCGGTCGTACAGGTAAACAGCTGCGTGCCCATCGAGCCCGATCACGTCTATGTCATTTCACCTGCCTGGCAACTGATCATGACTGACGGCCACCTCAAGGTCGTTCCCTCTTCGCGGCCTTCGGGAAAGCATGTCGCCATCGATTTGTTCTTCCGTGATCTGGCCGATGTGCACAAGCAGCGAAGTTTCTGTGTAGTGCTTTCCGGTGCAGGCAGTGATGGTGCAGTGGGCTTGTCGCGTATCAAGGAGCAAGGTGGCATCACCTTGGTGCAGAGCCCGGCCGATGCCGAATTCGACGGGATGCCGCTGGCTGCCATTGCCACCGGACTGGTCGATGCGATACTGCCGGTAGCCGACATACCGCAAAAACTGCTCGGTTTCTGGATGGGCATGCGCAGCATCCGTGTCGCCGATGCAGAGGCCGGAATCCAAGCCAACGCTGCGCAAGCGGGAGAGGATAGCGAGCAGGCGCTGCAGGACATTCTCATGACCCTGCGCAACTGTACCGGGTACGATTTCCAGCACTACAAGCGCGCGACGGTCATACGGCGCATCGAACGCCGCTTGCAGATCACTGGCCGGGCCGACCTGCCGAGCTACCTGCGTCATCTTGAGCAGCACCCTGATGAGGCAAAGAACCTGCTCGAAGACCTGCTGATCGGTGTGACGAACTATTTTCGCGACCGGGAAGCCTTCGAGGCGCTCGAGCGCTTGGTATTGAGCGTTGTCTTGAACCCAGGTGGCCCTGAGGACAAGCGTGAAGACGTGCGAATCTGGTCCGCTGGCTGCTCAACGGGAGAAGAGGCCTACAGCCTGGCGATACTGTGTGCCGAACACCGCAAACTTGAGCCTGCTCTGCTCAAGCTGCAGGTATTTGCCACCGACATCGACGAGCGTGCGATTGCCATAGGTCGCGCGGGGATCTACCCCGAGGCGATCATCACCGATGTATCAACCACGCGCCTGCGCCAGTACTTCGCCAAGGAGAACGATCACTACCGGGTAAGGAAGGAAATTCGTGAGAAGGTTCTGTTCGCCAGGCACAGCTTGCTTTGCGACCCGCCTTTCTCACAGGTAGACCTGATCGTGTGTCGCAACGTGCTCATCTATCTGGATCGCGAGATCCAGAAACAAATGCTGCAGATGTTCTATTTCGCGCTGCGCCCTGGCGGCTACCTGTTCATGGGCTCCTCGGAGTCTGCTGACCTGTGCCCGGAGCTGTTCAAGGCGGTCGATAAACGCAACCGGATTTTCCGCGCCAATGTCGCCGCCAACATCCCCGTCGAGCAAAATCAAAATCAGGTGATGACGAGCCTGGAGAGCGAGCTGCATCGCACCAAGCTGCACCTGCAGGAAACCATCGAACAGTCGGAAGTCTCCAGCGAAGCGTTAGAAGCTTCCAACGAAGAACTGCAAGCCACCAACCAAGAGCTGCGCTTGGCTACCGAAGAGCTGGAAACCCGTAAGGAAGAGCTTCAGTCGATCAACGAAGAATTGCTCACGGTCAATTTCGAGCTCAAGAGCAAGGTCGAAGAAACCGACAAGATCAACGACTACTTGGCCAACCTGATCGCTTCTACCGACATCGCCACAGTGTTCGTGGATCGCAACATGCATATCCGCTGGTTCACGCCGAGAGCGCAAGACATCTTCAGCATGCGCCAGACGGACACGGGCCGTTCGCTGCTGGATATCACCCATCGGCTCGATTATCCGAAAATGACCGAAGACGCGGCTGCGGTTCATCAATCGCTGACCGTCAGGGAACGGGAGGTCAGTAGCAGTGACCGGCGCTGGTACATCGCTCGCCTGTTGCCTTATCGCTCGAGCGAGGACCACATCGACGGTACGGTGCTCACGTTCATCGACATCACCAAACGGCGTGAAGCTGAACAGGACCTGCGCCTGGGACAGGAGCGCATGCGACTGGTAGCGGAAAGCACCCAGGACTTTGCCATCATCATCCTGGACGGCAACGGCGTCATCTGTGAGTGGAATCGCGGTGCGGAGTCTATCTTCGGCCACAGCGCCGAGCAGATTGCCGGCAGCCATTTCGACGTGCTGTTCACGGACCAGGATCGAGCTGCTGGTGTACCTGAAGCCGAATTGCGCAAAGCCCAGGTAAATGGGCGTGCCGAAGACGAGCGCTGGCATTTGCGTCGCGACGGGAGCCGCTTGTACTGCAGCGGGGAAACGGCGCGCTTGCGTGGTGATACCCCGGGGTACGTGAAGATTGCCCGTGATATGACGGGGCAGAAGCACCTGCAGGATGAACAGGGCAAGCGCCTGGCTGAGACACGTACCAGCAGCTTGCTCAAGGATGAGTTCTTCGCCTTCATGTCGCACGAGCTCAAGCATCCGCTGAACCTCATTCAGCTCAATGCCGAGATATTGCGCCGACTGCCTGCCGTGCAGTACACGGCCAAGGGTGGCAAGGCGCTTGCCGTGATCAACGACGCAGTGACCAGCCAGACCCGCATCATCGATGATTTGCTAGACGTCGCTCGCCTGCGGACCGGAAAGCTCATGCTCAAGAAAGAGCTTCTGGATCTGGCCGATATGCTCAAGTCGATACATGCCATGGCCATTGAGGAGTACCCCACGGCCCGGATCCTCCTCGTACTGCCCGAACCGCGCGGTCCGATGGTGGTTTATGGTGATGCGACGCGTCTCGAGCAGATCATCTGGAACCTGATCAACAATGCCCTGAAGTTCAGCGGCCCGCAGGCATGGGTCACGGTCGAGCTCTCGCTTACCGAAAAAAACGTGCGTTTGGCTGTCAGCGACAACGGCCCTGGCCTGTCTGCAGATGATGTGACAGACATCTTCGAGCTGTTTCGGCAGCCCCACCACACCCGTCATCACGGTGACGGCCTGGGCATCGGGTTGTCACTGGTCAAGCAACTGGTGCAGGCCCATGGCGGTACTGTGAGCGCACACTCGGCGGGGCTGGGGCTTGGTTCAACATTCAGTGTCCAGCTACCGCTGTCGCAGCGCACCCTTGGGAAGGGCGCAGCCAACTCAGACGCTGGGCCCAGTGAAGGCAGGCTGAAGGGCGTTCATGTCTTGCTGGTAGACGATTCTGCGGACGTTGTGGACGTCATGCGGATGCTGCTGGAAATGGAAGACGCCCACGTTACTACGTTCCTCAATCCGGTTGAGGCGCTGGAGAATGTGGGAGGGCACCGGTTCGATGTGATACTGACCGATATCGGCATGCCTGAAATGGACGGGCACGCATTCATCACGGCGATTCGTGAACAAGCTCAGTATCAGGCGACGCCTGCAATCGCGTTGAGTGGCTATGGGGTCAGCCCGCCAAGCCGGGAGGGTCGGGTCGCGCACTTCGACCTGCAACTGACCAAGCCCGTGCACTACGACGAGCTGGTAGGCGCCATTGAGTCACTCTGTCGTGCCTCGCAAACGCTTTGAAAGGGAATCGGTGGGCAGTGCGGCTCACCGCAACCGATGACCGGTGCCGAACTGGGCAAGGTCAATGGTGATGAGCCTATGTGAGACGGCAGGGCAGCGGACCGCCGGGTCCGCTGCCACGTTCAAGCGTCACAGGTGACGCTCTCAAGCCCCCCGCATACCCAGGTTGTCTCGCCCTTGCGCATGCACGTTCGCCTCCTGCGGCAGCGCCGTAACCTTGATGGCCCGCACCGGTACGGCGAACTTGGCGCCGATTTTCGAGAACCGCTCAAGCAGCTTGAAGTTGATGGCCTGTTGAATGTCCATGTACAGGTTGTAGCCTGGGTCCTGCACGATATAGACACATTCGAACTCAAGCGCTTCCTTGCCGAAGCCCCGCAGGTGCGCGCGGTCGAAGCGTGCTTGCGTTTGCGCCTTGATCGCTTCCTCTACGATCCCGGGTGCCTTCTTCACCGCCTCGGTAGGCGTGTCATAGGAAAGACCAAATTCGAACACGATGCGTCGTTCTTGCAGGCGCTTGTAGTTCTGGATGGTGCTGCTGATCATGCTGGCATTGGCCATGACGATCTGCTCGCCGCCCAGGCTGCGGATGCGCGTGGTTTTCAGGCCCACATGTTCGACGGTACCGGCCAATGGGCCAATGACGATGAAGTCGCCCACCTCGAACGGCTTGTCCACGGCGATGGACAGCGAGGCGAACAGGTCACCCAGAATGTTCTGCACAGCTAGGGCGACCGCAATACCGCCCACACCCAAGCTGGCGACGAAGGCGGTGATGTTCACGCCCAGGTTCGACAGCATGGCAAGTAGCACGATCGACCATAACAATACCCGCGCACCCCAGGCCGACAACGTGGCAAGGGCACTGCTCTGCTGGGAACCGTCCGGATTATGGCGGGTGAAGTAGCGGTCCAGGCCCAGACCGATGGCACGGTTGACCCACAGGCCGATCTGCAACGCGGCGACGACGAACCAGAGGCTGCCGACCCGGCTCAACCAACGCTCCGGCAGGTCGAGCATGCTCAACCCCACCAACAGTGAAGCCAGGAACAGTAGCGAGTTGCTGGTGCCTGACAGTACTTTCTCAACCACATGGCTCAAGGCACCGGAGTGAGATGACCAGTGCTTGACGCGCCGCTGTACGAAGCTTATGGCGGCCCTGGCCACCAGGAACGTCAGGACGGCCACAGTGACGGCGAGTAACAGGTTCAGAATGGAAATACCGAAGAACGTGGTATCGGTGAAGAGTGTAATGATGCGATCGCTCATGAAGGCTTGCCTCCTCTAGCAAAGATTTCGAGGTGTCAGGCGTCGAGCAAAACAATTGCCCTGCGAGTGGTTATCAGAGGGTGGGTGCACATCGATCATAAGAAGATGAACAGTGCAGACCGGGTAAGGGACCGTGCGCCCGTAGGCCATTGATTGGCCCACGATTGACAACAGGTGGGGCCCCGTCCAGCGATGCGCTGAGAGGGCTCCTCATGGATGCGGCACATCGTCTTCAAGCGTTGCGCCGGTACGCGCAGCCAGCGCACGGTATTCCTTGCGCAGCTCGCGCAGGGTCTTGCTGTCCATGGCCTCCAGGTCCAGCACCGAACGTTGCGCCGATTGAGTGGCGCGGATCAGCTCATCGAGCTTGACGTGAATGATGTCGTTGTCCCGGTTCTGGGTGTTTTGGATCAGAAACACCATCAGGAATGTGATGATGGTGGTCGAGGTGTTGATGATCAGTTGCCAGGTATCGTTGTAGTGGAACCATGGGCCGGAAACCGCCCACATGATGATGAGCACGATGGCCATCAGGAATGTGCTGGGGCGGCCAGCCTGGTTGGATAGCCACTGACAGAACTGCGCGAACTTCATCGGATCCCTCCTGGTGATTGCAGTGGTTTGCGGCGGCGCAGCGTACGCCGCCAGGTGTGAAACGATCAGCCGTCAGATTGTTCTTCAGGTGGCACCTGGCCTTCCGGCCATTCCGGAGCCGGCTCTGTGGGCGCCTGTTCAGGTGTACCAATGGTGTCACCCGGATTGTGGGGTACGTCGTCCACATAAGGGTCTGGATGATTGGGGTCAGTCATGTTGGATTCCTCTGGGATGTGCTGCGTTAGTGCCCAGCCCGTTGCCGGGTGTTCCATCGATCTGCCCAGTGGAACGTCCTGACACTGAAGCGGCTCCATCATTGAGTGAGTTCAACGGACTACTGAGATGATCTACTTAGGCTGTGCAGGCTGGAGTCTGCCCAAGGAGCATGCTCCGGCTTTTCCCGAGGCAGGCAGCCATCTGGAGCGCTACGCTGCGCGCCTGAGCGCTGTGGAAATCAACAGTTCGTTCTACCGGCCCCATCGGCCGCAAACCTACGCGCGCTGGGCCGCATCGACACCTGAGGGCTTTCGCTTCTCAGTCAAGGTACCCAAGGCCATTACCCATGAGATGCGTCTGCAAGGGTGTGAAGCGGCGTTGGACAGCTTTCTGGCCCAATGCTGGGAGTTGGGGGAGAAACTGGGCTGCTTGCTGGTCCAGCTACCACCGTCGCTAAGCTTTGACGAAGCGGTAGCCAGGCGTTTTTTCGAAGCGCTGCGCCGCCGGTCCGACAAGCCGGTCGTCGTCGAACCTAGGCATGCGACATGGCGTTCAGCGCAAACGCTGCTGATTGACCTTCAGGTGGGACAGGTGGCGGCAAGTCCGCCTAGATTCGCGCTAGATGGCCGGCCCTCAGGATGGCCAGGCATAGCGTATTGGCGGTTGCACGGCGTACCGGTTTTGTATCACAGCGCTTATTCCGATCCATGCTTACGGCAGCTTGGCGCGCAGGTGACACGTACCCATGTTCAGGGGGCGATCACCTGGTGCATCTTTGACAACACAGCCAGTGGCGCCGCCGTGGGTGATGCGTTGACGGTTCGCAGTCACCTGGGCTAAGCGAAGCGGATCAAACTTTTCCCCGGCGTTGCGCTCTGCTCATAAAGACACCCTGTTGAAGTTGGAGATGCCCATGAAAGACACTCATACCCACACCGGCGACAAAGTCCCGCGTCCGATCTCCTCTGAGGAAGCGCAAAAAGGCGAGCAGTCACCTGATCCGGTGTTGGAACGCCCTGATCCGGCCACTGAGGCCGTAGACAAGGCGATCACCCCGACATCCATCAAGGAACTGGAAGAGCAGACGCGGGCGATCGAGCAGCAGACTGAAAACGTCGAAAAGCGCCTGGATCGCTAAGCGATGGGGTCGTTTTGCTGCATGCGCTGGGCTTTCCCGAAATTGAAGCCAGCGGCTTAGTGCTGCAATGGGCCGCAAAGCGGCCCCACGATTTGAGCTGGGCGCCTGACATTCAACTTGACACCTTCAGCTACCGGGGCCGGCCCGGCGCTCCGGCAAAGGCACTTACACCTAGATCCACGTCAACCCGGCTCCATCCTCGTATTCTTCTTCCATCCTCGCAGATTCATGACGCACAGCGTGAACTGCAGAATGATCAGCGCCCAGGCCTCGGCGTGCCAGCCCCAGGCCGCCCATAACAGATTGCTTGCAATGAAACAGCAGAAGCCGACTTTGCGGCGGGCGGGTCGCCGCGACCCTATGCACCATGCTGCCACTACCGTCAGCACCATGGCCGGCCATTCCAGCCAATCGATCCAATCCTCCATCGCGCTGTCCTCGGTCTTGGTTTGTTCGTGGGACAGGCCAGCTGAAGACGGGTTCAGATCGATCCTCTACCCGGATACGCATGGCCATGACAGCGCGGGCACACACGTTTTTTTGAACCTCACCCAGCCTTGGCTTGCCCACTTGAGAGGTACTGCTTTGAATCGTGATCAAGAGGAGGGATGTCATGCCCAGTACAGCACGCAAGGTCCGTTATGGTGTAGTGGCCGGGGGCTCGATTTCCCAGGGTGCGTTCATGCCTGGTATCGGGCAGACCGACAACTCGGAAATTACCGTCCTGGTCACCGGGGATGAGGAAAAAGCCCGACAGTTGGGCGAGCGTTATGCCCTGCGCACCTACCATTACGACCAGTATGCTCAGATGCTTGCTGCGCGGGAGGTGGATGCGCTCTACATCGCAACGCCTAATTTCCGTCACCGTGAATTCGTGGTGCCGGCGCTCGAAGCCGGTATTCATGTATTGCTCGAAAAGCCCATGGGCATCAGCGAAGCCGACTGCAAGGCCATGATCGAGGCCTCGAAACGCACTGGGGCGAAGCTGATGGTTGCCTACCGTCTACACTGCGAGCCTGGCACGCTGGACATGATCGAGCGGGTGCACAAGGGCGATTTCGGTGATCCCAGGTTGTTCACCTCTATCTTCACGCAGCGGGTCAAGCCCAATAACCACCGTGCCCAGAATGGTTTCGAGGCCGGGCCGGTGCCCGACATGGGCCCCTATCCCCTGAACATGGTTCGCCAGTTGTTCAACGCCGAACCCATCGAAGTCTCGGCCATGGGAGTTCGCTCGCCTGGCAGCACCATGGACACCTGGGACACGGTCACCGTGAGCCTGCGCTTCGAAGACGAACGACTGGCCCAGTTCACCGTCAGCTATACCTTGCCGTCTACCGAGCGGTTCCAGCTATTGGGCACCAAGGGCGAGATCGAGGCTTCACCGTGCTTTGGTTATGGGGAAGGGGTGGCGATCAGCTACAGGGCCACCATCGATGGCGAGACGCGTGTGCACGTTAACCCTGTGGTGGATCAATTTGCTGGGGAAACTGCTTATTTCTCCGACTGCATCCTCAACAACGTAGCGCCCGAACCCGACGGGGAGGAGGGGTGGCGCGATGTACGGGTAGTCGAGGCGATCAAGCGAGCGCTTGAAACCGGTACGCCACAACAGCTGGAACCGCTGCCCGCTCGCCCGTTCGCGCGGCGATCCGAACAACGCAGGGCCTTTGCCCTGGCACCAGTACCGCCGATGGTCGATGCCGAATCGCCGGCAGAATAGCGGGCGAGCTGCGCGCTCCCTTGAGGGGGCGCGCAGGCTTGATCACGCGGCTCGCTGCTCCGACTTGCCCTTGAGCAGTTTCTTCTGCGCCATCATCGTCTTGCCCATCTCCTCGAGTTGCTGCTTACCCAGCAGCTTGCGTGCCGTAGGGAACAGCTCGCTTTCTTCTTCCTCGATATGATGCTCCAGCAACTCTTTCATCACCTTGACCCGGCCTGCAAACTCGACCGTGCCGGTGTCTGTGCCTTCAAGGTCAGGCAGCACCAGTGAATCGACGGTACGGTGCTCTTCCTTGGCCTCGTAGTACATCTTTTCCTCTTCCTTGCCGCCAGCCTCTTTAATGGCCGGGTACAGGATTTCCTCCTCCAGCGCGGTATGGATAGTGACTTCCTGCTTGATGCGTTCCAGCAGTTCGGCACGCTTTTTCACCGCGCGCTCCGTTGTCGAAGACAACTCTTCGAGCAGTTTCTTGACCAACTGGTGGTCCTGGGTCAGCAATTCGATGGCGTTCATGGATCACCTCTGCAGGTTGTTGTAATCACGGTTGCCATGGGTTGAGTCGAGCGCCAGGCCATCAGTTCCGCTGCGCAGATGACGTGCCTGGCGTGTACCCTCATCTACACGGTGCGCGGCCACCCAGTGCCAACGCTGCGCGCAGCGCCGCCAGGTGCGTGAGGCCTTGCGGCAGGTTGCCCAGGTACTCTCCCGTGCCAGGGTCGACCATCTCCGAATAGATGCCTGCGCCATGGGCAAGGCCTTGCAAGGCAGCTTCATAGGCGTGCTGCGCGCGTTCGTGTTGGCCGAGCAGTACCCAAGCCTCTACCAGCCAGAACGTGCACGCCAGGAAGCAGCCTTCCTCCTCGACCGCACCGCTGTAGCGGTAGTGGAAGGGGCCTGCCGACAAGCTTTGCTGCACAGCCTCCAGGGTGCTTTGCAGCCTCTCAGGCGCCGGATAGCCGAAGCGCACCGCCAGGGCGATACCTGCGTCCAGCCGATCGCTGCCTGGGTAGAACACATACGCCTGGCGGCCCTCATGCCAGCAATGGGTTTCGATCCACTCGAAAATACGGTCACGCTCGCGCGCCCAGCGCTGCCGGCAGGTTGTGGGTAGATGGCCGCCGTCGGCCAGTTCGATGGCCCGGCTCAGGGCCTGCCAGCAGCTAATCTTCGACAGGGTGTAGTGCCGCGTTTCTGGTAACTCCCAGATACCGGCATCGGGCTGGCGCCACTGGTCTGCGCATTGATCGGCCAGCCGTGACAGCAGCACTGCACTGCTGCCGTCCAGGATGTTGCCGGTGTCGATGAAACAACGGGCAGTTTCGAAAATGTCGCCGAACACGCCGTGCTGCAACTGGTCGCGGGCGTCGTTGCCCACTACGGGCGGGGATTGCTTGTAGCCCGGCAGGTCGATGGTGCGTGTGCAGTCACCGATGGCCCCGTCCAGGGTGTAGAAGACCTGCGCGCCGTGCTCGGCCAGCCTGCGCAGCAACCAGGTAAACGCTGCCTTGGCTTCAGGCTGAGCGCCAATGCCGAGGAAGGCTTCGATGGTATACCCGGCATCGCGTATCCATGCGAACCGATAGTCATAGTTCTTGGTGCCGCCTATGCGCTCTGGCAACGACGTGGTGGCAGCCGCCATGATCGAACCGCTGGGTGATGACAGCAACAACTTGAGCGCCAGCGCGTTGCGTATCACCACTGACTGATAGGGGCCTTTATAGATGAGGCTTTTCGACCACTGCCGCCATTCACGATCAGAGCCGTCGATGCGTTCATCGATCAGGCTCAGTGGCGGCACCACCAAGGGCTCGTCACGCCCCGCGATCAGGGCCACCACGGTGCGTTGCCCCGGCGAGGTGTCGAGTGTGGCGCGCACGCCTATGTCGTCCTTGCGCCGCACGCTGATCTGTTGATCATGCAGGAACATCCCGAGAATATGGCCTGCGTGAAAAACGCAGCCGTTGTCGTTGGGCGTGAGGTACGGGCTAACCGTGTCGGCCTGGGTACCAAAATCGATGGCGATCTCAAGCGTGACCGACCCTTCGATGCCCTCGATACGGCGAGCCAGTTCCGCCCAGGGTAAGCGCCCGGCAGGCCCGCTGTTTAGCGATTCGGTCAATCGCACGCTGCCGGTAGAGGTGATGTACTCGGTTTCCATCACATTGCTGCCGGGGCGATAGCGACGCTTTGCCTGATAGGGCTGGGTTGGGGTGATGGCAAAGTAACCGCCGGTCCTGGGCGAGAGCAGTCGATCGAACAGAGGGGGGGAGTCCATGTGGGGCACGCACCACCAGTCGATGGAACCGTCCAGGCCCACCAGTGCTACCGAGCGCCCATCCCCAAGGGCCGCATACTGCTCCAGCGCCAGCCAGCCACCGGTATCTCGTTGGGGCTCGGCACATTGCCGCGGGCTTTCAGATACGTCTTCCACATTGCAGCTCCTGCACCTTTTGTACAAGTGTGACTGAAGCGAAGCGACAACAGTTCGGCACAAATGGGCAACGGCAAGACGATGACTGTCGGGTCAAAATAAATGGAATTTTTTGTTACGCCTTTGGCTCCATTAGGCTGAGTTTGATGGAGGAGAGTCCAATGGCAGGACAACAACTGTATGTAATCGAGTACGAGCTACACGGAGAATTCAGGACTTTCATCATTCGACTGGAACGCATGGACAACGCCGAGGCCTGGCACTGGGCGAGTTGCGATGCAGGCGTCGGTATCATCCCGCGGTTCGGTCAGCACAAGATCAAGAAAGTCAGCCGACCCATGGCTGAGCGCTATGGGTTGACCAACGTGCGGTGGCGGGTCTCGGGCAAAGGCCCGGAGTTCGTCGCGCCGGCGGTGGACATGACGAAATTCGCGGTTGCCACTGAGAAGTCCTGAATTAGATTGGCGACACGCCGGTGGCACGGGCCCCGGCGTGTTCGTGTTCAGGCGTGTGTGTTCAGCCGTTCAGGGCTACGGGTACAGGAGTGTCGATAGTCGCACGGCGCTGTTGGCGCCGGCCCGTACGTGACCTGTGACCTGACCAAGTGCTTCATGGCGCACGGTGAGGTGCAACGTGGCCAGCCCTGCTTCGTCTGTCGCCACTTCAACGAGCATTGCCTTCCCTTGGGTTTGAATGCGCAGCGGTTGCGGTTGCACGGTTTCGATGCTCGCCTCCTGAAGCATGCTGCCGCCGAGCTGAACCCAAAGCGGCTTGCTCGGCGCTCCCCTTACTTCAATCGAAAGATCGGCAGGGCTTGCGCTGCGACTCAGTCGTTTGTACTGCACCTGCACCTTGCCATCGGCGCTGCTCGCCTGGGTATCGATCAGCCAGGTACTGGCCGGCATTGCGGCCATTACTACACCCAGGGGCAGCAAAAGTGCACACCCTTTAATGCGTCCGGCGGGCCAAAAAGCGTGGTGCGCATTGGCGCTTTCGGGCGCTGGATAATGCTTGGAATTCATCGGGTGCTCATTCATCGAGATGTGATCAGGCTCGTTCGCCGCGTAGCCAGCGTTGGTGATAATGCGCAAGTTGCGACAACCCATAGACTGCCCCCTGGCGCATCACTTCTTCACGCTCGGCAAAAAAACGTTGGGTGCCGGTAAAAACGGCAAGCGGCTCACCCGCGAATGCCCAGGCAAAACACAGCGTACCTGGCGGAATTTTGCCTTGCGCGGCAGGCCCCGCTACGCCCGTGGTGGCGATGGCGACGGTAGCGTTGCTGTCTTTCAATGCGCCCAATGCCATTTCCCAGGCCACCGCCTCGCTGGTCAGGCCATAGCGCTCGATGGTCGTGGGGCTGACGCCTAGCAGACGCTGCTTGGCAGCAGGAGAGTAGACGACGTAGCCGCTTTCGAGCACCTCGGCTGTTCCTGGCAGGGCGGCCAGTGCCGCTACCATGGCGCCTGCAGTGCAGGACTCGGCAGTGGTCAGAACAAGGTCATGTTTTTTCAAATACTCGAAAACGGACTCAATCGGGTCAGTGACCATACCTGTAACTCGCGCAGCATTTTGCAGTGGACGCGAGCGCAAGGCTTTTGGTTCAGTGCACGTGTGCCCGCCCGTCCATCGCGCAACAATCGAGCTGAACTTAGCAGGACTTTCATGCTTCCTCTTCAAAGAGGTTGAAAAACCGATCAAACCTGGAGAGCGGTTATGAACGAGCCCGTGACGTACTTCTGGATTGCCGTGGCGGTCCTCATTCTACTGGTGGACTTGTGGGCGATCGTCAGCGTGTTTCGTAGTGACAAGACCGATGCCACAAAGGCGGCCTGGGCGCTATTGCTCCTGGCGCTGCCTGTTGCGGGTCTGGCGATCTGGGGTATTTGGGGGCCGCGTGGCATCAAGCGCGGCACTGGACCTTCTTCTCCTGAACATAGCAAAGGCTGAGGTGTCTTCATGAGCACATCGAATGAGCAGGACGCCAACCGCGTTGAGCAAGCGCGTACCACAGGCGAAGAAGAGCGAGACAATGACGCTCACCGTCCAGACGGGTCTACGGGCACCGAACAGGACACTACGGCGCAGAAGACCGCCAGGGATGTGCCTGCGCACAAGCCGTAAAGCAGTGTTCAGCCAGCTTCGCTACATCGCGCGACGTCAACGGCAGTCAAGCGCTGTTGACTGGCGCGTGGGCATTGTCCCTGCCCGTGAATACTTTCTAGGAGCCGTACTGTGCCACGTATCATCACCCCAGCCACCCCGGAGCACGAAATACAGGAGCATAATGCCCGCATGTTCGGCTCGCCCAAGGAGCGGCTGGACTTCTACCGACAGGAAATCCAGTACGAGACCAGCATCCTTGCCAATCGTACGGATGCTTATCTGGCTGCCCAGTCATTTCTGGTGATTGCCTATGCGTCTGCCATGGGCAACACCAATCAGAGTTGGGGTGAAATGTTCACGTTGGTGGTGCCGCCGTTTCTGGCGCTGCTTGGCGTGCTCAGTTCACTGAACGCCTGGCCAGGTATTCACGCCGCCTACAAGATCATCGAGCATTGGCAGCTCAAACAGAGCCATCTGCTGCGAAGCGAACCCATGATGGGCCTGGCTTATGACGAGTCGCCCTTGTTCAGCGAGACCGAAACCTCCCAGGCCGGTCATCGCAAGTCCTTGCTGTTCTCGCTGCGTACACCCTGGATTTTCCTCGTGTGCTGGGTCTTGCTGGGGTCATACGCCATCTTTATTCAGTTGGCATAAAGACCAGGCCTTTCAACTCTTGGCCGCGGGGCCCATGATAGGCGCCTTTTGCGCAGCGCGACGTGCCCGGTGCCCGTGCTTGTACTCAGGAAGTTCGAGGTCGATCGATGAATCAACGTACCGCTGGTATCGATGCCAGTGGCCAGGATGATGCCGCGTTAACCGCAGAACGGTTGCAGCTTGCGCTGGACGCGGGCGCGATCATCGGCACGTGGGTATGGGATATACCCAATGACAGGGTTACGGCCGATGAGCGTTTTTCGCATTCGTTTGGCTTGCCGCTGTCCAAATGCCTGACAGGGATGCCTCTGGCAGAAGCGTTTGCCTCCATCTATCCCGATGACCGCGAACGCGTCGCGCAAGCCATTCAGGCGGCCACGGCCCTGGGCGGCCCGTTTCGCTGTGAATACCGGGTCCGCCAGGACGATGGCTGTTATCGGTGGGTTGAAGCCAACGGTCGAGTCGAGCTCGATGAGCAGGGCATTGCGGTGCGCTTTCCTGGTGTGCTGATGAACATCGAGTCACGTCGCAAGGCCCAGGCCGAGCGCGACCGCATGTCCACGTTGCTGCGTACCTTCACTGCCGCGGTTCCCGGCGTGGTGTACGCCAAGGACCTGGAGGGGCGCATGCTGGTGGCCAATCATGGCGCCACGCAGCTGATTGGCAAGCCGCCGGAATTCTACCTGGGCAAGACCGACCTTGAGTTCCTCGAGGACAAGGAGCAGGCCAGGCAGGTGATGGAAACCGATCAGCGTGTGATGGCTGGCGGGACGGCCGTGCAGGTCGAAGAGCGGGTGGACATGCCAGACGGGTCGGCCACGTATTGGCTCTCGGTCAAGGCACCGCTGCTCAGTGACGACGGGGAGGTGATCGGCTTGGTAGGATCCTCCATCGACGTCACGGCCCGCAGGCAGGTAGAGGCGCAACTTCTTGAGCTCAACCGAACGCTCGAGGCGCGTGTTGCCCAGGCGGTAGCCGAGCGGGAGGAGGCCGAAGCCGCTTTGCGTCAGGCCCAGAAAATGGAGGCGGTTGGACAATTGACTGGGGGCATTGCCCATGACTTCAACAACTTGTTGGCGGGCATTTCGGGCAGTCTTGACCTGATCAGGTCTCGCCTGGCCCAGGGCCGTCATGAGGACGTTGAACGCTACATGACCGTGGCTTACGGTGCTACACGCAAGGCCGCCGCGCTGACGCACCGACTGTTGGCGTTCGCCAGGCGCCAGACCCTGGTGCCCGTGCAGACGGATGTCCATGCGCTGATCGATGGTATGGCTGAGCTCGTGCGCCGCACGGTAGGCCCTTCCGTGAAGCTGGAGGTCCAGTTGTCCGCTTCGTTGCACACGTGTCTGGTCGATCCCGTCCAGCTTGAGAACGCATTGCTGAACCTTTGCATCAATGCGCGCGATGCCATGGACGGTAACGGCCGGATTTGCATTCGCACGGCAGACAAGCGCATCGATGGGGATGCAGACCCTGAGATCGCTTCGGGCGATTACCTGAGCATCTGCGTCACGGATGAGGGCATTGGTATGGACGCCGCAACCCTCTCGCGGGCGTTCGAGCCATTTTTCACCACCAAGCCGCTAGGTGCAGGTACGGGGCTGGGTCTGTCGATGGTGTACGGTTTTGCCCGCCAGACCGGCGGACATGTGCACATCGAGTCGGCGCCGGGGCAAGGCACTCGGGTCTTTGTGCAATTACCGAGTCACGGTGGGCCTGCCCGTGTGGTCAGCGACAGCGTTGCCCCTGCAGTGAATCACCGGGCGCGGCCGGGTGAAACGGTATTGGTGGTGGACGATGAAGCGTCGGTGCGCCTGTATGTCAGTGAAACGCTCAGTGGAATGGGCTACGTCGTCATCGAAGCAGCCGACAGCCTGGCGGGTTTGCAATTGCTGCGCTCGGACACGCGTATCGACCTGCTGATCACCGATGTCGGACTGCCTGGCGGGTTGGATGGCAGAAAGATGGTCGACGTTGCAAGGGGGATCAGGCCGCGGCTGCCAGTGCTGTTCATCACTGGCTATGCACCGCCCACCCCTGAGCAGCAGACCTGGCCCACCCATGGCGGGATGGTACTGAGCAAGCCATTCGATCATGACACGTTGGTCGGGGCCTTGAGCACCCTGATGCACGCGTGAAGCCGGGCTCGGCCCGCTAACCGCGGGCCAGGCCACAGACAGCGTGGAATGCCCTTAAATCGGCACCTCGGGAGCCAGCGTACCCGCCGCCGCACCAGGCACCAGAATGACCTTGCGGCAGTCATCTTTTTTCTGGTCGAACATCTTGTAGCCCATCGCCGCTTCCTCAAGCGCCAATCGATGCGTCACGATCAATTCAGGTTGCAGCCGGCCAGCCTCGATATGCTCGAGTAATTCTGGCAAGAACTTCTGGACGTGGGTCTGACCCATCTTGAACGTCAGGCCCTTGTCGAACGCGTCGCCGAACAGGAAGCCATGGATGAACCCGGCGTACACACCAGGGACGCTTACCACGCCGCCGCGCCGTACGGCAGCAATGCATTGACGCAGCGCCTTGCCGCTGCTGCCTTCGATCTTCAGGGCTGTCATGACGGTTTCGGTGGTGCTGCCCTTGGCCTCGAAGCCTACTGCATCGATGACGGCATCAACGCCGCGCATGCCCGGGGTTAGCCGAATGATGCTGTCGGCAGGGTCATCGTCCTGCTCGAAATTGATCGGTACTACCCCATAAGCGTCGCGGGCAAACGTCAGGCGGTAGTCGTTGTCGTCGACCAGGAAAATGGTGTGAGCGCCCAGCATGCGAGCGCAGGCTGCGCTCAACAAGCCGACGGGGCCCGCACCGTAGATGGCTACTGTCGAACCCTGGCCCACTTGCGCGTTGGTCACTGCCTGCCAAGCGGTGGGCAGAATATCCGACAGGAACAGCACCTTGTCGTCTGACAGCGAAGTGGGCACCTTGAAGGGGCCTACGTTGGCCTTGGGTACCCGTACATAGTCCGCCTGACCGCCCGGGATCCCACCATACAAATGGCTGTAGCCGAACAGCGCTGCACCTGGTGGAATGATTTTCTTGTTGATGATGGCGC
The DNA here is from genome assembly GCF_000730565.1 of Pseudomonas fulva NBRC 16637 = DSM 17717. Classification (GTDB taxonomy): domain Bacteria; phylum Pseudomonadota; class Gammaproteobacteria; order Pseudomonadales; family Pseudomonadaceae; genus Aquipseudomonas; species Aquipseudomonas fulva. The sequence goes on along the minus strand of NZ_BBIQ01000005.1, from coordinate 49,127 downwards.
CGCGGCCTGTGTTAGTCGTCTCGCAGGCGGCAAACAAGTCGTGCTGGCAGAAGAAGCAGCTGCCGCAAGCGATCACGAAGGGAATCACGACGCGGTCACCAACTTGCACATTGGTCACCCCGCGGCCGACATCCTCGACGACGCCCATGAACTCGTGGCCAAAAATATCACCCTGTTCGGTTTGTGGAATCTTGCCGTGATACAGGTGCAGGTCAGACCCGCAGATGGCAGTGGCGGTAACCCTCAGAATGATGTCGTCAGCGTCTTGCAGGATAGGGTCCGGAACCGTGTCGACTCTTACATCCTGTGCGCCGTGGTACGTCAATGCTCTCATGGTTCAACTCCTGCGAAGGCGAGTGTGTTATGCAGGGGAAACCACAGGACAAACAAAAGTTCAGGTCAAAAGCTCGGCGGGCATGCGGACACGCGCATACCCGTGCCGTCGTGCTCAGTCTGCCAGTAACGGTAGGCGTATCGTGAAAGTGGTACCGAGCGCCGCATCCGAAGCGACGGTGACATCGCCGCCATGGGCCAAAGTGATTTCGCTGACGATGAACAGCCCTAACCCGACAGAGCGCACCGAGTCGGCACGGTCCGTGCCCCGAGTCATAGGTGCAAACAAGGATGTAAGCAAGGTATCAGGAATGCAGGGGCCATGGTTGTGCACGCTGATGACGGCGCCATGCTCATGAAGATCAGTGGTAACGGTGACGGGATGGGTGAGGTCACCATAGGCCACACTGTTGGCCACCAGATTGCCAATCATTTGTTGCACGCGGTCTGGGTCCAGCGCACGTTGACCCTTGCCTTTGCACAGGTGACGAATGTGCGCCTGGGCGAAGGCGACTCTCAATTCGTTGACGCTTTGATCGACCGTCGAGCACAGGTCTATCGGTTGACGGCAGATGGTGATGCCTTGGCCAATCCTGACCGAGGCAAAGTCGAGCAGATCAGCGATCATGCGCCTGGCGCGCTCCGAAGAATGGCTGATACTGCCCAGCAGACGCCGTTCCTTGTCCCTGTGCTCACCGCGTTCGAGCAACTGCGTCGCCATCTTGATCGCAGTCAGCGGGTTTTTCAGGTCATGACTGGCGATGGCGACCATCTGTTCGGCAAAGGCTGCGCGTCGCTGGGCGCTCTGGTAGGCGTCGGCCAGCTCGGCCTTGGCCTGCTGCAACGCAGCCTCGGCCTCAGTGGTCTGCGCCAGCAATTGCTCGGCGCGGCGCCGGGCGGTGAGCAATTCACGCTCGTAGCGATCCCGCTCGATGGTGCCGAACAGCGCCAGCTCGTGGAACACGCCGTGGGCATATTGACGGCGCACGCCATTGAGCAACATGGTGATGACGTGACCGGTGCGGTGCCGTACTTCGAGCTTAACCTCGGCGACCGAACCCTGCATTCTCATCAGCGGCGCCCAATGGGTCTGGTGGAAAATTCGTCCGCCCATGGTCAACAGCTCCTGAAACCTGCACTGCGTCAGGTCCTCGGGCGCGTAGCCCAACCACTTGCAGAAGGTCTGGTTTGCCCTCACGATCACGCCCGTCTCGGTGGTGACCACCAGGCCGCAGGGTGCCCCTTCGAACAACGCGTCGACAGCCGGTATCTCACCCGCGCCGGTCATGGCCCCGGTGCCCAGGGTTGCAGGAAGGCGTCCATGGCCTGGGAGCAGGCTGTAGGGGCACTCATGTGCGGGCAATGGCCGATGTTGTCGATCAGGCACAGCGTGCTGTTGGGCAGCACGGCATGGAGGTACTGGCCCACGGAAACTGGCGCGATAAGATCGTCGATGGACTGAAGAATCAACACGGGCGTAGGCAGGCCCTGCACATCCAGCCGGTTGTCAGACAGGAACGTGACACGCGCGAACTGCCGAGCGATGTCTGGATCGGTGCGGCAGAAACTGTTGGTCAGCTCCTCGCTCAGCATAGGCTGGCCCGGCGCGCCCATGATCACCGGCGCCATGGTACTCGACCAGCCCAGGTAGTTGCTGTCCAGTGTTTCGAGCAGTTCGTGGATATCCTCCTGCTTGAAACCGCCGATGTAGTCGCCGTCGTCGATATAGCATGGCGATGGGCCGACCATCACATGAGCTGCAATGCGACCAGGTTGCTGTCGATCCGCCAGTGCACCAATCATGGCGCTGACCGAATGACCGACCAGAATCACGGCGCCTTGGCCGTATTCTGTGATTATCTCGTTCAGATCCGCTGCATAACCCGCCAAGGAGTCGTACCGGACGCGATCGTACGCCGATAAGTCCGATTGCCCAGCACCAACCAAGTCGTAGGTCACGATGCGAAAGCGCGCTTGAAAATGCGGCAACAGGTACTTCCACATCGATTGATCGCAGCCAAAACCGTGGGAAAAGATCAACGTGACAGGGCCAGCACCGGTGATGCGCACGTGGTTACGCGTAGATAAGGTCATGGCTTTCCAAGAGGGTGTGCAGCATCCGTGGCAGGGTGGGTGGGGCATGGCTTGGGCAACGTTGGCTGTTGAATCTACCGCTTACAAGCAAGCGTAGGCCGGAGATGACGAATCGACATTGGCCATCGAACAATAGTTTCGTAAGCAGCCGCTATTGGCGGAGCAATTTACCGCTTGGCGTTGTCAAGAAGTGACGAGTTGCACCATTGCCCAACCAGGAGAGTCACGTGACGGAAAAGAAGGCCCGCGTCAGCAATCAGGCGACCGGAGACATATCCAACCTGCCGCACGACATGTTCTTCGCTGCCGTGCAAACGACGCGCATGCCCATGATCGTGACCGATCCCAGCCGCGACGACAATCCTATCATCTTTGCCAACCGCGCGTTTCTGGAAATGACCGGTTATGAATCCGGTGAGATCATGGGGCGAAATTGCCGCTTCCTGCAGGGCCCCGAGACTGAGCGGTCGGTGGTCGACGCTATCCGTGAGGCGATCGAGAAGCGCGTGGATATCGCCACCGAAGTGCTCAATTACCGCAAGGACGGCTCCAGTTTCTGGAATGCGCTGTTCATCTCGCCGATTTTCAACGAGCGTGGCGACCTGATCTACTTCTTCGCCTCGCAGTTGGACGTCAGCCGTCGGCGCGATGCCGAGGATGCATTGCGTCAGGCGCAGAAGATGGAAGCTCTGGGTCAGTTGACGGGCGGCATTGCTCACGACTTCAATAACTTGCTGCAAGTGATGGGCGGTTACATGGGGCTGGTGGCCAGCGAGACCGACAAGGCGCAGCCGGACCTGAGCCGCATTCGCCGAAGCGTCGGGCATGCGCAAACGGCGGTCGATCGTGCCAGTACCCTCACCAAGCAGTTGCTGGCCTTTGCCCGCAAGCAGAAACTGCACGGCCGCGTGCTCAACCTCAATCATCTGCTCGATGACGTGAGCCCTATCATCGAGCGCACCTTCGGCGCCCAGGTGACGGTCGAATATGACTTGGAAGAGCACTTGCGCAACTGTCGCATCGACCCGACCCAGGCCGAAGTGGCACTGCTGAACATCTTCATGAACGCTCGCGACGCTCTGATCGGTCGCAAGCGCCCCCACGTATTCATCGAAACGCGAAACGTGCACGTAAGCGACATCAATCTGTCCTTCGACGGCCTGTTGCCGGGCAGTTACGTGAGCATTTCCATTACCGACAACGGCATCGGCATGCCTGCGAGCATTCGTGATCGCGTCATGGACCCTTTCTTCACGACCAAGGAGGAGGGCAAGGGCTCGGGGCTGGGTCTGTCCATGGTGTATGGCTTCGCGCGTCAGTCCGGCGGCGCTGCCAGGATCTATACCGAAGAGGGTGAGGGGACCACGCTGCGCTTGTATTTCCCGGTGGATGAAGCCAGCCCGATTCAGGAAAAGCCCGTGAAGCTGGTCGAGCGCAGTTCCGGTACCGAGAGGATTCTTATCGTCGAAGACCGTCCAGACGTTGCGGAGCTGGCCAAGATGGTGCTGGAAAACTATGGCTACGACGCCGACATGGTGCTCAACGCACGCGAAGCGCTGAAGCTTATCGAAGCGGGTGAGCGCTATGACTTGCTGTTCACCGACCTGATCATGCCCGGCGGCATGAATGGGGTGATGCTGGCGCGCGAGGTGCGTCGCCTGCAGCCGCAGATCAAGGTGCTGCTCACCACCGGCTACGCGGAGAACTCGATCGAACGCACCGACATCGGTGGCTCTGAATTCGATGTGATCTCCAAGCCCTGCCAGCCCCATGATCTGGCACGGCGCGTGCGACAGGTACTGGATGGTCATACGGGTATCGTGTGAGGCCGGCTCGCTCGATTACCAACCGGAGTGAACCATCGGTCACTCCTTGGGTTCGATTGAAAAAGCGAGCACCAGGGAGACCGGCATGACGGCATTCATTGAGCAGCCTTCTACTGACCTGATGTACTTGGAGGCAATCAACCGTTGGTTTTCTACCTTCGATGATGACGTGGCACGCTGCGCCTGCCCCCGTGCCTCCCACCAGGAACTGCTGCGTCAGGCGGACGAGATGCAGCGGCTCGGGCTGATCGCTAGGCAGCAGTGGCGGGACCTTCGACAACTGGCTGACCAATCGTTGCAGCAGGCACTGGAAGGCGCCCGCTGAAACGGCTCGACCGCAATCGATGCAGACTCACTTCCAAGGATCGGTAGCATGCGGTCGATCCGAACTGGCTGAACCTGGATCAAGCCGCAGGCTGAGCGCGAAGCGAAGCTGAACGCGCGAGCTGATCACTGATCACGCCGATGAAATGATCCAGGGTCCAGGGCTTGGGCAGGAATATAGCGCCAGAGGGGAGGGCACAGCTTGACGGGTCGTGATAACCACTCATGACCACGATGCGAGTGTCAGGCTGCGACTGGCCCACCTGGTAGGCCAGCTCCAGTCCGTTCACCGCACCAGGGGTGCGGACATCGGTGAGGAGCATCGAAAATGCCGAACGCGAGGTTATTTCCAGGCCTTCCTGTGCTGTTTCCACGCTGGTTACCGCTGCGCCCAGGTCCTCAAGGGCAATGGCGATCAGCTCACGGATGATAGGTTCGTCCTCAACCAGCAGAACGGTCGGACAGCTTGGGAATTCGCACGTTTTCATGGCAATACTCTGGCTCTGCGCACGCTGAATAAAGGGAACATCCGATGTAGACTTGCAGCCAGAGGTGCAAGCGATAGCTGTGCGCTACCGTTGTGACCTCGGGCTGTAGCAAAAAATTCCTTTGCGTAGCGTTTGCTGCTTTGCGATGCACAAACCAATGCTCAGGCGCCGGGTTCCTGGGCTAACCGTTTAAGCAATGCCTTGGCAGTTGCTGCTGAGGATGCCGGGTTCTGACCTGTTATCAGATGCCCATCCTCGACCACATGGCTCGCCCAGTCTTCGGCCTTGGCATAGTGTGCGCCATGGCCCCGCAGCATGTCCTCCACCAGAAACGGGACGACGTCGGTCAGACCCACGGCTTGCTCTTCACTGTTGGTGAAGCCCGTGACTTTTTTGCCCTTGACGACAGGGTGACCGTCAGGCGCCTTGACGTTTTTCAACACGCCCGGTGCATGGCATACCGCTGCGATGGGCTTGTTGGCGGCATAAAAGGCCTGCAGCAGAACGATCGAGTCCTGGCTTTCGGCCAGATCCCACAGTGGGCCGTGGCCGCCTGGATAAAAAACGGCGTCGAAATCATAAGGGTCGACTTCGCCAAGGGGGACGGTATCGGCCAGGGCAGCCTGGCCCTCGGTGTCTTTGGCGAAGCGTTGAGTGGCCTCGGTATGTGCATCGTCTTCGTCACTTTTCGGGTCCAGCGGCGGCTGCCCGCCCTTGGGCGAAGCGAGCGTGACGTCGGCGCCGGCATCCACGAATGCGTAATAAGGTGCCGCGAACTCTTCCAGCCAGAACCCGGTTTTCTTACCGGTGTCACCCAGTTGGTCGTGGGACGTCAACACCATCAGGATCTTCTTCATGCAGGTTTGTCCTCCAGCTCAGGTTGTGCAGGGCCGCTGCCCTGATAAGGGTGGGAGTGCGGTAAACGGTGAGTGTTCCATGGACGTGAGCGTAAGGCATTGAAAAAATGCCGCAGCTCAATGGGGCGCAGGGCAGGGCGTGGCGTGGAGAGGGGCGCGGTGCCACGCGGTGGTCACAAAGCTGTAACACAGCTGATGCAAAGTGTGCCGGCCATCACACGGAGCGCTTTCAATGATACGCCTGATGAAGTCTGCTGCACTCGCCGTCGCGGTCTCCCTTTGCGCCACATCGGCTTCGATCGCCGCAGAAAACATTCGCCTGACCGGTTCCGGGGCCAGCTTCCCCGCACCCATCTACCTGACCTGGTTCAAGGACTTCAGCAAGAAGTCCGACGGCGTGACCGTCGATTACCAGTCCAAGGGCAGCGGCGCCGGGGTGCAGGATTTTCTGAACAGGACCGTGGACTTTGCCGCCAGCGACTCGGCCATGAGCGAAGCTGACATGGCCAAGGTGGGCGAGGGCGTACAACTGCTGCCCATGACCGCCGGCGAGATCGTGCTGGCCTACAACCTGCCTGGCAACCCGAAAGGGCTCAAGCTGCCGCGCGAGGTGTACTCCAATATTTTCCTTGGCACCATCACCCGCTGGAACGACCCGCAGATCGCGGCCGCCAACCCGGAGCTCAAGCTGCCCGATACCCCCATCACCGTCGTTGTGCGTGCCGACTCCAGTGGCACGACAGCGGTGTTCACCAAGCACCTCTCGGCTATCAATGCCGACTTCAAGCAAAAGCTGGGTGAGGGCAACACGGTCAACTGGCCGGCTACCGACAAGTTCATCAAGTCACCTAAAAACGATGGTGTAACCGCCACCGTACGCCAGACCCCAGGCGCCATTGGCTACATTGAGTACGGTTTTGCCAAGTTGGCCAAGGTGGACTTCGCCCAACTGCAAAACAAGGCCGGGCAGTACGTGGTGCCCAATGCCGAAAGTGGCGCCGAGGCCCTGGCCGCCGTGAACATGCCGGAAAACCTGGTGGCCTGGCTGCCTGATCCGGACGGCGCCAAGTCCTATCCCATTACCTCCTACACCTGGATGATCTTCCGCAAGGACAATGGCAACCCCGCCAAGGCCAAGGCCATGCGCGACATGGTCGAGTACAGCCTGACCGAAGGGCAGAAGATCGCCGACTCGATGGGCTACATCCCGCTGCCGCCTTCGGTGGTCGAGCAAGTGCGCAAAGCCTCCGCCAACATCAAGTGATACCGGCGTCCCCGGCGTGCGCCTGATACGCCGGGGGTGTCAGCACCCTGTCTCGGAACCTGCCAATGAACACACCCTTCGACCTACCGGATAACCCCGACTCCGCCTGCCGGCCGCCGTCTGCCAGGGACGTGCTGGTGGACCGCACCTTCCGTGCGCTGGCCCGCATTGGGGTTGTGCTGGTCCTGGCACTGGTCTTCGCACTGGTTTACGAGGTAGGCCGCAAGGCTTTGCCCGGCATCGAGAAGCATGGCTTCGACGTGCTGCTGGGCAGTGTCTGGGACGTCAACCAAGGCCAGTACGGCATTCTTCCTGCCATCTGGGGCACGCTGTACAGCGCATTCATCGCCTTGCTGATCGCCGGTTTCTTCGGCGTCAGCATGGCCATCTTCCTGACCCAGGATTTTCTGCCGGCCAGACTCGCGGCGGTGTTTCGCACCATCGTCGAGCTGCTGGCCGCCATCCCCAGCGTGGTGTACGGGCTGTGGGGCATCTATGTGGTGATTCCGGCCATACGGCCACTGACCACCTGGCTCAACAGCGAGCTGGGCTGGATCCCGTTCTTCGGCACGTCCCTGAGCGGGCCGGGGTTGCTGCCTGCAGCCTTGGTGCTGGCGATCATGATTCTGCCGACCATCGCCGCGGTCTCCCAGGACGCGTTGACCAGTGTGCCGATGAAAACCAAGCAAGCCGCCTATGGCATGGGCACGACGCACTGGGAGGCGATTCTCAAAGTCATGGTGCCCTCGGCTGCGACCGGCATCTTTGGCTCGCTGGTGCTGGGCCTGGGCCGCGCCCTGGGCGAGACCATGGCACTGGCCATGCTGGTGGGCAACGCCAACACCCTCTCTGTGTCACTGTTCGCGCCGGCCAATACCCTGGCAGCGTTGCTGGCCCTGAACTTCCCCGAAGCCGGACCAAACGAGGTGGAAGTGCTGATGTACGCCGCCCTGGTGCTGATGTTCATCACGCTGCTGGTGAACGTGCTGGGCTCGATGATCATGCTCTACGCGCAACGAGGTAACCGCTGATGACCGATCTCTCTACACCAGTGGCCGCGCTGCCAAGCCTGCAGCGCAAGCTCGAGGGCCGGGCGCTGCGCAGCGTACTGCTGACCACACTGGCCTGGCTCGCCGCCCTGGTGGCCAGCGTGCCGCTGATTTCGGTGCTGTACATGCTCATCACCCGTGGTGGCGCACGGCTGAACCTGGAAGTGTTCACCGAGCTGCCGCCAACCGGCTTCGAAATGGGCGGCGGCTTCGGCAACGCCATGGTCGGTACCCTGGTCATGGTCGGCATTGCAGCGGCCATTGCTGTGCCGGTGGGCATCCTGGCGGCCGTGTTTTTGGCCGAGCTCGGGCCTGACAGCAAGCTGGCCAACGCCGCACGCTTCGCCGCCAGGATGCTGACCGGCTTGCCGTCCATCCTGGCTGGCGTGTTTGCCTATGCGCTGGTGGTGATGACCACTGGGACCTACTCGGCGCCGGCGGGCGGCGTGGCGCTGGCCGTTTTGATGCTACCAATCGTGGTCCTGACCGCCGAGGAAGCCATGAAGATGGTGCCCAAGATCATGAAGGACGCCGCCTACGGCATGGGCTGCACCCAGGCCCAGGTGATCTGGAAGATCGTGCTGCCCACCGGCCTGCCCGCCATCCTGACCGGCGTCATGCTGGCCGTGGCCCGGGCGGCGGGTGAAACGGCGCCGCTGCTGTTCACCGCGTTGTTCAGCAACTACTGGATCTACCACGATGGCAGCCTGGCGGTGATGAACCCCACCGCTTCGCTGGCGGTGCTGATCTACAACTTCTCCGGCATGCCGTTCGACAACCAGTTGGAGCTCGCCTGGGCGGCGTCGCTGGTTTTGGTAATGATCGTGCTGGTCATCAACATCCTGAGCCGTGTATTCGGCAAGCCCAAGTACTGATAAGGGAGCATTCGACGTGAACGTATCCACCGCCCAAAGAGTCGCTCCCCTGGCCAGCGAAACCCCCATCGTCATGGATTGCAAGCTGGACAAGATCTTCTACGGCAACTTCATGGCCGTGCGCGACAGCCACGTGCCGATCCGCAAGAACGAGATCACCGGTTTCATCGGCCCGTCCGGTTGTGGCAAAAGCACCGTGCTGCGCAGCCTCAACCGCATGAACGACCTGGTCAAGGGCTTTCGCTTCGAAGGGCATGTGCACTTTCTGGGGCAGGACGTCTACGGCAAGGGGGTCGATCCAGTCGTGGTGCGCCGCTACATCGGCATGGTGTTCCAGCAGCCCAACCCGTTCTCGATGAGCATTTTCGACAACGTGGCCTTCGGCCTTCGGCTGAACCGCTACAAGGGCGATATCGGTGACCGGGTCAAGCATGCCTTGCAAGGCGCTGCGTTGTGGGATGAAGTGAAAGACAAGCTCAAGGTCAGTGGCCTGTCCCTGTCCGGTGGCCAGCAGCAGCGCTTGTGTATTGCCCGGGCCATCGCCACCGAACCCGAGGTGCTGTTGCTCGATGAACCCTGTTCGGCGCTGGACCCGATTGCGACCCGGCGGGTGGAGGAGCTGATGGTGGAGTTGAAAAAGGACTACACCATTGCGCTGGTGACCCACAACATGCAGCAGGCCATTCGCGTGGCTGACACCACGGCGTTCTTTTCGGTCGACATTTCCCAAGGCACGCGCACGGGCTACCTGGTAGAGATGGGGCCCACCACCCAGATATTCCAAGACCCTCGTGAACAGCTGACTGCCGACTACATCAGTGGCAAGTTCAGCTGAGCCTCGCTTGAGAACGCCCGCGCGCCAGTGCCAGGACGGCCAAGGCCCGCGGTGGTCTTTACCCCAATACCGCAATCAGGGATAACCGATGCCAGCGACGCCCCGCCTGGATCTCAACGCCGTCGAGCACGCCCTGCGCCAAGTGCAGGCGCATTTCGCCGAGCTCAGCCGCCACTTCACCGAACCTCGCGACCCGTTCACCGACGAGGTGCTGTGCAACGTGCTGGAGGGCTACGCGTTGGTCGATCACTACGTGGCGCGCGGTATCGACCTGTTTCACCTGCAGCAGGTGAACCTGATGCTGGAAATCAACGCCACGGTGCTCTGTGGCACCGACGCCGCCCGCCGCCAGGAGTTCGCTGCGCACCTGGCGGCTACCGAAACCCATTTTTTCAACAACGTCGAAGGCGGCATCAAGGACTTGTACAACTGGTACTGCGGTTATGGCAGCGATTCGATATGGAAGCGCGCAGCTGGCGTGTACGTGCGCATCCTCAGCAAGCCACAGCTGTTCATCGAAGGCAACAACCGTACCGGCTCGCTGATCGTCAGTTATCTGCTGATGCGCGCAGGCTTGCCGCCATTCGTGCTGTCGCTCGAGAACGCCGAAGGCTACTTCAATCCCTCGTCAGTCATCCGCAACTCGGCCAAGCACGGCGTCAAGGCGCTGTACGAGCTGCCCAAGATCAAGAAAAAGTACGCCGCCTTCCTGGAAGCCCATGCCCCGGCGCCCGAGACGTTTTTCCTGCCAACCCCCCTGCGCGAGAGGAGCCTTCGATGAGTCGCGGATTAGCCTGGCAGCGCTGCCGAGCGGTGCTCGAAAGCACTGTACGTCAAGCGCGAGTGCGCATCTCGTTCGACATCGACGATACCTTGGCCTGCCTGCCCGAGCACGCCGAAGCCGAGCCGGACCGGCTGCCGAGCTTCGTCCACCGCTGGTTGGGCGAGCCACTGCGCAGCGGTACCCGCGAATTGATCAGCGACCTGCGCCGCCAGGGTTGCAGCGTGTGGATCTACACATCGTCCGGACGCACGCCGGCCTACATCCGCCGATGGTTGCTGCTGTACGGTATCCGCGTCGATGGCGTGGTCAACAGCGACCGCCACCAGCACATGCTGGGCCAGCGGGGGCTGGTCAACTCGCCCTCCAAGCTGCCCTCGGCGTTTGACATCGACCTGCATGTGGACGACTCCGAAGGTGTACGGCTCGAGGGGCTCGAGCATGGTTTTCGCGTGGTAGTGGTCTGCCCCAAAGACGACCAATGGACGCAGAAGGTCAAGCAGGCGGCTACCGATGTTCAGGCCACGCTGGCCTGGCAGCAACCTCATCGCTTTACCACAGCACGTGCGCAGCGGGGATCGATGCTCGCTTCCTGACCCGCCAGAGGCCAGGCAGGCCCTGTCTGGTCAGCTGTCCCGTTCATACGCTCGGCCACTTTCGTGCCGATCTTCGGTGTCCATCATTGATGCGTAAGCCCTAGGTCGCACGACCCGGCCTAGCCCGTAGTGGTCCCAAACCACCGGGCCTTGCACGCCCTTCGCAAGCAGGCTCGATGCTGCGCCAAAGCAGCGTTTCTGACCGCTACCCACCTTTCGATAATCGCCTCCGACCCTCTGTCCCCCGTTTGGAGCGCGCCATGCACAACAATAAAAACAAGTCTCTGCGGCCTCGTTACCTGGCAGTTGCCATCGCCAGCCTTGCGGCTGTCAGCCTGAGTTCCCTGGCGCAAGCCGAGATCATGTTGTACGACCAGAACCAGACCACCTTTTCCACCGACGGCTATATCAACGCGTTCTACGTCAACAGCAAGGTCGACCGTGAAGGTGAGCAGTTCGACCGCCGCCAGTCTCGGGTGAAGATGGGCTTTCTGCCCAATTACCTGGGGTTCAACATGGGCAAGCAGGTCAATGACCTGAAGCTCGGTGCCCGTGCCTCGTTCTGGGTCACCATCAACGACAGCGAAAGCACGGGTACCGACACGGCCATCGATGTCCGGCAGTTCTACGGTACTGTGGCCAACCCTGAATGGGGCGAGGTGCTCATCGGCAAGGACTTCGGGCTGTTCGCCCGCTCGAACATCCTGCTCGACGAGTTGCTCGCCGGTTACGGCCAGGTCAGTGACACGCTGGGTCTTGTCGATGGCGGTGGGGTATCGTTCGGCAACATCGGCAGCGGCTACCCGTACCCGTTCCCGACCTCGCAAATCACCTACCGTACCCCGGTCATGGAGGGCCTGCGTATCGCCGTGGGGATCATGGACCCGGTCGACACCAATGACAGCAGCCCCACGGGCAAGGCCTACCAGAAGAACCCCCGCACCGAGTCCGAGATCACGTACCAGTTCGACCTGGCAGGCGCACACATCTACAGCTGGCTAAACGGCAGCTACCAGACCTCCGACAACACTGACGACGCGGTGCGGTCTGTCACCTCAAAAGGGCTTGGCTATGGCGTGCAGGCCAAGCTGGGCGGGCTGTCCCTGACCGGGTCCGGCTTCCAGGCCAAGGGCATCAACCCGTTCTTCACCAACAATGCCGGCGAACCGGTGTTGCGCAACGTGGACAGCGACGGCTACCTGCTGCAAGCCTCTTACAAGGTCGGCAAGAACCGGGTTGCGCTTTCCTACGGCAAGACCAAGGACGACGGCAACGGCGCGGTAGGCAGCGGTGCCGATTATCAAACCCGCGGGGTGGCGCTGTTCCATGACATCAACGACAACCTCAAGCTGGTGGCCGAGTACAACCAGTTTTCCATTGAGGGCCATGAGACTCGCGAGCAGAACGAAGACACCGATACGTTTGCCGTGGGTGCGGTGCTGACGTGGTAACGATGTGGCGCAGGCGCAGTGTTCAACGGGGCTTGCGTGGTATTCCAGACCTTCAGGGTCAGGCGCCTGATGGCGGTGCAGCGCTGCAGCCCGAATGATGCTTGCACGCACAACGCTGTTGACGCTCACTTGCCCGCCGGACGCTTCCCAGCCGTCAGGACAGCACCCAATGCATGCGGCAAGCAATTAAAACCAGCAGTTTAGTGCCGGTTTTTCAAAGTTCAGGCTGTTAGTCAGCATTTTATTGCCGGTTATTGACCCGGGGACTATTCTAATCAGCATTGCAGTACTGATTAGGAGATTGACATGCCGCTCAAGCTCGTCATTCAAGCTTTTTTTGAGGGCACATGGGCCGACGCGGCCACGCTTACGTTTGAGAACCCTGAGCGTGTTGCTGAGGGTGCGTGCCTGGTGGCCTATGACGACGACTACATCATCGCAAACTTTGATTGCATGGAAGATCGTTGCGAACGGGCGCTGAGCGTTGGCCTGCCCTTGAATTGGGATCACCACCGCGGGAAAGGCTATCCGGCATTTCTATACGACCTCATTCCTTCTGGCGCTGCCAAAGAGTCCCTTGAATCGCGTTACGCGCGATCCAAACCCGAAGGTATGGAAATGGGGCTGTACCTTTTGAAGCGTTTCACACCGGCCCCCGTCGGGCATTTGCGGATCAAGGAGTCGGTAGAGGATCTGCAGCCGGGTCGACAAGAGGCATTCGCGCGCCTTGAAGTCGTGAACAGGACGAATGAGTTTCTGGAGTACGCCTTTGAAACCGGTGCGGCGTTGGGTGGCGCTACCGGTGCCAACGGGCAAGCCCCCAAACTGCTTATGACCCAAGCCCACGACGGTGCGCTATACGCTGATGCAATGCTTGCCGATAACCAAGCGCGTCAACACTGGCTGATCAAGTTCGCGCGCAATAAAGGGAGTGAGCGCGATAACGATATCCTGCGCACCGAGTTCCATTACTACAACGCGGTGGCGGCCCTGGGACTTGATACGGTTCCCACTGAGGGCTTGATGCTCGAGGAGGCAGTCAAGCCCAGCCTGTGGATGCCGCGCTTTGATCGCCGAGTCGTGAATGGCGTAGTGGAGCGGGTGCCACTGGAGTCGGTGTATTCAATCTGCGGCATTACCGGTTATGGGCAGGTGATGACCCATGCTGAAGTCGTTCACCGATTGGTGGAGCTGTGGACCCACAACGGCCAGCAGGATGAGATAGAGGACTTGGTGTTCGAGTACGTACGGCGCGATCTGCTCAATCGCATTCTGGGCAATACCGATAACCACGGACGAAACATCTCCATCATCCGTGAAAATGGAAAGTTTCGTTTGGCCCCGATCTATGACCTTGCGCCAATGATCCTTGACGAAGAGGGCGTCACACGGACGACGAAGTGGGTGGCCGAGCGCAAGGGTTCCTCCAACTGGAGGGACAATTGCGCTGAACTGGCCGGTTACACCGATCCCGATGTGCTGCTGCAACGGTTGATGAATGCGGCTGATGGCTTCAGGGCGTTGCCCGATCTGCTGACGGGTGTCCCCGAGTCGGTACGCAATGCAGCCTCTTTGCCGGTCAATGACCTGGACAAGCGACTCGCACAGTGGGGGTTGAGATGAAAAAATTACAGCCCGAACAGCGTGCTCAGCTTGTGGAGGAGATCGCCCAGCGCAACGCCTTGGGGCTTGATTCGATCGGCGCATCCATCCGCCGCTTGCGGCTCGAAGTCACCGGTCTGGATCAAGAGACCTTTGCAACGATGTGCAAGATGTCCACGAAAAGCTTGTATGAACTCGAAAGTGGGAAATCCAACCCCAAACTCGGCACCCTGGAGGCTGTGCTGCGTCTTTTTGGGCTGCGGATGGGTATTGTGCTCAATCCCCGGGGGGGAATTAACCCGGTGTCGTTGACCGATACACCCGCACAGGCTGAACCGAAACGAGGAAGAAGCCCTGCGGCAGCTAAGGCAAAACGGGGAGGATCCAAGCAGGAAACGCCCAAATTTCCGTCACGCGACGACGGACAGTGAAAGGGCGGTAGCTGAGCGTGCGAGAGGCGCTCTGACGACTGCCTGGATGATCTTGCGATGGTGCGGGGATCGTTTCGCCAGTGCATGGAGGCTCGGGCAGTGCTGCTACCGGACGTTCTGGGCCACCCAGGGCATTCGCCTCCTCCAGCAATAGCGTGCGTCAGTAGCTCACCACTACGCCCATCGACGCGTGCACCCGCTACGCAAGTAGCATTCGAACCCTGGCCCATGCTTCGTACACTCACCGCTCAGCCAGCCCTTGCCGGAGACCCCGATGCAGCAGGCACATAACGAGGGCGTGGTCAGCGCCATGTCCCAGGCCAGCGATGCACGCGTGGCGGCTCAGGAACTGGCGCGGCAACTGCTGCATCCGCACTTGGGCTTCGTGCTGTTCTTCTGCACCGCCGAGTACGACCTGCAGGCCTTGGGCCAGGCCCTTGAACAAGGCTTTGGCGGCATCCCGCTGGTCGGGTGCACCAGTGCGGGGGAAATCACGCCGCTGGGTTATGGGCGCAGTTGCGTGACGGCCGTAGGTTTTGATCACCGGCATTTTTCCATCGCCACCGAACTGATCGACGAAATGGAGCGTTTCAGCCTGATCGACGCCCAGCAGATGGTCGAGCGGTTGGTCGGCAGCTGTCGCGGCAACGCCTTGGCCCAGATCAAAGGGCACAGCTTCGCCTTGACCTTGCTCGATGGCTTGTCCAGCCGTGAAGAGACGGTGCTGGCGGCCCTGAGCGCAGCGTTGGGCGATATCCCGCATTTTGGCGGCTCGGCCGGGGACGACAACTACCTGACACGGACCCACGTCTTCTATGGCGGGGCGTTTCACCACGGTGCTGCCGTGGTGGTGCTGGTCAATACCTGGCTGGACTTCGAAGTGTTCACCACCCACCACCTTGAGCCACGGCAGGAAAAACTGGTGGTCACCGGCGCCGACAGCGCCCAGCGACGGGTGTATGAGCTCAATGCCGAGCCTGCGGCCGAAGAATATGCACGCCATATCGGGGTGCCCGTCAGCGCCCTGGACCACAGGCTGTTTGCCGCCCACCCGCTGGCCGTGCGCATGCACAACCGGTACTACGTGCGGGCCATCCAGCAGGTGCATGCCGATCTGAGCCTGAGCTTCTACTGTGCGGTAGAGAACGGCATTGTGCTCACGCCCATGACACCCGGCCCGTTGCTGCCGAACCTGCAGCAGCTGTTCGATGGCCTGCAGCAACGCCTGGGTCCGCTGATGCTCACCATCGGCTGCGACTGTTTTTTGCGCCGCTTGGAGCTGGAGACCCAGCAAGGCCTGGCGGCGGTGGGTGATTTTCTGCGCGAGCAGCGGGTGATGGGCTTCAACACCTATGGAGAACAGTTCAATGGTATGCACATCAACCAGACCTTCACCGGGGTTGCCATTGCCCGCAACCGAACCCGCCCCGGGCAATGACGTGCAGGCCGAACTGGCGCAGCTTCGCTATGAAAACCGCAAGCTGCAACGGATCAACGCCGCGCTGATCGAGCGCATCGAGTCGGGTGTCACGCGCGGGAGCGATCCCTATGCGGCCTTCCAGCATTCGGTGGTGCTGGCCGAGCAGGTGCGCGAGCGCACTGATGCGTTGAACCAGGCCATGGCCGAACTCAAGGCGGGCAACCAACTGCTCAGCGAAGCGCGTCTGCGCGCTGAAACCGCGCACCAGCACCTGATCGATGCCATCGAAAGCATTTCCGACGCGTTCATCCTGTTCGACCGAAACCTGCGCATGGTGCTGTGCAACAGCCGCTTCAAGGCTTTCTGGGAGAACCGCCGCGTGCGCATCATTCCCGGCATGCGCCTGGTCGACGTGCGCAGGCTGATGACCAGCAGCGGCCTGTTCAGCGAGGATCCGCGCGGCCCTGCCGACGAACATCTGTTGTACCGACAGCACAATGGCCGCTGGCTGCAGGTCAACGAGCGCCCCACCTGCGAGGGTGGCCGGGTGATCCTGTTCACCGACATCACCGAGGTCAAACTCAGCGAAACCCTGCGCAGGGAACAGGCGGTGGCGCAGAAATCGCACCTGTTGCAGCGGGCGGTGGACAACCTGTCCCAAGGCGTGGCCATGGTCAACGCGGACGGTGTCCTGGAGTTGTGGAACCGCCGGTTCCTGGAGCTGAGCGGGCTGGCCCCGGTCGCTGCGCACCGTCCCTTCGCCGACGTGATTGCCGACAGCGAGCTGCGTTTGCTCACGCCCGAAAGCCGCGACGACAACGGGCGTATCGTGCACGAGTGCGAGCAACGCCTGTTCGACGGGCGCATGCTGGAGATCCGCACGCATCCACTGCCCACTGGCGGATTCGTCAACACGTTTACCGATATCACCGAACGCTACCTGCATGCCGAGGCCCTCAGCGAAAGCGAGCGCTGGATCCGGCTGATCACTGACCATGTGCCGGCACTGATCGCCTACCTCAACGCCGACCTGGTGTATGAGTTCACCAACAAGGTCTATGAGCAATGGTATTGCTGGCCCAGTGGGCTGATGCTGGGCCAGAGCCTGCGCCAGGCCCATAGCGAGCAGCATTATCAGCGCCTTGAAGCCTATGTGGCGCGGGCGCTGGCAGGGGAGAGCGTCACGTTCGAATTTCCGGAAACCAACATCAACGGCCAGGAGCGCCACATGCTGCGCTCCTATGTGCCCAATCGGCTGGCCTCTGGCGAGGTGGTCGGTATCTTCGTGTTGATCCGTGACATCACCGAACGGCGCAACACCGCCCAGGCGCTGCACCAGGCTTATCAGCACCTGGAGCTGCGGGTCCGTGAGCGTACGGCCGAGTTGACCAGCCTCAACGAACAGTTGTTACGGGAGATCGAAGAACGGCGACGTGCCGAGGCGCGTTTGCGCGAGGCCAAGCACGAGGCTGACCAGGCCAACCTGTCCAAGACCAAGTTCCTTGCCGCGGTCAGCCATGACCTGCTGCAGCCACTGAACGCGGCGCGCTTGTTCACCAGCGCCTTGCTCGAGCGCCGCGATCCGCTGGCCAGTGCACAGCTGGTGCGTAATGTCAGCAACTCCCTGGAAGACGTCGAGAACCTGCTGGGAACGCTGGTGGACATCTCCAAGCTCGATGCCGGCGTCATCACAGCCGACGTGGCACCCTTCGCCCTGGCGGAACTGATGGACAACCTGGCGGCAGAGTATGCCCACGTCGCCCGCAGCGAGGGGCTGGCCCTGCACTTCGTAAGCTGCTCGGTCGTGGTGCGCAGCGATATCCAGCTGCTGGCGCGGATCCTGCGCAACTTGCTCAGCAACGCCATCCGCTATACCCCCAGCGGGCGCGTGGCGCTGGGCTGTCGCCGCCAGGCAGGTTGCGTGCGCATCGAGGTGTGGGACACCGGTATCGGCATTGCCGAGGAGCATCTGGAGGAAATGTTCCAGGAATTCAAGCGTGGCGCCGTGCAGCGGCCGGATCAGGATCGCGGCCTGGGCCTGGGGCTTGCCATCGTCGAGAAGATTGCCGGCATCCTCGGCCACCGTATTGCCGTGCGCTCCTGGCCCGGGAAGGGGTCAGTATTCGCCGTGGAAGTGCCGCTGAGCACCGCCGTCCCGATTGCACGGCCCGAGCATGCCGTATGCCAGCCGATGCTCGAGTGCCTGCGTGGGGCCCGGGTGTGGGTGCTGGACAACGACGCTGCCATCTGTGCCGGCATGCGCACACTGCTCGAAGGCTGGGGCTGTTGCGTGATCACGGCACTGTCGGAGCAGGACCTGGCCCGTCAGGTGGAGAACTACCACGCCGATGCCGACCTGCTGATTGCCGACTATCACCTCGATGACGACTGCACTGGCGTCGACGCCGTGGCACGTATCAATGCCCGCCGTGCCCGGCCGCTGCCTGCGCTGATGATCACCGCCAACTACAGCAATGAACTCAAGCAACAGATCCGTGAGCGAGGCCATACGCTGATGCACAAGCCCGTACGGCCCATGAAACTCAAGACCGCCATGAGCCACTTGCTGGCCTCCCGGGCCCCTTGGGGGTCAGCGCCGTAGATAGTCAGCGAAGTCGATGTCGCCGGCGCTGAGGATGGCCTGCACCCGGTTGTGCACGTTCAGCTTGCGCAGGATGGCCGAGACGTGGGCCTTGACGGTGGTTTCGGCGATGTCCAAGGCATAAGCGATCTGTTTGTTCGATTCGCCCTTGGTCATGCGTTCGAGCACCAGCAACTGCTTGCGCGTCAGGGCCTGGAGCATTTCCGGCGGGAAGCTTGGGGCATCGCTCAGGCGGCGGCTGCTGCTTTTCTGCGCGCGGATGATATCCGGCGGCAGGTACACGTTGCCGTTGAGGATCTGCTCGATCGCCTCGATCATCTGCGCGCGCGGCGAGGACTTGGTGATGAAGCCCACCGCACCGTAGGTGATGGCTTGCAGCACCACCTGCTTCTCCTGCTCGGCCGAGACGATCACCACCGGGGTGGTAGGTGCCTCGTTGCGCAAGGTGATCAGCCCGTTCAGGCCATGCATGCCCGGCATGTTCAGGTCGAGCAGGATCAGGTCGAGGTCGTCATGGTCCTGGGTCAGCGTCAGCGCACTGTCCAGGTCGGCGGTTTCCATGATTTCACTGCCCTGAAACCCGTCACTGATGACGTTGTGGATCGCTTCGCGAAACAGCGGGTGATCGTCGGCAATCAAGATTTTGTACATGGCCTTTTCACCTTGTTCTTGTTTGAATAATTAAGCGCGCAGGGGCAAGCAAGCTGTCAGGGAAACGCTGCTGGCTGGGCCGTCTGCACGGGCAGGTCGGCCTGCTGCCAGGCGTCTAGCCCGTCGCGGTACCAGTAGAGGTTGGTGTAGCCCAGGTGTGCTGCGCGTTTTACCGCGTTCCAGCTCAACCAGCAATCGGACCGACAATAGAAGACGACAGGGTAATGAGGCTGCCCCCCTGTGGCCTGACGCAGGTGATGCTCGAAGTAACCTTGCCAGGCAGGGCTGAGCACGCCGTCGCCGGTGTTGGGCAGCCACAGGCTGCCAGGCAGGTTGGCGTGGGGCTCGTCTTCGATGAAGCGTTCATGCAGCCACTGGCGGCGGTAGACGTCGATCAGGACAGGGGCCGGATGCCCCCGCATCATCGATTGCAGCGCGGCAGTGTCTATCACCTTGCCACCTTCGACCTGCGGCGGGGTCGGGCTGCGGTACAGCGTGGCGCGGTAGCCATCTGGCGTGAACGTCGGTGGGGCGGCGGCCTGGGCATGGCCCAGCAGAAGGCTCAGCGAGGCGGCGGCCAGCAAGCACAGGGGCAGCCTTTGGAGGGCACGTGGCATGGTCTGTTCCTTCTTGTTATAAGCGCATTACATGCCAGTGCCACGGCTTTGTGAATGCGACCATAGACACCCTGGGTAGTACCAAAGTAGTAGAGGCGAGCCTCCCCTGCAGCGCACGGTCCACCGGGGCACCTCACCGTGGTTTGCGCAGGGCGGCGTGCTGCGGGTTGAAGGTGACGATAGCCAGCAGCGTGAACAGCATGCTCAGCGTCAGGCATACCGCCAGCGCCAGAAGGCTCAGCCGCTCGTAGAGCGCAAAGCGCACCAGCTCGACGGCGTGGGTGAACGGGTTGACCGCACACAGCCAGTAAAGCCACTGGCTGGCCTCCTGCATTTTCCAAAGCGGATAGAGCGCCGACGACAGAAAGAACAAGGGGAAGATCACGAAATTCATCACTCCGGCAAAATTCTCCAGTTGGCGGATGGCATTGGACAGCAACAGCCCCAGTGCGCTGAGCATGAACCCCACGAGCAGTACCGCGGGCAGGGCCAGCCCCAGGCCGCCGACTGGGGGCTGAATGCCGTAAAGCCAAGCGATGGCGATGAAGATGTACACCTGTAGCACAGAGATAAGCGACGTCGCCAAAAGCTTGCTGCACAACAGAAAGGCCCTGGGCAGCGGGCTGGTCAGCAGCACCCGCATGCTGCCCATCTCCCGGTCGTAGACCATCGATAGCGAACCTTGCATGCCATTGAACAGCAGGATCATGCAGGCCAGGCCCGGCACGATGTAGACCTCGTAGGGAATGTAGCTGTCGTATGGCTCGATGATGGCGATGCCCAGTGCAGCACGAAACCCGGCAGCGAACACCACCAGCCACAACAAGGGGCGCACCAGTGCGCTGATCAGACGCGTGCGTTGGCGCACGAACCGCAGGGCTTCACGCATGAGGATGCCGCTAAAACAGTACCAATAGGCGTTCATCAGGCGGGCGCTCCAGCCGTGTTACACGTGTGATAGGCGAACGTACGGCCCAGATCGCCGCCGTGGGGCTGCATCATGGCCTCGGCAGGCCCATTTGCCACCACCCGACCCTGGTGCAGGATGACCAGGTCATCGGTCGCCTGCACTTCATCGAGCAGGTGAGTGGTCCACAGCACGCTCAAGCGCCGATCGCTGTGGCACAAGCTACGCACGTGCTGGTTGAGTGCTTGCCGGCTGGGCGGATCCAGGCCAACGCTGGCTTCGTCGAGTAGCAAAAGGCGGGGCCCGTGCAGCAGTGCCCGGGCGATTTCGACGCGGCGCCTGTGCCCAACATTGAGTTCGCGCACGGGGTCACGGCGCCGCTCTCCCAGCCCTTGGCGGGCCAGTTCGGCGTCCACGCGGCGCTGGGCCTCCCGCCGGGGCATCCCATGCAGCGCTGCGTGATAGCGCAGGTTCTGTTCCACGCTAAGGTCCAGGTCCAGCGTGCTCTGCTGAAACACGACGGCCAGCTGCCCTAGCGCTGCCCGAGGCTGACGGCGCAGCGAATAACCCAAGACCTGGATATCGCCGTGCTGCACGTCATACAGGCAGGTCATCAAGGCAATCAAGGTCGACTTGCCGGCGCCGTTGGGCCCCAGCAAGGCGGTGAAGTGGCCGGGCGTCAGGCTGAAGGTCACGTCCCTGAGTGCCGCGCGCTGACCATAGGCGAAACTGACCCCCTCAATGTGCAGCGCGTTCATGGCGTGACCACCACACCCCATGGATAGCGGCCGACCTTGATCGATTTGAGCACCTTGAGGCTGGCCACGTCGATCACCGACACGTCGCCGCTCACGCCATTGGTGGCCAGCAGTTGCTGCTGGTCAGGGGTGAAGGCCAGCTGCCAGACGCGACGCCCCACCAGCAGGTAGTCCAGCACTTCGAATGTCCTGGCATCGACCACCGCCACATGATTGGCCGGGCCCAGTGCCACGAACGCGTACTTGCCATCGGCGCTGAGCTTGATGCCCACTGGCTGGACTTTGTCAGGGTGCACGCCCTTGATGGCGAAGTTCAGGGTCTTGAGCACCTGGCGCGAAGCCACGTCCAGGATGGTGACCGTGCCGCCGATTTCTGCCGACGCCCACAGGTGCTTGCCATCCTGGCTGAATTCCACGAAACGGGGGCGCTGGTCCACCGGGGTGCTGTCGGCCAAGGTCTGGGTCTGGGTGTCGATCCAGTGCAGCATGTTGGTGGTTTCGCTGGTGTTGACCGCCCATTTGCCATCCGGGCTCACGGCCATGCCCTCAGGTTCGATGCCCACATCCACCTGGGCCAGCACCGTGTCGCTAACGGTGTCGATGACCGTGACCAGGGCATCGTCTTCGTTTGACACGTACAACCAACGGTCGTTGGGATGCAGGGCGAATTGCTCGGGGTCTTTGCCTGACGGGAGTTCCTTGACGAGGATACGGCTGGCCACGTCCATCACCTGCACCCGATCCGAATCGCTGGCGCAGATGTACAGCAGCTTGTTGTCGTGCGACAGCAGCAGGCCGCGCGGGCGTTGGCCGACGGGCAGGGTGTCGGTCACCGTCAAGGTCTGCAGGTCGATCAGGCTCAGGGTGTTGTCCTTCTCGTTGGACACCCAGGCGGTGGCGGCCAGAGCAGGCTCGCCGGCCAGGGCCAGGACGACCGGCAGAAGACGGGCGCACAGCAGGCAGCGTGATGAGGGGCGGCGGCGCATGACAGGTTCCTTGTTATTGTGTGGGCGTGTCAGGGGTAAGTGCAGCTCACATCGGCCTTGTCGAATCCCAGGCTGTCCATCTCGTTGGAAGGGTGCAGGAAGCCTTCCTGCGGTGAGGTGCTGACCAGGGCTCTGGGCTGCACCAGGGGGATGGGTTGGCGCAGCTCGCCATTCCAGGGCCTGTAGCTGAGCTTGCGCCCCTTGAAACCGTCGAGTGGCAGTTGTTCGCTCACAAGCAGTTGCTGCAAGGCCCTGGGCTTGGCCTCGCGCAGCTTGCTGACGGCCGTGGCGATGCTGCGCACGGCCATCCACGCTGCGAAATCGCGGTCGTTCATCCAACGGCCGGCCTGCGCTTCGAAGCGTTTTTGCAATTGCGCGGCGCCAAACGTTTCTACGGTCTTGTGCCAGCCGGTGGGCGTCAGGCCCTGAGTGCCGGCGACCGGGCGTGGCAACCAGGTCTGGTAGGGCACGTATTCGCCGAAGTCGCCCCGTTCATCAGCCACCAGCACCACGTCGTATTCGCGCGCCTGAGTGAACAGCGGCATGTCGGCCTGGGCGCTGCGGCGCTGGTCGTTGTCGAACGTCCAGCGCTTCTCGGCCACCAGTTGCAGGCCAAAGCGCTTGGCCGCGCGGCGCAGCGCGGCGGCGTAGGCTTCATCGTCCGGGGTCTGCCCGACGATCAGCAACCCGCGCTGCCATTTGCGCAGCACCAGAAACTGCACCAGCGCATCGGCCAGCATCGCCCGCCCAGGCAGGGCGTGCAGCACATTGCCCAGGCACTGCACGCTGCGTATGGCGTCATCCGGGCTGCCGGCATTGAACAGCAGGCTGTCAGGCAGGGCCGCAGACAAGGCCCGCAGGCTGGCGACCGGCGCGTTGATGACGAACAACCGCACGCCATCCCCATGCTGGGCCTGGGCGGCATGCAGCAGTTGCTCGGCGGAGTCGGCACGTGCGCTGACCAGCGCGAACTGCTGCTTGAGAAACCGCCCGGTGGTATTGCTGTCGGCAACGGCTAACTGTGCCCCTTGCAGGCCGGCATCGTTCGGTTCAGGCCAGATAGTGGACAACAGCGGGCCGCTGTCAGGGCGATAGCTCAGGTAGCCGATACGGATCTGCAAGGGGCTCACGGCCTGTGTGTCGGCCCTTTCGTTCTGAGCCCAGGCCGTCGGCGCAAGCAAGGTCAGCAGGCAAGTCAGGACAAGGTGGGCAGGCTGGCGCATATCGCACTCCACGGCAGATGGCGCCAGCATAGAAAGCCTACCGGGGCCGGGGAATATGCAGAAAGTAGCGCCCAGCCGCTACCAAGGTAGTAGCGGGTGCGCTGGCGTGGCGCCCTAGGATGGCAGCAGTTGCCCTGGAGCCCGGTCATGCATGCTGTCAATCTGTCTGCCCTCTGGCGTATCAACCTGTGGGTCGCTGGCTGTTTCGCGGTGTTGACCCTGGCCTGCGCGGGGGTCGTGCTGCACCAGGCATCAGCCGATGTGAAGCGGGAGTTGCAGTCGGCCGAAGCGGTGATGGCGTACATGGCCCAAGCCGCCAGCCACGACCCGGCGAGCCTGCAACCTGTGCTGACCGAGCACCTGCGCCACGTGCGCGTGCATTGGCTGAACCCTGGCGAGCCTGAAAAAACGGCGGTGCCGTCCGAGGCCGGGCTCGATGGCTGGTTGGGCACGGTGCTGGCAGGCGAGCATTACGACAGCACCCGTATGCTGGTACTCGATGATGGCCGCCGCGTCGCGTTGAGCGTGGACGCACGCGATGAGGTCGATGAAGTCTGGGACTCGCTGCAACAGCTGCTGGCGGTATGTGCTGTCGCGTTGGCCATGAGCCTGCTGTCCATCAGTTGGGCCGTGCAGCGCGGGCTGCGCCTGCTGGCTGCGCTGCTGCGTGCATTGCGCCAGGTGTCGCAAGGGCAGTTGGACGTGCGTCTGCAAGTGACCGGTGGCCCGCAAGCGCGCCAATTGGCCGGGCACTTCAACCAGATGGCCGCGGCGATCGAGCAGGCCCAGGCCGACAACCAGCAACTGACTGGCGCTTTGCTGGCGGTCCAGGAGCAGGAACGCACGCGGCTGGCTCAGGCGCTGCACGACGACCTGGGCCAGTACGTGGCCGGCATCCGCGCCCAGGTGTGTCTGTTGCAATTGTGTGCCCACCAACCTGAGCAGGTGCGACAAACCACCCAGACGCTGGAGCGCAACTGTGCAGGCTTGCAGTTCGGTTTCCGAGCCTTGATACGGGACTTGTACCCGGTTGCGCTGCAGCACCTGCCCATGGCCGAAGCCCTCGACCAGTTGGTGAGCCAATGGCGTGCCAGCCAGGCCATCGAGTGTCATTTGCGGGTCGGGGCCCAGTTGCCGGCGCTGTCATCTACCCAACGCACGCATCTGTACCGGTTGTTGCAGGAAGCGCTGACCAACGTCGCTCGCCATGCCCACGCCCGTCAGGTGCGGATACGCCTGCAACGGGGCGCCAACGGGCTGCGCCTTCTGGTTCGCGACGACGGCTGCGGCGCCAGCCAGCCTGGGCGGCCCGGGGTAGGTTTGCATTCAATGGCCGAGCGCGCCCGCAGCCTGGGCGGTGAACTGCTCATTCTCACCCGTCCCGGTGCCGGGTGGGCACTGGCCCTGACGATTCCCCTGGAGGTGTCATGAATATCGTGCTGGTCGACGACCACGCCGTGGTTCGCCAAGGCTACGCCAGCCTGCTGCGCGCCGTGTTGCCATCGATGCAGGTGCGTGAGGCTGCCAGCGGTGAAGAAGCCCTGGCTCGCGTGCAGGAGCAGGTACCGAATCTGGTGATCATGGACTTCGGCCTGCCCGGCATCAGTGGGCTGGAAACCACCCGACGCCTGCGCCAGCGCCTGCCGCAGTTGCGGGTGCTGTTCTTCAGCATGCATGACGAGCTGCCACTGGTACGCCAGGCGCTGGACGCCGGCGCGGCCGGCTATCTGACCAAGAGCTCGGCCCCGCAGGTTCTGGTCGAGGCCGTACAGCGCGTGCTTGCCGGATACGCGTACATCGAGCAGGGGCTGGCTACCCAACTGGCCTGCAGCTCGACGCACGATGCTTGTGATCCCAGGCTGCAACGCCTGACCCAGCGGGAGCTGGAAATCTTCGTGATGCTGGTTCGCGGCACACCGGCCCGGTCGATCGCCGAGCAGCTGTGTATCAGTGCAAAGACCGTCTCCAATCACCTGACCATGCTCAAGAGCAAACTGCAGGTCGGCTCCCATGCTGAACTGGTGCACGTGGGCATCGACCTGGGTCTGGTACGTGTAGCGGGTTAGCCGAGTGCTCGAAGTCAATGTTCCCAGGTGGCTGGGCAGCCGCTGCAGCCTTGCATGTTGGCGTCCTGGAAGTTGCCGTAGTGAAGGCGCGCGCCTTCCAGCTTGGCTTGTTCGAGGTTGCTCTGCCCAAGCTTGGCTTCTTGGAGATTGGCATCGTTCAGATGCGCGCCGCGCAAGTCGGTCTTGTTCAGCCAGGCCATTTCCAGGTCCGCAGCCTGCAAGTTGGCCTGCTGCATCCTGGCGCCCGAGAGCCGGGCGAATTGCAGGTAGGCAGCGCTCAGGTCGGCGTTGGTGAACTGGGCGCCTTGGGCAAACAGCCCCCAGCCCTGGATGGCCATCAGCCGTGCACTGCTCAGGTCGGCCAGGCGCAGGTTGCTTTGCTGCAGGCTGGCGCGGGTCAGGTTGGCGCCCTGCAACCGGGCTTTTTCGAGATTGGCCAGGTCCAGCCGGGCGTGGCGCAGGTCGGCATCGCGCAGGTCGGCGCCGGCCAGGTTCATCTTGCGCAGGTCCTGATTGGCCAGCTTGGCGCCCCGCAGGTTGGCGCCGGGGCATTGGCTGGCTTCGGCGATCACGCAGCCGTTGATGCTCAACGGCGTGTCGCCGTCATCGCTATCAGTGGCCAGCGCCAACGCGGGAGTGATGGCCAGCAACAAGGCCAGTGGTAGAAAGGTCATGATCGAGTTCCCTGGACAGGCGCAAAAGGGCGGGGCGCAGCCGGAGCGCGCCCCGCTGTCGGTCAACGTTGAGCAGTCGTGGTGTCCCAACTCGGTATCTTGAACACCCAGAACGAACCGCCCTGGGCCACTGGCTTGGTCAGTTCGGCCATGTCGCCGCCCCACAGCGGCACCGCCCCGCCATAGCCGACAGTGACACCGATGTATTGCTCCCCGTCCTGCTCCCAGGTAATGGGCGGGGAAACGATGCCGCTGCCCGTCTGGAATTTCCAAAGCTCTTTGCCGGTCTTGGCGTCGAAAGCCTTGAAGAAACCGTCACCGGTTCCGGTGAACACCAGGTTGCCCTTGGTCGCCAGCACCCCGGCCCACAGCGGCAGGTGCTCCTTGTGTTCCCACACCAGCTTGCCGGTGGTCGGGTCCATGGCGCGCAGGGTGCCTACGTGGTCGTCGTACATGCGCTTGATGCGAAAGCCCATGCCCAGGTAAGCGGAGCCTTTCTTGTAGTTCACTTCCTCGGTCCAGTATTCCTCTTTCCACTGGTTGCCCGGGATGTAGAAAAGACCGGTGTCCTGGCTGTAGGCCATGGGGTTCCAGTTCTTGCCGCCCAGGAAGGGTGGCGACACTTCCACCGGCTTGCCCTTGGTTTCTCCCGGCAGCGGCTTGGCAGGCCGTTGCCCTGGATTTTCCACGGGACGGCCGGTCTTGAGGTCGATGTGACTGGCCCAGGTGATGTTGTCGACGAAGGGGAAGGCGTTCTGCAGCTTGCCGTCGTTGCGATCGACCACGTAGAAGAAACCGTTGCGGTCGGCATGCCCCGTGGCCTTGATCACCTTGCCTTGCTTGTCCTTGTAGTCGAACAGCACCAGCTCGTTGTTGCCAGAGAAGTCCCAGGCGTCGTTGGGGGTGTGCTGGTAGAACCATTTGACCTCGCCAGTGCTGGGGTCCACGCCCACCTGGCCGGAGGTATAGAGGCTGTCGTAATCGTGCGGGTTGCCGTCCTTGGCGGTGCGTGCCCAGGTGTTCCAGGGGCCTGGGTTGCCTGCACCAACGATGATGGTATTGCTTTGGGCATCGAAGCTTGCACTCTGCCAGGGTGCGCCGCCGCCGTGGCTCCAGGCCTCCACCTTGCCGGTTTCGGTGGTCGGGTCATCCGGCCAGGACGGTGCCTTGACGTTGCCAGTAGGGGTGCTGTCCTTGCCATTGAGGCGGCCCATGTGGCCCTCGACGAAGGGGCGCATCCACACTTCCTCGCCGGTTTCCGGGTCACGGGCGAACAGCTGGCCCACCACGCCGAATTCGTCGCCGGAGCTGCCGTGGATCAGCAGCACCTTGCCGCTGGTCTTGTCCTTGACCAGCACAGGCGCCCCGGTCATGGTGTAGCCGGCGCTGTGGTCGCCGAATTTCTTGTTCCACACCACCTTGCCGGTGTGTTTGTTCAGCGCGATGACCCGGGCGTCCAGCGTGCCAAAGTAGACCTTGTCGCCGTAAATGGCAGCGCCACGGTTTACCACGTCGCAGCACGGGCGAATGTTGTCCGGCAGGCGGTGATTGTAGGTCCACAGGCGTTTGCCGGTCTTGGCATCGAGGGCGAATACCCGCGAGTAGGAGCCGGTGACGTACACCACGCCGTCGCTGACAATAGCCTGAGACTCCTGGCCACGTTGCTTTTCGTCACCAAAGGAGTAAGACCAGGCCGGGGTCAGCTTGAACACGTTCTTGTCGTTGACCTGGGCCAGCGGGCTCCAGCGCTGGGCGTTGGTGCCCATGCCGTATTGCAGGACGTCCCCAGTCGTGAGGTGGTCGTTGGCGATGTCTTCCCAGGTCACGTTCTTGCTGGCAGGTGCCGGGCTTGTGGTTGCCGCCGTGGCCACTGTCCCGGTGGCCAGGCTTGCGGCCAGCAGCAGGGCCTTCACGCTCAGGGCCAGGGGAGACGGGGCGGGTAGCGATCTTGTTGTCATGGTTGCAATTCCCTGTGGAGTTTGGCCCGCACAGCGTGGTCCGTCCGGACGCTGCGCAACAGGGAGAAAATCCCGCCGAGGCCGGGAAAACTTCCCACCGCCAACCTCTTTTCGCACGTCGTCGCAAGCCCTACTACCAAGGAACGAGCACCCGACCACCAAAGCAGCATACGGCCCCGGCGCCGCGGTTTCTAAGATGGCGGCACGGCCTCTGTGGTTGAGGCCTTGCGTGCAACCGTGAGGGCATAACAATGACAATCAAACGCAACGTCGTGCTGGCTGCCGGCCTGTTGGCCGGTGCCGTGTTGACCGGGTCGGCCTGGGCCCATGGCAACGTGGTGCCGCAGGCGGTGGAGACCCAGGGGCTGACCCCGATCAAGGAGGCCGGCGTGAGCCTGGATGCCGATGGCTGGGCGGCGGTCAACCCTTACCGCGAGTCACCCGAGCACGACAAGGCGGTCGAAATCGGGGCGTCGGCGTACAACCAGAACTGCGCGGCGTGTCATGGTCTTGAAGCCAAGTCCGGCGGCATCGCGCCTGACCTGCGCATGCTCGACGTCGGTGAAGCGGGTGATGAGTGGTTCGTCGAACGTGTGCGTCACGGTGCCGTACGCGATGGCCGCGTATACATGCCCAAGATGGCGGACTACCTGAGCCAGGAAGCGCTCTGGGCAGTGCGCACTTACCTGGACAGCGTGCACGTGGAGGAATGAACGTCGTGCGCCACTGGGCGGCCATGTTCTGCGTCATTGCCGGCCTGCTGCTAGGGGATGCACCGGTGCAGGCGCAGCTGCGCAACTACGATTCGATCATCGCCGCAGGCGAGCTCAAGGTGGCGGTCTACAAGGACTTTGCCCCCTACAGTTTCCAGGACCATGGCCAGGCCCGTGGGGTGGACGTGGAGCTGGCGCAGGCGCTGGCCGACGGGTTGGGCGTACGCCTGCAACTGATCTGGGCACCGCCTGGCGAGAAGCTCGACGACGACCTGCGCGATTACATCTGGCGAGCAAGCCCGCTGCGTCACCAGCAGCTGGCCGATGTGATGATGCGCGTGCCCTACGACCAGGCCTATACCCAGAAGCGCAACGAATTGGGCGAGCTGGAAAACGGCCAGGTGGTGATGTTCGGCCCTTACCAGCAGGAGCGCTGGCAGGTGGCGTTCGATCGCAGGCGCCTGCCTGCGGTCAGTAATATCGCGGCGCTAGAGGGTCACCCGGTCGGGGTCGAGGTGGACAGCGTGCCTTCGTTCTACCTGACATCGGTGTTCGACGGGCTACTGCGTGCCAGCGCGCGCCACTACCCCAGCGTGCAGCGAGCGTTCGCGGCCATGGGCAAGGGCGAGGTGGATGCGGTGATGGCCATGCGCGGTGAAGTGGATTGGCAACTGCACCAGGCCCGCGATCGGCACCTGCAGGTGGCTGAAAACGCCTACCCCAGCCTGGGCAAGCAGGTTTGGGAAATCGGAATGGCGGTGCACGAAAGCAACCGGCAGCTGGCCTATGCCCTGGAAGAAACCCTGGAAACGATGATCCGCGAGGGGCGCATGCAGGCGCTCTACGCGCACTACGGGCTGCGCTACGAAGTCCCGGAGATGTACCAATAGGAGCGGACGATGAACTGGCGAGCGGGATTGGGGCTGGTGTGCATCCTGAGCGGGTCGGCTCATGGGCTGGGCGGTACACCTGCCAGCAATGCCGACCCTGTCCCTTCGGTGATGTGGGCGTTCTACCACAAGCAGATCTTGAACCAGGCGCCGTTCGTCTTCGATGATCGGGTCAAGGTGCTGGCGCCGCCTTTTGCCGAGGATGCTCGCCAGGTCCCGCTGGAGATCGATGCTCGGGCCTTGCCTGACGTGGTGCGGATTCTGGCCTGGGCCGAGCTCAATCCGTTGCCGCGCATCGTCGACTTCGAACCTGGGGAACAGGTCATGCCCTGGTTGTCGGTGCGCATCCGGGTCGAGCAGGCTACGCCGTTACGCGCAGCGGCGCTGACCCGCGACGGCACCTGGCATGTGGGATCGGCCCTGGTCGACGCAGCGGGTGGGGGGTGCACCGCACCCAGCGTGGTGCGCACCCAGCCTGGATGGGAGGAGCACTTGGGTGAAGTGCTCGGGGGGCGCTATCGGCGCCAGGATGGCAGCCGCTTGCGCCTGCAGATCGCTCACCCCATGGACAATGGCCTGGTCAGCGGGATTCCCGAATTCTTCATCAACCAAGCTGAGTTGCTGGATGAACACGGGCAGCAGATCGCGACCTTGGTGCTTTATCCGGCGGTCAGTGAAAACCCAAGCCTTGGGTTCGATGTACGCGCACCGGGGCCTATCCGCCTGGTGCTTCAGGACAACAGCGGCAATCGGTTCGAAGCCGCCGTGCCTTGAACGTGGCCGGCGTGGTTTCATGCCCATGGGAGGTACCTGATGCGATGGATGATGCTCTTGCTGCTGGGCGTGGGCCTGCCGGCGCTGGCCGACTTCGACTACCGGCTAGCGCCGCGACAGATCGCCCAGGGCACCTGGGTACTTGAAGGCAGTACCGACAATTTCCAGAAGGCCAACGGCGGCAATGTCGTGAACACGGCGTTCATCGTGACCGACGCCGGTGTGGTGGTGATCGATAGTGGGCCGTCCAAGCGCTATGGGGAGGCCATGCGCCAGGCAATCGCCGGGGTCACGGACAAGGCCGTCATCGAAGTCCTGTTGACCCATCACCACCCGGATCATGTGCTGGGTAACCAGGCATTCGCCGAGGTGCCGATCGCTGCGCTGGCCGGTACGACCGAGCTGTTGCGCCAGCAGGGCGATGCCATGACCGAGAACATGTACCGTCTGGTCGGTGA
The DNA here is from genome assembly GCF_000730565.1 of Pseudomonas fulva NBRC 16637 = DSM 17717. Taxonomy (GTDB): domain Bacteria; phylum Pseudomonadota; class Gammaproteobacteria; order Pseudomonadales; family Pseudomonadaceae; genus Aquipseudomonas; species Aquipseudomonas fulva. The sequence continues at coordinate 17,624 of NZ_BBIQ01000005.1, read as the reverse complement.
CTGGATGCGAGGCACCGAAGTGGTCTTGCCGACCGAGGTGGTACAACCCGGCAGGCGTGAAGTGGGCGGGCATCGACTGCGCCTGTTGGGCTTGGCAGGGCATACCGGCGCTGACCTGGCCATTTTCGATGAAACGACCGGCGTGCTGTTCGCGGGCGACCTGGTGTTCTACGAGCGTGCCCTGACCACGCCCAACAGCCCGGGGCTGGACGTCTGGCAACGTGACCTGGACACGTTGCAGGCCTTGCCCTGGCAGCAACTGGTACCGGGCCATGGCCCTGTCGCAAGCGATAGCAGGCCCTTTGCCCAGATGCACGATTACCTGCGTTGGCTGGATGGCCTGATGCGCGAAGGCGCCGAGCAGGGCGCCGACATGGTCGAGATGATCCGCAGCCCTGTGCCCGAGCGGTTTGCCGCGATCAGCCTGACGCGCTATGAGCTGATTCGAAGTGTCAGTCACCTGTACCCACGCTATGAAAAGCAGGTGATGCAACGGGTGGATGTGAGGCCCTGATAACGGCCAGGCCCTGTTCCCTTGTACCAAGGAACTAGGGTTTTGCGCATTGCGGTCAATTGCTGGCAGCCAGGGCGGGAACAAGAATTCCCGCCACACCGGGAAAATTTCCCGGCATAACAAAAAGCCAAAGGTAGCTGCCATGACCCGTACTCCATGCCGTCCCGTGTTTGCCTTGAGCCTTGTGTTCAGCGCCTTGCTGCTTGCCGGCGCAGCCCACGCCGGCGTCACCGATGCCGAGATCCTGCAAGACCCCAAGAACCCCCAGCAGATCGTGACCAACGGGCTGGGTGTGCAGGGCCAGCGCTACAGTCCGCTGGACATGCTCAACACCCGCAACGTCAAGGAGTTGCGGCCGGTTTGGGCATTCTCGTTTGGCGGCGAGAAGCAGCGCGGCCAGCAGGCGCAGCCGTTGATCAAGGATGGGGTCATGTACCTCACAGGTTCCTACTCACGGGTATTCGCCGTCGACGCACGCACCGGCAAGAAGCTGTGGCAGTACGATGCCCGCTTGCCCGACGATATCCGCCCTTGCTGCGATGTCATCAACCGAGGGGTTGCGCTGTACGGCAACCTGGTCTTCTTCGGCACCCTGGATGCCAAACTGGTGGCCCTGAACAAGGACACCGGCAAAGTGGTCTGGAGCAAAAAAGTGGCCGACCACAAGGAAGGCTACTCCATCAGCGCGGCGCCCATGATCGTTAACGGCAAGCTCATCACCGGCGTTGCCGGGGGCGAATTCGGGGTGGTGGGCAAGATCCAGGCCTACAATCCGGAGAATGGCGAGTTGCTCTGGATGCGGCCCACGGTCGAGGGCCACATGGGCTATGTCTACAAGGACGGCAAAGCCATCGAGAACGGCATCTCGGGCGGTGAAGCCGGCAAGACCTGGCCGGGCGATCTGTGGAAGACCGGCGGCGCGGCTCCCTGGCTGGGCGGCTACTATGACCCGGAAACCAATCTGATCCTGTTCGGCACCGGTAACCCCGCCCCCTGGAACTCGCACCTGCGTCCCGGCGACAACCTGTATTCGTCCTCGCGCCTGGCACTGAACCCGGACGATGGAACGATCAAGTGGCACTTCCAAAGCACGCCCCACGACGGCTGGGACTTCGACGGCGTCAACGAGCTGATAGCGTTCAACTACAAGGACGGGGGCAAGGAGGTGAAGGCCGCCGCCACGGCTGACCGCAACGGCTTTTTCTACGTGCTAGACCGCACCAACGGCACGTTCATCCGCGGCTTCCCCTTCGTCGACAAGATCACCTGGGCCACGGGCCTGGACAAGGACGGTCGCCCGCTCTACAACGACGCCAGTCGCCCGGGCGCACCGGGCAGCGAGGCCAAGGGCAGCTCGGTGTTCGTCGCGCCTGCCTTCCTGGGCGCCAAGAATTGGATGCCCATGGCCTACAACCGTGACACCGGGCTGTTCTACGTGCCTTCGAACGAATGGGGCATGGACATCTGGAACGAGGGCATCGCCTACAAGAAAGGCGCAGCGTTTCTGGGCGCAGGCTTCACCATCAAGCCCCTGAACGAAGACTACATCGGCGTACTGCGTGCCATCGACCCGGTCAGCGGCAAGGAAGTCTGGCGCCACAAGAACTACGCCCCGCTGTGGGGTGGGGTGCTGACCACCAAGGGCAACCTGGTCTTCACCGGCACCCCCGAGGGGTTCCTCCAGGCCTTCGATGCCAAGACCGGCGAGAAGGTGTGGGAGTTCCAGACCGGCTCCGGTGTCCTTGGCTCACCGGTGACCTGGGAAATGGATGGCGAGCAGTACGTGTCGGTGGTCTCCGGCTGGGGCGGGGCTGTACCGCTGTGGGGCGGGGAGGTGGCCAAGCGGGTCAAGGACTTCAACCAGGGCGGCATGCTCTGGACCTTCAAGCTGCCCAAGCAATTGCAGGGCGCCAGCGCAACCGCGCAGCGCTGAACCCTACTACCAAATGACGAGCGCCCCGCTGCTAACGATGCATTCGCCTGGCAAGCGGGGCTTTTTACCATCGTCGTATCGCCTGTCGCAGGCAGGCATCGACCCGCAGAGGCTCAGCATGATCTACGCACAACCCGGAACCCCAGGCGCCGTCGTGTCCTTCAAGCCACGCTATGGCAACTTCATCAACGGCCAGTTCGTACCGCCAGTGGCGGGGCAATATTTCACCAACAGCTCGCCGGTCAACGGCCAGCCGATCGCCGAATTTCCGCGGTCCACCGCCCAGGATGTGGACAAGGCCCTGGACGCCGCCCACGCCGCGGCCGATGCCTGGGGCAGAACCTCGGTGCAGGACCGCGCGCTGATGCTGCTGCGCATCGCCGATCGCATCGAGCAGAACCTGGAGGTGCTGGCGATTACCGAAACCTGGGACAACGGCAAGGCCGTTCGTGAAACGCTCAATGCCGACGTGCCGCTGGCGGCGGATCATTTCCGCTATTTCGCCGGCTGCATCCGAGCCCAGGAGGGCGGCGCCGCCGAGATCAACGAGGGCACCGTCGCGTACCATTTCCATGAACCGCTGGGTGTGGTGGGGCAGATCATCCCTTGGAACTTCCCTTTGCTGATGGCCGCCTGGAAGCTTGCCCCGGCACTGGCCGCTGGCAACTGCGTGGTGCTCAAGCCCGCCGAGCAGACGCCGCTGTCGATTACCGTGTTTGCCGAACTCATCGCCGACCTGCTGCCCGCTGGCGTGCTCAATATCGTCCAGGGCTTTGGCCGTGAAGCCGGAGAGGCCCTGGCCACCAGCAAGCGCATCGCCAAGATCGCCTTCACAGGCTCCACGCCGGTGGGCGTGCACATCATGAAATGCGCTGCGGACAACATCATCCCCTCGACGGTAGAGCTGGGCGGTAAATCGCCGAACGTGTTCTTCGAGGACATCATGCAGGCCGAGCCCGCCTTCATCGAGAAGGCGGCAGAAGGGCTGGTCCTGGCCTTCTTCAACCAGGGCGAGGTGTGCACCTGCCCGTCGCGGGCGCTGATCCAGGAATCGATCTACGAGCCGTTCATGGCCGAGGTGATGAAGAAGATCGCCAAGATCAGCCGTGGCAACCCGCTCGATACCGACACCATGGTCGGCGCGCAAGCCTCCGAGCAGCAGTACGACAAGATCCTGTCCTACCTGCAGATCGCCCAGGACGAAGGCGCGCAATTGCTGGCCGGCGGCGCTGCCGAGCGCCTGCAGGGCGACCTTGCCAGCGGCTATTACATCCAGCCCACGCTGCTCAAGGGCGACAACAAGATGCGCGTGTTTCAGGAGGAAATCTTCGGGCCCGTGGTGGGTGTGACCACCTTCAAGGACGAAGCCGAGGCGCTGGCCATCGCTAACGACAGTGAATTCGGCCTGGGCGCTGGCGTGTGGACCCGCGATATCAACCGTGCCTACCGCATGGGCCGCGGCATCAAGGCCGGGCGCGTCTGGACCAACTGCTACCACTTGTACCCGGCGCATGCTGCGTTCGGGGGCTACAAGAAGTCGGGCGTGGGCCGCGAAACCCACAAGATGATGCTCGACCACTACCAGCAGACCAAGAACCTGCTGGTGAGTTATGACATCAATCCACTGGGCTTCTTCTAAGGCTCAGGCACCCTCGTCCATGGGCGCCGTGAGTTCGTTCCAAAGTAGCATTTGGCCCCGCGGCTGCCCGTGCATTAATGGCTGTACCGGAATCGTCCGGCCCAAGAAGAGGACACGCCATGTGGACCAAACCCACCTTCACCGACTTGCGCATTGGCTTTGAAGTGACGATGTACTTCGCTAACCGTTGATCCGCACGCCGGCCACCCTCGCGGTGGCCGGCGTCTTTCTACCCGCCAGGAACATGTTGAGCCGTGGAGCCGATCAGCCGTCAGCAGGCCTTGCAAGTGCACCGGCGGGCACGCTTGCGCTGGGAGCCGAGTACCGGCATGCATGTGCTCCAATGCCCGGGCATGGTCATCGAACTGACCGGCAGTGCCGGTTGGGTGCTGGAACTGCTGGACGGGCAGCGCAGCGTGGCCGTTGTGATCGAGCACTTGCGTCAGCGCTATGGGGACGTGCGAGGCCTTGAGGAGGATGTGCTGGGCTTTCTCGAGCTCGCCAGGGTCAGGGCCTGGGTCGAGTGAGCGACGATGCCACCTAGGTCTGGTTGCTTTCGTGGATGGATGCATTACGCTGGCACTCACCTTCCAGAACAATAAGATCAGGCTTGCCCATGAGCCAGAGTTTCAGCCCGCTACGCAAATTCGTTTCGCCTGAAATCATCTTCGGTGCCGGCTGCCGGCATAACGTGGCCAACTACGCCAAGACCTTCGGGGCCCGCAAGGTGCTGGTGGTCAGCGACCCCGGGGTGATCGCTGCCGGGTGGGTGGCCGACGTCGAGGCCAGCCTGCAAGCCCAGGGCATCGACTATTGCCTCTACAGCGCAGTGTCGCCCAACCCCCGGGTCGAGGAGGTGATGCTCGGCGCCGAGATCTACCGGCAAAACCATTGCGATGTCATCGTCGCAGTCGGCGGGGGCAGCCCGATGGACTGCGGCAAGGCCATCGGCATCGTGGTGGCGCACGGACGCAGCATCCTCGAATTCGAGGGTGTGGACATGATCCGCGTGCCCAGCCCCCCGCTGATCCTGATCCCGACCACGGCCGGCACCTCGGCGGATGTGTCGCAGTTCGTGATCATCTCCAACCAACAGGAACGCATGAAGTTCTCCATCGTCAGCAAGGCGGTGGTGCCCGACGTGTCGTTGATCGATCCGCAGACCACCCTGAGCATGGACCCGTTTCTGTCGGCCTGTACCGGGATCGATGCCCTGGTGCATGCGATCGAGGCGTTCGTCTCCACCGGCCACGGCCCCTTGACCGACCCCCATGCCCTTGAAGCCATGCGGCTGATCAACGGCAACCTGGTGCAGATGATCGCCAATCCGACCGACATCGGCCTGCGCGAAAAAGTCATGCTGGGCAGCATGCAGGCGGGGCTTGCCTTTTCCAATGCCATCCTCGGCGCCGTGCACGCGATGTCCCACAGCCTGGGCGGCTTCCTGGATCTGCCCCACGGGCTGTGCAACGCGGTGCTGGTCGAGCATGTGGTGGCGTTCAACTACAGCTCGGCGCCAGAGCGTTTCAAGGTGATTGCCGAGGTGATGGGCATCGATTGCCGGGGCCTGAACCACCGGCAGATCTGCGCGCGTCTGGTCGACCACCTGATCGCCTTGAAATACGCCATGGGCTTCCATGAAACACTCGGGCTGCACGGTGTGCGCACCAGCGATATTCCATTCCTGTCGCAGCACGCAATGGACGATCCGTGCATCCTGACCAACCCACGTGCCTCCAGTCAGCGAGACGTCGAGGTCGTTTATGGCGAAGCCCTCTGAAGCGCAGCAGCGAGCACTGGCCGGGCTGCTCGGGCTGGGCGACCAGTCCGCGCGCAAGAGTCATTACCCGGAGCTGGCCGCGCGGCTGGAGGAACTGGAAGCTGAGCGCAACCGCTACAAGTGGTTGTTCGAAAATGCCGTTCACGGCATCTTCCAGGCCAGCCTGCAGGACGGCATGCGTGCTGCCAACCCGGCCCTGGCGCGGATGCTGGGCTACGACGACCCTCAGGCCGTACTGTTCTCGTTGACCGACCTTGGCGCCAACCTCTTCGTCGGGGGTGCTCAGGAACTGCACGCCATCACCACGACCTTGGCGCGCGAGCATAGCCTGCACGGTTACGAAACCCGCCTGCGGCGCCGTGATGGCAGCCACATCGACGTGCTCATGAACCTGTTGCGCAAACCCGGGCATGAGGGCTTGGTGGAAGGGTTCGTGGCCGATATTACCGAGCGCAAGCTGGCGCAGCAGCACTTGCAGCAACTCAACGATGAGCTTGAGCAGCGGGTGGCCGACCGGACCGACCAACTGCTCGAAGCCAATCGCAACCTGCACCAGCAGATCACCGAACGCAAGCAGATCGCCCGGGCCCTGCGCGACGCCCGGGACGCCGCACAACTGGCCAATCGCAGCAAAGACAAGTACCTGGCGGCGGCCAGCCATGACCTGCTGCAGCCGCTCAATGCCGCCCGCTTGCTGATCGCGACCCTGCGCGAGCGGCCGCTTGCGCAGGCCGAACAACTGCTGGTGGAGCGCACTCACCAGGCCTTGGAAGGGGCCGAAGACCTGCTGACTGACCTGTTGGACATCTCGCGACTTGATCAGGCCGCCGTGAAGCCGGACATGGGCGTGTACCACCTGAGCACCGTGTTCGCGCCGCTGGTGTCTGAGTTCGAGCCAGTGGCCGACGCCGCAGGGCTCAAGCTCAGGGCGCGCATTCCCGACGTTGCCGTGGGCACCGATCTGCGGCTGATGACCCGTATCCTGCGCAATTTTCTCAGCAATGCCTGCCGCTACACGTCAACGGGCGGCGTGCTGTTGGCGGCGCAGCGGCGTGGCCATTACCTGGCGCTGCAGGTATGGGATACCGGGCGCGGTATCCCGGAAGATCGCCTGGAGTCGATCTTCCTCGAGTTCAACCAGTTGGATGTGGGCCGTGCAGCCGAGCGCAAGGGGGTTGGCCTGGGCCTGGCGATCGTCGAGCGCATCGCCAAGATACTCGAGCATCCGGTACGGGTGCGGTCGCGGCCCGGACGAGGGTCGGTGTTCACGATTGAGGTGCCAATGGCAAGCTGCCTGCCGGCTGCTACCCCAGTGGTCCTCCTGCAGCCGAGCATGGGGGACCCACTGCCGGGGCGGCGGCTGCTGGTGCTGGATAACGAGTCGAGTATCTTGCACAGCATGGGCGCCTTGTTGAGCCAATGGGGGTGCGAGGTCGTCACGGCTTTGGATCAGCACGCGGCCTGTATCGCGCTGCAGGGTCGGCCGCCAGAATTGATTTTGGCCGACTATCACCTGGATCATGGCGTTTTGGGGTGCGACGTGGTTGAGCGGTTGCGTGAGCAATTCGGGTGCACGATCCCTGCGGTCATCATTACCGCCGACCGCAGCGACGAAGGCAGGCGGGCGTTCCAGGCGCTGGGCATGCCGGTACTGAACAAGCCGGTAAAACCCGGGAAACTGCGCGCGGTGCTCAGTCAACTGCTGACCTGACCGACAATCGGGCAGCGTATTTCACGGAATTTAAGCGTTGGCACGGATATCTCATGGAAGTTGGCCATGCCCGGGTCGGGTGGGTCATGCGACCACGCGTTGGTGAACAAGAACAACAAGGGGGCTTACATGAGCTGTCTGATATGCGCAGGACAAGCAGAGTCCGTCGAATGTGCCGGCGGGTGGGAGCAGCGCCAGTGCGCCCAGTGTGGGTGTTACCGAATGTCCCAGGCATTGATTCTGACGATGATGGAAGAAGGCCAGATATTCGACACTGCTCGCATGCGCCAGTGGCTCATGGTGAGCAGGGACAGCATGCCGGTGCCTTGCATTGACCACGCTCAGGCGATTCTGATGCCGTGAGGTGGTGGAGGGCTCTGCGGGTGCAGAGCCCTGCGTCTGTCAGAGAATGGGCTTGCCGCCTGTCACTGCATAGCGCGAGCCGCTGATGTAGCTCGCTTCGTCCGAACCCAGCAGCACGTAGATCGGGGCTACTTCCACCGGTTGGCCCGGGCGGCCCATGGGGTAGCTGGAGCCGAAATTCTTGACTGCTTCGTCGGGCATGGTCGCGGGGATCAACGGCGTCCAGATCGGGCCTGGCGCTACGCTGTTGACGCGTACCCCTTTTTTGGCCAGCAGTTGCGCAAGCCCTGCGGAGAAGTTGGCGATGGCGCCTTTGGTCGCCGCATAGGCCAACAGCGAGGAAGACGGATCATCGGAGTTGACCGAGCTTGTGTTGATGATCGAGCTGCCTTTGGGCATGGACGGCAAGGCGGCCTTGCAGATGCGGAAGATCGCCGTGATGTTGGTGTCGAAGGTTTTCACCCATTCGTCATCTTCGATTTCCTCGAACGTTTCGTGGGCCATCTGGAAGGCGGCGTTGTTGACCAGGATGTCGATGCGGCCGAATTCGGACACGGTTTTTTCCACGATCGCATGGCATTGCTGCTTCTGCGCCAGATCGCCTGGCAGCAGTAGGCACTTGCGCCCGGCTGCCTCGACCCAGCGCGCGGTCTCCTTGGCGTCTTCGTGTTCGTCCAGGTAGGAGATAGCGACATCGGCGCCTTCACGGGCATAGGCGATGGCCACTGCGCGGCCAATGCCGCTGTCGCCGCCAGTAATCAGCGCTTTCTTGCCCTCGAGCCGGCCATGGCCGACGTAGGTCTGCTCGCCGCAGTCCGGTACCGGGTCCATTTTCGGCTGGGAGCCGGGCACTGTCTGGGGTTGGGAGGGGAAGGGCGGGGTAGGGTAGTCGCGCATGGTAAAAGCTCCTGCAGTTGAGAATGCTCGTACCTGTTCGAAAGGTCCCGTTGCCCTGGGTTGATTCGGATCGATGATTGGGACGACGAGCGGCCGTTGGCAAGCCTTAAGCGTGTTTCCCCATGCGCGTGAGCATGGGGAAACAGCGTCGGCGCTACCTGTGTTTACCGCGCACGCGCCACGCGCCCCATGCCAGGCCCAGCGTGGCCGCAACCACCGAGCCTGCCAGCACGCCCAACTTGGCCGCACCCAGCGCCGCTGGGCTGGCGAACGCCAGGTTGGCGATAAAGATGGACATGGTGAAGCCAATGCCGGCCAGCAGCCCGATCAAGGTGATGCCGCTCCAGTTGACCCCTGGCGGCAGCGAGCACACGCCCAGGCGCACCATCAGCCAGCTGATGCCGACGATGCCCACTGGTTTGCCGATGACCAGCGCCGCCATCACCGACTCCATCACCCAGCGCGGCGTCTCGCTGTCCAGGTTGACGCCCGACAGGCTCACCCCGGCATTCGCCAAGGCAAACAGCGGCATGATCCCGAATGCCACCCAAGGGTGCAGCGCGCTTTGCACACGCACCACCGGCGGCAGCACTTCACGTTGGGCCACGCGCAGCTGCTTGAGGGGCGTCAGCAGTTCGCTTGCGTCTTGGGCCGCGGCTTTGGCGCGGCCGACCACCTCATCGCTCAGGCGCGACACGGCTTCTACGGGGCGCTCCCACATGGGTCGGCTGGTGACAGGGGTCATCAGGCCGAGTACGACGCCTGCCAGGGTAGGGTGGGCGCCGGTCATCAGCACACCCACCCATGTGATCGCGCCTGGGATGACGTAGGCGAAGGCCGAGCCGACGCCAATGCGCTGCATGAGCAGGACCAGCAGCACGCCCACTGCCGCGACAGCGAAGCCTAGGTAGTCCAGGCCACCGGAATAGAACACGGCGATGATCAGCACGGCGATGATGTCGTCGATGATCGCCAGGGCCAGCAGAAAGACGCGAATATTCGACGGGATCGACTTGCCCAGCAACGCCAATACGCCGACCGCAAAGGCGATATCGGTGGCTGTCGGCACGGCCCAGCCTTGCTGTTCGCTGGGCGCATGGCCGAAGCCCAGGTAGACCATGGCAGGCACGGCGACGCCGCCCATGGCTGCCACCATGGGCAAGGACGCCTGGCGCAGGCTGGAAAGGGCGCCTTCATGAATCTCGCGGCGAATCTCCATGCCGACCACGAGGAAGAAGATCGTCATCAGGCCGTCGTTGATCCAGAAATGCAGGGACTGGGAATAGACCAGCGAGCCGATGCCCAGCGTGATTGGCGTATGCCAGAGGGCGTCGTAACTGGCGGCGGCCGGGGAGTTGGCCCAGATCAGGGCGGCGATGGCGGCGATCAGCAGTACCACACCACTGACGGCTTCGATGTGCAGGAAACGTTCGAGGCTGGCCAGCGCGCGCTCGGCCAGTTGCTGTGCTTTGGGGACTATCGTGTTTTGCATAGGCGCAATAACTCCCGCATGGCGGCCCGACCTGCGTAGCTTGTTTAACCTGCTTCACTGCCCCAAGCAGCTAGCACCCGGGCGCGATTGTAGCGCAACTGGCCACGTGTGGGGAGACTGAGGTCGGTGACGCCGGGCTATGCACCGCGCTGCATGTGGGTGGCGTTAGACAACTACCTCAAAGACAGGTCTCGAAGCTGGCTGAGTGACGCTTTTGCGACTCACAGGTGCTTCATGACAAACTCGCCGTTTTCCGATGATTCCGTGGATGCATTCATCGCCGACCGACTGCCACCCTGGATGACTGATGCCACGGTCGAGCAGCTCCAAGTCCTGCATCAGGCGCTGCTTGACCAGCAACGGGCGCGTGAGCAGGTTCAGGCCGTTTTCGCCCAAGTGCAGCCTCTGGACGACTTCGCCAGCACATTACTTGAGGCGGCATTGCAAAGGCTCTTGCACCGGCCGGTGGACGTCCGAGCTGCCAGGCTTCATCGCGTGGTGCATGTACGTTACCCGTCCGGTGTAACCGCCATTCCTGATCGCGTGGTTCCCAAGACGCTGGAGCAACCCTTGCTGGCCTGTGCGTTGCACAATTTTGATCGGCGAGAGACCGCCGAGGTAGCCTGGTTGCCACAGTCGAACGTGCTGGATGCGGATGGGACGGTGCTCCCCTTGCGTCCGCGGGCTTTCGCGGGGGTCTGTCGGTCCTTGGACCTGGGCGCTGCTTACCAGCAGCACCTCAAGCAGGTGCTGTTTGCCGACGACAAGCGCCGACGCGAAGTCAACGCGGACCTTGAAGAGGGGTGGCGCCGCAGCCTACTGGCCGCTGTAGAGCTCGCGCGGCTACAGGGCGTCGTGAAGGGTGCGAAGCTTGATCGCCTGGTCAGTGCTGTAGCCGGCGCTGTCGAGCCACTGCCAGGCGCGTTCAGCGAAATTCGGCTGTTTGGCCGAGTGGTGACCGGTGTTACGGTGTTCGAACCTGCGTCTGAGCACGGCTCATCCGCGCCACAGAACCTGATCGTGTGGATACCTGACGATCCCCATGGCGCCATTGGCGCTTACCCTTCGTGGTCGCAGTTGTTTCGCAGCCTTGGCACGCGTTTGCGCGACCCTGCGTACCGGCAGTTCTTCCAGCGCTTCATCAAGGAGCATGATCGCCTGCATTTCAGCCAGCGCTTCCAGCATGCGCTGGGCAGCGCAGCGGCTGAGGACCCCATCGAACTGGACGGTCGCCACCAAGTCATCCACGGTGCACTGATCGCGCACCTGCGCAGCGTCCAGGTCGATACCCTGCTCGAGGACGCGCAGTCCCTGGCTGTGCCCAGCACGGCGGTGGACAGTCAAGCGCGCGACCGGCGTAACCACTTACTCAAGGGTCTCGGGCTGGACCTGCTGGGCTTGGCCAGTTTCTTCGTACCCGAGCTCGGGTTGCCCTTGCTCGCACTGGCGGCGCGCCAGGTTACCGATGACGTGATCGATGGCTACCACGAGTGGGCGCTTGGCGATCGAGAGGCAGCGCTCGGTCATCTGATGTCGGTGGCGCAAAACGTCGTCATGATTGGGGTAGGCGCCGCTGTCGGTGCAGCCACGGGCCGGATGCTGGCGCGAGAGGGCGTCATCGATGAACTGGCACCTGTGCTGACGCCTGCGGGCGAGCAGCGCCTGGCCCGGGTCGACCTGCCAGGTTATGCGGTTCCCGACTCGGACCTGATGGCCGGGCAGCGGGGTTTGCTCAATGGGCGTTTACACGTGGCCGTAGAGGGCAGTGCCTACAGGTTGGGGCCTAGTGAGTATCGCGCGACGATTGAGCATCCGCAGCGTGTCCAAGCCCCTGCTGTTAGCCTGGAAGACAATGAGGCGGGCGGGATGCGCCATGCACTGGAGCGCCCTCAGGAGTGGTCCGACGTCGGCATGCTGGTGGCGCGTCTGGGCTCGAACCTGAGTTCGGTTAGCCCAGCAGCGGTGCGCGCGGTGCTGCGCAGTGTAGGGCTGGACGAAGCCGCGTTGCGTCGCTTGCATCTTGAAAACGCACCTGCACCTGCGCGCTTGTGTGATGCCGTGCACAGATACGAGCTGCATCGAGCGTTCCCCCGCCTGCGTGGACAAGCCTTCGAAGCGCATTGGCATGAGGCAGAGGAAGTGCCCGCGCTGGCGGCCGAGCCGCTGCACCGCGATTTTCCAGCACTTTCCACGCGCGCTGGCCGGGAGTTGCTCACGGCCGCGGGCGATACCGAGCTCAGGCAGTTGCTGGAGCAACGCAAAGTGCCGCTCGCGCTGGCCGAGCGGGCACGATGGGCGTTGCATGACGCACGCCTGGATCGTGCGTGTGCCGGTTTCGAGCAGGCCAACGCCGTTAACAGGGATACCGAGCGGTTGGCTTTGGCATTGCTGCACCGCGACTGGCCTTGGGCTGCGGCAGTCAAGATAGAAGTGCACGAGGCGCAATTCGGGGGCGATATGCGAGCCAGCGTAGGCGCTGACACGGCACCCGAGACCCGCTGCCTGATTCATAAGGCACAGGGGTACCTGATAACCGATCATGCAGGACGTCCCCTGCACGGTGCTGTGGCCAGTGATGATTTTTTCCAGGCATTGCTGCGCACCCTTGACCCCGAGCAGCGCGTTGCCATGGGGGCGGCCTCGGGGGCCCCGGCCGATCTTGCCAGCGCGCTGGCAGACCGTGCTTTTGCTGACCGGACACAGGCTGCGCGGCTCTTGGGCATGGTGCCGGTGGGCAAGCCAAGGCCTGCGATGCGCCTTGGTGATGGACGTATCGGCTATAGGCTGAGTGGCCGTCCGGAAGGGTCGCGGCAAGCCATGCTTCGGGGCTACCAGCAGATCTTCCCGACGCTGAACGAGATGGAAATCGAAGTGTATCTTGAGCGGGTGCGGTTGCAGGGCGAGCAACCGTGGGATCACCTGCGCCAATTGCAGCAGTGCCTTGTCGATCTGGGTGAAAACCTGGCAGCCTGGCGCCGAGAAGCAACCACTGCGCCTTTGCCTGAGCGCCGTCGACAGATTGCTCGTCGCATCCGCCAATGCTGGCGGCGTAAGCGACCCGATGCCGATGGCGAGTACCGCCTGGTCATCGACAGCGAGCGCATCGAAAGTCTTCCGCTGTTGCCTGAGCAAGCGTCGTTCGATCACGTCACCCACCTGACAATTCGCCGCGCCTACTTGTCGGGCATCACCGAGGGGTTTCTCCAGCGATTCCCCAATGTACGCACCCTGGACTTGAGCCACAACTTGCTAAGCAGTGTTCCAGAAGGCTTGCAGGCACTGACCCAGCTCACCGAGCTGCGCCTGACGCGCAACCAGATCGTGATCGACGACGCAGGCCTGGCCAGGCTCAGTGCATTGACCAGGTTGCGCATCCTTGACCTGTCGCATAACCCTATCGGTCGGCTGCCACCGCTGGGACGGTTGCTGGATCTACAACGGCTGCACTTGCGTGGCACGGGCTTGAACGAGTTGCCGATAGAGGCATACATGCACCCCGCGTTGGAAGACATCGACCTTCGCGACAACCATATCGCGGGCATGAGCCCGACCCTTGCTCACTCCCACCGGCGTCTGGCTGGGCTAAGCCTGCACGATAACCCTGTGCCCGAACCCACCCAGACCGCGCTACGCAGCACGCTGGGCGAAGTCGGGGCAACGGCCTTGCCTGTGCGCCGTCATGGCCCTGGCGGGCAAGAATCCCTTGAGCGCTGGTTGGCGGACTCCAGCCCTGAGGAGCGTGGGATTCGCTCCGAGCATTGGGCGGCGCTGACCGACGAGCCTGGCAGCGATGACCTGATGCGGTTCTTCAACGACCTTGGGCGCTCGAACGACTATGACTTTCAAGGCATCGATCTGCGCAGGCGCATCTGGGCGTTGATCGAGGTGTGTGTCGAGCATTCGCAGGTCCGTGAAGCTGTCTTCCAGCAGGCAGCGGGCCCGCGCACCTGTGCTGATCAGATGCTGCTGATGCTTAGCCTGTTCGAGGTGCGTGCCCTGGTCGCGACCCGCACCGCAGGGCTTGCCGCCGCAGACACGGCGCCTGCTCTCGTGCGCATTGGCCGCGAGCTGTATCGCCTGGACGAGGTGGATCGTGTCGCAGCCCAGCACATTGCCAGCGAGCGGGCCAGCAACCCCTACGGCCTGATCGATGAAGTGGAGATACACCTGGCATATCGGGCAGGGTTGGTCCGGCCGTTGGGACTGCCGGCTCAATCACGCTACATGTATCACCGGGTATTTTCCGACGTCGACGATGTGCGTCTGCGTGAAGCCGCACGCAGTATTCTGCTGGCTGAAAGCAACGCGCGGATTGCCGATTCGCTACTGCAGCGCACGTTTTGGATGGATTTTGTGCGCACTTCGTATGCAAACGAATACGAGACATTGAACCAGCCCTACCACGTCCAGCTCGAGGCACTTTTGCAGGGCCAGGAAGGTATGACCGAGCAGCAGATCATCGAGGCCGTGGGTAAACTTGCCGATGAGCGCAGCGCGGCCGAGCGCCAGCTGACCCTGTCATTGACCTTGCGGCTGCTGCTGGAGCATCCCTGGGAGGGAGAACTGGCGTGACTACCGGGCCCGTCATTGATGGGCCCGCTTATCCGCTGGCGGGTGTGGGCCTCAGAAGTTGTAGCGCAGCGTTGTCATGACGTTGCGTGGGGCGCCGTAGATGCCACCCGCCGTGGTCGTCAGGTAGTGCCTGTCGAACAGGTTACTGACGTTCACACTGGCTGAAAGCTGTGGAGTGACCTGGTAGCGAGTCATCAGGTTGACCAGCGCATAACTGCTCTGGGTGGTGGCGTAGCTCAAGGCGTAGCCCGTTTCACTTTGCCAGTTGAACCCGCCGCCGACAGTCCATTTATCCAGCCCACCCGGCAGGCGGTAAGTGGTGAACAGCTTCACGCTGTTGCGCGGAATCTCGGTGACGATGCGCTCGTCGTTGGTATCGAAGCTGACGTTATAGGAATAGCCCGCCGTGACCTGCCAGCCTTCAGCCAGCTCACCGTTGACCTCAAGCTCCACACCTTCGCTCGTGGTGCCGCTCTCGGCGCGATACGCCTGAAACCCGTTGGGCTGGAGCAGGCGCCCATCGGCGATTGCCAGGTTGTCCTGCTCTACTCGGAACAGGGCCAGGCTCGCGGTCAGGCGTTCGTCGAGCAGGTCGGCTTTCAATCCTACTTCGTAGCCTGTGCCTTCCTGTGGATCGAGGGGCGAGCCCTTGACGTCGCGGATCTGGTTACCTTGCGGGTTGAAGATTTGGGTATAGCTGGCGTAGGCAGCCCAAGTATCGTTCAGGTCATAGACCAGCCCAGCATAGGGGATGACCACACCATTTTCGGTGCGCTCGGTGCGTTGACGCGAGCCACTATAGAGCGCGCTCTTGTTCACCCTGTTCCAGTCGACCACGCGCGCCCCGAGGATCAGCCTGGCGGCGTCGCTCAGGTGCAGCCGCGAGGTCAAGTAGCCGGCGTACTGGGTTTCGGTCATGTCGGTGGTACCGATTTGGGTGAACACTGGCTTGGGGGACGACCCGTTCCAGTTGAAGATGTTGTCGATGGTGTCGTCGTAGCCTGTTCGAGCGCTCTGCCAGCCGCCGAAGTTGGAGGTGCCTCTTTCCTCGGTCCGCGACAGGGTCACGCCACCGATCAATTCGTGCTCGCGCCCCAGGGCGTCGAAGGTGCCGGTGAGATAGGCGTCCAGGCTGTCCTGGGTGGGCGCTGCCTTCCAGCGTGTCGGGTTGATCGTTGCACCGGCACCGGTTGCTGGGTCGATTTCGCCATCGACGTAGGCGATCACGGTGTCGTAGTCGTTGCGCGCGTGGGTGTACTCCACCTTGCCGCTCCACCCGTTGGCGAACTGATGTTCAAGCGAGGTGAAGAGGGTACTTTGCTGCCGATCATAGTAGCTCCAGTTTGGCGCGGTATTGAACGAGCGGGAGAAATGTGTGCGTGCCCCGTCCGTGGTGAACAGCGGGAAGCCGGTGCGAATGGGGGCGGTACTGTGGGTGACCTGATGGCTGAGGCCCAACGTCAGCAGGGTCGTGTCGCTCAGGTCCAGTTCGGTGATGCCATATAGGGTCGAGATTGCTTGGCTAAAGCGGTCGATCCAGGCGTGCTGGTCCTTGTGATCGGCCACCAGGCGGCCGCGCAGCCTGCCGCTTTCATCGAGCGCGCCGCTCACATCAACACCCAGGCCATAGCGATCCCAGCTACCAGCCTCGGCGCTCAGTTGCACGTGAGGATCAACGGTGGGGCGTTTGCGAATCAGGTTGATGGTGGCCGATGGGTTGCCCATGCCACTGATCAGGCCCGTGGCGCCGCGCACGATTTCCACGCGGTCGTACATGGCCGTGTTCTGGGTGTAGTTGTCCATGTTCGCCGACGTGGGGACGCCGTCGATCTCGAAGTTGCGGATGGCAAAGCCCCGTGACAGGTACGCCGTACTGTCGGCGCCCAGACTTTCGCGAATGACGGTGATGCCGGTGGTTGCGTCCAGTGCGTCGGT
Source organism: Pseudomonas fulva NBRC 16637 = DSM 17717 (assembly GCF_000730565.1). Lineage (GTDB taxonomy): Bacteria > Pseudomonadota > Gammaproteobacteria > Pseudomonadales > Pseudomonadaceae > Aquipseudomonas > Aquipseudomonas fulva. The sequence goes on along the minus strand of NZ_BBIQ01000005.1, from coordinate 788 downwards.
GAGGGTATCGAGCTTCTGGTCGTCCAGGCGCTGGCGCGTCAGGACCGTGATCGATTGTGGGGTTTGCTTGAGTGACAGGTTCAGGCGCGTGGAGCTGCTGGACGATTCGGTCGTGTAGGCGCCTGAACCTTCGGTGAGTGCGCCGGGGGCCTTGCCGGAAATGCTCAGGGCGGTCAGTTCAATCGCCCCGCTGTTGCTCGGGGCGGGGGGGAGCACTAGGTAGCCACCATTGGTGTCGCGACTAAGGCGCAGGCCAGTGCCTTGCAACAGGTGATTAAGCCCCTCCCATGCGCCGTAGCGTCCTTGCAGGCCGCTCGAGCGCAGGTCGGCGAGGGCGTTACGATCGAACGACACCGAAAGGGCGGCGCGCTGGGCGTATTCGTTCAGTACGCTGTCGAGGGGGCCTGCGGCGATATCGTGGCTGATGGTCTTCACCTGATCAGCTGCCAGGGCGGGTAGGTGGTCAAGCGGTGAGAGGGCAACGGCTAGCAAGGTTAGGCGCAATATCTGGGTACGTGAAAGTGATTGGGTGCGAAGTGTCATGGCGTGTCCGTTCGTCCTAGGCGTGATCGCGGGTTATTCCGCCGCTTTTTTATATGAACGAACGAGCACGATGATTCACCAGGGTTGTTGGGGATGAGCCTTGGCTAGGGTGATATTCTATGGCCCTACAAGACTAATTTCAGTTGCAATACATCTTGCAGGGCGCGCGGCTTGCAGTTGCAGTTGCAGTTGCAGTTGCAGTTGCTTTTGCTCTTGCTTCTAAGCGCGCGGTAGCCCAGGCGCCG
>NZ_BBIQ01000006.1 GCF_000730565.1 Pseudomonas fulva NBRC 16637 = DSM 17717 | reverse complement strand
GCATCAAGGCGGGCTTTTTCGTGGGCGCTGTACAGGGCCGCGCAGCGACCCTGTAATGGCTCAGGCGCGGCGTTCGTGCATGCGGGCCAGTTGGCGTTCCAGCATCGAGGGGTACGGCTCCATCAGGCGCTCCACGCAGCATGCCCCTTCCGGGCTTGCGATTGGGCGAATGCGAGCTCGCTGGCGGATCAAACCGTCGTCGTTGACCTTACGCTCGACCAGCAGCAGGTTGCGGCTGTGTTGAGACAGTGCCAGCGCGTCCTGCACCTTTTCAGCCATCAGCAGGTCGACCAGTTCCAGGCCATCGAGGTCATTGCTCATGGCAAGGCCCAGTTGCAGTTGCAAGGTGATGCCGCTGTCAGCGACGTCGATCTGCAAGGCATGGCCCAAGGCGCGTAGCAACTCGCCGCAACAGATGGCATTGGTGAGGTAGTCCTCGCCGCACTGGCGGCTGTGGAACAGGACCAACGTACTGCCGTCGTTGAGGGTGTGGGTTTCGCCCTCGTACAGCGAGGCCGCATGCTCCAGGCACTCCTGATAGCGCTCGGTCAGCTCGGTCAGGCGGGTGCGCGGCAAGCGCCGCAGCTGCTCCTGGGAACCCAGTTGCACGGCAAGCACCGCGCTGAACTGAGGCTCATCGGACTCCACTTCGACCGCGTGTGCCGGTGCGTCGTCGTCCAGCAGGCCGGCGAACGCCTCGTCGTCATCGTCCGCGCTCGTGACGGTAGTGCGCTGAGCAGGCTTGGAAACGGGGGCGGGCGCGTCATCGAAATGCTCGTCGTCCTCAGGCTCCGGTTCCGGCTCTGGCGGAGGCGGTGGGGCCAAGCGGGCATGCAGTTGCCGGGCGATGTCGCCGATCTCGTCCTGGCGGTCGGTGGCGGGCGTGTAATACTGCGGATCGCGCAACCAGACCCGCAGTTGCAGCAGCGGCAAGGTGATGAATCGGCCTTGGCGCAGGCTCAGGGTCAGGGCAAGCACCAGCAGAATGGCCGCCAGGATGGCCATGCTCTGCATGCTGATCAACATGGGCTGCTGGAACTGGCTCATGTCCAGGCTCATGCGCAGTTGCCCGGCAGCCACGTCCTGGAAGGTGATTTTGGTCTGATAGACGCCCTCGGCCTCACCCAGCAGGCTGTTGCGCGGCCGCTGGCCTGCCTCGGCGAGGATGCGGTTGTCGACGCTGTAGATGGCGGCGTGTGCCACCAGCGGGTTCTTCACCAGGTTGCCCAGCAGCACGTTGAGGCTGAGGATATCGTTGGCCACCAGCAACTCGGTCGCCGACGTCGCCGTCTGGGTCGTCAGGCTCTGGCCCACAGCATCGGCCTGATCGTGCATGGCCTGTTTGAACTGCAACCCCATGACGCAGGCATAGATCACCAGCGCCAGGGCCACCAGGAAGATGTTGGTGCAGGCGATGCGCAATGCCAATGGCACGCGACGTTGACTCAGGGCGCGATAGATCATCAGGAAGAAATTGTCTGTTTTGACTGAGGTGGGCCGGTTCACTGAGCTCGGCTCTTAATGGCATGAAGTGGGGGGGAGTATAGCGACCCGGGTTTTGTCGGCAAAGTAGCGTTAGCGCCCGATGGTCACGGAAAATCGGTAGAATGCGCATTTTTCATCGAAGTCGGAGCCTGGTTGTGCGCGAAATCGTCCTGATCAACATCACCGGTGAGGACCGCCCCGGTCTTACTGCTGCCATCACTGGCGTCCTGCTGCAGGGCGGTGTGAGCATTCTCGATATCGGCCTGGCGGTGATGCACGGCACATTGTCGTTCGGCATCCTGGTGGATATTCCGGATAACGAAGTGGCGACCAAGCTACTGCAGAGCGTCCAGGCCAAGGCGCACGAGCTGAACCTGCAGGCGCGCTACACACCGATTTCCGAAGCGGACTACCAGCACTGGGCCGATGGCCATGGTGAAGCACGGCACGTGGTCACCCTGCTCAGCCGCAAGATCTCGCCAGACCAGTTGCAGCGTGTCAGCGCCATCATCAGCCAGCACGGGCTGACCATCGAGCGCATCGAGCGCCTGTCGGCCCGGGTGGCCCTGGACGCGGACACCAGCAAGGGCAAGGCTGCGGTGGAGATTTCGGTTCGCGGCGAGCCTGACGATGGCCAGGCGTTGCGCGCCGAGTTCTTTGCCTTGTCCGAGGCCCTGAACATCGACATCGCCTTCCAGCGGGACGACCTGTTCCGCCGCAACCGCCGCCTGGCCGTGTTCGACATGGATTCGACCCTGATCGAGGCTGAAGTAATCGACGAGCTGGCCAAGGCCGCTGGCGTGGGCGAGCAGGTCGCGGCGATCACCGAGCGGGCCATGCGTGGCGAGTTGGACTTCCGGGCCAGCTTCAAGGAGCGCATGGCGCTGCTCAAGGGCCTGGATGTCAGCGTGCTGGATGAAATCGGCGCATCGCTGCGTTTGACCGAAGGTGCGGAAAACCTCTTTGCCGAGCTCAAGCGCCTGGGTTACAAGACCGCCATTCTGTCGGGTGGCTTCACCTACTTCGCCCGCCAGGTACAGGCGCGCCTGGGCATCGACTACGTCTTTGCCAATGAGCTGGAAGTGGTCGATGGCAAGGTGACTGGCGTGGCGGTGGAGCCTATCGTCGATGCCCAGCGCAAGGCCGAGCTGCTTCAGCAATTGGCCAGCGAAGAAGGCCTGCAACTGGAACAGACCATCGCCGTGGGCGATGGCGCGAACGACTTGCCGATGCTGGCGCTGGCGGGGCTGGGCGTAGCCTTCCGCGCCAAGCCGCTGGTGCGGCAGTCGGCCAAGCAGGCAATTTCCACGCTGGGCCTTGATGGCGTGCTGTACCTGCTGGGCCTGCGCGATCGCGACACACGCGGCTGATACAGCCTGCGCTTGCGCAAAGCGGCCCCAGGGCTCTGGCGCTAGCGCCCGAACCCTGGGGCCACGTCTCAGGCCATTACGCCTGCAACGGCGTGGCCAACAGCTGGCCCATGCGCACGGCCGAGGCGGCGCCCACGTGTTCGGCCCATTTGACCTGGTCGGGGCCGAACAGCACGATCGCCGTCGAGCCCAACTTGAACCGACCCAGCTCGGCGCCTTTTTCCAGGTGAATCGGCGCACGGCTGGCGTCGTCGTAGCGGAAGGTCTTGAGCTCGCGCTTGGGCGGCGTGATCAGCCCTGCCCAGACGGTCTCGATGGAAGCCACGATCATGGCACCGACCAACACGACCGCCATCGGGCCGCGCTCGGTGTCGAACAGGCAGACCACCCGCTCATTGCGAGCGAACAGTTCGGGCACGTTTTCTGCGGTGGTCTGGTTGACCGAGAACAGCCGCCCCGGCACGTAGACCATCTCGCGCAACGTGCCTGCCAGCGGCATGTGCACGCGGTGGTAGTCCTTGGGTGACAGGTAGACAGTGGCAAACTCGCCGCCCATGAAGGGGGCCGCCATGGCCGGGTCGCCGCCCAGCAGTTCCTGTGCGCTGTAGCTGTGGCCCTTGGCCTGGAAGATGCGGCCGTGCTCGATCGGTCCCACCTGGCTCACTGCACCGTCGGCCGGGCACAGGATGGCGCCGGGGGTCTGGTCCAGGGGGCGTGCGCCGGGTTTCAGGGCACGGGTGAAGAACGCGTTGAAGTGCTCGTAGGCGGTCAAGTCTTCGACCAGCGCCTCACGCATGTCGACCTGGTAGCGCTTGGCAAACCAGGCGGTGAAGGCGTTCTTGAACCAGCGGGCGCGGCACTCGGCAACGCAGCCGGCCAGGCGCGACAGCAGGTGATGCGGCAGCAGGTACTGGCTGATGATGAACAGACGGGATTTCATTCAGGTTCCTTAAACTTCGACAGGCGTGTCCGGGTGGTTGCCCCATTCGCTCCAGGAGCCAGCGTACGCTTTGACTCGCGGGTAGCCGAGGGCCTTTGCCACCAGATAAGTGAAGCCGGAGCGGCGATGCGTCTGGCAGTGGGTGATCACTTCCTTGTCAGGCGTGATACCAAGGGACTGCAGCACTTCGGCGATGTCCGGGCGGATGCGCAGATGGTCATTGAGGTCCATGCCGGCGGTCCATTCGAAATTGACCGCACCGGGTATGTGCCCGCCTTTGGCCGCGAGCATTTTTTCGCCGGTGAATTCCTGTGGGGCGCGAGCATCCCAGATTGCCAGGTCATCGGCGCCCAGGCGGCTTTGCAGGTATTCGCGGGTGGCGGTGGGTTCCGGATGCAGGTGCAAACTCACCGGCTGGGTACCCTTGGCAGGCACATCGGTACTGAGCCGGTCGGCAGGCCAGGTCTGGATGCCACCGTTGAGGTAGTGGTACCGGGTGTGACCGATCACATCGAGCAGCCAGATGAAGCGGCCAGCCCAGCCACCGCCATCATCGTCATACACCACATAGACGGCATCGCTGCGGTGGCCCAGTTCGCCGAACAGCTTTTCCAGGTCGCTCAACGGCGGTAGCAGCCCCGGTGCAGGCGGCTGACCGAGCTGAGTCCGCTTGCCCTCGACGAAATGCGCGCCCGGGATATGCCCGCTGACGTAACGATTGGCGCTGCTGAGGTCGACCAGGATCAAGTCGGGCGAGCCCAGGCGTGGCAACAGGTCGGCGGCTTCGATCACCAGCGGCAGGCCGGAAAAGTCGGTCATCCACGGTCTCCAGTGTGCAAAGAGGCGATTGTAGCGCAAGGCTCAGCCCTTGCGGTTGGCAAACACCGATAGCGCCCGTTCGATGCATTGCGAGGTTTTGCCAAAAGCCTGCACGCTGATGTCGGCCAGGGGCCGGCACCCTTGGTCGGCCACCAAGAGCATCAGCACCTGGTCATTGACCGCCAGCGAGCGCAGCAGCACATGCTCGCCTCGGAACAGGGCACGCAAGGGCGGCGGCAACAACGAGGCGAACTGGGTGTGGTTTTCGGGTGTAATGCGCAGTTGCCCGGCCTTGGACATCAGCTTTTGCAGCAGCTTATTCGCCGCCACCGGCAATATCAGGCTGCTCGCCTCTTTCGCTAGCCCGGCTGCCTGCTGCACGCGCAGACAGTCATTGGCACGGTCCAGGCCCAGCAGCAGCAGGCGTTGCATGCCGCACGCCAGTACCGCTTCACGGGCCTGGGCCGCCAGGTGCACGGTATTGGTGAAAGGACTGGGCTGGGCCAGCAAGTCCTGGCAGAGCGACCGCCAGCGCGCCAGTTCTTCGGCGGTGGGGGGCGGGGGCGCCAGCATGTCCGGGTGGGGGCGGCGTTGATGCCAGGGCCAGATCAAGGCCTCGGCAGGGTGGAACAGTGCTAGGCGCGCATGACGCCTGGCACTGGCCGCAGCTTGTTGGTGAACCTGCTGTTGAACATCTTCGAGCGAGGTCTGCAGGTAGAGTGCGGTCAGCAGTTGCCAGCGCAGCAGGTGGGGATTGTCCCAGCCCACCTGCGCTGCCAGTGCCAGGTTGTTGGCCAGCAGCACGGTGTTGGCCGGTTGGTTGAACCAGCGCCGCAGGCCGGGCTCGGCATCGAGCCGGTGTTGTTGATTGAGCAGGTCTTCGTCCCGAGCGATGTTCAACACCTGGGCAAGCTGGTCGCGCTCCTCGAGCAGCAGGCGATAGCCCTGGGTCACCCATTGCGGCAGGCGCCACTGCTGGGCCACGGCCTGGCACAGCGCCATGATGCGAACACCGAACAGCTCCTGCTCGACAATGGCGGCGTCTTCACCTTTATGGATGACCCGCAGCTCCCAGGTGTCGAGCAGCTTCGGGTGGGCCAATGCCAGCGGCCATAACGGGGACAGGAACAGCAGGCTACCCCAGTGAATTTCCTGCCACAGCCGCGCCAGACGGCTGGCGAACAGGCCGCTGGCCTGCTGCGAGGCATGCTGGCTGATCAACTGGAACTGGCGCAGCACCGGCGGGATGTCTTCGATCGGCAGGGCTGGCAGGCGCCTGAGCAGGAGAGCGCTACGCTCAAGCCCCAGGCGATTGAGGGCGATCTCCAGGCTTTCGGCCGGCTCGGCCTGGCTGGCGTTGGTCGGGTGGTTGGCTTCGCGCATCACCGAAAGCACCAGGGCCGGGCTGTCCTGCATCAGCTCGGCGATGTCGCGCAATGAACGCCGGTTATCGTTGATGGCCGCCATGACCCGGTCGTAGCTGTGCTTGGGCACAGGAATGCGCACACTCTCCAGCAACTTCACCCAAGCCTCTAGCGTACGCGGGGCCTGGCCGGATACCTCGGTTTCGATTGGCATTTTGACATCAGTCCAAACTGGCTTTTCGCTTTTAGTGGCTATAGTCTGGCGCAGTTCTGCCGATAAGGAGAAGAAGAGTTTTGACGCTCCCGCCTCTTTCCCTGACCACGACAGCAAGTGCTTTGAATCTATGGCTAAAATTATCGGCATCATCGTCGTATTCGCGAGCGTGCTCGGCGGCTACGTCCTCTCCCACGGCAAGATTGCGGCGCTGATCCAGCCGTTCGAAGTGCTGATCATCGGCGGCGCGGCCTTTGGTGCGTTCCTGCAAGCCAACCCTGGCTACATGACGATGCACGTTCTGAAGAAGTCGATGAAGATGTTCGGCTCGCGCTTCACCCATGGCTATTACCTGGAAGTGCTGGGGCTGGTCTATGAGATTCTCAACAAGAGCCGCCGCGAAGGCATGATGGCCATCGAGGCCGACATCGAAGACGCCTCGGCCAGCCCGATCTTTGCCAAGTACCCGACCGTACTGGCCGATGAGCGCATGACTGCGTTCGTCTGCGACTACCTGCGCATCATGTCCACCGGCAACATGGCCCCCCACGAACTCGAAGGCCTGTTCGACATGGAGCTGCTGAGCATGAAGGAGGAGCTGGAGCATCCATCCCACGCGGTCACTGGGGTCGCAGATGGCATGCCAGGCTTTGGTATCGTTGCAGCCGTATTGGGCATCGTCGTCACCATGGCGTCGCTGGGCGATGGTGACCAGGCAGCCATCGGTATGCACGTGGGCGCCGCCCTGGTGGGTACCTTCTTCGGTATTCTCGCCGCCTATGGCTTCTTCGGCCCGCTGGCCAAGTGCCTTGAGCACGATGCCAAGGAAGAACTCAACCTGTACGAGTCGATCAAGGCCTCGCTGGTCGCTTCGGCCTCGGGCATGCCGCCGTCGCTGGCCGTGGAGTTCGGGCGCAAGGTGCTGTACCCCAAGCATCGCCCCAGCTTCTCCGAGCTCGAGCAAGCGGTACGCGGTCGCTGAGTCATGGAGAACAATCAGCCCATCATCGTCAAGCGCGTAAAGCGCTTTGGCGGCGGCCACCACGGTGGCGCCTGGAAGATCGCCTTTGCCGACTTCGCCACGGCCATGATGGCGTTCTTTCTGGTGCTGTGGTTGCTGTCGACGGCAACACCTGAGCAGAAGATCGCCATCGCCGGGTACTTCAAGGACCCGATCGGCTTCTCCGAAAGCGGTACACCTTACGTCATCGACCTGGGCGGCTCGCCCGAGCTGGCGCCGGAAAAGACCATCAACCCCGAGGTGAAATCGGAGCCGACCCCCGACACCAGCATCGAACTGAACAAGGACCAGGTGGAAACCATGGCCGAGCAGGTCGAGCGCGAGCGCCTCGAGCTGCTGCTGCAGGAGTTGCAGAACAAGGTGGAAGAGAACCCGCAGCTGCAGAAGTTCAAGGACCAGATCCTGTTCGAGATCACTCAGGACGGCCTGCGCATCCAGATCATGGACGCCGAGAACCGGCCCATGTTCGACATCGGCAGCGCACGCTTGCAGCCGTATTTCGAGGACATCCTGCTGGCCATGGCCGATACCATCAAGACCGTGCCCAACAAGATCAGCGTCAGTGGCCATACCGATGCCAAGCCGTACGCAGGTGCTGGCGAGTTCGGCAACTGGGAACTGTCAGCCAACCGCGCCAATGCTGCACGGCGGGCACTGGTAGCAGGGGGCTATCCAGAGGGTCAGGTGGCACGGGTGGTGGGGTATGCGTCTTCGTCGCTGTTCGATCGCAAGAACCCGCTCAACCCGGTAAACCGCCGGATCGACATCATCGTGCTGACCAAGAAGGCCCAGCGTGATATCGAAGGCGAGCAGGGCGCCGCGCCCCCGCCGGCTGAAGCGCCTGCCGGGGCGCAGGCACCGTCACCATCCGCACCGGCACCTTCGGCGGTCGATGACCAGACGCCCATGCAGCCACGTGAGTTGCGCCAGAAGCTCAACATCTTCGAGAACGGCACGTTGAAGATGGATGAGACCAAGGAGCAGTGAGGGCTTGGCAGCCCCGCGGGGCTGCCGGTCACTGCCGGATCGGACGAGGCGCCATGCCTGCATCGTGCTCGCAGGGGTTGATCAGTAGGTTTCTTCCGGCAGGCTGGCGATGATCGAGCGGTAGCTGTTCATTCGCTGAGGCTTGATTCGCCCGTCTTCCAGAGCCTTGAGCAGAGCGCACCCGGGCTCGCGATCATGCTTGCAGTCGCGGAAACGACAGGTGCCGAACAGGTCGCGGAACTCGATGAAGCCTTCTTCTACATCGGTGCGGCTGACGTGCCCCAGGCCGAACTCACGGATGCCCGGCGAGTCGATCAGGTCGCCCCCGTTGGGGAAGTGATAGAGGCGGGCGGTGGTGGTGGTATGGGTGCCCTGGCCCGACCATTCCGACAGGTCACCGACCCGGGTGCCGGCCTGTGGCAGCAGGCTGTTGACCAGTGACGACTTGCCCACCCCCGACTGACCGACGAAGACGCTGATGTGTCCATCCAGCGCCTGCTGCAGGCGCTGCATGCCATCCCCTTGGTGCGCCGACACTTCCAGCAGCGGGTAGCCCAGTTCACGGTAGACGTCCAGGAGCGCCTGCAGGCCTGGCCCGTTCTCGTCATTGACCAGGTCGGCCTTGTTCAGCAGCAACAGGGGCCGCAGGCCGGCATGTTCGGCGGCCACCAGGTAGCGGTCGATGAGGTTGGGGTGCGGTTCCGGCGCCGGTGCGAAAACGATGACGATGAGGTCGACGTTGGCGGCCACTGGCTTGAGCTGGCCATGGTTGTTGGGGCGGCACAGTTCGGTTGCGCGGGGCATCTGCGCAACGATGACGCCGATCCCCTGGTTGCCGGCACGCCAGACCACGCGGTCGCCGGTGACCAATGCCGGGAGGTTGGCGCGCAGGTGGCAGCGAAATACCTGGCCTGCGGTGTCGCCATCTTGGGCTTCGACTTCGACTTGCACGCCGAAGTGTGCGATCACCAGCCCCAGCTGTTCGGGCCCAAGGTCGCCGCCTTCCAGTTCCTGCAAGGCATGCTGCTCGCGCTTTGCTGCACGTGCAGCGCGCTCGTTCTGGATTTTTTCGATACGCCAGTTCTGGCGACGGTTGAGCTGGCGTTTGGCCATGAACGCTCCGTAGAAGGCCCCGAGCGGGGCGTAGAAAACGACTGGCAGTCTAGCATGTCGGGCCTGAACGCTGTCCGCTTCACTTTGGTTCATGGGGGTGCACTGCGCTAATATAAGCCTCCATCGGAGGAGTGCCTGCATGCAAAACCCACAGAACCTGATCTGGATCGACCTGGAGATGACCGGGCTGGATCCGGACAGCGATGTCATCATCGAGATGGCCACCATCGTCACCGACAGCGACCTCAATACGCTGGCCGAGGGACCGGTCATCGCCATCCACCACAGTGATGAAGTGCTGGCGCGCATGGACGACTGGAACACCCGCACCCACGGCGCCTCCGGCCTGACCCAGCGGGTGCGTGAGAGCCAGGTGAGCATGGCCCAGGCCGAGGCCCAGACCATCGCCTTCCTCGAGCAGTGGGTACCCAAGGGCAAGTCGCCTATCTGCGGGAACAGCATCTGCCAGGACCGTCGGTTCCTGTACCGGCACATGCGTCAGCTGGAAAATTACTTCCATTACCGCAACCTCGACGTCTCCACCCTCAAGGAGCTGGCAGCGCGCTGGGCCCCCGAGGTGCGAGACAGCTTCAGCAAGGGCAACACGCACCTGGCGCTGGACGACATCCGCGAATCCATCGCCGAGCTGCGCCACTACCGCGAACACTTCATCAAATTCTAAAAAAACGTAGCTCACACGCTGCATGCGGCCGGCCAATGACGGGCCGGGCACTGATGCCCGGTTCCATGCGCTGACGGCCGCTCGCGTGTGTGATCGGTGTGGGTCTTGCTCATGTTGCTGATGCTTTATCTGATCGCCATCACCGCCGAAGCGATGACCGGTGCGCTGTCTGCCGGCCGTCGCGGCATGGACTGGTTCGGCGTGGTGCTGATCGCGTGCGTGACCGCATTGGGCGGTGGTTCGGTGCGTGACATGCTATTGGGGCACTACCCGCTGACGTGGGTCAAGCACCCGGAATACTTGGTGCTGACCAGCTGCGCGGCGCTGTTGACCATTTTCATCGCGCCGATGATGCGCCGCCTGCGCTCCCTGTTTCTGGTGCTCGACGCCTTGGGGCTGGTGGCCTTTACCCTCATTGGCTGCATGACCGCGCTGGAGATGGGGCAGGGGATGCTGGTGGCGTCCATCAGCGGTGTGATCACGGGGGTCTTCGGCGGAATTCTGCGGGATATCTTCTGCAATGACATTCCGCTTGTGTTCCGCCGGGAGTTATACGCAAGCGTGTCGTTCGCCGCGGCCTGGTTCTACCTGGGCTGCGACTACTTCAAGGTGCCCGCGGAGCAAGCCATGCTGCTGACGTTGTTCGGTGGGTTTCTGGTGCGGTTGCTGGCTATTCGCTTTCACTGGGAGATGCCCAAGTTTCATTACAATGACCAACAGTGAAGGTGGGCGCCCGCACCCGGCTAGCAGGCTCAGGCTTTGTGCTTCACCGCAAGGCTGCAGAGGCGGCGTAGCCTCCCAGCAGGTTCATGCCACCCCGTGCCGGGCAAGCGCCCACTCCACGTGCTCCCTCACCAGCGGCGAGGCATCGTCGCGCCTCGCCTTGAGGGCTTCGATGACCGGGATCGTGGAAGGGGCGTTGCCCAGGCCGACGGCCAGGTTGCGCAGCCAGCGCTCGTAACCGGCACGTCGCAGAGGCCCGCCTTCGGTCTTGCGCAGGAAAGTAGGCTCATCCCACAGAAACATCTGCGCCAGCTCCGCGTTCTCCAGGCCGTGGCGGGGCTGGAAGTCCTGCTCGCGGCTGGGCTTGGCGAAGCGGTTCCAGGGGCAGACGATCTGACAGTCGTCGCAGCCGAATACCCGGTTGCCCATCATCGAGCGCAACTCCACGGGAATCGGCCCTTTGAGTTCGATGGTCAGGTAGGAGATGCAGCGGCGTGCATCCAGCACGTACGGGCCGACGAAGGCCTGGGTGGGGCAGATGTCCAGGCAAGCCGTGCAGCGGCCGCAGTGTTCGCTGGTGGTGGCCTGGTCCACTGGCAGAGGCAGGTCGACGAACAGTTCGGCCAGAAAGAAATAGCTGCCGGCCTTGCGGTTGAGCAACAGAGTGTTCTTGCCGATCCAGCCAAGCCCGGCTTGTTCGGCCAGGGCCTTTTCCAGAACTGGCGCGCTGTCGACGAAGGCTCGGTAGCCAAAGGGGCCAATGGCCTGCTGGATGCGGTCGGCCAGCGACTGCACACGCTTGCGCACCAGCTTGTGGTAGTCCCTGCCCAAGGCATAGCGGGACACGTAGGCCTTCTCCGGCTGGGCCAGGCGCTGCGCCATCTGCGTGTCGCCGGGCAGATAGTCCATGCGCAGCGAGACGACGCGCACGGTGCCTGGGATCAGTTGCTCGGGGTGGGCGCGCTTGCTGCCGTGCGCCCCCAGGTATTCCATCTCCCCCTGATAACCGGCGTCCAGCCAGCGCTGCAGGTGGTGCTCGTGTTCGCCCAGGTCGATACCGGCGATGCCGACGTGGGCAAAGCCCAGTTCCTGGCCCCACAGCTTGATGTTGTGGGCCAATGCGTCGAGGTCAGGTGTGGAGGCGGACATGGATGGGCAAGCAATACGGGCAGAGGTGCGTATAATTCTGCCAGACATTGGAGCTTTTGACCCCATGCAACAGACCAGTAACCCCCTACACACACCCACAGTGCTGAGCAGCCTGACCGTTGCCCACCTGCCGCCACGCCCTGCTCAGGCCCATAAAGGTGACTTCGGCCATGTGCTGGTGGTCGGCGGCGACCTTGGCACCGGCGGCTCCGTCCTGCTCAGTGCCGAGGCCGCCTTGCGCTGCGGCGCTGGGTTGGTGAGCGTGGCCACGCGGCCGGAGCACGTGGGCGCCGGGCTGACCCGCATGCCCGAAACCATGTGCCTGGGCGTGCAGTCGGCCAACCAGTTGATGACCGTGCTGGGCCGCGCTTCGGTGGCGGTCGTGGGGCCTGGCCTGGGGCAGGCGGCATGGGGTCGCAGCCTGCTGTCCGCCGTGGCCAACGCCGATGGCGCGCAGGTCTGGGATGCCGATGCCCTGAACCTGCTGGCAGCCACGCCCCTTGCGCTGCCCAGTGGCAGTATCCTGACCCCGCATCCAGGCGAAGCTGCGCGGCTGCTGGGTATTTCCACCGAAGCGGTGCAGGCGGATCGCCCGGGTGCAGCGCGCAAGCTGGCACGCCGCCACAACAGCGTGTGTGTGCTCAAGGGCGCAGGTACCCTGGTCGCCGACCCCGAAGGGCGGCTGGCGCGCTGCGACCGTGGCCATCCGGCCATGGCGGGCGCAGGCCTTGGGGATGTGCTCAGTGGCGTGTGCGGCGCGCTGCTGGCCCAGGGGCTTGGCGCCTGGGACGCCGCAGGCCTGGGCGTCTGGCTGCATGCCTGTGCTGGCGAGCGCCTGGGTAGCGGCGGCCGTGGGTTGGCCGCCAGTGACCTGATACCTGTGATTCGTGAGTTGTTGGAGGAGCATTCAGCGTGTCTGGCTTAAACCTGTTTCTGGCCGACGAAGCGGCCATGGTCGCCTTCGGCGGCCAACTCGCCCGGGTGACCGGTGGGCGCGGGATCATCTTCCTGGAAGGCGACCTTGGCGCTGGCAAGACAACCCTGTCTCGCGGCCTTATTCGTGGGTTGGGCCATACGGGTGCGGTGAAAAGCCCTACATTTACCGTGGTAGAACCCTACGAGATTGGTGATGTCCGAGCTTTTCACTTCGACCTCTATCGGCTGGTCGATCCGGAGGAGCTTGAGTTCATGGGCATTCGTGACTATTTCGAGGATGATCCACTGTGCCTGTTCGAGTGGCCACAAAAGGGTGCGGGCGTTTTGCCAAAGCCTGACCTGACCATTACCATAAGCCCCCAGGCGAGCGGACGCTCGCTTGTACTTTCGCCGCAGGGGGCTCGCGGCGACGCCTGGTGCGTGGCACTGGCCGAATACTATAAACAGCAAGCGGGGTAGGTATGCGCATACGCGCACTGGTCGCCATCGTTGGGCTTTTGCTGACAACGGTGACCGTTGAGGCTCTGGCCGTCACTCAAGTCAAGAGCGTGCGCCTGTGGCGTGCGCCGGACAACACCCGGTTGGTCTTCGACCTGTCCGGGCCTGTGCAGCACAGTGTCTTCACATTGAGCGCACCCGATCGGCTGGTCATCGACATCAACGGCGCAACCCTGGGCGCACCCTTGAAGGTGGCAACGTCCAATACGCCGATCAGCAGCGTGCGCTCGGCCCAGCGCACACCGACCGACCTGCGGGTGGTCGTGGACCTGAAGAAGTCGGTCACGCCCAAGAGCTTTACCTTGGCGCCCAACGCGCAATACGGCAATCGTCTGGTGGTCGACCTGTACGACCAGGAGGCGGACGCCATTGCCGCCAGTGCCCCAACGCCTGCGCCGCCACCGGTGCAGGCACCGGCCACCACGCCAGCGGTGCCCGTCACGCCGACCCAGCCAGCCATCAAGCTGCCACCGGTGCCCAGTGGCAAGCGCGACATCGTGGTGGCCATCGATGCTGGCCACGGTGGCGAGGATCCTGGCGCTTCGGGCTCCAGCGGGCAGCATGAAAAAGACATCGTCCTGCAGATCGCCCGCGAACTGCAGCGCCAGATCAACAGCGAGAAGGGCTTTCGCGCCGAGCTGACGCGCACGGGCGACTACTTCATCCCATTGCGCAAGCGCACCGAGATCGCTCGCAAGAAAGGCGCCGACCTCTTCATCTCCATCCACGCCGATGCTGCCCCGTCGCGCGCTGCCTTCGGCGCCTCGGTGTTCGCCTTGTCCGACCGCGGTGCGACCTCCGAGACCGCACGCTGGCTGGCCGATACGGAAAACCGCTCCGACCTGATCGGCGGTGCCGGCAATGTCAGCCTCGACGACAAGGACCGCATGCTGGCCGGGGTGCTGCTCGACCTGTCGATGACGGCCACGCTCAGTTCCAGCCTCAACGTCGGTCAGAAGGTGCTGGGCAACATGGGGCGTATCACCTCGCTGCACAAGCAGCGCGTGGAGCAGGCCGGCTTCATGGTGCTCAAGTCCCCGGACATTCCGTCGATCCTGGTCGAGACCGGTTTCATCTCGAACAATGCAGAAGCCGCCAAGCTGGCTACGCGCAGCCACCAGCAGGCATTGGCCCGCTCCATTCACACCGGGGTTCGCCAGTACTTCCAGCAGAACCCACCGCCAGGCACCTACGTGGCGTGGCTACGCGACAGCGGCAAGATCGCCCAGGGCCCGCGTGAACATACGGTGCGGCCTGGTGAGACCCTGGCCATGCTCGCGGTTCGCTATCAAGTCAGCGTCACCAGCCTGCGCAGTACCAACAGCCTCAAGACCGATGAACTGAAGGTCGGCCAGCGCCTGGACATTCCTGCCACCACGTTGGCCTCGCAATGAGCGGCGGCTCACGCATCCAGCTGCTCAGCCCGCGGCTGGCCAACCAGATTGCGGCTGGCGAGGTGGTGGAACGGCCCGCATCGGTTGCCAAGGAGCTGTTGGAAAACAGTCTCGACTCCGGTGCTCGCCGGATCGACGTGGACGTCGAGCAAGGTGGTATCAAGCTGCTGAAGGTGCGCGACGATGGCAGCGGCATCTCTGCCGACGACCTGCCGCTGGCGCTGGAGCGCCATGCCACCAGCAAGATCCGGGAGCTGGAAGACCTCGAAGGCGTCCTGAGCCTGGGGTTTCGCGGTGAAGCCCTGGCGTCGATCAGCTCGGTCGCACGGCTGACCCTGACCTCGCGCACGGCCAACGCCAGCGAAGCCTGGCAGGTGGAAACCGAAGGGCGCGAGATGACCGCGCGGGTGCAGCCTGCTGCGCACCCTGTCGGCACGTCCGTGGAAGTGCGGGACCTGTTTTTCAACACGCCGGCGCGGCGCAAGTTTCTCAAGGCCGAGAAAACCGAATTCGACCACCTGCAGGAAGTGATCAGGCGCCTGGCACTGGCCCGGTTCGACGTGGCCTTCCATCTGCGGCACAACGGCAAGAGCATTCTGAGCTTGCACGAGGCCCGCGAGGAAGCCGACCGGGCCCGGCGGGTGGGCGCCATCTGTGGTCCCGGTTTCATGGAGCAGGCCCTGCCCATCGACGTGGAGCGCAACGGTCTGCGCCTGTGGGGGTGGGTCGGGTTGCCGACGTACTCGCGCAGCCAGGCAGACTTGCAGTACTTCTTCGTGAACGGGCGCGCGGTGCGTGACAAGCTGGTGGCCCATGCCGTACGCCAGGCTTACCGGGACGTGCTGTTCAACGGTCGTCACCCGACCTTCGTACTGTTCCTTGAGCTTGAGCCCAACGGCGTGGACGTTAACGTTCACCCAACCAAGCACGAAGTGCGCTTCCGTGAAGGCCGAAGCGTCCACGATTTCCTGTACGGCACCTTGCACCGTGCCCTGGCCGATGTGCGTCCCGAAGACCAGTTGGCTGCCCCGGCTGCCCTGCCTGAGGCGACCCGGCCGACGGGGCAGCAAGCAGGCGAGTTCGGGCCTCAGGGCGAAATGCGCCTGGCTGCGGCCGTGCTCGAGCAACCACGTGCTGCGCCGTCTCCCATTGCCGGCAGTGGCAGTGGCGCGGGTTACCAGTACTCATACACGCCCAGGCCGTCGCAGCCATTGCCGGCTGCCGAGGCCCAGGCGGTCTATCGCGAGTTCTACAAGCCCTTGAGCGAAGGCGCTGCCGCGCTGCCGGAAAGCCAGGGCGACATCCCCCCGCTTGGCTTCGCATTGGCCCAGCTCAAGGGCATCTACATTTTGGCCGAGAACGCCGCGGGCCTGGTGCTCGTCGACATGCATGCCGCCCATGAACGGATCATGTACGAGCGGCTGAAGGTGGCCATGGCCAGCGAGGGTCTTAGCGGTCAGCCGCTGCTGGTGCCCGAAACGCTCGCCCTGAGCCAGCGCGAGGCCGATTGCGCCGAAGAACACGCGGCCTGGTTCCAGCGCCTGGGCTTCGAACTGCAGCGCCTGGGCCCGGAAACGCTGGCGATTCGCCAGATTCCAGCATTGCTCAAGCAGGCCGAAGCCAACCGCCTGGTGCAGGATGTGCTGGCGGACCTCATGGAGTACGGCACCAGCGACCGTATTCAGGCACACCTGAACGAACTGCTCGGCACCATGGCCTGCCACGGTGCCGTGCGTGCCAATCGGCGCCTGGCGATTCCTGAAATGAACGCCTTGCTGCGCGACATGGAAAATACCGAGCGCAGCGGCCAGTGCAACCATGGCCGTCCCACATGGACCCAGATGGGCCTGGATGATCTGGACAAACTATTCCTGCGCGGTCGATGACATGAGTGGCAAGCCCCCTGCAATATTCCTGATGGGCCCGACCGCGTCGGGCAAGACCGACCTGGCCATCGAGCTGAGCAAGGTCTTGCCCTGCGAACTGGTGAGCGTTGATTCTGCCCTGGTCTATCGGGGCATGGACATTGGTTCGGCAAAGCCCTCGAAGGTCGTCCTGGCTGCCCACCCGCACCACCTGATCGACATCCGCGACCCGGCCGAAGCCTACTCGGCAGCGCAGTTTCGTGCCGACGCCTTGCGCGTGATGGCCGAGATCACCGCACGTGGCAACATCCCCTTGCTGGTGGGCGGGACCATGCTCTATTACAAGGCGTTGACCGAGGGGCTGGCCGACATGCCGGCGGCCGATGCCCAGGTCAGGGCCGAGCTCGAGGCTCTGGCCGAGGCCGAGGGCCTGGCAGCGCTGCATCGGCAGTTGGCTGAGGTCGATCCGGAGTCGGCCGCGCGCATTCATCCCAACGATCCGCAGCGGTTGATCCGGGCGCTGGAGGTGTACCGGGTCAGCGGGCAAAGCATGACGGCCCATCGCCAGCGTCAATTGGCTGAAAGTAGCGGTGTAGACGCAAGCGCCTGCGGTCATTTGCCCTATACTGTCGCCAGTCTTGCGATTGCGCCTACAGATCGTCACATTCTGCATCAGCGAATTGCGTTACGATTTTCACAGATGTTGGAACAGGGCTTTGTCGACGAGGTCCGATTGCTGCGAGCCAGAAGTGACTTGCACGCCGGGCTGCCGTCTATACGGGCAGTGGGCTATCGGCAGGTCTGGGATTACCTGGACGGCCAGCTGACTGAGAATGAGATGCGTGAACGCGGTATCATCGCGACCAGGCAGCTGGCCAAGCGGCAATTCACCTGGCTGCGTGGCTGGCCAGGCGTGCATTGGCTCGACAGCCTGGCCTGCGACAATCTGTCCCGCACCTTGAAATACCTTGGGGCCGTCTCCATATTGAGCTGAGTCCCTGCTGATTGCCGTCTATCCTTGTGAAAGCCGGCCTTACTTATCGTTTTTTCAGATTTTCCAATTATTTATCCTTACAGGAGTGCGGCATATGTCAAAAGGGCATTCGCTACAAGACCCTTACCTGAATACCTTGAGAAAAGAAAAGGTTCCGGTTTCGATCTACCTGGTCAACGGCATCAAGCTGCAAGGCTCGATCGAGTCGTTCGACCAGTTCGTGGTACTGCTGAAGAACACCGTCAGCCAGATGGTCTACAAGCACGCCATTTCCACTGTTGTACCTGCCCGCCCGGTTCGTCTGCCAAGCCCGTCCGATTCCGATCACGGCGACAGCGAGCCAGGCAACGCCTGATAGGAGCCTGCATTGTTCTTTGAGCGCCACGGTGGTGGTGAACGCGCGCTGCTCGTTCACTTGGAAGGTCAGAACCCTGAGGCGCGCGAAGACCCGCAGGAGTTTCAGGAACTCGCGTTGTCGGCCGGTGCCGACATCGTCTCGCTGGTAACGGTCACGAGGCATCAGCCCTCGGCCAAGTACCTGATTGGCAGTGGCAAGGTCGAGGAGTTGCACGACCGTGTCCATGCCGAGCAGGTAGACCTGGTGATTTTCAATCACACCCTCACGCCCAGCCAGGAGCGCAACCTCGAACGCGTGTTCGAGTGCCGTGTGCTCGACAGGACCGGGCTGATTCTGGATATCTTCGCTCAGCGCGCACGTACCCACGAAGGCAAGCTGCAGGTCGAACTGGCCCAGCTTGAGCACATGAGTACGCGGCTGGTACGCGGCTGGACCCACCTTGAGCGACAAAAAGGGGGTATTGGCCTGCGGGGGCCGGGTGAAACTCAGCTCGAAACCGACCGTCGCCTGCTGCGCGTGCGCATCCGGCAGATCAAGTCCCGCCTCGAGAAAGTGCGCAGCCAGCGTGAACAGGCGCGTCGCGGGCGTAAGCGTGCGGACATCCCGTCGGTCTCGCTGGTGGGCTACACCAACGCCGGCAAGTCCACGTTGTTCAACGCCCTGACCCAGTCGCAGGTGTACGCGGCCGACCAGTTGTTCGCTACCCTCGACCCGACGCTGCGTCGGCTTGAGCTCAACGACCTGGGGCCTATCGTGCTGGCCGATACCGTGGGCTTCATCCGGCACCTGCCGCACAAGCTGGTCGAGGCGTTTCGAGCTACGCTCGAGGAGTCGAGCAACTCCGACCTGCTGCTGCACGTGATCGATGCCCATGAGCCCGAGCGCATGGAGCAGATCGAGCAGGTGCTGGCAGTATTGGGCGAGATTGGCGCTGAAGGCTTGCCGATCCTCGAGGTGTATAACAAACTCGACCTGCTCGAAGAGGTCGAGCCGCAGATCCAGCGCAACGCCGACGGCAAGCCGGAGCGGGTCTGGGTTTCGGCACGTGACGGGCGTGGCCTGGAGCTGGTTGGCCAGGCGATTGCCGAGTTGCTGGGTGATGATCTGTTTGTCGGCACCTTGTGCCTGGAACAACGTTTTGCTCGCCTGCGCGCGCAATTCTTTGACTTGGGCGCGGTGCAGAGTGAAGCGCATGATGAAGAAGGGCGCAGCCTGCTGAGCGTGCGTCTGCCCAGGGTCGAACTCAATCGCCTGGTCAGCCGTGAAGGCATGGAGCCGCAAGTGTTTGTCGAGCAACACACTTTGCAATAAATGCCCCACGAGGTCGTCGGGCAGCAGTGACAGGCATTCTGTAGCATTGGACGGCGCGCCGTGGGCGCGTCTTTGCTTTATCAGATGGAGAGCGCTATGGCTTGGAACGAGCCGGGTGGCAACTCGAACAATCAGGATCCCTGGGGCGGCCGCCGCGGTGGCGGTGGTGGCGGCGACAAAAAAGGTCCGCCGGATCTGGACGAGGCCTTCCGCAAACTGCAGGACAGCCTCAACGGCATGTTCGGTGGTGGCAAGAAACGGGGTGGCGGTGACCGCAATGTCGGCAAGGGCGGCGGCCTGGGGCTGCTGGCCATCGGCCTGGCAGTGCTGGCGGCCATCTGGCTGTACAGCGCCGTGTATGTCGTCGACGAGCAGGAGCAAGCCGTCGTGCTGCGCTTCGGCAAGTATTATGAGACGGTCGGTCCCGGCCTGAACATCTACTTCCCGCCGATCGATCGCAAGTACATGGAAAACGTCACGCGCGAGCGGGCCTACACCAAGCAGGGCCAGATGCTGACCGAAGACGAGAACATCGTCGAGGTGCCGCTGACCGTCCAGTACAAGATCAGCAACCTGCAGGACTTCGTGCTCAACGTCGACCAGCCCGAGGTCAGCCTGCAGCATGCGACCGACAGCGCCCTGCGTCACGTGGTGGGCTCTACGTCCATGGACCAGGTGTTGACCGAAGGTCGTGAACAGATGGCCGTGGACATCCGCGAACGTCTGCAGCGTTTCCTCGACAACTACCGCACCGGTATCACCGTTACCCAGGTCAACGTGCAGAGCGCGGCAGCCCCGCGTGAAGTGCAGGAAGCCTTCGATGACGTGATCCGGGCCCGCGAAGACGAGCAGCGTGCCCGCAACCAGGCCGAGTCCTACGCCAATGGCGTGGTGCCTGAAGCCCGTGGTCAGGCTCAGCGCATCATCGAAGACGCCAACGGCTACCGCGATGAAGTCATTGCCCGAGCCAAAGGTGAGGCCGACCGCTTCACCAAGCTGGTCACCGAGTACCGCAAGGCACCTGACGTGACCCGTCAGCGCCTGTACCTGGAAACCATGCAGGCGGTGTATAGCAATTCGAGCAAGGTCATGGTGGCGACCAAGGACGGGCAGAACAACCTGCTCTACCTGCCGCTGGACAAGATGGTCGAAGGCAGCCGCAACCCGTCCGCGCCTGCAAGCGGCGTATCGTCGGCCAACGACGCTGCGGCCGCGCGCTCGGCGCAGGACACGCAACAGCAACAGCAGCCGCTGCGCACTAGGGAGAGCCGCTGATGAGCAACCGATCGCTGATCGCCCTGATCGCCGCCGTGGTTCTGGCCATCGTGGCCTGGAACAGCTTCTACATCGTGTCCCAGACCGAACGTGCAGTTCTGCTGCGCTTCGGTAAGGTCGTCCAGGCCGATGTCCAGCCAGGGCTGCACGTGAAAGTGCCGTACGTGAACCAGGTACGCAAGTTCGACGCCCGCCTGATGACCCTCGACGCGCCTACCCAGCGGTTCCTGACCCTGGAGAAGAAAGCGGTGATGGTCGACGCCTATGCCAAATGGCGCGTCAAGGATGCCGAGCGCTTCTACACGGCCACCTCCGGCATGAAGCAGATTGCTGACGAGCGTCTGTCCCGTCGTCTGGAAAGCGGCCTGCGTGACCAGTTCGGCAAGCGCACCTTGCACGAGGTGGTGTCGGGTGAGCGTGACGCGTTGATGGCCGACATCACCGCTTCGCTGAACCGCATGGCCAACAAGGAGCTGGGTATCGAGGTCGTCGACGTCCGCGTCAAGGCCATCGACCTGCCCAAGGAAGTCAACCGCAGCGTGTTCGACCGCATGAGCACCGAGCGTGAGCGCGAGGCGCGCGAGCACCGGGCCAAGGGTAACGAGCTGGCTGAAGGTATTCGTGCAGACGCCGATCGTCAGCGCCGTGTGCTGCTGGCCGAGGCCTATCGCGAAGCTGAAGAGACCCGCGGTGACGGTGATGCCCAGGCGGCTTCCATCTACGCCAAGGCCTACACGCAGGACGCTGATTTCTATGCGTTCTACCGTAGCCTGCAAGCCTACCGCGAGAGCTTCTCCAGCAAGAGCGACGTGCTGGTCCTGGATCCGAAGAACGAGTTCTTCCGCTTCATGGACAAGAGCAGGCCCTGAGTCGAATTCGGGCAGGCGCCCCGCCTGGCAGCTAAAACGCCAGGCAGGGTGCATCCCGAATCAAAAG
The DNA here is from genome assembly GCF_000730565.1 of Pseudomonas fulva NBRC 16637 = DSM 17717. GTDB lineage: Bacteria > Pseudomonadota > Gammaproteobacteria > Pseudomonadales > Pseudomonadaceae > Aquipseudomonas > Aquipseudomonas fulva. The sequence goes on along the minus strand of NZ_BBIQ01000006.1, from coordinate 211,435 downwards.
GGGTGTATGATGAGTCAGCCGGGAAATTTCCCGGCTTTTTTGCGTCTGCAAGGTTGATCGGCCCGGTGTCGGTCCGCTTTTGACACGTTCGCAAGGCAATTCGAGGGTATCGGGTACGGTGGCTGCGCTGGGATCAGTGCTGCCCGTTGCTGTGCGCGATACCTGCTTTACTGACGGCCGGCCTGCTGGCGGCCGCCCGGACCAGAGGGGAAAAGGCGTAATGGCAACGGTAGACCGCTGGCTGCTGCCAGATGGCATCGAGGAAGTACTGCCACCTGAGGCTGCGCGTATCGAGATCGCGCGTCGCCAGGTGTTGGACCTGTTCCAGAGTTGGGGTTACGAACTGGTCGTCACCCCGCATATCGAGTACCTGGAGTCGCTGCTCACCGGCGCCGGCCAGGACCTGGATCAGCGTACCTTCAAGGTAGTAGACCCGCAGTCCGGCCGCCTGATGGGCTTTCGTGCCGACTTCACGCCGCAGGTTGCGCGCATCGACGCCCATACCCTGCGCCGTGAAGGCCCAAGCCGGTTGTGCTACGCCGGCAGTGTGCTGCATGCCCAGCCGCGTGCCTTGTCCACCTCGCGCAGCCCTATCCAGCTGGGTGCCGAACTGTATGGCGATGCCAGCCCCACCAGCGATGTGGAAGTCATCAGCCTGATGCTCGCCACGTTGCAGTTGGCCGATGTGCCTGATGTCCACATGGACCTGGGCCATGTGGGTATCTACCGTGGGTTGGCTCGGGCCGCCGGTCTGTCGGGCGCGGTCGAGCAGCAGTTGTTCGACGCCCTGCAACGTAAGGCGGTCGACGAAGTGCAGGCGCTGACGGCCGACGTGCCAAACGATGTGGGCAACATGTTGCGAGCCCTGGTCGAGCTATGCGGCGGCAGGGAAGTCCTGGCCGAGGCCCGCGTACGCCTGGGTCGTGCACCTGCCAGCGTGCTGGCGGCCCTGGACGATTTGCTGGCCATCGCCGATCGGCTGGCCGCCCGTTACCCGCAGTTGCCGTTGTACTTCGACCTGGGTGAGCTGCGCGGTTACAACTACCACACGGGCGTGGTGTTTGCGGTGTTCGTACCAGGTGAAGGGCAGTCGATTGCCCAAGGCGGCCGTTATGACGACATCGGCGCCGACTTTGGCCGGGCGCGCCCGGCTACCGGTTTCTCCACGGATTTGAAGACCCTGGTCACACTGGGGCGAGCGGAGGTCGTACTGCCCACGGGCGGCATCTGGATGCCGGACAGTGGCGATGCGGCCCTATGGCAGCATGTCTGCCAGTTGCGCAACGAGGGCCAGCGTGTGGTCCAGGCCCTGCCTGGTCAGCCGCTGAGTGCTGCCCTTGAAGCGGATTGTGATCGTCAATTGATTCAGCAAGACGGGCGCTGGCAGGTTCTGCCGCTGGCCCAGTGAGTTTCTGCGTCGGCAACAGGCCGGCAACCAAGTTTGCGTGAATGAGGACCAATGTAATGGGTAAGAATGTCGTCGTCCTGGGCACCCAGTGGGGTGATGAGGGCAAAGGCAAGATCGTCGATCTGCTGACCGAACATGCTGCCGCCGTCGTGCGCTACCAGGGTGGCCACAATGCGGGCCACACCCTGGTGATCAACGGTGAAAAGACCGTTCTGCACCTGATTCCATCCGGCATCCTGCGTGAAGGCGTGCAATGCCTGATCGGCAACGGTGTGGTCGTTGCACCCGATGCACTGATGCGCGAGATCACCAAGTTGGAAGAGAAGGGCGTACCGGTGCGTGAGCGCCTGCGCATTTCCCCGGCTGCGCCGCTGATCCTGTCGTACCACGTCGCGCTGGACCAGGCCCGTGAAAAAGCCCGTGGCGAAGCCAAGATCGGCACCACCGGCCGTGGTATTGGCCCAGCGTACGAAGACAAGGTTGCCCGCCGTGGCCTGCGCGTGGGCGATCTGTTCCACCGCGAGCGTTTTGCCGCCAAGCTGGGCGAGCTGCTGGACTACCACAACTTCCAGCTGGTGAATTACTACAAAGAGCCTGCCATCGACTTCCAGCAGACGCTGGACGAGTGCATGGCCTACGCCGAACAGCTCAAGCCGATGATGCTCGACGTCACTGCCGAGCTGCACAACCTGCGTCGTGCCGGCAAGGACATCATGTTCGAAGGCGCACAGGGCTCGCTGCTGGACATCGACCACGGTACCTACCCGTACGTCACCAGCTCCAACACCACCGCTGGCGGTATCTCGACCGGTTCCGGCGTGGGCCCGATGTACCTGGACTACATCCTGGGCATCACCAAGGCCTACACCACCCGCGTAGGCTCGGGTCCGTTCCCAACCGAACTGTTCGATGACACGGGCGCCACCTTGGCCAAGCGTGGCCATGAGTTCGGTTCCACGACCGGGCGTGCCCGTCGTTGCGGCTGGTTCGATGCCGTCATCCTGCGCCGCGCCATCGACGTCAACAGCATCTCGGGTATCTGCCTGACCAAGCTCGACGTGCTCGACGGCCTGGAGACCATCAACATCTGCGTAGGTTACAAGGATGCCAATGGTGAAGTGATCGAAGCCCCGACCGATGCCGACAGCTACATCGGCCTGCAACCGGTGTACGAAACACTGCCGGGCTGGAGCGAGTCGACCCTGGGTGCCAAGACCCTGGAAGCGCTGCCTGCCAATGCGCGTGCCTACATCACCCGCATCGAGGAACTGATCGGCGCACCGATCGACATCATCTCCACCGGCCCGGACCGCAACGAAACCATCGTGCTGCGTCATCCGTTCGCCTGATCTGCCCTCCAGGCTGATCTGACGCCGTGGCCCTGAACAGGGGTCGCGGCGTTTTTCATTGTGGGTACGAAGCTCGTATTGCTTGAGCTTGGCGTGTATCCCCGCTGCTACCGGCATAACCCTTGCTGTAAGAATTGTCTGTCGATGCCATCAAAGTAATGGCGCCAGAAAACACGAGGGTTTTACCGTGTCTGCCATCCTTTCGCTGTTACGAAGCCGCCTATTGCGGCCTGTTTTTGTGGCCTTGGGTATCGCCCTTTTGGTGCAGGTGCTGGTGGCCGTTGCCCTGACACGAAGCACGGTTTCGGCCCTTGAGCGCGAACTGGCCCAACGCCTTGGGCATGACAGCCAACAACTCACGACTGATCTGGAACAAGCCGGCCAGGAGGTGCGCGCAGGCCTCGATGGCTTGTCTGCCAGCACTCGCCAACGCTTGAGTGCAGGGCTCTCGACACGCCTGCAGGCCGAGCAGCAGCAACTGCGCGAGACCCTCGAAGGCACCTTGAAAGAGTCCGCCAACGACATGGCAGAGTTGCTGGCCTCGGTGGCGCCGCGCGCCATCTGGGACAAGGATGTGCCGGTGTTATCGGATTTCGCCCGACGGGCGCAGCGCAATCCCAACGTTCTGTTCGTGATTTATGACGATGCAGAAGGCCAGCACCTGACCCGCTACCTGAACCGACAGAACCCAATCAACCAGGCATTGCTCGAGAAGGGGCAAGGGGAGCGGGCGCTGGACAAAGTAATCGAGGCCGCACGCCGCGACCCTGCTGTGTACATGGTCGAAGCGTCGATTAACCCGAATGGGGCAGAAATCGGCAAGGTGCTGATGGGTGTTTCAACCGCCGGCATCGATCAGCAGCTGGCCGCTCTGGACCAACGTTTCGCGGCCTTGATCACCAGCAGCGAACAGTTGGTTGGCGACAGCCTGGTGGGGGCGGCTGCCGACAGTGGCAAGACACTGCGTGAACGCCTGGAGGCTGCGCAAGGCAGCGCCGCGGCCATGCAGAACAATACAGCTCAAACCGTGCGCGATGCGGCGGCAGAATTGCGTTGGCGCATCGGCCTGGGCCTGGTGCTGGTGGGGCTGGGCGTGCTGTTGGTGGTGGCCATAGTGCTGGGCCGGCGTGTGGTGAGCAAGTTGCGTCTGTTGATCGCGGCGCTCGATGACCTGGCAGCGGGCGAAGGCGACCTGACCAAGCGGGTACCCCTGGACAGCCGCGACGAGATTGGCGACATGGCCTCAGCGGTCAATCGCTTCGTCGACAAGCTGCAACCTATCGTGCGCGAAGCCGGTGACGTGGCCGAGCGCACCGGTGTGGAGATCGGCGCCATGACCCAGCGCAACGCAGGCGCCGATGCCGCCGCCGCGTTGCAGCGTGATGAGGTGGCGGCCAGCCTGAGCGACCTGTCGAGCATGGCTGAAGAAGCCCAGGCCGAGAGCCATGCCATGCAGGCCGCCTTGCAGCAGGTGGTGGACATTCGCCAGGCCACTGACGAAAACAGTCGCACCTCGACGCAACTGGCCGGGCTCATCGAAAACCTGGCCGGGCAGGTGGATGCAGGCTCGCAGGTCATCGAGCGCCTGGCCAAGCAAAGCGAGCAGATCGAGGTGGTGCTGACGGTCATCCACGGCATTGCCGAGCAAACCAACCTGCTGGCCCTCAACGCCGCCATCGAAGCCGCCCGTGCCGGCGAGACGGGGCGAGGCTTTGCCGTAGTGGCGGATGAAGTCAGGGCGTTGGCGAGCAAGACGCAACGCTCCACCGGTGACATCCAGGCGCATATTGCCGCACTGCAGGCAGGGGCGAAGGAGGCGGTGGCCACGATCAGTCAGGCGGGTACAAAGGCCAGCGAAGGGCTGCTGGTGCTGCGTGACAACGAGCGTCGCCAGCAGTCGGTACAGGCTGCGGTGGAGCAGGTGCATGCGGCCATAGGCTTGGCCACTCGCGCAGCTGAGCAGCAGGCGAGCGGGGCGCAGGCCGTGCGGGGGCGGGTGCAGAACATTCATACCCAGGCCGAACGTTCAGCCGAAGTGGTGATGCAGACCACGGCAAGCAGCAAGGTGCTGGACGATCTGGCGGCCCAGCTTCGGGCAAGTCTGGGCCAGTTCCGGGCGTGATGCGCTTTGGGCCATCACGCGCGGTTCAGGTACATCCGCGTTGTCAGCAAATACACCGGCAACCCTGAAACCACGATCAGCAGCGCCGCATAGGGTGCCGCCGCTGCGAACTCGACATTGGCCGTGTGTGCCCAGACTTCGGTGGCAAGGGTCGTCATGCCGGTAGGACTGAGCAGCAACGTTGCCGTCAATTCCTTCATGGCGTCCAGAAACACCAGGGCGAAGGCCGCTGCCATCGCCGGGAAGATGATCGGCAGGGTCACTTTGCAGAACGCGGCAAAGCTGCTTGCACCCAGGGTGCGTGCCGCCTCTTCCAGCGTAGGGGATGCCTTGTTCAAGGCCGTGCGCACGGGCGACTGGGCCAAAGGCAGGAACAGCAGTGCATAGGCCAGAAGCAGTAACGCCGTGGTCTGGTACAGCGCCGGCACGTAGTGCAGGGCAAAGAACACCAGCGTCAGGGCAATGACAAGCCCGGGCAGGGCATGCAACAGGTAGGGCAGGCGTTCTGCCCAGATGGCCAAGCGCCCCTTGTAGCGCACCACCAGGAAGCTGATCGGCAGAGCCAGCACGACGCAGAAACCGGCGCCGCCTAGCGACACGGACAGCGATGTGAACAGTGCCCTGGAAATATCCGCAATGGGGAACGCTGCGGATGAACCCACACTGAGCCAGTAACCGAGCATGGCCAATGGAATACCGCTGCCCAATACGGCCAGGCCCAGGCAGAACACTTGAGCAGGTATCGCCCAGCCACGCAGCTTTACAGGTTGAGCGCGGCGTGCCACGCCCTGGCCAATGCGTACATGCCGTGCCTTGCCACGTACCCGCAGTTCCAGCCACAGCATGATCAAGCACATGGCCAACAGCACGGCGGACAACATGGCCGCGTTGGCGTTGCTGAATTCCAGCTCGAACTGCTGGTAGATGGCGGTGGTGAATGTCTGCAAGCCCAGAATCGACAGTGCGCCGAACTCCACGAGCATGTGCAGGGCGATCAGCAGGGCGCCACCCAGCATCGACGGCCACAGCAAGGGCAGGGTGACTTTCCGGTACACGCTCCAGCGGCTGCAACCCAATGTGCGCGCCGACTCCTCAAGGGAGGTGTCCAGGTTGCGTAAAGTGGCCGCCACCGGGAGGAAGATCAGCGGGTACTTGGACAGGGCCATTACCAGAATGGCGCCGCCCAAGCCTTCGAAGTCCGAGCTTAGCGAAACCCAGGTAAAGCTGCTGACGAACGACGGCACGGCAAAGGGCAGGCACAGCACCACCCCCCACAACCTGCGCCCGGGCAGGTCGCTGCGTTCCAGCAGCCATGCCAGCGCCAGGCCTACGACCATACAGGTCAGCGTAACCCCGACCATCAGCAGCAGGGTGTTGCGCATCAGCCCCCATACGTAGGGGCGCCACAACAGGTACAGCGCCTCTCGCCAGCCGGCTTCCCAGGCTTTGATGGCCACGTAGAGCAATGGCAGTACGCTCATCGCCACCAGGAAAAGCACGGGCAGCACCACCCAGATCGAGGGGCGCTTGCGGCGCGGTACGAAACGTACCGGCACCGGCTGGGTCAGGGCGGCAGTCATCAGAGCAGACCGACCTCACGCTCAAGCTCAAGGGCTTCTTCGGCATTGCCGAGGTCGGCCGGCGTGATCTTGGGCGGGCGCAACTCGTCGAACGGCTTCAGGCCGCGATCGGAAACCATGCCCTTGTGCAGTGGGTATTCGGCCGTGGTCTGGGTGATCACGCGCTGGCCTTCTTCGCTGGCCATCCAGTTGAGCAATGCCTGGGCTTCCTTGGGGTGCTTGCTGGCCTTCACGGCCGCGGCACCCGAAATGGTCACCAGGTTGCCGGCGTCGCCATCGGCCAGGTAGTACAGCTTGGAGTCAAGCTTGCCGCGCTCGCGCTCCAGGGCGTACCAGTAGTAGTTGTTGACCAGCACCGCGCCCACTTCACCTTTCTCCACGGCCTTGAGGGCGACCATGTTGTTGGTGTAGGTCTTGCCGAATGCCTTCAGGCCGGTCAGCCATTCTTCCGTTGCTTCGCGGCCATGCATCTTCAGGATGGCTACCGCCTGCTCCTGGAAGGCCCCGCTGGTGGGTACGAAGCCAACGCGCCCGTCCCATTCAGGGTTGGCGAAGTCCATGACCGTGGTCGGCAGGTCCTTCTCGTCGATTTTCTTGGGGTTGTACACCACCACCCGGGTCCGCGCGGTCACGCCCATCCAGGTACCGTTGGCGGCGACATATTCCTTGGGCAGCATGTTGAGCGTGGCATCATCGATCTTTGCCAGCAGGCCCAGCTCACCCAGGTTATTCAGGGGTGGCGACTCTTCGGTATAGATGATGTCGGCCGGCGAGCGCTCGCCTTCTTCGATGATCTGGCTGGCCAGCTGGTTGCTGCTGCCCTTGCGGATATTGATATGGATGCCGGTCTTGGCTTCATAAGCCTTGGCGATGGCCTCGCCGATTTCCTTGTGCTGACCGTTGTACATGGTCAAGGTGACCGGCGCATCTGCCATGGCGGCCGGAGCGCCGATGACCAGGCTCAACACGGCGGCGGCCAGGGTGCGCATCAGCGGTTGCGGGCGGATCGTCATGCGGGTACTTCCTCGCTTACGGCTACATATTTGGAAACAATGGTAAACGAAATCGTTTCTCATGTGGCGAGGTGACGATAAATTCATTGAGCGGGGTGCTTGGGGCTATGCACGCGTCGGAAAGGGCGAGGCGTTGGGTTTTGTGCGCCATCTTGCACAACGCCGAAAACACGGAAGGGCGGGGCCATGATGCTAAATTTCAGGCAAGAAAAAACCCACTAGCAAGCTAGTGGGTTTTTGTATGGTGCCCAGGAGAAGACTCGAACTTCCACGACCGTTAAGTCACTGATACCTGAAACCAGCGCGTCTACCAATTCCGCCACCTGGGCAAAGCTTTACATCATCTGATGAAGGCGACTATTGTTCGCTTCACACAGTAGTAACAGATCCTTGGTCATCTATTACTTGAAAATTTTGGTGCCCAGGAGAAGACTCGAACTTCCACGGCCGTTAAGCCACTGATACCTGAAACCAGCGCGTCTACCAATTCCGCCACCTGGGCACACATTCGAGATAAAAGATGCTTTACAGCGCCGCTCATCTCTACTACAACTTCGGGGTTGTCCGTCGTCGTGGTGCGCACTATACGGATGCCCTCGGGGGCTGTAAAGCCCTCGATCAAAAAAAATCTCAAAAAATTCAACTTGTTGATTTCATGGGCCTATTGCCGCTCGCCGGGCGCTCCTCAGGGGGCTGTCCAAGGCTGACATTTCCGGTTTCAATACGCCTATGCCAGAATTCCTATCTATATACCCCAAGGTGAACCCCTTCTGATGGCCGATTGGCAATCCCTCGATCCCGAGGCCGCTCGCGAAGCGGAAAAATACGACAACCCCATTCCCAGCCGTGAGCTGATCCTGCAGCGCCTTGCCGACCGTGGCGAACCGGCCGCGCGCGAGGAGCTGGCGGCAGAGTTCGGTCTGCACGAAGAAGACCAGATCGAAGCACTGCGCCGCCGCCTCAGGGCCATGGAGCGCGACGGCCAGCTTATCTATACCCGGCGCGGCACCTATGCCCCGGTGGACAAGCTGGACCTCATCTGCGGCCGCGTCTCCGGCCACCGCGACGGCTTCGGCTTCCTCATTCCCGACGACGGTAGCGAAGACCTGTTCCTGAGCCCGTCGCAGATGCGCCTGGTGTTCGATGGCGACCGCGCCCTGGCGCGTGTGTCCGGCGTCGACCGCCGTGGTCGCCGCGAAGGCGCCTTGGTCGAGGTCGTCTCCCGCGCCCATGAAAGCGTGGTAGGCCGCTACTTCGAGGAAGGCGGCATCGGTTACGTGACCCCTGACAACCCGAAGATCCAGCAGGAAGTGCTGGTCACGGCCGGGCGTAACGGTGGCGCGAAGATCGGCCAGTTCGTCGAGATCAAGATCACCCATTGGCCAACGGCGCGTTTCCAGCCGCAAGGCGATGTGGTGGAAGTGGTCGGCAACTACATGGCGCCGGGCATGGAAATCGACGTTGCCCTGCGCAGCTACGATATCCCGCACGTCTGGCCCAAGGATGTGATCAAGGAGGCCCGCAAGTTCCGCTCTGAAGTCGAAGACAAGGACAAGGAAAAGCGCGTCGACCTGCGCCACCTGCCCTTCGTGACCATCGACGGCGAGGACGCGCGCGACTTCGACGACGCCGTTTACTGCGAACCCCTGGGCAAGCTGCGGATGTTCTCCGGCGGCTGGCGCCTTTATGTGGCGATCGCCGACGTGTCGAGCTACGTCCGCCTGGGCTCGGCGCTGGATGTGGAAGCCCAGCAGCGCGGAAACTCGGTGTACTTCCCCGAGCGTGTGGTGCCCATGCTGCCCGAGGAATTGTCCAACGGCCTGTGCTCGTTGAACCCGCACGTCGATCGCCTGGCCATGGTCTGTGAAATGACCATGAACAAGGCCGGGCAGATGGTCGACTACCAGTTCTATGAAGGGGTCATCCACTCTCACGCCCGCCTGACCTACAACAAGGTCAGCAGCATGCTCGAGCATTCACGCACCCGTGAAGGCAAGGCGCTGCGCGAGGAATACAAGGAAGTCGTCCCGGACCTGAAGAACCTCTACAACCTGTACAAGGTCCTGCTCGATGCCCGGCACACCCGCGGTGCCATTGACTTCGAGACCCAGGAAACTCGCATCGTCTTCGGCGAAGACCGCAAGATCGCGGAAATTCGCCCGACCGTGCGCAACGATGCGCACAAGCTGATCGAGGAATGCATGCTGGCCGCCAACGTGGCCACGGCAGAGTTTCTGCAAAAGCACGGTGTGCCGGCCCTGTACCGGGTGCACGATGGCCCGCCACCGGAGCGCCTGGAAAAGCTGCGTGCTTTCCTGGGTGAGCTGGGGCTGTCACTGCACAAGGGCAAGGACCCGTCGCCCAAGGACTACCAGGCACTGCTGGCGAGCATCGCCGCCCGCCCGGACTTCCACCTGATCCAGACCGTGATGCTGCGTTCGCTCAGCCAGGCGGTGTACAGCACCGACAACAACGGCCACTTCGGCCTGAACTACGAGGCGTACACTCACTTCACCTCGCCGATCCGTCGTTACCCTGACTTGCTGGTCCACCGCGCCATCCGCAGCGTCATCCGCTCCAAGGTCGATACCCCACACGTCAAGCGTGCCGGTGCCATGAGCATTCCCAAGGCGCGTATCTACCCGTACGACGAGAACACCCTCGAGCAACTGGGCGAGCAATGCTCGATGACCGAACGCCGGGCCGACGAAGCCACACGTGACGTGGTCAACTGGCTCAAGTGCGAGTACATGAAGGACCGCGTGGGCGAGACGTTCCCGGGTGTGATCACGGCGGTGACAGGTTTCGGCCTGTTCGTCGAGCTGACCGACATCTACGTCGAGGGTCTGGTGCACGTCAGTGCGCTGCCGGGCGACTATTACCACTTCGACCCGGTGCATCATCGTCTGTCGGGCGAACGCACTGGCCGCAGCTTCCGCCTGGGTGACACGATCGAGGTCAAGGTCATGCGCGTGGACCTGGACGAGCGCAAGATCGACTTCGAAGTGGCCGACGCCACCCTGGCCGCTCCGATCGGTCGCAAGCAACGCGGTACACCTGCTGCCGCTGCCCCGACCGAGCAAGCACCGGAGCAAGAGAAGGCCAGGGCACGCCCAAGCCGCGCAGCCGCAAGAGCGAAGCCTCCGAGGCGTACTTCCCCAAGGACGCCATGCAGCGCAACGCCGAGGTGCGCAAGAGCCGCGAAATGAAAAAGGCGCTGATGACCGAGGCCCGCAGTACCAGCCACGGCAGCAGCAAGTCGGACAAGGGCAGCAAGACGTCTGGCAAGCCTACCAAGCACCGTAAAGGGCCGTCGAAATCCGGCGCATCACGCAAGAGCAAGAGCAATTCATGAGTCAGTTGGAAAAGATCTACGGCGTTCACGCGGTACAGGCGCTGTTGCAGCACCATCCGAAGCGGGTCAAGCAGATCTGGCTGTCGGAGGGCCGCAGCGAGCCGCGCCTGCAAGCGCTGCTGGCCTTGGCCGCCGAGAACCGCGTAGCTGTGGGTCAAGCCGAGCGCCGCGAGTTGGACGCCTGGGTCGAAGGCGTGCACCAGGGCGTGGTCGCCGAGGTGAGCCCCAGCCAGGTCTGGGGTGAGCTCATGCTCGAGGAGTTGCTCGAGCGCACTGAAACCCCGCCTCTGATCCTGGTGCTGGACGGGGTGACCGACCCGCACAACCTTGGTGCCTGCCTGCGTACCGCTGATGCAGCGGGCGCAACGGCCGTGATCGTGCCCAAGGACAAATCGGCGACCCTGACGCCTGTGGTGCGCAAGGTCGCGTGCGGAGCAGCCGAGGTGATCCCGCTGGTGGCCGTGACCAACCTTGCGCGTACGCTTGAGAAGCTGCAGCAGCGTGGCCTGTGGGTGGTGGGAACCGCCGGCGAAGCCGAGCAGGAAATCTACCAGCAGGACCTGACCGGCCCGCTGGTGATGATCATGGGCGCCGAAGGCAAGGGCATGCGCCGGCTGACCCGCGAGCACTGCGACTTTCTGGTGAAGCTGCCGATGAGCGGCAGCGTCAGCAGCCTGAACGTGTCCGTGGCCACTGGCGTGTGCCTGTTCGAGGCCGTGCGCCAGCGCCAGGCCAAGGGTTGATCCCATGACCGTGCCGGTCTTTTGGCCGGCACGTGCCCGCTTGAACGGATCCTGCACGGGCCGCTGTACCCGCGACGCGACAGATGCCGCGTCGAAGTGTTTCCGGTTGTTCAAATAATCGCCAATTGCCTTGCTTGTCTGTCTGGCCTTCTCTACAATTGCGCCCCTTGCCGAGCTGGCAGGTGCGCATGTGCCTCTACTCCCTGGCAAGACACACCAGTGTCATTCACTCCTTGTCTGACCAGATTCGCTGGCAGACTACTAACCCGTAAGGAGCATTCATGCGTCATTACGAAATCATCTTCCTGGTTCACCCGGACCAGAGCGAGCAAGTCGGCGGCATGGTTGAGCGTTACACCAAGCTGATCGAAGAAGATGGTGGCAAGATCCACCGCCTGGAAGATTGGGGCCGTCGTCAACTGGCCTATGCAATCAACAATGTTCACAAGGCTCACTACGTGATGCTGAACGTTGAGTGCACCGGCAAGGCCCTGGCCGAGCTGGAAGACAACTTCCGCTACAACGATGCCGTTATCCGTAACCTTGTCATCCGTCGCGACGAAGCCGTTACCGGTCAGTCCGAGATGCTGAAGGCTGAAGAAAACCGCAGCGAGCGCCGTGAGCGTCGCGAGCGTCCTGAGCATGCCGAGTCCGCCGAAGGCGACGACAGCAATGACAGCGACTCCAGCGATAACGCTGACGAGTAATCCACGGACCTTTAGAGGAGCCTATTAAATGGCACGTTTCTTCCGTCGTCGTAAATTCTGCCGCTTCACTGCTGAAGACGTGAAAGAGATCGACTTCAAAGATCTCAACACCCTGAAAGCTTACGTATCCGAAACCGGCAAGATCGTTCCAAGCCGTATCACCGGTACCAAAGCTCGTTATCAGCGTCAGCTGGCTACCGCTATCAAGCGCGCCCGCTTCCTGGCCCTGCTGCCCTACACCGACAGCCACGGCCGCTGAGACCGGGTCGTCGACAAGCAGTAAGGGATTAGCATGCGAGCGTTAGCAAGTTTCATCATGCGCGGTCGTGTGCAGGCCACCCTCGTGGTGGTCATCAGCGCGGTATTGCCGCTGCTGTTCTGGTTGAGTGCCGCTGCCGGCAGCCTTGTGCTGCTGCGACGCGGGTTCAAGGATGCTTCAACGGTCATCGCTGGCGGCTTGCTGGCAGGGTTGGCCGTTTGGGTCATGGGCGATCCGATCACCTTCATGGTGATCGCGGGTGCCCTGGCACTTGCCGGCCTGTTGCGGGCCGAGCATCCCTGGAGTCGGGTGTTGGTGGTCAGTGCCGTGTTCGCCGTGGCGTTCAGCCTCGTGCTTGATCTGGCGCTGGCCCCTACCTTCGATGCGCTGGCCAAGGCGTTTGCCGAAGCCATGCCGCAAGTCGAAGGGCAGCCGGTACTCTCCGGTGAAGTGATCCGCCCATTGCTGGTCACTTCCACAGCCGTGACAGTGCAGTTGTTCTGCGTGCTGGCCCTGGTGCTGGCGCGTTATTGGCAGGCAGCGTTGTACAACCCTGGAGGCTTCGGTCACGAGTTTCGTGCCCTGAAGCTGCCGAAACAGACCATGGTGGCCCTGGTGGCAGTGATGGTGGTGGCCCCGTTCATCGGGCCGCAGTTCATCATCCTGGCATCGGCTTCGAGCCTGGTACTGGTGCTGGCCGGCATCGCTTTGATGCATGGGCTTGTGGCGCAGGGCCGACTGGCCGGTTTCTGGCTAGTAGGGATGTACGTGACGCTGCCGCTGATCATGCAGCTGATTTACCCGTTGCTGGTGGTCCTGGCCATTGTCGACAGCCTGATTGATTTTCGCGGTCGCAAGTCCCCCAAAGGGAATGACTCCGCGAACGGTGAAGGTTAAAAGTTAAGAGGTTTTACCAAATGGAACTGATCCTGCTGGAAAAAGTCGCCAACCTGGGCAACCTGGGCGATAAAGTAAAAGTTAAGGCTGGTTACGGCCGTAACTTCCTGCTGCCATTCGGCAAGGCTACCGTTGCCAACGCCGCCAACCTGGCTGCGTTCGAAGAGCGTCGCGCCGAGCTGGAAAAAGCAGCTGCAGACCGTAAATCGTCGGCTGAAAGCCGCGCTGCCCAACTGGCCGAGCTGGAAGTGACCATCACTGCCACCGCTGGCGACGAAGGTAAGCTGTTCGGTTCGATCGGCACCCACGACATCGCTGACGCCCTGACCGCCTCCGGCGTTGAAGTGGCCAAGGCTGAAGTTCGTCTGCCGAACGGCACCATCCGTCAGGTTGGCGAATACGACGTAGCCGTGCACCTGCACAGCGACGTTGAAGCCACCGTACGTGTGGTCGTCGTAGCTGCCTAAGCTGCGCTGACTGGCTGGCCCGTCAGGTGTCAGCCGGTTAACATCGGGCACGGTCCTGTCTTCGACAGGCCGTGCCCTTTGTCTTTTTCATCCTCCAGAATTCTTTCGTGGCCATGAACGAGATCACTACCTCCGAACAGCTCGACCTGCAAACCGCAGCCCTGAAAGTGCCGCCGCATTCCATCGAGGCCGAACAGGCCGTGCTCGGTGGTCTGATGCTGGACAACAACGCCTGGGAGCGGGTGCTGGATCAGGTGTCGGACGGTGACTTCTACCGGCATGACCACCGGTTGATCTTCCGTGCCGTGCACAAGTTGGCTGACGCCAACCAGCCGTTCGATGTGGTGACGCTGCACGAGCAGCTCGACAAGGAAGGCTTGTCGACGCAGGTCGGTGGCCTGGCATACCTGGCCGAATTGGCCAAGAACACGCCTTCGGTGGCCAACATCAAGGCTTATGCCGCGATCATTCGCGAGCGGGCCACGCTGCGGCAGCTGATCAGCATCAGTACCGACATCGCAGACAATGCGTTCAACCCGCAAGGCCGTGATGCGGCGGAAATCCTCGACGACGCCGAGCGGCAGATCTTCCAGATCGCCGAGGCGCGGCCCAAGACAGGCGGCCCGGTAGGGGTCAACGACCTGTTGACCATGGCCATCGACCGCATCGACACCTTGTTCAACTCCGACAGCGACATCACCGGTATCTCCACCGGTTATACCGACCTGGACGAGAAAACCAGCGGCCTTCAGCCGGCCGACCTGATCATCGTGGCGGGCCGGCCTTCGATGGGCAAAACCACGTTCGCCATGAACCTGGTGGAAAACGCCGTGTTGCGTACCGACAAGGCCGTGCTGGTGTTTTCGCTGGAAATGCCAGGCGAATCGCTGGTCATGCGTATGCTGTCCTCACTGGGTCGTATCGACCAGACCAAGGTGCGCTCCGGTCAATTGAGCGACGACGACTGGCCACGCCTCACGTCGGCGGTGAACCTGCTAAACGACCGCAAGTTGTTCATCGATGACACCGCCGGCATCAGCCCATCGGAGATGCGCGCGCGCACCCGACGCCTGGCACGCGAGCACGGTGAGATCGCCATGATCATGGTCGATTACCTGCAGCTGATGCAGATTCCTGGTTCTTCGGGTGACAACCGCACGAACGAGATTTCCGAAATCTCCCGGTCGCTCAAAGCCCTGGCCAAGGAATTCAATTGCCCGGTCATTGCCCTCTCGCAGCTCAACCGCTCTCTGGAGCAGCGCCCGAACAAACGCCCGGTGAACTCCGACTTGCGTGAATCCGGTGCAATCGAGCAGGACGCCGACGTCATCATGTTCGTGTACCGCGACGAGGTGTATCACCCCGAAACCGAGCACAAAGGCGTGGCGGAAATCATCATCGGCAAACAGCGTAACGGGCCAATTGGCTTTGTGCGCCTGGCGTTCATCGGCAAGTACACCCGTTTCGAGAACTTGGCGCCGGGGATGTATAACTTCGACGACGATGAATAACGCCTGATCCTGCTTCACCAGACGCACCTTCTTACCTGAATCGTGGGGCGAACGTGCCCCACAAGGCGTCACGCCCCAACCGTCGCACGCTTGCCAATTCCCACGAAGACAGTCGGATTTGGTTAAAATTTGTGCTATTCTCCGCGCCCGCGATTTCCCTGCACACCAGAGCCGGTCACTGATATGCAAGCAGCCAAACCACTTTACGATTATCCCAAGTACTGGGCCGAATGCTTCGGGCCAGCACCTTTCCTGCCAATGAGCAGGGAGGAGATGGATCTGCTCGGTTGGGATTCCTGCGACATCATCATCGTGACCGGCGACGCCTACGTCGACCATCCGTCGTTTGGCATGGCCATCATTGGCCGGTTGCTGGAAGCCCAGGGTTTTCGCGTGGGCATCATCGCCCAGCCGAACTGGCAGTCCAAAGACGACTTCATGAAGCTTGGCGAGCCCAACCTGTTCTTCGGTGTGGCTGCCGGCAACATGGACTCGATGATCAACCGCTACACCGCCGACAAGAAGATCCGTTCCGACGACGCCTACACCCCGGGCGGCCTGGCGGGCAGCCGGCCTGACCGTGCCAGCCTGGTGTACAGCCAGCGTTGCAAGGAAGCCTACAAGCACGTGCCCATCGTGCTGGGCGGCATCGAGGCCTCGTTGCGCCGCATCGCGCACTACGACTATTGGCAGGACAAGGTGCGCCACTCGATCCTGATCGACGCCAGCGCCGATATCCTCCTGTTCGGCAACGCCGAGCGTGCCGTGGTCGAGGTGGCGCAACGGCTGTCCAACGGCGAGAAGATCGAATCGATCACCGACGTGCGTGGCACGGCCTTCGTGCGGCGGGACACCCCTGACGGCTGGTTCGAAATCGACTCTACCCGTATCGATCGTCCGGGGCGTGTCGACAAGATCATCAACCCGTACGTCAACACCCAGGACACCCAGGCCTGCGCCATCGAACAAGCCAAGGGCGACCAGGAAGACCCGAACGAAGCCAAGGTGGTGCAGATCCTCGACAGCCCGCGCGTGACGCGTGAGAAGTCGGTGATTCGCCTGCCGTCGTTCGAAAAGGTGCGTAACGACCCGGTCCTGTATGCGCACGCTAACCGTGTGCTGCACCTGGAGACCAACCCAGGCAACGCCCGCGCCTTGGTGCAGAAACATGGCGAGGTGGACGTGTGGTTCAACCCACCGCCCATTCCCATGAGCACCGAGGAAATGGACTACGTGTTCGGCATGCCCTATGCGCGCGTACCGCACCCGGCCTATGGCAAGGAGCGCATCCCGGCCTATGAGATGATCCGCTTCTCGGTCAACATCATGCGCGGCTGCTTCGGCGGCTGTACGTTCTGCTCGATCACCGAGCACGAAGGGCGCATCATTCAGAACCGCTCGCACGAATCGATCCTCAACGAGATCGAGGAGATGCGCGACAAAGTGCCCGGCTTCACTGGCGTGGTATCGGACCTCGGCGGCCCCACCGCCAACATGTACCGTATCGCCTGCAAGAGCCCGGAAATCGAGAAGCATTGCCGCAAGCCTTCGTGCGTGTTCCCGGGCATCTGCGAGAACCTGAACACCGACCACAGCTCGTTGATCGAGCTGTATCGCAAGGCCCGTGCGCTGCCAGGCGTGAAGAAAATCCTCATCGCCTCGGGCCTGCGCTACGACTTGGCGGTGGAATCGCCGGAGTACGTCAAGGAGCTGGTAACCCACCACGTGGGCGGCTACCTCAAGATCGCCCCCGAGCACACCGAGCGTGGCCCGCTGGACAAGATGATGAAGCCGGGCATTGGCAGCTATGACCGCTTCAAGCGCATGTTCGAGAAGTTCTCCAAGGAGGCAGGCAAGGAGCAGTACCTGATCCCGTACTTCATCGCGGCGCACCCCGGCACCACCGACGAAGACATGATGAACCTGGCCTTGTGGCTCAAGGGCAACGGTTTCCGTGCCGACCAGGTGCAGGCGTTCTACCCCTCGCCGATGGCGTCGGCCACCGCCATGTACCACTCGGGCAAGAACCCGTTGCGCAAGGTGACCTACAAGAGCGAGGGCGTGGACATCGTCAAGAGCGACGAGCAGCGTCGCTTGCACAAGGCGTTCTTGCGTTACCACGACCCCAAGGGCTGGCCAATGCTGCGCGAGGCGCTGCAGCGCATGGGGCGTGCCGACCTGATCGGGCCAGGCAAGCATCAGCTGATCCCGTTGCACCAGCCGCAATCCGATACCTACCAGAGCGCCCGGCGCAAGAACTCGACGCCAGCCGGTAGCCACAAGGTGGGCAAGGATCAGAAGATCCTGACCCAGCATTCCGGCCTGCCGCCGCGCGCCAGCGATGGCAGCAAGCCATGGGACAAGCGCGAGAAGGCCAAGGCGGAGGCGTTCGCCCGCAACCAGCAAGCGGCCAAGGAGCGCAAGGAGTCGGCCAAGGGTGGCAAAGGCGGGAAAAAGCCGCGTCAGCCAGTCATTCCACGCTGAAACCCCGGGCCGCCTGGCGGCCCCTCCTTCAGCGACTACCGGTTACTCGATCACTGCACATCGACATCATTCCGGGCATCACTCGGGGCGCGAGAACTCGCAGATCGCGCCTGTGGCAGCGTGGGCATAGGCAGCGAGCAGGCTGTTCAAGAAACTGGACATGGGCATTTGGTACTGCTCCTAAATGAGAGGTTGTCCCATCGTCTATTAAAAGGGCATGATGTGCCCTTAGATTGGTTGTATACAATCCATTGAACAATTCAACTGGCTGGCCCATTGACATCCCCTTGACGCACGTCACCCAGGGGCTGGACGGTTTCAGGCAGTCTCGCTGTTGATAAAACCCTGCCAAGGAGATTCACGATGTTTGCGAAAGCTGTAGCGGTATCCCTGCTGACCCTCGCCAGCGCCTCTGTCTTCGCAGCCGAGTGCTCGGTAACTGTCGATTCGACTGACCAGATGTCCTTCAGCACCAAGGAAATCACGGTCGACAAGAGCTGTAAGGAATTCACCGTCAAACTCACTCACTCCGGCAGCATGCCGAAGAACGTCATGGGCCATAACCTGGTTATCAGCAAGACGGCCGACATGCCGGGCATTGCCACCGAAGGCATGAGCCAGGGTCTGGAAAAGGACTACATCAAGGCTGACAACGCCGCCATCATCGCCCATACCAAGATGATCGGCGCGCCAGAGAAGGAAACCGAAGTGACGTTCGACGCCACCAAGCTTGCAGCAGACGGCGACTACAGCTTCTTCTGCACCTTCCCAGGCCATATCTCGATGATGAAGGGCAAAGTCGTGGTCAAGTGATTTGACCGCGCGCTAGAACACGAACTGGGGCCGCAACGCGGCCCCAGTTGCGTATTCAAGGGGCGAACGGCAGTTCGCGCTTGTGCTGGGTCTTGCGGTAATTGGCAACGATGACATCGAAAGCGGCTTGATCGATTTCCTGGCCATGCAGGAATGCATCGATTTGCTGGTAGGTGACCCCATGCGCTGCTTCGTCTGGCTTGCCCGGGTCGAGGTCTTCGAGGTCAGCGGTAGGCACTTTCTCCACCAGTGACTCCGGCGCTCCAAAATGCCGCGCGATGGCGCGTACCTGATGCTTGACCAGGCCACTGAGCGGCGCCAGGTCGCAGGCGCCGTCGCCGAACTTGGTATAAAAGCCCATGACCGCTTCGGCCGCATGGTCGGTGCCGATCACCAGACCTGCGCGCGCGCCTGCGATGGTGTACTGGGCAACCATGCGCATCCTGGCTTTGATGTTACCCACCACGAAATCCACAAGCGTGGGCGAGCCGTTTTTCAACGCCTGCGTTTCGCCTGCCAGTGCCTTGACGGCCGGGGCGATGTCGATGGTATGCGTCTCGTCCGGCTTGATGACCTCCAGGCACGCCTGTGCATCATGCTCATCGTGCTGGACATGATAGGGCAGGCGCACGGCGATGAAGGTGTAGCCCTTGTCACCGGTTTCTTCACGCAACTCGTTGATCGCGCGCTGGGCGAGCAGGGCTGCGGTAAGCGAATCGACGCCGCCGCTGATGCCCAGTACCAGGGTCTTGAGCCTTGCATTGGCCAGGCAGTCCTTGATGAACGCTACCCGCCGGGTCACTTCGGCCTCGAGGGCGGCAGCGTCGGCGAACGGCGGTTGTACCTTGAGTGCCTGGGCAATCTCTTGCTGAACCGCTTGCATGGGGTTACTCCTTGCTGGGAACTTTGAAAACGTGACGTAGGTAAGTGACGAAGTTTTCGTCACGACACTGGGTCTTGGCCGCTTCGTCTGAAATCTTGGCCACCGGTGCGCCGTTGCAATCGGTCATCTTCAGCACGATGCTCATTGGCGTTACGCCCGGAATGTCGCAGGTCAGGTTGGTGCCGATACCGAAGCTTACGTTGATGCGACCACGCAGGGCACGGAAGATTTCCAGCGCCCGTGGCAGGTTCAGCCCATCGGAAAACACGAGCGTCTTGGTCATCGGATCGATGCCCAGGTGCTGATAGTGAGCAATGGCTTTTTCGGCCCAGAGCACAGGGTCGCCGGAGTCGTGGCGCAGCCCATCGAAGAGCTTGGCGAAGTACAGGTCGAAATCGCCCAGGAAAGCATCCATGGTCACGCAGTCGGTCAAGGCGATGCCCAGCAACCCTCGGTATTCACGCACCCAGCAATCGAGCGCGGCGATCTGGCTGTCGATCAACCGCGGGCCCAGCTGTTGGTGGGCCATGATCCATTCATGAGCCATGGTGCCCAGCGGCTTGATGTCGAGCTTCCAGGCCAGGTCCACGTTGCTGGTCCCGACGAAGCGGGCCGGGAAGTCATCGCGCAACACGCGCACCACGTCCTCCTGCACGCGGCTGGAGAAACGCCGGCGGGTACCAAAGTCAGCGACCTGCATTTCGGCCAGTTCATCGGTGCTGGCGTTGGCGCGCAGCCAATCGAATTTACGGTAAAGCTGATCCCGGGCAGCGGCCAGGCGCATGTGCGGGTGCAGCGAACGGTTGCGCACCTCGCTGATGATGGCGAGCAGAGGCACTTCGAACAGGATCACATGCAGCCACGGCCCCTTGAGGCGCAGCACCAGCTGACCGTCGTCGATACCCAGGTGCACGTAGCGCAGGTTGAAGCGGAACAACCTTAGAAAGCGCAGGAAATCGGGCTTGAGAAAGCTGATGCGCTCCAGGAAGGCGAGTTGGCCGTTATCCAGCGTCAGTTCGGCAAGCTGTTCGAGTTGCTGGCGAATGTCGTGCAGGTAGGGACGCAGGTCCTCGCCATTGCGGCAGCGAAACTCCCATTCGACATCGGCGTCAGGGTAGTTGTGGAGCACGCCCTGCATCATGGTGAGCTTGTAGAAATCGGTGTCGAGCAGGTTATGCACGATGCGCTCGGCGAATGCGCTCTCGCTCATCAGGGTGGCTCCAGAAACGGCAATAGGCGGTCATTGTGCCAGTCTTTGACATGCCGATGTGATTGCGACGCCGACCCTGCGGCGAAGCAGCGCGAAACCTTTCAGAAGAATCTGAATACGGTGTCGTACCGGCCAAACCGGACGGCGTTACGTTGCGTGTCGAGTGTAGTTACGGTGCGGGCTGTAGCAGTCACGCACCAGCGGTGTGCAGTTCGGTGACGTTAATTGTTACAGGTCGGTTGCCCATTGGCCTGTGCGCCAGTTGCAACACCCTGACGGTGCGGTAGCCCTGCGCCGCGATAATCGGTGCTACCAGAGGTGGGATAGACGGTTGCACGCTCAATAAAGAAACGGGCAGTGCCCGCCCGCCACGATATGCACGGTGGGGTTTGAAGATGATGCGAATCTAATGGCACGGCCCTTGCTCAGAGCACAGGGCTGAGTCGTTGTAGTGCCAATCAAAAAAACTCTAGGAGCACCACCTCATGTCGCAGACGTTTTACAAGAAAGGTTTCCTGGCCCTGGCCGTTGCCACGGCCCTGGGTGTTTCTTCGTATGTACAGGCCGACGTCAAGATCGGTGTCGCAGGCCCGATGACCGGTGCCAACGCAGCGTTTGGCGAGCAATACATGAAAGGTGCGCAGGCAGCGGCTGACAAGATCAACGCAGCCGGTGGGGTCAATGGCGAGAAGATCGTGCTGGTCAAAGGCGACGACGCCTGCGAACCCAAGCAGGCCGTGTCTGTGGCGAACCGGCTGGTTGACCAGGACAAGGTCATTGGCGTGGTAGGGCATTTCTGCTCCTCCAATACCATTCCGGCATCCGAGGTGTACGACGAAGCAGGCGTCATCGCCATCACGCCAGGCTCGACCAACCCGCAGGTCACCGAGCGCGGGCTGTCGGCCATGTTCCGCATGTGCGGGCGTGACGACCAGCAGGGCGTCGTCGCCGGCAACTATATCGTCGATGTACTCAAGGGCCAGAAAGTGGCCGTATTGCACGACAAGGACACCTACGGCCAGGGGTTGGCCGATGCGACCAAGGCACAACTGGAAAAACGCGGCGTCAAGCCCGTGCTGTACGAGGGCCTGACTCGAGGCGAGAAAGACTTCAGCGCCATCGTCACCAAGATCCGCTCCACCGGCGCCGACGTGGTCTATTTCGGTGGCCTGCACCCGGAGGCCGGCCCCCTGGTACGTCAGCTGCGTGAGCAAGGGCTCAAGGACGTGAGGTTCATGTCCGACGACGGCATCGTCACCGACGAACTGGTGTCCACGGCAGGCGGGGCGCAGTACGTCGATGGCGTCTACATGACCTTTGGCGCCGACCCGCGTCAATTGCCGGACAGCAAGGCGGTGGTCGAGGAATTCCGTAAAGGCGGCACCGAGCCCGAAGGCTACACCCTCTACGCCTATGCCTCGTTGCAGGCACTGGCGGCCGCGTTCAACGGCGCCAAGTCCAACAAGGGCGAAGACGCGGCCAAGTGGTTGAAGGCCAACCCTGTGCAGACGGTAATGGGTGAGAAGAAGTGGGACAGCAAGGGTGACCTGACGGTGTCGGACTATGTGGTCTACCAGTGGGACAAGGACGGCAAGTACCACCAGCTGGAAAAACAACAATAACAACGGCTCCAGGCCCCGGGCGCAAGCTCCGGGGCCGGGCCCCGCGGTACCCGTCTTTATCCGAAGATCAGCACAGTGCTGCAGCGCCATGGCTGCCTGGTACCGGGCCCTGCGTGGGCAGCACCGGTGCGATCTCGATCAGGTGAGATTGCGTTATGGATGGTATTTTCCTGCAGCAACTGGTCAACGGCCTGACCCTCGGGTCGGTCTACGGCCTGATCGCCATCGGCTACACAATGGTCTATGGCATCATCGGCATGATCAACTTCGCGCACGGCGAGGTGTATATGATTTCCGCCTACCTGGCGGCGATCAGCCTGGCATTGCTGGCCTATTTCGGCGTCGAATCCTTCCCCCTGCTGATGTTGGGCACCTTGTTGTTCACCATTGTGGTGACCGGGGTATACGGCTTCACCATCGAGCGCATCGCTTACAAACCCTTGCGCAACTCCACCCGCCTGGCGCCGCTCATCAGCGCCATCGGCATTTCCCTGATCCTGCAGAACTACGCGCAGATCAGCCAAGGTGCGCGGCAACAGGGGGTACCTACCCTGCTTGAAGGCGCCTGGCGCGTCGAGGTGGGCAGCGGTTTCGTGCAACTGACCTACACCAAGATCTTTATCCTGGTGGCGGCCTTCGTTGGCATGGGCCTGCTGACCTACGTGATCAAGTACACCAAGCTCGGGCGCATGTGCCGCGCGACCCAGCAGGACCGCAAGATGGCGTCGATCCTGGGCATCAACACCGACCGGGTAATTTCCTACGTGTTCGTCATCGGTGCCGTGATGGCGGCGCTGGCCGGCGTACTGATCACCATGAACTACGGCACCTTCGACTTCTATGCCGGCTTCATCATCGGCATCAAGGCCTTCACCGCTGCAGTGCTCGGTGGCATCGGCTCACTGCCTGGCGCCATGCTCGGCGGCATCATCCTCGGCATCTCCGAATCGCTGTTCTCCGGGCTGATCAACTCGGACTACAAGGACGTATTCAGCTTCTCGCTGCTGGTACTGATCCTTATCTTCCGCCCCCAAGGCCTGCTGGGTCGCCCACTCGTGGCTAAGGTGTGACCATGTCCGTTGCCAAATCCGTATCCGTTCCCCAAAAGACAGGTTTCGATCTCAAGCGCAGCGTAGTGGAAACCCTGGTTGCAGGGCTGCTGGCGCTCATCGTGTTCGGCCCGGTCGTCGGTGTGGTGCTCGACGGCTACAGCTTCAACGCCGAACCGCGGCGTGTGGCGTGGCTGGTCGGCGGCGTGATGCTCGGGCGCTTCCTGCTCAGCCTTTACCTGCAAACCGCTGCCGGTCGGCGCATGCTGCAAGGCTTCGACAATGGCGGTTCAGGCGTGCATGTGAACCCGCCGGACTACAAGTCGCGGCTGCGCTACATCATTCCTGCGCTCATCGTGATCGCCATCGTCTTCCCGATCTTTGCCAACAAGTACCTGCTGACGGTGGTGATCCTCGGGCTGATCTATGTGCTGCTTGGTCTCGGCCTGAATATCGTGGTTGGCCTGGCCGGGCTGCTGGACCTGGGTTATGTCGCGTTCTATGCCATCGGTGCCTATGGCCTGGCGCTGGGCTACCAGTACCTGGGGCTTGGCTTCTGGAGCGTGCTGCCCCTGGCGGCCATTGCCGCAGCGCTGGCCGGGTGCATCCTGGGCTTTCCAGTGTTGCGCATGCACGGTGATTACCTGGCCATCGTCACCCTGGGTTTTGGCGAAATCATTCGCCTGGTGCTCAACAACTGGCTGTCGTTCACCGGTGGGCCGAATGGCATGCCGGCCCCGGCGCCGACGTTCCTCGGCCTGGAGTTCGGTCGGCGGGCCAAGGACGGGGGCGTGCCCATCCACGAGTTCATGGGTATCGATTACAACCCCAATCTCAAGTTCGTGTTCATCTACGCGGTGCTGTTTTTGGTGGTGCTGGCCGTGCTGTACATCAAGCACAGGCTGACACGCATGCCGGTAGGTCGAGCATGGGAGGCCCTGCGCGAAGACGAGATCGCCTGCCGCTCCATGGGGCTCAATCATGTGCTGGTCAAGCTCTCGGCGTTTACCCTGGGCGCCTCGACTGCGGGGCTGGCGGGGGTGTTCTTCGCCACCTACCAAGGCTTCGTCAACCCGTCCTCGTTCACCTTCTTCGAGTCAGCGCTGATCCTGGCCATCGTCGTACTGGGCGGCATGGGCTCGACGGTCGGCGTGGTGATTGCCGCGTTCGTGCTCACCGTTGCGCCAGAACTGCTGCGCAGCTTCTCCGAGTATCGGGTACTGCTGTTTGGGGTGCTGATGGTGCTGATGATGATCTGGCGACCGCGCGGGCTGATCCGCATCAGCCGGTCCGGTGTGACCCCGCGTAAAGGAGTGGCGCCATGAGCGACGACATCATTCTTTCGGTAGACCACCTGATGATGCAGTTCGGTGGCATCAAGGCGCTCAGCGATGTGAGCCTGAAAGTCAGGCGCAATCAGATCTTCGCCCTGATCGGCCCCAATGGCGCAGGCAAGACCACGGTGTTCAACTGCCTGACCGGCTTCTACAAGCCCAGCGGCGGACGAATCGAGCTCAATGCACGGGGTAGCCATACCAACGTCATTCAGTTGCTGGGCGAGCGCTTCCAGGCGGCGGACTTCGTCTCGCCATCACGGTTCGCCAGCCGGCTGTACTACAAGATGTTCGGCGGCACCCACCTGGTCAACCGGGCCGGTCTGGCCCGGACGTTCCAGAACATCCGGCTATTCAAGGAGATGTCTGTCGTCGAGAACCTGCTGGTGGCCCAACACATGTGGGTCAACCGCAACCTGTTGGCTGGCGTGCTCAACACCAAGGGGTATCGCAAGGCCGAGAGCGACGCGCTGGACCATGCCTTCTACTGGCTGGAGGTGGTGGACCTGGTCGACTGCGCCAATCGCCTGGCCGGCGAACTGTCCTACGGCCAGCAGCGACGCCTGGAAATCGCCCGTGCCATGTGCACCCGCCCCAAGGTGATCTGCCTGGACGAACCTGCCGCGGGCTTGAACCCTCAGGAGACCGAAGCGTTGAGCCGCATGGTGCGGGTCCTGCGCGACGAGCATGACATCACCGTGGTGCTGATCGAGCATGACATGGGCATGGTCATGAGCATTTCCGACCACATCGTCGTGCTGGACCACGGCAACGTGATCGCCGAGGGCGCGCCTCAGGATATCCGCAACAACCCGACAGTGATCGCTGCCTATCTGGGTGCCGACGAAGAGGAGCTGATATGACTGCACCCATTCTGGAATTGAAGGACCTGGATGTGTTCTACGGCCCCATCCAGGCCCTGAAGCAGGTGTCCATGCACATCGACGAAGGTGAGACGGTGAGCCTGATCGGTGCCAACGGGGCGGGCAAGTCCACCTTGTTGATGTCCATTTTCGGGCAGCCCCGCGCCGCTTCCGGCCAGATCATCTACCGGGGCACCGACATCACCCGCAAGTCCTCGCACTACATTGCCGCCAACGGCATCGCCCAGTCGCCGGAAGGGCGGCGGGTGTTCCCGGACATGAGTGTCGAAGAAAACCTGATGATGGGCACCATCCCCATCGGCGACAAGCATGCCGACGAGGACATGCAGCGGATGTATACGTTGTTTCCACGTTTGAAGGAGCGACGCAATCAGCGCGCCATGACCATGTCGGGGGGCGAGCAGCAGATGCTGGCCATCGCCCGCGCCTTGATGAGCCGGCCTCGGCTGCTGCTTCTGGATGAGCCTTCGCTCGGGCTGGCGCCCATCGTCGTCAAACAAATCTTCGCCACCCTGCGCGAGCTGGCCAAGACGGGCATGACCATCTTTCTGGTCGAGCAGAACGCCAACCACGCGTTGAAGCTGTCGGACCGGGCTTACGTGATGGTCAACGGGCAGATACGCATGACGGGTACGGGCCAGGAGTTGCTGGTCAATGAAGAGGTGCGCAGCGCTTACTTGGGCGGGCACTGAGCCCTGATGGTGTTCCAGCCCTGAGTCAATCGGGGCTGGTCAACGCTTCAAGGGACTGGCCTGCACGTTTCACCAGGCGGTGCCTGGTGTGGACAACTGCCACGGCCTCGGGCTTATGCACAGGCTCGAAGCGACTGGCCAACCTTTGTTACCCACAGCCTGATTTAGTCCACCGTTCGTGTGGAGGTGCCTGTGGAAAACATGGTGGCATCTTTCTCCAAGACAAGGAATTCAGGGGCTCCATAGACTTGATCGTTTTTTGATCAGGATCTAGCTGCATGACGATATCGCTACCTGACTAGTACTTTTCAAGGGTGATGTCATAAACCCGTACGCCTGTGGATAAGGTTGTGGAAAAGCGTTGGACAGACGTCTGGATGCGGCATGGGATAAAGGAATTGGCGCGGTTGAAAAAGGCAGGCGAGACCGTGTAAGGCTGAAAGGGTTCCGCCTGGTGCCGCAGTTGCCCCCAATTGGCGGGGAAAGGCTTGTGGATAAGGTGCTCATAGGTGGCTGTAGCCCAGTGTATATGCGGCCTTCAGTGTGTTGATCAAAAAACGATCAGTGCGCGTGACGACTTGCCCGGCGCATCGGGCACGGGCATGCTGCGGTTTCACCCAGGATCTCTTACGTGAGGAACACTGCATGACTTCGACCGTCTTCATCACAGGCGCCACGTCCGGCTTTGGCGAGGCCACTGCCCGCCGGTTTGCCGAGGCGGGCTGGAAGCTGGTGCTCACGGGGCGCCGCAAGGACCGCCTGGATGCCTTGTGTGCCGAATTGTCTGCGCAAACCGAAGTTCATGGCCTGGTGCTGGATGTGCGTGATCGCCAGGCGATGGAACAGGCCATCGCCACGTTGCCAGCGGGCTTCGACACGCTCCGCGCACTGGTCAACAACGCCGGGTTGGCGCTGGGGGTGGACGCTGCACAGCACTGCAGCCTCGACGACTGGGAAACCATGGTCGACACCAACATCAAGGGGCTGATCTACACCACGCGCTTGCTGCTGCCCCGCTTGATCGCCCACGGGCGGGGGGCATCCATTCTGAACGTGGGGTCGGTGGCGGGTAATTACCCCTATCCGGGCAGTAACGTTTATGGCGGTACCAAGGCGTTCGTGGGTCAGTTCTCGTTGAGCCTGCGCTGCGATTTGCGCGGTACTGGCGTGCGGGTGAGCAACATCGAGCCTGGCTTGTGCGAGAGCGAGTTCTCGCTGGTTCGGTTTGGCGGTGATCAGGCCAAGTACGATGCTACCTACGCGGGGGCCGAGCCGATCCAGCCGCAGGACATTGCCGAGACCATTTTCTGGATACTCAACCAGCCGGCGCATATCAACATCAATAGCCTGGAGTTGATGCCGGTTAGCCAGGACTGGGCTGGGTTCTCTATTGATCGCTCGGCGAAGGGGTAATTTGGGGTTTTGACCGGGGTGTATGACTGAGTTCTTCTCCACGGGCGAACCCCCGGCGAAATCCTGCCGCATTCGGAAGGGCTATTCGCGAACCTGAATGACCGTTGCCGTTGCCGTTGCCGTTGCCGTTGCCGTTGCCGTTGCTTTGGCTTTTGCTTCTAAGTGCGCGGTAGTCCAAGCGCAGCAGATCGCGACTTCAGGAGGCCGAGCGCAGGGCTTGCGGAGGGAGGTGACGGGCATGGATGCCCGTCAAGCGCTGGGCCCCAGGATGGGGCCTGCAGCGCGGTCCTCCCGGGAGCAAGCCCGGAGCGAGGGGACCCCGGAGCGGAGCGTAGGGGCCGGATGATAGGAGCAGGCGGTTTTTGCTTACTTTTTGCCAAGACAAAAAGTGAGCCGCCGTAAGGGCGGAAGGGTGACTGTGCGCCACCCGCGCCAATGAATACCAACTCGATATATGCGCCCACGCTTTGAAGTTTGAAGTTCGATGGGTTGGTGTGGGTATTGATAGAGACGCATAGTCCATTTGCGATGGCGACGCTTAATCACCTTTTCGCCCTTACGGCGAGTTACTTTTTGTCAAACGCCACAAAAAGTAACCAAAAAAGGCTGCGCTCCGTTCATACGGCCCCTACGCTGCGCTTCGGGGTTCCCTCACTCCGGTCTTGCTCCCGGGAGGACCGCGCTGTAGGCCCCATCCTGGGGCCCAGCGCTTGACAGGCATCCATGCCTGTCACCTCCCTCCGCAAGACCTGCGTTCGGCCTTCTGAAGTCGCGAAGATCAAAAGCAAGATCAAGATCAAGATCAACAGCGTCTGTAGTGGGGCTAATAATGTCTAAACTTGTCGCTATACATATCCCGTGTAGGAGCGGCCTTGTGCCGCGATGGGGCGCGCAGCGGCCCCAGTAGCAGCGATAATGCTTAAATCTAGGGGCCGCTGCGCGGCCCATCGCGGCCGGGCCGGCGCCCCGGCGAGGCCGCTCCTACATGAGGATTGAGGAGTGTTAAAGGAATGTGCAAGCGTTAACTAACGGGATGAAGTTATAGTTGCTGTTGCAAAAGCAGAGAGTTTTGAGCTTTGGTTATGTCATATTCCAAGTATTGGGCAGCACAATTAGCAGTACGGACATACGACGCCATTAAGTCAAAGACTTGATACCGTGGCAGCTCTTGAAACACTCGCCGTTGTACGTATTCCAATGACGAAAACGTGCCAGCGCCCTGGACGGCTCCAGGATCTGAGCCTCACTGCCCATTACGGTAACAACATTGCAGGCCCCGACCTCACCCCTCCAATCGCTTCAACCCTTCCAGGCAGGTGGCCAGATGATAAGGCGTAGTCGACGGCATATCATGCCGGCTGACATCGCCTTGCCCGTCCCGGCATTCATACCATCCCGCTTGCCGCAAGAACCGCCCCTGCAGGGCCTGCAACAGCTTGGGCAGCTTTACATCTGCATCAGGGCGCAATGCCAGGGCCCTGGCGTATTCGGCCTGTGCCCAGATCCGCTGAGTCGCATCCAGCACATGCCCTTGCACATCCAGCATCGCCAGCACCGCCTCGTCCTTCACGCCATGGTGCTCGGCAAAAACAAAGCCCCGCTCAATGGACGCATGCAACGCCGTCCCACGCAGCAGCGGCGAAGTGTGCAGCAAATAGAACCACTCGAACTGATGACCCGGCTCGAACCAGTTATCCACAGTGCCCCGGGGCTTTTCCAGCATCACCCCGTGGGCAGGGTCGATGAAGTGGGCCTGCATCGCTGTGCATA
Organism: Pseudomonas fulva NBRC 16637 = DSM 17717; assembly: GCF_000730565.1. Taxonomy (GTDB): domain Bacteria; phylum Pseudomonadota; class Gammaproteobacteria; order Pseudomonadales; family Pseudomonadaceae; genus Aquipseudomonas; species Aquipseudomonas fulva. Next base: position 181,870 of record NZ_BBIQ01000006.1, on the reverse strand, counting down.
ACTGTAGAAGCAATTGCTGCACAGCCTGATCATCACGCACGGCCAACACCTGCAAGAAGGCCTCTGCCAGGTGCATCTGCGGGTTTTGCAGCGCGCCACTGCCCAGGTTGCCCCAGTCTTCACCCAGACTGGCCTCGTACAAGCCATCATCCCGGGCAAAGCGATGCTCGATGACGTCCAGCGCACCAGCCAGGGTGGAGGCCACCAGGCTGTCGCGGACCTGGCCCCAATAGTGCGCGCAGGCGAAGACGATGAACGCGTGGGTATAGAGGTCCTTGCGTCGGTCCAGCGGTTTGCCCTGGGCGTCGATGCTGTAGAACCAGCCACCGTGCTCGGGGTCATGAAAGTGCTTTTGCAAGGAGCGGAACAATGCCGCGGCGCGTTCGGCCGCGCCCGGTTGACCGATGCGGCTGCTGAACAGGTACAACTGGCGTGCGCAAGCCATGGCCCGATAGCGCTGCACCGGCAGCGGCTGATGCTCGGCGTCCAGGGCCTCGTAAGGCAACGCCATCTCGGTGTTCCAACCTGGCCCCTGCCATAGGGGCACGATGCACGCGGCAAAGTGCTGATTGAAGCGGGTCAGTTCGGGCAGGGTAGGGCGGGGGTTGGACATCTTGGCGCTCGTCGCTGTCGGGCAGGGCGCCATGGTAGCAGAAGTCGGGTCTGCCGAGCCCGTCAGCCGGGGTTGCCGAGCCCTTGCCAGTGCCGCGCACCGACGAAAATGAAGCGCAGCTGCTGGGTGATCTTCTCCTGAGGGGTCAACGCCTGCGGCTCACCCCTTTCCGGCCTGTCGATCAATTCGGGCAAGGTGGCGAACACGGTCTTGACCACCAGGTCCGCCATGACGGTAAGCGCCGCATTGTCCAGGTGCTGCCAACGCTGCATCCGGGCCAGGTCGGTGGCCAGGTCAGCGGTAATGTTTTCCCGCAATTGGGCGATGGCCTGGCGCACGGGCTGCGACCCTCCGTACTGCTCCCGTGCCAGGAATAGAAACTGGGCGCGGTGGGCAGCGACTACATCGAGAAATATACGAACTGACGCATCCGTGATACCGCCCAGCTCGAACTCGTTGTGCCGCACCAGCCGGATGGTCTGGCGGAAGGTATCGTCCACCTCATTGACCAGTGCCAGGCCCAGTGCATCCATGTCCGGGAAATGCCGGTAGAAACCGGTGGGCACGATGCCGGCCGCCTTGGCCACTTCGCGCAAGCTGATGCTGCCAAAGCCACGACCACTCTCCATGAGCAGGCAGGCGGCATCGAGCAGGGCCTGGCGGGTCTGTAGCTTCTGTTCGGCACGCGGCAACATGATGCAGGTTTCTATAAAGGGTGGCTGGGCACTCTAGTTAAAAAAACGAAGCCCGGTCAATGGACCGGGCTCGAAGGGGGAGGTCAGGTAGACGACAGCGCGGTGCGTCTTCCATAAGGTCAGCTCACCCGTGCCGTTTGCGACAAGCGATCTGCACCGCCCTCGGCGACACGGGCGCTGCGCTCGATCAGGCGATCGGAACCCCCTTCGGCAACACGGGCGCTGCGCTCGATCAGGCGGTCGGAACCCCCTTCGGCAACACGGGCGCTGCGCTCGATCAACCGGTCGGAGCCGCCTTCGGCGAGTGTTTCAAGTGGTTGGATGGTTTGAGCAGCGCTCGAACGCGATTCGGCCGTCAGGTGCTGCTCGGCACCTGGCAGGGCGAACGCATTGGCTGCAAGCAAGGAAAAGGTGAGGGTCAACAGGTGGCGTTTCATGATTCGGTGCTCCTCTGCGGGGCTGGAAAGTGGGTGTGTAGCCAATGCTACGCCTCGCACCTGCACAGAGAAGTTCATCCGGGTAATGGTAAAAATCGACCCCATTGATATCAGGCGTCAAAGGCTCTATTCAGAGCCTTGCAGGGCCGCCGATGGGCTTGATGGTAGGGGTGCGTAAGGGATGCACCGAGTGAGCATGACGAGCCAAACGCACCCAGACGCGGGAAATTCTTGGCTATCCTCCCCCTGAGATAAAACCCTCACGCCTTTCATCAGTCCCAGATACATGACCCCTCACCGCTACGCTTGTTTTCGCCTTGCCGCATGGAGACTCACGCAATGACGCGCCCCGCCAGAATCATCCTCTGGACCCTGACCACACTGCTGACCGTGCTGGCAATCCTGGTCGTGGTGATTGCCACCTTCGACTGGAACCGCGTCAAGCCGCTGCTCAACGAGAAGGTGTCCGAGGCCTTGCATCGGCCCTTCGCCATCAACGGCAACCTTGCAGTGCACTGGCGCACCGAGCCTGAAGAAGGGGGCTGGCGGGCATGGATACCTTGGCCGCATTTCACGGCTGAAGACCTCACCCTGGGCAACCCGGACTGGCTCAAAGAGCCGCAGATGGTAGCACTGGAGCGCGTGGAGTTTCGCCTGTCGCCGCTGCCCCTGTTGTTTCACCAAGTCAGCATCCCGCGCATCAACTTGACCAAGCCGACTGCCAGCCTGACACGCCTGGCGGACGGCAGGGCCAACTGGAACTTCGACTTCGGCCCGAAAGACGAAAACGAAGCACCGTCCAAATGGGAAATGGACATCGGCGCGATTGGTTTCGACCAAGGTAACGTCAGCTTCGACGACCAGACGCTCAAGGCTCGCATGAAGGTCCAGATCGATCCGCTGGGTAAGCCCATTCCGTTCAGCGACATCGTGGGCAAGGCCACGGCCGAGAAGTCGGCGCCTGCACAGGACTATGCATTCGGCCTCAAGGCGCAGGGGCGCTACAAGGATCAGCCCGTGTCCGGCACTGGCAAGATCGGTGGCCTGCTGGCACTCAAAGCATCCGATCAACCCTTCCCACTGCAAGCGGATGTGCGCATCGCCGACACCCATGTGGTACTGGCCGGTACCCTGACCGATCCGCTCAACCTGGGTGCACTCGACCTGCGACTGCGCCTGTCGGGCGCGAGCCTTGGCAATCTGTTCCCGTTGACCGGCGTGACATTGCCTGACACCCCGGCATATTCCACCGATGGCCACCTTAGCGCCAACCTGCACGCTGAGCAGGGCGCCACCTTCAAGTACCAAGGGTTCAATGGCAAGATCGGTGACAGCGACATTCATGGTGACCTGGCGTACGTCGCCAGCAAGCCTCGGCCCAAGCTCACGGGCAAGCTCGTTTCCAACCAGCTCCTGTTCAAGGACCTGGCGCCACTGATCGGCGCTGACTCCAATGCCGAGCAGAAAGCCCGTGGCGGTGCCAGCAAGCAGCCGTCCGACAAGGTCCTGCCGGTCGAGGAATTTCGTACCGACCGCTGGCGCGCCATGGATGCCGATGTCACCTTCACCGGCAAGCGCATCGTGCACAGCGAGCAGCTTCCCTTCAACGACCTGTCGGCCCACGTGATCCTGGAAGACGGCCTGCTGCGCCTGGAGCCTTTGAGGTTTGGCGTAGCGGGCGGCAACCTGGCATCGCGCATCCGCCTGGACGGCCGCAACGTTCCGTTGCAGGGGCGTGCACGGCTGACCGCCAGGGGATTCAAGCTCAAGCAGCTGTTCCCTTCTTTCGCGCCGATGCAAAGCAGCTTTGGCGAGCTCAATGGGGATGCCGACATTACCGGTAGCGGCAACTCCGTGGCAGCACTGCTCGGTAGCGCCAATGGCGACCTGCGCATGCTGGTCAACGATGGCGCCATCAGCCGCAGCCTCATGGAAATCGCAGGTTTGAACGTGGGCAACTACATCGTCGACAAACTGTTCGGTGATGAAGACGTGAAGATCAACTGCGCCGCTGCCGATGTCGGTATCAAGGATGGCCTTGCCAGCACGCGTCTGTTCATTTTCGATACCGAGAACGCGATCATCTACATCAACGGCACCGCCAACTTCGCCAATGAGCGGCTGGACCTGAAGATCACACCGGAATCCAAGGGGCTGAGGCTGTTCTCCCTGCGCTCGCCGCTGTATGTGCGGGGGGCTTTCGCCAAACCGAGCGCCGGGGTGCAGGCCGTACCGCTGGCGCTGCGCGGTGCCGGCATGGTTGCCCTTGGGGTGGTCGCGGGGCCTGCGGCCGGTCTCCTGGCGCTGGTCGCGCCCAGCAGTGGTGATGATCCCAACCAGTGCACACCGTTGTTGCAGCAGATGAAGGAAGGCAAGGCGCCGGCGGCCGTCAAAGGCCGCAAGTGATGGAAGACGATGGGCGCGGCGGTTCAGAGGTCCTGCCGCGCCCTGCGGCCCTGTTAGCTGCCGAGCTGGAATGCTGGGGGCTGCGCAGCAGCCCCGACCCTCTGAGCTGCCGAGCTGGAATCCCTTGGCGCTGCGTGGCCTGGCAGCCAGCCCAGCACCTCGGCGGGACCGATCACAGGGTTCAGTAACTCAAAGGTCTGGGACAAGACAGTCGGCGCTTCACAATCACCGAGGCTGGGAACGGTCCGATCAGGGCGCCGGACCGACCGCAATGGGCTGCGAAGCAGCCCTGCGTGACGAGCATTACCGCATCAGCGGCCTTGCGTGTTGCGATTGGCCTTACAGACCGTCGAGCAGGTCGGACATGTCATCGGCGTGCTCTTCTTCTTGCGCCAGAATGTCTTCGAAGATACGGCGAGTGGTCGGGTCCTTGTCGCCGATGTACTGGATGATCTCGCGGTAGCTGTCGATGGCGATACGCTCGGCCACCAAGTCTTCCAGGACCATTTCCTTGAGGGTCGCACCTGCCACGTACTGGGCGTGAGAGTTCTTGCTCAGGTTGTCCGGGTTGAAGTCAGGCTCACCGCCCAGTTGCACGATACGCTCGGCCAGCTTGTCGGCATGTTCGGATTCCTGGTTGGCATGCTCCAGGAATTCTTCGGCAGCCACACTGGCCTTGACGCCAGAAGCCATGAAGTAGTGGCGCTTGTAGCGCAGGGTGCAGACCAGCTCGGTGGCCAGCGAATCGTTGAGCAGCTTGATGATGCGCTCGCGATCAGCATTGTAGCCTTCGGTCACTGCACCATTTTCTACATGCTCGCGTGCACGCTGGCGCAGGGTCTGGATATCGGTCATTTCAGTCGTGTTCATGTTTCATCTCCGAAAAGCATCAGGTAGTCGTAGTCAGGTAGCGGAAGCCTTACGCGCCTTTGACGGCCTCGCGGTCTTCTTCACGTTGTTTGCAGGTCTTGAAACCCTTGGCATCCACATGGCCGGTGGCATCGAAGCGCACGTAGTACGGCTGCTGCTTGCCGTCGCGGTTGAGGATGTAATCGTTGCAGGTACCGCCATTGGGCAGGTCGATGACATTGGACGGGCTGCCGCCGATGGCGATCACGCGCTGCATGGTCATGCCATTTTCGACCTGCTTGACCAGGGGCTCGTTGCGGTAGGTCACATAGTCCACCGGGTTTTCCGGGCGGCTGCCGCATGCCGCCAGGGTGGCGCTGGCCAGAAGGATTGCCAGAGTCTGCTTGAACATCGTCCCGCTCCTTGCACAAAAGGGTATGTGCAGGTTTTGAACCTCACGCAGCGCCAGGAGTTCGATCGAGCTAGCCAATTGCCTGCGTGCAAATGGTTGTCGTGCCTTGATGGCAAACCGGGCCTCGCGCCAGGCTTGTCTACACTGCTGGTGTCACCGTGCGTTGGGCGCGGGCTCAGGAGAACACGACATGAAACGGCTGCACATTCCGTTGCTGATGGTTGCGCTGGTGTTCAGCGCCCAGGGCTTTGCGGCAACTACCACCCAGCAGGAAAAGATGAAAACGTGCAATGCAGATGCCACGGCGCAATCGCTCAAGGGCGACGCCCGCAAGGCCTTCATGAGTACGTGCCTGAAGAAACAGGTGCCGCCCACCCAGCAGGAAAAAATGAAGACGTGCAATGCCGACGCCACTGCCAAGGTGCTCAAGGGTGATGAGCGCAAGGCGTTCATGAGTGACTGCCTGAAGAAGAAATGATCGGTGCCTATGCCTGCAGGCCTAACGCTGGCAGACTGCGGATCTTCTTCGCTGGCTGCCGCTGAGGCTGTATGACCTTCACCCCCCGCCAAGTCACCCTGGCAAGTTTGATCATCGTATTCGCAGGCTTGCTGATGGCATTGCCGTTGAAGCTGCTGCCCAGCCTGCTGGCAGGCCTGCTGGTGTTCGAACTGGTCAACATGCTCACGCCGCGCCTGCAGCCGTTGATTGCTGGGCAGCGTGCGCGCTGGCTGGCAGTGGCGCTGCTGGGGACGCTGGTGGTGATCAGCCTTGCGCTGTTGATCGCCGGGGCATTCAGCTTCCTGTTGCATGAAGCGGAAAATCCAGGCGCTTCGCTGGACAAGTTCATGGCGCTGGTGGAGCGGGCACGCGGCCAGTTGCCGCCGTTCATCGAGGGCTACCTGCCGGCCAGCGCGGCAGAGTTCAAAGTGGCGATCGGCGACTGGATCAAGAGCCACCTCAGTGATTTGCAACTGGTGGGCAAGGGCATGGCGCACATGTTCGTGACCCTGCTGATCGGCATGATCCTGGGGGCTATCGTCGCCCTGCAGCGCATACCCGACATCTCTCGGCGCAAGCCACTGGCTGCCGCCCTGTTCGAGCGCATGAGCCTGCTGGTCCAGGCGTTTCGCAACATCGTTTTCGCCCAGATCAAGATTTCCCTGCTCAATACCGCATTCACCGGTATCTTCCTGGCCGTGGTGCTGCCGCTGTTCGGGGTGCATCTGCCGCTGACCAAGACCTTGATCGTGCTGACGTTCCTGTTGGGTCTGCTACCGGTCATTGGCAACCTCATGTCCAACACCCTGATCACCATCGTGGGGTTGTCGTTGTCGGTGTGGGTGGCTGCGGCGGCGTTGGTCTACCTGATCGTCATCCACAAGGTGGAGTACTTCCTCAACGCCAAGATCGTCGGGGGGCAGATCAGGGCCAAGGCTTGGGAGCTGCTGTTGGCGATGCTGGTGTTCGAAGCGGCGTTCGGCCTGCCGGGGGTGGTGGCAGGGCCGGTCTATTACGCCTATCTCAAGAGCGAGCTGCGCAGGATGGAGCTGGTTTGAATGCGGCCACGGCGGGCCTGCTCAGGGCATAGCAGGGCCGGCGTCAGGCTTGGTCAGGCGGTGTTGACCAGCGCCACCGCCAACGAGGGGCGACCCAAGCGCCCTGTACCCCGGTCATTTCGTCACGCGCCGTAGCGCTTGCGTGCCTCAATGGCCAGCCCACTGCCGATGCTGCCAAAGATGTTGCCTTCCACATGACGGGCATTGGGCAACATCGCCGCCACGCTGTTGCGCAGGGCTGGAATGCCGCTGGAGCCGCCCGTGAAAAATACCGTGTCGACCTGGCCCTGGCTGACCCCGGCCTTGGCCAGCAAGTCCGTGACACTGGCCCGCACCCGTTCCAGCAGGCTTTCGATGGCCATCTCGAACAAGCTGCGAGACAGGTCCACGCCAAGGCCGGGTTCGATGCGGCCGAGGTCGACATGACGACTGGGCTGTTCGGTCAGCTCGATCTTGCTGGCTTCCACTTCCATGGCCAGCCAATGCCCGGCGCGCTCCTCAATGAGCTTGAACAGCCGATCCACGCCGAGGGTGTCCTCGATGTCGTAGCGCATGTTGCCCAAGGCCAACTGCGACTTCTGTGAGTACAAGGCGTTGATCGTGTGCCAAGTGGCCAGGTTCAGGTGATAGCTGGTTGGCATCAAGGCACCGCTTTTCATGCGGCTGCCATAACCGAACAGCGGCATCACCCCTTGCAGGCTCAGCTGCTTGTCGAAGTCCGTGCCGCCGATGTGTACGCCACCGGTCGCAAGGATGTCGCTCTGGCGCTCGGCTACCGCGTGCCGCTCAGGCGACAGCCTGATGAGGGTGAAGTCGGAAGTACCGCCGCCGATATCGACGATCAGCACCAGTTCCTCCCGGCTGATGCCCGACTCGTAGTCGAACGCCGCAGCGATGGGCTCGTACTGGAACGACACGTCCTTGAAGCCGATCTTGCGTGCTACCTCGGCCAGCGTGTCCTCGGCTTCCTGGTCGGCTGCCGGGTCCTCGTCGACGAAGAATACCGGGCGGCCGAGTACCACCTGATCGAACTCACGGCCGGCCTCGGCCTGCGCGCGGTTTTTCAGCTCACCGATGAACATGCCCAGCAGGTCCTTGAACGGCAGTGCGCTGCCCAGCACGCTGGTGTCGTGCTTGATCAACTTGGACCCGAGCAGGCTCTTGAGCGAGCGCATCAGGCGCCCCTCGTAGCCTTCGAGGTATTCGTGCAGGGCCAGCCGACCGTAGACAGGGCGGCGCTCCTCGATGTTGAAGAACACCACCGAGGGCAACGTGATCTTGCCGTCTTCCAGGGCAATCAGCGATTCCGTGCCCGGTCGGTGCCAGCCAACCGTCGAGTTGGAGGTGCCAAAGTCGATGCCAAGGGCGCGGGCCGGGGATACGTCGGACATGGGGAAAAGGCTTCCGGAGGCAAAACGGCCGCGCAGTGTATGCCAGCTGGCGACAGAATCAAGACCGGTCGTCTGCCATGGAGCAACCCCAAGCGGGCCTTGAAAGGCTATGCTTGATCCCTATCTTCTCCAGCAACACGCACATTCTCACTGGTGATCCCTAGATGGACTTCAAAGACTACTACAAGATACTTGGCGTAGAGCCCACAGCGGACGACAAGGCGATCAAGGCCGCTTACCGCAAGCTGGCCCGCAAGTATCACCCTGATGTCAGCAAAGAGCGCGACGCCGAAGACAAATTCAAGGAAGCCAACGAGGCCTACGAAGTGCTGGGCGATGCGCAGAAACGCGCCGAATTCGATGAAATTCGCAAGTACGGCGGCCAGCATGGTCGGCCATTCCAGGCGCCGCCAGGCTGGGAAAGCCGAGGCGGGGCCGGAGGCGGTTTCGAGAGTGGCGATTTTTCGGACTTTTTCAGCTCGATGTTCGGCGGTCGTGGAGGCAACCCGTTCGGGGGCGCCCGTCAACAACAGCGCAGTGCCGGCAGGCGAGGGCAGGACGTGGAGCTTGAACTGGCGGTATTTCTGGAAGAAACCCTGAGCAAGGAGTCCAAGCAGATCAGCTTCCAGGTTCCGCAAACCAATGCCATGGGCCAGCGTACGGGGTTCACCACCAAGACCCTGAACGTCAAGATCCCGGCCGGCGTGACCGATGGCGAGCGCATTCGCCTCAAGGGCCAGGGTGCCCCGGGTGTCGGTGGCGGTGCCAATGGCGATTTGTTCCTGACCATCCGCATGGCCCCGCACCCGCTGTTCGACGTCGAGGGGCATGACCTGATCATCACCGTGCCGCTGGCGCCTTGGGAAGCGGCCTTGGGCACCAAGGTGGCGGTGCCCACGCTCGAAGGCAGGATCAACCTGACCATCCGCCCCGACAGCCAGAGCGGGCAGCGCCTGCGGGTGCCAGGCAAGGGCCTGGCCGACAAGCATGGCCAGCGCGGCAACCTCTATGCACAGCTCAAGGTCGTCATGCCGACCACCTCTGACGAATCTACCCGGGAACTGTGGGCCAAGCTTTCCGAGAAGGCCGCGTTCGACCCGAGGGCACAATGGAGTAAGTGATCATGAGCAGCACCCTGATCGTTCAACTGGACATGCATACCTTGTGTCAGGAAGCCGACCTTACGGCGGACTGTGTGATCGAGATCGTCGAGCACGGCATTGTGGAGCCAACCGGGCGCAGGCCTGAAGACTGGCTGTTCGACGATCAGGCACCGCTGCTGGCAAGGCGCGCGGCCAAGCTGCACCAGGAGTTGGAGCTGGAATGGGAAGGCGTGGCGCTGGCCCTGGAATTGCTCCAGGAGGTGCAGCAGCTGCGCAACGAGAACAGCATGCTGCGCCAGCGCCTGGGCAGGTTCACGCAGATGTGAGGGGAATCAGGCGCGGGCAGGGCTGGAGCGCTGGCCTGCGCAGCCTTGTGTCACCGGGCAAGGCTGCGTGAGGGCGGCCTTGCCCAGTGTCATGGCAGGTCTGGCTCGGCCCCTGGGTTCAGCACCCGCTGCATGAAGGTCAGGTCCAGCCAGCGCCCGAACTTCACCCCCACCTGCGGCATCTGCCCGGTGACCACGAACCCCAGCTGCTCGTGCAGGTGCACAGACGCTGCGTTGCCGCTTTCGATGGCCGCGACCATGACGTGCTTGCCGCCACCTTGTGCGCGCTCGATCAATGCACGCATCAGCGCCGGCCCAAGCCCTTTGCCGCGCTGATCGCTGCGCACGTACACCGAATGCTCGACCGTGTGGCGGAAGCCCTCGAACGGGCGCCAGTCCCCGAACGAGGCGTAGCCCAGCACGTCGGCGCCGTCCACGGCCACCAGTATCGGGTAACCCTGTTGCGCACGGGCGTCGAACCAGGCCTGGCGGTTAGCCAGGTCCACCGGCGTCTCGTTCCAGATAGCCGTGGTGTTGCGCACGGCATCGTTGTAGATGTCGAGGATGGCCGGTAGGTCGGCAGGCAGGGCGTCGCGGATTTCGTGACTCATGGCAGCGTCTCGCTAGGTCGAAGCGTGCAGGTTAAATGGTTACCAGCCCGCGTACACCTTCGGCCTGCATGTTTTCGCCCCGGCCACGCTGTACGATCTGGCCGCGGGCCATGACCAGGTAGTGATCCGCCAATGCTTCGGCAAAATCGTAAAACTGCTCGACCAGCAGGATGGCCATGTCGCCGCGCTGCGCCAGCCGCTGGATCACCGTGCCTATTTCCTTGATCACCGAAGGCTGGATGCCTTCGGTGGGCTCATCGAGAATCAGCAGGCGCGGACGACTGGCCAGTGCCCGGCCAATAGCCAGCTGCTGTTGCTGCCCCCCGGACAAATCCCCGCCACGGCGTTGCTTCATTTGTTCGAGCACAGGGAACAACTCGTAGATGAAGGCAGGCACTTCACGTGCCTCGCGCCCCGGAAAGCGTGACAAGCCCATCAGCAGGTTTTCCTCGACGCTCAGGCGCGGGAAAATTTCGCGGCCCTGCGGTACGTACGCGATGCCGGCCTGCACCCGTTGGTGCGGCTTGAGTGCGGTAATGGGCTTTCCTTCCCATTCCACGCTGCCTTCGCGCACAGGCACCAGGCCCATCAGGCAACGCAGCAACGTGGTCTTGCCCACGCCATTGCGACCCAGCAGGCAGGTGACCTCGCCCAGCCTGGCTTCGAAGGACAGGCCGCGCAGGATGTGGCTGCCGCCGTAGTACTGGTGCAGCGTATCGATCTTGAGCATGCGAGGCTCCTGAAGTAACCGGTTGTGCGACCCCGGTAGCTCACCGGTGTACGCATGATTAAACGTGCGCTTGCTCAACGACCGAGGTACACCTCGACCACACGATCATCGGCCTGCACCTGCTCAAGCGACCCCTCAGCCAGCACCGAACCCTGGTGCAGCACCGTCACATGGTCGGCGATGCTGCCCACGAACCCCATGTCATGCTCGACCACCATCAGCGAGTGCTTGCCTGCAAGCCCCTTGAACAGCTCGGCAGTGAAGGCGGTTTCGGCGTCGGTCATGCCGGCCACGGGTTCATCGAGCAACAGCAATTGGGGTTCCTGGACCAGCAGCATGGCAATTTCCAGAAATTGCTTCTGGCCGTGGGACAGCAGCCCGGCCTGGCGCGAGGCCAGCCCGTTCAGGCGCACGGTGGTCAGGACTTCGTCGATCCTGTCGCGTTGCTCGCCGCTCAAGCGCGACCTCAGGCTCGCCCACACCGACTTGTCGGTCTTGAGCGCCAGCTCGAGGTTTTCGTACAGGCTCAACGCCTCGAACACCGTGGGTTTCTGGAACTTGCGGCCGATACCCGCCTGGGCAATCTGGTATTCGCTCATGCGCGTCAGGTCGAGCGTGTCGCCAAAGTAGGCACTGCCTGCGCTGGGCCGTGTCTTGCCGGTGATCACGTCCATCATCGTGGTCTTGCCGGCGCCGTTCGGGCCGATGATGCAGCGCAGCTCGCCCACGCCGATATACAGCGTCAGCGCATTGAGCGCCTTGAACCCATCGAAACTGACGCTTACCTCTTCAAGGCTCAGCACGGTGCCGTGCCGCGCGTCCAGGCCAGGTACCCGGGCATGGCCCAGGCCTATGGCGTCGCGGCCGATACCCTGCGGGTCGAAGGCAGGTTCGAGCATGAACTCCGGGTGTACCGGGGGCAGGCCTCTCATGGCTGGCTCCTTTTGTTCCACAGGCCGACCAGGCCCTTGGGCAAGTACAGGGTCACGAGGATGAACAGCGCGCCGAGGAAAAACAGCCAGAATTCCGGGAAAGCCACGGTGAACCAGCTCTTCATGCCGTTGATCAGCCCTGCGCCCAGCAGGGGACCGATCAGGGTGCCGCGCCCGCCCAGCGCCACCCAGACAGCGGCCTCGATGGAGTTGGTGGGCGACATCTCGCTAGGGTTGATGATGCCGACCTGTGGCACGTACAACGCGCCTGCCAGGCCACACAGCATGGCACTGAGCACCCATACCAGCAGCTTGAAACCACGCGGGTCGTAGCCACAGAACATCAATCGGTTCTCGGCATCGCGAACGGCTGTCAACAAGCGCCCGAACTTGCTGCGCGTCAGCCGCCAGCACAGGTACAGGCTTGCGACCAGCAGTGCGACGGTGAGCAGGAACAGCACCGCGCGGGTCCCGGGTGCGGCGATGTCGAAGCCCAGCAGGGTGCGAAAGCTGGTGAAACCGTTGTTGCCGCCAAAACCGGTCTCATTGCGAAAGAACAGCAACATCCCGGCAAAGGTCAGGGCCTGGGTCATGATCGAGAAGTACACACCCTTGATCCGCGAGCGGAAGGCAAACCAGCCGAACACCAGGGCCAGCATGCCAGGCGCCAGCACCGCCAGGCACAAGGCCCAGGCAAAGTGCTGGGTCCCTGCCCAGTACCAGGGCAGCTCGCTCCAGGACAGGAACGTCATGAAACCCGGCAGCCCGTCCCCGGCGGCCTGGCGCATCAAGTACATCCCCATGGCATAGCCGCCCAGGGCAAAGAACAGGCCATGGCCAAGCGACAACAGCCCCGCATAGCCCCAGACCAGGTCAAGGGCCAGGGCCACGATGGCGTAACAGAGGATCTTGCCCACCAGTGTGAGCACATAGGCCGACACATGCAGGGCATGATCGGCGGGCAGCAGTGACAACAGCGGCAAGGCGAGCAGCAGGGTCAGGGCGGCGATACCCAGCGCCAGCGACAGGCGAGGGCCGGCTTTGTGCGCGGCGGTGACAAGCAGTGGCTGGTTCATCAGTCGATCACCCGTCCCTTGAGGGCAAACAGGCCTTGCGGGCGCTTCTGGATGAACAGAATGACCAGCGCAAGGATGAGGATCTTGCCGAGCACCGCACCGATCTGCGGCTCCAGCAGTTTGTTGGCGATGCCCAGCCCGAACGCCGCCCAGAGGCTTCCGGCCAGTTGGCCGACCCCCCCTAGCACCACCACCAGGAATGAATCGATGATGTAGCTTTGCCCCAGGTCCGGCCCTACGTTGCCGACCTGGCTCAAGGCCACGCCGCCCAGGCCTGCGATGCCCGAGCCCAGGCCGAAGGCGAGCATGTCCACACGCCCGGTGGACACGCCGCAGCAGGCCGCCATGTTGCGGTTCTGGGTGACGGCGCGCACGTTCAGGCCCAGACGCGTGCGGTTGAGCAGCAGCCAGGTCAGCAGCACCACGGCCAGGGCGAAGGCGATGATCACCAGGCGGTTGTAGGGCAGGATCAGGTTGGGCAGGACCTGGATGCCACCCGACAACCAGGCCGGGTTGCTGACCTCGACGTTCTGTGCGCCGAACAGCAACCGCACAGCCTGGATCAGGATCAGGCTGATGCCCCAAGTGGCCAGCAGGGTTTCCAGGGGCCGGCCGTACAGGTGGCGGATCACCGTGCGCTCCAGCGCCATGCCGACACCGGCACTGACGGCGAACGCCACGGGCAGGGCGATCAGCGGGTAAAACTCCAGGGCGCCCGGGGCGTAGCGCTGCACCACGACCTGCACCATGTAGGTGCTGTAGGCGCCGAGCATCAGCATCTCGCCGTGCGCCATGTTGATCACCCCCAAAAGGCCGAACGTGATCGCCAGCCCCAGCGCCGCCAACAGCAGGATCGACCCCAGCGACAGGCCACTGAAGGCCTGGCCGAGCACTTCACCGACCAGCAGCTTGCGCTTGACCTGGGCCAGGCTGGTTTCGGCGGCGGTACGCACCGTGGGGTCCGTTTCCATCTCTGGTTGCAACAGTGTCTCCAGGCGGGTGCGGGCCGTTGGGTCACCGGTTTCTCCCAACAGGCGCACGGCCGCCAGGCGCACCGACGGGTCGCTGGCACCGAGCTGCAGGTTGGCCAGCGCCAGGCCCAAGGCTGCCCGCACGGCCGCATCCGGCTCGCTGGCGTAGCGCCGGTCGAGCAAGGCGACCTGGGCCGGTTGTGCGCTCTTTTGCAACTGCCTGGCGGCAGCCAGCCGGGTGGCGCTGTCGTCACTGAGTAACCGGTGGCTGGCCAGGGCATTGTCGATCAGCCCGCGCAGGCGGTTGTTCAGGCGCACCTTGCGGTTGTCGTCCTTGGCAATGCGGCCGGCCTGCAGGTTTTCCAACAGCGCCAGCCGGCCCGGCTCGGGTTGGGCGGCCCAGGTATCGAGCAGGCGCGCCTGCTCGGCGGGCTTGGCGGCGAGGAAAAACTCGCCCTCGCTGGCTTGGGCTGCCATGGGCAGCAGCAGTAGCAGGGTAAGCAGGAATCTGAGCATGAGGCTCTCCTGTAAATCAGCGCTTACGCGCAGGCGTACCCGAACGCCGGGCCGCCTACGGGCGGGCTGCAAAGCAGCCTTGGGCCTCAGTTGCCTTTCACGGCGTAATCAGGGCGCTTGTCGTTGCCTGGGATGAAGGGGCTCCAGGGTTGTGCCCGCAGCGGTTGCTCGGTCTCCCACACCACGCTGAACTGCCCATCGTCCTGGATCTCGCCGATCATCACGGGCTTGTGCAGGTGGTGATTGGTCTTGTCCATGGTCAGGGTGTAGCCCGAAGGGGCCTTGAAGGTCTGCCCGGCCAGCGCTTCGCGCACCTTGTCCACATCGGTGGATTTGGCTTTTTCCGCCGCCTGCGCCCACATGTGAATGCCCACATAGGTGGCTTCCATCGGATCGTTAGTTACCGCCTTGTCGGCGCCAGGCAGGCCTTTGGCCTTGGCATACGCCTTCCAATCAGCGACGAACTTCTGGTTGACCGGGTTATCCACCGACTCGAAGTAGTTCCAGGCGGCCAAATGACCCACCAACGGCTTGGTGTCGATGCCCCGCAGCTCTTCTTCCCCCACCGAGAACGCCACGACCGGCACATCGGTCGCTTTCAGGCCCTGGTTGGCCAGCTCTTTGTAGAAAGGCACGTTGGAGTCGCCGTTGACGGTAGAGATGACCGCGGTCTTGCCGCCAGCGGAGAACTTCTTGATGTTGGCGACGATGGTCTGGTAGTCGGCGTGGCCGAACGGCGTGTAGACCTCCTCGATGTCCTTGTCGGCCACGCCCTTGCTGTGCAGGAACGCACGCAGAATCTTGTTGGTGGTGCGCGGGTAGACGTAGTCGGTGCCCAGCAGGAAGAAGCGCTTGGCGCCGCCGCCATCCTCGCTCATCAGGTATTCCACCGCCGGAATCGCTTGCTGGTTGGGCGCAGCGCCGGTGTAGAAGACGTTCGGCGACATCTCCTCGCCTTCGTATTGCACCGGGTAGAACAGCAGGCCATTGAGCTCCTCGAATACCGGCAATACCGATTTGCGCGACACCGACGTCCAGCAACCGAACACCACCGCGACCTTGTCCTGGGTCAGCAACTGGCGGCTTTTTTCGGCGAACAGCGGCCAGTTGGACGCCGGGTCCACCACCACCGGCTCCAGCATCTTGCCGTTCACCCCACCTTTGGCGTTGATCTCATCGATGGTCATCAAGGCCATGTCCTTGAGCGACGTCTCGGAGATGGCCATGGTCCCGGACAGCGAATGCAGGATGCCGACCTTGATGGTCTCGGCGGCCTGGAGGCTCCAGCTAAGGCCCATCGCCGCCATCGAGGCGCTGAGGGTGAAGGCCTTGATCAGACTGCGTCGCTTCATGTGCTCTCTCCGCTGAGTTGTTGTGGTGTGGGCAGAAGGGCGATTGCAAAGGCTGTGCCGTGGTGCGCAAGGCTGCGGTCTAGAAGGGTTGTGCTTCTATGCAGGGCTTGGATAGGGGCCAGGTTGGTGCTTGCGCGACTGGCCTGCACAGGATTGGGTCCAGGGCGGTGAACAGTTTTGACACATAAGCGGTACTTGAGTACCGTTCGGCACCGCAGTAGATTCTGCGACCGGGATTGGCGTCCCGTTTTACAGAGAGATCGAGCATTGACGCTCCTTGCGACTTTGCTCTGCATGGCTGCACCCGTCATGGGCGGAGCCGTGTGTGGGAGCCTTCGGGCTCACCGGTTCTCTCTGCCGGCACGCCAACCCGCACGGCTCCGTCCACCCATATTGGCGTATGGGCTCGGAGCGTCATAAAGAGAGAGCTGCAAGGAGATGCACCATGCTCAAGAAGATCGTTCCTGATCCACCCCACACATCGCGTTCCGTGACCGCCAGTGCCGATTTCGGCACCTGCAATCAGGCTCATGATCCAATACTGTCGGTTCAGGCTGGAATCGATAGCGAGGATGCACTTGTGTGCGCCGTTGCCGCGCTGAAAGCGGCTTATGAAACCAATGCCGCAGCACTGGAAAGGGTGGGAGAGCCGCTTCGTAGTTTACTGACCGCGACGGAAAACTCGCTAGAGAAAGGCTTGGCCCTGGCCGAGGCAGTGCTCAAGGGGTTGGAGCAAGGCTGAAGCGGCCTGGCTGTTGTGCGCCCATTCGCCAGTTCTGCCTGAGAATGGGCTGCACAGTTTCCTCATCAGTTGCTCGACGACCCACGTACGGCAGTACGCGGCTGGCGCCGGCTACGCACGAACTGGTAGGTCACCGCCAGGATCACAAACCAGATCGGCGTCACCAGCAGCGCCGAGCGGGTGTCGGCTTCCAGGCTCAGCAGCACCAGGATGCCGGCGAAGAACGCCAGGCACACGTAGCACATCAAGCGCCCGCCAGGCATCTTGTAAATCGACTGCTCGTGCAGCGCTGCGCGGTGCTTGCGGTAGCTCAGGTACGACAGCAGGATCAACGTCCAGACGAACATGAACAGCACCGCCGACACCGTGGTGACCAGGGTGAAGGCTTCGATCACGTTCGGGACCAGGTAGATCAGCACCGCGCCGAGCAACAGGCACAGGCAGGAGAAGTACAAGCCGTTGGCCGGCACGGCGCGACGGGACAGTTTCTCGAACGCTTTGGGCGCATCGCCTTCCTGGGCCAGGCCGAACAGCATGCGGCTGGTGGAGAACACCCCGCTGTTGGCCGACGAGGCCGCCGAGGTCAGCACCACGAAATTGATGATGCTCGCCGCCGCTGGCAGGCCTGCCAGCACGAACAGTTCCACGAACGGGCTCTTGCCCGGAACCACGTCGCGCCATGGGGTCACGGCCATGATCGCGATCAGTGCCAGTACATAGAACACGATGATGCGGATCGGGATCGAGTTGATCGCCCTGGGCAGCGTGCGCTCCGGGTTCTTGGCTTCGGCCGCCGTGGTGCCGACCAGCTCGATGCCCACGAAGGCGAACACCGCGATCTGGAACCCGGCGAAGAAGCCCATCACGCCATGGGGGAACATGCCGCCGTCATTCCACAGGTTGGCCAGTTGAGCCGTGCGCCCGCTGGGGGAGGTGAAGCCGGTGATGACCATGTACAGGCCGGTGGCGACCAGGCCCAGAATGGCGATGATCTTGATCAGGGCAAACCAGAACTCCATTTCGCCGAACAGCTTGACCGTGACCAGGTTCAGCGACAGCAGCACGGCCACGCAGGTGAGCGCCGGTATCCACTGAGGCAGGTCGGGGAACCAGAACTGGGTATAGGCCGCAATGGCCACCACGTCGGCGATGCCAGTGACCACCCAGCAGAACCAGTAGGTCCAGCCGGTGAAGTAGCCTGCCCAGGGACCGAGCAGGTCGGCGGAGAAGTCGATGAACGACTTGTAGTTCAAGTTCGACAGCAGCAGTTCGCCCATTGCGCGCATGACGAAGAACAGCATGAAACCGATGATCATGTAGACGAAGATGATCGACGGCCCAGCCAGGCTGATGGTCTTGCCCGAGCCCATGAACAGGCCGGTGCCGATGGCACCGCCAATGGCGATGAGCTGGATGTGTCGGTTGGTGAGGTTGCGTTGCAGGTGTTGATCGTCGGATGGAGTCGGCGCAGTTTGCGTCATAGGCTGCATTCCCTTGTAGAGGTCAGTCGCGTTGGCTGACGTAGCCGGCTAGGCTATCACGCACTGCAAAGGTGCGGGCGTGACAGATCGACACGATATCGTGAGTGCAGGGCGCTTTAGAAATGATCAGGGTCAAGCGTCGGCGCTTTGGACAATAAAGCTGCACCGACCGGCAGGGCCGTGAAACGCTCGGCGGGCCTTTCGGCTCGCCTGAGGTTCCACGACAGCCGCCTACCGTGCCCTATGCCTGCGCCGCCAACCTGGCGCGCCGTACCATCAGGTTGTCGAGTACCCACATCAGCACCATCGACACCCCCACCAAGGGGAAGACGAGCCCCAATGCCAGCATCACTACCACGGCCGTCTTCCAGCGCGGCAGGTCGTGGCGCAACGGGGGGACGCCCAGGCCGCCTTCGGGCCTGCGCTTCCACCACATCACCAAGCCACTGACCGACCCCAGCAGAATCATCAGGCACACCAGCGCAATGACGATCTGGTTCAGCGGGCCGAACATCTTGCCCTCGTGCAGCATGACCCCCAGTTCCGTGGCGCGGGCCACAGGGCTGTAGTCCTGCCAGCGCACATCGGCCAGCACCTTGCCGGTGTACTGGTCCACATGCAGGGTGGCATCGTTGCGTGGATCGTCGGCGAACACCGCAACGGTGAATACGCCGTCGGCCGTGGTAGGCAAGGTAATGCTGTAGCCCGGCTCCACCTGCCGCGCCGTGGCGATGTCCTCGACTTGTTGAACGCCCACGTTCGGTGCGGCCGGTTGGCTGGACAGGGTGTGATGCCCGGCGTGCTCGGCATGGGCGCCGGACTGGGGCATCGGCGTGTTCTCCACGGCCCAGGGCACGGTCTGGCGGTGAGCATGGTTGAGCTCGCGTGCCTGCTGGTCCGACTTCGGCACATCGTTCCACATCGCTACCGGAAAGCGGTTCCACAGGTCGGCATATTGCTTGCCCCAGAACCCGGTCCAGGTCATGCCGCTGAGCAGCATCAACAGCAGCAGCGCCGAGCCCCAGAACCCACTGACCGCATGCAGGTCGCGCCAGAACAGCCGGCCTCGGGCGGCCAGGCGCGGCCACAGTACGCCTGCGCCCAGGCGCCCGCGTGGCCACCACAGGTACAGGCCCGAAACCACCAGCACGACGCCCCAGCCTGCGGCCAGTTCCACCAGGCGATCACCCAGGGTGCCCACCATCAATTCGCCGTGCAGGGCGCGGGCGATGGCTTGCAGGTTGCGCTTGCCGTCCTGCTCGCCGAGGATCTTGCCGCTGTACGGGTCGACGAACACATTCAGCTCGCGCCCGCCGTCGTGCACCACGAACTGCGCACTGCGCTGCGCGTTCAGCGGCGGCAGGTACTGGCCCACATGGCCTTCGGGGTACGCCGTGCGCACCTCGGCCAGCATCACATCGGCCCCTTGGCGATGATGGCCGGCCTCGACCACCATCAGGTCGCGGTACAGCCACGGATCGAGCTGCGGCTTGAACAGGTACACGAGCCCGGTAAGTGCCAGCAGGATCATGAAGGGGGCCACGAACAGCCCTGCATAGAAATGCCAACGCCAGGCCAGGTTGTAGAATGAAACGCGTGTTCCTCTCATGGGAACCTCCAGGTAAACGCACAGGGCGCGGTCACTGCCGCGCCCGCGGTGGATGTCAGAAGCTGAAATCGACTTTGGTCCAGACGGTCCGGCCGGGCTCGTTGACCGGTTGAGGGTCGCTGGCCGGGTAGCCGAAACCGGCGTTGCCTGCCAGGTTCAGGTGTTCGGCGTAGGTCTTGTCGAACAGATTGTCGACCCCGGCGCTGAGTTTCAGATTTTTACTGACCTTGTACGCGCCGTTGAGCGAGAACACCCCAAACCCTGCACTGGCGTCATAGTCCTTGCCGACCACATTGCCCTGGTTGAAGGCGATGCGGTTCTGCGCCGCGACCAGCCGCCAGAGCGCACCTGCACTCCATGCATCGCGGCTGTACGTCAGGCCCAGGCGGCTTTCCAGGGGCGGCATCTGGGGCAGCGCCTTGCCGTCGCTGCTGTTCTTGCCCCAGGCGTAGGCCAGCGTGGCATCGGCCTTCCAGGTATCGCTCAGCGAGTAGGCCGCACCCACCTCGCCACCCATTATGCGGGCGTCGATGTTCTGCGCCTTTGAAGCCCCCATGCCCATCATGCCGGTGCGGTAGTCGAACAAAATGTAGTCGCGGATCTGACCGACATAGCCCGAAGCCCAGGCTTCAAGCCGTTCGCTACGGTACTGGACACCAAAGTCGAGCTGGGTCGTTTTCTCGGGCTTGATGCCGTCGAAGGCATTGACCGACCCGGTGGGCGCCGTCTTCGGCGAAAACAGCTCCCAGTAGTCCGGGAAGCGCTGGGCGTGCCCAAGGCCAATGTAGGCCGTTGCCGGCAGGGCTGCCATGTCGTGTTCATAGCGCACGAAGCCGCTGGGCAGCGTGTCGGCGCGGGTGTCGTTGCGGGTCGGACTGGCCTGACGCAGATCCCGCGCAGACGCGCGGTCCAGGCGGGCACCGGTGATGACCCGGTCGTCGCCGCTGAGCGACCAGGTCAGCTCGCCGAACACGCCGTAATTGTGGAAATCGGCATCCTTGGTCCAGGCCTGGCCTTTGTGCGCGTCTACACCCATGCCGCCGCGCTGGCGATGCGCGTTGGTCTGCGCGTCGATACCGCTGATCAACTGCACATCGGCCCAGCGCCAGGTCGCCTTGATGCGTGCGCCCATCGTGCGGCGGTCGACGTTGCTGACCATTGGCATGCCCATCATGCCGCTGCCAGAGGGTGTGCGCAGGCTGTAGTTGTCCATTACATGGTCGGCATAGTTGTAATAAGCCTGGGCTTCGAGCTTGTCGAGGACCTCGCCCAGGTTGGACTTTTCAAAGCGCAGGCCCAGGCTTTCACGCTTGAACTGCGAACCGTCCATGCCCCGACCGGCATAGCGCGCCTCCCCATCGCCCTTGCCCGCGGTGAGTTCGAGCAATGTATCGGCATCGGGCGTCCAGCCCAAGGCGACATCGCCGTTCCACTTTTCCCAGCGCGACGGTACCGAATCGCCAGCCCCGTCGTGGTAGTCATCAGCGCGCGACTGATTGCCGACGAAACGGGCATAGGCCTGGCTGTTGCCGGCAGCAGCGTCCAGCACCTTGTCGAAGCGGCCATTGGAGCCGGTGAGCAGGCTGGCATTGACGCGGCTGCCAAGGGTACCGAATGCCTCGGGATCACGCTCGAACAGGACGGTGCCTGCCGAGCCGCCCGGCCCCCAGATCACGCTCTGTGGGCCCTTGATCACGGTCAGTCGGTCGTAGGTTTCCGGGGCGATGTACGAGGTTGGGGCATCCATGCGGTTAGGGCAGGCGCCCAGCATCAGCCCGCCATTGGTGAGGATGTTCAGCCGCGAGCCGAACATGCCGCGCAGTACTGGGTCGCCGTTGGTGCCTCCGGCACGAATGGCCGAAAAACCGGGGATGGTTTTCAGGTAATCGGCACCGTCACTGGCCGGCACGGGCTGGCGAGGGTCCTTGGGGTTGGTGACCACGGTCAGTGGCGAACTGGGGGCGATGGCGGTGATCACCGTAGGGCCGAGTTCAGGTACATCGGATGAATGGGCAAGGTGACCAGGGTCTGCCGCCAGTGCGACAGGCGTCAACAACGAGCCACACAGGGCGGCGATGGTCCCGCGCAGGGACAAAAGAGGGGTGCAGCCGGACATAAGGATTCCAGTCGATCAGTCGTGAGAAGACGCGAAGCGATCAGGCTTCGCGCGCAAACGGGTCAAACACTGATCGATGCAGGCGGCGCGCGGCTGCGGGCGCCGGGGAAGACGGCCTGCCTGGCATGCCCGTGGCGCGTGGCAGGCTGAAGGTGGACTTGAGGCAGGGCGGCTGCCAGGTTGAGCGGGCTGAGCGCCTGGGGCAATGCAGGGCAGTTGAACAACAGGCTGCAATAGCCGCACTTCTCCCACATCACATGAAGCTGGCCGTCCTGGCTCGGGCCGTGATGAGCGTCGCCATGCTGATGAGCAGCCGGCATCGGCATGTCCATCGGCATGGCCATGCCGCCGCCGTGGTGGTCCATGGGCATCGACTGGGAAACCAGCGGCCCGATGAAAATCATCCACATGGCGAACAGGCTCAGCCATCCGCCACCGGCGCGCCTGCGATCAGGGCGGGTGGTACGGGGCTGGCGGTGTGGCAGCGAGCGCATCACGCCCTGTCAGCGCCAATCAGTGCTGATGGGCCTGCGGCTGGCCGGTCGGCGGCGCTTTCTGCACCGCCACTTGCACGGTGACGGGGCCAGCTTTCTCGAAGCGAAGGGTCAGCGGGAAACGCTGGCCATCGGTCAGCAGGCTGCGATCCTTGGGCTGCATGAGCATCACATGGTAAGCGCTGGGCGCGAACACCAGATCCTTGCCTGCAGGCACTACTACGTTTGGCACTTGCTGCATGCGCATGGCACCGGCCGCGCTCATGGCGTGCGCATGCAACTGGGTGTCATCGCTGATAGGGGACTCGGCGCTCAGCAGGCGGTCATCGGTGTTGCCATTGTTGTGCACCACGAAATACGCGGCGACGTTGGGGGCATTGGGCGGCAGCTGCAAAGACCAGGGATGAGCGATATGCAGGTCGCCCACGGTGTATTCGTGAGCATGGGCGAAGACGGCGGGCAGCAGGAGGGCGGCCACGGCAAGGGCGTGCTTGAGCATGATGGATGTCCCGATGAAATGAGGTTCAGGCAGACAGCGAGAAACACTCAGGCAAGCGGGGAGGCACGGGGATTGAGCGCGGGCCGGAGCTGGCGCGGCGTAGGCGTGGGTGGCGCATCCAACGACAGTGGGCCGGCAAGACGCACAGGCGGGGCATGCAGTTGTAACGCTTGGCCGCCTGATGCGAGCGGCGGCGCAGCACCCAGGCAGCACCAGCAGTGCATCGTGCTGGCGCTGTCATCGCTTTGCGGACCCAGGTCGATCTTGGCCAGGGCCTGCACATCGACCTTGGCGTTGTTGGCCATGCTGGAACAGAACGCCCCCCACAGCAGTTGCTCTGCCGGGCCTTTGGGCGCAGCAGAGGACAACGGCATGGCCAGCAGGTTGAACAGCACCGCTAGGCAGGCTATCCAGGCGATGTGCCGACGTGGGGGCATGGAGAGATCCGGTCAGGAATCGTGGCGACTATTGTACGGCCGAGTATAAGCAAATTTGGCGGGGTGCGGTGACGTGACGCAGGTGGCGTGCATGGCGGCTGGCTTCGCGATGCTCTGGCACCGCGAAGCCGTTCAGGTTCAGGCCTTGTGGCGGCCCATCAGGCCGCGTACGGTTTCCTGCAGGTCGGCCGGCAGTACCACCACCTTGGCGTTAGTGCTGCTCGCCAGGTTTTCCATGGCGCCAACGTAGCGCTCACCGAGCAGGTACATGGCCGGGACGGTTTCGTTGCCGACCGCTTCGGTGACCAGCGAGATGGCCCGCGCCGAAGCTTCGGCCAGGCTGATCTGCGCCTCGGCATCCAGCCGGGCGGCTTGCAGGCGCGCTTCGGCTTCGAGTACTGCCGCCTGCTTGGCGCCTTCGGCACGGGTGACGTCGGCCTTGCGCTCCCGCTCGGCGGCCGCCTGGCGCTCCATGGCCAGTTGCATGTTCTGGACGGCTTGATGTCCTGGATTTCTACCGAGCGTACGGTTACGCCCCAGTCCTCGGTCTGCTCGGACATGGCCTCGCGCAGGCGCGCTTTGATCTGTTCGCGGCTGGAGAGGGCTTCGTCCAGGTCCATGGCGCCGACGATTGCGCGCAGGGATGTCATGGTCAGGCTGGTGACGGCAAAGGCATAGTTCTGCACGCCATAGGACGCCTTCTGCGGGTCGATGACCTTGGCGAAGCACAGGGCGTTGGCGACGATGACGGCGTTGTCGCGGGTGATGATTTCCTGTTCCTGCACGTCGAGGATGATGTCCTTGGTCGGCAGGCGATAGGCGACTACGTCCATGTAGGGGATGACGACGTTGAGGCCAGGCTTGAGGGTGGTGTGGTAGCGGCCCAGGCGCTCGACGATCCATTCCTCGCCCTGGGGGACAATGCGCACCCCCTTGAACACGGTGATCAGTACGAACAGGGCGATGGCGCCGACGACGATGAGGCTGGTCATGATGACAAATTCCTTTTTTACGGATTCAGGCCCGCATGACGCGGGCGGTATTTCCTTCGACGGCGATCAGGCGTACCCGCTCGCCTGCCGGGATGGTGGTATCGGCAATGCAGGTCCACTCCTCGTTGCCCAATACGGGCTTCTGGAAGCGCACCCGGCCTTTCTGGAACTCGGACACACCTGTGGTCAGCAAGCCGACCTCGCCGATCACGCTGGCGGCGGTCCAGCGCTCATCGGGCTGCTTGCGGCGAAACACCTTGAACCACAGCAGGGTAGTCAGCGATGACAGCACGACCCAGAGCAGCCCTTGCATGGCCAGTTCCAGGCCTGGAAACGCCAGGGAAACCAAGGCCACCAGCACGGCGCCGATACCGAACCAGAGGATGAAGAACGTAGGCAAGACCAGCTCGAGCAACGTCAGCGCGATGCCGAACACCAACCAGATCCACCATTGCAATTCCATATCAGGCACGTCTTCCGAGGGGGGCGCCCGAGTTTAAGGCAGGACTGCGACACATGGCCACTTGCGGGCGCTCGGAAAAAGCCTAAGGGTGTGTAGGAGTCCAACCCCACTAGGCGCGATGCAAGGGGCTTTCGCCACTAAGCAAACAAGGCCGCTACCAGTTCCGGCAGGGCATGGAACGTCCGATCGGTGATCGGCAATGTCGGGCGCTTGAGAATGAACACCGGCAGACCCAGCGCGCGGGCTACCTCCAGCTTGGGTTCGGTGGCGACGCTGCCGCTGTTCTTGCTGATCAGAACGTCGATGCGCCGGTCGATGAACAGCGCACGTTCCTGGTCCAGGTCGAAAGGCCCGCGTGCACCGATCACCTCGCAGCGCGCATTGCCAGGGCAGGCCTGCAAGGCGCGCAGGGTCCAGAACTGGCCATCCGGGATGGCGTCCAGGTGTTGCAGGGGTTCCCGACCCAGGGTGAACAGCGGTCGGGCATAAGGCCCAATGCCCTGCATCAGCGCCGGCCAGTCTTCCACTTCTCGCCAGTCATCCCCCGCTTGTGCCTGCCAGGCTGGACGGTGCAGGGCCCAGCAAGGAATCCCGACACGCTGCGCGGCGCTGGCCGCGTTGGCGCTGATACGGGCGGCATAGGGGTGGGTGGCATCGACCAGCAGTGTGATGCCGTTTTCACGCAGGTACTGGGCCAGCCCCTCGGTCCCTCCGAAGCCGCCCACGCGTATTTGGCACTGCAGGTCGTCGGGCACCCGGCCGATGCCGGCCAGGCTGTAGATGTGGTCTGGGCCCAGCAGGCGCGCGATGGCCAGCGCCTCGGTAATGCCGCCGAGCAACAGAATGCGCGCGTTCATGGCTGACCCGCCCGGCCGACGATGCCGCCCTGGCGGTCGATGGCGACCACCTCGACGCTGACCTGCGCCGGCACGACGCTGCGGGCGAAGGCGAGGGCATGCTGGCACACGGCATCACCCAACTGCACACCCGCGCTATGGGCCAGCGCCAGGGCTTGCTGGCTGGTGTTGGCGGCCACGATGGCTGCCTGAAGCGCCGGATCGGCCCCGCCTGCCGCCGCCCAGCCCGCCAACTGTGGCAGGTCGATGCTCGAATGACGGCTGTGCAGGTCCATGTGCCCGGCGGCGAGCTTGCTGATCTTGCCAAAGCCTCCGCACAGGGTCAGGCGGGGCACCGGGACCTTGCGCAGGTGCTTGAGTACCGCGCCCACGAAGTCGCCCATCTCGATCAGGGCGATTTCCGGCAGCCCGTAGACACGACGCATGGTGTCCTCACTGGCGTTGCCGGTGCACGCGGCGATGTGGGTGTAGCCGTTGGTGTGTGCCACATCGATACCTTGATGGATGGAGGCAATGTAGGCTGCGCAGGAGAAGGGGCGGACGATACCGCTGGTGCCCAGGATCGACAGGCCGCCGAGGATGCCCAGGCGTGGGTTCATGGTCTTGAGCGCCAGGGCTTCACCGTCCCGCACGTTGAGGGTGACCTCGAACCCGCCGGTGTAGCCGCATTCGACGGCCAGGCCCTGCAGGTGGTCCGTGATCATGCGCCGTGGCACCGGGTTGATGGCCGGTTCGCCCACTGCCAGAACCAGCCCCGGCCGGGTCACGGTGCCCACGCCTGCGCCCGCGACGAAGTGCACACCGGGCTGGACACGCAGGCGTACCTGGCTGAACAGCAGTGCACCGTGGGTCACGTCCGGGTCGTCGCCGGCGTCCTTGAGGGTGCCTGCTTCGGCGTAATCGTCGACCAGCCGGCAGAACTCAAGGCGCATCTGCACCACCTTGCCCTTGGGCAGGGTGATGCTCACCGCGTCGCTGTCTGCACCGGTGAGCAGCAGACGCGCTGCCGCCAGGCTGGTCGCGGTGGCGCAGCTGCCAGTGGTCAGGCCACTGCGCAGCGGGGCGGCCTGTTCGCGGGTTTCTTCACGCATCGGCCGGCTTGACCACGTCGAGCAATGTGATGGGCAATGCTTGGCGCCAGGTATCGAAGGCACCCAGGGGCTGGGCATGGGCAACATGGATGCGGGTCAGTTCGCCGCCGTGCTGCTCCTTGAAGTGGGCCAGGGCCAGTTCGCTTTGTACCGTCACGGCGTTGGCCACCAGCCGTCCGCCTGGGCGCAAGCTGGACCAGCAGTGGGCTAGAACCCCTGGACGGGTGACTCCGCCACCAATGAACACCGCATGCGGGGGTTCCAGCCCGTCCAGTGCCATGGGGGCCTTGCCGCGCACCAGGTGCAGACCAGGCACGCCCAAGGCATCGCGGTTGTACTCGATCAACCCCTGACGGCCCTCGTCGGCCTCGATGGCCACGGCGCGGCATGCCGGGTGTGCACGCATCCATTCGATGCCGATCGAGCCGCAGCCCGCGCCCACGTCCCAGAGCAGCTGCCCAGGCTCCGGGGCCAGCCGGCCCAGGGTGATGGCGCGCACATCGCGCTTGGTCAGTTGGCCGTCATGCCGGTAGGCGTCATCGGGCAGGCCTGCCAGACGGTGCAGGCGCGGCGCTTCGGGCGCTGCCACGCACTCGATGGCCACCAGGTTGAGCGCGGCCGTTTGCCCGTGCTGCCACGTGGATGCATGCCCGTGCAACTGGCCCTGAGCCTCGCCACCCAGGTGTTCGAAGACCCACAGGCGGCTGGGGCCGAAACCCCGTTCGCGTAACAACGCTGCAATTGCCGCCGGGCTGTCTCCATCGTTGCTCAATACCAGCAGACGCAGCCCACCATGCAGGTGCGCGTTGAGTGCGGCCAGAGGCCTTGCCACCAGCGACACCACCTGCACGTCCTGCAGCGCCCAACCCAGGCGCGCAGCCGCCAGGGCGCACGAGGAGGGCATCGACAGCACCTGCATCTCGTCGGCAGGCACCTGGCGCGCCAGGCTGGCGCCCACCCCATAGAACATCGGGTCGCCACTGGCCAGCACGCACACAGGCGCGCCACGCAGCGCAAGCACGGGCGCGAGCGAAAAAGGGCTCGGCCAGTGCAGCCGTTCGCCGGTCACGCAACGCGGCAGCAGGGCCAGCTGGCGGGGGCTGCCGAAAATCCGCGCGCCACTGAGCAGCGCTCGGCGAGCTTGTTTGCCCAGACCGCTGAAACCGTCTTCGCCGATGCCTACTACCGTCAGCCAGGGTGCCATTGATACCTCTAGAGTTCGTGCGTGTGCAGCACGCCCAATTGTGCCTTTACCCGAAAGATGCTCGACCACCGGCTTTTCATGCGGGCGGCCAAAGCAGGCATAATACCGCGCCTTCTCCACTCAAGCGCAGTTTCACGGATTGCCGGACACCTCAGCGATGCCACCTCACGCTTCCTACAGTTCGCCTCGCCCCTCGGCTTGCCCGGGGTTGTGGCGCATCGTCAGCGCCCTGGATGGCGGCATCTGCCGGATCAAGCTGCCGGGCGGGGTGTTGCTGGCCCAGCAGGCCGAGGCCGTCGCCAGCGCCGCCGAGCGCTTCGCAGGCGGTGTGATCGAGGCCACCAACCGGGGCAACCTGCAGATCCGTGGCGTGGGGCCTGATCACCCGGGCCTGGTAGCGGCGCTGCTCGCCGCTGGGCTGGGCCCGCGTGAAGCGGCCGGCGACGATGTTCGCAACCTGATGCTCAGCCCCCTGGCCGGGCTTGACCCAGCGGGGGTGCTGGACGTCAGGCCGCTGGCAGGGCAGATCCTCGACCTGCTCGAGGGCACGCCACGCTTTCACGCGTTGTCGGCCAAGTTCGCCCTTCAGCTCGATGCTGGTGAACGCCTGGCCATGCTCGATCACCCGCACGACCTGTGGCTTTCGGTGCTTGAGCTTGAGCAGCGGCCCTGGCTCGCATTCGGCCTGGCCGGCAGCCTTGGTGAGGGTGACGTACTGGGTGCGGTGCCGTTCAGCCAAGGCCTGACCCTGGTGCGCGCCGTGCTCGAACGTTTTCTGGACCTGGCCACCCCAACCCAGTCGCGCATGCGGCATGTGCTGCAGGCCTGCACGGCAGCCGATTTCATCGGTGGGCTTGGCGTGGCGTTGCGCCAAGACCCCGCCGTGCTGGGCTGGTGCCGACCGGTTCGCCCGGTGACGTGGCTGGGGGCACTGCCTCAGCGGCGTGGGGTTGCGCTGGGCGTGGCCCCGCCACTGGGGCGGCTCACCCCGGCCATGCTGCGTGAGGCGGCGCGTGTCGCGCGTGAACAGGGCGACAGCAGCCTGCGCTTGACCCCCTGGCAGAGCCTGGTGCTGCCCAACCTGGCGCCCAGCGGCCTCGACCAGGCGCAGCGCAGCCTGATGACGGTCGGGCTGCTCTGCCACGCGGCCGAGCCCCTGGTGCGCATCAGCGCCTGCACCGGCGCCAGCGGCTGTGCCAAGGCCTTGAGCGAGACGAAGGCCGACGCCGTGGCATTGGCCGCATTATTGGGCCCCGGGGCGCCTGCCAGCGTGCATCTTACTGGCTGCCCCCGGTCCTGTGCCCTGGCCCACACCGCCCCGGCCACGCTGCTGGCCTGCGCGCCCGGGCGCTACGATCTTTACCAGCGTGATCCCCGCCTGCCGGGGTTCGGCGCCCTGCGCGCCACTGACATTACCTTGAATGAAGCAGGCGCCATGCTCGACCTGCCGACGGAGCACCTTGATGATTGACTACATCCGCGATGGTCAGGAGATCTATCGCAATTCCTTCCGGATCATTCGTGAGGAAGCCCGACTTGAGCGGATTCCCGCAGACCTCGAAAAGCTTGCGGTGCGCGTGATCCATGCCTGCGGCATGGTCGATGCGATCGATGGCCTGCAATTCTCCGAAGGCGCCGGCCAGGCGGGCCGCCAGGCCTTGCTACGTGGCGCACCGATCCTGTGCGATGCGCACATGGTCGCCGAGGGCATCACCCGGGCACGACTGCCGGCGAACAACCCGGTGATCTGCACCTTGCGCGACCCGAGCGTACCGGACCTTGCCAAGGCCGCTGGCAACACCCGCTCCGCCGTTGCCCTGGAGCTGTGGCGCCCACACCTTGAAGGCAGCGTGGTGGTGATCGGCAACGCGCCGACGGCGTTGTTCTACCTGTTGGAAATGCTCGATGCCGGCGCGCCGCGTCCAGCGCTCATTCTGGGGTTTCCCGTCGGCTTCGTTGGCGCTGCCGAATCCAAGGCCATGCTGGCGGCCGACAGCCGTGGCGTGCCCTTCGTGATCATGCAGGGGCGGCTGGGCGGTAGTGCCATGGCCGCCGCGGCCGTGAATGCCCTGGCCACGGAGGTGGAGTGATGGCCCCGCGTGGACGCCTGATCGGCCTTGGCGTAGGGCCGGGTGACCCTGAACTGATCACGCTCAAAGCCCTGCGCCTGCTG
The DNA here is from genome assembly GCF_000730565.1 of Pseudomonas fulva NBRC 16637 = DSM 17717. GTDB lineage: Bacteria > Pseudomonadota > Gammaproteobacteria > Pseudomonadales > Pseudomonadaceae > Aquipseudomonas > Aquipseudomonas fulva. Next base: position 151,735 of record NZ_BBIQ01000006.1, on the reverse strand, counting down.
CGCGAGTCGCCCGTGGTCGGCTACTTCGTCGCCAAGGGCAAGCGCGGCAACGCATTCGGCATCATCGAAGCGCACCTGCAACCCGAGCAGACGTTGCTGCCGCTGGTCTATCCGGTGACCACCGAATCCTTGCCCGCCCCCCTGTCCTACGAGCAGGTGATCAGCGATTTCTATGACGAAGCCAGCGTACAGGTGGCCGAGCATCTGGACGCAGGGCGTGATGTGGCGGTGATCTGCGAGGGTGACCCCTTCTTCTATGGCTCCTACATGTACCTGCACGACCGCCTGGCACAGCGCTATGAAGCGCAGGTGATTCCTGGTGTGTGCTCCATGCTCGGTGGAGCCTCGGTGCTGGGTGCACCGCTGGTCTATCGCAACCAGAGCCTGTCGGTGCTCTCTGGCGTCTTGCCGGCCGAAGACCTCAAGCGCCGCCTGGCCGACGCCGATGCGGCCGTCATCATGAAACTGGGGCGCAATTTCCCCAAGGTGCGGCAGGTGCTCGGTGAGCTGGGCCTGCACGCGCGTGCGCTGTATGTGGAACGCGCCACCATGGCCAACCAGAAAATCGTACCGCTGGACCAGGTTGACCCACAGTCCTCGCCGTATTTTTCGCTGATCATCGTGCCGGGGGAAAAATGGCAGGGCTGAACACGCAGGTAGCACCGGCCATCGTCATCCTGGGACAGGGCAGCCTGGCCACTGCCCGTTGCCTTCAGCAGGTCTACGCCCAGGCCACGATTCACGGCCTGCAAGGGCGCGTTCAGGGAGCAGACCAGGATTACAACGCCTTTGGCGATCTGCTGCGCAGCCTTTACCAGCGCGGTACGCCAATCATCGCCTTGTGCGCTGCGGGTATCGTGATCCGCAGCCTGGCCAGCCTGTTGGGGGAGAAGGGCAGCGAGCCGCCGGTGCTGGCCGTGGCAGAAGACGGCAGCGCCGTGGTGCCCCTGCTCGGTGGCCTCAGTGGCGTCAACCAGATGGCACGGGACATGGCCTCGGCGCTGGGTGTGTCAGCGGCCATCACCACCAGCGGCGAGTTGCGCTTTGGTACGTGCCTGCTCAACCCGCCCCAGGGTTACGCCTTGGCGGACCTGGAACAAGGCAAGCGCTTCGTTTCCGACCTGCTGGCCGGGGAGCCGGTTCGCATCGAGGGTCAGGCGCCGTGGCTGGCGCAGGCACAGTTGCCTGCCAGTGATGCCGCGCAGCGCACCATCCATGTAGGCCACCTGGCGCGTCCCGCCAGCCGAGACGAGCTGTTGATTCATCCCCGCTCCGTCGTGGTCGGTGTCGCAAGCGGCGATTTGCAGATGATTCGTGACGCGCTGCAGCAGGCCGGTATTGCGCAGGCGTCACTGGCCTGCGTGCTGGCCGATGAGCGGGCCATGTCGGACACCCGGTTGCAGGCTGCCGCGCAGGCGCTGGGTGTCGAATTGCGCTTTGCCGCAAGGCCCGACGATGTGGCTGGCATGGTGGGCGCTGCACTGCCCGATGCGCGGTTGCAGTGCCAGGGTGAGGTGGTCATCGCCGTGGCACCTGCGCCGATCGAAGTGGCTCAGGTTGGCCGTCGCCGCGGGCGGCTGGCGGTCATCGGTCTGGGGCCAGGCGCAGCGGAGCTGATGGTGCCAGCGGTCAAGGCTGAGCTGGCCCGGGCCGAGGATGTGCTGGGCTACGAAACCTATGTACGAATGGCAGGGCCGTTCCGGGACGATCAGGTGCTGCACTGCACCGACAACCGTGAGGAGATGCAGCGCGCCCGGCACGCATTCGAACTGGCCGCGCGTGGCCGTTCGGTGGTGGTGGTGTCATCGGGGGACCCAGGCGTATTCGCCATGGCCGCTGCGGTGCTCGAGGCGTTGCACGCGTCCACGGACGCTGCCTGGCACGCTGTCGACCTGGAGATACTGCCTGGTGTATCGGCCTCCTTGGCAACGGCTGCACAGGCTGGCGCGCCGCTGGGGCATGACTTCTGCGTGATGTCGCTGTCGGACAATCTCAAGCCCTGGTCGATCATCGAGAAACGCCTGGACCTCGCTGCCCAGGCCGATCTGGTGCTGGCCTTCTACAACCCGATTTCCAAAGCACGGCCGCACCAACTTGGGACCGCGCTGGACGTCGTACGCCGGCACCGTGGTGCTGATACACCTGTAGTCCTTGGCCGTGACATTGGTAGGCCGGGGCAGACGTTGCGCGTCGTCTCTTTGGCCCAACTGGTGCCAGAAATGGTCGATATGCGCACCATGGTGCTGGTGGGCTCATCGACCACGTGCACGTTCGAACGCCCAAATGGTGGGCAGTGGGTCTACACGCCACGGTGGTATGGCGCCAAGCCCTGAAGCACGGTAGTTCGATCCGAGGGGGAAGCGTTTCGGCGCAGGATGAGCAGCGTCGAGCGGTTAGGTTCAAGGCCGAAGCCACCTGGTTTCGACCGGACCTAACTGGAGCCTTTGACATGACCACCAACAAAGAAAACCTTGAACTGCAAGTCTTGCCTGACATGAACCTGTTCGTGTTCCCCGACACCATGAGCGAGGCCAACCGTACTGCGGCCAAGGCCTGCCACGCCCTGGCTACCCAAGGCGCCAACAAGCAGCACCACCCGATCCAGGAAACCCAGGCCTGGTTCAACCAGTACGTGTTCCTGATGTCGAAGATGGGCTGGACACCCACGCGCGTTGATGTTCAGCGCATTACCCAGAGCGACAGGCACCTGGAAATCAGCAACCTGGTTGGCAAGGGGCTGCAAGCTGCCTATGGCGCCTTTACTGGTGACGTGGCCTCGGCGCTGGAAGGGTTGGGCAAGACCGTCGTTTCCGCACTGGCTGCCAGCACCAAGAATGTCGAACTGCTGGACCGCAAGTCCGTGGAGGATGACCGCAACAGCCTGAGCCTGAACAAGTGTGAGCAGACCGGTGCTGGCCAGGTCGCCATGATGGTGAGCGCAGTCCAGACCGATGCCAAGCCTGACAAGAAAGCCAACTACCTGTTGGCCAAATGGGAGAGCAGCGGCACCACCAACTATGCCTGCGGTGCCGTGCTGAACCTTGATCAGCGCCAGTACGAGAAAGTACGCGCCGTTGTTGAAACCAAGCTCGACGACAACGCCCTGGAAGTGTTGCTGGCCCTCGAAATCTAACCTGTCGGTATGGCTCACCGGAGCCTTGGCTTCGGTGAGCCTGGAGGGTGCATCAATGTCAAATAACTACAGCGTGTGGCGCAATGGCAACAGCCTGGTGCTCGTCGACAAGACCATCAGCGAGTCCTGCAGGCTCGACATGCTCAATATCCAGCTGGCGGCCTACCTCGCCGCGTGCAATGGCGGGGTCTCAGGGGTTGATGGGGACAGCTGGCTCAAGGAATACATACGTGTGCAGAGCGGTTTCGGCTGCACGCTAGCCACGCTACGGTCGCAAACGACACCCATGGTGCCGGTTGCCGCTTTCAGGCCTTGGACCATGCTTTGCGACAGCCTTCTCCAGGCTACGCCTCACCACCTTCGCGAAGCTGTCGCGCAGTGTCTGGAAGCCTGCGCAAGCAATGAAACATGTGATAACCGGATAGGGGGGCGCTGTGACCTTGGCGAACCCCTTGGCGACACCTGCCTGAACCACGCGCATGCCGAGGTTCGGCTGGTGCTGCCTGACTATTCCATCATCAGCACTCAATTGAACCTTGGAAGTCGAGCGCCGCTTGATACTGACTGGCTCTGGCAATCGTTCGACCCTCCGGCGGTGCCGGCCTGCTGGCAGTTCCAAGGGCAGTATTTGATCGATTCCAGGCGTATGAACCTCATCGGGCCGGGGCTTGCAAAAAAACTTCAGGCCAAGCTCGCCCTTCATCGCAGCGAAATCAGCGTGCAGGAGCCGAACCATGACTAACACCGACGCATCATCGATCGCCGGCCAGCTGGTACACAGCAGTGTGCTGGTCTTTTTGCCAGGCGTATGCCCGCAAGCACGTTCAGACATACTGCTGGCCAACGCCTTTGCTCAGCAGGTGGCATGGGGGGATTTGAAAGACGGTCTCGAACCTGACTGGTTCAGGAATTACTGGCGCAACCTCGCTGCCCTGGGCTTCGATGGCAAGCTGGCGCCAGCAGGGCGGCGGCCGGGGCCTGACCGGGGCAGCCTCGCTGCGCAGGCAATCGAGCATATCAGCCAAGCGGGCTCTGCCCGTCTGGGCGAAGCGGCCAACCAGGCGCTGGAGGCCTTACGTCGTGATGACAAGGCTCTGAGACTGTTCAGCAGCCATTCGATCGTGGGCACTCAAGCGCGTGTGCAGTTATTGCCCTGCGCCCAGCAGTCCAATGGCTTCATCGACATGGTGCTGCTGCACATGGATGTCTCGATGGAAAAAAGCGCCAGCGACTTCCTGTTCATGGGCGCGAGCAACGGAATCAGTGTGAGAGACCTGCGACTGGAAGTGATCCATTTCAATCTGCAAGGGTTTCGTGAGGATTATCGGCGCCGGGCAGAGGCCAGTGTTGCGCGAACGGCCGAGCGCGTCATCAGGAATTTGGTGCTCTAGTTGCGCGGCGAGCTGCCGTCCGGACCCAGGCCCTGATCGGCATTGGCCGGCTGCTGGCTGGCCCAGTATTGAATCAACTCTCGCAGTTGCGACAATTCGACGGGCTTGGCCATGTGGCCGTCCATGCCGGCTTGCTTGGCGCGGTCCTTGTGCTCGGCAAGGATATGCGCGGTCAGCGCAACGACGGGCGTGTGCGCGCGCTGGTTGGCGGCTTCCCATTCGCGCAGGCGCCTGGTTGCCGAGAAACCATCCAGAACTGGCATTTCGCAATCCATGAGCACCAAGTCATAGCGCTTGGCTTTCATCGCTTCAAGAGCTTCTTCGCCGTTGGACGCGGTATCGGGCTGCAGGCTCAGCTTGCCGAGCATACCGCGGATGACCTTGGTCGAAATGGTGTTGTCCTCTGCGACCAGCACGCTGAAATGCGGGGGCAGGTCGAGCGCCTGGGGCTGGCCGGGTGCAGCCGCCGGCAGCGCCTGCTCGCGGCCGCGTTGAGCCAGTTCTTCGGCCAGGGTGGTCTTGAGTGTGTAGCCAGCCACCGGTTTGGCCAAGATCCGCTTGATCCCGGCGTTGCGCGCGATGATCTTGCTGGGCGCGTTGCTGATACCGGTCAGCATGACCACCAGAATGTCGTGATTGAGGCTGGGGTCTTCCTTGATCTTGGCGGCCAGTTGCATGCCGGTCATGCCGGGCATGTTCTGGTCCAGGAGCACCGCGTCGAAGTAATCGCGAAGATGAGCCTTGGTACGCAATAGGGCCAGGGCCTCCTTGCCCGAAGGCACTGCGCTGACATTCATGCCCCAGGCGCTGCACTGTTGGACCAGCACCTTGCGGCACGTGTCGTTGTCGTCCACCACCAGTACCCGCGCGTCGCGCAGCGGTCCGTCCAGGTCGGTCGGAGGTTGCTCGAGGCAGGCTGGGTCCAGCGGCAAGGTCAGCCACAAGGTATTGCCGGTGCCGGTGCTGCTCTTGATGCCGAATTCCCCATGCATAAGGCCAATCAGCTGCTTGGCGATCACCAGCCCCAGGTGGCCGCCCAGTCGATTGCTGGACAGGAAATGCCTGCTGTGCAGTTCTGCCTGCAACAGCGCCTCGCGATCGGCTGCCGGCAAGGGGTCGCCGCTGTCCTGTACGGCGATGCGCAAGCGGGGCACCTCGCCGCGCTGGTCCAGTGCAACGACGAGCAGGATTTCCCCCTGGTCAGTGTTTTTCAGCGCGTTTTCCATCAGGCTCGACAGCGCCTGACGCAAGCGGGTGGGATCGCCACTGACCACGCGGGGCACCTGGGGCTGGGTGAAGCTGATCAGCTCGATGTTCTGCTGCTCGGCCTTGGCCCTGAAGATGTTCAAACAGTCTTCGATCAGCGCGTTGAGGTCGAACTGGACGTCGTCGAGTTCGATCTGGCGGGACTCGAGCTTGGAGATATCGAGTATCTCGTTGATCAATGTGAGCAACTCGTTGCCCGCGCTGTGAATGGTCTGGACGTAATCGCGCTGCTTGACCGATAACGGCGTGCCCAGCAGCAGTTCGGTCATGCCCAGCACGCCATTCATGGGGGTACGTATTTCGTGGCTGATCTTGGCCAGAAACTCGGCCTTGGCGTTGATTTCGGCGTCACTGGCCGCCAAGGCGCGGCTGACACTGAAGCGCTCTTCGTTGATACGCCGCAGCCGGTCGCTGACCGCCAGGTTCAACAGCAGCCCGCTCGCCACCGCCAGCCCCAACAGAATGCACAGCAACCAAGGCGTGGAGGTGCGGGTAAGCCCAAGCAAGGCAGGCAGCAGCACCAGCCCGCCAACGTTGAAGATGATCATCGCCAGACCGAACAAACGGGCCGGAGCGTAACCTCGGTACCAATGGTAGCTGCTGACCACCAGCATCGTGACGCTGCCCAGTGCCATCAAGGCATAGGTCATGAGATTGAGCGGCAAGGTATCGATGAACAGCAGCACGATCCCGCTCACCCCCACCAGCAGCATCTCGCCGCTCAACAGCCGGTTAAGGCGCGGCGTGTTGCGCGGTGCGAAGAAGTGCTGGGTGAAATACAGCCCAGCCAGCCCCGCCAGTACCAGCGTAAGGTACGCCGCTGGCGTCTGGGCGCTGTACCACACATGCCACCATGGGCCGCTGAGGTTCAGCAGGATCAGGCCACTGAGCAACATCAGGCCATGGTAGAACGCCAGGATCAGCGCAGTGCTCGAGCGGCTGTAGATGAAGCGAATCAGGTTATGCAGGATCAGCATCACCAGGCCACCGAACAGCATGCCGAACAGCAACGGCTGGGTCTGGTTGGCGGCGGCTCGCGCAGCAGGCTCCAGGCTGATGGCCGGGCGCAGTTGGTGTTCCGATACCAGGCGCAGGTAGATATCCAGGCCTTGCTTGCTGTTGGGCAACGGCAGCACGTGGTCGCTGCCGCGCAATGTGGGGTTGGCACTGCCGGCTTGGCGGCCGTGATGCAGGTGGCGTATCAGCTTGTCGCCTTGCAGCGCATACAGGTCCAGACCCGACAGATCAGGTGCGAAGACGCGCAGCAATTGTTCCTGCTCACCAGGCTCTAGCCGATAATGCAGCCACAGGGCCTGGTCGGGGGGCGCTGCATCGAGTTCAGCCAGCTCCAACGGGCTGAACTGGTTGCGATAACGGTCCGAGCGCACGTCGCTCAGTTGCAGGTTGCCTTGTTCGTCGAGCAGCAGGGCCCAGCCACTGTCATGTTCCGCCATCGCGGGGAGCATGCAGATCAGGGTCAGCAAGCTGACGATCAACGCTGAGGCAATCCGGAGCCGGCGCACTACGAAATCCCTTCTTGGCCCATGTGCGGGGTGCTAACTATGCGCGGCGTGCCGAGTTGAAGGCAAGGCCCGCGGGCACGCCGACAAGACGGTTGCCGTGCGCCCGGCTGCACGGGCCCGGGCGCCTCGACATTACAGCGGTGAAGCGGTTATTGCTCGGCACGTTCCCGGGCAATGGCCCGGTAGCCGATATCGGTACGGTAGAAGCTGCCGTCCCAGGTGATCTGCTCGGCCAGGCGATAGGCTTGCTGCTGGGCGGACTCGACGGTTTCACCCATGGCGGTGGCGCACAGCACGCGACCCCCAGCGGTCACCACGTCACCGTCCTTCAAGGCAGTGCCTGCATGGAACACCTTGCCTTCGAGCTTCGCAGCCGCCTCCAGGCCCGAAATGGCTGCGCCCTTGGCGTAGTCACCCGGGTAGCCGCCTGCGGCCAGCACCACGCCCAGGCTGGGGCGTGGGTCCCACTGCGCTTCGACCTTGTCCAGGGCCTTGGCAAAAGCCGCTTCGATGAGCAGCACCAGGCTCGATTCCAGGCGCAGCATGATCGGCTGGGTTTCCGGGTCGCCGAAGCGGCAGTTGAATTCGATGACCTTGGGGTTGCCCGCCTTGTCGATCATCAGGCCCGCATACAGGAACCCGGTGTAGACGTTGCCTTCCTCGGCCATGCCGCGCACGGTCGGCCAGATCACCTGGTCCATGACCCGCTGGTGCACGTCGTCAGTGACTACCGGGGCAGGGGAGTAGGCACCCATGCCGCCCGTGTTCGGGCCGCTGTCCTGATTGCCGACGCGCTTGTGGTCCTGGCTGGTGGCCATGGGCAGCACGTTGTGGCCGTCGACCATGACGATGAAGCTGGCTTCCTCGCCATCGAGAAATTCCTCGATGACCACGCGTGAACCTGCTTCCCCAAAGGCATTGCCCGCGAGCATGTCACGCACGGCGGCTTCGGCTTCTGCCAAGGTCATGGCGACGATCACGCCCTTGCCAGCGGCCAGGCCATCGGCCTTGATGACGATCGGCGCGCCTTTTTCCTGCAGGTACGCCAGGGCCGGTTCGATTTCGGTGAAGTTCTGGTAGTCGGCCGTCGGGATCTTGTGGCGGGCCAGGAAATCCTTGGTGAACGCCTTGGACCCTTCCAGCTGGGCAGCGCCCTGGGTCGGGCCGAAGCAGTCCAGGCCACGGCTGCGGAACAGGTCGACCACACCGATGACCAGGGGCGCTTCCGGGCCGACGATGGTCAGGTCGACGTTCTTCTCGGCAAAATCAGCCAGTTGCTCCAGGGCGCAGACGTCGATCGCGACGTTCTCGCACTTGGCCTCGATGGCGGTGCCAGCGTTGCCCGGGGCCACGAAGACTTTTTCGACGCGTGGGTCCTGGGCGACTTTCCAGGCCAGGGCGTGCTCACGGCCGCCGCTGCCGATGATCAAAACTTTCATGTCAAAACCTCTAGATCTGTCGAGCGAGAGGCCCTGCCTCTCGCTGTGCCAGGTCGCACCGCGGCAGTTGCCTGCCTGGGTGCGGCCGATTGCCGTGAATCAGTGGCGGAAGTGGCGCATGCCGGTGAACACCATGGCGATACCGGCTTCATCAGCGGCAGCGATCACCTCGGCGTCACGCATCGAGCCACCTGGCTGGATGACCGCGCTGATGCCGACCTTGGCCGCATTGTCGATGCCGTCACGGAACGGGAAGAAGGCGTCCGAAGCCATGACGGCACCCTGCACCTGCAAGCCGGCATGCTCGGCCTTGATGGCGGCGATACGGGCGGAGTTGACCCGGCTCATCTGGCCCGCGCCCACGCCGATGGTCTGGCGCTGCTTGGCATAGACGATGGCGTTGGATTTGACGAACTTGGCCACTTTCCAGGCGAACACCAGGTCGTGGATCTCTTGCTCGGTCGGTGCACGCTGGGTGACGATCTTCAGGTCATCGGCCGTGATCATGCCGATGTCACGGCTCTGGACCAGCAGCCCGCCGTTGACTCGCTTGAAGTCCCAGCCGGCAGCCCGCTCAGCTGGCCACTCGCCACATTCGAGCAGGCGCACGTTCTGCTTGGCTGCAACCACATCGCGGGCAGCCTGGGAGATCTTCGGTGCGATGATCACCTCGACGAACTGGCGCTCGACGATGGCCTTGGCGGTTTCGCCGTCCAACTCGCGGTTGAAGGCAATGATGCCGCCGAAGGCCGATTCGGTGTCGGTGGCGTAGGCCAGGTCGTAGGCTTTGCGGATGCCGCCTTCGTCTTCAGGCACCACGGCCACGCCACACGGGTTGGCATGCTTGACGATGACGCAGGCCGGCTTGACGAAGCTCTTGACGCACTCGAGCGCCGCGTCGGTGTCGGCCACGTTGTTGAAGGACAGCTCCTTGCCTTGCAGCTGCACGGCAGTGGAAATGCTGGCTTCGCCTTTCTTGGCTTCCACGTAGAACGCCGCACGCTGGTGCGGGTTCTCGCCGTAGCGCATTTCCTGGGCCTTGACGAACTGGGTGTTGAAGGTGCGCGGGAAGTCGCCGCGTGCTTCGGTGCTCAGGGTTTCCTTGGCCTGGTCCACGGTGCCCATGTAGTTGGCGATCATGCCGTCATAGGCTGCGGTGTGCTCGAAGGCCTTGAGCATCAGGTCGAAGCGCTGGGCGTAGGTCAGGCCGCCGGCCTTCAGGCCCTCGACGACGCTGGCGTAGTCACCGGCGTTGACCACGATGGCCACGTCCTTGTGGTTCTTGGCAGCCGAGCGGACCATGGTCGGGCCGCCGATGTCGATGTTCTCGATGGCGGTAGGCAGGTCGCAGCCAGGCTTGGAGATCGTGGCTTCGAAGGGGTACAGGTTGACCGCCACCAAGTCGATGGGCTTGATCCCGTGCTCGTTCATGATCGCGTCGTCGGTGCCGCGGCGACCGAGGATGCCGCCATGGATCATCGGGTGCAGGGTCTTGACCCGGCCATCCATCATTTCGGCGAAGCCGGTGTAGTCGGCCACTTCCACCGCGTTGACACCGTTGTCCTTGAGCAGCTTGTAGGTGCCGCCGGTGGACAGTATCTCGACGCCGAGCTGTTGCAGCTCACGGGCAAATTCGAGGATACCGGTCTTGTCGGAGACGCTGATCAGGGCGCGGCGGACTGGCAGGCGGGTAGTCTGGTCGGTCATTTCGGGTTCCAATAACGCGGTGGAGTCAGCAAAAAAGGCGTCTGTGTTGAGACAGGCGCCTTTTTCGATCGGGATTCTGGCTTACAGCAAGTCGTATTGCTTGAGCTTCTTGCGCAGCGTGCCTCGGTTCAACCCGAGCATCTCGCTGGCTTTGGTCTGGTTGCCCTTCACATAGCTCATCACGCTTTCAAGCAGCGGCGCCTCGACTTCGGAGAGCACCAGGTTGTACACGTCCGTGACGGTCGCGCCTTCGAGGTGGGCGAAGTAGTTGTGCAGCGCCTTCTCGACGCTGTCGCGAAGGGTCTGGCCCTCTTCGCTCGGCGTGTTCAGGTGCTGTTTCAGGTTGGCGTTGTCGCTCACGGGCGTTGTTCCACTCACAAATGTTTCGGTCATCATCGTCATGCGGCCACCCCTTGTCCGTCCTCTGTCTCAAGGCTCTGTCGACGTTCACTGAAAAACGCGCGAACGTTGGCGCACTGCGCTTGTGTGTCTTCCAAAGCGTTGAACCGGGAGCGAAACTCCTTGCCGCCGGGTCGTGTCGCCAGGTACCAGCCCACGTGCTTGCGGGCGATCCGCACACCCATGACATCGCCGTAGAAGGCGTGCAGGGCGGCCAGGTGCTCCAGCAGGATGCGTTCCACCTCGTCCAGCTGCGGCGCTGGCAACTGCTCGCCAGTGCGCAGGTAATGCTCGATCTCGCGAAAGATCCAGGGCCGGCCTTGAGCGGCCCGGCCGATCAGTAGGCCATCGACGCCCGTGGCGTCGAGCACTGCCTTGGCCTTTTGCGGCGAGGTAATGTCGCCGTTGGCGAAGACCGGAATGGACACCGCTTGCTTGATAGCGGCGATGGTGTCGTATTCGGCTTCACCGGTGTACAGGTCGGCGCGTGTGCGGCCATGCACCGCAAGCGCCTGGATGCCAGCCTGTTCGGCTATTTTCGCCACGTTCAGGCCATTCTTGTTGGCCCGGTCCCAGCCGGTGCGGATCTTCAGCGTCACCGGAACATCCACGGCGCCCACGACGGCCCGCAGAATGTCGCTGACCAAGGCTTCATCTCTCAATAAAGCAGAGCCTGCCGCCTTGTTGCAGACTTTTTTTGCCGGGCAGCCCATGTTGATATCGATGATCTGGGCGCCCGCTGCGACATTGGCCTGTGCAGCCGCCGCCATCATCTGTGCGTCGCCCCCGGCGATCTGGACCGAGCGCGGCTCGGGATCGCCTTCGTGGATGCGGCGCAGGCTCGACTTGCGGCTGTTCCACAGGGACAGGTCGCTGGAGACCATTTCCGACACCACCATGCCTGCGCCCATGCGCTGGCAAAGTGTTCGGAACGGCTGGTCCGTGACCCCAGCCATGGGTGCGAGGATCAGGTTATTGCGCAGTGTATAAGGGCCGATGCGTACCGCCGACATAGGTGTTCCCTGTTGTGGGGCCGAATCTTGAGGTTCGAAAAAGGGTTGGCATGATACCCGCTCTGGATGACCGGATAAAGATGGATTTGGATAAAATCTGAACAACTGAGGGTTGCCGCCCCTGCACCCTGGGCTCCGGGTCGTCAGGCCCCGGACAAGCGGCATCATGGCCGGCGCAGCGGCAGCGTACCGGGTTGGCCGTCAGGGTTTATTCCGGGGAGCGGAAGCTCAAGCTGTAGTTCACCGCTCGCTGACCTGGGTCGAGAATATCCAGCGCGATGTGGATCGGCGTCTGGCTGGGCATTTCGCCGCGTCCGGCCAGCTCCCCGGACAGGTATTCGGCCGGCTTGAAACGGCGACTGGCGATCAGCTGGCCATTGAGGTCCGAGAAGCGCAGTTCGAGCAGTGGAAAGGGTTGGGCGAAGGGGGCACGGTTATAGATGATGGCGTCCACGATCAGCGCACCTTTGAAGTCCGGATGGCTGCGCACCACCAGGTTGCTGCTCTTGATCCGGTTCACATCGACACGAGAGGGGACCTGGCAGCCCACGGCCGGACACACCTGCTCGAACAGCGGGCGGTACTGGTCCTGTCGGGACAGCTCGTCGAAATGGAACCAGACGTACTGCAAGGCGAGCATGGCAGCAGCGATCAGCGTCAACCCACCCCACAGCAGGCGCTTGCCCCAGGCCGGGGCCGGCTTCTCCCAGCCCAGTTGCAGCGGGTCGTCCACCACATCCACCAAGGGTTCCTTGCGCCTTGGGCGTTCGGCCTTGTCAGTGACCTCAGGCTCCATGCGCCCCATGGGCAACGGCGCTTCGTCGTGTTCATCGTCGGCGCGCAGGCTGGTTGCCAAGGGTTCGTCGTCGTGCGCGGTGAGGCCGGCAATCGACACCTCGTCATCGTCTTCGGGTCGCAGTGGCGCTCCCAGTTTTGGCTCATCCTCATCCGTCACGATGCTGCCCAGCGGCGGCTCATCTTCTGCGTCTGCGTCCAGGCCGGCGGTGAAGGTCGGCTCGGTACGCGCCTCGCGCCGCGAATCTGCATGGGGAGCAGGCTCGAGTACGGGGGCAGCAGCAGCCTGTTCCGGTTCAAACGGCTCGCCTGCTGCAGTGCCGAACACTTCGTCCAGGTGTTCGTCCGCGTCCTCCTCGTGACGCCGTGCCTGCAGCATGGACGCCTGATCGGCCTCACGCACCTGTACGGGCGCGTGGCGGCGCTCCAGGCGCTCCAGTTCCTTGTCCAGGTCGAGCTCGTCCAAGGCCTGGGCGGTCTGGGCCCAGGCCTCGTCGTCCGGCGCGATAGGGTGCACGTGCGCGGGGGTGGGCGCGGCAGGCGCCGGCGCTGCCTCGGTGGCCGGCAGCGGGCTCGGCGGGAGGGGGGCGCTGCGGTTCTGCTCCAGTAGCTGCTTGGCGGCATTGAACACTTGCAGGCACTGGCCGCAACGCACCACGCCACGGGCCACGCTCAACTGGTGGTGGGTGACACGAAAGCTGGTCTGGCAATGCGGGCACTGGGTGACGAAACTGTCGGTCATGCGGCAATCCGGAGGCTGTGCTGAGGGCTATTCTAGGTTCGACTAGCGGCGGCGACCACTGATTCGCACCCAGCCATCGCGAACGACGATAGGGTCCAGGTCGAAATCGGCAGCGTAGGCGGCGGCCACTTCTTCGCCTTGTTCAGCGAGAATGCCCGACAACGCCAGCAGACCGCCCGGGCGGACCAGGCCGCTGAGCTGCGGTGCCAGCGACACCAGTGGCCCGGCCAGGATGTTGGCCACCAGCACGTCGGCCTGCATGGCAGGCAAGTGCTCGGGCAGGTACAGCGCGAACAGCTCGTCGGCAATGCCGTTGCGTTGGGCATTGTCGCGAGAGGCTTCGATCGCCTGCACGTCGATGTCCGTGCCTACCGCTTCGCGCGCGCCCAGCAACAGTGCAGCGATCGCCAGAATGCCCGAGCCACAGCCAAAGTCCAGCACCTGGGTGCCCTGCAACTGCTGACCGTCGAGCCACTCAAGGCACAGCGCCGTGGTGGGGTGCGTGCCCGTGCCGAACGCCAGCCCAGGATCGAGCAACAGGTTCACGGCGTCCTTTTCCGGAGCATCGTGCCAGCTCGGCACGATCCACAGCCGGCGGCCGAAACGCATCGGCTGGAAATTGTCCATCCAGCTGCGTTCCCAGTCCTGGTCTTCGATCACTTCGGCCTGGTGCTGGGGCAGCTCGACGCCCGTCAGCAGGCGCAGGTGCGCGAACACCTGTTCAGGGTTGGTGTCAGCCTCGAACAGGGCCAGCAGGTGGGTGTGCGACCACAGCGGCGTGGTATTGAGGTCTGGCTCGAAGATGGGTTGATCTTCGGCGTCCATGAAGGTGACCGACACCGCGCCGACTTCCAGCAGCGCGTCTTCGTAGGTTTCGGCTTGTTCCGGGCTGATGGCCAGACGTACTTGCAGCCAGGGCATGGCGTGTACCTTTGATAGATCCAGAAGGGCAGCCCAAGGCTGCGCGGAGCCTGGCAGTTTACGCGAGTGCGTAGGGTTTGTAGAGACGCCTGCGCCTGTCAGGTGCCGGTGCCTAGACAAAGCACAGGGACAGGGATTCAGCCCGGTAGGCGGGCTTGTCCTCGTCTTTTATCTCCAGCGTGGCGATGGCCTTGAGCAACCATTGGCCGGGGCGCTTTTGCTGCACATCGGCCAGCTCGACATGCAGGCGCACCTGGCTGTCGACCTTCACCGGCTGAATGAAGCGCACGCTGTCCAGGCCGTAGTTGACGACCATCTTCAGCCCCTGCGGCAAGACCAGGATGTCCTCGATCAGCGTAGGAATCAGGGACAGGGTCAGAAAGCCATGGGCGATGGTGCCGCCGAACGCGGTTTGCGCAGCTCGCTGCGGGTCAACGTGGATGAACTGATGATCGCCAGTCGCCTCGGCGAAACGATCGATACGCTGCTGGTCGATGGTCAGCCAGGCCGAGTGGCCGAGGGACTTGCCGACGTATTGGGTAAGCGCGGTGACCGGCACTAGCGGCATGGTAATCCTCCTGGGTATGAAATGGCACGCGCGTGCAAGATCAGCATGCTTGGCCAGGCCGGTCAAGTTGCGCTCGGCGCGGGCAGCGTGCCCATGCTTATAATGAGCCGCACGCCTGAAGGAGAACGTTATGCTGTTGCGGGGTTTGACCTGGCTGGTGCTGTTCCAGCTGTTGGGGACGGCAGTCAATCATCTGTTGGTTCCCGTCCTACCGGGGCCGATCATCGGCCTGTTGCTATTGCTGGGTTTTCTGATGGTGCGCGGCGAGGTGGGTGCGCCCCTCAACGAAGCTGCCGGCAGCCTGCTGCGTTACTTGCCGCTGTTGCTGGTGCCTCCGGCCGTGGGGGTGATGGTGTATGCCCGTGACATCGCCGCCGACTTCTGGGCCATCGTCGGTGCGCTGTTGATTTCCTGCCTGCTGACGCTGGTGGTGGTGGGCGTGCTGATGCAGAAACTCATTCATCGTCAGGCCCGGCGCGAGGACCAGCCATGATGCTCGACTGGCAAGGCGCATTGGATGCAGTGGTCCACCACCCATTGTTCGGCATTGGCGTGACCCTGGGGGCCTACCAGCTGGTGCTGGCCGGGTATGAGAAGACCCGCTGGATCTTCCTGCAGCCGGTGCTGGTGTCGATGGCCCTGGTGATCGGCGTGCTGCTGCTGTGCGGCATCGACTACGCCGAATACCGCAAGAGCACCGAAATCATGAACATCCTGCTGGGCCCTGCCACCGTGGCCTTGGCGGTGCCGCTGTTCCTGAACCTGCGGCGCATTCGCCAGTTGTTCTGGCCGACCTTGACTACGCTGGTACTCGGAGGCCTGTTCGCCACGGTGTGCTGCCTGTTGCTAGGGTGGTGGTTTGGCGCCGAGCACATGATCCTGATGACCATGGCGCCCAAGTCCGTCACCTCGCCCATCGCGATGCTGGTAGCCGAGCAGATCGGTGGCGTGGCGGCGCTGGCTGCGGTCTTCGTGCTGATTACCGGGGTGATCGGGGCCATTTTCGGGCCTGCCTTGTTGAGCCGCTGCGGTGTGCTCAGCCCTGAAGCGCGGGGCATGTCCCTGGGCATCACGGCCCACGCGGTCGGCACCTCGGTGGCCTTGCAGGAAAGTGACGAATGCGGCGCCTTCGCCGCGCTGGCGATGAGCCTGATGGGCGTGGCAACGGCAGTGTTCCTGCCGCTGGCCGTCAGCCTGGTGGCTTGAGGAGTGATGATGATGCTACCGCTGTTTCCCCTCGACACCGTGCTGTTCCCAGGGTGTTTTCTCGACCTGCAGATTTTCGAAGCCCGCTACCTGGACATGATCGGGCGTTGCATGAAACAAGGCGAAGGCTTTGGCGTGGTCTGCATCGTGGAGGGCGAGCAGGTCGGCAAGGCGCCGCCCGTGGTGGCGTCCATTGGCTGCGAAGCGGTGATCCGCGATTTCGTCCAGCAGGACAATGGCCTGTTGGGTATTCGCGTCGAAGGGGTGCGGCGTTTCGATCTGCAGGCCACCGAGGTGCAAAAGGATCAACTGCTGATGGGGCAGGTGCAGTGGCTGCCTGAGCTTGACGACAGCCCCTTGCAGGAAGCGGACGACGACTTGCTGGCCCTGCTGCTGGCCTTGGGCGAGCACCCGATGGTCGAGGCGCTCGACATGCCCCGGCCTGTGGACGGGCGTCAGGCGCTGGCCAACCAACTGGCCTACCTGCTGCCCTTCACCGAGCAAGACAAGCTGGACTTGCTGGCCCAGGACTCGCCCGAGCAGCGGCTGGGCGAGATCCACAGGTTGCTCGAGCGCATCCAGGGTGAGCTGTTTGCCTGAATAGCGCCTGGCGTCAGTACTGGTACCTGAGCAGGGCGTGTGGCAGGGCGTGGGTGGCAAAGAAAGCCAGCAAGGCGATGCAGGCCGGCAATACCAGCCACCAGACCTTCAGGGGCAGGGCCGGCAGGGTCTGACGGTACTGGGACAACGTCAGGCTGATCGCGCAGACGCAGCAGGCCAGCAGGGCGCCGGCCAGGATGTCGGTGGGCCAGTGTGCACCCAGGTATACCCGCGACAGGGCAATGGCCAATGCCGGAATGCAACCCAGCATGATCCAGGTCAGGCGCATGCGCGGTGGCTGGCCGCGGCCGGCGAGCACCGCCAGCACCAGAAAGAACGCAAACGACGCCGAACTGTGGCCGCTGGGCATACTGTAGCTGGTCAGCGGGTCGGTCAGCACTTCCGGCCGGGCCCGGGCGAACAGCCACTTGAGCGTGCCATTGGCGATGGCGGTGCCCATCAGCGCCCCAGCTGCGAAGAAAGCGTGCCGCCACTGGCGTACCACCAGCAGCAAGCCTGTCAGCAGCCCGCCGAGGAAGAACTGGGTGCGAAAATCCCCGAGCCGCGTCACCACCACCACAGCGCCGTCGATGGCCTGGCTGCGATGCTCCTGGACCAGCGTCATCACCCCGTCGTCGAAGGCGTGCAGGTAGGGCCAGCCAAGAAATACCCCGGCCAAGGCCAGCAGGCACAGGGCACCAATCAGCCGTGTGCCGTGGCGACGGTCGCGGATGCTGGTGCTCAGGCTAAGGCCGATGATCACCGCCAGCGTGCCGAAAATGATCCCGGCCTGGGGCCAGAAGCCTTCGGGCAGGGGCAGGCGCATGGCCGCACCGGTGGCCCAACCGGGCAGCAGGTAGGCGATCGACCACCCTGCGGCTGCAACCAGGCTCACGGCGATGAACCGCAGTAGCGGCATGTCGAACATGCCGGCGACCATTGGCAGCATGGGCCGCAACGGGCCGATGAAACGGCCTACGAGCAGGCTGGCGATGCCATAGCGCTTGAAGTAGGTTTCGGCGCTGCCGATCCATTCCGGGTGGTGCCGCAACACCGGCAGGCGGCGAATGTTCTGGTGGAAATGCTTACCGATCATGTAGGACAGCGCGTCACCCAGTAACCCGCCCAAAAAGCCCAGCAGCAAGGTTTCGCCAAGGCCCAGCACACCGCTACCTGCCAGCACGGCTACCGCAAACAGCAGCACCGTGCCTGGAACGATGATGCCGGCGATGGCCAGGCATTCGATGCACGCGACCAGGAAGATTGCGACGCCAAGCCACTGTGGGTTGGCACCCAGCCAACCGGTCAGGCCGTCGAGCCATTGTTCCATGGTTCAGCTCTCTTGTTCGATGATGGAGAAGTCACGGCCTTCGACCTGGCCGCGCCGCAATGGGTTGCGTGTGCAGAACCGGGCGTATGCGGCGTCGACGAAGCGGTACGGCAGGTGCTCGTCACGCCCGTGGGGAATGCCCAGACGGGCTGCCTGGATCACCCGCGGCACCGGGTTGGCGCAGTCGTCCACATACAGCCGCTGCGGGTCGAAGCGCTGCGCATCCCAATGTGGCACCTTGAGGCCCAGCGCCCGGCATAACAGCGTCTGCCCCGCGCACAGGCGCTCGACGGAGCGCAGGTTGCCGCTGGCGTCGGGGTTGTTCAGGTGCATCTGCGCCAGGCTGTCGGGCCCTGAGAGGGCGTCCTGCCACGGGTAGGCGGACTTGATGAGCACCGCATTGCCGGGGCCCTGGGCGCTGAAGTTCAGGGAGTCGCCGCCGCGGGCGTAGTACATATAGATGTGTCCGCCATCGAGAAACAGCGCCTTGCGCTTCTCGGTGTAGCCCAGCGACGCATGGCTACCCTTGTCGGTGAGGTAATAGGCCTCGGTCTCGATGATGCGGGCGGCAAGCCACAAGTTGCCCTGGCGGTGGCGAATGACCTTGCCCAGCAGGGCTTTGGCCAAGGTTTGGGCGTCGCGGTCGAAAAAGCTGTCTGGCAGTGCTGGCATGCAAGGGCTTCGCAGGCTAAAGGCATGAGGGTAACAGGCGCTACCTTAACCGAATCTGAAACCTTCGAACATGTGACGGCGCAGGGCAGAGATTTCCACAGAGTTCTGCTTCCTTATGGATAAGACCGGTTACATCTTTCCTACAGATTTGCCACAGCTTTTTCTACCATCCGCCACCCACCGCTGGGCGTACACCTGCGCGACAGTTATAATCAGCCGTTTCCCCACCGCCAAGACACCGAGCCCATGACTGAGTCCGTTCTTGACTACATGACCCGCCTGGGTCGCGCAGCCCGTGAAGCCTCCCGGGTAATCGGCCGTGCCAGCACCGCGCAGAAGAACCGTGCCCTGCACGCTGCCGCCGACGCGCTGGATGCAGGCCGTGACGCGCTGATCGCAGCCAACGAGCAGGACTTGGCCCATGGCCGTGCCTCTGGGCTGGAAGCCGCGTTGCTCGACCGCCTGGCCCTGACCCCGGCGCGCATCGACGGCATGATCACCGGCCTGCGGCAGGTCGCCAGCCTGCCGGACCCGGTCGGCGCCATTCGCGACATGAGCTACCGCCCATCGGGTATCCAGGTCGGCAAGATGCGCACGCCGCTGGGCGTCATCGGCATCATTTACGAATCACGCCCGAACGTCACCATCGACGCAGCCAGCCTGTGCCTGAAGTCAGGCAATGCCACGATTCTGCGCGGCGGCTCCGAAGCCATCCACTCCAACCGCGCGATTGCCGCCTGTATCCAGCGCGGCCTGGCGGCGGCGGGCTTGCCCGCCGCCGTGGTTCAGGTGGTGGAAACCACCGACCGCGAGGCGGTGGGCGCGCTGATCAGCATGCCCGAGTTCGTCGATGTCATCGTACCGCGCGGTGGCCGGGGCCTGATCGAGCGCATCAGCCGCGACGCACGGGTACCGGTCATCAAGCACCTCGACGGTATCTGCCATGTCCATGTCAGCCAGCATGCCGACCTGGACAAGGCCTGGCGCGTGGCGTTCAACGCCAAGACCTACCGCTACGGTATCTGCGGGGCGATGGAAACGCTGCTGGTGGACCAGCTGGTCGCCGAGCGCTTCCTGCCCGAAATGGCGCGCCGTTTCCAGGAGAAAGGCGTTGAGCTGCGCGGTTGCGAGCGTACCTGTGCGCTGATCGACGCGCACGCGGCCAGCGAGGACGACTGGCACACCGAGTACCTCGATGCCGTACTGTCCATCCGTGTGGTGGACAGCCTGGATCAGGCCATCGAGCACATCAACCACTACGGTTCGCACCACACCGACTCGATCATCACCGAGCATCAGGGGGAGGCGCGCCAGTTCATGGCTGAAGTGGACTCGGCCTCCGTCATGCTCAACACCCCGACGTGCTTCGCCGACGGGTTCGAATATGGCCTGGGTGCCGAGATCGGCATTTCCACCGACAAGCTTCACGCCCGTGGCCCGGTCGGCCTCGAAGGCCTGACGTGCGAGAAATACGTGGTGATCGGCGACGGTCAACTGCGCGGCCAGGAGTCCTGCTGAGTTGAGTCAGGCCCAGGCAGTTCGCCGCGTCGGCATTCTTGGCGGCACCTTCGACCCGGTCCACATCGGCCACCTGCGCAGTGCGCTGGAAGTCGCCGAGTTCATGGCCCTGGACGAGCTGCGCCTGTTGCCCAATGCTCGCCCGCCGCACCGAGACACGCCGCAAGTGGCCGCGCACGATCGCCTGGCCATGGTGCAGGGCGCCGTCGCGGGCGTTGCAGGCCTGAGCGTGGACGCGCGTGAACTGGCACGGGACAAGCCGTCGTACACCATCGATACGTTGGAGTCGATCCGTGCCGAGCTTGCCGCTGACGACCAGTTGTTTCTGGTGCTGGGCTGGGACGCCTTCTGCGGACTGCCCGGCTGGCACCGCTGGGAAGAACTGCTGCAACACTGCCACATCCTGGTGCTGCAACGCCCGGATGCGGATGTAGACCCCCCCGACGAACTGCGCAACCTGCTGGCTGCCCGTTCGCAGAGCGATCCCACCGCCATGTCCGGCCCGGCGGGAAACATTTCGTTCGTCTGGCAGACACCGCTTGCGGTGTCGGCTACACAGATCCGACAGCTGCTGGCCAGCGGCAGGTCGGTGAGGTTCCTGGTGCCGGACGCCGTACTGGCCTACATCGAGGCGCACGAACTGTATCGTGCGCCCAACTGACGGTGCCCCTGGCACCTCATCCTACGAGTTGAACGAGTTTTATATGACCAAGCAGAAAATTTACGGCGACGAACTGGTCGCAGTGACCACGGCAGCGCTGGAAGACGTCAAGGCCCAGGATATCCAGGTCATCGACGTGCGTGACAAGCACAGCCTGACCGATTACATGATCATCGCCACCGGTACCTCCAACCGTCAGATCAACGCCATGGCCGAGAAGGTCCGCGAGGCAGTCAAGGCCAAGGGCGCCCAGCCTCTGGGTGAGGAAGGCAAGGGCGACAGCGACTGGGTGCTGCTGGACCTCAACGATGTCATCGTGCACATGATGACTGCGGCTGCACGCCAGTTCTACGACCTCGAACGCCTGTGGCAGGGCGCCGAGCAGAGCCGCGCCGCCGATGGCAAGCACCACAGCCCGGACCATGTCCACGAGTACTCCGACAAGCTCAAAGATCGCGAATAAGGAAAGCGCCGTGCGTCTGCGCCTGATCGCGGTTGGCTCGCGCATGCCGAAGTGGGTCGAGGAGGGCTGGCATGAGTATGTCAAGCGCCTGCCGGCCGAACTATCGCTCGAGCTGGTGGAAATACCGCTGAACACCCGCGGCAAGAATGCCGACGTCGCCCGCCTGATTCGCCAGGAGGGCGAAGCCATGCTCAGCAAGGTGCAACCCGGGGAGCGCGTCGTAACCCTGGAGGTCCATGGCAAGCCGTGGAGCACCGAACAGCTGGCAGGTGAACTGGACCGCTGGCGCCTGGATGCGCGCACGGTGAATCTGATGGTGGGTGGGCCCGAAGGGCTTGCGCCGCAAGTGTGCGCCCGCGCCGATCAGCGCTGGTCCCTGTCGCCGCTGACCTTGCCGCACCCGCTGGTCAGGATACTCATCGGCGAGCAGGTCTATCGGGCCTGGACGGTGTTGTCCGGGCATCCCTACCACAAATGAGCCTGTAAGCAGCCCGATGTCGCAGCCGATCCGCCTCAAGGACCACGAAAAAGACGCCCGTCTGGTGCGCAACCGCGTCGTGGTCGGCGCCGTGGCGGTCATGCTGCTCATCTGCGTGCTGATTGCGCGGCTGTATTACCTGCAGATCATCCAGTACGACTACCACTCCACGCTGTCTGAGAACAACCGGGTGCACGTGCAGCCGATTCCGCCGACACGCGGGCTGATCTTCGACCGCAACGGGGTAGTGATCGCCGACAACCGGCCCAGCTTCAGCCTGTCCATGACCCGTGAGCGTGCGGGAGACTGGCAGCAAGTGCTGGACAGCATCGTCGAGATACTGGAACTCACTCCAGACGACCGCGCACTGTTCGAAAAGCGCATGCGCCAGGGACGCAGGCCGTTCGAGCCGGTACCCATCCTGTTCGAACTCAACGAGGAACAGATCGCCCGTGTGGCGGTGAACCAGTTCCGCTTGCCAGGGGTGGAGGTGGTCGCCCAACTGGTGCGTCACTATCCACAAGGGGCGCATTTCGCGCATTCGGTGGGCTACGTCGGGCGTATCAACGAGAAAGAGCTCAAAACCCTGGACCCTGTGAACTACAGCGGCACGCACCACATCGGCAAGACTGGTATCGAGCGGTTCTACGAGGCCACGCTGCACGGCCAGGTCGGCTACGAAGAAGTCGAGACCAACGCCCGCGGCCGTGTGCTCAGGGTGCTCAAGCGTACCGACCCCAAGCCTGGCAAGGACATCGTGCTGAGCCTGGACATCAGGTTGCAGGAAGCGGCCGAAGCCGCCCTGGCCGGGCGCCGTGGTGCGGTGGTGGCGCTCGACCCACGTACCGGCGAAGTGCTCGCCATGGTGAGCCAGCCCAGCTTCGACCCCAACCTGTTCGTCACCGGCATCAGCTTCAAGGCCTATGCCGAACTGCGTGATTCGATCGACAGGCCGCTGTTCAACCGCATCTTGCGCGGCCTTTATCCGCCCGGTTCGACGATCAAGCCAGCCGTGGCCATCGCCGGCCTGGACAGCGGCGCGGTGACCCCGAGCAGCCGTGTGTTCGACCCTGGGTACTACCAGCTGCCCAACTACGATCACAAATACCGTAACTGGAACCGCTCGGGTGACGGCTGGGTGGACCTGGACACCGCCATCATGCGCTCCAACGACACCTACTTCTACGACCTGGCCCACAAGATGGGCATCGACCGGTTGTCCAGCTACATGAACAAGTTCGGCATCGGTCAGCGGGTGTCGCTGGACATGTTCGAAGAGTCCGCAGGGTTGATGCCGTCGCGGGAGTGGAAGCGGGCTACGCGCCGGCAGGCCTGGTTCCCGGGCGAAACCCTGATCCTGGGTATCGGCCAGGGCTACATGCAGGCCACGCCTCTGCAATTGGCCCAGGCGACGGCGCTGATTGCCAACAAGGGTGTATGGAACCGGCCACACCTGGCCAAGACCATCGAAGGGGAACCGCCGGTGGATGAAAACCCGATGCCGGACATCGTGCTGCGCGACAAGGCCGATTGGGCGCGTGTGACCCACGGCATGGAGCAGGTGATGCACGGCGCGCGCGGTACCGCCCGCAAGGCTGCCATCGGTGCCCAGTACCGCATCGCCGGCAAAAGTGGTACCGCACAGGTGGTGGCCATCAAGCAGGGCGAGAAGTACGACCGCAACAAACTTCAGGAACGTCACCGCGACCACGCCTTGTTCGTGGCCTTCGCACCGGCAGAAGACCCCAAGATCGTGGTGTCGGTCATGGTCGAGAACGGCGAGTCGGGCTCTGGGGTGGCCGCGCCTGTGGTGCGCCAGATCATGGATGCCTGGCTGCTGGACGAAAACGGCCGGCTCAAGCCTGAGCTTGCGCCGGTTACCGCTACTCAGGAGTCGCCGCTGTGATGAACAATTTCGATCGCATGCTCTCCAGCGAGGATGTGATGCGTCGGCGCGCCAGCTTCCTGCAGCGCATCCACGTCGATGGTCCCCTGCTGATCATCCTCCTGACCCTGGCCGCGGGCAGCCTGTTCGTGCTGTATTCGGCCAGCGGCAAGAACTGGGACCTGTTGCTCAAGCAGGCCACCTCGTTTGGCATCGGCCTGGTATCGATGTTCGTCATCGCCCAGCTCGAGCCAAGGTTCATGGCGCGCTGGGTGCCACTGGCGTACCTGACCGGGGTATTGCTGCTGGTGGTGGTGGACGTCATGGGCCACAACGCCATGGGTGCAACGCGCTGGATCAACATACCCGGGGTGATTCGCTTCCAGCCCTCCGAGTTCATGAAGATCATCATGCCGGCAACCATCGCCTGGTACTTGTCCAAGCGCACCCTGCCGCCGCACCTCAAGCATGTGGCCATCAGCCTGGTACTGATTGGCGTGCCTTTCATTCTGATCGTGCGCCAGCCGGACCTGGGGACGGCGTTGCTGATTCTGGCCTCCGGTGCCTTCGTCCTGTTCATGGGCGGCCTGCGCTGGCGCTGGATTCTCAGCGTGTTGGCGGCAACGGTGCCGGTGGCGGTGGCCATGTGGTTTTTCGTGATGCACGACTACCAGAAGCAGCGGGTGCTGACCTTCCTCGACCCGGAGAGCGACCCGCTGGGCACGGGCTGGAACATCATCCAGTCCAAGGCGGCGATTGGGTCTGGCGGCGTATTTGGCAAGGGGTGGCTGCTGGGCACGCAGTCGCACCTGGACTTTCTGCCTGAAAGCCACACCGACTTCATCATCGCCGTGCTGGGCGAGGAGTTCGGCCTGGTGGGCATTTGCCTGTTGCTGATCGTGTACCTGCTGCTGATCGGGCGTGGCCTGATGATCACGGCGCAGGCACAGACATTGTTCGGCAAGCTGCTCGCTGGCAGCTTGACCATGACGTTCTTCGTATACGTATTCGTCAATATCGGGATGGTAAGTGGCCTTCTGCCCGTCGTCGGCGTGCCCTTGCCCTTCATTAGCTATGGCGGAACTTCATTGGTGACGCTGCTGTCAGCGTTTGGCGTTCTGATGTCGATCCACACGCATCGAAAGTGGATCGCACAGGTTTGAATAAGGTGAACAATTACATGCAAGCAGTGCGTAACTGGGCTACCCGTTGTGCGCCGTGGTTTGGTGCGGTGAGCCTGTTTGGCGCTGTACAGCTGGCCGAGGCCGGCGACTACGACAACTCGCCCCAGGTGGCCGAATTCGTTGGCCAGATGAGCCGCGACCATGGTTTTGCCCCAGAACAACTGATTGGCGTGTTCCGTGAAGTGCAGCGCAAGCAGTCGATCCTCGATGCGATTTCGCGGCCAGCCGAACGGGTCAAACCCTGGAAGGAATACCGCCCGATGTTCCTCACTGACGCGCGCATTGCGCGGGGCGTGGACTTCTGGCGCCAGCACGAAGCCGTGCTGGCAAGGGCCGAGCAGGAATATGGGGTGCCGGCACAATACATCGTGTCGATCATTGGCGTTGAAACCTTCTTCGGGCGCAACACGGGCAACTTCCGAGTGCTCGACGCGTTGTCCACCCTGGGCTTCGATTATCCCCCACGCGCCGAATTCTTCCGCAAGGAACTGCGTGAGTTCCTGCTGCTGGCCCGTGAAGAACAACTCGATCCCCTGACCCTCAAGGGCTCCTATGCCGGGGCCATGGGGCTGCCGCAGTTCATGCCCAGCAGCTTTCGCAACTACGCCGTGGACTTCGACGGTGATGGGCACATCAACATCTGGACCAACCCCGATGATGCCATCGGCAGCGTGGCGAACTACTTCAAGCGCCATGGCTGGATGGCCGGGCAGAGCGTGGTCAGCCGCGCCACCGTGCAGGGCGAGCGCGCCGATCAAGGCCTGACCACCGGTATCGAGCCGGCCAGCACGGTCGGGGAGTTGCGTGCCCTTGGCTGGTCGGTTCATGATTCGCTGCGCGATGATCTGCCCGTCACGGCCTTCCGCCTGGAGGGTGAGAACGGCCCCGAGTACTGGGTGGGCTTGAAGAATTTCTACGCGATCACTCGCTACAACCGCAGCGTGATGTATGCCATGGCGGTGCATCAGCTTGCGCAACAGCTGGTCCAAGCACGGGGCGTCAACTAATGCGCGCAATTTTCTCTACCACTTCCTTCAAGCTGGTCACCTGCGCCGCCATCGGCCTGGCGTTGGTCAGTTGCTCCTCCAGCCGCCCGGCGCCCAAGAGTTCCAGCGGCGCGAGCGTGGTGCGCAGCCAGCCCGGCCTGGACATCAACCGTGCCCACAAGGACGGTGCGCCGTGGTGGGATGTGGACGTCAACAAGATCCCCGATGCCACGCCCACCCTGCACACCGGCAACTACAAGGCCAACCCCTATACCGTCCTGGGCAAGACCTACTACCCGATGCAGGATGCGCGCAACTACCGCGCCGAGGGCACGGCGTCGTGGTATGGCACCAAGTTCCATGGTCAGAACACCGCCAACGGCGAGCTGTACGACCTGTACGGCATGAGTGCCGCGCACAAGACGCTGCCATTGCCCGCCTATGTAAAGGTGACCAACCTGGCCAACGGTCGCAGCGTCATCCTGCGGGTGAACGATCGCGGCCCGTTCTATTCCGATCGCATCATCGACCTGTCGTATGCGGCGGCGAAGAAGCTGGGCTACGCCGAAATCGGCACTGCCCATGTGCGCGTCGAAGGCATCGACCCCCAGCAGTGGTGGGCTCAACGTGGCCAGACGCCGCCCATGGTGCTCAAGGAGCCCCAGGTGGCCCAGACCCAGGCGATCCCGGCCAGCTCCGGTCGGGTAGAGCAGTGGACGCCACCGCCGCAGCAGCATGCGGCGCCGGTGGTGCCGGTGCAGGTCGGTGGCAACAACGTGCCCGCCGGCACTGGCGGCAGCTTCCTGCAGGTCGGCGCATTCGCCAACCCCGATGCGGCCGAGCTGCTGCGCGCCAAGCTCAGCAGCATGGTCAGCGCACCGGTGTTCATCAGCTCGATCGTACGCAACCAGCAGACGCTGCATCGCGTACGCCTGGGGCCGATCAACAGCGAGGGTGAAGTCCAGCAGGCGCAGAACAGCATCCGCCTGGCGAACCTGGGGCAGGCCAAGTTGGTCACAGCTGACTGACCAGGCGTCCCGACAGGGTGACTGACCCCTCGCGCACGCTATGAACAGCCTGCGGGTGGGGTCCACCTATGGACAAGAGCGGTGCAAAGTGGCGGTTTTGTCATGAATTGACAGGCCCAGCCATGTACAATGCCGGTTTTGCCCGCAGCGGCACCCTGTCGCACGTTGCCGGGCCAGGCCCCAGGCCAATAACTAGACTGACCGGTGCTGGGCCGTGTGCTTGCCCAGAAAACATCTCCAGACCATTAGCGATTTTCGAGAGACGGATGAACATCACCAACCTTGCCAAACGACTTTGCTTGCCCGTATTGCTCCTGCTCACCCCGGTGGCCTTCGCGGCCGAGCAGATGACGCCCGCGCCGCCTCAACTGGCAGCCAAGTCCTACGTACTCATGGACGCGTCCAGCGGCAACGTGCTGGTCGAGAACAACGGTGACGAGCGTCTTCCGCCAGCCAGCCTGACCAAGCTGATGACCGCCTACATCGCCACGCTGGACATCCGCCGTGGCCAGATCGGCGAAAACGACCCGGTGACCGTCAGCGAAAACGCCTGGCGCACCGGCGGTTCGCGCATGTTCATCAAGGTGGGCAGCCAGGTGACCGTCAGCGACCTGCTGCACGGCATCATCATCCAGTCCGGCAACGATGCTTCCGTCGCCCTGTCCGAGCACATCGCCGGCAGCGAAGACGCTTTCGCCGACATGATGAACAAGACCGCTGCCGACCTGGGCATGACCAACAGTCACTTCATGAACCCCACTGGCCTGCCGAACCCGGAGCATTATTCCTCTGCTCACGACATGGCGATCCTGGCCCGTGCGATCATCAACGTCGACCCGGCCCACTACGCCATCTATTCGCAGAAAGAGTTCTTCTGGAACAACATCAAGCAGCCTAACCGCAACCTGCTGCTGTGGCGTGACAAGACCGTGGACGGTCTGAAGACCGGCCACACCGAAGAGGCTGGCTACTGCATGGTGGCATCGGCCGTACGTGACGGCCAGCGCCTGATCGCCGTGGTGTTCGGTACCAACAGCGAGCAGTCCCGCGCTGCCGAAACCCAGAAGCTGCTGACCTACGGCTTCCGCTTCTTCGAAACCCAGACCTTCTATCAGAAGGGCACCGAGCTGACCAAGGCTCCGGTCTGGAAAGGCGCCACCAGCGAAGTCAAGGCCGGCCTTGCCGAAGACCTGACCATGACCATGCCCAAGGGCCAGCTCAAGCGCCTGCAGGCTTCGATGACCATGAACCCGCAACTGACCGCCCCCATCGCCAAGGGTGACGTGATCGGCAAGGTTGAAGTCAAACTGGACGACAAAGTGGTTCACAGCGCCGACCTGATCGCCCTCGATGGCGTCGAGGAAGGTGGTTTCTTCCGCCGTATGTGGGATAGCATCCGCCTATTCTTCTACGGGTTGTTCAACTGACACGTGACCTGCACGCCCCCGCGTGATCGCGGGGGTGTTGTTGTTGCCACGGCTTGCGAGGCCGTTTCCGCCATGAGCGAACCAGACGTCAAGTCTCACAAAATCGAATTTCCCTGTGCCGATTACCCGATCAAGGTCATCGGTGACACCGTTGTCGGCTTCAAGGACACCGTGATCGAAGTGCTCAGCAAATACGCCGAGGTCGATCTTTCCACGCTGGCCGAACGCCAGAGCAAGGAAGGCAAGTACACCACTGTGCAATTGCACATCGTGGCCGTAAGCGAAAATCAGCTCCACGACATCAACAGCGCCCTGCGTGCCACCGGCATCGTGAAAATGGTGCTCTGATGCCCGGTTGCCTCGGTGTCCGCGAGCTTGGCCTGCAGCCCTATGAACCGGTGCTCGAGGCCATGCGGCGTTTCACTGAGCAACGCACTGCCGATACCCAGGATGAAGTCTGGCTGGTCGAGCACCCGCCGGTCTTCACGCAAGGGCAGGCTGGCAAGGCCGAGCACCTGCTGGTGCCGGGCGATATTCCCGTGGTGCAGACCGACCGGGGTGGCCAGGTGACCTATCATGGGCCAGGCCAGCTGGTGGCCTATCTGCTGCTGGATGTACGCCGCCTGGGCTTCGGCGTACGCGACCTGGTCAGCCGCATCGAGCGCAGCCTGATCGCCCTGCTCGATGGCTACGCGGTGCAGGCCGCTGCCAAGCCCGATGCACCGGGTGTGTATGTAGACGGCGCGAAGATCGCTTCGCTCGGCCTGCGTATCCGCAACGGCCGCTCCTTTCATGGCCTAGCCTTGAACGTGGACATGGACCTGGCGCCCTTTTGCCGAATCAACCCCTGCGGTTATGCGGGGCTGGCGATGACCCAGCTGCG
The DNA here is from genome assembly GCF_000730565.1 of Pseudomonas fulva NBRC 16637 = DSM 17717. Taxonomy (GTDB): domain Bacteria; phylum Pseudomonadota; class Gammaproteobacteria; order Pseudomonadales; family Pseudomonadaceae; genus Aquipseudomonas; species Aquipseudomonas fulva. The sequence continues at coordinate 122,517 of NZ_BBIQ01000006.1, read as the reverse complement.
TGACCTGGCAGGCCCGATCGAACTCGACGAGGTCAGGACAAGGCTGCGCGAACAGCTGGTCAAGCACCTCGACTACGCAGAGCAGACGACCCTCACGGGCGGAATCGACTGAATATGACTACTGTGCAAGAAGCCGTGCCGAACCTGATCCCAACCCAGGACGCTACTGCGCGTTCCGCCCCCAAAAAGGTCGAAGCCGGGGTCAAGCTGCGAGGCGCCGACAAGGTCGCGCGCATCCCGGTCAAGATCATCCCCACCGACGAGCTGCCCAAGAAGCCTGACTGGATCCGCGTGCGTATCCCGGTCTCGCCCGAGGTAGACCGCATCAAGCAACTGCTGCGCAAGCACAAGCTGCACAGCGTCTGCGAAGAAGCCTCCTGCCCGAACCTGGGCGAGTGCTTCTCGGGCGGCACCGCCACCTTCATGATCATGGGCGACATCTGCACCCGCCGCTGCCCGTTCTGCGACGTGGGGCATGGCCGTCCCAAGCCGTTGGACCTGGACGAGCCGAAGAACCTTGCGGTGGCCATTGCCGACCTGCGCCTGAAGTACGTGGTCATTACCTCGGTTGACCGTGATGATTTGCGCGATGGCGGCGCCCAGCACTTTGCCGACTGCATCCGCGAAATCCGCGCCTTGTCCCCAGGCGTGCAGCTCGAAACCCTGGTTCCGGACTACCGGGGCCGTATGGACGTGGCGCTGGCGATCACGGCCCAGGAGCCGCCGGATGTGTTCAACCACAACCTTGAAACCGTGCCGCGCCTGTACAAGGCCGCTCGCCCGGGTTCGGACTACGACTGGTCGCTGGACCTGCTGCAGAAGTTCAAGCAGCTGGTACCGCATGTGCCCACCAAGTCCGGCCTGATGCTCGGGTTGGGCGAAACCGACGAAGAAGTGATCGAGGTCATGCACCGCATGCGCGAACACGACATCGACATGCTCACCCTGGGTCAATACTTGCAGCCATCGCGCAGCCACTTGCCAGTGCAGCGCTTCGTGCACCCCGACACCTTTGCCTGGTTCGCCGAGGAAGGCTATCGCATGGGCTTCAAGAACGTCGCTTCCGGCCCGCTGGTGCGCTCGTCCTACCACGCCGACCAGCAAGCGCACGAAGCCAAGATCAAGCTCTGATCTGACCGTGAATAGAGAAATGCCGATGCGCCGCAAGGCCGCATCGGCATTTTTTTTTCTGCCAGCCAACCCGTAAGCTGTCCGGGACAAGCCGTATGGAGTTGCCCGATGAAGTGCGTTGAACCTTCTGCCTTGCCACTGCGCAAGGCCATTGCGCCCGATGCCTGTTTTGCCGTGGTTGCCCCGGCAGGCCCCGCGCGTCTGGATGTGCACAAGGCGACCCGGTGGTTCGCCGAGCGCGGCTACCGCTGCCGGGTCTATCCGGGTGCGACCCAGGCCGAAGGCTACCTGGCAGGCGCCGATGCGCAGCGACTACAGGACCTGCACGACGCCTTCCGGGACCCGTCCATCGACGCGGTCCTGTGCATGCGTGGCGGCTACGGCAGTATGCGCCTGCTGGACAGGCTCGATTTCGAGCTGTTGCAAAACCACCCCAAGCCCTTGATCGGCTACAGCGATATCACCGCCTTGCATGCGGCGCTCTACCGCCATACAGGGATGATCAGCTTCCACGGAGCCATGCTCAACGCCGACCTGTTGGGGGGCAAGCAGGCACCGACCGAATCGTCGCTGGTGGCGCAGCTGAGCGGGCACCTGGCAGCCGGTGACCCGATCACACACCCGGCGCAGTTCCCCTTGAACACCGTCATCCCCGGCCTTGCCAGTGGCCCGCTGCTGGGGGGGAACCTGTCGATGCTGGGTGCGACCCTGGGGACCTTGGCAGAGCTGGATACCCAGGGCTGCATCCTGTTCATCGAAGATGTGAACGAGCCGTTGTACCGGGTCGATCGTCTGCTGACGCAGTTACGGCTGGCCGGCAAGCTGGAAGGCATCAAGGGTGTGCTGGTAGGGGACTTCGCTGGCATTACCGCGGCGGCACTGGCACCGCTGCTGCGCGACACGTTCGGCCCCTTGGGCGTACCAGTACTGGCCGGGTGGCGCAGTGGACACTGTGACCCCAATATCTGCCTGCCGCTGGGTGCCCGAGTGACGCTGGACAGCGAACGGCAGCGCCTGGTGCTTGAGCAGGCGCTGTTCCAGGCGTGAGCCTGGCGCCAAGGCCACCCCAGGCAGACGATTACCGTTGCTGGGGTAGCTGACCCGTACCATCGCCAGTAAGCGTAAGCCTACGGCTACCGTAGGCTCTCCAGGAGCTTGTGCGTCGGATAACCATCGGCTGGCCAGCCCAGGCCCTGTTGGGCGTTACGGATGGCCTTGCGGGTGTTGGCGCCAATGATCCCGTCGGCGTTACCCGCATCAAAACCCTTGGCATTGAGCAAGTTCTGCAACTCCATGCGCTCGCTGCGGCTCAGGGGCGTGTCGTCCTTGGGCCAGCTGCCAGCGATGAAGCCCCAGCCGGTGAAGCGATCGCTCAGGAGGCTGACGGCCAGCGCGTAGGCCGATGAGTTGTTGTACTTGAGAATGGCGCGGAAGTTGTCGAGAACCAGAAATGCTGGGCCTCGCGCACCAGCGGGCAGCAACAGGGCGGCTGGCAGCTCATTGCTACCGGCTGGCAACTGCGTACCGGCAGGCAGTGTCAGGCCCATGGCCAACCATTCGGCGATAGGCTTGCGCGAGGTCCCGTCAGCTTGCCAATAATCGAAGCCTGCCGGTACCTGCACCTCGAACCCCCAGGGTTGGCCACGCTTCCAGCCTGAGCTTTGCAGGTAATGTGCGGTGGAGGCCAAGGCATCGGGCGTGCTGTTCCAGATATCGCGGCGGCCATCGCCGTCGAAATCCACGGCATGGGTGTTGTAGGTGGTCGGGATGAATTGGGTCTGGCCCATGGCGCCGGCCCAGGAGCCGCGCATCGCGTCGGCTTGGATATCGCCGTGCTGGATGATCTGCAGGGCGGCAATCAGCTGGTCCTGCGCAAACTGTGGACGTCGCCCTTCATAGGCCAGGGTGGCCAGGGAGCGGATCACTGACTTGCTGCCCTGGAACTGGCCGAAGTTGCTTTCCATGCCCCATACCGCGACCAGGATCTGGCGATCGACGCCATAGCGCTGTTCCAGACGGGTCAGCAGCTCGGCGTTATGCTCCAGCAGCCTTTTGCCGTTGCGTACGCGCAGGGGCGACAAGGCACCTTCCAGGTATTCCCAGACTGGCCGGGTGAATTCTGGCTGACTTCGGTCAGCCTTGATCACGTCCATGTCGGGGGTAACGTCGAGAAACGCCTTGTCGAAGACGTCGGGGGCAATGCCCGCTTGCAGGGCCTGCTGGCGGAAACCTGCTTGCCACTGGGCGAAGGTTTGGGACGGCTGGATATCTGGGTTGCTGTCTGGCGCCTTGCCAGGTGCATTTACGACGGGGGCCGGCTGCGCCTGGGCGAGGGGCAATGCATCGGCTGCCGTGGGTTTTTCCGCACAGGCAACGAGCAGGATGAAGCTGGAGGCCGCAACGAGCTGGCGGGTTTCCCAGCGAGGAAAAAGACGGTAGAGCATGCACAGGTCCAGGTCTGCAGGTCAGGTGATGACCATATCATGCCTGCGCTACGGATGCCTTCATGCCGCCAAAAAGTAAGAAGCCTCCCAATCTCTCGATTGGAAGGCTTCGCGGCGGTAGCTGCCCTTGCCTTTCTCCGGTCGTTCCTGACGGCAACGGAACAGGGGCTGGGCGATGATGGACTTGGCCTTGTTGTGGCCTTGCTTGTTCGGCTTTTTGCTCATGAAGGCGGTTCCTGTGTTCGGACATTGCAGGCTGCATTGTGCAGGGTTGGCCGGGGTCAGGCCAATTGATTGTTTATAGGGTGAGCGTGATCTGGCCGTTTCATGAGGTGGCGTGCCGGCGGTGGCCAACAAGCGCGTGCGCTACAGGCAGGGCACCGGCTATTGGGCAGGCAGTGCCAGGCGCTGGCCGGCCATCAGCAGCGCCAGGCGCGCCAGGCCCGTCCAGGGTGAACCCTGTGCCTGGCCCTTGATCTGGGCGTCGATACGCTGAGCGTCCTGCAGCAGCTGTGGCCAGCGTTGCGCAGGTAACCGCTGCAGGGCCTTGCTGACCAGGGGGCGGCGTTTGTCCCAGATCGGCGGGCGTGCCTGGCTGAAGGCCTTGTCCAGGGGAACGCCTTGACTGAACAGTTGGGCCAGGCCCGCCAGTTGCCGCAGTTCACGGGCCAGGGCCCACAGAATCACCGGCGGCTCCACCCCTTCGCCGCGCAGGCCTTCGAGCATGCGCAAGGCATGGGCGGCTTCACCCTTGAGAATGGCGTCTACCAGCCCGAAGACGTCAAAGCGCGCGCTGTCCGCCACCGCAGCCTGGACGGTTTCCAGGGTGATGACGTTGCCCTCGGCCAGCAGCTTGAGCTTTTCGATTTCCTGCGCGGCAGCGAGCAAGTTGCCCTCCACGCGCGCAGCAATCAGGTCCACGGCATCACGCTGGGCGCTCAGGCCTGCCTGTTGCAGCCGCTGATTGATCCACTGAGGCAGCTGATGCGCGTCCACGGGCCATATCTGGATGAACTGGCAGTGATCACCCTCGACCAGTGCCTTGCCCCATTTGGTCTTCTGCGCGCTGGCGTCGAGCTTTGGCAAGCTGATCAGCAGCAGCGTGTCTTCGGCAGGGCGGGCGCAGTATTCCAGCAATGCAGCAGCACCCTTGTCGCCCGGCTTGCCCGAGGGCAGGCGCAGTTCCAGCAGGCGTCGCTGGGCGAAGAGCGACAGGCTCGCACCCGCTTGCAGCAGGGTGCCCCAATCGAAGTTGGCATCGGCACTGAACACCTGGCGCTCGTCGAAGCCTTGCTGGCGGGCGGCGCTGCGGATCGCGTCGGCCGCTTCCTGGCACAGCAACGGATCATCGCCGCTGACCACGTAAACGGGCGCGAGCGAGCCTTGCAGGTGTTTGGTGAGTTGAGCGGGGGCGAGTTTCATGGCATCGGGGGGCAGGGCGCCTGGCGGCGCCCTGCACGGGCTCAGTTGCCCGGCACTTCCAGTGGCGACTGCTGAGGTGTCTCGGCCTGCTGGCGACGCGCAGCTTCAAGCGCATCCGCTTCGGCCTTGGCACGCTCATCGGCCTTGCGCTGCAGCTCATCGAGCTGGGCAGGGGTGAGGTTCTGCAGGCGCACGATCATGGCATTGACCAGGTCGCGGCGCATCTCGTCACGGGCGCGCTTGGCATCCTGCTCGGAACCGGTGATGTTCGAGGCGTCGCGCACATAGATCTTGCGCACTTCGACCTTGTCGCTGGTCAGCTCCAGGTTGTTCAGGCCCTGAATGCTATAGTCCAGCTCGGTGGTCAGCTCGAATTCTGCCGTGCGGTTGCCGCTGTTGTAGGTAACGGCGCGCTGGCGCTCCTGTTCGTTGGTCAGCACCAGGCGGTACGGTGCGCCTGCGTGAACGTTCACGCCGCTGCGCTCGAGCACTTCGCGCAGTTGAACCACGGTCGGGCCGTAGGCATTGCGTGCGCTGACGTCCATCTCCTTGACGCTCAGTTCGCTGGTGCCCGTGCCGCGCAGCTGGAACCCGCAGGCGCTGAGCATGACCGCCAGGCCGACTACCAGCAGATTGCGTTTGATCATGTTGTTGCTCCCTCGTGAGCCTATTCCGCCCGTGCGCAGAGCCTGCGAACGGGCGTTGCCATCAGTTGGCGACGATATTGACCAGTTTGCCCGGCACCACGATGACCTTGCGGATGGCCAGGCCATCGATGAAGCGCAGGACATTCTCGTTGCTGCGCGCGGCGGCTTCGACTTCTTCACGGCTGGCTGCGGCCGGCATCTCGATCTGGCCACGCAGCTTGCCATTGACTTGCACCACCAGGGTCACGGTGTCCTGTACCAGCGCAGTTTCATCCACTGCAGGCCAGGCGGCATCGATGACGGCCTGGTCATGGCCCAGTTGCTTCCACAGCTCGTGGGAGATGTGCGGCGTGATCGGAGCCAGCAGCAGGGTGACGGCTTCGAGGCCTTCGTGCAGCAGGGCACGGTCTTGCGCGGTGGCCTGCGGCGCTTTTTCCAGCACGTTCATCACGGTCATCACCTGGGCGATGGCGGTGTTGAACTTGTGGTACTGGCCTACATCGGTGCTGGCTTGCTTGATGGCGGCGTGGATGGCGCGGCGGATCACTTTCTGCGCGTCATTCAGGGTCGCAACCTCCAGCTTGCCAGGCAGGCCTTGGGCGACATGAGCCTGGGCCAGGCGCCAGACGCGGCGCAGGAAGCGGCTGGCGCCCTCTACGCCGGAGTCGGACCACTCCAGGCTCATGTCGGGCGGCGAGGCGAACATCATGAACAGGCGGCAGGTATCGGCGCCGTACTGCTCGATCATCGACTGGGGATCGACGCCGTTGTTCTTGGACTTGGACATCTTCTCGGTGCCGCCGATTTCAACCGGCAGGCCATCGGTCTTCAGGCGTGCGCCGACGATCTTGGCCTTGGCGTCGCGCTCGACTTCGACATCGGCGGGGTTGAACCAGTCCTTGCCGCCGTTGCTGGCGACCCGGTAGTAGGTTTCGGCCACGACCATGCCCTGGGTCAGCAGGTTCTTGAACGGTTCGTTCGAAGTGACCAGGCCTTCGTCACGCATCAGCTTGTGGAAGAAACGCGCATACAGCAGGTGCAGGATGGCGTGTTCGATGCCGCCGATGTACTGGTCGACCGGCAGCCAGTGGTTGGCCGCTTTGGGGTCTACCATGCCGCCTTCGTAGTTGGGCGAGGCATAGCGCGCGAAGTACCACGAGGACTCGACGAAGGTGTCCATCGTGTCGGTTTCGCGTTTGGCCGCAGTGCCGCACTTGGGGCAGCTGCATTCGTAGAATTCGGGCATGCGTGCCAGCGGCGAGCCTGCACCGTCCGGCACCACGTTTTCAGGCAGGGTAACCGGCAATTGGTCTTCCGGCACCGGCACATCGCCGCAGGACGGGCAGTGGATGATGGGAATCGGGCAGCCCCAGTAACGCTGACGGCTGATGCCCCAGTCGCGCAGGCGGAACTGGGTGCGGGACTTGCCCAGGTCTTTGCGCACCAGCGCCGCTTCGATGGCGTCGAAGGCGCCGGCGAAATCCAGGCCGTCGAACTCGCCGGAGTTGATCAGCTGGCCATGCTCGCCATAGGCGGCCTGCCACTCTGCGCCCACTTCGTCACCTGCACTGGTACGCACCACGGCCTTGATCGGCAGGTCGTACTTGCGGGCGAACTCGAAATCGCGTTCGTCGTGGGCTGGCACGGCCATGACGGCACCGTCGCCGTAGTGCATCAGCACGTAGTTGGCGACCCAGACCGGCAGTTTCTCACCGGTGAGCGGGTGCTCGACCAGCAAGGACGTGGCCATGCCTTTCTTTTCCTGGGTGGCCATGTCCGCTTCGGCCACGCTGCCGCCCTTGCACTCGTCGATGAAGGCCTGCAGCGCCGGGTTGCCCTGGGCCGCCTGGGTGGCCAGCGGGTGCTCGGCGGCGACCGCCACGTAGGTGGCGCCCATCAACGTGTCCGGGCGAGTGGTGAAGACCTTCAGCGTGCCGGTGTGGCCAATGCTGGCCTGATCGTACGGGAACTGCACTTCCATGCCGCGGGACTTGCCGATCCAGTTGCGCTGCATGGTCTTGACCTGTTCAGGCCAGCCCGGCAGCTCGTCGAGGCTTTCCAGCAGCTCATCGGCATAGTCGGTGATGCGGAAGTAGTACATCGGGATTTCGCGCTTTTCAATCAGCGCGCCGGAGCGCCAGCCGCGCCCGTCGATGACCTGTTCGTTGGCCAGCACGGTCTGGTCAGCCGGGTCCCAGTTAACGGTGCCGTTCTTGCGATAGATGATGCCCTTCTCGAACAGGCGGGTGAACAGCCACTGCTCCCAACGGTAGTAGTCGGGCTTGCAGGTGGTGACCTCGCGGGCCCAGTCGATGGCAAGGCCCAGGCTCTTGAGCTGGGTCTTCATGTAGTCGATGTTTTCGTAGGTCCACTTGGCCGGGGCGACGTTGTTCTTCATCGCCGCGTTTTCGGCGGGCATGCCGAAGGCGTCCCAGCCCATCGGCTGCAGGACGTTCTTGCCCAGCATGCGCTGGTAGCGGGCAATCACGTCGCCGATGGTGTAGTTGCGCACGTGGCCCATGTGTAGCTTGCCGCTCGGGTACGGGAACATCGACAGGCAGTAGTACGTGTCCTTGCCTGGCTGTTCGGTAACAGCGAACGATTGTTGCTCGTCCCAGAACGTCTGGGCGGCGGCTTCGATATCACGGGGCGTGTATTGTTCGTGCATGGCTACTTTTGGCTGAGAGAGAGGAGACCTTTCCAGGCAGCGAACCTCGCTGCGTCCGGCACTCCGGTGTCATCGGGAGTGAACGCCGTAGCATACAGCAGCGCCGCGCATCGTGGGAAACGTTCGTTGCGAATGGCCGCTGGTCGCAGCGCCGGGCTGCTTTTCGCAACGACGCTAAGCTCTGGGGTGGGGGAGATAATCGTTATCTTCAATGAGGTGAACGAATGGGAGAGTCGCAGCTACCTGCAGTAAAACCAGAACTCTATGAGCGCCTGATCGATAGGCTGGGCCTTGCCCTGGATACGGCCAGAACGTCCATGCGGCTTCGGGACGAGGCGCTGACCGAGTTGGAATTGCGTGGCTTGAGCCGCGCTGAGTTCGATGTGATCAAGGCGTATCTGGATACTTTCCAGAAGCGCGCTAACGAGGCGGCATGCCCTAGGCCGCAGGCTGAGCCTGCGTCGGCCAGGATCATCTGGCTCAAGGACATCAAGCGCACCGTGCGCACGCCACGCACACGCAAGGCCTCCCGCCGCTAGGGGTTGCGCGGCGCATGTCCAGGGTTTGCACATTTATCCGACCTTGATCGACGCCGGCCATGTTGTTGGCCGGCGCCGATGCTTTTAGTCTGCACACCTTCGAAGGAGGTGTGCATGCCCATCCGCTATTTCATCAAGCAATGGTTGTTACCCCCCGGTGTGCTGTTTCTGCTGCTGCTTGCAGCCTGGTGGCTGCGCAGGCGTCGCCCCCGGCTGGCCGCTGTGTGCTTTGTGGCAGTACTGGGCGGGCTGTGGATGACCAGCTTGCCCGTGGCCGTGCAGTACCTGGCAGAAGCGCTGGAAACCGAGCCTGCGTTAGCCGGGCAGGACTGGCCTGGCCTCAAGCGTCGGGCCGATGCCATCGTCGTGCTGGGCGCAGGGCGTGAACGGGGCGACCCTGCCTGGGCGGGTGTCGACCAGCCGACGCCCACGGCCCTGGAACGGCTGCGCCTTGCCGCTCGCCTGGCCAAGGCGTCCGGGCTACCGGTGCTGACCAGCGGCGGGCTGCACTACGGCACACCGCCCAGCGAGGCGCAGCTGATGGCTGACAGCCTGCATGAGGACTTCGACGTTGAGGTGACGTGGTTGGAGCAGGCCAGCCGCACCACTTGGGAAAATGCCCAGTACTCGGCGAGCGTGCTTCAGCCGTTGGGGATACGCCGCGTCGTGGTAGTGACCCAGGCCTGGCACATGCAGCGCTCGCGCTGGAGCTTCGAGCAGGCAGGTTTCGAGGTGGTACCCGCGCCGGTCGGTTTCCTCGGCCGTGATCCCGCGCGGCCATTCGGAGGTTGGCTGCCGGAAAGCCGGGCGATGTGGCAGAGCGGGCAGTTGCTCAACGAGGTAGCAGGGCTGGTGGGGTATCGATTGTTCTACTGAAGGGGGGCTGCGAAGCAGCCCCTTGCAACGTCAACTGCAAGGCCGCATCACACGGCCCTGGCCACACGCCCGGCCATCAACGCCCAGGCCAGCAGCAACCCACACAGGATCGCAAGCGGCCACGAACGCCATTGCAGATAAGGCGTCAGCTGCTGCATCGGCACGACCTCGCCGTACATCACCGCCTGCTGGAACTGAGGCACCTGGGTCGTGATGCGCCCGAACGGGTCGATCAAGGCCGTCACGCCATTGTTGGTGGCGCGGATCATCCAGCGGCCGGCTTCAAGCGCACGCATCTGAGCCATCTGCAAGTGCTGCAGCGGGCCTATGGAAGTGCCGAACCAGGTATCGTTGCTGATGGTCAGCAGCAAGTCGCTGCGTGCTGCCAGGCCGGCGGCAAACTCGGGGTAGACCACCTCGTAGCAGATGTAAGGCGCGATCTGATAACCCTTGGCCTGGAGCAGCGGTTGGTCCTCAGGGCCCCGGGCGAAATCCGACATGGGCAGGTTGAAGAACTCGATCAGCCCTCGCAGCATGTCTTGCAGCGGGACATATTCGCCAAAGGGCACCAGCTTCTGCTTGAGGTAGGTGCCGTCCCCTTCGCCCGTGACGGTGATGCCGTTGAAGTAACGACGCTGACGGTGCACCACCTCGCGAACCGGCACGCCGGTGATCAGGGCTGAATGCCGCTCTGCGGCGAAGCGGCCCATGACGTCGATGTAGCCTTGGGCCTGGTCCTTGAGCACAGGTACCGCGGTTTCCGGCCAGATCAGCAAGTCGGCAGGCTTTGAACTGAAACTCAGGTCGCGGTACAGGGCCAGCTGGGCGTCGATATGCGCCGGGTCCCACTTCACGTCCTGCTCGACGTTGCCCTGAATGGCAGCGACCTTGAGCGGCTCGCCTGCGGGGGTGGTCCAGGCATGCCCTTTGAGCGCCAACCCCACTGCCCAGGGGGTGAGCAGCAGCACGCAGGCGATGGCAAGAAAGCCCGGGCGGGCACGCAAACGGTTGAGGTTGCACAGCAGCGCAGCCGTCAGGGCCAACGCAAACGACACCAGCCACACCCCACCCAGAGGCGCCAGGCCGGCCAGCGGGCCGTCCAGTTGGCTGTAGCCTGCGTACAACCACGGGAAGCCGGTGAGGAACCAGCCGCGGAACGCCTCTTGCGCCACCCATAGGGCAGCAAAGCCCAGCGCATCGGCCAGGGGCGCCTCGCTGCGCCGCAGCCAGCGCGCCCACAACCAGGTGGGCAGCGCGAAGAACCAGGCCAGGGCCGCAAAGAACGCGACCAGCAGCGCAATGGCCAACAGCGGCGAGGCGCCGCCGTAGTTGGTCATGCTGACGTAGATCCACCAGGTGCCGGCGCCGTAAAGGCCAAAGCCGAACCACCAGCCACGCCACAGTGCCTGGCGCGGGCCAAGCTCGCGCAGGCCCAGGTAGAGCATGGCGATGGACAGCAGCGCCAGTGGCCACAGATCGAATGGCGCCAGGGCCAGGAGGGTAGAAGCGCCGGCCGCCAAGGCCAGCAGGTTACCGGGCCAGCCGGGGCGGGTGATCCAGCGCATGTCGTTCCTTAACGGTTGATCGGGGTCAGGCGCAGCAGGTGTATCCGGCGGCTGTCGGCGTTGAGCACGCGGAACTTGTACGCACCGATTTCGGTGGTTTCGTTGCGCTTGGGCAAATGGCCGAACGCACTCATCACCAAACCGCCGACGGTGTCGAACTCATCGTCGGAGAACGCGCTGTCGAAGGATTCGTTGAAGTGCTCGATCGGCGTCAGTGCCTTGACCAGGAAGTCGCCGTTAGGCAGCGGCTTGATATAGCTGTCCTCTTCGACGTCATGTTCGTCTTCGATATCGCCGACGATCTGTTCGAGCACATCCTCGATGGTCACCAGGCCAGCCACGCCGCCGTATTCATCGATGACGATGGCCATGTGGTTGTGGTTGGCGCGAAACTCGCGCAGCAGCACGTTCAGGCGCTTGGACTCGGGCACGAACGTGGCCGGGCGCAGCAGCGTCTTGATGTCGAAGTTGTCGCCGTTCTCCTTGAGAATCAGCGGCAGCAGGTCCTTGGCGAGCAGGACACCGAGCACATCGTCATGGCTTTCGCCGATTACCGGGTAGCGCGAGTGCGCTGCGTCGATCACCGCCGGCAGGAACTCGCGTGGTGACTGGCCGGCCTTGATGCTGTTCATCTGCGAGCGTGGCACCATGATGTCACGCACCTGAAGGTCCGCCACCTGGATGGCCCCTTCGACGATGGTCAGCGCCTCGCTGTCGAGCAGCTTGTTCTGATGTGCTTCGCGCAGCAGCTCCAGGAGCTCCTGGCGGTTTTTCGGCTCATGGGCAAAAGCCTGGGTCAGTTTACCCAGCCAGGACTTCTGCCCGTTGCTCGATCGATCTTCGCTCATGGCGGTTCTCGTGATCCTTGGTCTATCAGTGTGGGGTTGATTCGGTTTCGTCATCGGCGTATGGGTCCGGGTGACCCAGTTGCGCCAGCAATTCTCGTTCCAGGCTTTCCATTTCCTCGGCTTCCTCATCCTCGATGTGGTCGTAGCCAAGCAGATGCAGGCAGCCATGAATGACCAGATGTGCCCAGTGCGCCTCCAGCGACTTGCCTTGCTCGGCCGCCTCGCGTTCAACCACCGCGACGCAGATCACCAGGTCGCCCAGCAAGGGAATATCGAGCAGCTCATCTGGCACGTCGGCCGGGAAGGACAACACGTTGGTCGCGTAGTCCTTGTGCCGATACGTGTGATTGAGCTCGCGTGCTTCCGCTTCGTCGACAAGACGAATGGTCATCTCCGAGTCGGCCTTGCGTTGCTGCAAGGCCAGCTCGCACCAGCGGCGAAAGTCGGCATCAATCGGGGCGAGCGCCTGGGTCGCCCGTTGTATGTCCAGTTCAAGCATTTTTGCCGGGTGCCTCGGGGGTGGCTTGGCGGGCTTCGAAGCGGTCATAGGCCTCGACGATACGCTGCACCAAGGGGTGACGTACCACGTCCTTGGGCTGGAAGTGGGTGAAACTGATACCCGGCACGTCCCGTAGCACCTCGATCACATGCGCCAGACCCGACTTGGTGCCCCGGGGCAGGTCGACCTGGGTGATGTCGCCGGTGATCACCGCCGTGGAGCCAAAGCCGATGCGGGTGAGGAACATCTTCATCTGCTCGAGCGTGGTGTTCTGGCTTTCGTCGAGAATGATGAAGCTGTTGTTCAGGGTGCGACCGCGCATGTAGGCAAGCGGCGCAATTTCGATGACCTGGCGTTCGATCAGCTTGGCCACGTGCTCGAAACCCAGCATTTCATAAAGGGCGTCGTAAAGCGGGCGCAGATAAGGGTCGATCTTCTGAGCAAGGTCGCCCGGCAGGAACCCGAGCTTCTCGCCAGCTTCAACGGCCGGGCGCACCAGCAGGATACGGCGAACCTGTTCACGTTCCAGCGCGTCGACGGCACAGGCCACGGCCAGGTATGTCTTGCCGGTACCGGCCGGGCCGATGCCGAAGTTGATGTCGTTGGCCAGGATCTCCTTGACGTAGCGCTGCTGGTTGGCGCCCCGTGGTCGGATATTGCCCTTGCGCGTGCGCAGCGAGACGCTGACCTCGTTTACCGCCGGGTTGTCGATGTGCTCGACGGCCGATTCCTGAAGGTACAGGTGCACGGTTTCCGGCGACAGCTCGGTGGCCTGGGTCTCACGGTAGAGACGGCGCAGCAGTTGCTCGGCAGCATGGGTGGTCTTGGATTCGCCGATCAGTTCGAACTGATTGCCGCGGTTGCGGATCTCGATGGCCAGGCGCTGTTCGATCAAGCGCAGGTGCTCGTCGAATTGGCCACACAAGTTGGCGAAACGGTGGGCCTCGAAAGGTTCGAGGATGAAACGATGGGGTTCGATGGGTGCGTTCAAGGTCGTTTATAGCCGCCCGACGGCAATGAGTGTGAACTCAAGAATAACCCTTGAATGGCAGTGGCGAAAGTCCTGATGGGTTCAACGGCGTTATGCCCAGCAAAGCCCAGGCTCTGCGTGAAAAGCCTTGATACTCGGTGATTGAAAACAGCCTGGAGCGCCAGCCCGGTCGGAATGCTCATTTACAACCCGTAAACTCCGCTTCCTCGGCCGTTTTCGCCTTGCCTGACCTTCGTCTCAAGACTTTTCCCACAGAGCCTAGGGCAGCGGGGAGAACGGCGAGCGTCCCTCGGCGTTCTGCAGCTCCAGCAGGTACTTGCGGAAGATCTGGCCGAGCACCTGCGTCGCATGCTCCAGGTCGTCCCTGGGCATCTGCTCTGTCACTTCATCTGCCATGTCCAGGGCATCTTCAGCGCCATTGACTGCCGCCATCTTCAAGAGAATGTAGGCCTGCACGTTGTTGGCCTTGACCCCTTCGCCGCGGAAAAACATCGACCCTAGGCGGTACTGGGCCTCGGCGTGGCCTTGCAGGGACGCTTTCTGGTACCAGTCCAGTGCCTTGTTGAGGTTCTTTGGCGCTTGCGCATAGAAGTACTCGCCCAGCTCGAACTGTGCCTGGGCATCGCCGGCATCGGCCACCTGTTCACAGCTCTTGAGTGCGCTTGCCAGGTCCTGCGGCTGCACGTTCAAGGTGCAGCGACCCGTCGTCGGGATGAGCAACGAGTTACCGCCCTCCGCCAGGGCCAGCAGGGGCTGGAGAAGCAACAGGCAGCCCAGGGTGAGGGCGCGGCCGGTGCGGTTCATGGGGATCGACTTACCTCTGCAAAGCTGCGGCCAATGTCTCTGGTGGCACATTATGGGATAAGCAGCGCCAACCTTACAAAGTTTTACTCGAATTTATGTCGGCGTGGCGAAACAGGCTGATGGCAAGAGTCCTTCGTTACCCGTATGGCCTCATCGAACGCGCGCCCGTTCACACGGCGTACGCCCCTGGCGATGGCCGGTACAACCACCGTGATAGCGGGTTCTACCGGCGATCACGGTGGGGAAGCGCCGGGTTACTTCAGGGCTGCGAAGGCCTTTTCAGCAGCATCCAGGGTGATCTGCAGCTCGTTGTCGCCATGAGCGATCGAGGTGAAGCCAGCTTCGAACGCGCTCGGCGCCAGGTACACGCCACCGTCGAGCATCAGGTGGAAGAACTGCTTGAAGCGACTGGCGTCACTGGCCATTACGTCATCGAAGGTGACGATGTCGTCGGCCCCGCTGAAGTACAGGCCGAACATACCGCCAGCCTGCGTGGTCACGAACGGCACGCCGGCAGCGTCGGCGCGCTGTTGCAGGCCGTCGAGCATGCGGCTGGTGTAGTCGGTCAGCTCGGCGTGGAAGCCTGGACGACTGATCAGCTTGAGCGTGGTCAGGCCGGCGGCCATGGCCAGCGGGTTGCCCGACAGCGTACCCGCCTGGTAGACCGGACCCAGCGGGGCGATGCAGCCCATGATTTCGCGCTTGCCGCCAAAGCAGCCGACCGGCATGCCGCCGCCGACGATCTTGCCGAAGGTGGACAAGTCGGG
Organism: Pseudomonas fulva NBRC 16637 = DSM 17717; assembly: GCF_000730565.1. GTDB lineage: Bacteria > Pseudomonadota > Gammaproteobacteria > Pseudomonadales > Pseudomonadaceae > Aquipseudomonas > Aquipseudomonas fulva. The sequence goes on along the minus strand of NZ_BBIQ01000006.1, from coordinate 107,316 downwards.
GGTGATGCCGTAGTGCGCCTGCGCGCCGCCTAGCGAAACCCGGAAACCGGTCATCACCTCATCGAAGATCAACACCACGCCGTGCTTGTCGCACTGCTCGCGCAGGCCTTCAAGGAAGCCCGGCGCCGGCGGTACGCAGTTCATGTTGCCGGCAACCGGCTCGACGATGATGCAGGCCACGGTCTGGCCCACTTCGGCCAGCGTCTTCTCGACGGCGGCGATGTCGTTGAAGGGCAGGGTCAGGGTGTGCTTGGCGAAGTCGGCCGGCACGCCGGCCGAGCTGGGCACGCCTTGGGTCAGCAGGCCGGAGCCGGCCTTGACCAACAGGCTGTCGGAGTGGCCGTGATAGCAGCCCTCGAACTTGATGATCGCGTCACGGCCGGTGTAGCCACGGGCCAGGCGGATGGCGCTCATGGTCGCCTCGGTACCCGAGCTGACCATGCGCACCATTTCCATGGAAGGCACCAGCGAGCACACCAGGTCTGCCATTTCGGTTTCCATGGCGGTCGGGGCACCATAGGACAGCCCGTGTTCCAGCTGGCGACGTACCGAGTCCAGCACGTCAGGGTGGCCATGGCCCAGGATCATCGGGCCCCAGGAACCCACGTAGTCGACGTAGCGCTTGTCATCTTCGTCGACGACGTAGGCACCCTCGGCATGCTTGAAGAACAAAGGCGTGCCGCCCACGCTCTTGAACGCGCGCACGGGCGAGTTGACACCACCGGGGATGTGCTTCTGGGCTTGGGCGAAAAGTGCTTCGGAACGGGACATGGAAATTCTCTCGAATCAGGATGCGAACAAGGCGTTGAAGGCGTGGGCGCGGCGGGTGACTTCCTGCGCGCTGTCGGCACCGAACAAGCCGTGGATCACCGCCAGCAGGTCGGCACCGTGGTGCACCAGTGCTGCGGCATTGTCGAGGGTGACCCCGCCGATGGCGGCGATCGGCAGGTTCACCTGGGCGCGCGCCTGCGCCAGAAGACGGACGTCGGCAGCCGGGGCGCCGGGTTTGGTGCTGGAGGTGAAAAAGCGGCCGAAGGCGACGTAGCTGGCGCCTTCGCGGGCTGCCTGGGCGGCCAGGTCCAGGCTGGCATGGCAGGTCGAGCCAATGATCGCCGCGCTGCCCAGCAGGGCGCGTGCAGGGGTCAGCGGCCCGTCGGTTTGCCCCAGGTGGACGCCCACGCCCAGGTGCCTGGCCAGTTCGGCATCGTCGTTGATGATCAGCTGGGTGCCGTAGCGCTCGCACAATTGCTGGAGCGCCTGGGCTTCTCGCAAGCGCCGCGCGGCGTCGTCGCTTTTGTCACGGTACTGCAGAAGGCATACGCCCCCTTCGAGAGCTGCCTCCACATGAGACAGGAATCGGCCGGCCAGCAATTGGCTGTCGGTGATGGCATACAGGCCGCGTAGCGTCATGAGCACCTCGAGTCAGGAGCAGAAATCCAGGGGCAGGCGCCGAGGCACGAACTGGCCTCGTCCCAACTGCTCCGCATCGCGCAGGGTGCGCCAGGTGTAGTCCAGGGCCGTGCGCACGGCGCTTTCCAGGTGCTCGCCCAGGGCCAGTCGACCCGCCAGGGCGCTGGCCAGGGTGCAGCCCGATCCGTGGTAGCTGCCCGGCAGGCGTTGGCAGGTCGAGGTGCTGCGGTGACCGTCGCGGCTGTACAGACGGTTGTGGATTTCCACCTCGTCGCCGTGTCCGCCCGTGATCAGCACGTGCTCGCAGAACTCCAGCAGCCTGGCAGCGCACTCGTCGGCGCTGCCGTCGGGCAGCTCGGCGAGAATGCGGGCTTCGGGCAGGTTCGGCGTGGTGATGGTCGCCAGCGGCAACAGGCGTTCACGCAGGGCATAGCCTACTTCGTCCTTGCCCAGGCGGCCGCCGCCGCCTGCACGCAGCACCGGGTCGCACACCAACGGCAGGTGCGGGTGCGCAGCCAGCAGCTCGGCCACGGTATCGACCATGTCGATCGAGCCGAGCATGCCCAGCTTGACCGCGGCCACCGTGGAGTCGGTGAGCACGGCATTGGCCTGGGCCAGCACCCACTCACGGTCGAGCACGCGGAAGTCGGAGACATTGACGGTATCCTGCACGGTCAGGGCGGTCACCGCGGGCGCGGCATGACAGCCTTGTGCAAGCAGGGCTTCGATATCTGCCTGCAAGCCGGCGCCGCCACTGGGGTCGTGGCCGGAGAGACAGAGGACAACGGGGCGGGAGGCGTAGGTATTCATGGTCGGCGAGCTTACCACCAAACCTGTTTGTGCGGACCTTGCGCGTGCAGGTCGGTGCGTTTTCCGAAGAACGGTATGCGCCCCTGAATGCCGCTAAGGCCCGTTCCAGAGCGGTCCTGTGGGTTTTGTGCGGCCGCTCGACGCAGCTTGAGGCTGTGCTAGAGTGCGCAGATAAATCGATAAACAGGTTCTGCAGGATTTCGTCGTCTCAAACGGAAAGGGGGCAACCGCGACGCGACCGGACAGGCCTTGCTGGGGCTGTATGCGCTATTTGCTGATTGTGCTCATGGGTTTGCTGCCCACATTCGCCGAAGCGGTGGACATCACCGCGGCCACCCGTCACCTGCCTCTGGGCAAGGTCATGCAGGTTTATGAAGACCCGGACGGCAGCGCCAGCATCACGGATGTCAGTGCGCCCGACTTCGCGCAGCGTTTTCGCCCCCACCCTGAAGACGTCCTCAATGCCGGGTTTTCCACGTCGGTGTTCTGGCTCAAGCTCGAACTTCACCCTGACCCGGCGCCGGGCATGCCCCTGCACTGGTTGCTGGAGCTGGCCTACCCACCCCTCGATCACCTCGACCTTTACCTGACGGGCCCGGACGGGCGCTTTCGCTTGGCCCAGCGCACGGGTGATGCGTTGCCTTATTCAAGCCGGGAGATCCGTCAGGACAACTACCTGTTCAACCTGCAATTGCCACCTGGCCAGGTCACCACCGTCTTTATGCGGCTGCACAGCCAGGGCTCGGTGCAGGCGCCGCTGGCCCTCTGGTCGCCCCAGGCTTACCTCGAAGCCCAGGCCACGCGCCTGTACGTGCTGGGGATGATCTACGGGGTACTGTTGGTGATGCTGGTGTACAACCTGTTCCTGTACCTGAGCGTGCGGGACGTCAGCTACCTGTACTACATCCTCTATATTGCCTCCTTCGGCCTTTACCAGGTCTCGGTCAACGGCGCCGGCATCGCTTACCTGTGGCCTGACAGCCCCTGGTGGGCCAATGCCTGCACACCGTTGTTCGTCGGCGCAGCTGCGCTGTTCGGCTCTCAGTTCGCCCGGCATTTTCTGCAGCTTCGCCATAAAAGCCGTGGCTTTGACCGGTTGCTGCAGGCGCTGATGCTGGGCGGTGCCGTGGTGATGGTGCTGTCTGTGAGCGTGCCCTATGGCCTCGCCATGCGCCTTGCCACCGCCTTGGCGCTCGTGTTCAGCCTGGGCGTTTTCTGCGCAGGGCTCGACGCCTGGCGGCGCGGCCTGCGCGTGGCGCGCTGGTTCATCATCGCCTGGACCGCGTTTCTGGTCGGGGGGCTGGTCAATACGCTGATGGTGCTGGGCTACCTGCCGAACATGTTCCTGACCATGTATGCCAGCCAATTGGGCGCTGCGCTGGAGGTGGCGTTGCTATCGCTGGCCTTGGCAGACCGCATCAAGACGCTGCGCGACGAGCAGGCCCGCACCCTGCGTGAGACGGGGCAGCAACTGGAGGTGCTCAACCAGCAACTGGCCAACAGCAACCGGCTCAAGGATGAGTTTCTGGCCTGCGTCACCCATGAACTGCGCACCCCGATGAATGGCGTGATCGGGTCCCTGGAGCTGATGCATACCCTGCCGATGGACGCGGAAATGGCCCGCTTCCACCAGACGGCGGTGGGCTCGGCTCAGGGCATGATGAACATGGTCGACGACATCCTGACCTTGTCCGAATTGCAAGCAGGGCGGCTGCGAGCGCAGCCAGCGCCCTTCGACCTTCGGACATTGCTGCAAGGCTTGCGCGCTACGTATGCCGGCCAGGCGCTGGGCAAGGGCCTGTACTTGAGTGTGGACATGCCGGCGGACCTGCCCGACCGGCTGGTGGGGGATGGGCCGAAGCTGGCCCGCTGCCTGGGGTGCCTGGTGGACAACGGCCTGAAATTCACCCACCAGGGCGGTGTGATGATCCAGGTCCGGGGGCAGCACAGGGGCCCTAATCAACTGGCCTTGACGTTTACCGTGAGCGACACGGGTATCGGTTTCGAAGACCTCGACCAGTCGATTCTTTATCAGCGGTTCTTTCAGGTGGATGGCTCCATGACCCGGCGCTATGGCGGGTTGGGCATTGGCCTTGCCATCTGCAGGCAGATGAGCGAATTGCTGGGGGCACGGCTATCGCATCAATCGGCGCCTGGTGTGGGCAGTCGGTTCGAGATGAGTCTGGAATTGGCGATTTCGCAGGGGCAGGTGGCTGTGCAGGGGCATGAGGGGCGGCGTTGGCGGTAAGCATCGGTAGGTTAGGACGATGTGCTGTTAGCTATGTGCGCAGCGAGATACCGTGGACGTGGGATTCACGGCATCAAAGAAAGTAAGAGCCTATGATCAACCAGCTGAACGCGACAGTGTTTAGCCATGAGGAAATTACTATCCGCTTTTTCATGGATGATGGAAATTGCTCATAATCCTGTGCATCAAGCATGCCTCGTCGAATACTTGATTTTGGATACTTTATGATCCCGGCGACCATGAATGTCACCAACATTCTCGCACGCAGAGTCTTTTCACCCCAAAGGGTGACAATAAAGGGTAAGCACGCACTGCGCTGCAGGGCCCCGATCATGACTTTGTATTCTTTGGAGCCTGCGATACGCAGATCCATGGCGAGACCGGTCAGTCCAAGGGCAAAGGGAGTGGCAAGAAAAAGTAATTGAAACGTAATGTCAAAATTCTTGATCACTCTCAAGGCCTCGAAAGTTTTCGCTTAATTGCATGCACGAAGACTTCCCGTCAGAGGCGCTGTTGCAGGGGTCGAGATGCCATATGCAGCGCCGTCAAGGCAGTTCTTCGGGAAGGAATAAGTATCACTTCATTAGCTATTTTGGCCCCCGACCATTTTGGGCAAGCCAAAATCGTCAGGCTCAGTAAATAGTGTTCTTCAACATGGCTTTGTATTCCCGTCCGCCGTGCGAGCTTCGAGTACCTGGCCTACTTGCCAGCTCGCCCAGATGCGTCGAATACCCAATCATCAGCGTGGATCCATGGTGCTTGTAATGAGTAAACAGTTTCACCTTGGTAGTAGGAAAAAGTAACCGACTGTTAGCCAAGTGAACGCTACTGTGTTCAGCCAGGATGCGGTGTTGATCTTCTTTTTAAGGGAGGCTGGAAAATTCTGATAATCGAGTGGATCAAGCGCACCTTTGCGAATGTGGTAGGTTGGAAATGCTATGAGCCCACCCACCATTGAGATCACCAATAATCGTGCGCGTATGCTTTGTTCTCCCCAGAGTGTTGTAATAAACTCTAGGCACGCACTGCGCTGGAGCGCTGCGATCATGACGTCGTATTCTTTTGAACATGCAATGCGCAGGTCCATGGCCAGTGAGATAAAGCCTATGATGAAAGGGGAAGTGAGCAGAAACAACTTCAGTTTTATGTCAAGGTGTTCAATCATTCTGCAAAGCCTCGAAGATTACCTCTCCTACGTATTCGCCGAATTCCATTCCTTCTAGGCTTCCAGCCAATGCTCCAGCCCCTGTAACCACTATCCCACAGGCCCATGCCTTTGGGCCGGTCCACCAGCAAATCCCGGGCGTTAATCTGCTAGCTAGCTTCGCTCCCCCCCATCCACCTACTAAACCACCCGAAAAATTACCAGCCTCAGTAAAACGCATTTTTCTACATGCTTTCGTATTCCCCACCCGGCACGCGTCGGCAATGTTCATCGCTGATCCAATACCCCCGAGCGTAATACCCACTGCCCCTCCAGCCTTCAAGTACTTGGCCATCTTCGCCAGTCTATCCAAGTGAGTCGAATACCCCGGTATGCTGGTGGGCCCGCCTGCTTTGCTCCAATGGTGCACCAGGCTTTTCGAGGAGATACCCAAGTCTCGGCGCAGTCGTGAGTAATCCCCAAGATTGAGCCTCTTGTTGAGAAAGGTGGCCTTTAAACCGGCACTCAACTGATTGAACAGGTGCTGGCGCTGGGCGAAGAAGTCTGGGTGGCGAAGGTGCCCGTGCTTGGCGAATTGCGCTTTGTGCAGGTCTTCGATTTTGCGCAAGAGGCGGGTGATTTCATCCAGTGACTTACCCGCCACCGTCTCGGCTACGCCCATGGCCAGACTGGTATCACCAAACAGCGCGGCGATCTCGGCCTGGTACTGCATCATGAAGCCGGCTTCCTCCTCGGTGAGGTCCGCCAATGCAGCACGCGCCTGCTCCGCTGCACCCATGACCGACATTTCTTGCCGGGTACACATGGGGTACCCCGATTCTTCACCCACGACGAACAGTTCGCCCGGTTTGAATCCGTTTCGCGAAGTGGGGTTAAGCCGTTCCAGTGCTGATCGGGACAAGTGAGCGTATGGGGCACCGAGTTCTATCAGCACCTCGTCATACGACATGCTGCGCGGCACGATGTAGAAACCCGGTTCATTAACGGGCTGAGCCACTGAAGGCGCAGCGTCCCGGAACCGCTCCGGATCGATCGTCCTAGCGCGGGCGTCGGGGTTTCGCACGGCGTCATTGACCGGTTCAGGTGCAGATGCCCTGGACGTTGCAAGGGCCGCAGATCCGCCCGCAATCACGCGGTTGCTGCCTATAGGACACCCACACGCCACCAATGCGCCGTCCAGGACCGTGGGTATGCCGTCCTGACTCCAATAGGGCTCGCCCTCCACCAGCGTGCCGGGTTGCCCGCAGCCGGGGCAGGGCGTGGTCTTGTCGCCTTGCAGCAGCCAGTTACGGCCATGGACGCGCCCCCTGGCTTGCCCGGCAATGCAAATGGCGCCGGTGGTGGTTTCATCGCTGTCCAGGCCTTGGTACCGACCCAGGATGCCGATTCGCATGCTCATGGCTTGCCTGCTGATCAAGAAAGAACTCGCAACCTAGCAGGCGGCATCCGCTTTATAGGCGCTTGATTCAGCTTCTAGGAAGACTCCCACGGGCGATTGGGAACTGGATTACAAGTCCCTGAAGGCCTCACCGGTTCGGGCGTCGAACGAACACGCCGCTGACGATCCCGATGAAGCCGGCCGCCTAAGCGCCGCTCATCACGCACCCCTGCGTTTAGTCAGGAATGCCCCTTTGTCCATCGACCAGACAGTGCTTCACTGGGAACCTCACGCCTGCCCGGATTCAGGAGTACCTCCATGAACCTGCACCAGTTCGCTGAAACCCACGAGGTCACCAACCAGCCGCCACCGCTGGACGGGGCCAACCTGTACCGCCTGGACCTGCCGCTACAGGAGTGGTCCAGGCGCTTTGGTGCCGACTGGGCGCAGTCGCGGATCGATGCGTACGGCGCGCTGGCCGGTGGGCCGTTGATGCAGGCAGGCTTTCTGGCCAATGCGCACAAGCCTGTGTTCAGCAGCCATGATCGCTATGGCCATCGCATTGACCTGGTCGAGTTTCACCCCGCCTATCACCAGTTGATGCGCACCGCCGTCGAGCATGGGCTGCCGTCGCTGCCCTGGGCCGAGCCGCGCCCGGGCGCCCACGTGGCCCGCGCGGCGATGACCTACCTGCACAGCCAGGCCGAGGCCGGCACGGGCTGCCCGCTGACCATGACCTTCGCTGCGGTGCCGGCCCTGCGCCTGCAACCCGAGATCGCCCACTACTGGCTGCCCAAGGCGCTGTCGCGTGAGTATGACCCGCGCAACGTCGGCGACCGGCACAAGGCCGGCGTCACGTTGGGCATGGCCATGACGGAGAAGCAGGGCGGCACGGACGTGCGCGCCAATACCACCCGTGCCTACCCCGTCGGCGCGCCGGGGCCCGGCCAGGCCTACGAGCTGGTGGGTCACAAGTGGTTCTGTTCGGCGCCCATGTGCGATGCCTTCCTGGTCCTTGCCCAGACCGAGCACGGCCTGAGCTGCTTCCTGCTGCCCCGCCACCGCCCGGACGACACCCGTAACCAGTTCTATATCCAGCGCCTGAAGGACAAGTTGGGCAATGTCTCCAACGCCTCCAGCGAAGTGGAGTTTCGCGGTGCGCTGGCCTGGATGATCGGTGAGGAGGGCCGGGGCGTACCGACCATCATCGAGATGGTGGCCATGACCCGTTTCGACTGCATGGTCGGCTCCAGTGCCCTGATGCGCCAGGCGCTGACCCAGGCCCTGCACCACTGCGCGCATCGGCAGGTGGCGGGCCGCCTGTTGACCGAGCAGCCGCTGATGCAGAACGTGCTCGCCGACCTGTCGTTGGAAAGCGAAGCGGCATTGGCCCTGAGCCTGCGCATGGGCCACGCCCTCGAGCAGCTCGACGACCCCCAGCAGGCGCACTTCGCGCGCCTGGTCACGGCGGTAGGCAAGTACTGGATCTGCAAGCGTGCCCCGGCCATGATCAACGAAGCGGCCGAGTGCCTGGGCGGGGCGGGGTATGTGGAGGACAGCATCCTGCCGCGGCTTTACCGCGAGGCGCCCGTCAACTCGACCTGGGAAGGTTCGGGTAATGTGCAGTGCCTGGATGTGCTGCGCGCCTTGTCCAAGGAGCCGGGTGTGCTGGAGGCGTTGTTCGCCGAACTGGGGGACGGACACGGCGACAAGCGCCTGGCCACCTGCATCGTCAACCTGAAGGATGCGTTCCTCGACACGGGCGACATCCAGTACCGGGCGCGGCAACTGACCGAGACCATCGCCCTGGCATTGCAGGCCAAGTTGCTGCTGGAGGCCGGCCATTGTGCGGTCAGCGATGCGTTCATCGCCAGCCGCCTCACAGGGACAGGGCGCGCTTATGGCACGCTGCCGCGCGGTGTGGACGTACAGGCCCTGATGGCGCGGGCCATGGCCAGCTGACCGGCTCGGCCCAGCTGCGCCGCCTTGCATCATCAAGGGGATGAATTTACCCGAGAAGGCAGGCAAGATGGTTCGCATGCATGTCCAGACAGGAAGCACAGTGTGAGCCACGCGTTTGAAGTCGTTGATACTCCCGAACAGGCCGTCGATCGTCTGGCGGCCTTGCATGAGCAGGCCACCGGTGCCCTGAGCCAGGCCCTCAAGCGTTACCTCAAGGACCGCACCGAGCCCGATGCCCAGCAGCGAGACCTGTTTCGCTACCCGGCGCTGCGCCTGACCTACCACAGCAATGGCGAAGTCGCTGCCACCACGCGGGCCTACGCCAAGGTCCAGGTGGCGGGCACCTACAGCGTCACCATCACCCAGCCGGCTGCTTTTCGCAGCTACCTGCTGGAGCAATTGCGCCCGTTGATGCACGACTACACCGTCACGGTCGAAGTGGGGGTGAGCGAGCAGCCCATTCCGTATCCGTACGTGGTCGACCAGGGCGACGAGCTGGCCGGCAGCGGCATCACCGCCGCGCAGCTGGCGCGGGTATTCCCCAGCACCGACCTGTCCTCGGCCACCGACAACATCGCCGATGGGCTCTACGACTGGGACAGCACCGATACCTTGCCCCTGGCGCTGTTCGATGCCGCGCGCGTGGACTTCTCGCTGCGGCGCCTGGTGCACTACACCGGCAGTGACTGGCGCCACGTGCAGCCCTGGATCCTGCTGACCAACTACCACCGTTACGTGGACCAGTTCATCAGCCATGGCCTTGAGCAGTTGCGCGATGATCCGCGCTTCGTGCGCATGGTGTTGCCGGGCAACGTCGTGATCGAGAAGAGCATGGACCATGGTGAGGCCCAGGCGCTGGTCGCCGGTGTGGTCTGGCACCGCTACCAGATGCCGGCCTACCACCTGATTGCAGGGGACGGCGACGGCATCACGCTGGTCAACATCGGCGTCGGCCCGTCCAACGCCAAGAACATCACTGACCACCTGGCAGTGCTGCGCCCGCATTGCTGGCTGATGATCGGGCACTGCGGCGGGCTGCGCCAGTCGCAGACCATTGGCGACTACGTGCTGGCCCACGCCTACATGCGCCGTGACGGCATCCTTGACCGCGTGGTGCCGCCGAACATTCCGATCCCGGCATTGGCAGAGGTGCAACTGGCCCTGCAGGAAGCCGCTGCGCAGGTGACCGGCGAGCGGGGCGAGCAGCTCAAGAAGCGCCTGCGCACCGGTACCGTGCTGACGTACGACGACCGCAACTGGGAGCTGCGCTGGGCCCAGGAACGGCCGCTGATCAACTTGTCCCGCGCCGTTGCCGTGGACATGGAAAGCGGCACCATCGCAGCCCAGGGCTATCGCCTGCGGGTGCCGTACGGCACCTTGCTGTGCGTGTCCGACAAACCGCTGCACAGCGAAATCAAGCTGCCAGGCTCGGCCAACGCGTTCTACAACCGCGCGGTCAGCCAGCACCTGAAGATCGGGATCGCGGCGCTGGACCTGTTGCGCACCGAGCTCAATTCGCTGCACTCGCGTAAACTGCGCAGCTTCGACGAGCCGCCGTTCCGCTGAGGACCCATGTCACTGCCACCCCGTTCCAAGCCGCGCCGCCCTCAGGGGCGGCCTGTGCCTGGCGCTCACCGCCAGCCCAAGGCGCCACCCGCCGAGCCGCGGTTGATCCTGTTCAACAAACCCTTCGACGTGCTGACGCAGTTCAGCGACGGCGAGGGGCGGGCCACGCTCAAGGATTTCATTGATATTCCGGGCGTCTACCCCGCCGGCCGGCTGGACCGGGACAGTGAAGGCCTGTTGCTGTTGACCAATGACGGCGCGCTGCAGGCGCGTATTGCCGATCCCAAGCACAAGCTGCCCAAGACCTACTGGGTGCAGGTCGAGGGCGAGCCCACCGAGGAGCAGCTGCGCCAACTGCGCGAAGGCGTGCAGCTCAATGACGGACCAACGCTGCCCGCCGAGGCCCGCAGCCTCGACGCCCCTGCACTGTGGCCGCGCAATCCACCAGTACGCTTTCGCAAAAGCGTACCGACCTGTTGGCTGGAGCTGGTGATTCGCGAGGGTCGCAATCGCCAGGTACGGCGAATGACCGCCGCCGTGGGCCTGCCCACCTTGCGCCTGGTGCGCGTGCGTATCGGCGATTGGACACTCGATGGGCTTGAGCAAGGCTGCTGGCGCGAGGTAGCGCCGACCCTGCGGCGCTAGGCGGCATGGCCAGCGGGCACGTGGCGACCGCGCTGGCTACACCCCCTCGATGAACCCCACCACCACGCTCTTGATGATGAACGCCAGCACACCCAGGCCGAGCACGAAGAACAGGATCAGGGTGCCGAACCGCCCCGCCTGGGATTTTTTCGCCAGGTCCCAGACGATGAAGCCCATGAAGCCGATCAAGGCAGTCACCAGGATGATCATCATCCACTCTTCGAATACGGCAGGATCCATTGCAGTGCTCCAGGCGGGTTGAGGGGGCAAGTATACCCGTGAGGTGGCAACTGATCAGCGAAGGTGGGTCAATGGAAGCTCGGTGCTGGCCAACACCTGGTTGAGCACGAAGCTTGAACGCACGCTGGTGACGCCCTCGATGCGCGTGAGGCTACCGAGCAGCAGCTTCTGGTAATGGTCCATGTCGGGCACGACGACCTTGAGCTGGTAGTCGGCGTCCATCCCGGTCACCAGGCTGCACTCCAGCACCTGCGGCAGGTTGCGGATGGTGGCCTCGAAGGTTTCGAAACGCTCGGGGGTGTGCCGGTCCATGCCGATGAGTACGTAGGCGGTCAGGCTCAAACCCAGCTTCTTGCGATCGAGCAAGGCCACCTGACGGGAAATGTAGCCGTCGTCTTCAAGTTGCTTGACGCGGCGCGAGCAGGGCGAGGGTGAAAGGCCGATGCGTTCGGCCAGCTCCTGGTTGGAGATGCGCGCGTCACGCTGCAATTCAGCCAGAATGCTCAGGTCGTATCGGTCCAGCTTGCTCATGAATCATGCCTTTTCTGTTCGGATTGCGGCGAATTATCAATCCAGGGTTAAAAATTGCGCAAGTGCTATTTATCTGAGCAATCTTAGCAATCCTGTGCCGGGGCGCGCCCGGTATCGTTATCACCAGAATCACTGCCCGGACATCAGTCCACGGCGATGCGCCCCAGACGGGCGCTCGCGGCCAAGCCATCCAACAGGATGGGCCAGGCCCCCGGGCTACGCACCTTCCAGAAGACGGTGTGAGGTGAGCCGGCGCCACAAGCGCCGAGCAAGGACGACAATTGCTGAAGGGAGGCCCAGGTGGCCTCCCTTTTTTCATGGCTGAAATTTAATGGGCGGCGTGATGGGGCGCGGTAGACTGGCGCAGTCAGCCGTTTTACCGTCGAGAGGACTACCATGAAGTCGCACATCTGGCAGTGGGCAGGTGTTGGTTTGCTGGGCATGGGCATCAGCGTTGCAGCCCTGGCGGCCGGGCCCAACGACGGCCCAGGTGCTTTGCCCCCCGCCGCTACAGGGCCAGGTGTGGAGGCAGGGCCCGCGCCTGGGCGTGCGCTCAATTCGCGTGACGAAGTCGGTCAGACGCAGCCCCCACGGCCGGGGTTCTACCAGGACATTCCCCGCCGCCCCGATGACGGCCCGCGTTGGCATGGCCCAGACCCTGGCTACGCGCCTCACGAGGGCTGGCAGGGCCGCCCTGGGGGCCACGGTGAAGGCTGGGGCCCCGGGCCGTACTACCGGCCTGGCCAGACCGTGGAGCGGTTTGCTGACCGTTTCTGGAAGGTGCCCTACCAGGGGCAGGACTATTTCTACTCCGGCGGGTACTGGTACCGCCCCTGGGAAAGGGGTTACCAGGTCGTGGTGCCGCCCCCGGGTGCGCGAGTCAGCTACCTGCCGCCCTATGCGCACAAGTTTCGCGTGGACGGCGCGATGATCTACCTGGTCGCCGACACCTACTATCGCTACCTGGAAAACAGCCGCGAGTACGTGGTGGTCAATCCCCCAGCACCTGCGCCTACAGCGGCGTCGGGGTATGACGTGGTGGCTTATCCGCGCTATGGACAGGGGCAGGAGCAGCAGGATCAGGACCGTTACCAGTGCCAGCGCTGGGCGGTCAGCCAGTCGGGGTTCGATCCTGCCATGGCGGCCTACGCGCCGGCGCCTGCGGTTGCAAGTACCTACCAACGGGCGCTTGGCGCGTGCTTGTCCGGGCGAGGCTACAGCGTCAACTAGAGGGCTACACCGGGTCGGCGTGGACCATCACGTCGGCCTTGGGGTACTGCTGGCGGATCACTTCCGACGCCTGCACGCACAGCCCATGTGCGTGATGCAGCGGCAGTTGCCCAGGCAGCTCGATGTGCAATTGCACGAACCACTGGTTGCCCGATACCCGGGTGCGCAGGTCGTGCACGCCCAGCACGCCCTCGATGGCCAGCACGCGGCTGGCCATGTCTTCGCTCACATCCACGGGCAGCTCCTTGTCCATGAGAATCGCCGTGCTTTCGCGCGCGATCTGCAGGGCGCTCCACAGGATGTACAGTGCGATGCCCAACCCGAACAGCGCATCGAGTTGCGGCCAGCCGAAGCGCGCCAGCAGCAACGCCAGCAAGATGCTGCCGTTGAGCAGCAGGTCGGAGCGGTAGTGCAGGGAATCGGCGCGTACCGCCGTTGAACCTGTGGCGCGGATGACCTTGCGTTGCACGGCCAGCAGCGCGACGGTCAGCACCAACGACAACAGCATCACCCCGATGCCGATGGCGGTATCGCCTAACGGCTGCGGGCTGCGCAGGCGCTCCAACGCCTGCAAGGCAATCAGCACGGCACTGCCGCCGATGAACAGCGCCTGGGCGATGCCAGCCAGGGCTTCTGCCTTGCCGTGCCCGAAGCGGTGGTCGTCATCGGCCGGGCGCAGGGCGTAGTGCACAGCCAGCAGGTTGAGGAAGGACGCCACGGCGTCGAGGGCCGAATCGGTCAACCCGGCCAGCAGGCTAACCGAGCCGCTCAACCACCAGGCCAGCGCCTTGCTGACCACCAGGATGCTGGCCACCGCCAGGGAGGCGCGCGTGGCCAGGCGGAGCAACCGTTTGTGTTCGGCCGAAGTGGTCATCTCAGGCGGTCGTCCTTGACGTCAGGCGGCAGGTACCAGCCCAAGGCTGGCCAATTGTTCAGCACTGCCGCGGTGCTGGATCAAGCGTGGGTCGTCCAGCGGCAGGCGCTGCCCCAGTTCGCTTTCCAGAATGGCCTGCAGTTTGAGATTGTCCACGCTGCCATCGGCATTGACGGCGTCCTTCAGTTTGGCCGGGTCCACCTGCGCGGTTTGCCCTTGTGGGTAGTAGATGGCGCCGGTGGCGAAGTCGATGCCAAAGGCGATCAGCCCTGGGATGACGTAGAACAGCAGGCCAACGGCATCCAGCACGGCGATCGCAGGGTCGACCTTGCCGTCGATCTGGCCACGACGGTCTGGGTAGAAGATGGAGCCGCAAGCCGTCAGTTGCGTCAGCAAGGTGCCCACGAGGGCAGCACCGATCAGGCGGGAAGCAATGCGCATGTAAATCTCCGGGCGTGGCGTTCGGCAGGCCAGGCAAGGCGCCTGAACCCGCGCAGTTAAGACCATGATAGGACAACGTCGGTTCGCCGTTATACTCGCCTGCTTGTTCGAGGGCCACCATGATTTCATTACCTATAGACCGTGTATTGCCAGAGCTACGACAGGCCCTGGCCAGTCGCAATGAAGTGATACTCGAAGCGCCCCCGGGTGCTGGCAAGACCACTCGGGTGCCCCTGGCGTTGTTGCATGAGCCCTGGCTAGCCGGGCAAAAGATCCTGATGCTCGAACCTCGCCGACTGGCTGCGCGGGCAGCGGCGGAGCGTTTGGCCAGTGAGCTGGATGAGCAGGTGGGTGAGACGGTCGGCTACCGCATTCGCCTTGAAAGCAAGGTAGGGCCGCGAACGCAGATCGAAGTGGTCACCGAAGGCATTCTGGCTCGCAGGCTTCAGGAGGACCCGGCGCTGGAGGGTGTGGGCGTGGTCATCTTCGATGAGTACCACCTGCGCAACCTCGATTCCGACCTGGCACTGGCGCTGTGCCTGAGCGCCCGTGAACTGCTGCGCGATGAGCCCCCGCTCAAGCTGCTGTTGATGTCTGCCACGCTGGAGGGTGCCCGCCTCTCGAAGGTGCTCGACGATGCGCCCGTGGTCACCAGTGAAGGGCGGATGTATCCCGTCTCGACGGTATGGGGAAGCCCCTATCAGCCGGGCGAGCGAATCGATGCGCGCATCACGGACACGTGCCTGGCCGCCATCGATGAACAACCTGGCAGCATCCTGGTGTTCCTGCCTGGGCAGGCGGAAATTCGGCGGGTGGCAGAGGACCTCAAGGCACATCTCGGCAGCCGTCCAGAGGTGATGGTGTGCCCGCTGTACGGTGACCTCGACCTGCAGGCGCAGCGTGCGGCGATAGACCCGGCACCCAAGGGCTCACGCAAGGTCGTATTGGCCACGAACATCGCCGAGACCAGCTTGACCATCGAAGGGGTCAGGGTGGTGGTGGACAGTGGCCTTGAACGAGTACCCAGGTTCGACCCCCGCAGCGGCATGACCCGACTCGACACACAGCGCATTTCCAAGGCCAGCGCTACCCAGCGGGCGGGACGGGCGGGGCGCCTGGAGCCTGGTGTCTGCTATCGGCTGTGGTCGCAGTCCCAGCACGAGCAGATGGCCAGCTACAGCACCCCTGAAATCCTCCAGGCAGATCTGGCAGCCTTGGCGCTCCAGCTGGCTCGATGGGGCATGAAGCCGGAAGAGATGACCTGGCTCGATCAACCACCAGCGGCGCCCTTCGCTCAAGCCACAGACCTGCTCAAGCGTCTGGGCGCGCTCGACGATGCTGGACAGCTCACGCCACACGGTGCGGCCATGAGCGCGTTGCCAGCCCACCCCCGGATCGCCCACATGCTCATCAAGGGCAATGCGATGGGCCTGGATGACCTGGCATGCAACATCGCGGCTCTGCTGGGCGAGAAAGATATCCTGCGTGGGGCCGGTGCCGACCTGCACTCCCGGCTCAGCGCACTGTCGGGCGAGCAGCATGCCCGTCGCAGTGGCGGTTCCCTGCAACGCGTGAAACAGTCTGCTCGGCAGTACCGGTCGCTGCTGCGTGGCAAGGCCTCGAGCCCTGTAGACGCGCTCGATCACCCACGGTGGGTAGGATGCCTGCTGGCGTTCGCATACCCTGATCGAATCGGCCTGCAGAGGCGGGCGACTGCATCTGAATACCGTCTTTCCAACGGTCGTGCTGCGGTGTTCTCAGAGCCCGATGCTCTCACCAAACATGAGTGGCTGGTGGTGGCCGATCTGGGTAGCCGGCAAGGACAGCGCGAGGAGCGGATCTACCTGGCGAGTGACCTCGATCCGGCCTTGTTCGATAACCAGCTGGCTGACCTGGTGAGGTCGGTCGATGAGGTCGATTGGGACGAGCGCGAAGGCGTGCTCAAGGCGCAGCGGCAGTGGCGGGTAGGCCAGCTCGTGCTGTCGACGAAAGCGCTGGCGAACCTTGACGAGCAAACCCGTTCGCTGGCCTTGGTCAGCCTGGTGAGGCGCAAGGGCATCGAGCTTCTGCCCTGGAACCCCGAGCTGCGGCAGTGGCAGGCCCGGGTGGGTCTGCTGCGCCAGCTGGATATCGAGCGTGGGCAGGCACAAAGCAAGTGGCCTGACCTGAGCGATGCCAATCTGCTGGACACGCTCGACCAATGGCTCACGCCCTACCTGGGTAAAGTCACGAGGCTCAGCCACTTCAGCCAGCTGGACCTGCCCTCGATCATCAGAAACCTTCTGCCCTGGCCGCTTCCACAGGAGCTGGACACCCAGGCACCCCAGGCGATCCAGGTGCCATCCGGCTCGAATATCCGTATCGACTATTCGCAGCATCCGCCAATTTTGGCCGTGCGGCTTCAGGAGCTGTTTGGCCTGGCAGAAACCCCACGCATCGCTCAGGGCAGGCAGCCGCTGGTTCTGCACCTCCTGTCGCCGGCTCGCAGGCCTGTGCAGGTCACCCAGGATCTGGCGAACTTCTGGCGCAGCACTTACGTGGAGGTGAAGAAGGATCTGAAGGGGCGATACCCGAAGCACTATTGGCCTGAAGACCCGCTGGTGGCCGAAGCGACTGCCAGGGCTAAGCCTAGGAAGTAGCGATGCGCATACGTAACTGAACGTCGCCCGCCGTGTGCAGAACGGCTTGGTGAGCGAGCACAACGCACTGGAAATCCTCGCCGGCAAGCTGGGCGACGACCAGACCGGCGTGCCGGTGGTCGGCATCGACATCATCCTCAGCAAACAGCCCTCTACGCCAGCGCCGCCACCTGATGGACAGTGCCCTGGCCAGCCAGGATGTCATCAATCTGAGCCTGTGCGTGGCCCTGACCGGCGCGCAGGTCGGAGCACTGACCCATGACATCGTGTGGATGAAAAACAGTGTCATAGGCGGGCAGACCATACGGGTGCCGACTTCGTACTTGATCCAAGCGGACGCCCACAAAGTTCGTAGCCGCCGTAGTATTCCTTTCCGTCGATAGCGGAAGGTTCAAGAACCTTAGCGCTTGAGGGCAGCGGTTGGGTATCTCGAAGTTTTGTACAGCCTTAGTGACGCATTTTGACAGTTCTAAAATCATGGACACTGGGGATGATAACGGGCATGCCGTTCCGCATCAATGTCGCCAGTTCTGCATTAGACTCCACCGGCATGCTTGGTTTGTAGAGTCCTTCCTCCAACAACGACTCAATAACGTGTACGAGGCGTCCTGTAATCTTTGAATTTAATGCTTCAGTCAATACATGGTGGCGGTTCTCAGTTTTAACATATTTCTCGATGGCCTCTGAAGCATCATTTGGGCTGCGCAGTATATTGCGTTTCGCTTCTTTTAACTCCCCTTTGGAAATCTTGAACCAGTGTTGAATCTCTTTATAGGACATTTCCTTCAGTTTCATATTGCTGAAATCCCTTTTCGCTAACTCCGAGGGATGTGTCGGCCACTTGCCTGCTTCGCCGCGACTCGGCAGCGTAATAGCTGGTCTTCGCACATTTTTGTTGGGGTATAGGAAAGAGTGCCCAGTGGGATCGCTGCGGTTCACGGGGTCGTTTGAACAGTAGGCGTAGGTATTCATGCCACCCGCGTCGAACGGGCTTAGGCTATCAGGTGAAAGAAAACGCATTAAGCGCGTGTTGTAGACTCTGTATCCGGAGCCAAGCAGGTAGAGCGGTGTCAGCGCTTGCGCATGCTCACCATTGAAGCCAAGTAACGTGTGTGCAGATCGAATCTCTGCGGCAAAGCCGTAAGGCGAGTACGCCGATCTCTCGAGTCTGTTCATGCGATTGTGCTCGCGGTTGGAGAACTGTCGTTTCGCCCGTTAGCAGGGCGGGCGTCTTGAGTATCCGGGTGATGTACGCACCCGGCCACTGGCAAAACTGACAGGTGTTAGAGAACGGCCTTGGGCCCCGCACGAAATCGCGAGCAACCCAATCGCCGAACCACGAATGCCAACGGTTATAAAGATCCATGCCATTACGCATTTGTTATCCGTCGACGGCCGGAAGCCTCATAGAATTCCAGCTGCGAAGAACGCCACCGAGTTTTCCAGATTTCGCACTGGCCGCAATCATCCGATCCCCACCCTGACCCAAGCCCTGCGGGGCATATCTCCAAGCCCCGCAAATCATACTGCCCACTCGACCTCAAGCCTCCTCGAAATGCATCTCTGGCGGCTGTTGGCGCAACCCACGGGTGATGACCAGCAGGTACAGGCACCCCATGCCCAGCCAAGCCACGCCAAGGTAGATGGCCATGGGGTCCAGGCTTGCCATCAGCCACAGATCCGCCATCAGCCCGACCAAGGGGAAGGCCAGGTACACCGCTGCCGCCTTGAGCCCGCGCTCGCCCTGGGCGATCCAGTAGTGAAAGATCACCGACAGGTTGACCAGGCTGAACGCCAGGAAAGCGCCGAAGTTGATGAACGAGGTGGAGGTCGTCACGTCCATGCGCAAGGCCAGCAGCGCGACTACGCCACACAGGACGATGCTGATGACCGGTGTGCCGAACCGCGTACTCAGTCGCCCGAACCAACGCTTGGGCAGCACACCGTCGCGGCCCATGGCGAACAGCAGGCGCGAGGCACTGGCTTGGGCGGAAAGCCCCGAGGTGAACTGGCCCACGATCAGGCCGATCAGGAAGAAACTCACGAAAATGTCCCCGCCAATGGCCTTCGCGATTTCGTAGGCGGCCGAGTCCGGGTTGCTGAAGGTCGCGCTTGGGTGCGCGAGTTGGACGAAGTAGCTGGCCACGATGAAGATGAAACCGCCCAGCAGGGTGATGAGCAGGATGGCGCGAGGGATGGTCTTGCGCGGTTCATGGGTCTCCTCGGTCAAGGTGCTGACCGCATCGAAGCCCAGGAACGAATAACAGGCGATGGCGGCGCCACTCATGATCAGGGGCAGCTGGAAACCGTCCTGATGAAAGGGTGCCAGCGACCACAACGGCTGGTTCAGCTCGCCGGTGGCGTAATGCACGGCCAGGCCCACGAAGGCTGCCAGTACGAGGAACTGAAGCAGCATAAGCACGCCATTGACGGTCTTGGCCAGCTGCAGGCCGATGATGTTGATGGCCGTGGTGACGGCAATGAAGGCCAGCACCCACACCGGGTGCGGCACCGCCGGAAAGGCCGAATGCAGGTAGGCCGCGCCGATCAGCCAGATCGCCATGGGCAGGAACAGGTAGTCCAGCAGCACCGCCCAACCGGCCAGAAAACCCAGCTTGGGGCTGATGGACTTGCGCACGTAGGTGTAGGCCGAGCCGGCGACGGGGAAGGCCTTGGCCATCTTGCCGTAGCTCAGGGCGGTGAACAGCATGGCGATGGAGGCGGCCAGATAAGCCGAGGGCACGGCGCCCTGGGTGGTGTCGGCGAGGATGCCGAAGGTGCCCAGCACAATGATGGGGGTCATGTAGGCGATGCCGAACAGCGTCACCGCACCCAGCGACAGGGTGCGTTTCAAGTGGGCCATGGTGTTACTCCGGATTGTGTTTTTTATGGAGTTCAATGTCAGGGCCCGGCCTGGGCCCTGGGCGCCAGCCGTGGCGCAAAGGTTCAGACGGTGGTCAGGATCAGTTCTCGCAAGCCGTCAGGGTGCTCGACCTGCTGGCCTGGCAGTTCGAAGCGGCGCTCGGCCAGGTAGCTGTAGTCCTGGCGCGCTTGCCCGATCAGCGCCAGGTCGAGGTCCAGTTGCAGCCGGCAGGCGGTGCGCCCTGCCTCGCATAACAGTTGGCCGTAAGGGTCGACCACCGCGCTGCCGCCTGCAAAGACCAGGTTGCCATCGCCCTGGCCGACGCGATTGACCATGACCGCATAGGCCTGGTTTTCCATGGCGCGGGCGCTGATGGCGGTGCGGTGCGTGGGGCCATAGGGGTCCATGTTGCCGTTGGTCACCAAGATCAGCTCGGCGCCCAGCTGGCCCAGGGCGCGGGCGCTTTCGGGGAATTCGATGTCGAAGCAGATCAACAGCCCTACGCGCACCCCTTTGTACAACGCCGTGGCGTAGCGATCGCCCGCCGTGAAGATGCCCTTGTCGGAGGCCCACAGGTGGGTTTTGCGGTACTTCAACGCGACACCGTCCGGGGTGATCAACACAGTGGTGTTGTAGAAGTGCCCGTCTTCGCCCGCTTCGGCAAGGCCAACCACGGCTGCCACGCCCTTGTCGGTCACCGCTTGGGCGACGGCGGCAAGCGTCGGGCCGGTCAGGGGCTCGGCGATAGCCGCGATGTTGTCATGGGTTGGAAAGCCCATAAGTTGGGTTTCCGGGAACACGATCAGGTCCACATCCGCTGCTGCGCGGTGGATCGCCTCGAGGGTGCGTTCCAGGTTGTAGGCGGTGTCGCCGTCGCGACCGTCCAGCTGGACGAGTTCTACTTTCATTGCAACTCCTGAATGCGCAGCCCAACGGCTGCCAGGTGATCGACGCGGCGTGAAACCAGCTGCTGTGGCGCACGGTGAGTGCCCGAGTATGCCGCTGCCATCGGCGGCGGGGTAATTACGCCCTTGAGGTAACCCATAGGGGTTAGCCCCATGCAAACCCGTCGGTACTGGTCGACGCTGCGCTGAAAACAGCGCCGCAATGCCGATGCACTCCAGTACACTTTGCCTGCTCGGTTGTATTCACCCTGACCTGCGTCTCACCTTTTGGTACAGAGCCCGGACATGAACCTTACACTTCAGGACATTGCCTGGCATCGCTCGGTCGGCCAGGTGATCGATGCGTTGGACCACCCCGGCTTCTGGCTGCGCCTGGTGCGTTTGCTGGAGCAATACGTGGCGTTCGACAGCTGGGTCGCGTTTCTTTTCAGTGAGCACCGCCCATTGGTGTATGCCGAATCCCCGGGCAGCGACGGCGGGCTGGACCCGTTATTCCAGGATTACCTCAAGGGCCTCTACCTGCTGGACCCGTTCTACATCGCCAGCCGGGAAGCACCGGCAAGCGGCCTGGTCCAACTGGCCGACGTGGCCCCTGAATGCTTCGAGCGCACCGACTACTACCAGCGTTATTTCCGCCTCAACGTGGTGGCCGACGAGGTGCAGTACAACGTGGCCCTGGATGCAGGGCGCACGCTTTGCCTGTCGCTCGGTAGCCGCTCACGCTTTGCAGGTGAGCAGATTGCGTTGCTGCACCTTTTGCAACCCTGGGTGCTGGCCACCATGCGCCAGCGCTTTCGGTTCGAGCACGATGTCGACGAAGTCACCCCGGCGCCTGCGTGGCAGAACCACTTGGCCGAGGGCTTTGGCCACCTTGAAACGCCGCTCACCGCCCGCGAACTGGAAGTGGGCCGCATGCTGCTAAGCGGCTGTTCCAGCAAGGAGATCGGCCGCAAACTCGCCATTTCATCGGAAACCGTGCGGGTCCATCGCAAGCACATCTACCGCAAGCTGGGCATCAAGTCCCAGTCGGAGCTGTTCGCGCTGTTCCTCAAGGCCCAGCGCTAGCAGCCAACGGCTGCGTTCAGGTGCGCTGCTCGACTTCGAGCAGCATGAACAGCCGGTACATGACCACCGTGCCGAACAATTGCAGGAAGCCTGCCAGGCTATCCACGAGCAGTTGCACGCCAGGGGAAGGATCGGGGATGGCCATCAGGATCAGGCCTTCGATCAGCCAGATCGACGCCAGCACCCCCAGCAGGCACACCAGAATGCGCATGAAATGGCCAGTAGTCATGCGGGCGCTTTCGCGCATCGCCTGCACCACGGGCAAGCCGCGCAGCACCAGCAGGTATTCGCCGAACACCAGGTTGACCATGATCCACACCCCTGGGAACACGAACAAGGCCATGCCGGCCATGATCAGCAACGAGCTGATCAGCACCAGCAGCGTCAGCGCCGGCCAGAGCTGCACCGCACGGGCAAACAGGTCGCGCTTGGCGATGGCCTGGCCATTGCTGCGGGTATCGAGGTAGAGGATCAGTGCAGCGCTGTACAACGGGTAGCACAGCACGTAGATCAGCATGCCGTAGGCCGGCGAGGCCTGCTCGCCCAGCTGGCGATACAGCACCTGGGTCAGCACGGCTTCGAGCACCACCAGCGGCAGGCACAGTTGGGCAATACCGGCCAGGTGGCGGGTGAAGAAGTGGAGGGAGTCGCGCAAAACGCTCAGCGGATTCATGGGTCAACATCGCATGGCAGTTGAAACAAGGGGTCTAACTCTAGCCCAAAGCGACCCCTGATCCGTCACTTGCTGAAAAAAGTTTCACCCCGCCAGTGATTGAATCAGCCGCGTTAACGCCCCATCTTTGAGCCTGTCCGTTGTCCCGCTACCCACGAGGTCGCCCCATGAATACCGAAGAACAATCCCTGATCGATGGCCTGTTCAGCCGCATCAAGCAGGCCGAAGACCCAAGCCAGCCCCGTGATGCGCAGGCACAGGCCTGTATCGAGGCGCACGTGCGCCAGCAGCCGGCGGCCCCTTACTACATGGCCCAGGCGATCCTGGTGCAGGAAGCGGCCATCAAGCGCCTGGACGAACAGAACAAACAGCTCGAAGCCGAACTCAAGCAGGCACGTGCCCAGGCCGAGGCTGCGCAGGCCGGCGCCTCGCAGAACACAGGCGGCGGCGGTTTTCTGTCCAGCATCTTCGGCGCTGGTGGGCGCAGCTCGGCGCCGGCACCTGCCCCTCAACCCCAGCGCTCGGTCGCGCCGTCCGCACCCGCCGGTGGCGGCTGGCGCGAGCCGGCGGCACCTGGCTTCTCGCAGCCGCCGGCCCAGCAGCCGGGCTTTGGCGCAGCGCCCGCGCGTGGCGGTGCCAGCAGCTTCCTGGGCGGCGCCATGCAGACTGCGGCCGGTGTAGCCGGGGGTGTCTTGCTGGCCCAGGGCATCAGCAGCCTGTTCAACCACAACGCCCAGCCCGAAGAGGTGGTCGAGGTGATCAAGGAGGAGCCTGCGCAGGCCAGTGACAGTGGCGGCTGGACCGACCAGAACGAGCAGCAGCACGTGGCCGACAACAGCGGCTGGGGCAGCGACCAGGGCGGTTACAGTGACGCCGATTACGGCGGTGATGACGGTGGATTATTCTCCGACGACGATTCCTACGTCTGACGGCTCTGGCATACTGCTGGCCTTCGCGGGGCGCTGAACCCGCCCCGATTCGGCCAGACGAGGTGCCAAGGTGAAAAAGATCGCGTTGTTCGCCGACGTGCAGAACCTCTATTACACCGTGCGCCAGGCCCACGGTTGCCATTTCAACTACACCGCCTTGTGGAACCAGGTCAGCCGAGAAGGCCAGATCGTCGAGGCGGTGGCCTATGCCATCGATCGGGGCGACAGCAAGCAGCAGCAGTTTCAGCAGATACTGCGCAACCTGGGTTTCGATGTGCGCCTCAAGCCCTTCATCCAGCGCAGCGATGGCTCGGCCAAGGGCGACTGGGATGTCGGCATCACCCTGGATGTGATCGATGCGGCCAGCCGCGTGGACCAGGTGGTACTGGCCTCGGGTGACGGGGATTTCGACCTGCTGCTCGACCGCGTGATCCAGCGCCACGGTACCGAAGCGGTGGTCTATGGCGTGCCGGGGCTGACGGCGATGTCGCTGATCCGCGCCGCCACCCGCTATGTGCCCATCGAGGGCCCGTTGTTGCTCAAACACTAAGGTTTTTATGGAACGTATCGCTGTCATCGACTTTGAAACCACCGGCATTTCCCCAGGCACCGGTTGCCGCGCCACTGAGGTGGCCGTGGTGATGCTCGAGCGCGGGCAAATCGTCGAGCGCTATCAGAGCCTGATGAACGCGGGGGTGTCGGTGCCTGCTTTCGTGTCGGGCTTGACCGGCATCACCACCGCCATGGTGCGCAAGGCACCCCCGGTGGAGCAGGTGATGAACGAGGTGGCCGAGTTCGTGGGGGCCACGCCGCTGCTGGCCCACAACGCCGCCTTCGACCAGAAATTCTGGGATTTCGAACTGAGCCGCATCGGCCGCAGCCGCAGCCAGCCCTTCGCCTGCTCGCTGTTGCTGTCCCGGCGCCTGCTGCCGGCCGCCCCTAACCACAAGCTGGGCACACTGAACCACTGGGCCGGGCTGCCCAACACCGGCACGGCCCACCGGGCCATGGCCGACGCGGAAATGGCGGCTAACCTGGTCCAGCACCTGGCCGGCGTGCTGCGCCAGGACCACGGGGTGCAGCAGCCTTCCCACGACTTGTTCTGCCGTTTGCAGAAAACCCCCGCCGCCAAGGTGCGCGACGCGCTGGCAGCCTACCGCTGAAACGGGCAGCGCCTGGCGTCGCACGCCCGCGGCTGCAAGTGTGCTGCTTATCCAACGCCTCACTGTAGGGTTGCCGCTGCGCTTCACACCGTTAGACTGCGTCACCCGCAAATGGATTTTCGAGTCGACCATGTCCAGCACCCGCCGCTTCCCGCTGTTGCTCATCGGGGCCTTCGTGGCCCTGTATTTCGTATGGGGTTCAACCTACCTGTTCATTCGCATCGGTGTGGAAAGCTGGCCGCCCATGCTCATGGCTGGGGTGCGCTTTCTGATTGCCGGGGGGCTGTTGTACGGCTTCATGCGCTGGCGAGGGGCGCCATCACCGTCCTGGCCGCAGTGGCGGGCAGCGGGGCTGGTGGGCTTTTTGCTGCTCAGCTGTGGCAACGGGGGCGTGACGATCGCTGAGCATGCCGGCGTGGCGTCCGGCGTGGCAGCGCTGGCGGTGGCGACCGTGCCCTTGTTTACCCTGGTGTTTGGGCTGATGTTCGGTTATCGCAACTCAGGGCTCGAATGGGCGGGCATCGTGCTTGGCCTGACCGGCATCGGTTTGCTCAACCTCGGCTCCAATCTGCAGGCGAGCCCGCTTGGCGCGGCGCTGTTGATCTTCGCCGCCGCCTCGTGGGCATTCGGGTCGGTCTGGAGCAAGCGCCTGCCCATGCCTCCGGGCCCCATGGCCAGCGCTGCACAGATGCTGGTCGGTGGTACGGCGTTGCTATTGGGCAGCCTGCTGTCGGGTGAACGCATGACGCAGATGCCCACCGCTGCCGGCTGGGGCGCGCTGGCCTACCTGGTGTTCTTCGGCTCGATCCTGGCGTTCAGCGCCTACATGTACCTGCTCAAGCACGTTCGCCCGGCGGCGGCCACCAGCTATGCCTACGTCAACCCGGCCGTGGCGGTGCTCTTGGGCATCGTGTTTGCCGGCGAGCAGATCGGTGCCGAAGAGTGCGTTGCCATGGCCGTGATCATTGGCGCGGTGGTCCTGATCGGCCTGCCGCAGTGGCGCAAGGCGAGACCCATCGCCTAGCCGCTCGACCGGGAAACCTGCAAGTGCACAGGGGGGATGCGGTAGACTTGCCGGCTTCGCTGAACCCCTGATGGTATTGCCATGAATTTCGCCAAACTCGGCCTGATCGAACCCTTGCTGCGCACCCTTGAGCAGCGCGATTACACCACCCCGACCCCGGTACAGGCCCAGGCCATCCCCGCCGTGCTGGCCGGCCGCGACCTGATGGCCGCCGCCCAGACCGGCACCGGCAAGACCGCAGGTTTTGCCCTACCCGTGTTGCAACGCCTGGCGCTTGAAGGCGAGAAGGTGGCGGCCAACTCGATTCGTGCCTTGGTCCTGGTGCCCACCCGTGAACTGGCCGAGCAGGTGCATACCAACGTGCGCGAGTACGCCGAGCACCTGCCGCTGAGCACCTATGCGGTGTATGGCGGGGTCAGCATCAACCCGCAGATGATGCGCCTGCGCCGTGGTGTGGACCTGCTGGTGGCGACCCCGGGCCGGCTGCTGGACCTGTATCGCCAGAACGCGATCAAGTTCAACCAGGTGCAGATTCTGGTGCTCGACGAAGCCGATCGCATGCTCGACCTGGGGTTCGCCGAGGAGCTGCAATCGGTCTATGCCGCGCTGCCCCGCAAGCGCCAGACGCTGCTGTTCTCGGCGACCTTTTCGGACCAGATCCGCCTGCTTGCAGGGCTCGCGCTCAACGACCCGCTCAGCATCGAAGTCAGCCCGCGCAATGCCACGGCGGCGAGCGTCAAGCAATGGCTGGTGACGGTGGACAAGAAGCGCAAGGTCGACCTGTTCTGCCACCTGTTGCGCAAGCAGCGCTGGAAGCAGGTGCTGGTCTTCGCCAAGACCCGCAACGGCGTCGATCAGCTGGTCGAGCGCCTGCTGGCCGAAGGGGTCAAGGCCGACGGTATCCATGGCGACCGCCCCCAGGCGACACGGCAACGGGCGCTGGACAGCTTCAAGGCACGCGAGGTGCAGGTGCTGGTGGCCACCGACGTGGCTGCGCGCGGGCTGGACATCGACGACCTGCCGCTGGTAGTCAACCTGGACCTGCCGATCGTGGCCGAAGACTATGTGCACCGTATCGGCCGCACTGGCCGTGCGGGCAACACGGGTGAGGCGATTTCGCTGGTGTGCGCGGATGAAGTGCAGTTGCTGGCGGCCATCGAAGTGCTGACCCGGCAGACTTTGACGCGTCATGAAGAGCCTGACTTCATTCCCGATCACCGGGTACCCCTGACCGATGCCAGTGGTCAGGTGATGAAAAAGCCCAAGAAACCGAAGAAGCCCAAGGAGAACAGTGCCAAGCGTGGGCTGGGTCGCTGGATGGACAGTGATGAGGCAGGCACCGCGCCACCTGCGGTGAAGGCCGTGCGCAAGGTGCCTAGCTTCAATGGGGGGCCGCGCAAGCGCAAGCCCTGACGGTTAGAGCGTTGGCGTGAGGCAGTGGCTTTTGATCTCAACGGGGCAGGTACGAGCCTTGGCACCGCGTAGGGCGCTGCCTCTCCTTAAAACGAGAATCACCGGGCGCCATTCAATGAATCCAGTCCAACCGCCAGTAGGCACTCGTAGGGGTGCGCACACCGTAGCCCCGACGATCACATCGGCAGGACGGTACTTCGTAAGCGTCTGCCGAACACACCTTCAGAAACCCCAGATTAAGGGCGATGGTGTCCACGTATTTTTAGGTGGACACCATCGCCCTTAATTCAAGGAACACCATGCGTCAGCGCACCTCTTACCCCAAACCCTTCAAGACCCAAGTTGTCCAGGAATGCCTCAATCCTGATGTGTCCATTGCCAGCGTCGCCCTGCGGCACGGCATCAATGCCAATCTGGTTCGCAAGTGGATACCGCTCTATCGTGACCGGCAGGCTTCTGCTTTGCCTGCATTTGTACCGTTGAAGCTTGAGACCCCTGTTGCGACGCCTGCTCGGCAGGATGTAGCCCGCATCGATATCTCTTCCGGGCAGCGAACAGTCACTGTGAACTGGCCGATCTCCGATCCGGACGGCTGCGCCCGCTTCATCAGTAACCTCTCCCAATGATCCGCATCGACGCCATCTGGCTCGCCACTGAGCCGATGGACATGCGCGCCGGCACCGAGACTGCGCTGGCTCGTGTGGTGGCGGTGTTCGGTGCGGCGAAGCCGCACTGCGCTTATCTGTTCGCCAACCGCCGAGCCAACCGGATGAAGGTGCTGGTGCACGATGGCGTGGGTATCTGGCTTGCCGCAAGACGTTTGAACCAAGGCAAGTTTCACTGGCCTGGCACTCATCACGGCTTGGAAGTTGAACTCGCCGCCGAACAACTTCAAGCGCTCGTGTTGGGCCTGCCTTGGCAGCGGGTTGGCGCTAACGGTGTAATTACGTTGCTCTGAATCGGGTCTTTTAGCTGTGTCTAGTGGGCGGCTTCGGTAAAATCCACCCCCATGACTTCCTTGCCCGATCTCGACTAAATTCCCCCCGAACAACTGCGCACGCTAGCGGCGCAGTTGCTGTCGAGGGTCGACACCATGGGCCGGAAGATCCATCATGGCGAAACGATCATCGAGCGGCTCTCTCACGAGATCGCCATCCTCAAGCGCCATAAGTTTGCCAAGCGCAGTGAGCAGATCAGCCCGGCGCAAGGCAATTTGCTGGATGACTTGCTCAACATCGACCTCGAAGCCATCGATGCCGCGTTGAAAGCACTTCGTCCTGCCCCGGCGCCGGACGAACCACGCCAACAACCCAAGCGCGCGCCGTTGCCACCGCAGTTCCCACGTACTGTCATTCATCACGAGCCAGAGAACACCGAGTGTGCCTGCGGCTGCCAGTTGCAACGCATTGGCCAAGACGTCAGCGAGAAACTGGATTACACGCCAGGCGTGTTCACCGTTGAACAGCACGTACGTGGCAAGTGGGCCTGCCGTCAATGTGAAACACTGTCTCAAGCGCCAGGGCCGGCCCAGGTGATCGACAAGGGTATCCCCACTGTCGGCTTGTTGGCCCATGTGATGGTCGCCAAGTTCGCCGACCATCTTCCGCTGTACCGGCAGGAAAAAATCTTTGGCCGTGCCGGCCTGGCGATCCCGCGTTCGACGCTGGCTCAGTGGGTCGGCCAAACCGGCGTGCAACTCCAGCCGTTGGTGGATGCACTGCGCGAAGCAGTGCTGGGGCAACGCGTGATGCACGCTGATGAGACTCCCGTACAGATGCTAGCGCCGGGGGAGAAGAAAACGCACCGCGCCTATGTCTGGGCTTACTGCACAACGCCGTTCTCAGCACTGAAAGCTGTGGTCTACGACTTCAGTCCCAGCCGGGCTGGTGAGCATGCGCGTAACTTCCTTGGCACGTGGAACGGCAAACTGGTCTGCGATGACTTCGCGGGTTACAAGGCCAGCTTCGAGCTGGGCATCACCGAAATCGGCTGCATGGCCCACGCCCGCCGCAAGTTCTTCGACCTGCATGTGGCGAACAAAAGCCAACTGGAAGAGCAGGCACTGAACTCGATTGGCGGTTTGTACGAGGTTGAGCGGCAAGCCAAGGAAATGGGCGATGAAGATCGCAAGCGATTACGCCAGGGAATGGCAGCGCCCATCGCAAAGAAATTGCATGAATGGATGCTGGCTCAACGCGAGCTTGTGCCTGAAGGATCGGCTACAGCTAAGGCTTTGGATTACAGCTTGAAACGCTGGGTAGCGCTGATGCGCTACCTCGATGATGGTGCTGTGCCCAGCGACAACAACCAGGTCGAGAACACGATCAGGCCATGGGCACTGGATCGTTCTAACTGGCTGTTCGCCGGATCTATGCGCAGCGGCAAACGGGCTGCGGCAATCATGAGCTTGATCCAGTCGGCACGCATGAACGGTCATGATCCGTATGCTTATCTCAAAGATGTGCTGACGCGGTTACCCACCCATAAGGCTAGTGAGGTCTCGAGTTTGCTGCCTCACCATTGGCGTTAACGGGCTTTTCACCCTGCGGGACTGCCTCGCTGTACGGGGTGCGGTTGTAAGATTGCGCCTTTCACCGGTATTATTCGTGGGTCATTTCTACGACATCTCGAAGGGAATTACCTTTGCCCCGTTCCAACTGGCTGCCTACGCCGCCTTAGCGCTACGCCCCCCTCGCAATACTCTGACCGCCTCATAGCTGCGGTCGCGTTCTGCTGCGCCTGATTTTTGGTCGCCGCTATCTCACAACCTAAATGAAGACAGAAGCACCTGCATTGCTCAGCGCTGGCCGCTGTGCGTCATGCCGTGCCTGCTATAGGTAAACCATGCTTGAAAAAATCAAAGCTGCCTGGCTATCAAATGTCCGGGCTGACGTTCTTGCTGGACTCGTTGTTGCGCTCGCCCTCATTCCCGAGGCTATCGCCTTCTCGATCATTGCCGGAGTCGACCCCAAGGTTGGCCTTTACGCCTCATTCTGCATTTGTACCGTGATCGCATTTGTCGGTGGTCGGCCCGCAATGATCTCTGCGGCCACGGGGGCTATGGCTTTGCTGATGGTGAATCTGGTCAAGGATCATGGCCTTCAGTACCTGCTTGCTGCCTCATTGCTTTGCGGCGTGCTGCAAATAGCAGCGGGATATTTAAGGCTGGGAGAGCTGATGCGCTTTGTATCGCGCTCGGTTGTAACTGGTTTCGTAAACGCTTTGGCGATCCTGATTTTCATGGCGCAGTTGCCCGAGCTGACTGGTGTTACATGGCCGGTTTACGCCATGACCGCTGGAGGCCTCGCGATTATCTATCTCTTCCCTCGACTGCCTGTTGTAGGGAAGCTGCTGCCATCGCCGCTAGTGTGCATCATTGTGCTCACCGCAATCTCGGTACACATGGGCCTGAAAATTCATACGGTGGGAGATATGGGCTCATTGCCTGACAGCTTGCCGGTATTCATGTGGCCAAGCGTACCGCTGAATTTGGAGACCCTGCTGATTGTGCTTCCTTACTCAGCCGCGCTGGCAGTGGTAGGACTTTTGGAGTCCATGATGACCGCGACCATCGTGGATGACCTGACGGACACCACCAGTGACAAGAACCGTGAGTGTAAAGGTCAGGGAGTTGCCAATATCGCAACCAGCCTCATAGGAGGCATGGCCGGCTGCGCCATGATTGGCCAGTCTATGATCAACGTTAAGTCAGGCGGTCGCACGCGTCTTTCTACCTTGTTTGCCGGAGTTTCTCTGCTGATCATGATGATCTTCCTTGGCGATTGGCTGGCCCGGATACCAATGGCCGCGCTGGTTGCAGTAATGATCATGGTGTCTATCAGTACCTTCAGTTGGGGATCGATCCGAAATCTCAAGGAGCATCCGCTCTCAACCAACATCGTTATGGTTGTCACCGTTGTGGTTGTAGTTGCGACTCATAACCTGGCGTTCGGAGTAGTCGCAGGCACCCTGCTAGCCGCGATGTTTTTCGCAAACAAAATCGGCCACTACCTGGACGTGTCCTCTAAGCGTGATCCGGATAATGCTCACCGGACGTACTACGTGGCGGGGCAAGTATTCTTTGGTTCAGCAGACAGATTCTCCAATGCTTTTGACCTCAAGGAGCGGCTAGACACCCTGACGATTGACCTGCGTGAAGCTCATTTTTGGGACATCACAGCAGTGGCTGCGCTGGACAAGGTTGTGCTCAAGCTTCGTCGCGAAGGTATCCAGGTAGATGTGATCGGGATGAACCAAGCGACTTCAACGCTGGTGGATCGCTTCGGAATACATGACAAACCCGATGGTATTGACACGCTGATAGGACATTAACGGTGATCCCCGGGGCAATGTCTACCGACTTGCTTAGGCACGTACACGGCCAATGGGAGGCCATTGGTCTGTGGCTAGCAGTCAATATGCATTAACGGGACGCTTACCGCACAGCGGCCATCATGAGCTTGATTCGGTCGGCCCGCATGAATGGGCATGATCCGTATGCCTATCTCAAGGACGTGTTGACGCGATTGCCAACACAGTGGGCTAGCGAGATTGAGGCTTTGCTGCCGCATCAGTGGACGCCAGCTTAACGAGCGCAAGGTGTGTTCGCTGGCCGCTTACGGTACTTCCAGAGACCGTGCAGCCTTACTTGCAGTACAGAGCCTGGCCTGACAAATCTGCCAGTTTTTTTCACCAGGCACATTGCACATCATTAGATACCCCGATAGGGCTAGGTGTGTCTCATGTGTCATACAGCAAGCTTGGTATCACGGACTGGCCAAGCATTCTCCTATTTGCCCTATGGCGACCAACGCTGCGCCCCACGCCTCTATGGACTGGCTTACAGCGGCCAGCTACTGGACCGTAGTACCGGGGGGTATCTGCTCAAGAGAAGGATGTACCAACCCCAGCTGAGGCGTTTCTACACCCCAGATCCGCTTAGTCCTTTCCTAAAGGGAGGCTTGAACGCGTATGCCTACTGCGAAAACGATCCGGTTAATTTCAACGATCCTGAAGGGAGTAACCGATTCAAGTTGTATAAAAGTAATCTAGAGCCTGTTTGGAACAAGATCGAAAATAGAAAACTTCGGCTGAAGGGCTTCTCTTACGACTCCTCAAAGCCCGAGGGTGAACGTATTAACAGGTTTCGTGTGAAAGTGGCAAATGGCCAACCGCTAGAGCGTGCTGACCCAGATGCTCCCACGAGTGGTTCTTTCTATGTTAACGAGGACCAATCTCTGTTCATAAGTGAGTATCTCGTTGCCAATGACAAGGTGGGTTTGTATCGGTTGAAAGATTTCGGTTTCATCGAAGCAGGCTTTACGTTGAAGGATGTGAACCCTACCCATATCAAAGTGGTAAATGGAAAACCTGTACCGGATAGCAACATGATCATGGTCAACGATTCAGGCAAGACCGATTATTCGAAACAGGATCTGCGACTGCCTGGGTTGAACGACGCAATCCGCAAAGGGCAGCCTGGAATGCGTTGATCACTCATTGCAAGGTAAGCAGCTGGTGGCACAGCCGGGGCTTGAGTAGCCCCGATTGCACAAAGCGAGGACAGGCCTGTGAAACCTGCGATCAGCCCGTCGTATTCCCCTGCCGCCCCACCCACGCCGCCGCTGCCCGACCGGCCCGCAGCCCGCTGGCGAAGCAGGCAGTCAGCAGATACCCGCCTGTTGGCGCTTCCCAGTCCAGCATCTCGCCCGCACAGAACACCCCTGGCATGTGCTTTATCATCAGCCCCTCATCCAGGCTTTCGAAACGCACCCCGCCGGCACTACTGATCGCTTCGTCCAAGGGACGAGTGCGCACCAGCGTGATCGGCAGGGCCTTGATCGCCTGGGCAAGGGCTGGCGGGTCGGCGAATGTGGCCGGGTCGGTCAGCTCGCGCAGCAGCGCCGCCTTGACCCCGTCCAGGCCCAATTGCCCTTGCAAGTGCTTGGCCATGGACCGCGAGCCCCTCGGGCGTGCCAGGGCCTGGGCAATCTTGTCCACAGGCTTGTCCGGCAGCAGGTCCAATATCAGCACACCGCTGCCACATTGCTCGATGGCCGCACGCACCTGCGCCGACCAGGCGTAGACCAGGCTGCCTTCCACACCCTGGGCGGTCAGGATGAACTCGCCTTTGCGCGGCGTACGGCCTGGCACGCTCAGGGCAATGTTCTTGACCGGCGCCCCTGCGAACTTGTCGGTGAGCACCGCACTCCAGCCCGCGACCTCGAACCCGCAATTGCTCGGTCGCAGGGGTGAGATATCCACAGCGCGGTCAGCCAGGGTTGCCTGCCAGCGCCCATCCGATCCCAGCCGCGCCCAACTGCCGCCACCCAGTGCCAGTACGACCACGGCGGGCCGGACCAGCCGCTCGCCCTGTGGATAAGCAATGCGCAGCGCGCCGTCCTCGCTCCAACCCAGCCAGCGATGACGGTTGTGGATAACCACGCCGCTTTCACGCAGGCGCTTGAGCCACGCGCGTAAGAGCGGGGCGGCCTTCATGTCGGTTGGGAACACGCGGCCCGAGCTGCCCACGAACGTGGCGATACCCAGCCCGTGAATCCACTGGCGCAAGGCGTCTGCGTCAAAGTCGCGCAACAGCCCGTCAACCTCGCTTCGGCGCTCGGCATACCGCGCCGCAAAAGCAGGGTAGGGTTCGGAATGGGTGATGTTCATGCCGCCCACGCCTGCCAGCAGAAACTTGCGACCCACCGAAGGCATGGCGTCGAACACTTCCACCGAAAGCCCGGCCTGTGCCAGGGCTTCAGCCGCCATCAGGCCGGCGGGGCCGCCCCCAATGACAGCGGCGACAGGAGGGGCGGGGTGACTTACTTCGGACATGATGGGCTGCAGGCTGTGGAAAAGATGCGCATTCTAGCGCAGCACAGCCCTCACAAGCACTGATCAAAAAATGATCAATGTCGCGCAAGCAGCGCTATTAAAGGGCTACAGCCTGTTTCGCTCAGGTTATCCACAAGCGGTTCCACAGTCATTGTGCACAACGCAAGACGTTGGCCGCCGTGTGATGAAGCACGCCGTGGCGCTTGGCCAGCGCTCTGCGATCCTTGCTGTAACCGCCCCCGATCACGCCCATGACCGGAATGTCGCGGCCCAGGCACTGGCCGAGCACGCGCGCGTCACGTGCGGCCAGCCCTGCATCGGTGATTTGCAGGTAACCCAGGGCATCGTCCTTGTGAACATCGACCCCGGCGTCGTACAGCACCAGGTCAGGCTGATAGAGCGGCAGCAGGTAATTGAGCGCCTCATCCACCACGTGCAGGTAAGCGTCGTCCCCCATGCCACGTGGCAGGGGGATGTCCCAGTCGCTTTGCGCCTTGCGGGCCGGGAAGTTCTGCTCGCAATGCAGGGAGACGGTAATGGCGTCGGGCGTGTCTTCAAGAATGCGCGCGGTACCGTCCCCTTGATGAACATCGCAATCGAAGATCAGCACCCGGTGCACGCGGCCGGCTTCGAGCAGGTAACGGCTGATCACGGCCAGGTCATTGAAGATGCAAAAGCCGGCTGGGTGGTCGTAGTGGGCATGGTGGGTACCGCCCGCCAGGTGACAGGCCACCCCGTGTTGCAGGGCCATCTCGGCCGTCAACAGCGAACCCCCGACCGCACGCACGGTGCGCCGCGCCAGCGCTTCGCTCCACGGCAGGCCCAGGCGCCGCTGGTCCTCGCGGGACAGCTCGCCGTGCATGTAGCGCTCGATGTAACGGCGGTCGTGGGCCAGCGCAAGAATGTCATTGGGGCAGATCTCGGGCCGCAGCAACGCCTGGTCGGTGGTCAACCCACTGTCGATCAGGTGATCGTGCAGCAGACGAAACTTGTCCATCGGAAAACGATGGTCCGGCGGAAACTCCGGGCTGTAGTCTTCGTGGTAGATCAGCGGCAGCGACATGGGTTATCCACAACAAGAAACAGACTTGATCTTGCCATGACAGCCAGCGGCTGTGGAAAACTTTGCTAGCCCAGCGTGCAAGCCGGTGCCCACCTATGCAACGGGCACTTTCAACGTGCAGCGCTGGCCAGCACGCGCTGCCATTCGGGCGCGTTCAACCGCCCCAGGATGCGTGCCTTGCCATTGTCGTCCACGGAAACGAACAAGGCACTGGCATAACCGCTGTCCCGTTCGCCGCCGGTAACGTTCTGCTGGCGAGCGAACTGATCGACGCAGCCGTTGTGGGTTACCAGCACCAGGTTGTGTTCGGGGCGTTTGGCTGCCAGCGCCTGAGCCGGGAAGCCGCCGTCGCACTGGCCGATCCATTCCCGCGTGGCCACCGGCTGCCCCAGAATGAAATGCGCCGTCTGCTGGGTGCGCACCTTCGGGCTGCTCAACAGGTCGGCATCGGCCAGCCCCAGGTGCTTGAGGCCTTCGCCCACGCGCCCGGCAGCCTGGCTGCCGGCGACCGTGATGCCAGCCGGGTCGCCCAGGCAGGGGCCCGGTGCGCTGTCACAGCGCTCGGCATGGCGGATCATGACGATCACCGCACCGTTGGCCCAGGCCTGGAGCAAGCCGCTTTTGCTGAGTTGTTGTTCGCTACCAAGGTCCACGATGGAGGTTCTCGTCATAAACCAGGAGGTGGATGCCGCCACGGCCAGGCACAGGCTCAAGGCGACGGTCACGGTGCTGCGGGGCAGCCATCGCTTGCGCGGTGAATGCATTGCGTAGGGCGGCAGAGTGTTGCTCGACAGCATGGGTGGCTCCGACAGGGAAACCGCGCGCTGGGCGCGGCAGGGATGGCGGCATTTTGCTAACCCGCGTGTTGCCAGCCGGTGAAGCGCATGTGAAAAATGCATTCGGCTACTCATTACCCGGTGCGCGGTCGTGCCTGCGCCTACGCTGTACAGTGCAGCACGCCAAAACGGAGCGAACCCCATGACCCCCATTCTGGAACTGGAAAGCGCGCGGCTGATTCTGCGCCAATGGCAGGACGAGGATCTGCGCGAGTTCGCTGCCCTGTGCGCCGACCCCCAGGTCATGCGCTACTTCCCCGCGCCGCTCACACGCCTTGAAGCGGCTGCCTTGATCGGCCGCATCCGCGGGCATTTTCATGAGTACGGGTTTGGCCTGTGGGCGCTTGAGCGCAAGGACAGTGGGGCTTTCATCGGCATGACGGGCCTGCTCAATGTCAACTTCGACGCGCCCTTCGCCCCGGCAGTCGAGATCGGCTGGCGCCTGGCACGTCGGCACTGGGGCCTGGGGTTTGCCAGTGAGGCGGCCTGGACGTGCTTGCGCTGTGCGTTTGCCCAGTTGCAGGTCGAGCAGGTGGTGTCCTTTACCAGCACCCTCAACCTGCCCTCGCAGAAGGTGATGCAAGCCATCGGCATGGAGCAGGACCTGGCAGGCAGTTTCGACCACCCGCGTGTCGCCCTCGGCCATCCACTGCGCCCGCATGTGCTGTATCGGATCGATCGCGCGCGGTGGGAGCAGACCTTGCGGGCCGAGTGAACCGCCAGGGGGGCTGGCGATGTCAAACCCTGTATCATTTGCGCTATTGGACGGTGCGGCTCATGCGTGGGCCGCGCCGGTTGAATCGAGCGCCGGCCCACGGCGCCTTGTGAGCACGTCTTGCGTCTACGGAGAACCCTGATGAGTCATGTGTTGGACGACCTGGTCGACCTGTTGAGCCTCGAAGCCATTGAAGAAAACCTGTTCCGCGGCCGCAGCCAGGACCTGGGTTTTCGCCAGCTGTATGGCGGCCAGGTGCTGGGCCAGTCCTTGTCGGCCGCCAGCCAGACGGTAGAGGATGCCCGCCACGTGCACTCGCTGCACGGCTACTTCCTGCGCCCGGGCGATGCCAGCCTGCCGGTGGTGTACTCGGTGGACCGCGTGCGTGATGGCGGCAGTTTCAGTACCCGACGCGTCACGGCGATTCAGAAGGGCAAGACGATCTTCACCTGCAGCGCCTCGTTCCAGTACGACGAGGACGGGTTCACCCACCAGGCACAGATGCCCGATGTGGCCGGCCCTGAAAACCTGCCCACCGAAGTGGAACTGGCCAGCGCCATGGCCGATCAGCTTCCTGAGCGCATCCGCGACAAGGTGCTGTGCGCCAAGCCCATCGAGATTCGCCCAGTAACCGAGCGTGACCCGTTCAACCCCAAGCCCGGCGACCCGGTGAAATACGCCTGGTTCCGCGCCGACGGCAATCTGCCGGCTATCCCTGCGCTGCACAAGTACATCCTGGCCTACGCCTCTGATTTCGGACTGCTGACCACATCGATGCTGCCCCATGGCAAGTCGGTCTGGCAGCGGGACATGCAGATCGCCAGCCTGGACCACTCTTTGTGGTTCCACGGCAACCTGCGGGCTGATGAATGGCTGCTGTACGCCACCGACAGCCCCTGGGCTGGCAATGCCCGTGGCTTCTGCCGCGGCAGCATCTTCAACCAGGCCGGCCAACTGGTCGCCTCGTCCAGCCAGGAAGGCCTGATCCGTCATCGCAAGGACTGGGCATGAACCTGGGCCAGGTGCGCCATTGGGTATTCGACATGGACGGCACCCTGACCGTGGCCGCGCATGATTTTGCCGCTATCCGCGTGAAGTTGGGCATTCCTCCCAAGGACGACATTCTGGCGCACCTGGCGGCTCTGCCCGCAGACGAAGCCGCCGCCAAGCATGCCTGGCTGCTGGAGCACGAGCGTCATCTGGCGCTGGCCTCCAAAGCTGCCCAGGGGGCGGTGGAGCTGGTCCGTGAGCTGACCAGCCGTGGTTGCCAACTGGGCATCCTCACCCGCAATGCCCGCGAACTGGCACACATCACGCTCCAAGCCATTGGCCTTGCCGACTGTTTTCCGGTGGCGCACATTCTTGGGCGTGACGAAGCGCAGCCCAAGCCCAGCCCCGATGGGCTGCTCAAGATTGCCGGCGCCTGGGGCGTCGCGCCGCAGGCGATGGTGATGGTGGGCGACCACCGCTTCGACCTCGACTGCGGGCGAGCCGCCGGCGCGGGCACGGTGCTTGTGAACCAGCCGCACGACGCCTGGCCGGGCCTTGCCGACCGACATGCGCCCGACTGTCATGCCTTGAAGCGTATGCTGGGCTGACCCCACGCTCGCCGGGCACTTTCCTTTTTACAGATGGAGCACTCGACCATGAGCAGCAAGGCGATCTACGTTCAACCCGGTGGCGGCTACGACAAGGTCGAGGTCGGCACCTGCGAGGCCACTGCCCCAGGCGTGGGTGAAATCACCGTACGCTTGCATGCCAGTTCCCTCAATTACCACGACTTCGCCGTGGTCAGCGGCATGTGGGGCCCAACCGAACGGCGCATCCCGATGGCCGACGGTGCCGGCGAGGTGATCGCCGTGGGCAGCGGCGTCAGCGACTTTCAGGTCGGTGACAGCGTGGTCAGCACCTTCTTCCCTGACTGGCTGGATGGTGAGGCCAATGTCGAGGGCTTTGCCCGGGTGCCGGGCGATGGCCTGGACGGTTATGCCCGTGGCCATGTGACCGCGTTGGCCACGGCCTTCACCCGCGCGCCCAAGGGCTTCAGCCACGCCGAGGCGGCGACCTTGACCACCGCCGGGCTTACCGCCTGGCGCGCGCTGATGAGCGACGATCACCTCAAGCCCGGTGACACGGTGCTGGTACAGGGCACCGGCGGGGTGTCGATCTTTGCCCTGCAGTTCGCCAAGCTGGCCGGTGCGTCGGTGATCGCCACCTCTTCCAGCGATGCCAAGCTCGAGCGGCTCAAGGCCTTGGGCGCCGACCACGTGATCAACTACACGCGCACGCCGGCCTGGGGCGAAAAGGTGCGTGAGCTGACCGACAACCGTGGGGTGGACCATGTGATCGAAGTCGGCGGGCCCGCCACCCTGGAGCAATCGATGATCGCCGCACGCATCGGGGGCCATGTCTCGCTGATCGGCATTTTGACCGGTGTGGCGGGGCAGCTGCCGCTGGTGCAGGCCCTGGTGCGGCAGATCCGCCTGCAGGGTGTGCTGGTAGGCAGCCGTGCCCAGCAGCAGGCCATGGTCCGGGCCATCGAGGCCAACGGCCTGCGCCCGGTGGTGGACAAGCACTTCGAGCTCGAACACATCGTCGATGCGTTTCGCTATCAGGAAAGCAACCGCCATTTCGGCAAGATCTGCCTGACCTGGTAACGCCTTGGGGTAACGGGATGTAATGGCTGGCGACCAGACCAATACATTCGCGCACATCGGGAGCACAGGCGGCTGGCTAGAATGCCCGGCTCCGTTGCGACTGATTCTCTCTTCAAGAGGACGCCCCGATGTGCCTGTTCCCCCGTTTGCGGCAGCGCCTGCTGCCTGCCTTGCTGCTGCTGGCGTCCTGCCTCGGCTTCGCCCACACCGCCCAAGCCCTGCAAGTTACCGATGTGCTGGGGCGTACCGTCGAGCTTGACCACGCCCCGCAACGTATCGTGCTGGGCGAGGGGCGTTTGTTCTTCGCCCTGGCGCTGCTCGACCGTGATAACCCCTTCCAGCGCGTGGTGGGCTGGCAGAACGACATGCGCTTGCTGGACCCGCATACCTATGAGGTCTACGCCCGGCAGTACCCGCAGATCGCCAAGCTGCCCTTGATCGGGCAGGCCTCCGAGCAGAGCGTGAGCGCCGAGCAGATCCTGTCGCTCAAGCCTGAC
Source organism: Pseudomonas fulva NBRC 16637 = DSM 17717 (assembly GCF_000730565.1). Lineage (GTDB taxonomy): Bacteria > Pseudomonadota > Gammaproteobacteria > Pseudomonadales > Pseudomonadaceae > Aquipseudomonas > Aquipseudomonas fulva. Next base: position 67,537 of record NZ_BBIQ01000006.1, on the reverse strand, counting down.
CTGGCCATTTTCAGCATCGCCGGCGAAGGCCCGACCCAGCACAGCCCGGTGGCCGATCTGCTGGCCAAGGCCGGCGTGCCGGTGTTGTTCATCGATTTTCGTGTGCACCCCATGCGCAATACCCACGTCAGCATGCAGGCGCTGGGTACGCTGCTAGGCCGTGAACAGCAGGCGCAGCAGTACCTCGACCTGTACGACCGTCACCTGGAGCAGGTGAAAGCGGGCGTGGCTGGCATCAAGGAAAGCGAGCGGCCCAAGGTGTTTCTGGAATTGCTGGCCGGGGTGTGGCAAGCGCCTGGCCATACCACTGGCAAAAGCGGCTTGGGCAGTGTGGTCCAGGCGGTGGGTGGCCATAACATCGGTGCCGACGTGGTGCCCGGTGCGCTGGGCGATGTGAGCGTCGAGTACGTGCTGCAAGCCGACCCCGACGTCTATATCGCCACCGGCAACCGCGCCCCCGGCGTACTGCTGGGGGCCGGGGTTTCCGAAAAAACGGCCCGGGACAGCCTGGCGAAGATCACCGCCCGCCCGGAATTCGCCCCCTTGCGTCCCATCCAGGCCGGCCAGGCCCATGGCTTGTGGCATGACTTCTACAACTCGCCGTTCAACATCCTTGCGATTGAAGCGATGGCGCGTTGGGTGCACCCGGAGCGGTTCAAGGACATCGACCCGCAAGCGACCATGGCCGAGATCAACCGCATGCTCAAGGTAGGGCTGGACGGTCAGTACTGGGTCGACGCCCAGTGAACGCACAGGCGCTGCCAGGCGTGCAACAGGCCGCCTGGCACTACCGCCGGCTGCTGTGGCGGCGTACCGGGCTGGTTGCCGGGCTGGCCGTGCTGTTGCTGGTTTCGGTCTTGAGCGACCTGGCCAGCGGTGCGTCGGGGATGAGCCTGGGGCGACTGGTGCAAGGCCTGTTCGACCCGGCCACGCTCAGCGCCACGGAGCGGGTGATCATCTGGAACGTGCGCTTGCCCTACGCGCTGATGGCGGTGCTGGTGGGCACGGCACTGTCGCTCGCAGGGGCCGAGATGCAGGCAATCCTCGACAACCCGCTGGCCAGCCCCTTCACCCTGGGGGTGTCCTCGTCAGCGGCACTGGGGGCTTCGCTTGCCATCGCCTACCCGCTCACCATCGCCTGGATGACGGCGGGGGTGCAGGTGACGGTGATGGCCTTCGTCTTCGCCTGCCTGTCGGTGGTGTTGTTGCAGGCCATGTCGCGGCTTCGCGGGGCGGGCGTGGAGAGCCTGGTGCTGTTCGGCATCGCCCTGGTGTTCAGCTGCAATGCCCTGGTGTCGCTGTTGCAACTGCTGGCCACCGAAGACGTATTGCAGCAACTGGTGTTTTGGACCATGGGCAGCCTGGCTCGGGCCGATTGGAACAAACTCGGCATTCTGGCGCTGGTGGTGGCGCTGGTGTTGCCGTTTTCGCTGCGGGCGGCACCTGCGATGACGCTGCTGCGCATGGGCGAGGACCGGGCGCGCAGCTTCGGCGTGGACACCCGGCGGCTGCGTTTTGCCTCGCTGCTGCGCATCAGCCTGTTGTCGGCAACCGCCGTGGCATTCGTTGGCACCATCGGCTTCGTCGGCCTGGTCGGGCCGCACATTGCGCGCTTGCTGGTGGGGGAAGACCAGCGGTTCCTGCTGCCGGCCAGCGCGCTGGTGGGCGCGCTGATGCTTTCGTTGTCCTCCATTGCCAGCAAGCTGATCATGCCAGGCGTCATCGTGCCGGTCGGCATCGTCACCGCCCTGGTGGGGGTGCCGATTTTCGTGACGCTGGTGTTCCGGCGAGGGAGAAAGCTGTGAGCCTGGTGATCGACAAGGTTTCGGTCGCCTACGGTGCGCGGCAGATTTTGCACGAGGTCAGCCTGCCTGCCCTGCCCGAAGGCAGCCTGGTGGCGCTGGTGGGGCCCAACGGGGCGGGCAAGTCCACGCTGCTCAGGGCCCTGGCAGGGCTCGAACGCATGCGTGGCGGCCTGCGCCTGGATGGCCAGGACGTGAACCGCCTGGCCTTTGCCGAGCGCGCTCGACGGCTAGCCTACATGCCCCAGCAGTTGCCCCCCGGCATTGCCCTCGGCGTGCTGGAAAGCATCATGGCCGCACTTCGCGTAGGCAGCGCGGACGACCTGCTGGGCCAGGCCTTTGCGGCCCTGCGCCAGCTGGGTATCGAGCACCTGGCCCAGCGCTCGCTGGACAGCTTGTCCGGTGGGCAGCGGCAATTGGTGGCGCTGGCCCAGTTGCTGGCGCGCAACCCGCAGGTGCTGCTGCTCGACGAGCCCACCAGCGCGCTTGACCTGCATTATCAATTGCGGGTCATGGACGCCGTGCGTGAGCGCGTGCAGGTGCATCGCCTGTTGGCGGTGGCGGTGCTGCACGATATCAACCTGGCTGCCAGCCATGCCGACTGGCTGGTGGTGCTGCGCGAGGGCAGGGTGGTCGCCAGTGGTACGCCGCAGGATGTGTTGGTGCCCGACCTGCTGGCGCAGGTGTATGGCGTCCAGGCGCGGGTCGAGCGCTGTTCCCAGGGGCGGCTGCAAGTGCTGGTCGACCACGCCTTGGCCTGATGCCCGCGCCACCCGCTGCCTGCTGGACAGGTAGCGGGTGCAACACACTCGAATGAAAAACAGAAGGGTCATTGGCGTTGATGGCGCGTTCGGACATGCCAATCGCGACATTTGTCGCTTGCACAAAAGCGCTGTCGTGATCGAACAGTTCCGGGGCGTTCTCGTGTAATTTCCCTCATCCCTGCGGGGCTTAAATGAAGCCCGACCCCCACCGGCACGTTGCCTTGTGATGCGCTGCAAAGATCAACAACAGAGCGCAAGCAACCTGTCGACCTGAACCCTTCAAGGAGCTATTTTCGCCTACGCCTGCCCGTCCATCCTTGTGTCAGCAAAAAGAGAACAACATCAATGAACACCGTGGGATCTGATGGCAACCTTGCACAAGGTTTCAAGCCACGTCATGTAACGATGCTGTCCATCGCCGGCATCATCGGCGCCGGACTTTTCGTCGGCTCGGGCCACGCCATTGCGGCAGCCGGCCCGGCTACCATAATCTCCTATTTCGTGGCCGGGACCTTGGTCGTCCTGGTCATGCGCATGCTCGGCGAAATGGCCGTCGCGCACCCCGATACCGGTTCATTTTCCACCTACGCCGACCAGGCCATCGGCCGCTGGGCCGGCTACACCATCGGCTGGTTGTACTGGTGGTTCTGGGTGCTGGTCATTCCCATCGAAGCCCTGGCGGCAGGGCACGTGCTCAACGCCTGGTTCCCGCAGATAGACAGCTGGATATTCGCCTTGGCGTCGGTGCTGTTGCTGGCAGGTACCAACCTGTTCAGTGTGGCCAAGTACGGTGAGTTCGAGTTCTGGTTCGCCATTTTGAAAGTGACTGCGATCCTTGCCTTCATCAGCCTCGGCTTCGCGGCGCTGATGGGTTGGCTGCCCAACCGTGAAGTCAGCGGTTTGAGTGGGCTGATTGCCGAGCATGGCGGTTTTGCGCCCAATGGCTGGGCGGCGGTGGTGGGCGCGTTCATCACTGTGATGTTCAGCTTCATCGGCACGGAGGCAGTGACCATCGCCGCTTCGGAGTCGAGCGATCCTTCGCGCAACATCGCCAAGGCCACCCGTTCGGTCATCTGGCGCATCAGTACCTTCTACATCCTCTCCATCTTCGTGATCATTTCCGTCGTGCCGTGGAACGACCCACAGTTGGCTGTGGTGGGCTCGTATCAGCGTGCACTGGAAATCATGAACATCCCCAATGCGGCCTTGCTGGTCGACCTGGTGGTGCTGGTAGCGGTCACCAGCTGCATGAACTCCTCGATCTACATCGCCTCGCGCATGATGTATTCGCTGGCCAAGCGTGGCGATGCGCCGGCAATGCTCAAACACACGTCCAAGGTCGGCGTACCCCGTGCTGCGGTGTTCGGCAGCACCCTGATCGGTGCATCCATCGCCGTGCTCAACTACTTCGCACCCAAGGGCGTGTTCGAGTTCCTGCTGGCAAGCTCAGGTGCCATCGCGCTGCTGGTCTACATGGTCATCGCCATCTCCCAACTGCGCATGCGTCGCCGTCTTGAGCGGGAGAATACTGAGCTCAAGTTCCGCATGTGGCTGTTCCCCTGGTTGACCTGGGCGGTGATCATCTTCATTGCCCTGGCCTTGGCGGTGATGATGTACACGCCCGAGCACCGGGCGGAAGTGAGCGCCACGCTGGGGCTTGCGATCCTGATTTCCTTCCTGGGTATCGTGACGACACGCGGTCATGCGCAGCCTGTGGGGGCGCGGTCGTTGGGTTGAGATGAGCTTTGCTGGAGCCTCGAGGCTGCGATGCGGCCTCAGGGTTATCAGCTTCGCAACTCAGGGTGCTGGGGCCGCTTTGCGGCCGACGCATCCAATGGCCCGGCCAAACCGGCCGAGCATACACACTGGCACCCCCCTACCGAATGATGGAAAATCGCGCCTCGCCCGTCTGGGCGTCGCTGTCAACGACACGGATGTGAGGCGCTTTTCTCGCTGCGCCTGCTTCGATTTTCCAGAGTAAGGATACGTCCCCATGACCCTGTGTAGATTCCTCCTGCCCATGCTGGCCGCCATGGCCCTGACCGGCTGCGTCACGACCGAGCAAATGCCCGACGGTCGTACCAAGGTTCGTTTTTCCGACGACACGGTCAGCTCACTGACATCGATGATGCCTTCGGCCATGGCCAACGGAATTGCTGGCAGTGCTGGCAGTGAGCTGGACTTGATTGCCACCTTGCCCTCGAGCAGTGGCGAGTACCTCTACCTGGGCGGCAGGTTCGACGCCGAGTGCACTGCAGCCTTGTTCTACAGCGCCAAGTCCGGCAAACCACTCGCGACCAAGATCGACGACAGCTGCAGGATTCGCTACCTGGCCAGGCAGCAGGACCTCAAGGCGATTGGTAAACCCTACGACCGCGCAGCCCCTGTCGGCGAACTGGATGGCCCGCATCACCCCTATTGGGATTCGCTCACGCGCCGGGTCATTGGGCAGCTCGCCGCGCAGAAGCAGTTTAAAACGCGAGTAGGTGTCATCCCCCGCTATGACAAGGCAGGCACACCGTTTGTCACCCTCGGGTTCCTGGGCCAGGGCAAAAGTGAGGACTACGCCCTCAGGGCAACGCCAGCTCCGGCACCGGTGGTGTTCAGCGATCCGGCCGATGGCGTCCAGATGCGGGCCACCGCCGTCAGGCGACAGACTGACCTTGGTGAGTCCATCAAGTGTGAAGCGTTGCTGGAGCCGCAAGCTGCCGTCGACCTGGGGCGCAAGCCGCCTTCGGTCAACACCAGTGACTTTACGCGTTACGTAGTGCCCATGAAGATCACGTCCATGAGCTGCACACGTCTGTACTAGGGCAGGCGGGAATGCCAGCCTTGCAGGGCTGGCAGCTCATAGGCGCTGGGCGGCGAGGCGATCAGCCTACTGCGCCGGGCGCTTGTCTTGCGTGCAGGCAACGTAGGTACTGCCCGACTCGCCCCGCAACGACACATCGTGGTTGCCAACTTCCTGGGTGTAATGCCCCAGGTCATCCTTGCCGATGCCGCTCAGCTTGGCGATGTCCTCGACGCGCTGGCCCTTGAACATCCCCGAAAACTCGTTGAAGTCACCTTCGCCGTCACTGGCAGCATGTACCGTCAGCTGCGTGATCGGTTGGCCGTAGACCTTCACTGGCTGCGCCAGCGAGTACTCAGCGTCCGACAGCTCCGACGCCTGGACGGTGGCCTGGCCCTTGGCCGCCGTGACCAGTGCATCGAACTGCTCGGGTGAGACCACGCGCTTGCACGTCAGAACTTGGCCGATACGCGTGAGAGCCTCGGTTTGATCGAGGTTTTCAGCGTGAGCGGTGGCCACGCCAGCAAGGCTGGCAAGCAGGGGCAGGATCAGGCGAGTCGTGTTCATGCATCAGTTCCTTCTGGTGGGTAGCCCCTATTGAGTGCCGGGGTCACCAATGGTTTCAAGGCGCCAGGGACGCTACCGGCCATGGCGTGAAGAGGCAGGCCACCCATGCTTTGGTCCGGTGCTCACGGCGCACTCGCCTGCCCTTGATCCAACCTGCCAAATTTCTTTGAGCAATGGACTACCATCCGATGGCCTAATGCAATTAAATGCGCCACCCGGACAACTATTCCGGCCAGTAACTGTCACTCACAAAACACCCGGTCATAGCGTGAAGGTGCCCGCTTTCACCACAGGAGCTCAGATACATGGCAGCACTGCAAAGCAGTACGTTGGACGCGGTCGAAAATAACCAGGACCAGTTGCTGACCCAGTGGTTGGCAGGCCTGGAAGCCAACGGTGCCACGCGCAACGTCAAGGAACAGGTGCTGGCCCAAGAGACCCGCGAGTTCCTGCAACTGTTGGTGCAGGGCTTGAAGGGCCAAGGTGGCGCTAACCTGGCAGCCGCCGATTGGGAGGCCGTACGCCGGTTCCTCGAAAAGCTGTCGTCATCGCGCGCGCAGATGGGCCATGACTCCCACCAGACCGTGCACTTCATCTACGCCCTGAAGCGTCCGCTGTTCGCCTTGCTGCAATCGCACTACAGCGCCGACCCGGCCACGCTGGCCGAGGAACTCTGGCGCGTGTCCGAGCTGCTCGACAGTATGGGCATGCACACCATGCGCACTTACCAGGCGAGCCGTGAAAACGTCATTCGCCGCCAGCAGGAAGAACTGCTGGAGCTGTCTACGCCGGTGGTCAAACTGTGGGACGGTGTGCTGGCCTTGCCATTGATCGGCACCCTCGACTCCCAGCGCAGCCAGACCGTCATGGAGTCGCTGTTGCAGCGCATCGTCGACACCGGTTCGGAAATCGCCATTATCGACATCACGGGCGTGCCCACCGTGGACACCCTGGTGGCGCAGCACCTGCTCAAGACCGTGACGGCCATTCGCCTGATGGGCGCCGATTGCATCATCAGCGGCATCCGCCCGCAGATCGCCCAGACCATCGTGCACCTGGGCCTGGACCTTGGCACCCTGACCACCAAGGCCAACCTGGCCGATGCCCTGAAGCTGGCCCTGACCCGCGTGGGCAGCGACCTCGGCCAGCGAGCCTGAGCCATGGAGCGTATCCCGATCCTGCAGATGGGGGAATTCCTGCTGGTGACCATCCAGGTGGACATGCATGACCAACTGGCCCTCACCCTGCAGGAAGACCTGACCGACCGCATCAGCAGCACCTCCGCCCGCGGCGTACTCATCGACATCTCGGCACTGGACATGGTCGACTCGTTCATCGGGCGCATGATCGCCAGCATCTCGGGCCTGTCACGCATCATGGACGCCGAGACCATGGTGGTCGGCATGCAGCCTGCCGTAGCCATCACCCTGGTGGAACTGGGCCTGACGTTGCCCGGGGTAAGTACCGCCTTGAATGTGGAACGCGGCATGCAAGTGCTGCGTCAGCGTGTGACCCGCAAATGAATGTGCGCGACAGCGGTAGCCTGCCGGTGCGCATCGAGCAGGATGTAGTCCTTGCGCGCCAGTTGGCCCGCAAGCTGGCGGGCGAGTGCGGCATGCGCCTGGTCGACCTGACCAAGTTGGTCACCGCCGTCAGCGAGCTGGCCCGCAACACCGTGGTCTACGGCCGTGGCGGCGACATGGACTGGCAGGTGCTGGAGGACTTCGGTCGCGTGGGCCTGCGCCTGCATTTTCGTGACGAAGGCCCCGGCATTCCCGATATCGGCCTGGCGTTGACCGACGGCTGGACCTCGGGCGGTGGCATGGGCCTGGGCCTGACCGGCGCGCGGCGCCTGGTGGATGAGTTCGAGTTGGATACCGCGCCTGGCGAGGGTACCCGTGTGACGATCACACGATGGGCGTGAGCATCGCTGCCAGCCAGACCTGCGTCGTACCGTTGGCTGACCCCAGTGACGTTGGCCACGCTCGACGGATCGCGCAAAAACTTGCACAGGCCCACGGTCTTGACGAAACGGACGCCGGACGTGTCGCGCTGGTGGTGACCGAGCTGTGCACCAACGTGCTCAAGCATGCCGGGCACGGCGAGCTTCATCTGCGGGCGCTGCCGCGCGGTGACGGCAGGTTTGGCATCGAAGTGCTCACCCTCGATCGCGCGCAAGGGTTCGATGCCCAAGCCTGCCTGGCCGACGGCTATTCGTCGGCGGGTACCCAAGGCATCGGCCTGGGCGCCATCGCCCGCCAGGCTCAAGTCTTCGACGTCTATGCCGATACCCGGGGAGCCGTAGTTCTGGCGCGGTTGTATGCCCAGAATGACCCAGGTACTGACCTGCGCTTCGGCGTCAGCCAGCATGCCCTCAATGGCGACCCGGCCTGCGGCGACACCTGGCACCTGACCTTCGATGGGCAGCGCGTGAGCGCCCTGGTGATCGACGGGCTGGGGCATGGCAGCGAAGCCGAAGCGGCAGCCCAGGCGGGCGCGGCAGTGTTCGCACAGGCACCGTTCGCCCACCCGCAGCAGCAGCTTCTGGCCATGCACCAGGCGATGGCAGGCACACGCGGTGGCGCCGTGGCCCTGGCGCACTACGAGGGCTGCAATGCACGGCTGAGCTACACCGGCATCGGCAACATCGGCGCGAGCCTGGTCAATGGCAGCCAATCACGAGGCCTGGCGTCAATGCCCGGCATCGTCGGCGGGCAATTCAGAAAAACCCAAGTGTTCGACTACGCTGATCTGAACGGAAATGTGTTGATCATGTACAGCGATGGCCTGCAGTCCCGGTGGAACCTCAAGGATTACCCTGGCCTGGTGCACCGTCATCCGGCCGTGATCGCTGCGGTGCTGCACCGCGACTTCTGCCGAGGCCGGGACGATGTCACCGTACTTGTCATCGACCTGGAGCTGCCCAATGGCTGATGCCGCACTTATTGCCCGCCTGCAAGCCGAGAACGACGCCTTGCGCGCCGAGCTGGATGAAACCAACCAGGGTGTGCTGGCGCTGTATGCCGAGCTGGATACCCAGGCTGAGCACCTGCGCCAGGCCTCGGACCTAAAAAGCCGCTTCCTGTCCTACATGAGCCATGAGTTCCGCACCCCGCTGGGCTCGATCTTGAGCATCACCGGCCTGCTGACCGACGAGCTCGACGGGCCGTTGTCGGCGGAACAGCACCGTCAGGTCACCTTCATCAGTACTGCTACCCGCGAGCTGTCCGACATGGTCGACGACTTGCTCGACTTGGCCAAGATCGAAGCCGGTCGCATCACCATTTCGCCGGCCTGGTTCGACATGTTCGACCTGTTCGCCGCCCTGCGAGGCATGTTCAGGCCCATCGTCGATGCCACGGCCGTGGACCTCATTTTCGAAGAACATGCCGGCCTGCCGCGGCTGTACACCGATGACAAGAAGCTGGCGCAGATTCTGCGCAACTTCATTTCCAATGCCCTGAAGTTCACCTCACAGGGCGAAGTGCGTATTTCCGCCTGCCTGGAAGGCGATGACAGTATCCGTTTCGCCGTGAGCGACACGGGTATCGGCATTGCACCGGAGCTGCTGGGTACCCTCTTCGAAGACTTCGCCCAGGTGGACTCGCCGTTGCAGAAACGCTTGCGCGGTACGGGCCTGGGCCTGTCGCTGTGCAAGCGCTTTGCCGAGCTGCTGGGAGGTCATGTGGGCGTCGAGAGCGAGCCGGGTGTCGGCTCCTGTTTCTTCGTGGTGATCCCGCTTGCCCTCGCCCCGGAGAGCACTGAATGAATGCCGATGTGCGCTTGCTGATCGTCGATGACAACGTTGCCACCCGCTACGCCATGCGCAGGCGGTTGGCGGTGCACGGGTACCAGGTACTGGAGGCCGGCACGGGCGGCGAGGGCCTGGCGCTGATCCGCGACAGCCAGATCGACGCCTTGATCCTGGACGTGAACCTGCCGGACATGAGCGGCTTCGACATCGTCCGGCTGCTGCGTCAGGACCCACGCACGGCGCTGCTGCCAGTGATTCATGTGTCGGCCGCGTCGATCCAGAGCGGCGACATCATCACCGGGCTGAACGCTGGCGCCGATGCCTACCTGATTCACCCCGTCGACCCGGACGTGCTGCTGGCCACCCTGCGCACCTTGCTGCGCGTGCGCGACACCGAGCGCGCATTGCGTCAGAGCGAGGCACGCTTTCGCGAGATTTTCACCAGTGTGTCGGCGCCGATTGCCGTGATGGACGCCCAGCTGAAGGTGCATGAATGCAACCAGGCGTTCAGCTACCTGATCCAGGACAACCGCCACCCTGAGCAGCTGCACGACTGCTTCGCCGATGGGCAGGAGGCGGCGCTGGCCAGCCTGCGCGAGCACCTCATGGCCGGCGAGCGCTGGCAGGGCACCTTGAGCATGCAGGTGCATGGTCATGTACGCGAGACCGAGTGGCAGCTTTCGCCGTATCAGGCGCCGGGTTTGTGCCTAGTGTTCGTCGAGGATATCACCGAGCACCGTCACCGCGAACGCTCGCACCTGGCCCGGCTGGACGACGCCACCAGCCAGTTGGCCCATGAAGTGGCCGTGCGCGAACGCACCGAGGCGCAGCTGGTGCAACTGCAAAAAATGGAGGCGCTGGGCAGCTTGACCGGCGGCATCGCCCACGACTTCAATAACCTGCTGACCGGCATCATCACCAGCCTCGAACTGATCTGCAAGCGGGTGGCCGAGAACCGTGTCGACAGAGTGCCGCGCTATGCCGAAGCTGCGCTCAGCTCGGCCAACAGCGCGGCTTCGCTGACCCATCGGCTGCTGGCCTTCGCTCGCCAGCAACCGCTGGACACTCGGCCGGTGGACGTCAACCGCCACGTGCGCTCGCTCGAAGAACTGCTGACCCGCACCATTGGCGAGCGCATCACGTTGACCCTGAACCTCTCCACCCAACCGGCCATCGCCCTGGTCGACCCGGTGCAGCTGGAAAGCGCGGTGCTCAACCTGGTGATCAACGCCCGCGACGCGCTGCCCAAGGGCGGGCGGATCTGGCTCGACACGGCCGCCATCTGGTCCCAGGAAAACCCCAATCTTGCCGACGGCCCCTATGTGATGGTCAGCGTGCGCGACAACGGCACCGGCATCGAACCTGAGTTGCTGGACAAGGTGTTCGACCCGTTCTTCACCACCAAGCCCGTCGGGCAGGGCACCGGCCTTGGGTTGTCGACCATCTATGGTTTCGCCCGGCAGTCCAGCGGCCACGTGATGCTCAACAGCGTGGTGGGGCAGGGCACCGAAGTGGCGCTGATGCTGCCGGCCAGTGCGCAGGCAGCCGTGCCCGTGGTACGCGAGCGTGGGCTCGATCTACAGGGTAATGGCGAGCATGTGCTGATCGTCGAGGACATGGCCTCGGTACGGCTGTCGGTGGCCGAAGCGCTGGCCGATGCCGGCTACCACTGCACACTGGCCTCGACCACCGACCAGGCGCTGCAATACCTGCGCGACGAGCCGAGCCTGGACCTGATGCTGACCGACGTTGGCCTGCCAACGCTCAGCGGCCGGGAGCTGGCCGACCTTGCCCGTGGCTACCGGCCCGAACTGCCTGTGCTGTTCATGACCGGCTATGCCGATGCCGCGTTGGACCGGCAGGCGTTTCTCGGCGATGGCATGGACATGCTGATCAAGCCGTTCCGTATGGGTGAGCTGCTGGGCAAAGTGAGGCAGGCCATCGGTAAGGTGTAGGACCCAGCCTACAACCGAAGTTAATTAATCTGAAAATAAATGAGGTGTTTTCTCATTCTCGTTCGGCAGGTAGGGAAGGCCGGAATACAGGCCGCCCGCCGATACGCTACGGAGCGAGAGAATGAGTTCTACCCCGGTTTCACCGCGCCACCCCCTGAACCGAGCCCTGCGTGGCGCCTTGCTCGGGCTCGTGGTAGGCAGCCATGTCCTGCCAGCCCTGGCCCAGCCTGCGGCCACTGACAGCAGCAGCCCGCTCAAGCAGTGGAACATTCCGGCAGGCCCGCTGGCGCCAGCGCTCGATCGTTTTGCCAGGGAAGCCGGCGTCAGCCTCTCGTATGACGCGCAAAGCGTGGCCCACCAGACGACGCCGGGCGTCCAGGGCTCGCTGGGTACCGCAGCGGCCTTGTCTTCGCTGTTGCAGGGCAGTGACCTGCAATCTGAACAGCAAGGCCCCAACGCCTACCTGCTGCTGCCCCAGCCCAAGCCCACCGGCCCGCTGGAGCTGGGCGCCACCGAGGACTACCGCCTGGCCCCGGTAATCGTCAATGCCAAGGTCAAGGCCAGCGCCGACGACGACATCAACTCGGTCGTGGCCAAGGAGCTTTGGGTGGGGGGCAAGGTCGCCACCAGCATCCTCAATACCCCGGCGTCGGTATCGGTGGTGACCCGCAAGGAGATGGAGCAGCGCAGCGTCAGCACCACCGAAGAAGCGCTGCAGTACACCCCAGGGGTGATCAGCGACTTCTATGGGTCGGACGACCGTAACGACTACTTCCAGATTCGCGGCTTCCAGGCCACCACCTACCGTGACGGCCTGACGCTCAGCTCCATGCGTGGCGTGCGCGAAGACCCTTACGCCTACGAGCGTATCGAGATCATTCGCGGCGCCAACTCCACTCTGTTCGGCCCCGCCGACCCAGGCGGCTCGGTCAACTTCGTGACCAAACAGCCACGGTTCGAGCGCTTCGGCCAGGGCTACGTGACCTACGGTTCGTACGACCATGCCGAGACCGGCATTGATGTGGGCGATGTGCTCAACGAAGGCGGCACCGTGGCGGGGCGCTTCACGGCCAAGCTGCAGGACAGCGACCGTGAGTACGACCATTCCCGGGACGACAGCCGCCTGGTGATGGGCGGGCTGACCTGGGCACCGAGCGACTTCACCTCGGCCACCGTGGTGCTGGACTACCTGAAGACCAACAGCTCGCCCAACAGCGGTGGCTACCCGCTGGACAAGGAGTACGACCGCAGCAAGTTCTTCGGCGAGCCCGGCTACAACTTCCACGATGTGGAGCGCACCAGCCTGTCCGGCAACATCACCCACGACTTCGACAACGGCTTTGTATTGCGTGGCAACCTGCGCTACAGCGAACTGACCGACGATTTTGGCTACGCCTACTTGAGCGACAGCCCATCGCGGGTGGGCACGACCATCCCGCGCTATGTGTTCGGCACCGACAGCGACGCCGACCAGCTCAACGGCAACCTGATGCTGCAATACGATGCGCAGTTCGAGCACGTCGACAGCAGCACCCTGGTGGGGGTGGAGTACCTGGACTCCTCGACCAAGCAGCGCTCGGTCTATAGCCTCGCCACCCCGATCGACATCGCCAACCCGGTGTTCACCGGCGTGCCGCGTGGCATCGAGCCCTACAGCCGCAAGAAGCAGGACGTGACCACCAAGGCTGTGTTCATGCAGCAGAACCTTTCGTTCTACGACCGCGTCATCGCCACCGCTGGCGTGCGCAATGACTCCATGGATCTGTCCAGCACCGAGTACGTGGGCGGGGCCGCCAAGCAGAGCGACGATTTGTCGGAAACCTCGTATCGCGCGGCGCTCACCTACATCGTCAACGACGAAGTGTCGACGTACGTGAGCATGGTGGAGTCGGTGTCCCCACCCCAGGTGGGCGTCACCCCGCAAACCGGCAAGCAGTACGAAGTGGGCGTGAAGTACTCGCCCATCGGCATGGACGCGATGTTCTCCGCTGCGGTGTATGACCTGACCCAGGAAAACGTCACCATCGCTGTGGTACTGCCCAGCGGCATCATCGAACAGCAAACCGTCGGTGAGTCCCACGCACGCGGCCTGGACCTGGAAGCCAAGGCCCAGGTGACGGCTGATATCAGCGTGATTGGCGCCTATTCGTACATGGACACCGATGTGAAACGCGGGTCGCTGTATGACGGCTCTTCGCTCAAGGGCAACGCTTTTGCCACCGCACCCAAGCACTCGGCTTCGTTGTGGACGTACTACGACATTCCGGCGACCGACGTGAGTGTCGGGCTGGGCGCACGGTACGTGGGGGCTTACTACATGGATGCGGCCAACACCAAGAAGACCGACGGCACCACGTTGTTCGACGCGGCATTCAAGTACCAGATCGCCAAGGGCACCGACCTGGCGGTGAACGTGAGCAACCTGTTCGATGAACAGCACGTGGTGGGCTCGGGGACGGCTGATTATTACAACCCTGGGCGTGAGGTGACGGCGCGGGTGAGTTATAGCTGGTAAGCCATTATTTGGGGGGCTGAGCAGTGTCTGTAGAGGCTGCAATCGATGGCCTGTGCAGTCTGGCCGTTGTGAGCCGCACGGTAGGCCTTGAGCTCTAATGTGGAGCTGAAATGTTGGGGCCGCTTCGCGGCCCATCGCGGCCGGTCCGGCCTCCCGGCGAGGCCGCGCCCACTAATACCGCGCAACCCTTAGTCCCGCACTATCAAGCAGCTAAAGGCTCGCTTGAACCTGAGCCACTGCCTCCTGCAGGCGTTCGGTGAATCCGGAGTGGGTCTGATGGGTCATCACCAGCCTGTCCACGGCGCGGGTCATGGCTACATACAGCAAGCGCATCTCATCGGCTTCGTCTTCGCCCTGCACCGGCATCTCGTGCAAGCGCGGAATCACCACGAACCCGAATTCTAACCCCTTGCTCGAATGCATGCTCACGATCTTCACCGTGTTCTCGCCATACAGCGCGCTGCGTTTGGAAACGGTCTTGGCGCTGGTGTACGGGATGCCCGCGGCCTTGAGTGTGTCCTCGACCCAGGTGGCCTGGAAACCTTCTCGGTAAATCACGGCCATGTCTTGCCAGGCCCGGCCGTTTGCCTGCTCATGCTCAAGCCGGGCGACAAGGCATTGGGCTTCCTGCACAAGCCCAGGGTGGCTGAGCAGTTGCGGCAAGTCGCCGCGCCGGCCTGCGCTTTGCGGGGCCAGTACCGGGATATGGTCGTCTTCGGCATCCCGGGCGCTGAGCAAATCCTTGGAAAACGCATGCGCGACCGACAGCACTTCCAGCGTATTGCGGTAGTTGATGCGCAAGATGGTGGTCCGCCCTGACGCCTTGATCCCTACACTGGCGAAGCTGAATGTCATCTTCGAGGCAAGGGTGGCCTTGCCGCGGTAGATGGCCTGGGCGTCGTCGTAGAGCACCAGCAGGTTTTCCTGCTCCTGGTCGAGTTGATGAACGACCAGGCGGAACCACTCCGGTTTGAAGTCGTGGCCCTCATCGATCAGGATCGCGGCATACCGATCAGCGTCCAGCTTGCCGTCCGCCATGTGCTTGAGCACATCGTCTTCGAGCGCCTGGAAGAACTTCTGCCCCTTGAGTTGAGGGATGGGCAGCTGCGCATCGGTCAGCAGCTTGCGACACCAGGCATGAAAGCTCATGGCAACTACCTGAACGTCTTGCTGGTGCGCCTTGAGCACCTGGTTCAAGCGCGCTGCGAGGGTCTTGTTGTAGCACAACACCAGTACCGGCTTGCTGTAGGTGCGCGCCAGGTAGAGGCTGCGGTACACCAGGACCATGGTCTTGCCGCTGCCGGCCACGCCGTGAATCACCCGGTGCCCACTGCCCATGGAACGCGCCAGTTGCTCCTGCTGCAGGTCCATGACCTTGATCAGGCTGGGCATGGGCGCCTCCTGCTCACCGAACAGCCCGAACTGGGCACGTGCCGGGTTCAGGCGGATTTCCGGGAACAGGTGGTAACGCACGCGGTCCACGTGCTCGTCCGACAGCGCCACGGGAAAGTGCTGCACGAACATGGCCTTGAAGCGTTGTTCGAACAGGCCTGCATCCACGGTTTCGAACATTTCGTCCTTGCAGATGACACGCAGGCTTTGCAAGGCCGAACCGGCTTGCAGCGAGGTGAATTCCTTGCGCGTCATCTCTGGCAGCACGACGCCCCAGGTATAGGGCATCAACAGTTTGCCCGCTCGGATAGAGCCTGGCTTCTGGGTCAGCGCGGGGTCCTTTTCCAGCGCTTCCTTCGTTTCGAACGCGTTCTTGCGGGCCTGCGCCATGGGGTTGATGACGGTGACTTCGCGACCGTGCTCGAGCTTGATGACCTCGTTGATCGTCACCTCTTTCAGCGAGCTCAGCTTCCAGTCCTTGACCTCGAGAATGAGCAAGCCCACTTCAGGGTGCAGGAGGACGAAGTCCGGCTGCAGCCCCTTTGGGCCAACCGGCACGTTGAACCAGCATAACCAGTCATCGGGGAGTTTCTTTTCGAGGCGCTCAGCCAGGCGTTTTTCCCCGGGCGTGTCGAAACGGCACGCGCCGAGTGTTGGGATGATTTGGGCCATATCCTTATTGTCCATATCCAAAACGACGCGCCACAGTAGGATTTATCCTTCTGCAGTGCAAATCTGAACCACTGTCCTGCACCCGATCTGACGGTCAGATAACCCGAGCGTAATGGCTCGCCTAGTTCGCAGGCATCAACGTCTTGATCAATGCGCGCACCGTCCCCGGCAGGGCCTCCAGCTCCCGGACGAGTATGCTGCGTTCGCGCTCGGCCCAGGGTTCGTCCAGGGCGATGGTCACCAGGTTCATGGTGTGGCTGTGGCGCGATGCGGACGACTCGGGAATGATGCCGATGCCCACGCCTGCCTCGACCATGCGGCAGATGGCCTCGAAGCCCGACAGCTGGATACGCAGGGCCAGGGTTTCACCCATGCGCTCGACCTGGTCGCGCAGAAAGGTCAGCAGGGTGCTGCCGTCGTGCAGCCCGATGTGCTGGTAGGCCAGAGTCTGTTTCAACGTCACCTGGCGGCGGTTGGCCAGCTCGTGGCCGGCGGGCACGATCAGCACCAGCCGATCGGTGCTGAAGTGCATCACCTGCAGGCCGCTGGCCTCCACGGGGCCGGCGATGATGCCCATGTCGGTGCTGCCATCGAGCACGCCTCGCACGATGTCACGGGACAGGCGTTCCTGCAGGTCGACCGTGACCCCCGGCCGTTGCGCCAGGAAGCCTGCCAGCACCTCGGGCAGAAACTCGGTCACCGCCGTGGTGTTGGCAAAGATGCGGATATGCCCCGCCGAATCGCCGCCGAACTGGGTGAACTCCGCCTTCAGGTAATCCACCTGGCGCATCACCAGGCGTGCGTGGGTCAACAGCGTGTGCCCGGCCGGGGTCAGTTCGACGCCGCGGCTGTCGCGGTACAGCAAGCGCGTGTCGAGCTGCGCTTCCAGCGCCTTGATACGCGCACTGGCGGCGGCGGGAGAGAGGTGGGCTCGGCGGGCGCCCTGGGTCAGGCTGGGAGATTCGCCGATGTGGATGAACAGGCGCAAGTCAGCCAGATCGAAGTGCATGGGCAAGTCCTGGGTAGGGAAGGCGTTCGGCATTTATGAACGCCGGGTTATGGAAATGCAAATTCACAGAATGCGCGACAGGGTCGCATGATCGTCCCTGTCGCCTGCGCAGCGTCGATGACGCGCCTGCAAGCGGCCTGCCATAACAACAATTCCAGAGGCCCACCCATGCCCACTACGCCCTTTGATTACAGCCCTTGGCTCGGCCGCACCGAGCACGCCTGGGATGTGCTCAGCCGCAACCTGGTGCAGCGCATCGCGGCGACGTTCGGCGAGACCGCCCCGGCCCATGGCGAGGCGTTGCCGCCGCTGTGGACCTGGTGCTTCTTTCAAGACCCTGTACCCGAAGCGCAACTGGGCACCGACGGGCACCCGGCACGCGGGGGCTTTCTGCCGCCGGCTGACGGGCGCAACCGCATGTGGGCCGGTGGCCGGGTCGAGTTCATCGCCCCGCTGGTGGTCGGCGGCGAGGCGCAGCGTACCTCGACCATCCTGCACATCGAGGAGAAACACGGCCGCAGCGGCCCCTTGCTGTTCGTGACGGTGCGCCATGACTACACTCAGCACGACCAGCTGTGCATCCGCGAAGAGCAGGACATCGTCTACCGCGAGCCGACCCCGCCCAAGGCGAGCACAGGCGAGCCTTGTGAAACCGGCACCTGGGGTGAAACCGTCACGCCCACCGCGACCCTGCTGTTCCGCTATTCGGCGGTCACCTTCAACGGCCACCGCATCCATTACGACTACCCCTATGTCACCGCCACCGAGGGATACCCGGACCTGGTGGTGCACGGCCCCCTGATCGCGACGCTCAACCTGCGGGCCTTTCTGCGCGCCAACCCCGGTGCCCGCCTGCGCCGCTACAGCTACCGCAGCCTGCGCCCGCTGACCCTGCCCACGCCCTTCCAGCTCAGCGGCTGCCTCGACGGCCCAGGCCAGGCGCGCCTGTGGGCCGGCAACGCTGCCGGCGTGGCGCAAAGCGCCGACGTCACCTTCGACTGACCCCCTTTCAGCACCGTAGAGAAGCCTGCCATGCACAGCTACGACAGCGATGACCTCAACGCCATCCGCGAAGGCGTGCGCGCCTTGTGCGCCGAATTTCCGGCCGAATACTGGCGCACCCTGGACGAGCAGAAGGCCTTCCCCGAAGCCTTCGTCAAGGCCATGACCGACGCCGGCTGGCTGTCGGCGATGATCCCCGAGGCCTACGGCGGTTCAGGGCTGGGCCTGGCCGAGGCGTCGGTGATACTCGAGGAAGTGAACCACTGCGGTGGCAACTCCGGCACCATCCACGGGCAGATGTACAACATGTTCACCTTGCTGCGCCACGGCAGCGAGGAACAGAAACGTCATTACCTGCCCAAGCTGGCCAGCGGCGAGCTGCGCCTGCAGTCGATGGGCGTGACCGAACCGACCACCGGCACCGACACCACGCAGCTCAAGACCACGGCCGTGCGCGAGGGCGACGACTACGTGATCAATGGGCAGAAAGTGTGGATCTCGCGCATTCAGCATTCGGACCTGATGATTCTGCTGGCGCGTACCACGCCGCTGGCGCAGGTCACGCGCAAGTCCGAAGGCATGTCCATCTTCCTGGTGGACCTGCGCACGGCCATTGGCAACGGCCTGACCGTGCAGCCGATTGCCAACATGGTCAACCACGAAACCAACGAGCTGTTCTTCGACAACCTGCGCATCCCGGCCAGCAGCCTGATCGGCGAGGAGGGCAAGGGTTTTCGCTACATCCTCGACGGCCTGAACGCCGAGCGTACGCTGATCGCTGCCGAGTGCATCGGCGACGGGCGCTGGTTCGTCGAAAAGGCCAGCCAGTACGCCCGCGACCGCGTGGTGTTCGGCCGCCCGATCGGCCAGAACCAGGGCGTGCAATTCCCCATCGCCGAAGCCCACATCGAACTGGAGGCGGCCGACCTGATGCGCTGGCGGGCGTGCGCCGAGTACGACAGCGGCGCCAACGCCGGTGCTGCCGCGAACATGGCCAAGTACCTGGCAGCCAAAGCCTCGTGGGAGGCGGCCAACGCCTGCCTGCAAACCCACGGCGGCTTCGGCTTTGCCAACGAGTACGACGTGGAGCGCAAATTCCGCGAGACCCGCCTGTACCAGGTGGCGCCGATTTCCACCAACCTGATCCTGTCGTACGTGGCCGAGCACCTGCTCGAGCTGCCGCGCAGCTTCTGAAGGAGGGTATGCCCATGCGTGATACCCAAGCACTGGCCACCTTCCTGGCCGACCTGCGCTACCAGGACATCCCGCCCTCCGTGCTGGCGCGTACCGAAGACCTGTTCCTCGACTGGCTCGGCTCGGCCCTGGCCAGCCAGGGCGCGCACCCGGTGCCGCTGTTCGAGCGCTACGCCGAGCGCATGGGGCCACCTGCCGGTAAAGCCCGGTTGATGAGCACCGGCCGTGGCACCTCGCCGTATTTCGCTGCGTTGGTCAATGGCGCAGCGTCGCACCTGGTGGAGCAGGACGACCTGCACAACAGCTCGGTGCTGCACCCGGCCACGGTGGTGTTTTCCGCAGCCCTGGCTGCCGCGCAGGACCTGGACAAGTCGGGGCCGGACCTGCTGCTGGCGGCTGTGGCCGGCTACGAGGCTGGCATTCGCATCGGCGAATTCATGGGCCGCTCGCACTACCGCATTTTCCACACCACCGCCACCGTCGGCACCCTGGCGGCGGCTGTCGCGGTGGGCAAGCTGATGAACTTCGACCAGGCCCAGTTCATCAACGTGCTGGGCAGTGCCGGCACTCAGGCGGCCGGGCTGTGGGAGTTCTTGCGCGATGCGGCCGATTCGAAACAGCTGCACACCGCCAAGGCCGCTGCCGACGGGCTGCTGGCGGCCTACCTGACCGCCGATGGCCTGGGCGGGGCGCGCAACATTCTGGAAGGCGACCAGGGCCTGGCGGCCGGCATGTCCAGCGACGCCGACCCGGCCCGCCTGTCGGACCGCCTGGGCAGCCGCTGGGCGCTGGCCGAAACCTCGTTCAAGTTCCACGCCTCGTGCCGCCACACCCACCCGGCGGCCGATGCCTTGCTCGAACTGATGCAGCGCGAAGGGCTGCGCCACGGCGACATCGCCGAGGTGATCGCCCACGTGCACCAGGGCGCCATCGACGTGCTCGGCCGGGTGAAGGTGCCCACCAGCGTGCACCAGGCCAAGTTCTCCATGGGCACGGTGCTCGGCCTGATTGCCGTGCACGGCAGTGCGCATTTGCTGACATTCCGCGACCTGGCCCTGAGCGACCCGGACGTGGCGGGGTTCCGCGACAAGGTGCGCATGCAGCTGGACCCCGAGGTGGACGCCGCCTATCCGGCCCGGTGGCTGGGCCGGGTAGAAGTGGGCTGCAAGGACGGGCGCCGCTTCACTGCTGCCATTGACGAACCCAAGGGCGACCCCGGCAACACCTTGTCCCGCGCGGAACTGGAGGACAAGTTCCAGCGCTTGCTGGCCTACGCCGGCCAGCGCAGTGCGGCCGACGGCCGTGCCTTGATCCAACGTGTCTGGCAGCTGCGCGATACCCGCTCGCTGGCCGACCTGCCATGACTCCCGCACAGGACCTTGCCATGAGTGCATCTGCCCCCCGCCCCCTGGACGGCATCACCGTCGTCAGCCTGGAGCACGCCATCGCCGCGCCGTTCTGCACCCGCCAACTGGCCGACCTGGGCGCCCGGGTTATCAAGGTCGAACGCCCCGGCAGCGGTGATTTTGCCCGAGGCTATGACCAGCGCGTCGACGGCCTGGCGTCCCACTTCGTGTGGACCAACCGCTCCAAGGAAAGCCTGACCCTGGACCTGAAGCAGCCTCAGGCCGATGCCATCCTCGAAGGGCTGCTGGCCAAGGCCGACGTGCTGGTGCAAAACCTCGCACCTGGCGCTGCGGCGCGCATGGGCCTGGGGTTCGAGGCCCTGCATGCGCGCTTCCCGCGGCTGATCGTGTGCGACATCTCTGGCTACGGTGAAGGCGGCCCCTATGAGAAGAAAAAGGCCTACGACCTGCTGATTCAAAGCGAGGGCGGTTTCTTGTCGGTCACCGGCAGCCCAGGCGAGGAGGGGATGGCCAAGGCTGGATGCTCGGTCGCCGATATCGCCGCTGGCATGTACGCCTATACCGGCGTGCTTTCGGCCCTGCTGTTGCGTGATCGCACCGGGGTGGGTAGCCGCATCGACGTGTCCATGCTCGAAAGCCTGGTGGAGTGGATGGGTTACCCCATGTACTACGCCTACAACGGCGCACCGCCACCGCCTCGCGCGGGTGCTTCGCACTCGACCATCTACCCGTACGGCCCTTTCCCCACAGGCGATGGCGGCACGGTGATGCTGGGGTTGCAGAACGAGCGTGAATGGCAGCTGTTCTGCGAGAAGGTGCTGCTCGACCCGGCGTTGGCCACTGACGAGCGCTTCTGCGCCAATTACCTGCGCTCGGAGAACCGCGACCTGCTGCGCCAGATCATCGTCGACGGTTTCGCCGCGCTGAGCCTGGAAGACGTCGTGGCGCGCCTTGAGACCGCCCAGATCGCCAACGCCCGAGTCAACGACATGCAAGGGGTGTGGCAGCACCCCCAGTTGCAGGCCCGTGACCGCTGGCGCGAGGTGGACAGCCCGGCGGGCAAGCTGCCGTCCCTGCTGCCGCCGGGGCGCAACGCGGCCTTCAGCCCGCGCATGGACCCGGTGCCTGCACTGGGCCAGCACACCGCCGCGATCCTGGCCGAGCTGGGGTATGGCGATGATCAGCAGGCGCAATTGAACAGCGCAGGCGTGGTTTAGTAGAGGAGCAAAAGCATGCCATACCCCATCGTTCGCTCCGCCCTGTTCGTGCCCGGTAGCCGCCCGGAGCGCTTCGCCAAGGCCCTGGCTGCCGGTGCCGATGCCGTGATCGTGGACTTCGAAGACGCGGTCGAAGAACCGCTCAAGGCCCAGGCCCGCGAGCACCTGGCGCGCTTTCTGGGCGAACACCCCGACGCCCGGGTGTGGGTAAGGGTCAACGCACCCAGCCATGCAAACCACGCCGAGGACTTGCAGTTGTGCGCGCAGCACCTGGGCGTGACCACGGTGCTGCTGCCCAAGGTCGAGAGCGCCGCACAGGTGGCGGTTACCGCCCGCACGGGCAAGGCCGTGGTGCCTATCATCGAGACCGCCAAGGGGCTGTTGGCCCTTGAACGTATCGCCGGCGCCGAGGGCGTCGAGCGCTTGTCGTTCGGCAGCCTGGACCTGGCGCTGGACCTTTGCCTGAACACCGACAGCCCGGCAGGCCAACGCTTCATCGACCAGGCCCGCATGGCCGTGCAACTGCATTCCCGGGGCGCCGACCTGGCGCCGCCGCTGGACGGTGTGTTTCCTGCGATCCGCGACCCGCAAGGGCAGCGCGAGGCCATGCGCCATGCCTACGACATGGGCTATGGCGGGGCGCTGTGCATTCATCCAAGCCAGGTGCCGGTGATTCATGAGGCCTTGCAGCCCAGTGAGCACGAACTGGCCTGGGCGCAGCGCGTGCTCGAGGGCAGCGCAGCGGCGGGTGGGGCAGGGGCCTTCCAGCTGGACGGGCAGATGGTCGATGCGCCAGTGGTGTTGCGCGCGCAGCGCCTGCTGGCGTTGGCCCATGCTGGCTAGTGGCTATGGTCCAGGCCAGGCCATGAGGAGCGGCGTTCGTTTTTGCCGAACGCAGCCTTACACAAAAGCAGATTCCCCAAACACCTATACTTGCGCCACCGTAATCTTGGCTACGCTTCCCTGCTGACCTTACCAACAACAATAACAGGTGAAACCCATGTTGAAGCTGACCCAGGCGCTGTTCTGCGCCGCCGCCGTCTCCCTGACCTCGTTCGCTTACGCCGCGGACCCGGTCATCATCAAGTTCGCCCACGTAGTGGCCGACAGCACGCCCAAAGGCCAGGGCGCGCTCATGTTCCAGAAGCTCGTGGAGGCCGATGACAAGCTCAAGGGCAAGGTCAAGGTCGAGGTTTACCCCAACTCGTCGCTGTTCGGCGACGGCAAGGAAATGGAAGCGCTGCTGCTGGGCGACGTGCAGATGCTGGCGCCCTCGCTGGCCAAATTCGAGCACTACAACAAGCAGGTGCAAATCTTCGACCTGCCGTTTCTGTTCGACAACCTGGCGGCGGTCGACCGCTTCCAGCAGGGGCCCCAAGGCAAGGCGCTGCTCACCTCCATGGAAGACAAGGGCATCCGCGGCCTGGCCTACTGGCATAACGGCTTGAAGCAGCTGTCGGCTAACAAGAAGATCCTGCTGCCCAAGGATGCCCGTGGCCTGAAGTTCCGCGTACAAGCCTCCAGCGTGCTGGAAGAGCAGTTCAAGGCCGTGCGCGCCAACCCGCGCAAGATGAGTTTTGCCGAGGTGTACCAAGGCTTGCAGACCGGCACCGTCAACGGCACCGAGAACACCTGGTCGAACTACGAAAGCCAGAAGGTCAACGAAGTGCAGCCGTTCTTCACCGAGACCGACCACGGCCTGATCGACTACATGGTGATCACCAACGCCAAGTTCTGGAACGGCCTGCCTGAAGATGTGCGCACCGAACTGCAGGGCATCATGGACAAGGTCACCGTCGAGGTGAACAAGCAGGCCGAGGCGCTGAACCAGGCCTCGCGGCAGAAGATCATCGACGCCAAGACCAGCGAGGTCGATGCGCTCACCCCCGAGCAGCGTGACGAATGGCGCAAAGCCATGCGTCCGGTCTGGGACAAGTTCGAAGGCCAGATTGGCGCCGACCTGATCAAAGCCGCCCAGGACGCCAACACAGCCTCTTGATTGGCCCCGCCTGCAGCCGCCCCTGCGTGGGCGGCTCAGCCTCATTCTGCGCGGAGAATGCCCATGCAAACGTTACGGCGCGTCTGGGAGCGCTTCGAGGAAGGCATGATCGCCTTTCTTCTGGCGGCCATGACCCTCATCACCTTCATCTACGTAGCGCTGAACAACCTCTACACGATGTTCTACAACTTGGGCGACCGCTGGACCTTTGCCAGCGAGCCGCTGTTGAACATCGGCGATCACCTGATGGGCTACGCCCAGGAAATGACCTGGAGCATCGCCCTGACCAAGGCCCTGTTTGGCTGGCTGATCTTCTTCGGCATCGCCTATGGCGTACGTACCGCCGGCCACCTTGGGGTCGATGTGCTGGTCAGGCGCACCCGCAAGCCGGTGCAGCGTGTGCTGGCCATGGTTGCCTGCGCCTGTTGCCTGGCGTATGCCGGGCTGTTTCTGATTGCCAGCATCAAGTGGGTCAGCGCTGTGCTGGCGGCTGGCATCGGGGCCGAAGACCTGGACCGCTACGGCATCAAGATCGGCCACATCGCGATGATTGTGCCCTTCGGGTTCGCTTTGATCATCGTGCGCTACCTGAAAATCCTCTACCGCATCTACACCCACCGCCAGATCAACCTGGGCCTGGCCGACGAAGCGGCCGAGGCGAGCAAGCTGGCCAACCCCGGTGAGGAGTCGCAGCAATGACCGTTATCTGCCTGTTCCTGCTGCTGTTCATCTTCATGTTCCTGGGCGTGCCCATTGCCATTTCCCTGGGCCTGTCGGGGGCGGTGTCGATTCTGCTGTTCAGCCAGGACTCGCTCAGTTCGTTGGCGATCAAGCTGTTCGAAACCTCTGATAGCTACACCTTCCTGGCCATCCCCTTCTTCCTGCTGTCTGGCGCCTTCATGACCACCGGCGGCGTGGCGCAGCGACTGATCGATTTTGCCAACGCCTGCGTGGGGCACATTCGGGGCGGCCTGGCCATTGCCGCCGTGCTGGCCTGCATGTTGTTCGCTGCGTTGTCCGGCTCGTCGCCGGCCACGGTGGCGGCAGTGGGTTCGATCGCCGTGGCCGGCATGGTGCGCTCGGGGTATCCGAAGGAATTCGGCGCCGGCATCATCTGTAACGCCGGTACGCTGGGCATCCTGATCCCCCCGTCGATCGTGATGGTGGTCTATTCAGCCGCGACCGAAACGTCGGTGGGCAAGTTGTTCATGGCTGGCGTGATCCCTGGGATCTTGCTGGGCGTGTCGCTGATGGTAGCCATCTACATCGTGGCGCGGGTCAAGAAGCTGCCTGCCCAGCCACGTGCCAGCTTCCGCGAATGGCTTACGGCCGCGCGGCGGGCGTTCTGGGGGCTGTTGTTGCTGGTGATCATTCTGGGCGGCATCTACAGCGGCATGTTCACCCCCACTGAAGCGGCGGCCGTGGCGGCGGTGTACTCGGCGTTCATCGCCCTGTTCGTGTACAAGGACATGACCTGGCGCGAGTGCCCCAAGGTGTTGCTGGAGTCCGGGCGGCTGACCATCATGCTGCTGTTCATCATCGCCAACGCCATGCTGTTCGCCCATGTGCTGACCACCGAGCAGATCCCGCAGCAGATCACCCAGTGGGTGCTCTCCGAAGGCCTGACGCCCATCGGCTTCCTGATCATGGTCAACGTGGTGCTGCTGATTGCCGGCAGCTTCATGGAGCCGTCGGCGATCATCCTGATTCTGGCGCCGATCTTCTTCCCCATCGCCATGGAACTGGGCATCGACCCGATCCACCTGGGCATCGTGATGGTGGTGAACATGGAGATCGGACTGGTTCACCCGCCAGTGGGGTTGAACCTGTTCGTGACCAGTGCCGTGACGGGCCTGACATTGGGCCAGACCATTCGCGCAGCGCTGCCGTGGCTGTCGATCTTGTTGCTGTTCCTGATCCTGGTCACCTACGTGCCGTACATCTCCCTGGCGCTGCCAGAGTTTCTCGGCATGCCCTGACCAGCGGCTCGATCAACTCCGCCCCTGCACCGACGCCACCGCCTACCCGGCGGTGGTTTCACTTTCGGCCAAGGGGGCAGGGGTGTAGGTTGACCTTCCAAGGGTGCCACCAACCCGCCTGCCTTCCACAAGCCCCGAGCGGACCCACCATGACAACAACAAGATCACTGCTGTGCCTTGCCATCGCCTGCGCCTGGCTCACCAGCCCCGCGGCCCAGGCCGCCAACACCGCCGACAACCCGTGCAAGACCACCGCCGAATGCGCCGAGCAGGCTCGCAAGATCGGCGCCTTCGTGGAAAAGACCCCCGACGGCCAGCGCCACGGCGAGACCCAGTTCGACTACCTCAACCGCATCAACAAAGCCTCGCTGGTGATGCTCAAGGAAGCCGGCATCGTCACCGCCGAACAGGCCGCGACCATTGCAGGCGGGGTACGCCACGCCATCGACCAGGCCACCCAGCCAGACGGCAAGCGCCCCAGCGATGTGCTGCAACTGGAGCAGATCATCACCAACAAGGTCGGCCCCGAGGCCTCGCTGATTCACTCGGGGCGCAGCCGCCAGGACATGTACGCCACCTACCGCCTGGCCTCGCTGCGCCGCCACGTGCTGGCCTACGGCGACGCCCTGGACGCCACCCGCCAGCGCTTGCTCACCCTGGCCGCCCAGCACGTCGATACCCTGGTGCCGGCCTACACCAACGGCGTGCAAGCCATGCCCATCAGCTACGCCCATTACCTGCTGGCCTACGAGGCCTCGTTCGAGCGCGACGCCCAGCGCCTGCACGAGCTATACGCCCGCCTGAACCTCAGCCCCATGGGCACCGCCGTGCTGGCCAACTCCGGCTACCCCATCAACCGCGAGCGCCTGGCCCAACTGCTGGGCTTTGACGGCGTGCGCGAGAACTCGCTGGACGCCAGCCAAGTCTCGACCTACGACATTCCGCTGGAAGCCGCCGGCCTGGTCTCGTCCTCGGCCATTCGCATCGGCGCCTTCATCGGCGACATTCACACCCAGTACCACCAGACCCGCCCCTGGCTGCTGCTCGACGAAGGGGCCACCTACACCAGCAGCGCCATGCCGCAAAAGCGCAACCCTGGCCTCTTGATGCGCACCCGCGAAGCCGCCTCCGACGTGGTCGGCCTGGCCAACGCCACCACCCTGCGCGCCCACAACGTCACCACCGGCATGACCGACTACAAGGCCGCCTTCGACGACCTGGGCCTGTTCCGCTCTACGGGCGACATGTTCAAGCGCCTGGACCAGGTGCTCGACGCCCTGAAAATCAACGCCGCACGCGCCGAAGAAGAACTGGACGCCGACTGGACCACCTCCATGGAGCTGGCCGACACCCTGGAGCGCAAGCACCACGTCCCCTTCCGCATCGGCCACAGCTTCGCCTCGCTGATCGTCGAAAAAGCCCGCGCCGACGGCACCTTGCCCAAGGACTTTGCCTACGCCGATGCGCAGGCGTTGTTCACCCAGGCGGCGGACAAATACAAATGGAAGGACAACACCCTGCCCCTGAGCGAAGCGGATTTCCGCGCCAGCCTGTCCCCCCGCGCCATGGTGCAAAGTCGCAAGGGTACTGGTGGGCCGCAGCCTGAAGAAGTGCGGCGCATGTTGGCTGAGGCCCAGGCGCGGTTGAAGGAGGATCAGGCCTGGATGGAGCAGCGGCGGCAGAAGCTGGTGGATGCGGATGCGGGGTTGGATAAGGCGTTTGATGGGCTGACGAGGCGGTGATCTGGCAGGGGCGCTTGCTCCGATGACTCGGTGATCTGACAGAAACACGCCCTCCGTGTGGGAGCGGCCTTGCGCCGCGATGGGCCGCATAGCGGCCCCGGCGATTTGAGCTGCGGGCTGAAATCCTGGGGCCGCTTCGCAGCCCATCGCGGCGCGAGGCCGCTCCCACAGTAGTAGATCGCGTGACCTGGAAAAGATCTCAACCGACCCCCGAAACATTTTGAACCAAAAATCTCACCCCCCTCTCCATCCGTAAACGAAGCGGCTAAATAAACCGCGGCGAACCCCGGCATCCCCTTGCATGCACCCGGGCCTTTTACTGCTGGTAGCGGAGCCTCAAATGATCCAAACCCCCTTGCTGATCGGTTTCATCGTCATGGCCCTGGCATCACTGGTCATCTACATCAAAGGCGCACACTACGGCCCGCTTCTGGGCCACACCCTCATCCACGCCGCCGTCCCCTTCATCGCCGGCACCGCCTACCTGTGCATGTACCTGGGCGTCGGCAACCTGATCAAAGTCGACGGCAGCGTCACCTACCTGGCCCGCTACGTGGACTGGGCCTTCACCACCCCACTGCTGTTGGCCGGCGTCGTCAGCTCCGCCTACTACGGCACCCGCGACCTGTACGGCAAAAGCGGCTACATCACCGCCATCGTCACCCTCGATGTGATCATGATCGTCACCGGCCTGATCGCCTCCCTGGCCCCTTACGGCGTGATCAAATGGGTGTTCTTCGCCTGGTCCTGCGCCGCCTTTGCCGGCGTGCTGTACCTGCTGTGGAAACCTGTCGCCAGCATCGCCAGCCAACAACCCGGCGTCAGCCCCGCCTACCGCCGCAACGTAGGCTTTCTCACCGTGCTGTGGCTGATCTATCCCGTGGTCTTCGCCGTCGGCCCAGAAGGCTTCTGGGCCGTGAGCGACGCCACCACCGTATGGGTATTCCTGGTGCTCGACGTGCTGGCCAAGGTCGTCTACGCCTTCACCTCGGAACGTAACCTGCGCGCCGTGCCGGTCGGCCGAGGCTACTGAGCATGACCTGCACAGGGCGCAGCTGGCGCGCCCTTGCGGGGCTGGCGATAGCGGCCAGCCTTGCAGGCGGGCTGGCACCGCTGGCTTACGTGCTGCTGGTCGGGCTCGGGCTTGGCCTGCTGCATGGGGCCAGCGACCTGTACCTGATCGAGCACGGGCAGCGCAGGCGCTTTGTGCTCAGTTACCTAGGCGTGGCCATCGTGTGCGCCCTGGTCTGGCAAGTGGCGGGGGCGCTGGCGCTTACCGCTTTTTTGTTGCTGTCGGTTTGGCACTTCGCCCATGAGGACGAGGTGTTCCAGCGGCGGCATGAGCAGATTGCGCTGGGGCTGTTCATCCTGGGCGGGCCTGCGGTGCTGCACAGCGACGCGGTAGCCCGGTTGCTCAACCTGGCGATGGCGGCCGGTGCATCCTCTGCCTTGGGTGGATGGCTGGCGGTGACGCTGGCGTGTGCCGGGCTGATTGCGTTCGGTGTATTGCTGATGAGTGCCTGGCAACAGCGTGACCTACGGCTGGCGCTGACCTTGCTGCTGGTGGTGGTAACCCCGCCGCTGATCGGGTTTGCGCTCGGGTTCTACCTGCTGCACGCCGAACCCCAAACCCGTGTGCGTGAGCGCATGGTAGGTGCCTTGTCGATGGGCGACTACCTGCATCGCACCTGGCCAGTGCTCGTCGGGGCAGGGGTGTTTGCCCTGGTGGGTGGGGCTGTGTTCTGGCAGCAGGAGCAGACCGGCATTCGGGCGCTGTTCGTGGTGCTGGCGGCGTTTGCACTGCCGCATATGGTGGTGTTGCCGCGTTTTCTTTCGGGGCGCGCAGTGCCCCAGGTGTCGGGTCCGGTTTGACCTGATCGACAGCCCCGGCGCGCAGGTGCGCCGGGGGGGCCGGGGTCAGCGCATCATGCTGCGGCTGAACAGAAGCGGTGGCAGCTGTACGCGGATTAATCAACCGGGGCATAAGGTACGCACAGCCGTCCTAAGACGCTCCGATGTTCAATCAACAATGAAACGAAGAGACGCGTAGCTGCAGGTGCAGGATCAATTCGGCTTGGGCTGCGTTGCGGCATCGTCGCTTGATACAGGGGCGGCGACATGTACCTTGGCGTCGGATAACGCAATACAGCGATGGGCATAGCTGTCGATCTTTTTCAAACCGACATCTCGGTAGCTGGCGGGACAGATCAATAACGTATCGCCGAAGCGGAACAGACGGAACCCTCTGACGCTGTACAAACCATTGGACCCCTCATAGCTTTCCATTTGCCACGTGGCGCTACCGAATACCGCTTTCGGATAATCCTTTTCGCTCAATACATAGCGAAGCTCGGTATTGTCTCTGATCTTGATCAGATTGGCTGCGGAGTAAACCCACAAGTCCAAAAGGGCCGGCAACAGCATCGCATTGACGAAAACGCATCCAAGTAATGTCAATGCGGCTTGACGGATGCGGCGCATCGCATCGCCGTTTGTCAGGTAAAAGGCGAGAACTGGCGCTAGGTACAGCGTCATGATCAGCAAGCAGAGCACGATGGCCCAAATTGCTTCCTCATCGCTCTCTCCGCCTCGCCAGGTCATGATGGCTAGCTGGGCGGGCATGACGCCACTCACCGAAGTGAATGCCAGCAGCACACCGAGCCAGCCAAGGACGGCTGCGTAATAGAGTGTGCGATGAGCAGGTTTGCGCGGGCCAGGCGGCAGTTCCAGCACTTTCTCGTGCAGGGGCCGATTGCGGCGAAGCACAATCAACAGCGCACAAATGGTAGCGGCTACGACGATAGGGAAGAAGTAGGCTGGGGCCATGGTGTAACCAAAGATTGCCCCCAGCAGGTTGAGTGCTAGCAAAAAATAGCCCCCAACCACGATCAGGCCAAAGCGTGAGGCAAGCTTCTTTTCCAGCTCTCTGTCAACGGTGCATACAGACATGCTCATCGTGAAGACCCAAGAGGGTACCGATACGACGATTAGCAGTGAGGCGAGTACCAGCAAGCTGAAGAATAGCCAGGCAACCAAGTTTGAAGGGTTACCTAACGAGCTCAAAATCAACTCGGGGTGATGGATTACCCAGAGGTACTTGGTGAGGAGCAAGATTGAGATAAGCGTTGAAACTACTGGCAACCACCATTTGATATCGGCAAGCAGTTTGAATACTGCTTGCCGGGTGGAGTTGGGGGTAGAGGGGTCGGACGATTGGTTTTGCTGGACGGTTGTGGGCGTAGATTCGGCTGTCATGGGTATGTGTTTCTTCCTTGAGTACGGTTTTGTGATTAGGGAGTGCAAAGACACGTTTAGGTGCCCTGCACGTCGCCGCCTTTGATATTCCGCATGTTGGGTTGTCAAGGGAGTTTCAAAGCAAGCATGGCGATA
The DNA here is from genome assembly GCF_000730565.1 of Pseudomonas fulva NBRC 16637 = DSM 17717. Lineage (GTDB taxonomy): Bacteria > Pseudomonadota > Gammaproteobacteria > Pseudomonadales > Pseudomonadaceae > Aquipseudomonas > Aquipseudomonas fulva. The sequence continues at coordinate 36,426 of NZ_BBIQ01000006.1, read as the reverse complement.
GGCAACGACACGCGAGGCTAAGGGTAGGGGAAAGGCACCGCAATAGGAACGGCGGATTTCATATGACTTTGAGAAGCGGACTACAGGGAAAGAAAATAATCTGAAAGTTGCAGCTTGCTTTTGAGGTGGAGGCTGTAGGAACGCTAAACTTTCAGTGCTGAGATTACTGGCATGTTGATGCAGCGAATATCTGCGACGTAGCAAAAGCGCGTCCCCGGTGTCTGGATAGTTGTCGCCTCGCCAGATGAGCTCCCGCAGGCTTCAACCACGAGCCACGTCCCGGCGCCATGAGCAGCCTCATTCCGCCGGGGATCTGAGGCTTAGCGCATCATGCCCAGTTCAGCGTCGTCCAGCAGGGCTTTGCCGAGTGCGCAGAGGTAGTGGGCGGCCCAGATCAGTTTGGGTTTGTCTTCCATCAAGCCTTCGAGGGTGAGGTCGCGGGCGTAACCCATCAATTCCGAAGCTTGTTCGCGGGCGTGTTGGCAGGGGATGCCGGGTTCGATGCGGAACAGGGCGTGGGTGTGGTTTTCGCCTTGGTAGAAGACGGTTTGGCCTAGGGTGCAGGGGGTGTGTGCGGTGGACATGGGTGTGGCTCCCTGAAGTTTTTTGGGCTGGCTGTTTTTGTGCTGCAGCTGGGTTACTGCCGTTTTGATTGAGCCAGGGGCTTGAGGGTTAGTGCGTGGGGTGTCGCGAGGGAGGGTGATGGATTTGCAGGAGGGCGGATTCCAGCAGGCGGCGCAGGGATTCGAGCTCGTGCATGGACGCCATGATCAGTGGGGCTGCCGGGGAGCGGGGCTGCATGAGGAGGGCTTGTTGGGCCACGGCTTCGGCGCATAGGGCGTAGTCGGCGGCTAGGGTTAGGGTGTCTTCCAGGGTGGCGGGAGTGGGTGGTGGGTCGGGGACGATTTTTAACATGACGGCTCCTGACGTAGTGGAGCGACCACCTGCTGCGGCTAAACAGGAGGGTGGCAGCTGTACGCGGGTTAGCCGACCGGGACGTCAGGCACCCGGCGCACTCGAAAGTGCCCCACGCACAGCCGCCATAAGGCGACAACACCGATTTCCCGGTATTGCACAGCTGTGGTGTCCGACGTTTTTTCAGGCGGCTAACCTGGTCGCTGGATGTCAGCGACACGGCGAGACTACGGTCGGCTTTTGGGGTGTGCAATGAGAAATGGGCTTGGGGAGTATCTTTGGGAAATGGACTACAGGGAAGGAAAAAAGTCTGAAAGTTCTGGGGGCTTTGAGCGTGTCGCCTGTAGGATTATCAGGTGATTGATGGAGCGATGTTGGGTGGCTTTCTCGGAGACCGTCCTAATTGATGGGAGACGTTTCAGCTCAGAGCACCCGCAGCATGCGAGCACTCTGAGAAGCTTTCTAGGCTAGAAACTCTGCCGCGTTCTGCACTTCGGGAATGTCGAGCATCCCCAGAATTGTTGGCCGGCATTAGCACCTGTTTTGATAGTCCGCACCAGTAGCGCACTGCCGCATTTCGGACATTGCCTGTCGGCTGTGGGATCACTGCGTCGCTTCAGGTTCTCCACGTGCTCGCGGTGCGTTGCAAGTGAAGGTGCCCGCCTTCCATCCAACAGATTTTGAACCAGCGTATCAACTTCAGAGGCCGTGAATACGGGCTGTGTGAAGGACTTGATATACCGGATAAACCTGCTGCCGTGGGTGACATTTGGCGGCATTTCGGTTTTGAACCTGCTATCACCGACGAAGGTGATGATCGAGTGAAGGTGCTCAGGCGCTACCTCCAGGGTGGCTTCAAGGGCTTTCAGGTGTTTATAGTTTTGACGCAGCGGGTTCTGGAACTTGAACGTGCGCTTGAAGAGCTTTTGCGTCCATTGGGGTTGGCGCTCCGAACCAAAAATCCATCCCCTCATGTTTTTAGTTTCGAGCACGAAAATGCCGTACATAGACACGATGACGTGATCGATCTGCGTCGTGCCGTCTGGCGTGTCTAGGGTCACGTTATGTACCCGGTGATACGTTTTGTCATCCAGCTCTAGCCATATGAAAAAGCGCACGAGTAGCTCGCCGAGGTAGCCTTTGGCAGCTGGCGTTTTCAGTATTGAGATGCAGATGACGAGCGGAATGAACCAGCTCAGTGTGCCCCAGTGCTGGCTGAGGAGGGTGGTGACGTCCATTTCTTAACCTTGTGAAGATCGGGATTGTGGTGCCTGGGTGTGACCCGTTTCTTGATTGGGTTGGAAACCAGGCTCCGCCGGTTTGATCGAGCGCAGATGACGCAGCGCAACCCGCCCGGCGGGGCCGCATTATAGAGTGATGGCCAATTAGTTGTACCTGTTGGAATGAGTGCGTTCACTTCCCACACACAGATTGCTAGGTCCCCTCAAAACCAAGGTTAGGAAAACTGCAGATGCCGACCATGTGGATGATCCGAGGCGACGGTGGACGCCTCTATGACGATTTCAGAGACCGCAACTTAGCTGCGATTGGCTGGGGACAGTTTGCGATAGAGGCTAAGCCAGGGGTCTCGCGCAAAGCACTGATTCAGGCTTACAAAAACCTCCAACCTGGCATCAAAGACGCCAGTGCTGTGTCAGGTGCCTCTCAGGTATTCCGATTCGTTAACGAAGTGAAAGCAGGTGATGCGGTGGTCACCTATTCACCTGCAAACAGGACTTATCTCGTTGGGCTGTTCGTGGGCGAATGCGTCTATCGAGCGGACCTAGCGGAAGACGGCATGTCACTAACGCGTGCCGTGGAGTGGTCCCCCCACGAAGTTGATAGGGACAAATTAACCAGCGCTAGCCGCAACAGCCTCGGCTCGACGTTGACGGTGTTCAACGTGGCGGAGGAGGCGCAGAAAGAGCTGCTGGCGCTTGCCAACGGGAAAGTGTTTTCTCCCACGCCAAAGGAAGCGATTGAAGACCCTGAGGCCCTGGAAGACCCCTTGAAAGGCGTTCAAGAGATTGCATTCGAACGCATTAAAGATCAGATCAACGGTTTGGACTGGTCAGAGATGCAAGAGCTGGTAGCAGGCATTTTGCGTGCGATGGGTTACAAAACGCTCGTATCTCCAGCAGGGGCTGACCGGGGCAAAGACATCATTGCCTCCCCTGACGGCTTCGGCTTCGAGCCCCCGCGCATCGTCGTCGAGGTTAAGCACCGTAGCGCGCGTATGGGTAGTAATGAGATTCGTAGCTTCCTAGGTGGACGTCACAAAGATGATCGCGGGCTCTATGTGAGTACAGGCGGATTCACTAAGGAAGCTTTGTACGAAGGGGAGCGAGCCAATGTACACCTGACCATGTGGACCTTGGACGAGTTGGCTCGCACATTGATGGCGCATTACCCAGCTACTGATCCGGAGACCAAGCGTTTGGTGCCGCTGACGTATTTCTATGTGCCGGCGTGAGGCGCCAGATTTGAAGGCGATAAGAAACGATTAAGGCTTAGGCTTGGATCGTCGAATTTCTCACGACTCCTTCAGAGCTCCTACAAGCTTTAGCCACGAGCCGGACCCGGCGCTACGAGCAGACTCGTTTCGCCGGGATCCGGAGGCTCAGCGCATCATGCCCAGTTCAGCGTCGTCCAGCAGGGCTTTGCCGAGTGCGCAGAGGTAGTGGGCGGCCCAGATCAGTTTGGGTTTGTCTTCCATCAAGCCTTCGAGGGTGAGGTCGCGGGCGTAACCCATCAATTCCGAAGCCTGTTCGCGGGCGTGTTGGCAGGGTATGCCGGGCTCGATGCGGAACAGCGCGTGGGTGTGGTTTTCGCCTTGGTAGAAGACGGTTTGGCCTGGGGTGCAGGGGGTGTCTGGGGTGGACATGGGTGTGGCTCCCTGAAGTTTTTTGGGCTGGCTGTTTTTGTGCTGCGGCTGGGTTACTGCCGTTTTGATTGAGCCAGGGGCTTGAGGGTTAGTGCGTGGGGTGTCGCGAGGGAGGGTGATGGATTTGAAGGAGGGCGGATTCCAGCAGGCGGCGTAGGGATTCGAGCTCGTGCATGGAGGCCATGATCAGTGGGGCTGCCGGGGAGCGGGGCTGCATGAGGAGGGCTTGTTGGGCCACGGCTTCGGCGCAGAGGGCGTAGTCGGCGGCTAGGGTTAGGGTGTCTTCCAGGGTGGCGGGTGGAGGTGGTGGATCCGGGACGATCTTTAGCATGTTCTGGTCCTCAGTGGAGCGACCAACGCTTGCTGTCAAACAAGTGGTGGCAGCTGTGCATGGGTTGACAGACCGGTGAAGACCAAACCGGCGCACACGAGGTGCCCCACACACAGCCGCCATAGGCATCCGCGTGTTTGGTCGTCATCAGCCTGTCAAAGCTAGTCGTTGATGTGCAACGACGTGCTGAGACTAAGGGGGCGGAAAAACGACCGCAATGGGAAAGGCGGGTTGGGAGTATCTTTGGGAAATGGACTACAGGGAAGGAAACAAATCCGAAAGTTTAGGGGTTGTTTTAGACGTACTGGTTATTGGTGTGCCGGAGCTTTAGCGCTGCGATTTATGCAGGGTGATGCGGCGGCAAACTGCGTCCTGCCAGGAGGGTGGCAGCTGTACGTGGGTTGACAGACCGGCGGAAACAACAAGATCCGGCGCACGCAAGCGTGCCCGCACGTAACAGCCGCCATAAGGGCGACCGCTTAGTTGTTTACCGCTGCGGCCTGTAAAAGTCGTGTCATTGGGTTGGGTTGGCAACGACAGGGTGAGACTAGGACGCAGAGAAGGCTTATGCAACGGGAAACAGGGGAGGAGAGTATCTTTGGGGAATGGACCACAGGGAAGGGGGGAAGTCTGAGGATTTGGATGGGATGGGCTATTCCTGAGCGTGGTTCCAGGGACGTCTGGGCTGTCGGATTGACGCTGTGTATCCGAAATCTCAAGTGCCGACTCGCGGTCATAGATACATTGATATCGTAGATTGCTGAGCCGGGGTAATTTGAAACAAGTCTATATCTAGTTGTTTTTTATGATTAATAATTGATTGGTCGACTTGCTCAGGATACCAGCTGGAACGCTGCGTGGTCTGGATTCCGATGGATGGTGCTTTTTGAGCTCAGCTTCCATCAGGATTCTAGATCGAAGTTTGGTGGGCGGCTTTTGATGGCTACTCTCATCTTTTAGATTTCAAGTCACGCAGGAGCGCCCCCCTGTTTCGCTCTGGTAGTGGGGGCTGAAGCGTCGGGTCAGCCGAGCGATTCTTCAAAGTAATCGCTGTCGAGCCTGGGCACCTTGTAAAGCTGCGAGCTGATGCTCACCTCGTGGTCGAGCATCAGATTGACCAGGCGTTTGCCATCGACCAGCACCAGCCCCTCAACCGAGCGCGCGAAGTCAACGGCCTGGGCGGTGAAGCCGGAAGTGGTGATGAATACACCGCGTTTGGCTTTCTGTCCGGCCAGGGCGCCATAAAACGCTTGCAGGTCGGGGCGCCCGACGGTGCTCTGCCAGCGTTTGGCCTGCACGTAGACTTTTTCCAGCCCCAGCGCGTCCAGCGAGATCACGCCGTCAATGCCGCCGTCGCCACTACCGCCGACTTGTTGCAGCGCCTGACGATTCGCGCCGTAGCCCAGGCTGTGCAGCACGTCGAGTACGATGTGCTCGAAGCGCGTCGGGCTCGCTTGCAGCAGGCTGTCCAGCAGGTCGCCCGCGACGCTGGTACGCAGCTCGAGGATGGCTTGGTTCAATCGCTCCTGCGGGCTGCTAGTGGCGAGGTCGGTCTGGGCAATCGGCGTTGACGTGTCGTTGCTTTCATCCAGCGAGGCGGCGTCCGGCGCTGTCTTCAGCTTCACGCTCATGAAGTTCACAGCTAGATACTCGACCTGTTCTGCGCTCAACGGGGCAGGGTTGGCCTGAGCGAATGCGCGGCCGGTATCGGTCAGCTGCCAGTAGCCACGCTTTGCGCTGCTGGAATAGCCGGCGCGCTTCAGCCGATCATGCGCCCAGCCTGAGCGGTTTTTATAGGTGGCCTGGCCGCTGGCGATGGTCTCCTGCCGTTGCGCTTCGCTCAGGCCAAGCGCCAGGGCGGCTGCTTCGTGAGCCTCGCCCGCATTGGCACCCTCCGGATGGGCGGCGAGAAAACGCAGGACGGGCTCGATGAACTGATCGTAGGTCGGAACGGACATGGTTTGTTTTCTTCCTGATGTCAGGCTTTGCCTTCCGTGGTAGATCGGCGACCGCGCTTGTCTTTAGGGGCGGCGGCGCGTTGGGCCTTGATGCGATTCAACAGCATGTCGGCTGGTTCGTCGTTCGGATCTTGCGGCACGAGATCGCCTCTGAATGCTTTGGCGAGAATGCTTTGGGTCAGGCGGTCAATACGTATTCTGGCGTCGCTGATTCTGGCTTCCAACCGTTCAGCGAAAGAGAACAGTTGGTCGACGTAACGGACTATTTCAGATTGCTCCTCAGTGGAGGGCAAACCAAACCGGAAATCAGCCAGTTTTTTTGCGTTGATATTTGACTGGCTGACCCCATCGGTTTTGACTTGCCAGCAGTAATCTTTTCCTTGAGGGCTGTTCAGGCAGTAGTTTAGGAAGTCAGAGGTAAGGCGCTCGGAGCACCTGACTCGAATCAGATACCCTGCATAAATGGCAGGTTGTTCTCCCTTGTACATCGCAGTTTTGCCGACCAGCTCAGGGCTGTTTGTTCTGTTGAATAGCACGTCTCCCACCTGCAGAGAGTACTTCTTGATTTCCTCCGGGTTGGAAGAAAAGACCAGGTCATCCCAAACCAAGCGGCCACCTTGGATATTCCCCATTCGAAGGACAGGGATATCTCCGGCAGGTTGAGATTTGGCAGAGCTGCCATATGAAAAATCTAAAGCTACATCCCCGAGGCGAACCATAGGCCATGCAAACTCTTCTGAAGTCTCCGCCGTTGAGCCTTCTACGTCTATTTTGGCGCCGTTCTTCGCGCGCCATTCCTCCGTTAACCGCCCGGAAACCGCGGCGGCGAGCACGGATTGACGAAAGCGTTTGAGCAGCGCTGGGATGCCGTCGATACGGGCTTTCAGGGTATCGACCTGGGCCAGTAGTTCGTCGAGCTTGGTAGCGATGCGGGTTTGTTCAGCTAATGGAGGCAGCCCTATCTCTAAATTATATGCATCCTGCCTATTAAGTCCGGGGATGGCAGTCGATTTGTTAAGGTCGCCAAGCCTAAGAGTCTTCAAAAGATAAAAGCAAAATTTAGGCTCGAGGCATTTGAATGAATCGACATAGTAGGTTGTATCAATAGGCGAGCAATTTTTATCCGAAAAGCAAACCTCTCCGACGCTGCCCTTTCTCCCAATGATAATTGTGGGGGCAACGGAAAGCCACCTCGAGTGCTGGCCGACAATTCCATTCGACCCGTAGACAGGAAACTCTCCACCGTCTCGTACAGTCGCGGGTAATGCTTTTCCGTATTTAAACTCGGAAATGTCACCAAGCTTTACTAGACTCCAGCTAGCAGGAGAAGCACTCATTCTTCAATCCTCACTTCCAACCCCATGACCTCAGCCATCAACTGCTTCTGCGCCGCAACTTCATCCCCCGCCCCTAGCGCCTTCATCAGCTCTTCCAGCTCACGCAGTGCCTCGGTCAATTCAGCCATCGCCTCACCCGCCAGTACTTCCGGAGTGGGCAGGTCGGCAGCATCCAGGCTGCTGTCGTCCTTTAGCCAACTGATATCCAGGGAGTCACCACGCTCGTTGCGGATGTAATCGCGGGTAAAGCATCGGAAGCGGCTGTTTTCACCGATACCTTCGACGTTCTCGGCGCGTGGGCTTTCGCCGTCGGGGGTATAGCCATAGGCGTCCTCGAACGGCTTGAGGTGAGTGGGACCGAATGGGGTACGCTTGCCGAAACTGGGCATATTACTGCGCAGGTCAAAGATCCAAACGCGCTTAGTGCAACCTTCCTCCTGTCGCGGGTTTTCCACGGTGCCCTTCTGAAAAAACAGCACGTTGGTCTTCACGCCCTGTGCGTAGAAGATGCCAGTGGGCAGACGCAGGATGGTATGCAGGTTGCACTTGTCCATCAGGTCGCGGCGGACCTCGGTGCCGACGCCCGCCTCGAACAGCACGTTGTCCGGCAGCACTATGGCGGCGCGGCCACCGGGCTTGAGGCCGCGATAGATATGCTGGAGGAAGGCTAGCTGCTTGTTGCTGGTGCGGTAGGTGAGGTCGTCACGGGTCGGGCCGCCGCCGCCCTTGGCGGTGCCGAACGGTGGGTTGGAAAGAATTACGTCGACTTTTGGCAGGTTGGCGCCGGTTTGCCCAAGGGCGTTGCCCAGGTGCACTACGCCTTCTTCGTCGCCTTCCATGCCATGCAGCAGTGTGTTCATTAGCGCCAGACGGCGAGTGCCGGGCACCAGTTCTACGCCAACAAAGGCGCGATTGCGCTGGAATGCCTGGGCTTTGGCGTCTAGGTCGTAGTAATCGTCGGTTTGGCTTTTGATGTAAGCATCAGCAGCAATCAAAAAGCCCGCTGTACCGGCGGCCGGGTCTTGTATGGTCTCGCCCGGTTGCGGCTTGATGCAGCGGATGATGCTGTCAATCAGCGGGCGAGGGGTGAAGTACTGGCCGGCGCCAGATTTGGTCTCGCTGGCGTTCTTTTCCAACAGGCCTTCATAAAGATCACCGAGGCCGTCTTGGCGGGCGCTGAACCAGTCGATGCCGTCGAGGCTCTTGATCAGTTGCTCAAGGTGGCGCGGTTCCTTGAGGCGAGTTTGAGCATCGGCGTAGATGGCAGCAATCAGCGGGTCCGAGTTTTTGCCAAGGTCCAGCAGCATCTGGCGGTAGTGATTGAGCAGGTTAACGCCGGACTTGCCAGCCAGGTCTGGCCAGCGCGCGCCTTCGGGCAGTTTGTGGCCGAAGCTATCGTTGTTCTGCACCTGCTCATATTCCATCTTGATGAACAGCAGCAGCACGAGTTCGGTGACGTAGTCGCTGTAGTTGATGCCGTCGTCGCGCAGGACGTCGCAGAGGTTCCAGAGCTTCTGGACGATATCGGAGTTGGTCATGGGGTACCTGTGGCGAAATTTGTAAAGCGCCTGATTGCACTGGCGCAAAGAAGTGGTTGGCTTGGCTCAGCCGTCTAAAGAGCGTTTTAGCTCTCGACCGGCCGCAGTCAGGCGATAGCGTTGTTTACTGCTGTTGGGCTTGTCTGGAATGGTCATCTCGACCACGCCAAGCGCCAGTAGTGGGGCCAATACCTGATCGCGGAACTTGGTGCGGCTGTTCCGCCCAACGAAAGCCATCAGCTCTGGTACGGTGTGCTCATCTGTAACGCTGCGTATCAGCGTTACCTGCTCTGGCTGCATGGATATACCGTCTAGCGCCGGCTTAGTCCCCACTTGGTCCCTACTTGGTCCCGACTTAGTCCCTACTTGGCCCCTGCTTAGCCCCTCAAGAGGCCCGCTTTCGACAGCGCGCTGAATCACCACCTTGAATTGATTACTCTGCCGGTCGTCCTCCAGTCGGATCATTGGCCAAGCGTCGATAGCACGCGGGATGCCGGTACCCAAACCGCGATAGGGGAGAATGTGCACCGCATGGGAAGTGAGCGTCGGATTACGACGGTTGGACAGGCCGAAGCGAATTTTCTCGGTATCGAGCAGGTCAGGCAGGTGCCCGGGGCTGACCAATTCGATGCGATCGGCGAAGATCATGATCCGGATGGAGGCGCTGACGAAGTAGTCGCGGTGGATCAGAGCATTGACCAGCAACTCCTCGAACACCTCCTCCGGCACTTCCAACTGCCCAAGGGTATTAAAGCCCTGTTCGCGCTGCACATGGCGTAGGTTGCGCTTAATGAAGGCCAGGCTACGCCGGTATTGCTCCGGCAGGTTGCCGCCGATGTCTTCGCTATCAAGGTAGTGGCGGTCGTGGAGCACTGTCCCGGGAAACGCCACCGCCTTGATGTCGAATGCCGGGCACAGCCGTTGTGGCGCTTGGCCGAACAGCAGCAGGCCAGCCAAATTGGGTGTGCTGCTATTGGCGAGGCCAAGATCTTCCAGGATGCGGGTGGTTTCCAAACCTGTCTGTTCGGGGCTTTGCCGAAAGCGCCTTTGGAAGTATTCGCCAAGCGCTTTGGTATCGATATCGGCCTCGCTGCTACCCGTGACCGGTACCGCATCGGCGCACACCAGCCCCGCCTGTTGAAATAAGCGCTGCAGCTCTTCACGAGCTGTGACCCGGCGCTTATCAGCGCCGCTTTTTACCCAAACGCTCCCTTGGCTGTCGACATAGGGCTTGTTCAGCCCTTGTTCGACAGTCACCACCATGATCAGCCCTTGCTCGGTATGGAGATTGCTGGTTAGCGGGTTGATCGCCGGGCGAACATTCTGCGACGCCGCATTCGAGAGCACCTGATTGAGCCGTGCAATGTCGTCGCTACTCAGCCCGCTAACCGCGCCAGAGTCGTCTACACCGATCAATAGATAACCACCGAACGTATTGGCAAACGCTACCAACTCGGCTGCCAAAGCGTCGATATTAGTGAAGTCGCGCTTGAACTGATGGCGACTGTCTTCACCTCGGGCAAGGATTTGATGAAGCTCGACAACGGTCATGAAGCGTCTCTAGGTATTGCGGGCAAGAAGGGAGATTATCCCTTATAGACGAGCCCCGTGGCTAATCCGGCGCGCGTGGTTGGCCTCACCCCGTTTGAGCCCACAGGTTGTCATTCAGGGCCTCTAATACCACCGTGAGGTTGCCGCCGAGCATCTTGTCTAGCCGTGTGCTACCGCCATCGCTTCTGAACGCTTCGCCAATCTGTTTTTCGTCAATAACGACTTCGTGCACCAGTTGTTTGGCCAGGCGGTCCAGCCACTTACGCTGGACAGGCGTCCAAGGGTGCAGGCTGTAGATCGCCACCATCGCCTGTGCAACGCGCTGCTCGAATGGCAGCAAGGCTTCGCCAAGGGCTGCGCGCCGGATAAAACCGACAATGCTGGCCGCAATTTCTTGGTTGGTTTGGTTACGCCAGGCGCTCTGCAAGTTCACCTCGCTGTATCCGTTGCCGTCGAGCAGCAGGCGCACCTCGCGCAGTTGCTCTCGGGTGAGGTCTTGTGGGCGGTTGACTACTACGCCAAGCGCCACCGATTGGTTCAACTGGTTCTTAATGAAGTCGTTGAAGCTTTCCAAATAGTCGGCGGGCTTCTGGTAATCGCCGTAACTTTGCTCACGAACCATCAATGCGTCGGTATGCTGGGAGATCACCGGGTAGTTCAGTGACCCCAACAGGGTATTGACCATAGCGAGCTGATTGAGCAATTGAGAATGTTGCTGGATGAACTGGGCAGCTTGCTGCGGGCCGAGTTGGTGCAGATGCTGATGCAGTTTATCGGGGGCCACGCCCCAGGTGGTTTCTAGCTCAGCAAGCTTGTCTTTGAGAAGCGGCTTTTGCTCGGCTTTATGGGTGGCCTTGCGAAGGATGCGCATAACCCGCTGGCTGAGCTGGTCGAGCACATCGTGGGCATGGGTGGTATCGGGCTGGTTGCCCGGGGCATCAAAGCTTGCGGGGTTATGCAGGTCATCAACCAGTTGTTCCAAGCTGATGCTCGCATCCTTCACCAGCGGCTTCATCGTATCGACCGGCTCAAGGGCTGCGTACAGGTCAACTGGGTCGTAGATCTTGAATACCGTTTTGCCGATGTCATCACAGCGACGAGTTGCGCGCCCTTTCATTTGCTCGTAGAGGATGCGTGATCGGACCCTGCGCATGAATACCAAATGGCAGATTCGGGGTACGTCGATACCGGTGGTCAGTAGGTCGACCGTAATGGCGATGCTCGGGTAGCGCTCGTTCTTGTACTGGCGAATCAGCTGTTTAACCTTGTCACTTTGCCCGGTGATGATCTGTACAGCTGCTTGGTTGTAATCCTCGTCATGAACGTCTTTGAAGGCTTCGTCGAGGAGGTTTTTGACTCGCTCAGCGTGGGCCTGGTTGACGCAAAAGATCATCGTTTTTTCGTCGCCCGACGGGTCGAGCTCTTGCGCCAGTTGCTCGCAAATAACCTTGTCGAAACCGGGTGTAATCACACGGCGGTTGAAGGATTCGATTTCGAAGTCAAGCTCGTCTTCGAGCTCCGCAACATCCACTTCGCCGGTGCTCGTATCAACGACGTTGACCTTCTCGCCTTTGGCAAAGTGGATGCCTTTCTGGCTGAGCAGGGTCTGGTAACGAACCGGCGGCTCGTGATCAATCAGCCAGTCGTCAGCCACGGCTTCCCGGTAGCTGTACGTGAATATCGGTGCACCGAATACTTCACTGGTGTGCTTTGCCGGTGTGGCGGTGAGCCCGATGCAGCAGGCGTCGAAATAGTCGAGCACTCGGCGGTACTGTGACAAGTACTGGTTAAAGTCGCGTATCGCCAGCTCGCCCTCGGTCATGTCCTGGTCGAGGGTGTAACCGCGGTGAGCCTCGTCGACGATGATGCAGTCGAAGGTATCAATGGGCGGCGGAGTCTCTGATTGAAAGATACGCTTGACCATCGCCTGCACGGTAGCAACCTGTACTCGTGTTTCAGCTTCGGCAGCCATGTCTCCCAGCTCTTTGACGTCGTAGATCTGCGCCAGCGTATGATTTTGCTCCAGGGTTGCCTCATTGAAGGCTTCGATGGCTTGTTCGCCCAATGCACTGCGATCGACCAGAAAAAGAATACGACGGAAGCGTTCGGCCTTTAGCAAGCGGTACATCAAACCAATAATTGTGCGGGTTTTGCCCGTGCCGGTGGCCATGGCCAGTAGGCAGTTGCGACGATTGCCGCCCAGCGCCAGCTCGACGGCGCGTATGGCGTTTTCCTGATAATTACGTAGTTTGAGATAGGCGAAGCCTTCCTGTTGTAACTTCGCCTCGGCTTCTTCGCGGCTGCGCTTGAGCAGGTCGAGTAGGCCACTCGGTGTGTGAAAGTCCTGCAGCGCCCGGCGCAGGTTGGCTGGGCTGCGCAGGTCGCGAAACCAGATGCCAGACAGCTCTGCGAGTTGCTTGATGAAGGGGCGGCCATTGCAGGCAAAGGCAAAGGGAACCTTGAAATAACCGCCTTGGCCATCCGCCCAGCCTGCGCCAGGGCCGGCCAGTTGAAAGTCGCTGGTAATGACCAACTGCCGTGAATAGCGCTCAGCCTGAGGAATGCGGTTCGCTATGTTGACGCGCTTGCGCTTGGCTTCGACGATGGCAACAGGCACAAGGCCGGCGAACAGCACATAATCAGCATCCTCTTTAGGCTTACTGGTTGGCCACTCGGAGATGGCCTTGTTCTTGCCCTTCTCTGGCCGCGCGCCCTTACCGTAGGTAAGCTCGAGCGAATGAGCCTCCCAGCCGGCATCGTTCAATTGTTGATCGATGAGAATACGGGTGAGGTCTTCGTTAAGGTCAAACTGGTTGCTTGCTTGCTGAGTTTTTCTGGTGACCTGCTTGGCGGCTTGGGGCTGATTTTCAAGCTGTTGCTGCAGCACTTTCAGTCGCGCTTCGAAATCGGCTCGCGCTTTGGACAGTTCTGCTTCACGTTCCAGAGCAATCAGCTCGTAGACATGTGCCTCCTCGTTCATTTGCTCCGCAAGGCTAGCATGTGCTTGCTTTTCTTTCGCCAGCAGCTCGGCTAATTGCTGGTTGCTCTCCATTTGCTGGCGACTGTCGCCCAACTCCGCGCGAAGTTTTTCGATCTGCACCTGCAGCTCACGCAGAGGCTCGCTCGGATCGGCGGGAACCATGAATGGCCCAGGTTTGAAGGTGCTGGCTGCATTGCCGAATGACTGGTGGTACCAGATCGCCAAGGCGCGTGCGACTCTCAATCCGTCTAAGGCCTCGCGATGCTGGGTGCGGAATTCGTGGGTGGCCTTGTTGCCTTCGACGCGCAGCGTATGGAACAGGTTGCGGATATTGCCGTCGAGCTGGATTTCACGACTCAGGCGGAACAGCAAGTCAGCTTGGGATGTGGTTGCGTCGAACTCGATGCCAGCTCTCACCGCTAGATCTTGAGCGAGCGCTTCGCCTAACTGGCGCAGTTTGATAAGCGTCGTGTTGGGGTCAGTGGGAAAAACGCGCTCGGCTGCAGTGGCGAGTTGGAAAAAAACCGGATCGTGCTCTTTGAAAAAGGCGAAGTTGCTGCTCTCAGCCATGTCCCATTCCTTGAGTTCGTCGCCGGCCATCCCGAGAGTGGTGGCGCTTTAAAGACATAATGCCAGATGAGGCCCCTTGACGTATAACCGAACGGTAAGCGGCCTGCGAACACCCTGTGTATAGATCAGCCAAAGTGTATTCCCCGTACGCTTACCAATGGTTTGTCGGGCGGCTTATAGCACTTCAAGCGTTCACGCCACTCTAAGGTTTTTTGGTCGGTAGGCTTCATTGACATCATCGTCACTTTTGACGATGATGTATGCATGAGATATCCCGGCGGGAAAGGCAAGTGCTACCAGCGCTTGATCAACCTGATGCCTCCGCATCAGACCTACATCGAGACGCACTTGGGGGCGGGCGCTGTCCTGCGCCATAAGAAACCTGCTGCCCGAAACATCGGTGTGGACGTAGATCCCGCCGTTCATGATGCCTGGGCGGATCACCAGGTAGTGGGCCTTGAGCTTATCCAGGGCGATGCTTCGAACTACCTGAGCAGTTTTTCATACGACGGTAGCGAGCTGATCTATGCTGATCCTCCGTATGTCACACAGACGCGTCGTCGCGCCAAGATCTATCGCTACGAATATGACCAGTCCCACCATGAGCAGCTGCTACATACGCTGTGCGGCGTCCCGTGCAAGGTTATGATCTCCGGTTACGACAGTTCCTTGTACAACGAAACGCTCCAAGGATGGAGGAAGGTAACGTTTATGGCGAAGACGCACACGGATGTCAGGGAGGAATGCGTCTGGATGAACTACGCTGCCCCAGTAGAACTTCACGACAGTCGTTACTTGGGCGACACGTTCCGCGAGCGGCAGACCATTGCCCGGCGCCAGTCCCGGCTCCGCGATCGTGTTGCTGCGATGGATCCGTTAGAACGCAGCGATTTCCTGCACTGGATCACGCAGACCTATGGCTCCGCTCAGGAGGCACTGTAATGCAGAGCGGTGTTGTGTTCGTAGACTCCAAGATCTACAGCCGCGATTTCCCTGACGCCATGAGCGAGGTGCTCCCGGGTGTTTCATGGGGTTTGATCGAAGCGTTCCCGACACCGGCGTATTGGGCCTACCAGGTCTGGGCAAACGAGCAAGAGCCTGAGCCTCTCAACTACAAGCTTGGCGCCACCCTGGTTGAAGAGGTCGGAGCGTGCCTACTGGGTGGCCACGGAATCCCGGCGCACGTCGGGTTGGCTGCCTTCGCCCATCTGAGAAACCTAGGAGCTTTTGACACTAAGGTACCTAGTGAGGAGCAGCTGCAAGATTGGCTAACCCTCCCACTGAAAATTGGTAGCCGCTCAGTGCGCTACCGCTTTGCCAAACAGAAGGCGCGTTACCTTCATTCGGCACTCACAGCCTTGGCCGTAGGGGGTGTTCCTCTTCAATCTGGCCGAGCTCTTCGGGACTGGCTGCTGGAGCTTCCAGGCATCGGTTACAAGACTGCCTCTTGGATTGCTCGCAACTGGCTTGAT
Source organism: Pseudomonas fulva NBRC 16637 = DSM 17717 (assembly GCF_000730565.1). Lineage (GTDB taxonomy): Bacteria > Pseudomonadota > Gammaproteobacteria > Pseudomonadales > Pseudomonadaceae > Aquipseudomonas > Aquipseudomonas fulva. The sequence continues at coordinate 20,890 of NZ_BBIQ01000006.1, read as the reverse complement.
GCCGATGACGTCGCCATCCTGGATATCCACATCCTGCGTGCAGGGGCGTTGGCTGGCTTTTTCTCCCCCGGTCTGACCGTGGAGCGCCACTACTTGAAGCTCGAAGCTGAGTTCCTTGCTCTCAGCAAAGCGATTGACGTTCGACCGTCCAGGCTCGACGCGCTGATGTGGTACCAGATGATGTCTGCGCCTACAGTCGTCCAAGGTCTGCTTTACCAAGCTGGTTTGAAAGCCGCCTAGCACTGCGGTGCAGGCCCACCAACGAGCGCGACACCGACACCAGTGAGCATACCTGCAGGTGCGAGTCGACTAGCCCAAGGTTCACCCGTAATCCCCAACGGGCAACATGAGTAGTCCAAAGCTTCAGCAATCACGGCCATGACCGCCAAAAGTGCTCCAGCGTCTCGCCAGATCAGGCTTTCTCCATGCTGATATTTGGCGCACGTTTTCCCGGGTTCGGCCACCAGGAGCAACCGCGTTGCATGCGCGGCGGGCAGTGCTTCATGGCACTGCTCTTCCAATCCAGCGAAGGCTTCAGCTGATCCTGGTAGCTCGACAAGACCGTGCCGGCGACTATCGTACCGGCTCCAGTTCGACGCACCCGGAAGGTGAACCAGGATATGGATGGGGTGTATGGCGCCGGCAGATGGCGTTGGTCGCAATTCCAGGTCGAAGCCATAGTCCGACTCGGCGATGGATTGCGTACGCGCGCAGCGCCACAGCAGCTGGCCCAGCTGGCCTTCACTCAAGACATTGAACGTTCGCCTGGTGCGTCTGTGATCGAGAAGATTGAGGATGCCTTCGTCACCGGCATCCTCTGTTTCGGGCAGCGCATGGAATGTGCCATCGGGCCAGGTGAAGGGCTGATAGTGGCCAGGCTCAGCTCGTACCGTCGGGCTACTAAGCGTGATCCAATCCATGTTCAATCTCGTGCCAGACCTCGAAGTACTTTTTGCAGCCTCGGCAATTGCCGCACGGCACGCTCGATTTGTGACAGCTGTGAGCCCAGGCCAGCATAGAGGACGGCACGCCGGCAGTTCTTACAAGCTCGGTGGTGCTCAACTTGATCGCAGGCGCCTCAACGGTCATCTCACCCTCCTGGATGACCATCAGCTGATTGATGGCAGCGATGAACTCCGGAGTACCGTCGCGGTGCGAACCATCGGATTTCACGGTGCCCAGGTAGAGCTTTTTCACACCCAGGCTGATGGCTTTCATGGCCGCCAGGGTGACGAGCATCTGGTTCCGGTACGGCCACCAGTCACTGGCAGGCGCATGGGCATCCGCCTGGCCTCCTGCCATGTCACCGGAGCCGACCGATCGGCAGTCGATGGAAATGACATGATGCTCAATCTGGAGCTGTTCGCAGATGGCCTTCGAGGCACAGATTTCTGCCTCAGCGGCGAGCTGGCCATAGTTCAGCGTGATGCCGATTTCAGGGCGCAGCCACCAGGCCACCGCGAGTGAATCCATACCGCCTGATAAGAGGAGGCCGCGCTTCATAACTCAGCTGCCTTCCATGCGGTTTGGTAAATGGCGGTGACGAAGTCCTTTGTCAGCGTGCAGTCCGAGCCGGCCATCATCTTCTTATCCTCTTCCGACTCATTCTCCACGTACATGATGACGGGCTTCTTGAGTGCACGCGCGTAGCCGATCTCATAGATCGTCCCAGCGTCGAGGCCGTCCCCGATTGCGAGCATCATGTCGCATTCGTGGATCGCATCGAGATCTTTCTGCACGACTTCATCCGCAGGCCCGTGGCCAACGTCATGGACGGGGGAAAACACGTTCAACCCCATTTCCAAAAGCCGGGCGCGGGCCTCCTCGATGAGCCAAAGCTGTCCCAGCGAAAAGAATGGGCCGGCGAGGTATACCAGGGGAGGCCTGCCCATTTTTGATTTCTTCGGCAGGCTGGCGGCGACGGGGTGATAGGTCTCTAGCTCTGTTTTAGAGGCAAAGCCCTTCGTCTCGCAGTAGTACGCCGTAGCACGTGAGGCCTGCATGGCGGCCTTGAGTGGGGCAAGCCCTTCTTCGAGCCAGAAGTGGGCGAAGCTCGCGACGAACACATCACCCGAACCAATCTTCCACACCTGCGACGTCACGAAGGAGGGGATGTGGTGCGCTTGACCTTCATGGAACAGCAGGGCGCCGGCAGGGCCCATCTTGATGATGACGATCTCGGCGTTCTGCGACTTCGAAAGTGCCCGCGCCAAATCGGCTGCGCTCAACTCGTCACTGCCATGGAGCGCTTCGGCTTCACTCCTGTTTAGGACAAGCGCAAGCCGCTCAGCCTTGGAACCATTCTTATGGAAGGGGACGGGGTGCCGGGAGCTCTGTGGGTCGTAAACGACATTACGGGCATCGACGACGCAGTCACCTTCGAGCAGTCCAAACCGAACCACATTTTCGGCAGTGATTTGAAGGGTCGTCGAAGAGGTCTCTGGTACCGGATGGATCGACGGTTTGGCAAGGCCATGGGTGTACCGGAAGTGCAGGCTTTGGTTGATGGCATGGGTTGCAACAGAAAAGCCTTCCAGCACCGCTCTCTGGCGAAGAATGGCCTCCGCGGTGCGATCCGCGTAGGTGTTTAGGGCGACGTGTCCGCCAAGGCGCGCTATCGCTGTGGCAGCTCGACCTCCTGAGCCAAACAGCTCTTGCCATATGGGGCACATGCACTGTTCGTAATACACACCGCCAGTCAGTCTGATCAAAATCACTCCTCCTTGATCGGCGAGATTTTGATGGAGATCTGAGCACCCATTTTTGCCGTAACTATTGCTGAATAGTTCGTACCACTTTGGAGGCAGGCGATCAGTCGAATAACCTTGGGAGATGCAATACCGCCGGCAATATACCTGTTCCAATATGCGCAGGCGACGACGTTGCCTTCGATTTCACCAAGGCCAATTCCAAGCGTATCGCCGACATCGATCTCGCTCACGACCTCGGGCTTCGGAGAAGCAAGCTGGGTCTGCAGGTACAGCGTATCGCAGGCGGTCTCGGTTGGAGCGCCGGCTGTGTAATCTCTAAAAAGCCTTCCGTCAGAACCTGACATTACGTTCCCCATCTTCCCTATGTGAACCAACGCAACAGTGGCCGGCGTCAAATCAAGGCCAGTTGACAGCGGTCGACTTGATGCTAGAGTGCCAGCACTCTACCCCTGTCGGATCCAATTTGCCAAGAGGCCGCGTCCGATTGGCGGGGCACTATCTACAGGGTTCAAACCGGCCAGACATAGCCCTGGCTGTGCTCCGATTCGTGCCAACACAAGGTCGTGTGCGCTGATGTCGAAAATCCTCGATTTTGAGATAAAGAACTACAAAGGGATTGTTAGCACACGAATTGAGCTGGCAGGACGATTGGACAACCCAGTCGTGACACTGATTGGACTGAATGAAAGTGGCAAAACCACGATATTGGAAGCCATCTCGCAGTTTGTGAGCAGCGACCGGTCGGTTTCAAGGCTCTACTTCTTCAGTCCAGAAAACAAAGATCAGTTCACCTTCATCCCCGCCAGCAAGAAAGGCGCATTTACTGGCACCGTGTCGATTGCTGCGACCGTTGAGCTTGAGGCGCATGATCTGGAGTCGATCAAGACCCTGGTGAGTCGTGCTGGGTTGGACGTAGACACCGAGGCGCTAGCGAAACCCTTCAAGATCGCAAGAGAGTTCAGCTTCGAAAACAGTAAGCCGAAGTCGAGGATTGCTAGCCTTGGGTTCGACTTCAGGGTCAGGTCACACGGGGAAGGGGAGTTTGAGGTTTATGCTCAGCCGGATGATGAAGACGAAAATCTTTGGAAGCGTACGGCTGAACTGATCGAGGCGTCGATACCGAAGGTCGCGTATTTTCCGACGTTTTTGATCAATGTGCCTGAGCAAATTTCGCTCGCATCCGACGGTTATGAGGGTTACGAGAAGAGGCATTATCGGGAGATTGTCGAGCGCATCATAAAATTCGCTGGCTTCGATATTGACCGGGATGTGAATAGACCTATCGAGACGTATCGGGCTAATTACGGTGCCGATTGGTATGAGAAATTCCAGCGAAGCCCAGAAAAATACCAGATTGATAATGTCTTCCAACAGGTCTCCAACGCGCTTTCTGTTGAAGTGATTGGCGGTTGGCGGCGCGTTCTGTCGCGCAATGCCACGGCGAAACGGGTCGACCTCAAGTGGATAGTCGGCGGCGCTAATGATCCCACAGTGATCGTATCGTTTGTCGTGAGTAACCGCGACACGACCTATCAAATCGCCGAGCGATCGATCGGCTTCAGATGGTTTTTCACATTCTTGCTGCTCACGGGCTTTAAGCTCGAACGTGAAAATCAACACAAAATCTACGTCTTTGACGAACCTGCTGCTAACCTGCACTCCCGCGCTCAGGCTGAGCTGCTGGGCTACTTCGAGAAGATGGCGGCCAGCGGCGACAAGATCATCTACTCAACCCATAGCCACCACATGGTGAACCCGAAGTGGTTGTCTGGGGCTTACATCATCGAGAACCGTCCGGCAGGGCAAGGCGATGATGAGGACTATGATCTCGACTTCACACCTGCTGAAGTGAACGCGATCAAGTACAAGCAATACCTGAATTCCTTCCCTACCCGTACACATTATTTCCAGCCAGTGATTGACCGCCTGCAGTATGTCGTTCCTGAAATTGTAGGGACTTCACCGTGCGTGATCCTGGAAGGAATCTCGGATTACTACGCGCTCAAGGCCGCAGCATTGCGGACAGGAGGCAAGCTGTGCTTCAACCTGATTCCAGGCGTCGGCTCAAGCGCGTCAGGTAACCTGATCAGCTTGCTCATGGGGCGCGGCGAGAAGTTCATCGTTCTGCTCGATGACGATAAGGAAGGTCGAAAAGCCCGAGATCGCTATCGAGAAGAATGGATCTTGCCCGAGCAGATGGTGATCACCCTGGCAGATATCGATGCCTCGTTCGAAGGAATGGCGCTTGAAGCGCTCTTGGGGAAAGACAGCATGGAGGCTGCTCAGGAGAGCCTGAGATTGAGCTCCGTACCTACCAAGGCTCAGTACGGCCTGATCTTGGCAGAGTACTTGTACAGGGCGGATACGTCGGTTGAGGTATTCTCGGCCCAAGGTCTGCAGAATCTTTACAAAGTTTTAAAATTCCTAGGTGAACGCATCTCAGCAGTGTCGACAGACGGACTATTGTGCACTGCTGAGACTAGAGACTGAGTAACTGTGTATATAAATAAAATTTGCTGGTGTGCTTTACGCGGTAACGAGCGCCGCCTTCACCTCATCATTGAACATTATCTGTCGTGGCGCCGACGCCCCTGAACGGCCGCCTTTGGTGCCGTCCTGGATATTAATGCGGCCTAAGAGTTCGGCTTCACGGCGCAAGCGCGGCAGGTCCGCCAGGATAGCTTCGCGTAGGCGCATACCAGTTGTTCGGGTCAACAGAACAATGGCGGCCACCCCTCTAGCTCGTTTCCGGTGCAAACTTGGACGCCAGGGGATAGCCTGGGAACATAATGGCGTAGTCGAACGCCCCTTGAGCAATCGCGTGCTCAATCTCCGCCTTATGCTGCTGGGCCTTTTTCAGATTAGTGGTGGTAGGCTTGAGCACGACGCGCTCGCGGCACCAAACACCCCGGTCATGATCTCCCATTGATTAACATGGCTCGGCAACCCAAAGTGGAAGACATATCCCCTGGAGGATGCTCGAAAAGCCTGACTCAGAAGATTGGCATCTGGAGCAGTCAAATTGCAGATGCGAAGAGTAGTGATTCAGCTCGTGTGCTGGTAGCCGTTCGTGATCAATCAGTTGAGGAGAAAAAAGCACTGGCGGCGACACTTGATTGCCCCATCACATCTGATGAAACTTGTGAGCGATTACACGATTCGTTTCAGGCCGATTAGAAATAATCGTCGAATAGCAGCGCGCCGCCATGGTGCTATCCGACCTGCTCGCACGGGCGGATGCTCGAGCGGGAGAGCTGAGGCAAGCCTATAACTGAGCCTGAATAGCAGGACAGCTGTGCGACGCGTCCTGTAATGCCCTTACCAAATGAGGGTATCGCCGATGGACAAGGATGAATTTGCCGCTGCCGTTGAGGCAGGCGAACCTTTCTACCTTTAAAGCGTGCACACAAAAAAGCGCCCACAAAAAAAGACGCCCACAGGCGCCTTCCTTCGTCAATTTGGTGGAGCCGGGGGGATTTGAACCCCCGTCCGCCAGTACTCCGCTGTCGGTACTACATGCTTAGCCGTGTCTACTGAGTTAATCCGCAGCCGCCCGACGGGCAGGGTGCTTTGGACGAGTTGGGTAAGTTTTAGTCGCTTTGCCCCCAACGTGCTACACGACGATCCTGTTCTGTATGACAATCACTTCGGGTTTACAGGCATCCCCTGGTGATTGCTGGAGCCGAAGCTACCAGGAGAGCGGGCTCAGCTGCTTACGCAGCGAGAGCGTAGCCCTCGTAGTTTTCGTCATTGGCAACTATAGAAAGTTGCAACAGTGGATTTACGAGTTCTGTTACCAACTCGGCATGCACCTAGAGTTTCGCTACCGGCGTCGAATCCTAATCGGCCCCACACTAGCTCTAAGCTAACGCACCTTACGGCACGTGAACCGGAGTATACGGCATTGCGCGGGCGGCGTCGACAGCTGAGCGCTCACCCGCGCGATGCATCAGGCGCCGCCGCTGCTCGAGCCGCTGCCTTTGTTGGTGTTTTGCAGCGTGGTCAGGGCTTTTTGAGTGATTGCAATGCACTCCTTGTCATTGCCTTTTGCCTGGGCAGCTTTGGCCTTGGTCACTTCATCATCGATTTGCGTTTTGAGGCCTTCCGAGGTGGCTCCGGCGGTGGCCATGGTGTCGTTGATTTCCTGCAGGTTCAGGGCGCACAGGTCTTTTTCGGCAGCGAAGGCCGGCGAAGCGAGCAGGGTAGCGGCCGCGAACAGGGCCGAAAGCGCGGTACCTTTCATGGGAGTCTCCTCTGTGGCCTCTGGTAGGTGGGCCTGTAAAAGTGGACTGTGCCGCTTGGCTGACAGTTCCGTTTTGATGGTGGCGGGATGGCATGAGGGTTTGTGGCGGGATGTTGCTGGAGAGCAGAGTGGGAAGGGGCCGCTTTGCGGCCCATCGCGGCCGGTCCGGCGCCCCGGCGAGGCCGCTCCCACAGTGGAAAAAGGGGGGGGCGGCCTCGCCGGGGGTTAGGCTACTGGGCAGGCGGTGGGACGGGTGCCGTCTACGACTTCGTTGTAGGGCGCCTGGTCGCGGTCGCGCAGGCCATAGTCGCGGATGACCGAGGTGACGCGCACGCGGTAGTCGTCGAAGATCTTGTCGCGGCCGGCGCGTTGGGCGGAGAGGTGGGCGGTGACGTTGCGCCATTGCACCACGGCTTCTTCGTCGCGCCAGGTGGTCACCGACATCACTTTCTTGGGGTTGAGGGTGCTCTGGAAGCACTCTACCGAGATGAACCCTTCCATGGGCTTGAGCAGGGGGGTGAGCTTGTTGACCAGGTCAACGTAGGTTTCGCCCTGGCCGGGCAGTGCTTGCAACTCGAACAATACGACGATCATGGGGCGTGCCTCATCCTTGATGACTTTGTTGTTTTCATGCGGTGGTGGTGCAGCGGGTTACTTCAGGTTGGCGAGCCAGGCGCGCATCACGCGGGCGGCGGCTTGGGTCAGGCGCTCGCCAAGTTCGGCGGCGGCCGAGCGCAGGGCGATGGGGTCCAGGGCGGTCTGGCCGACTTCGTTGGCGTGGCCTACCAGCCATTGCTCAATGCGGGCGGGGTCGGCTTCCAGATGGCATTGCAGGCCCAGGATGCGGTTGTCCAAGGCAAAGGCCTGGTGCGCGCAAATATCGGTCTTGGCCAGCAGCACGGCGCCCTGGGGGATGTCGAACTGGTCGCCATGCCAGTGCAGCACGGGTACGTCGCCCAGTTCGGCAAGCGGCGATTGCTGGCCTTCGGCGGTGAGGGTAAGCGGCGAGAAGCCGATTTCCTTGACGCCCATGGGGTAGACCTTGGCGTTCATGGCGCGGGCGATCAGTTGTGCACCCAGGCAGATGCCCAGCAGGGGCTTGCCGGACTCAATGCGTTGGCGCACCAGCTCGAGCTCGGCCTTGAGGAAGGGGTAGGGCTTTTCGTCGTAGGCGCCAATGGGGCCGCCCAGCACGATCAGCAGGTCGGCCTGCATCACCTGTTCGACCTGGAGGGTTTCGACGGTGGGGTCGATGTAGGTGAGGCTGTAGCCGGCCTCACTCAGAACAGGGGCCAGGGTGCCGACGTCTTCGAAGTGGATGTGGCGCAGTGCGATGGCTGTTTTCATGTGCAAACCCGATGATGAAAGGAGTGAGGGCGCGGTTTACGCCGTTGGGTTGAGGTCGACCTTGATCGTACCGGCCTTGGGGAAGGTGCAGCAGGCCAGGGCATGGCCGTCGCGCTTGTCCTGGTCGGTCAGGCAGAAGTCGGGTTCGACGGTGTACTCGCCTTCCGACACTTTCAGCCGGCAGTGGCCGCAGAGGCCGGCGCGGCACAGGCTGCGCACGGCGATGCCGCTGGTTTCCAGCATCTCCAGCAGGCTCTTGCCCGCGGCGGGCTCCAGCACCTGGTCGTTGTGCTGAAGGTGCAGGCGCAAGGGGCTTTCGGCCTGGGCATCGTCTGGCGTGGCCGGGGCAGAGGCGGCTGGTGGGGTGAAGGACTCGATCAGCAAGGGGCAGGTGGGGAACAACGCCAGCAGGTGCTCGCGCATGCACTGGGCGAAGCCGTGGCTGCCACAGATCACCACGCTGTCCGGGTTGCCCAGTGCTTGCAGGTCCTGGGCTTGCGGGCGGCCGGCCTTGAAGTGGCCTTTGCCGTGCACCGCTTCGCGGGTGACGAACACCTGCAGGTCGAACCAGGGGCAGCTCAGTTCCAGTTGCAGCAATTCGTGCAGGAACGGGATGTCGGCAATGGACGGCACGCACAGCAGCAGGCTGACCTGGGGCACGTTCAAGCCGCGCAGGGCGCGCTCGTGCAGCCCGCGCAGCAGGGCGATCGGCAGGGTGATGCCGATGCCGCCTGCCAGCAGGCCGACGTGGCGGCAGGCCTGGACCGAAGCCAGGGTGATGTCACCTGCGGCGAACTGCACGTCGAAACGCGCGCCGGGCTGGCAGGTGGCGTGCAGCTGGTCCGAGACCCCGCCACGGCCTTCGCGCTTGATCGCCAGCTCGAACTGGTCGTTGCCAAGCCTGCGGGTGATGGAGTACAGCCGTTGCTGACGGGCGCCGGACAGGTCCGTTGCCTGCAACGCCACGTGCCGGCCGGGCACAAGGTCTGCCAGAAAGGCGCTGGAGGCGTTGAGTACGCGCAGGCCAAATACCTTGATCTGCGCGGTCTCGCTGCTGACATGCTCGCACACGGCTTCAAAGCCTGTCGGGGTACTCATGCGCTAGCCCTCTCGCGCAACTGTTCGACGGCCTGTTCGGCGCTCTCCAGGCCATTGCCGGCCAGGCCGATGCGGTTGACCAGGGCTTCGAGGGAGTCGGTATAGACGCTGATCTCGTTGTTGTCGCCCACGTCGTGCAGGATCTCGTTGCCGTTGGGGAAGCCCAGCATGTCGAACACCCGCGACCAGGCGCCCATCTCGTTGTTGGCGAACATCTGCACGGTGCGCAGGATGATCGAGCGCAGGTACAGGCGTTCCTTGCGGGTCAGTCCGTTGACGATGTCGGTGGCGACGAAGCTGAACACGCTGGAGTGGCTCCACTCGTCCATGGCGTGGGTGCGGGTGACCTCGTGGCAGACCGACTGGATGGTGGTGTCTTCGGCCATGGTCTTGAGGTAGTCGGTGATCAGCGTTTCGCTGGCGCAGGCGATGCCGAAGCGGGTCAGGCGGCGTTCCCATTCGGCGGTGCAGTTGGCCAGCAGCGCTTCGCGCCAGGTCACCAGGTTGAAGGCGCTGAAGTCCAAGGGGGTAAGTTGGCGCATGTCGTAGATATAGTTGCAGGCCATGATCGACATGCGTGTATGCAGGGCTTCATCGAGCAGGGCTTGAGACATTACATCTTGCAGCAGTGCGCGGTTATGGCTGTGGGGCGGGGTCTTGATAATGTCTTCGCAGGCCGGCACCACCACATTGCATTCAATATAAATGGTCTTGAGGTTATAAATGCCCCAGGCGTAGGACATGCACTTGGACTGCAAGTCCTTGGGGGCTTCAAGCCAGGCCTGGTGGTTGCGAAACGGCAGCAGTGAATGGCTGAAGTCGTTCTTGTTGGCATCGAACGCCAGGCCCCAGTAATCGGGTTGTGGCTGGTTCACGGCAGCGCGGGTTTTCCACAGGGTTGAAAGTTTGGCGAGCATGCCTTTAACTGCATCATCGGTACCGCTATGGTTAACATCCATGTTAAAACTCCAGGCTATCGGTTGTCGTTGTTCAGTTTGATTACGCCGGCTGGCTGGCACACACAGGTGCGGGCGGCGCCCTTCAAGTTTGCGGTACAAATGTGTCGTTATTATTGCGTCAGGTCATTTAAATGAAAGTTGCAGGGCAGTGACTTTGCGCTGCCGCGCCATTACCCATTCCTGCAACAATGTCAGGGCCACGGTCAGGCCCATGAAGGCGGCACTGGCCCAGAAAATCGCGTTGGGGTGGCCCTGGTCCAGCAACCAGCCGAACCCGACTGGCCCGATGGCGCCGCCGATGTTGAAACCCGTGGACACGATGCCGAAGGTCTTGCCTTCAGCCCCTTTGGTGGCGGCAGCCCGTACCAGCATGTCCCGTGACGGGGCGATCACGCCAGTCAAAAAGCCCGCCAGGCCCAGCACGGCGAGCAAGAGCGGCTCGCTCAGGCCCGCCGTGGCCACCAGCAACATCAGCATGCACGCCACCCCAAAAGCGCTGGCCGCCACCACCCCGTGACGCTGGGTGCGGTCGGCCAGTGCACCGCCTGCCAGCACGCCGAATGCGCTGGCGAACAGGAAGGCGGTCAAGGCCGAGTTGGCCCAGTACAAGGCCACGCCCTGGCCCTGCATCAGGGCCGCGACGGAAAACTTTTCGATGGCGCCAGTGCTCAGGTTCAGCAGCACGAACAGCAGCGTCAGGCTGATGATCATCGGCGAGAGCAGCGCCACGCGTTGCGCCTGCACGGGCTTGGGTGCCGGAGCGGGCGGCGCGTCACTGACCTGGGCCAGTGCCGAGCCGGGTATCAACAGCAGGGCCAGTGCTGCAAAGCCCACCAACGCTGCGGTCGCGAAGGCCATGGCCGGGCCGCTGGCCACCGCCACCCCCAGCAGCAACACCGGGGCCACCGCCGCGCCCAGAAAACCTGCAAAGGTGTGCACCGAGAACGCCTTGCCGATGTGCGCAGGGTTGATGTGTCGGGACAGCAGGGCGTAGTCGGCGGGGTGGTAGACGGCATTGGCCACCCCCGCCAGCGCCATGCCCACCAGCAGGCAGGTGTAGCCGGGCAGCAGGGCAATCAACAGGAAACTGCAACTGCCCAAGGCCAGGGCCATCAGCAGCAGGCGCCGGGCGCCATGGCGATCGACGGCAAACCCCATGGGGGCCTGCACCAGCGCGGTGACGATGTTGAACACGCTGAGGGCCAGGCCCAACGCCACATAATCCACGTTCAAAAAAGCAGGCAGCAGCGGAAAGAGCGCCGCCAGCACCATGATGTGCAGGTGGCTGACAAAGTGCGCTGCGGCGACTTGCGGCAACAGGCCGATACGTATCGTCATGGTGAAACCTGTAGGGGCATGAGCTGAGTCGGCGCAGAGCTTAATGAGGCTTTGGTCTTGTCGGGTAGTCCAATTAGTGGCAATAGGCCAGACCGCTTTGGCCCATCTTTCGCCCGTTCTGGCATGCCCAGGCCAGACGCCTGCTTGCCGGGCCAAGCCAGGTGGTCTGCAACAGCGCGGGCAACCGGTACGGTCGCAGGCGCCGCAGGCCGCTAGGGTAGTGCGGTTGTCGCCGGCGTTCAGACCAAGGAGTACACATGCCGCATTTCGCTTATAAAGAGGGCCACGCGCTGCCGGGCATCAGTGCCGCTGCGCTGCCGCAGGTGGACAGCGAGGTGTGGACCGCCATCGATGCCGAGCGGTTGCGCCAGGTGCAGTCCATCGAGCTGATCGCCGCCGAGAACGTGGTCAGCCGCGCCGTGCTCGAGGCCCAAGGGTCGGTGCTGACCAACAAGTACGCCGAGGGGTACCCGGGGCGACGCTATTACGCCAGCTGTGGCAATGTGGATGTGGTCGAGGACCTGGCCACCGAGCGGGCCCGGCTGCTGTTCGATTGCAGCTATGCCAACGTGCAGCCTCACTCCGGCAACCAGGCCAACCAGGCGGTGTTCCTGGCGCTGCTGGAGCCGGAGGACAAGATCCTCGGGCTGGACCTGAAGTCGGGCGGGCACCTGTCCCACGGCGCGGCGTTCAACGTGTCCGGGCGTTGGTTCCAGGCGGTCAGCTACGGTGTGCACCCGCTGACGCACCGGGTCGACATGGACCAGGTGGCGCAGATTGCCCGTCGTGAGCGGCCACGGCTGATCATCGCCGGGGCGTCGGCGTATTCACGCGCGCTGGATTTCGCCCGTTTCCGCGCCATTGCCGACGAGGTGGGGGCGTATCTGATGGCCGACATCGCCCACGTCGCCGGGCTGGTCGCAGGCGGCGCCTATCCCTCGCCAGTGCCCCATGCCCACGTCACCACGCTGAGCACCCACGCGACCCTGCGCGGCCCGCGCGGAGGGATGATCCTGTGCAACGATCAAACCCTGGCGCGCAGGATCAACGCGGCGGTGTTCCCCGGCCTGCAGGGCGCTGCACTGATGCACACGGTCGCGGCCAAGGCGGTGGCGCTGGGCGAGGCGCTGCAACCGGGTTTTGGCCCCTACGCCCATGCGGTGGTGGCCAATGCCCGGGCCTTGTGCGGGCGGCTGGCCGAAGGTGGCTTGCTGGTGGTGTCGGGCGGCACGGACTGCCACCTGGGGGTGATCGACCTGCGCCCCTGGGGCCTTGCCGGCAACGCCGCCGAGGGTGCGCTGGAGGCGGTCGGCATCACCGTGAACCGTAACGTCGTGCCCGGTGACGAGGTCAAGTCCAGCGTCACCTCGGGCATTCGCCTGGGCAGTGCGGCCTGTACCTCCCGGGGCATGGGCGAGGATGAGTTCCGCGAGATCGGGGACATGATCCTGGCCATGCTCGGGGGCGTGCGCAGCGGTGCCATGGACAGCCGCACCGAGCGCTCGATCCGCGAGGGCATCTTCGACCTGACCCGGCGTTTCAAGCTGCCTTACTGAACCCGGCGCTCAAAGCTTGAGGGCGTTGGCCAGGCGCAGCATGGCCGCTTCGATCTCATAGGCTGTGAGCGAGGAATACCCCAGCAGCCAGCCGTGGGTCTGCGGCTCGCCCAGGTACAGGCTGCTCAGGCCCGACAGCTGCACGCCGGCCGTGGCCGCCTGGCGAATGGTCTTTTCTTCGGACCAGCCTGGCTTGAGCAGGCAGGGGATCTGCAAGCCACCTGGCGGCAGGTGGGCGGTGACCACCGGGCTCAGGTACTTGGCGATGGCATCGTGCATCACCGCCCGGCGCCCGGCGTACAACTTGCGCATGGCACGCACGTGGGCGTTGTAGTGCCCGTCCTCCATGAAGCGCGCCAGGGTCAGCTGCAAGGTCTGCGGGGTGTGGCCATCCATCATGCTGCGGGCATAGGCGAAGGGCTTGACCAGTTCGGGCGGCAGCACGATGTAGCCCATGCGCAGGCCAGGGTAGAGGGTCTTGCTGAAGGTGCCGATGTACAGGGTGCGCTGGTAGCGGTCCAGGCCCTGCACGCAGGCGGTGGGCTGGCCGTCGTAGTGAAACTCGCTGTCGTAGTCGTCTTCGATGATCCACTTGGCTTTCTGCGCGGCCCAGTTGATCAGCTCCAGCCGGCGCTCCAGGGGCAGGGTCGCGCCTGTGGGGTACTGGTGCGAGGGGGTGACGTACACGCAGTTGGCGCCGCTGCGGTCGGCGAACAGCAGGTCGGTGCGGATGCCCCGTTCGTCCACGTCGATGGGCAACACCTTGGTTTCGGCGATGGCGAACGCCTTGCGGGCGCCGTAGTAGCCGGGGTTTTCCAGCAGGATGGGTTTGCCGGCATCTACCAGCAATTGCGCGCACAGGTACAACGCCTGACGCGTACTGCTGAGCACCAGCACCTGGTCGGGGGTGCACGTGGCCCCGCGTTCGAGGTTCAGGTAGGTGGCGATGGCCTTGCGCAGGGGTTCGGCGCCTTGCGGGTCACCGTGCAGCAGGACGCTGGCGCGATAATCCTTGACCACCTGGCGCTGCAGCCGCTCCCAGACGTCGGTGGGGAAGCTGCGGGTTTCCGGCAGGCCGGTGGCGAAGGCCTTGATCACTTGCTGGTCACGCACGCCGCCTGTCTCGAAGATCATGCGCCCGCGCTGGCTGAGTTCGGCGCCGGGCGCGACCACGCTGCGCCGCACCTCCTGGGTCCGTTGCCGGCGTGGGCCGGCTCCGCGCAATTCGGCGCCCACCGTGTCGCACACGTAGCTGCCCGCGCCGCCGCGGCGCACGATGAAACCGTCCCGGTGCAGCTGCACGTAGGCGTTTTCGACGGTATCGCGGGCGCAGCCCAGAGACTTGGACAGCGCACGGGTGGAGGGCAGTTTCAGGCTCGGGCCCAGCGCGCCATCCAGGATCAACGCACGCAAGGCGCGCTGGATGCGCTGGTGCAGGTCCAGCAGCTGAAACTCGGCGTCGTTGAGCCGAATCTTCAGGGTGTCCAGCGCGAAGGTCTTCGCCATGTGGTCTGCTCTCCATCCATGAACTGGCAGGTAAGGGCAGGCCAGTTTATCCGTAGACTCCGGCCTTCGCCACCCAGGCCTGGCCTGGTATTCACCGCGTCGGCGCGTTCACGCACAGGAGCCCACCCACCATGGCACGGTCACACAATTTCAGCGCAGGCCCCACCGCAGTCCCCCTGGAAGTGCTCAACCAGGCGTACGACGAGTTCCACGATTTTGCCGGCACGGGCATGTCCATCATGGAGATGAGCCACCGCTCGCCCATCTTCCGCGCCATTGCCGAGCAGACCGAGGCCGACCTGCGCGAGCTGCTGGAGGTGCCGGCGCATTACCGCGTGCTGTTCGTGCAGGGCGGCGCTTCGTTGCAGTTCGCCCAGGTGCCCATGAACCTGGCCGGGGACAACGGCAGCGTGGACTACCTGCACACCGGGTTGTGGTCGGGCAAGGCGATCGAGGCGGCGCGCCAGTATGGCGAAGTGCGCGTGGTCGCCAGTGCCCAGGGCACCGGCTTTGACCGGGTGCCGGCGGTCGCGCACTGGCAGCTGAACCCCAAGGCGGCCTACCTGCACTACACCGAGAACGAAACCGTGCACGGCGTGCAGTTCACCGAAGCGCCCGCCAGCGAGGCGCCGCTGGTGTGCGATGCCTGTTCGAGCCTGCTGTCCAAGCCCATCGACATCGCACGCCATGGCCTGGTGTATGCCGCCGCCCAGAAGAACATGGGCGTGGCTGGGCTGACGGTGGTCATCATGGACCCGGCGCTGCTGGATCGCTGCCATGGGTTCACCCCGGACATCCTCAACTACGCGCGCATCAGCGATGCCCAGTCGATGCTCAACACGCCCGCCACCTTCCCCTGGTACCTGACCGGCCTGACGTTGCAGTGGATCAAGCGCAGCGGGGGCTTGCAGGTGCTGCACCAGCGCAACCAGACCAAAGCCAGCCTGCTGTACGAAACCCTCGACGGCAGCGACGGCTTCTACCGCAACCCGGTGCAGCCGGCCTATCGCTCGATCAACAACGTGCCGTTCCGGCTGGCCGATGACGCACTTCAAGCGGTCTTCCTGCGCGAGGCCGAGGCGGCCGGGCTGCATGGCCTGAAGGGCCACGCCAGCGTCGGCGGCATTCGCGCCAGCCTGTACAACGCCATCTCCGTCGAAGCGGTGGCCGCCCTGTGCGAGTTCATGGGGGCGTTCGCCCGCAGGTACGGTTGAGCGCACTGAAAGTGGTCTGGTCTGCCCCGGTGAAGCGTCGGGGTAAAACCAGCCAATCTGCGGCTATAAATGACTGCCTACCGCAGCCGGATACAGCGTCTAGCAAGGAGCCAAGACCTATGTCATCTACTCGTACCCCCTCGCCCCTGCGCCTGCAGGACCTGCTGCACCCGGTGGTGGCCGGGCTCATTTCGGTGATCGTCAACTATGGCGGCACTTTCATCCTGGTGTTCCAGGCTGCCAAGGTTGCAGGGCTCAGCCCCGAGCTGACCGCCTCGTGGGTGTGGTCGGTGTCCATCGGCGTGGGCGTGACCGGGCTGCTGCTCAGCTGGGTCAGCCGCGAGCCGATCATCACCGCCTGGTCCACGCCGGCGGCGGCGTTCCTGATCGTGGCCCTGGCCACCACGCCCTACGCCGAGGCGGTGGGGGCGTACATGGTGTCGGCGGTGGCCTTCGTGCTGTTGGGCGTCTCGGGTTACTTCGAAAAGGCCGTGCGCCTGATTCCGCCCGGGGTGGCCGCGGGCCTGCTGGCCGGCATCCTGTTGCAGTTCGGTATCGGCGCTTTCGCCAGCATGAGCGTCGACCCGTTGCTGGTCGGGCTGCTGATCGGGGCGTACATCGTGTTCAAGCGCCTGAGCGCTCGCTACGCCGTGGTGGGCATCCTGGTGCTGGGGCTGGTGTACCTGGTGATGCAGGGCCGGGTCGATTTCGCTGGGCTGTCCCTGGCATTCGCCACGCCGGTATTCACCCGCCCCGAGTTCTCGCTCAACGCACTGCTGAGCGTGGCGCTGCCGCTGTTTCTGATCACCCTGACCGGCCAGTACATGCCCGGCATGCTGGTGTTGCGCAACGACGGGTTCCGCACCAGTGCCAACCCGATCCTCGGCATCACCGGGCTGGGCTCGCTGTTGATGGCGCCGTTCGGCTCCCACGCCTTCAACATCGCCGCCATCACCGCTGCCATCTGCACCGGCAAGGAAGCGTCCGAAGACCCGTCCAAGCGCTGGGTGGCCGGTGTGGCCGCCGGCATCTTCTACATCCTGGTGGGCATTTTCGGGGTGACGCTGGCGGCGGTGTTCATGGCCTTCCCGGCCACCTTCATCACCACCCTGGCGGGGCTGGCCCTGCTGGGCACCATCGGCGGCAGCCTGGCCAACGCCATGCTCGATGCAAAAGCGCGCGAGGCGTCGTTGATCACCTTCCTGGCCTGTGCGGCCAACATCACCCTGCTGGGCATCGGCGGTGCGTTCTGGGGGCTGGTGATCGGCCTTGTGGCCTACGCCGTGCTCAACGGTCGCCTGCCACGCCGGGCCAAGGCCGCCCAGGCAGAACCGGCAGCAGTGCCCACCAAAGGAGCGACGAATTGATGACCGAGTACGCCGAAGACCTCACCACCCTGCATGCGCGCCATGGCCGCTACCCGCAGGCCAACACCGTCGAGGATTTTCGTCGCAACCTGGCCGCCGTGCATGAGCGCATCGCCCGGGCCTGCGAGCGGGTCGGGCGAGACCCGGCCGAAGTGCGCCTGCTGCCGGTCAGCAAGACCTTCGACGAAGCCCACCTGCGCCTGGCCTATGCCGCCGGTTGCCGCCTGCTGGGCGAGAACAAGGTGCAGGAGGCCCAGCGCAAGTGGGAAGCCATGGCCGACCTGCAGGACTTGCAGTGGTCGGTGATCGGCCACTTGCAGACCAACAAGGCCAAGCAGGTGGCGCGTTTTGCCAGTGAGTTCCAGGCGCTGGATAGCCTGCGCGTGGCCGAGGTGCTGGACCGCCGGCTGCGCATCGAAGGGCGGCAGATGGATGTGTTCGTCCAGGTCAACACCTCGGGCGAGGCCAGCAAGTACGGGCTGGTACCCGATGACGTGGCGGCGTTTCTACAGGCGCTGCCAGCGTTCCCGGCGCTGCGTGTGCGCGGCCTGATGACCCTGGCGCTGTTTTCGGCCGACGCCGCGCGGGTACGCCCGTGCTTCGTGTTGCTGCGTGAGCTGCGCGACCAGCTGCGCGCCACTGCGCCTGAAGGGGTGTCGTTGCAGGAGCTGTCGATGGGCATGTCGGGTGATTTCGAAGTGGCCATCGAGGAGGGCGCCACGGTGGTGCGCGTCGGCCAGGCGATCTTCGGCGCCCGCGCCATGCCCGATGCCTACTACTGGCCCACCGCCGATGCCGCGCCGCACCCGGACGCTACTCCGTCGCTGGCCACCAGCCATTGACCACTCTGTACAGGAAACCTGCAATGTCTGCTGCTCCCGCTTACCTCATGCACACCTCAGCCCGCCAACCAGTTGCGTTCAGCCGGGGCCAGGGCGCCTTGTTGTGGGATTCGCACGGGGTCGAGTACCTCGATGCCATCGCCGGGGTGGCCGTGACCAGCCTGGGGCACGCCAACCCCGAGATCGCCTCGGCCCTGGCCGAACAGGCCGACGTGCTGCTGCACACCACCAACATGTTTCGTATCCCATGGCAGGAACAGCTAGGCGAGCGCCTGTGCCGGCCCTCGGGCATGGAGCGGGCGTTCTTCTGCAACTCCGGCGCCGAGGCCAACGAGGCCGCGCTCAAGCTGGCGCGCTTGCACGCCACGGCCCGGAGCGTTGCCCAACCCCAGGTGCTGGTGATGGAAAACAGCTTCCATGGGCGTACCCTGGCAACCCTGGCCGCCACCGGCAACCCGGCCGTTCACCGCGGTTTCGAGCCGCTGATGCCAGGCTTCATCCGCGTGCCCTACGATGACATCGAGGCGGTGCGCCAGGTGGCGGCCAATTCGCCCAACGTGGTGGCCGTGCTGGTCGAGCCCGTGCAGGGCGAGGGCGGTGTGCACCCGGCATCGGCGGGCTATCTGCAAGCGCTGCGCCAGCTGTGCGACGCGCACGACTGGCTGATGATGATCGACGAGGTGCAGACCGGCATGGGCCGTACCGGCACCTGGTTCGGTTTCCAGCACGCCGGCATCGAGCCCGACGTCATCACCCTGGCCAAGGCCCTGGGCAATGGCTTCCCCATCGGCGCGTGCCTGGCCCGAGGCAAGGCCGCCGAGCTGTTTTCCCCCGGCCACCATGCCTCCACCTTCGGCGGCAACCCGCTGGCTTGCCGCGTGGGCTGCACGGTGGTGGACATCATGCAGCGCGATCAGCTGCCGCAGCGTGCTGCGGTGCTGGGCCAGCGTTTGCTGGCGGCCTTGCAACTGGCGCTGGGCGGGCACCCTGAAGTGGTGTCGGTGCGCGGCCTGGGCCTGATGGTCGGCATCGAGCTCAGCCGCCCCTGCGCCGAGCTGGTGGACCGGGCCCGGGACGAGCAACACCTGCTGATCACCGTCACCCGCGGTACCACCGTGCGCCTGCTGCCACCCCTGATCTGCTCCGAGACGCAGATTGACGACATCGCTGCACGCCTCACCCGCTTGCTGTCACCCCAAGCCTGATTCAGAACAAGGACGCTTAACCCATGTACGACTCGACGCTGACCCTCAACGCCTTCGATCCAGAGCTGCGCGCCTCGATTCGCAACGAAGTGAATCGCCAGGAAGACCACATCGAGCTGATCGCCTCGGAAAACTATGCAAGCCCCTTGGTGATGCAGATCCAGAGCACGGTGCTCACCAACAAGTACGCCGAAGGCTATCCCGGCAAGCGCTACTACAGTGGCTGCGAATACGTGGACGTGGCCGAAAGCCTGGCCATCGAGCGGGTCAAGGCCCTGTTCAACTGCGACTACGCCAACGTGCAGCCCCACGCCGGCGCCCAGGCCAACGCGGCGGTGTTCCTGGCGCTGATCCAGCCAGGCGACACCGTGATGGGCATGAACCTGGCCCAGGGCGGGCACCTGACCCACGGCAACCCGGCCAACTTCTCGGGCCGCCACTACAAGATCGTGCCCTACGGCCTGGACCCTGAAACGGGCTTTCTCGACTATGACGAGATGGAGCGCATCGCGCTGGAAACCCGTCCGAAGATGCTCATCGGTGGTTTCTCGGCCTACTCGCGCTACAAGGACTGGGCACGCATGCGCAGCATCGCCGACAAGGTCGGGGCGATCTTCTGGGTGGACATGGCCCACGTGGCCGGGCTGGTTGCCGCAGGCGAATACCCAGACCCGCTGCCCCACGCCCATGTGGTCACCAGCACCACCCACAAGACCCTGCGCGGCCCGCGCGGCGGCCTGATCCTGTCCAAGGGGCAGGACGAAAGTTTCTACAAGAAGCTCGACTCGGCGGTATTCCCGGGTGTCCAGGGTGGCCCACTGATGCACCAGATCGCGGCCAAGGCCGTGGCCTTCAAGGAAGCGCTGTCGCCGGCATTTCGCAGTTACCAGACCCAGGTGGTGACCAATGCCCGGGCCATGGCCAAAGTGTTGCAGGCGCGCGGGTACAAGATCGTGTCGGACGGGACCGACAACCACATGATGCTGATCGACCTGTCGGCCAAGCCCTACACGGGTAAGGAAGCCGATGCGGCCTTGAGCAGCGCCTATATCACGGCCAACAAGAACTCGGTGCCCAACGACCCGCGTTCGCCGTTCGTGACCTCGGGGCTGCGCATCGGTACACCGGCGGTGACCACGCGTGGGTTTGATGTAGAGGCGTGCGAGCAGGTGGCGGGGTGGCTGTGTGATGTGCTCGATGCCCTGGAAACCGGGCGCAGTGACGAGGTGGGGCACCATGTGCGTGAGCAGGTGGTTGCGCTGTGCCGTCGGTATCCGGTTTATGGTTGAGAGGATGGGGGCCTGGCACCGGCGGTATCGGGGTGTTTGAGGCAGGTTTTTTGACCTGTGTGAAAGGGCTGCCTGGCAGCCCTTTTTTGTTGCTGGGTTTGCTGTGCCGTCGAGTCCGGGATGAAGACCGCCTGGGCCGCTGTGCGGCCCATCGCGGCACAAGGCCGCTCCTACAGGGATTTGCTTATTCGAAAGCTACCGGGATCTACTGTGGG
>NZ_BBIQ01000007.1 GCF_000730565.1 Pseudomonas fulva NBRC 16637 = DSM 17717 | reverse complement strand
GATCAAGATCAAGATCAAGATCAAGATCAAGATCAACAGCGTCTGTGGTGGGGATGATAACGTCTAAACTTGCCGCGATATATATCCCGTGTAGGAGCGACTTTGTGCCGCGATGGCCGCGAAGCGGCCCTAGTGTTTGAATCACAGCAAATAAACTGGGGCCGCTGCACGGCCATCGTGGCACCTCGCTCCTACAAGAAGTGGTGGCTCGCAAAGGTGTTCGAATGCAGCCACACCCTGATTAAAGAGACTGATCTATGGGGTGTAGAGTAATACCCATTGTCCACTCTCGCCAACACGTGACCCATCCAAGGGCACACCCCCCATCAATCCGCTAGCAACCCGCTCTGCCACAGGACGGCTGCTCCCCCGTATCGATACTGACCACCACCGACATACCCGGCCGCAGCCGCGCAGCCTCTGGCTGGCCGGCATCCACTGTGATACGCACCGGAATGCGCTGGGCGATCTTGACGAAGTTGCCGGTCGCATTGTCCGCCTGAAGTAACGCGAACTCCGAGCCAGTGGCAGGGGAAATCTGTTCGATGTGCCCGTACAGTTTGAGATGGTTCAAGGCATCCACCGTGAAACTGGCCGGCTGGCCGATGCGCACGTCGGCCATCTGCGTTTCCTTCATATTGGCGATGATCCACAAGGTATCGGGTACCAGCGCCATCAGCTGGGCACCGGAGTTGACATAGGCGCCCAGGCGCGTCCCGATCTGCCCCAACTGCCCGTCCCTTGGCGCGGTCACGCGGGTGTTGTCCAGGTCGATGCGGGCCAGGGCCACGGCGGCCTTGGCATTCTCGACCGCAGCCAGCAGCGCCGCGCGGTTGACGATCACCGACTCGCGATCCTGCCGGGCAATCTCCAGCGCAGCCTTGGCCTGCGCAAGGCTCGCCGCCGCCGCCGCCTCGCTGGCGCGGGTGACATCCAGTTCACGTCGTGACACAGATCCATCGGTGACCAGCGCCTGGTTGCGCGACAGATCGGCCTTCGCCTTGGTCAACTGCGCGGCAGCGTCATTGATGGCAGCCTGGCGCTGGGCGATGGTCGCCTCAGCGCTCTTGCGCTGCTGCGCATTGTTGGCCAGCGCCGCCTCTTGTTGCTGCTGCTGAGCGATGGCCTGAGCAAGGCGCTGGGTGTAGATCCGGTCATCGAGCTTGACCAGCAACTGGCCCGCCTTGACGTACTGGAAGTCCTGCACTGGCACCTCGACGATATAGCCGCTCAACTGCGGTCCGATGATCGTGACCTGCCCGCGCACCATGGCGTTTTCGGTACTTTCGATGGCGCTGCTGAAAGGGGGCAGGCGCCACGCATAAAGCACCACCAGTACGCCGACCAGGGCGACACAGCCGAAGGTGATGGCTGACAGTATGCGCACCTTGCGAGTGCGTCCGGGTGAAGTTGGCTCACTTGGTGGCGTAGTGCCCTCCGGCGCTTCGGCGATGGCAGTCGTGGTGGTGGTGCGGGATTGTTCGGTCATCGTGTCGGTGCGCCAAGGGATGAGTCGGTCAGGCGAGCCTGACGTTTGCTGTACCAGAGCCAGGTGCCGCGTATGCAGATCCAGATCATGGTGAGAATAGCGATAGCGCCAATGAGCATGAACACATCGTTGTAGGCCAGCACATTGGCTTCTCGGGTGGCCGCGCTAGCCAGTTGGCGCATGCCCACTTCAGTACGCAGGGCAGGGTCGGCGATCAGGCGCCCGACGCTTGCACCCCCACTTTGAACCCGGGCGGTGACCAGCGGTTCCACGCTGCTCAAGTGGTCCATCAGGTGACTTGAGTGAAATTTTTCCCGCCAGATCTGGAACGTGCCCAGCAGCGCTGCACCGATCAGACCACCGAGGTTGTTGCAGATGCCGAACAGCACCGAGAAGCTCACCAGGTTCTGCGGGTTGGCCCGCACATGGCCAATGCCCAGGGCCATGGAGGGGCCCAGGAAGAACGTACTGCCGAAGGCCAACAAAAACTGGCTCAGGTACATTTGCGCAGGCCGGGTCAGGTTGCTCGACGTGCTGTCCATGAAGGCGCCTACTGCCATGGCCAGCAGGGAGATCAGCAGCGGTAGGATCAAGTGGTTAGGGTTGATGGTCAAGGCGCTGGTCGCCAACCCGGCGACCGCACCGAGCAGCATGATCCAGTACAGCGAACGCATCTGTTCACTGGACATGTTGAGCATCTGCAGGAAGCCGACTGCGCCGGTGGATTGCTCGGAGGTGACCATACGGATGAGGATCACGCACAGCCCCAGGCGGATGATGGCGCCGCTGCCCAGCCACCGCGTCATCAGCAGGGGGTTCTCCCGGTTGTGCTCGATCGCCAGCCCGCTCAGGATCAGGACGATCGAGCCTGCCAGCGCCATGCCGATCCACGGCGCATCCAGCCACCAGTCGATGCGCCCAAGCGACAAGGCCGCGCAGAGCAGCGCCGTGCCGCTGGCCATCAGGGCGAAGGTGAGAAAATCCAGAGGCTCGAAGGTCTTGAAGCGGTCACCGGGCGGTAGTTTGAGCAGAAGTACACAGCCCAGGGCTGTCAGCGCCAGCCCCAGTTCGAACAAGTAAAGCCCCCGCCACTCGGCGATCAACAGCAGGTCTTCAGAAAATATCCGTGCCAGCGGCAAGGCCAGCTGGGAAGCGCCAAGGCCCAGGACCATTGCCTTGAGCCGCCACTGTGCCGGGAACGCCTGGATCATGTAGTACAGGCCAAGCGAGGTCAACGCGGCGCCCACCATGCCGTGGGCGGCCCGCACGGCAATGGCCGAATTGAGGTCGTTGACCAGCAGGTGGGCGAAGGTCACCAGGGCATAGAGCACCAGAAACACTTCGGTAAAGGCACGCAGGCCGAATTGCTGGCGAAACTTGACCAGCAACAGGTTCATGGACACGTTGGTCATCACGTAGGCAGCCGGCAACCAGGCCATTTCCGCAGTGGTCGCGCCCAGTGCACCTTGCAGGAACACAAGGTTTGCGGTCACCAGCGCGTTGCCCAGCCCGCCGGTGATGGCGACCAGCAAACCAACCAGACCATAGGCCAGGCGCTTGGCTGGGCTGTGCAGGGGCGTGGACGGCGAACCTGGCAGGGTCGGTTTCTCGTGAGGTAACCACTGGCGGGGTGCGTACTTGTCCATGAAACAGCCTGTCTAAGGTGTTGGATGCAGCCGTTGTGTGGCCGCTTGCGCCTGCGTCGATGTTATCCAGCGCTGCTACAAGGCCCGTGCCAGGAAGGCGGCTGTGCGGCTGTGCTTGGCCTTGGCCACCTGACCGGGGTTGCCGCTGGCGACCACCTTGCCGCCGGCATCGCCAGCCCCAGGGCCGATGTCGATCACCCAATCGCACTGGGCGACTACGCGCATGTCATGTTCGACCACCACCACGCTGTGGCCGTTATCCACCAGGCGGTTGAGCTGCACCAGCAACCGGTCGACATCTTGTGGGTGCAGGCCGTTGGTGGGCTCATCGAGCACATACAAGGTGGCGCCGCGGGCCTGGCGTTGCAGTTCGGTGGCCAACTTGATCCGTTGTGCTTCGCCCCCTGACAGCTCCGTTGCCGGCTGGCCCAGACGCAGATAGCCCAAGCCTATGTCTTGCAGCACTTGAAGCGAACGCCGCGCCGAGGGCTGATCCTCAAACACGCTCAGCGCTTGTTCCACGGTCAGTTGCAGCACCTGGGCGATATTCATGCCTTGCCAGCTTACCGAAAGGGTCTCTGGATTGTAGCGGGCCCCGTGACAGGTCGGGCAAGGAGCGAACACGCTTGGCATGAACAGCAACTCGACACTGACGAATCCTTCGCCTTCGCACGTAGGGCATCGACCTTTCGCGACGTTGAATGAGAAACGCCCGGCATCGAAGCCCTGGGCCTTGGCCTGTTCGGTACTGGCGAATAATTTGCGCACATGATCGAACAAGCCGGTGTAGGTGGCCAGGTTGGACCGAGGCGTTCGGCCGATCGGTTTCTGGTCTACCTGCACCAGCCGCTTGATGTGCTCAAGGCCTGCGCTGACGCGGCCCGTGCTCACCTGCTCTGGCTCGTCTTCCAGGTCAGGCACCTGGGCATCCTGTGAAGCCTCGGCGTGACCCAGGTGTGTGCCTACCAAGTCCAGCAGGGCCTGGCTGACCAGGCTCGACTTGCCGGAGCCCGAAATGCCGGTCACCGCCGTGAAGCAGCCCAGCGGGAACGCTGCACTGAGGTTGTCGAGGTTGTTGCGGGTTATGCCCTCCAGGCGTAGCCAGGCCTGGGGCTCGCGATGTTGGCGGTGTGTCTTGTCCTGTGCCTGGAATAGATAGCGGGCCGTACACGATTGCTCGACCTGGGCCAGGCCGGCCGGAGGGCCACTGTAGAGAACCTTGCCCCCGTGCTCTCCGGCGGCCGGCCCCACGTCCACCAGCCAGTCCGCACGGCGCATGGTGTCCAGGTCGTGTTCGACCACGTACACCGAATTGCCCGCCTGCTTGAGGCGCTGCAGGGCATCGAACAAGGCTTCGCTGTCGGCCGGGTGCAGGCCGGCGGAGGGTTCGTCCAGCACATAGACCACGCCAAACAGCTGCGAATTGAGCTGCGTAGCCAGGCGCAGGCGCTGCAGCTCGCCCGAAGACAGGGTAGGGGTGCTGCGTTCGAGTGCCAGGTAACCCAGGCCGAGCTCAAGCAGCGTGTCGATGCGCACCAGCAGCTCACTGGCAATGCGTTGCGCGGCCAGGCGTTTTTCAACTGTCAGGTCATCGTCCTGAATCAGGTACTCGGCTGCCGCCACCTTGCGCAATACCTCAGCCAAGGCCTGCAGGGGCAGTTGCGAAAGCGCTGCGATATCCAGGCCTGCGAAGGTGACACTCAATGCCTCGCGCTTGAGACGTTTGCCTTGGCACGTGGGGCAGGGGCTCGGGCGCATGTAACGGGAAACGCGCTTGCGCATCTGTGCACTTTGCGAGTGCATGAACGTATGCAGCACATAGCGCCGAGCGCCGGTGAACGTGCCTTGGTAGCTGGGTTCTGCCTTGCGTTTGAGGGCGGCACGTGCCTGGGCCGGCGTAAGGCCCGCGTAGACCGGCACGGTGGGTGTTTCTTCGGTGTAGAGAATCCAGTCACGCTGCTTCTGGGGCAGATCGCGCCAAGGCACATCCACGTCGTAGCCCAGGGTGACCAGAATGTCCCGCAGGTTTTGCCCTTGCCACGCCATGGGCCAGGCAGCCACTGCGCGCTCCCGGATGCTCAATGAGGGGTCCGGGACCATGGTCGCCTCGGTGACCTCGTAGACCCGGCCGAGCCCATGGCACGCGGGGCAGGCGCCTTGCGGCGTGTTGGCCGAGAAATCCTCGGCATACAGCATTGGCTGGTCCGCGGGGTAATGGCCTGCACGCGAGTACAGCATGCGGATGGAGCTCGATAGCGTGGTGACGCTGCCTACCGAAGACCGCGCACTGGGGCTGCCACGCTGCTGCTGCAGCGCCACCGCGGGAGGCAAGCCTTCGATGGCGTCCACGTCCGGTACACCCACTTGGTCGATCAGCCGCCGAGCGTAGGGCGCAACCGATTCGAAGTAGCGGCGCTGGGCCTCGGCGTACAGTGTCGAAAAAGCCAAGGAAGACTTGCCGGAACCCGACACTCCGGTAAACACCACCAATGCGTCGCGCGGTACCTCTACATCGACATTCTTGAGGTTGTGCTCGCGCGCACCCCGTACACGAATGAAACCGCTGAAGGCGGGTTTGTCGCTTGGCATGTTGCTGTCCTTGCTTGGCAGTCGGGTCGAGGAGACATAGCAGGCCAGCGATCACGTATGGCCTGCGGTCGAATAGGAATAGCTGTAGGACGCTCCAAGCGGCCAGGAGGTTCTACCGGGCAGCCTGCGAGCCGAGTGGAGCGTGGCCATCCACCTGGACGCACACCGTCCGGTCACCCACCGTTTTGCAGGGCCAATGATCATTGATGTAAGCATCCGGGGTAAAACACACCCGGTCATCATTGACCCAGAACATGTGCCCGCGCGATCCGGAAATGCGCAGTTTGGTGCAGGGCCGATAGTCCTTGATCAGGAGCGTGGCCGTGCTGACTGCAATCATCACCGGGGCCGCGATGCATATCGCCATGAGTGTGACCTGAAAAGAGCGAAGCTGGAATCGAGCAAGCCAGGACCCCCTCGGCGGGTCGAACTTGCGCCCGGTAAAAAAGCCGGTCATGGCAGCGGCGATTACAATGGGCGTCAACGAAATCACCCCGATCAAGAAGAAAGCTCCAAATGAAGTCTCGACCACCGGAGCACCGCGGTACAGGCGCCCGAAGACTGGTAGCACATCCACCCAGATGGCATACAACGCCAGGCTGCACACGGCGACCATGCCCAGCCCAATACCCAACGCTACGAAGCGAAACAGCAAGGGGCTGCGCAGGTGAAGCTCAGCGTGCTGTGTCATCGCTTCCCGCCGGTGCCCTGTCCGCGCCCAATAACGCCCACAGGCGCGCATCTTCGAAGTTGTCGATGACCAGGCGCGCACCTGCCTCGATCAAACGTTGTGGCGTCTGGGTAGTGGCAAGGCCGACCGTGAAGATCCCGGCAGCGCTGGCTGCCCGAACGCCCGGTAGCGAGTCTTCGAAAGCCAACGCCTGGTCAGCATGGGCATCCAGTCGCTGCAGGCCGGTCAGGTAGGGAAGCGGGTCGGGCTTGGGCTTGGCCAGTTCATCGGCAATCACCACGTGGTCGAACCTGTCGCTCAGCTTCAGGCCTGCGAGCATGTGTTCGGCATTGAGCCGCGGGGCGTTGGTCACTACGCACATGCCAAAGCCGTGGGTGCTGGCGTGATCGAGCAAACGGATCAGCCCAGGCAGGGGCTCGAGCTTTGGTGACATTTCACGAAAAAGCGCTTCCTTGCGTTCGGCAAGTGCCTGGCACTGCAAGGCAGTGGCACCCTCGAACAACTCGGCGAACAGTTCGCCATTGGCCCGGCCGCTGATCTGAGCATCGAACTGGCCCTGGCTCAATGCTCGGCCGTCGTATTCACGCAAGAGCTGGCGAAACGCCTGTAAATGGAGGGTATCGGTGTCGGTGAGGGTGCCATCTAGGTCGAACAGCAATGCATTGAGCATGGGGATTTCCAAAGCAGGTACAGGGTGGCCATAGGATCATAACCAATGACGACGACGAAGGGGGCTGGTCAGCGTGCTCCGGAAAGAGTACAAATGTGCTCCATGGATAATCTAACCCCCAAGCGCCGCGCCATTTTCGATTTCATTCGCGAGCGCATCACCGAACAAGGCCAGCCCCCCAGCCTGGCCGATATCGCCACGCGCTTTGGCTTTGCCTCACGCAGCGTGGCCCGCAAGCACATCACCGCGCTGTGCCAGGCAGGCTACATCGACGTCACCCCCAATCAGGCCCGCAGTATTCGCCTGGCAAGGCCGCTACGCCGGCCTGAAATGCTCGAACTGCCGGTGCTCGGACAGGTGGCCGCGGGTGCGCCGATCGGGCCGGACCTCGACATCCACGAGCAATTGATGCTCGACCCCAGCCTGTTTCGCCGTACCCCCGATTACCTGCTCAAGGTGCGCGGGGACTCGATGATAGGTGACGGCATCCTCGACGGTGACCTGGTCGGCATCCGCCAGCAGGGCGATGTACGGGAAGGGCAGATCGTGGTCGCTCGGCTGGACGGCGAGGTGACCATCAAGCGCCTCCAGCGCCACGGCGAGGGCTATCGGCTGGTGCCGCGCAATCCGGCGTACGCACCAATTGACGTAGGGCCGGATCAGGAGCTGTTCATCGAAGGCATCTTCTGTGGCCTGGTGCGGCGCGACTGATGGGCGCGGTCATTGATCTGGACAGGCTGCTCGACCAGCGTCGGGTATGGCGTGGCCGTCAAGCCCAGGCCCGGCCACAGGGTCTGCAACCGACCGGGCATGCCAGCCTGGACGAACGCCTGCCCGAAGGCGGCTGGCCGGCGGCGGCGCTCAGCGAATTGTTGCTCGTGCGGCCTGGTAGCGGCGAACTGCAATTGCTTTGGCCCACGCTGGCGCGCCTGAGCGGCGAGGGCGGACGCGTGGTGTTGGTATCACCTCCCTTCATTCCTTTTGCGCCAGCCTGGCAGGCGGCGGGTATCGACCTGCGCTGGCTGTTCCAGGTCGACGCGGGCACTACCGACACCCTGTGGGCCGCCGAACAGTGCCTGCGTTCGGGCAGTTGTGCCGCGGTGGTATGTTGGCCAGAACGCGCCGATGACCGCGCCTTGCGCCGCTTGCAGGTCGCGGCGGAAACCGGGCAGGCCCTGGCGTTCGCCTGCCGTGGGCAAGCGGCCATGCATAACCCGTCGCCTGCGGCATTGCGCATCGCCATCGACGCACGCCCACCCCAGTGGCGGGTACTCAAATGCCGTGGCGGCATGCCGCCGGCCTTACCGATCGCGTGTTCAAGGCAGGGATGATGGAACATGTTGTGGGCCTGCATTCTATTTCCGCAGTTGGCGCTGGACAGCCTGCTGCGCGAGCGCGACGACCGTGACGCACCGCTGGTGCTGCTGGGTGGTCCCAGTCAGCGCCGGGTCCTGCAATCGGTCAACCCTGCGGCAGCCGCTCTGGGGCTTCGCGCCGGCCAAACCCTGACGGCCGCCCGTGCGCTGGCCGATGGCTTCTCCTGCCTCGAAGTCGATCCCAAGCGCATCGATGCTTTGCAGCAGTTGCTGGCCGCCTGGGCATATCGCTTCAGTGCCCAGGTCAGCTTGCACTATCCGCGAACCTTGTTGCTGGAAGTAGGGTCGAGCCTGCAGCTGTTCGGGCCATGGCCGGTACTGGAGGCGCGCTTGCGCCAGGAACTGTCTGCGCTGGGCTTGCGTCAACGCATCGTCCTGGCCAGCAATCCGGTGGCTGCGCGCATGCTGGCCAATACTCACGACGGGTTGGCGTTGGAGGATGCCGCTTCGACTCGTGCGGCACTGGCCGAAATGCCCATCGACCGGATCGGCCTGCGCCCGGAGGATGCCCAGGCCTTCGGCCGCATGGGGTTGCGCCAGCTGAAACATGTACTGGCGCTACCGCGCGACGCATTGGCAAGGCGCTTTGCTGCCCAGGTGCAGTTGCACCTGGACCAGTTACTGGGCATGCGCAACCTGGGCCTTGCATTCTTCGAACCGCCGGACCGTTTCGAGGCGCGGTTGGAGCTGAACTTCGATGTGGAGTCGCACCAGGCGCTATTGTTCCCATTACGTCGCATGCTGACAGACCTGGCCGCTTTCCTGGCTGGGCGCGACTGTGGCGTCCAGCGATTCAAGGTGTACATGGAGCACGCGCAGGGCCATGACACCCAGCTTGACGTTGGATTGCTGGCCGCAGAACGCGACTCAGCCATGTTGCTTGAACTGGCCCGTGGCAGGCTGGAATTGGTGCGTCTGAAGGCGCCGGTGCGCAACCTGCGCCTGGTGGCCGAGGACTTGCCGCCGTTCGTGCCTCAGCACAAGGCGTTGTTCGATCCACGCGCCCAGCAGGCCCAACCGTGGGAACAACTGCGCGAACGCTTGCGTGCACGCCTGGGTGACCAGGCCGTGACGGGGCTCAGCGCCGTGGCCGATCACCGTCCTGAACAGGCATGGCAGGCCAATGAAGTCGGCCAGTGGTCCAGCCTGTGCGTCACACCGGGCAGCCGTCCTGGCTGGCTGCTGGCCACCCCCACGGTGCTCGACGAACAGGCCTATCAGGTTCACGGGCAGGCCGAGCGCATCGAGTCCGGTTGGTGGGACGGCGCGGACGTACGCCGTGATTACTACCGCATCGAAACCCGTGAGGGCCTGCGTGGGTGGGCCTACCGTGACCTCGGCCAAGGCGGGCCGCTATGGTTGCAGGGCTGGTTTTCATGAGCGGCTTTGGCTACGCGGAGTTGCATTGCCTGAGCAATTTCAGCTTCCAGCGCGGAGCGTCAAGCGCGGATGAGTTGTTCCGCCGGGCTCGCGAGCAAGGCTACCAAGCCCTGGCCATTACCGACGAATGCACCTTGGCTGGCATTGTGCGCGCCTGGCAAGCGGCGAAAGAGCAGGGTGTACGGCTGATCGTCGGCAGCGAAGTGCAACTGCAGGATGGGCCCAAGCTGGTGCTGCTGGTGCAAGACCTGCAGGGCTACCAGAACCTTTGCGCCCTGATCACCCGTGCGCGGCGTCGGGCGCCCAAAGGGGACTACCAGCTGTTGCGCGAGGACCTGCCTGCGCACAGCAAGGGCCTGTTGGCATTATGGGTGCCTGATGATGTTGCCGATCAAGCTGTGGGCGACTGGTTGAGGGAGGTCTTCGCGGCCCGCCTCTGGCTGGCCGTGCATTTGCACCGCGGTGTCGGTGACGACCAGCGCCTGGAGCGTCTGCGCGCATTGGCGGCAACCTTGGGTGTGAATGCGGTGGCGTGCGGGGATGTTCACATGCACGTGCGCGGTCGGCGCGCCCTGCAAGACTGCATGACGGCAATTGGCCGGCGCTGCCAAGTGGCTGAAGCAGGGCGCTTTCTGTACGCCAACGGCGAGCGTCATTTGCGTACCCCTGCCCAATTGGCCGAGTTGTATCCCGCCGACCTGCTAGCCCAGACCTTGGTGATTGCCGAGCATTGCCGTTTCGACCTTGGTGAGCTGCGCTATCGATACCCCGAAGAACTGGTGCCCGCTGGGCATACCGCTGCCAGTTGGTTGCGTGAGCTGTGCGAACAAGGGTTGCCGCTGCGCTGGCCCCAAGGCCCGAGCGATCAAGTTCGCCAAGCCCTTGATCGGGAGCTGGCCCTGATCAGCGAGCTAAGCTACGAGAGTTACTTCCTCACCGTTCACGACATCGTGGCCTTTGCCCGCGAGCAGCACATCCTGTGCCAGGGGCGCGGCTCTGCCGCCAACTCGGTGGTGTGCTTCGTGCTGGGGATCACCGAGCTGGACCCCATGAAACATCGGTTGCTGTTCGAGCGCTTTCTGTCACGCGAGCGCAACGAGCCGCCGGACATCGATGTGGACTTCGAGCACGACCGGCGCGAGGAAGTCATCCAGTACGTGTTCAGGCGCTATGGTCGACACCGCGCGGCGTTGACGGCGGTCGTCAACACCTATCACGCCAGCGGGGCGGTACGCGATGTCGCTCGCGCATTGGGCCTGCCGGCCGACCAGGTGGACGCCCTGGCCAAATGCTGCGGCCGTTGGAGCGACCGCATCCCCGATGCACAGCGTTTGGCCGAGGCGGGGTTCGATGCAGGCAACCTGATGTTGCGGCGTATCCTGGTGCTAGCCGGTGAGCTGATCGGTTTTCCCCGGCACCTGTCACAACACCCAGGTGGCTTCGTCATCTCGCAACAACCCCTCGACCAGCTGGTGCCCGTGGAAAACGCGGCCATGGCCGAACGCACCGTGATCCAATGGGACAAGGATGACCTGGACATGGTCGGCCTGCTCAAGGTCGATGTGCTGGCGCTGGGCATGCTTAGTGCACTGCGTCGCTGCTTCGCGCTGGTGCAGCAGCACCGTGGGCGACATTTGACGCTGGCCACCGTCCCTGCCGAAGACCCGGCCACCTATGCCATGATCAGCCGCGCCGAGACCATGGGCGTATTCCAGATCGAGTCCAGGGCGCAAATGGCCATGTTGCCGCGCCTGCAGCCCAGAACCTTCTACGACCTGGTCATCGAGGTCGCCATCGTGCGCCCTGGCCCCATCCAGGGCGACATGGTCCATCCCTATTTGCGCAGGCGGCTCAAGCAGGAACCGGTGACCTATCCATCGCCCAAGCTGAAAGCGGTGTTCGAGCGTACCCTTGGCGTTCCGCTGTTCCAGGAGCAGGTGATGGAGTTGGCCATGGTGGCGGCTGACTACAGCCCCGGTGAGGCCGACCAGCTGCGTCGCAGCATGGCCGCCTGGAAACGCCACGGCGGGCTGGAGCCGCACCGCAAGCGCTTGCTCGAAGGGATGCAGCGCAATGGCTACGAACTGGCGTTCGCCGAACGCATCTTCGAACAGATCAAGGGCTTTGGCAGCTACGGATTTCCCGAATCCCACGCCGCCAGTTTCGCACTGCTGTGTTATGCCAGCAGTTGGTTGAAATGCCACGAGCCGGCCATCTTCACCTGCGCGCTTGTCAATAGCTGGCC
This sequence comes from Pseudomonas fulva NBRC 16637 = DSM 17717, assembly GCF_000730565.1. Classification (GTDB taxonomy): domain Bacteria; phylum Pseudomonadota; class Gammaproteobacteria; order Pseudomonadales; family Pseudomonadaceae; genus Aquipseudomonas; species Aquipseudomonas fulva. The sequence continues at coordinate 204,137 of NZ_BBIQ01000007.1, read as the reverse complement.
GATGGGGTTCTACAGCCCCGACCAACTGCTCCAGGAGGCCCGCCGCCAGGGTATCGAGGTAAGGCCGGTGGACGTGTGTCACAGCCAGTGGGACTGCACGCTCGAGCCTGGGCCCGGGGGAGAACTGGCCATTCGCATGGGCTTGCGCTTGGTCCGCGGCCTGGCCGAAGCCGATGTGCGCCGGCTCGAACAGGCAAGGGCGGTGCAGCCGTGGCGGGACGTCGAGGACCTGTGCCTGCGCTCGGCCCTGGATGAGCGCGCCCGGGCTCGTCTGGCGGACGCAGGGGCCCTGGTCGCGCTGGCCAGGCACCGGCACCAGGCGCGCTGGGAGGTGGCGGCGGTGCAGGCGCAATTGCCTTTGTTCGCCGACGTGCAGGCGCCCCCGGAGGAACGCGTCGACCTGCCGGCACCCACCGTCGGCGAAGACTTGGTGGCCGACTATCATGCCATGGGCACGACCTTGGGGCCCCACCCATTGACCTTGCTCCGATCCCGTCTGCGTGCCCTGGGCTGTCGCAGTTCCGGTGAACTGCACGGCGTCGAACATGGCGACGCCATTGCCATGGCAGGGCTGGTGGTGGGCAGGCAGCGGCCACAGACCGCCAGTGGCGTGACCTTCGTAACGCTCGAGGACGAGTTCGGCATGGTCAACGTGGTCGTATGGCGGGACCTCGCCGAACGGCAGCGGCGCGCGTTGGTCGGCGCTCGGCTGATGAAGGTCAGTGGCCGCCTGGAACAGGAAAATGGCGTACGCCATTTGGTGGCCAGGCGGCTGGAGGATGTCAGCGTGCTGCTGCAGGGGCTGGACGTACGCAGCCGGGATTTCCACTGAACCCCTGCAGCACGGCTTTGCTTACACCATCGCTAGGCGCTGCTTGCGGGTGGGTGCTTCGAATGCCTGGTCGATGGCGTTCAGGTCATCGGCGGTCAAGTTCAAACGCGCTGCCTCGGCATTGAGCCTGACATGCTCGGGTGTCACGGCTTTTGGAATCGCGATCATGCCATTGTGCCGCGTGACCCAAGCCAGGCAGACCTGGGCCGGGGTAGCACCATGGTCGTGGGCGATCTGCTTGAGCACTGGGTGTTGCAGCAAACGCCCTGCCTGAGCAAGGGGGCAGTAGGCCATGATGGGCAGTCCCTGCTGTATCGACCAGGGCAGCAGGTCGAATTCGATACCTCGTTGCGCAGGGTTGTAGAGCACCTGGTTGGTTGCACAATCGGGGTTGTCCAGTTCTTGAAGGTCATCCACGTCGAAGTTGGACACGCCCCAACGCTTGATCTTGCCTGCCTCGCGCAGGCGCTCGAAAGCGTCCACGGTTTCCTGCAATGGGTACTGACCGCGCCAGTGCAGCAGGTACAGATCAATGCAGTCGGTACCCAGGCGCTTGAGGCTGCGCTCGCAGGCGGCCTGCGTGCCGCGCTGGCTGGCGTTGTGCGGGTAGACCTTGCTCACCAAAAATACCTCGTCCCGACGCCCGGCGATGGCCTGGCCCACCACCTGTTCCGCACCGCCCTCGGCATACATCTCGGCGGTGTCGATCAGGCGCATGCCCAGGTCGATGCCTTGTTGCAAGGCAGCGACTTCGGCCGCCCGACGGCTCGGGTCTTCGCCCATGTACCATGTGCCCTGGCCGATGATCGGCACGTTGGCGCCTGCCAATTTCACGTCACGCATGTCACCTCCGGTGGATGGGTATTATTCAGTAGAACATCCAGCAGCGCCTGGGCTGCCGTTGACAACGTATGCTCGCGCAGGGCCATTACGCCAATGCGCCGCTCGACGGCAGGTTCGACCAGGGGGATGCAGCGGGCCCCCAGCTCCTGCATTTGCGTGATACACAGCGCCGGCACCGCGCTGACGCCCAGACCACTGGCGACCATGCGGCCTACGGTTGCAAGCTGATGGCTTTCGAAAGCCACCGCCAGCTTGCCGTGCTGCACCGCCACGTTCTGCTCGAGCAACAGGCGCACGGCAGAAGGACGCTGCAGTGCCACGAAATCCTCGGCCAGAAGCTGCGCCCAACTGATTTGCGCGAGCCGGGCCAAGGGCGAGTCAACCGGCACGACCGCAACGAACCGGTCAAGGTACAGCGGGTGAAAGTGCAAGCCCTCGACATTGTCTGGCTCAAAGCCGATGCCCAGTTCGACGCGCCTGTGCCTGACCAGTTCCTGCACCTGTTCATTGATGACGTCGTGCACGGTCACGTTGACCTTGGGGTAGCACTGGCGAAAAAGCTTGAGGGCACCTGGCAACAGGTTGCCAGCAAAAGAGGGCATTGCCGCAATGGCCACCCGGCCCAGTTGCAGGGTGAAGCGCTGGCGCAGCACTTCTTCGGTGTCGTCCCAGTCAGCCAACAGGCGACGTGCCAAGGGCAGCAGTACCTCACCTTCGGCAGTCAGGCTGACGCTACGCGTGGTACGGCTGAGCAGTGCGCCGCCCAAGTTCTCCTCCAGCGCCTTGATGGTCAGGCTCAGGGCGGGCTGCGAGATGTGCAGGTGCTCACCGGCCTGGGCAAAGCTCTGGAACTTGGCCACGGCGACGAAGGCGCGCAGTTGCTTCACATTCATGGGACCCGCCTATGCTTTGATTTGGAGTGCTTATCAATCGATCATAAAAACAAAATTAACAAATCAGTGAGCAAGCGAGAAGATACCCCCACACGCTCACCGACGCCCCGTCGGCTCAACAACTACAAAAGGCGAACCAGCATGGCCGGATTGGACAAACGCGTAGCTACGTACGAACAGGCCCTGGAAGGGCTGACCGACGGCATGACCGTACTGGCCGGAGGGTTCGGCCTGTGCGGCATACCTGAAAACCTGATCGCCGAGATCAAGCGTCGCGGCGTCAAGGGCCTGACCGTGGTCTCCAATAACTGCGGCGTCGATGGCTTCGGCCTTGGCGTACTGCTCGAGGACCATCAGATTCGCAAGATGGTCGCGTCCTACGTGGGGGAAAACGCTGAATTCGAACGCCAGCTGCTCAGCGGTGAGCTTGAGGTCGAACTCACGCCCCAGGGTACCCTGGCCGAAAAGATGCGCGCTGGCGGAGCGGGCATTCCCGCCTTCTTCACTGCCACCGGCTATGGCACCCCGGTGGCCGAGGGCAAGGAAGTGCGTGAATTCAAGGGTCGCAAGTACATCCTCGAAGAGGCCATTACCGGCGACTTTGCCATCGTCAAGGGCTGGAAGGCTGATCATTACGGCAATGTGATCTACCGCAACACTGCCCAGAACTTCAATCCGCTGGCCGCCACCGCCGGCAAGATCACCGTGGTCGAAGTCGAGGAAATCGTCGAACCTGGCGTGCTGCTGCCCAGCGAAATCCATACCCCTGGCATCTTCGTGGACCGCGTCATCGTCGGCACCTTCGAAAAGCGCATCGAAAAACGCACCGTCAAGGCCTGAGCGCCCCCACAGAACAACAAAGAGACTCTCACCATGGCACTGACCCGCGAACAGATGGCCCAACGCGTTGCACGTGAACTCAAGGACGGCTACTACGTCAACTTGGGTATCGGTATTCCCACCCTGGTGGCCAACTATGTGCCGGCCGACATGGACGTGATGCTCCAGTCGGAAAACGGCCTGTTGGGCATGGGGGAATTCCCCACCGAAGCGACCCTTGACGCTGACATGATCAACGCAGGCAAACAGACCGTTACCGCCCGCATCGGCGCATCGATCTTCGACTCGGCACAGTCGTTCGCCATGATCCGTGGCGGTCACGTCGACCTGACCGTGCTCGGTGCCTTCGAAGTGGACGTGCAGGGCAACATCGCCTCCTGGATGATCCCTGGCAAGCTGGTCAAGGGCATGGGGGGCGCCATGGACCTGGTGGCCGGTGCGGAAAACATCATCGTCACCATGACCCACGCCTCCAAGGACGGGGAGTCCAAGCTGCTGCCCCAGTGCAGCCTTCCTTTGACCGGCGCGGGCTGCATCCGCAAGGTACTAACCGACCTGGCTTATCTTGAGATCGAGGATGGCGCGTTCATCCTGCGCGAAACCGCCCCCGGTGTGAGCGTCGAAGAAATCATCGCCAAGACAGCCGGCAAGCTCATCGTGGCCGACGATGTGAAGGAAATGACCTTCTAACCCACATGCACTTTCGCCCTGCTGCGGCGAACCCGCCCGTTCAGGTAGCCGTTTTCACCACGGCATCTGGGCGGGCGGGTTCGTTGGCGCAGGGTTCGCGCATTTCTGCGCAGCCTTTCATCTACCTATAAAACCAATAAAAGGACGCTTCCGTGGCCGCTGAACTACAAGACAGCCGCTCTGCACGCTTTGCCCTGCGCTGCTCCAACTGGGCAGAGCGCTGGTTCCCCGATTCCTGGGTATTCGCCGCTTTGGCGGTGCTGCTGGTGTGCTTGGGCGCGTTGGCCATGGGCGCCAAGCCACTGGACACCGCAAAGGCCTTCGGGGATGGATTCTGGAGCTTGATCCCCTTCACCATGCAGATGGCGTTCGTGGTCATCGGCGGCTATGTGGTCGCCAGTTCGCCGCCTGCCGCGCGGCTGATCGATCGCCTGGCCCGCATTCCCCGCAACGGTCGCTCGGCCGTTGCATGGGTAGCCCTGATCTCGATGCTGGCGTCATTGCTCAACTGGGGCTTGTCCCTGGTCTTTGGTGGCCTGCTGGTGCGTGCATTGGCGCGTCGTACCGACCTCAAGATGGACTACAGGGCTGCCGGTGCGGCGGCCTACCTGGGCCTGGGCGCAGTGTGGGCGCTGGGGCTGTCCTCATCGGCGGCTCAGTTGCAGGCCAATCCGGCCAGCCTTCCACCCTCGATTCTGTCGATCACTGGCGTGATTCCTTTCACCGAAACCATCTTTCTCTGGCAGTCAGGCGTGATGTTGGCAGCCTTGGTCGTGGTATCGCTGGTCATCGCCTATGCTACAGCCCCCGGCCCCAACAGTGCGCGCAGCGCTCAAGCGTGTGGCGTGGACCCAAGCTTCAGCGCTCCGCCGGCACCTGCGCGTACACGCCCGGGGGAGTGGCTCGAGCACAGCCCTGTGCTGATCCTGCTGCTCGTTGCGCTGGCCGCAGGCTGGCTGTATCAGGAGTTCGCGAGTAAACCCGCCATCACGGCCATCTCTGGCCTGAACACCTACAACCTGCTGTTCATCATGCTCGGCGCGCTGCTGCACTGGCGGCCGCGCAGCTTCCTCGACGCTGTGGCCCGGGCCGTGCCCACTACCACTGGCGTGCTGATCCAGTTCCCGTTGTACGGCTCCATCGCCGCAATCCTCACCCAGGTCAAAGGGGTCGACGAACAGACGCTTGCCCATCACATCTCGCTGTTCTTCACCCAAATTGCCACCCACGATACCTATGCCCTGTTGATGGGTGTGTATTCGGCGGTACTGGGCTTCTTCATTCCGTCAGGTGGCGGCAAGTGGATCATCGAGGCGCCCTATGTGATGCTGGTGGCCAATGACCTGCAATACCACCTCGGCTGGGCTGTGCAGATCTACAACGCAGCCGAAGCGTTGCCCAACCTGATCAACCCGTTCTACATGTTGCCGCTGCTGGGCGTGCTGGGCCTGAAGGCGCGGGACCTGATCGGGTTTTCCTTCGTGCAGTTGCTCGTGCACGTTCCTCTGGTGCTGTTCCTGTTGTGGGCCTTGGGCACCACGTTGCAATACACGCCACCGGTCATGCCGTAGCGGCTGCTCCTGGCTACAGAACTGTGCCTTGCCTTGGGGTGAGGTGCAGGTCTGTGAGTCAGTGTGCTTTCTGCGCCGACCTCAGGGTGAAGAAGGCAACTTGCTCGTGACATCCAGACTCGCCCAGCCACGTAAATTTCCCTTCCGCATAATTTATGCGACGGTATTTTGACTTATTACGGCTAAGCCCATTGATATTTATTATGGTGTCGGTTCATTGACGTAGTGTCAGAGTGCCCATAAGCTCAAGTCAATACCGCAACACACCCCGCATCATCGCGCCACTTACTCATTGATTATCCTGGTTGAAAGGACGGCGTATGCGCTCGACTCTGATTGTGAAATCGATCTTTTTGTTGGTGCTGTTGAGCGGTGCTGCCCGTGCGGCTGACTCGTATATCAATCAGACCAGTATCATTCCCGTTGCAACCGCGGGTTGGTTCTTCGCATTTGCGGTCGTGGGTTTTGTCGCCGTGGCCAATCGCAGAAAGATTTGAAATACCGCAGTTACAGTCACTCAGGCTAGACCGCTTGAGTTGGCTTGTGAATTCGTCAACCGTTGCTATATTGCCATTACCTTCTCGAAGCCTGGTCAGCAGGGTTCGACGTGCCGCTCAGGCGGCCGGCAGAGCATGGCGCTCGCGGTGGTGACAGCGAAGTGGAGCGAGAGTTGGTGTGTTGTTCTCTTCAGTGCTCTAGTCGGGCCATCTGGCCGGAGGGACCCTCATGGTGCGTTCATTGTTCGCCGTCGTTGGCCTGGTTGCAATGTGGTCGGGTCATTGCGCTGCCGCGCCCTCGGAACCGGCCTACCGCCTCAATCCCGGCGATGTGGTGATGGTCTCGGTGTGGCAGGAAGACAGCCTCAAGCAGGAGGCCACCGTGCTCCCCGATGGCAGCATCACGTTCCCTCTGGCCGGTCGCATAGACGTGGCAGGGCTGGATGTTGCCTCGGTTGAAAAACAAGTGGCCAGCAAACTGGAAAAGTTTCTGCCTGACCCGAACGTCAGCGTGGTAGTCAAGAGTAACGCGGGCAACTTGGTGTATGTCCAAGGCAAGGTCATAAAGCCCGGCCCCGTACAAATGTCAGGCCCTACGGCGGTGCTGCAGGCGTTGAGCATGTCGGGTGGCCTGGACAAGTTTGCCGATGAAAGCGAAATAATGGTCGTGCGTGGCACCGGCACGTCCCAGAGAATCCTGCCCGTGCGATACAAGGACTTGGTGACGGGCCGCGACATGTCGACCAATATTCAACTTCAGGCCGGTGACACGCTGGTCGTTCCTTGATCATGCCTTTTAATAAGTAGACTTGATGCCTCTTCCAAGAACAACTCGCATTGCCGCGGCAATTGTGGCCTTGCCGCTTGCGCACTCAACCCAGGCCGCTACCTGGCAGTCGACGGTGGTGGTACCGACGTCGGTCGAACACGACAGCAACCCGCTGTTGCTATCGTCGGGCGAAAAAGGCGTGACACGTACCCTGATTGCACCTGACTACACCCTGATCGGCAGTTTCGGCCGAGATGAACTGCGGTTAGGTCTGGGCCTGGATATTCTGCGCTCCTCCGACACCAACGTCGTCGATGACCGCGAAGACCCAGACATCAGCCTGGGCTGGCAACGCACCACCGAACGCGGGCAGTTCGGGCTGCTGGCACGCTACAACGAAACCTCTACGCTGTCGGGTACCGTGCTCGATACCGGCGTTGTTACTACCGATGGGACGCAGAAGCTGTACACCTTGACGGGTAACTGGCGCCAGGCGATCACCGAACGCAGCACCCTGAGCAACGAAACCACCTACAACCGCGCCCGTTACGATATCAACAGCCTGACTGGCTACGACGAGCTGGCCAATACCCTGACCTGGACCTACGCCTTGAGCGAGCGCGCCGATGCCTATACCCGCTTTGGTGCTCGGCGTTATGAACCCGAGGACGACCTGACCGCCACGGCCTCCAACAGCTACAGCCCGGCGGTGGGGATCAAGTACCAGTTCTCAGAGTCATTCAGCGCCGATGCGCACCTGGGCGTCAACAAGGTATCGGGCAGCCAGGGAGGGCGGCGCGGGGAGGGCGGCGTGGCGCTGCTGTACACCGGCGCACGCAGCGATGCCAGCCTGACGGTCGAGCGCAGTACGGTAGCCAGTGCCCAAGGCGGGTTCGCCCAGCTCGATCAGGTGCGTGGGGTCTGGAGTTATGCGCTCGACCCCTTGACCCGGGTCGGCGCCGACGCCGCCTGGCAGGACAGCAAGGGCCAGATACCCAATACCTTGCAGATCTACAGCCTCTGGGCCAGCCGCCAATTGTCCCCCTACTGGGACCTGCGCCTGGCGCTGACGTACAAGGAGCGCAAGCAGGACCTCGACGGCGATGCGACCGCCACGATCGTTGGCTTGACCCTGACATACCGCTATCCCGACATCTGAACCGCTTGCAGGTGGCCCCATGAAGTCCGATTACGAGCTCTCTCTCAGAGATTACATCGCCATTATCAAGGACCGGGCCGTGGTGTTGGGGGTCAGCGCAGCCGTTATCCTGGCTGCCACCGTCGCCGTGGCGCTGACGGTGCCACCGATCTATCAGTCCACCGGCACGATCCTGGTGGAGTCGCAGCAGATATCTCCCGAGCTGGTGTCGACCAACACCACCAGCTTTGCCGACGAGCGCATCGAGGTCATTCGCCAGCGGGTGATGACGCGCGAGAACCTGCTGCGCATCATCGACAAGTACGGACTGTTTGCCGACAAGCGCTTGAGCGAAAGCGACAAGATCGACCAAATGCGCAACGCCATCGCGGTCCAGACGCTGACCACCTTCGTGCGTGGGCGCGGCGAGGCGACGGTCGCCTTCAACGTGTCTTTCGAGCATCGTCAGGCAGAGGTGGCCAAAGAAGTCGCCGATGAACTGGTCACGCTGTTTCTCAACGAAAACCTCAAGCAGCGCACCGAACGGGCCAACGAGACTACCGAGTTTCTGACCCAGGAGGCGAACAAGCTGGGGGCAGAACTGGCCAGCCTGGAGAACCAGTTGGCCGACTTCAAGCAGGCCCATGCCAATGCGTTGCCTGAGCATCAGACGCTGCGCATGAACATGCTTTCGCGGGCTGAGCTCGAGTTCCGGGAGGTCGACCGCGATTACAAGGCGGCCCAGGAGGAACTGCGCTACCTGGAGCTTGAACTGTCCGCCGCCAATGCCGGCCTAGGTACCAAAACCGGCGAGGGCGCGCGCCCAGCGGGCGCCGACCAGCCCCAGGACCTGGCGAGCCTGAAGGCCGAATATGCCCGCTTGCTGACCCGCTACAAAGAAGCGCACCCCGACGTGGCGGCGGTCAAACGCAAGATTCAAGCGCTGGAGGCCAGTGGCCAGACCGGTAGCGTGGCCTCGACGGTGAGCCTGGATGCGGCACGCGTACGGGCCAAGATGAGCGCGGCACAGGTACGCATTGCCTCGCTGGCCGAGCAGAAGCGCGAGCTGACCCGCAAGATGGAAGGTTACGAAGCCGAGATTCTCGAAGCGCCGCAGGTCGAGCGCGGCCTGGTTACGCTGATGCGCGACCATGACAACGCGCGCAAGAAGTACGAGGAAATCCGGGCCAAGGAAATGGGCGCCAAGATTACCGAGAGCCTTGAGCAGGAAAACAAGGCCGAGCGTTTCGTGCTGCTCGAACCGCCCTTGATGCCTGAGAAGCCGATCAAGCCCAACCGCAAGAAAATCGCGGCACTGGGCCTGGTGCTGGCGCCGGCAGGTGGTGGGGCACTGGTCATGTTGCTGGAGATGCTCAACCAGCGCGTGCGTGGCGTTGGCGCCCTGGAGAACCTGCTTGGCAGGCGCGTGCTGGTGGCGCTGCCTTATATCGACACCCGCGCCGACGTGGCCAGGCGCAAGCGCTGGCGCAACGGGCTGATCCTGGCAGCGTTGTGCCTGGTGGCTATCCTGGTAGGGCTGGTACACCTCTTCTACATGCCGCTGGATGTGCTGTTGCTCAAGCTCACCTCCAGGTTTGCATAGGAAAGCAGTGATGGACAGGAATACACCGGCTCATGGCAATACCCTTCACCCGGTCACTCCAGGTACGCCCCAGGCCGTGAACCCGGCACCGGGTACCGCGCTTGCGGAGGTCCCGGGGCAGTTCGACTACGTCAATACCAAGGTGGTGGCGCTCAAGGCCGATCATCTGGAACGTCACCGCATTGTCGCCTACAACAAGAACTCCAGCATGAACGGGCCCATTGACCTGTTGCGCACCCAGGTGCTCAGGACCATGGAGGAAAACGGCTGGCGTACCCTGGCCATTACCTCCCCCACGCCCGAAGCGGGCAAGACGGTACTGGCCATCAACCTGGCCATGAGCATTGCCCACTACACCACCCGCACCGCCTTGCTGGTGGACTTCGACCTGCGCCGTCCTCGCGTCGGCAGGAGCCTGGGGCTGCCCATGGACTGCTCGCTGAACGAGTTTCTCGATGATCAGGCGCCGCTGCAGGAATGCCTGGTGAACCCCACATTGCCTCGTTTCGTCGTACTGCCGACGCGGGTGCCGGTACCCATGTCGACCGAAGTGTTGTGCTCACCCAAGGTCACTCACCTGGTCAGCGACCTGCGTAATCGCTATGCCTCGCGCATCTGCATCTTCGACCTGCCACCGCTGCTTAGCTCCGACGATGCGATCACCGTGCTACCCACGTTCGACTGCGTGCTGTTGGTGGTGGCCAACGGCATGAACACCAAGAAAGAGATCGAGGACTGCCTGCACCACCTGGGCACGGCGAACCTGATTGGCACCGTACTGAATAAGGCCGACGAAAAACCGCAGCCCTATTATTGAGCGTTTTCAAGGGGCGCCGTCGGGCAGCCCCGATGGACGCTCAACGCCATGTCATTGCCGGCCATGGGTACTGCCGCTCCCATTGCCAAGCGTGCGCCACGATCACTTCCAGGTCTGCGTGCACAGGCCGCCAGCCCAGCACCTGCATGGCCTTGCTGGCGTCGGCCACCAATCGGGGCGGATCGCCTGCGCGGCGCGGTGCGTCCAGCACGGTGATGGGTTGGCCCGTCACGGACCTGGCCGCATCGATGACCTCCTGCACCGAGAAGCCCAGGCCATTGCCCAGGTTGAACACTGCACGCTCGCCGCCGTCGAGCAGGTAGTCCACGGCCAGCGCATGGGCGCAGGCCAGATCGGTCACATGTACGTAATCGCGGATGCACGTGCCGTCGGGGGTGGGGTAGTCCCGGCCGAATACCGTCACTGCCTCGCGCCGGCCAGAGGCGGCCTGGAGAATGAGCGGAATCAGATGTGTCTCCGGCTCATGACGCTCGCCGAGCAACCCCGCCGGGTCGGCGCCTGCGGCATTGAAATAGCGCAGGCATACCGACTTGAGCCCGTAAGCCCGATCGAAATCCTCAAGGATCTGTTCCACCATCCACTTGCTCAACCCATACGGGTTGATCGGCGCCTTGGGATGGGCCTCGTCGATAGGCACGTACTGCGGATCCCCATACACAGCCGCCGTGGAGGAGAAAATCAGGCACTTGATTCTTGCGCTGACCATCGCCTGGAGCAGCGACAGGGTAGCGGCGACGTTGTTCTGGTAATACTTGCCCGGAGCGCTGACCGATTCGCCCACCTGGATGAACGAGGCAAAATGAAATACCGCGTCGAACGTGCACATGCCGAACAGCACGTTGAGCGCGGCTTCATCGGCGATGTCCAACCTGGCCCACTGAATGCCCGGCCCTGGAGATACCAGGTCCGCTACCACCACTTCATGCCCGGCAGCCAACAGATAGCCGACCATGTGCGAGCCAATATAGCCCGAGCCCCCCACCACCAGGTACCTCATCCACACCTCCACGAAGCCGCTGTCGACAGACACCGTGAACCGTCCCTGGGACATGCAGGCGGGATGCTCGGCTAACAGGTGCCATGAGCGTAGATGGCCATCTGCCCTATTTCAAGAACAGCCAATTGGACATGTAGGTGCCATCCAGGGTGATGTGATAACGCCCATCACGGTAGCTGGCGGGCAGGGGCTTGAGCTGCGCCTGGGCATCGCGGGCGAACAGCTTCAACCCGGCAGGCGCCTTGATGCTCAGCTGGGCCTTGAGCGGTTCGACATGAAAGCGCGTGTTTTCCTCAGGCTGGGGCACCGCTCGCGTGCCCAGGGAGACCAGCAGGCTGCGCGACTGGCCCAGTACCACACCGTCGAGACTCTGCACGGCGATACTGGCGTAGGGTGTGCTCGCCTGAACCTGGACATCCCCCAGGGTGACCGTACGCCCGCCCAGCCAGCCCGTTGCCGCTTGGGTGAGGGGCGTGTCGATGGTGTAGAGGCCTGACTGCCAGTTGCGCTTGAGCTCGCCGGTATCGCTCACCGACTCGGTCGCGTCTGCCGGCAGCAACGCCTGGGCAGGGTCGCGCAGCACGGTAGCCCCGTCAGCAATGGCCGCAGGTTTGAGCCATGGCAGCTGGGGCGTGACAGGCAAGGCGATCTGAAGTTGGCCCAGGCCCACCGCCGTGCGCAGCAGCGCCGAGGTACGTGGGGTGATGTCCTGGTTGTACAGGGTTTCGGGGCTCGGCGCGAACACGTAGCGGGTACTGGCGGGTTGAACGTCCCCACGCCTGTACATCAGTGCGGCAGCCGGCATCGTGGCAAGCAATGCCGGATCATTGTAGGCATGCCAGTTGTCTGCCGTGCGCCAGCCGGGGTTGAACGCCTGTTGACTGTAGGCGTACTGCAGCATGGCGTCCCAACCTTGGTGGCTGGCGGTTCCGGCGATGTACAACGGCAGGGAATGCCGGTCAGGCAACGGGAAAGGCTCGGCGTTCCATTCGCTGACCGTCAACGGTTTGCCCACGACCTGAGCGGCGGCCAGCCAGTCGATCAAGCCGTCGCTGGTCAACGGGTTCTTCTCCAGCTGGCCACTGGCGCCGTAGCTGTGGGCATCGATGACATCACCCACCGTGAGGGCGGGCAGGGCACTCAGGCCGTTGCCGCCCCAGGTGCTGGTGGTGGCGATCGGCACCCGTACCCCCAGGGCGCGCAGGTGCGCGATCATGTCGGCATTGAAGCGCTGCTCCAGGTCGTTGAGAAACAGCTTGGAGGGCCCAGGTTGCCAGGCCCGCCAGGTCAGGTCCGCTGGCAGGTCGTGCTGGCTGGCGAACGCCTTGGCAGCGGCCATGTAACGCTGACTGTGACGGGGGACGTCCTTGTCCGGCAGCAGGGCGTTGCCGTAGTGCTGGGTGATGTCGTTCTCGTTGGTGAGCAGGATGGCCGCGATGGCGGGGTCATCTTTGTAGGCCAGGCCTGTCAGAGGGTTTACATGGCCCAGGTACTGAGCGGCGAAGTTTTTCATCGCCTGCTGGATGCTGGCGTTGACGTAGGCGTAACCCTTGAGGTCGACCCGCGCTTGGCCCTTGGCCAGTTCGCCAAAGTCATCGATACCGTCCTGGGCGGTCAGAGCGCGCTGCACATGCAAGTCCAGCCAGATGTAGATGCCCTCGTCCTTGAGCGCCTTGATCCAGAGGTCAAGCTTGCGCATGGACTCGGCGTCCAACTGCTGGGTGTCGCGAACCTGCGTGCCGTCACCAAACACATTGGGGCTCACCCAGGGGGAGTCGTGATGGTGCAGCCGTACAAGGTTGAAGCCCAGCGCCGACAGGCGTTTTGCCTGCTGGGCAATCTCCTCGTCAGGGCTCTTGAACAGGGCGTAAGCCGACAGGTTGGTGCCCCAGAAACGCACGGGGGTATTGTCCTCGAACACCAGTTGTTCCCCGCGCGCCTGCACAAAGCCGTGCTTGCCGGCGGGCTTTTGCCGCGCATTGAGAAACGAAAGGTCAACGGGGGATGTGCGCCAGTCCAACTGGTCCTCTGGCCAGGCAGTAGGGTCCACCAGACCGAAGCGCTCGGTAGGGGTGGGCGCGAGTGCGATGTCCCCGGTTACGTTCAGCACCGCCTTGACCTGTTGCTTGCCGGCAGCGATGGCGTCCTTGTAGAAGAAGGCGCGCAGCTCCGAAGGATTGCCGCGCTCGAAGTAGACCTTGGCCAAGGGTGGGTCGAAACGCATTTCTACACGCCTGCCCTGCTCGGTACCGCCCCAGGACCACCCGCGGTTGTCGGCCAACAGTTGCGGGGCACCCATGGCCCCCGCGATCTGCGCAGGATCGAACTGGAACACCATGCCGCCGCCAATCACATCGCGCTGGCGGCTATGGGCGTCAAGGTCGAAGTCCCACGCCAGGGTTTGCGGTTGCACCTGGGTGATCGCCGCCTTCAGCTCGAAATCCAGGGCCTTGTTCAGCCCCTGCAAGGTGTAGCGCCCGGGGCCATCGACGCTCAGGGCGGTCTGGAAACCCGTCCAGCTCCAGTCCTGCGCCCAGAAGTCGAACTTGGCGCTCATCACTGGCCCGCCGCCCTGCGTCACCACCGGCAGGCCGTTTTGCTCATCGATGCTGACCTGCCACGCCTCGGACCGAACGCTCGTGGGTAAGCCCAGGGAGCAAAGGGCGGTCAGGCACAGCACGGCACGCAAGGCAGACAGGGTCATGAAAGGCTCCTGGGTTGCGCAGAGGGGATGTCGTAAGAGGGCGTAGCGAGCGAGTGCTGCCGGCGGACCATGTGGGTATAGGCCACCCCTAACCCTGCGATGGACCAGTACACCACCGGGATGAACGTGATGCTGCTGACGGTGAAGATGATCACCAGGATGCCGATCAATGTCGCCAGCAGCACCCGGCCAAGCTGACGACGTTCGTCGTCCTTGTCGTCGAAGCTGCGCATGGCCTTGTAGATGCCGCGCAGTACCATGGCGAAGAAGGCCACGAACAGCCCGAGCCCGACCAAGCCGACGTGCAGGGCCAGGTTGATGTAGGAGTTGACGATATCGATGATGCCTTCGCCCTGGATCATCGACTGCATTTCGGGCGTGTTGCGAAAATCGAACGAGCCGAACAGCGGATTGCGCTGGATGACGATCCACGCATTGTCCATGAGCCGCTCGCGGTAAGTGATGTTCTCTTTTTCAAGGTTGCCAATGAACGGCAGCAGGTCCAGCACCTTATCGCCACCCGGTATCACACCGAGCAGCGGCAGGGCGAGCACCCCCGCCGTTGCCAGCAGGGCCAGGCGCCGCACGGCCCCCCTGCCCAGCGCCACGAACACCACCACGATCACCGCAGCGCCAATCCAGGGCCCGCGTGAGAGCGGCGCGAACAGACCGGCAGCCAGCAAAAGCGCGCCCATCCAGCGATGCAACGGCCGGCGCAGATAGCCTTGCACGAACAGGAACAGGCCGATGGCGACACTCATGACATAACCCAGCACGATGGCCTGGCCCGTGGTGACGCTGGCCCGCAGGGCGCCGCCCCGGCTCAGGTAGCCCGACAAGCTCCACGGCACACCCATGGCGTCGATCAGGGCGCTGTACAGCAACCAGTGGCGTACATACTCGGCGACCCCGATCAACGCCAGCAGGAAGCCGACCAGGACGAAGGCCAGCATGGCGTCCTTGAAGTCGCTGACCTGGCGCAACCCACGGCTGGCCACGTAGTAGGGCAGAAATACATCGACATACAGGTACAGGGCCTGGCGCAGGGTATCGGTGGGCGTGGTTTCGCGCAGATAGAGCACACTCATCAGCACCAGGCTTGCCGCCAGCAGGCGATCTGGCCAGGTGCGGCCAAAGCGCAGCGTGTCCGGCTGCCGACGCAAGGCCAGGGCGGCTGGTAGCAGCACGCACAGTGTCAACAGGCGGATGTGGTTGAGGTCGACCAGGTAGTTGACCACACCGAACCCCGGCACCTGCGCCGCCGCCGGTGGGATCAGAAACAACAGCAGGTAGAACAGCGCCATGGGGTTGTGTTCACGACGCCCGGCCAGGTACAGGATGAGCCCGCCTGCCGCCAGGTACAGCCAGAAACTGTGGGAGACGAATGCCAGCACCGTCAGCAGGAACCAGAGGTTGCGCCGGCGCTTGAAATCGCGCAGCGGGATCAGGTCGGTGGCAGGACGCCGAGCCAGCACGAATACCACGCTGGCCAGGAACAGGATGACGATCAACGCGCGAAAATGTTCAGGCATCAGCTATTTACACCTTCCTTTCGGTGGACCACGGCTAGCATCATGGCTGATTGAAACTATAGTGACTTTTAGCCATCTAGTCAGAGATAGAACCCATGCCGTCGATTGAGGTGTCAGCCACCGCAAGCTTGCGCTCGCGGGCCTTGCGGGCGGGGTCATGGAACCTGGTCTCGCAAGTGGCTTCCCAACTGATGCGCCTGGGCGGCAACCTGATCATGGCGCGTATCCTGGTCCCCGAGATGTTCGGGGTCATGGTCATCGCCACCACGGTTTCGGTACTGCTTCACTTGCTCTCCGATGTTGGCTTACGCCAGAACATCATCCAGAGCCATCGAGGTGACGACCCCGTTTTCCTCAACACGGCCTGGACTGTCCAGATCATTCGCGGCTTCATCCTGTTCGCCTTGACCTTGCTGCTGGCCCTGGGCGCGTGGCTGGCGCAGGTGGCTGAGCTGTGGCCTGCGGACGCGACCTACGCGGCCCCGGTTTTGCCGGCGGTACTGGCCATCACCGGCCTGTCTGCCGTGATCTGGGGTTTTCAGTCCACCAAGATAGACGTGGCAGTGCGAACCTTCCAACAAAAGCGCGTGGTGCTGGTCGACCTGGCGTCGCAAGTCGCGGGCCTGCTGGTGATGCTCGTGGTGGGCTACCTGACCCATTCCATCTGGGCGCTGGTCAGCGCTGGCCTGGTGTCTGCCCTGGCCTGGACGGTACTGGGCCACACTGCGCTGGAGGGCCCTGGCAATCGTCTGCACTGGGACCGCGCCGCCCTGAACGAGCTGATCGTGTTCGGGCGCTGGATCCTGCTGTCTTCGATGGTCGGGGTCCTGGCCATGTATGGCGACCGCATCTGGTTCGGTGCCAGCATGACGGCGGCGCAGCTGGGCGTGTACTCCATCGCCGTGCTGATTCTGGGGGCAGTGCAGATGGCCATCATGAAGGTGGTCGGCGCCGTTGCGCTGCCGGCGTTCAGCGAAGCGGCTCGTGCTGATGATCGCGAGCGTCTGGTAGCCCTGTATCACCGTTTTCGGCTATTGGTGGACCTGCTGGTGCTGTTCATCTGCGGAGGGTTTCTGACCGCCAGCCCGCTGCTCATTGGCTGGATGTACGACGAGCGGTACCGTGAAGCAGGGCCGATGCTCGCAATTCTCTCGCTGTCATTCCTTACATTGCGCTATACATTGGCCCATCAGGTCTGGATCGCCTTGGGGCTGACCAAGTACCAGGCCATGGACAACATCATTCGCCTGGTCTCGTTGTGGGGGTTACTGCCGGTACTGCTGTATTTCGGTGGGGTGGACTGGGCGATCTGGGGCGTTGCCCTGCACACGCTGCCCACACTGGTGTTGATCGTTTACGTGAACAGCAAATTGGGAATGTTCAGCCTCAAGCGCGAGCTTGTAGTGCTGCCGGCCCTGTTGGCCGGGGCGCTGTGCGGGGCTGGATTGACCGCTTTATTCGAGTGGATCTGAGCGCGACCTGTAGGAATTTCGTGAGGATGGCCAGGTAATCATGGGCAAGCAGAGCGTGTGTGCGTCACGAGTAGGGCGTAGGGGCTTTCTGAAGGGGTGCGCGGTGATGGGGGCGGCAGGCGCTGTGCTGGGCCCAGTGACAGCGGTCGCCGGCCAAACGCTGCCCCGGCCCACCGCCGAGGCCAATGAGGCGTTCGTGGTCATCAATGGCTGGGTATTGCCGTCTCAGTATTTCAAGAGCCCGTCGGCATGATCACCGATTTCCAGGAACACAAGACGCTGCGCGACAGTTACGACGTGTGCATCATCGGCGCCGGCCCGGCCGGCATCACGCTGGGGCTGCGCCTGGCGGCCGCAGGCTGGAGCGTGCTGCTGGCCGAGGGGGGCGGCCATGACTACGCACCTCGCTCTCAGGAGCTGTATGCCTGCACCTCCAGCGGGCTGCAGCTGTATGCCGAGCAGACCCGGCTACGTTATTTAGGCGGCACTTCAAACCATTGGGCAGGCCGGTGCCGACCCTTCAGCCCGTCCGACTTTTCCATCGCACCGCCAGGTGACCTGCCGGGCTGGCCCATTGAGTACGCCGAAATCGCGCGCTACCTGCCCGCCGCCATGGACATCGTCGACCTGCCCGCCGGTGCCGACTTTCATGCCATCAACACGGGCCTGGACGGCGACGAGTTCGAACCGGACCGCTTCCTGCTCAGCACCCCAACCCGATTTGCCCAGAAGTACGCCACCGCCTTGGAACAAACCCCAGGGCTGGACGTGTTCATCAACTGCAACTGCGTAGACCTCGAATTCGACCCCGCCTCTGGCCGGCTGGCGGCAGTGCTGTTGTCGGACTACGCTGGCAACCGCCAGCGTCAGGTCGCACGGCATTTCATCCTCGCCGCAGGCGCCATCGAGAACGCCCGGCAACTGCTCAACAGCAGCTCCCTGGCAGCGGCCGGTGTGATCAGCCAGGACGGCTTGGTGGGCCGTTGTTTCATGGAGCACCTGAACATCGACATGGGCACGTTCATCCTCAAGTCGGGGCTGGATCCCGACCCGCGCGAGTACTACACCACCGATGCCTTCATCGAGCATTTCAAGATCGGCAAGGGCAATGTGCGCGCGGCCCTGCTGGCCGACGTGCAAACCTACGGCCGTACCGCCGAGGTCAAGTACTTCCTGGAAACCCTGGCCTGTGACATGGGCGTGGCCAGCAAGGTGGCCTTCGTCGCCAGCTTCAGCTGCCCGGGCGATGGCATCATCAGCACCATGATCGAACAATTCCCAAGCCTGCACAGCCGGATCTCGTTGCTCGACGAGAAGGATGCGCTGGGCGTGGCCAAGGTCAACGTCAACTGGGTACTCGACGAGCAGGACCGGCATACGATCAAGTGCATCGGCACCGAACTTGCGACCCAGTGGGCCAAGGAGAACCTTGGGTTCGTCAAACTCAACGACTTCGTCTACGACACCTCGATACCGCTCAGGCTGTCGCCGCACGCCCACCACATGGGCACCACGCGCATGGCCGCCGACGCCCGTCATGGGGTGGTGGACCGCGACTGCAAAGTGT
The DNA here is from genome assembly GCF_000730565.1 of Pseudomonas fulva NBRC 16637 = DSM 17717. GTDB lineage: Bacteria > Pseudomonadota > Gammaproteobacteria > Pseudomonadales > Pseudomonadaceae > Aquipseudomonas > Aquipseudomonas fulva. The sequence continues at coordinate 185,351 of NZ_BBIQ01000007.1, read as the reverse complement.
TCGGCACCGACAACCTGTATGCAGCCGGCAGCAGCATCTTCGCCACCGGCGGTGCCTCCAACCCGACCATGCCACTGTTGCAATTCGCCGTGCGCCTGGCTGAACACCTCGATGCCCGCATGAGCGCCCAGAGGAGCGCCGCGGCGTGATTCACCGGCTTTAGGACAAGGGGTGCGGCGGTCAGCACACACAAGAACGAGACCGGCGCCGCCCAGGGATAACTCAGGTTGCATCGATTGCGAGGCCAGGCAGCATGATGGGATGGATACGCAGAGCCGTAATGCAGTATGCCCACCGCACGGGACGGGCACGCGGTTTGTACAAGAAAATGTGCAACCCAGCGGGGCTGGAATGGGGCACCTACCTGGCCCGTTGGGGCGGTTTTCACTCGGTGGGCACCAACGTCTACATCAACCAGGGTTGCAACGTGACCGACCCATCGCTGGTGCGCATTGGCAACAGCGTGGGCCTGTCCGATTGCACCCTCATCGGCCATGACGGCGTCGTGCTGCTGATCGAGCACCGCTTCGGCAAGCACCTGGACTCGGTCGGCTTCATCGACATCAAGGACAACTGCTTCATCGGTCACGGCGCAATCGTCATGCCGCGCGTGACCATCGGGCCGGACTCCGTCGTGGCCGCCGGGGCCGTGGTGACCAAGGACGTGCCGCCCGGCACCGTCTATGGCGGTAACCCGGCGGCCTTCATCTGCACCACCGATGCGCTGATCAAACGGGTGGAAGCCCGCTGCGAAGCCTATCCCTGGATCGACATCGTCAAGCAGCGCAAGGGCGCTTTTGACCCCCAGGTGGAGCCCATGCTGATGGCCCAGCGGCGCCAGTACTTCTTCGGGGACAGCGACAATGGCTAAGCCGGTGGACGTGATGGTGGTCAATTTCAATACGGCCGGTTTGCTGCAGCCCATGTTCGATGCCTTGCGCAGCGCCGACAGCGAGCACCTGGCGCGCTACCTGGTGGTGGACAACGCTTCGGCCGACGACTCACTTGCCCGCTTGACCCAGGTCTGCCCTCAGGCGCTGGTGCTGAGCAATCGGCAGAACGTAGGGTTTGGCCGTGCCAACAATCAGTTGCTGACCCACCTGCAAGGTCAATACGCCCTGCTGCTCAACACCGACGCTTTCGTGGCCCAGGACGCGTTGCACAAGACCCTGGACTACATGCAGGCGCACCCGGAGTGTGGCGTGCTGGGTGTTCGGCTCGAAGGTCGCGATGGCAGCCTGCAACCGAGCTGCCGGTATTTTCCGACACCGCTCAACGTGTTTCTTGCCCGCACCGGCCTGGAACGCTTCGTCCCCGGCGTACAGCGCGTTGATGACATGAGCTGGGACCATGGGTCGGTGCGCGAATGCGATTGGCTGCCTGGGTGTTTCTACCTGGTGCGCCGTGAGGTCCTCGACCAGGTCGGGCTGTTCGACCCCCGTTTCTTTTTGTATTACGAAGAAGTCGACCACTGCAAGCGCGTCAAGGCAGCGGGCTGGAAGGTGGTGTTCTACCCGCACACCACGGTGGTGCACATCGGCGGCGAGAGCTCCAAGTCGGTGGCCCAGCTCGAAGCCGCGAGCCGGCAGATATCCGCTTACCAGATAGAAAGCGAGCTGCTGTACTTTCGCAAGCACCACGGTCGTGCCGGCCTTGCCCTGCATATGCTGCTGGTGAGCCTGGGTGACCTGATACTGGCGCTCAAGGCCTTGATCAAGCGGCGCGGGCGGGCGGCCTTGCGGGCCTGCTGGCTACACAGCCGCACCACGTGGGCATTGCTGTTCAAAACCCGCTATGCCACCCAGCCGACAAGGTAGTGCGCACCATGTTCGAGAATATTCGTGCCGATTTGCGGGCCCATGGGGGCGATTGGGGAGCCCAGGGGTTCTGGGTGATGCTGGTCTACCGATTTGGCCGCTGGCGCTATGGCGTGAGGCCCGCCCCGCTGCGCAAGCTCTGTTCGCTGGTCTACAAGGTGTTGTTCAAGCTGGTACAGATCCTGACCGGGGTCGAACTGCCCTGCGAGGCGGTAGTGGGCCGGCATTTCGTCATCGATCATTTCGGCGGCATCATCGTCAGCGGCTATGCCCGGTTCGGTGACGACTGCCGCATTCGCAACGGTGTGGTGGTGGGGCTCAAGCAGGTCGATCGGCCTGTGGCGCCCGTGTTCGGCAACAATGTCGACATTGGCACCGGCGCCAAGATCCTGGGCGATATACGCATTGGTAACAATGTGGTGATCGGCGCCAATGCGGTCGTGCTGGTGGATGTGCCGGACAACTGCATTGCGGTCGGCGTGCCGGCCGTGATCAAGCCCAGGCACAGCCCCGCGACGCAGGTGATGCCGTGAGCACACAACTGGAGGCGGTCGGCGTCGTGGTGATCGGTCGCAACGAGGGCCAGCGCCTGGAGCGCTGCCTGCGTGCGCTGGTGGCCCGTGTCGATACGGTGGTGTACGTGGATTCCGGTTCGACCGATGGCTCGGTTCAGCTCGCGCATCAGTTGGATGTGCACGTCCTGGCCTTGGACTTGAGCATTCCATTCACCGCCGCCCGCGCGCGCAACGAAGGTTTCGCCCGGCTGCACCAGCTGCAGCCTGGCCTGAACATGGTGCAGTTCGTTGATGGCGACTGCGAGATCGACCCCCAGTGGTTGCCCACTGCCCACGCCTTCCTGCAACGGCACGCGCAGGTGGCGGTGGTCTGTGGGCGGCGGCGCGAGCGGTTTGCCCAGCAAAGCGTGTACAACCAGTTGTGCGACCTGGAGTGGGACACCCCGGTTGGACAAGCCAAGGCCTGTGGCGGTGACGCGTTGATGCGCGCCCAGGCGTTCGCCAGCGTAGGGGGCTTCCGGACGGGGCTGATTGCCGGCGAAGAGCCGGAACTGTGCGTGCGTTTGCGAGCCGCGGGCTGGAAAGTCTGGCGCCTGGACGCCGAAATGACCCTGCACGATGCGGCCATGACGCGCTTCAGCCAATGGTGGCGACGCAGCATGCGCGCCGGCTACGCCTATGCCGAAGGCGCTTGGTTGCACGGTGCTGCACCCGAGCGGCACTGGGTGCGTGAGTCCCGCCGTGCCTGGGTCTGGGGGCTGGGGATTCCGCTGCTGACACTGTTGGCTTGTCTGATGTTCGGGGCAGGGGGGCTGGCGCTCTTGCTGCTGTACCCACTGCAAATCCTGCGGTTGGCCAGGCGTGGCGCCCTGGCGCCCCGGCAACGCAGGTTGCAGGCCTTGTTTCTGGTGCTGGGCAAGTTCCCAGAGGCAGTGGGCCAACTCAAATTCTGGCGCCAGCGGCTGTTGCCCGGCAAATCAGCGCTGATCGAGTACAAGTGAGATGACCCCATGATGCTTGTCCGCCTCGTGACCCGCGTATCGACGTTGCAACCCGGTTTCACCCCGCGCGCCGTGAAGAGCAAGTGCGCGCTGGCCCTGCTGATGATGAGCCATCGCCACGCGCTTGTGCGCTTCATGGGACGCATGACGACTGCACTGGGCCCACAATGGCGCCAGCGCATGGGCGACGACGCGCTGGGCATGGTGCAATGGCCCTACATCAGTAGTGCCTGGAGCGTGGCCCAACGGTTAGATGCCGTGGCCTCGCATTTCGAAGTGGTGACTGCACAAGCGCCGGGGCTTCTGGTCACAGGCCGCGATGAACGCCGTGTGTTGTGCGACCTGGGGGATCATTCACCCGCTTGCAGCCTGGTACTGGACCGGCCGATCTGGTTCAAACGCGAAGGCGAGTTGGTCCTGAACCTGTTTCAGGGCGACCTGCGGGTCGCGTCACTCGCCTTCACCCTGTGCAGGGACGCAAACACGTTGACGCTGTTCATTGGCGCGGTGCAAGGCATCCACAAAGGCATCGACAGCGAAACATCCCTGTCCATCTATCGCGACCTGACCAAGCATTTCGAAGGCCTGCGCCCGCGCAGCCTGGTGCTCGAAGCGCTCAAATGCCTGGCGCGCTCGCTTTCGGTCGATCGCATACTGGCCGTCAGCGACCGTTGCAGGCACCACCGTCATCCTTATTTTGGCGCCGACACCGCCCGGGAACTGGCGGCCGACTACGATGCTATCTGGCAGGAGCACGGCGGCCAACCGACGCCCGGCAACGGTTTCTTCGAGCTGCCCCTGGTGGCTGCACAGCGCGCCGATTCGGATATTCCCGCCAAGAAACGGGCCATGTACCGCCGCCGGCAGGCGTTGCTCGACGATGTTTTCACGCGCATGCACGAGGCTTTGGCAGGCGCTGCCGGGAACCATGAACTACAAGAACTACAAGGGGATGCATGCGCTGGGCATGCATCGGCAGTGGACGCTCCGCCCCTGACAGAAGGCCGTTCATAAGGCTTGTCGGGCGCGGGGGGTCATCAAGCGGGTTTGGATCTGGATTTGTATGCGTATTGCTTACTTCGTCAATCAGTACCCGAAAGTGAGTCACAGTTTCATACGGCGCGAAATCCTGGCGCTTGAACGCCTGGGCATTACGGTACAGCGCATTGCCCTGCGCGGATGGGACGCCGAGGTGCAGGATCCCGAGGACGACTGCGAGAAAGCCAAAACGGTTTATGTGCTGCAGCAAGGGCTGTCGGGTTTGCTCAAACCCCTCTGGCACGTGCTGCGGGCACAGCCACGGCGGTTCCTGCACACCCTGAACCTGGCCTTGCGCATGGGATACAGGGCGGACCGCACCTGGCCGTATCATTTGGTGTACCTGGCCGAAGCCTGTCAGGTACTGCTCTGGCTGCAGCAAAGCGGGGCCTCCCACGTCCATGCCCACTTTGGCACCAACTCCGCTGAGGTCGTCATGCTCGTCCATGCACTGGGTGGGCCGCCTTTCAGCTTCACTGTTCACGGACCGGAGGAGTTCGACAAACCGCAGTTCCTGCACCTAGGCGAAAAGGTCGACCGAGCCGCTTTCGTGGCAGCGGTCAGTGCCTACGGACGCAGTCAGCTGTATCGCTGGGTGGCGCACGCCCACTGGCCAAAGGTCAAGGTAGTGCATTGCGGTCTGGAGCGTGCGTTTCATGAAGTGCCTAGCGTGGCGATACCCCAGGCGCCGAGACTGGTTTGCGTGGGTCGCCTGTGCGAGCAGAAAGGCCAGTTGCTGTTGCTCGAAGCTGCCTCCCGTTTGGCGGCGCGTGCCATCGCCTTCGAACTGGTGCTGGCCGGTGATGGCGAGCTGCGTGGGGAGATAGAACGGTTGATCGCCCATCATGGCTTGCAGCACCAGGTGCGCATCACTGGCTGGATTGGCAGTGCGCAAGTGCGCGAGCACATCCTGGCGGCGCGTGCCCTGGTGCTGCCCAGTTTTGCCGAAGGGCTACCCGTGGTCTTGATGGAAGCCATGGCGCTGCGCCGTCCAGTGCTGAGCACCTACGTGGCAGGTATCCCCGAGCTGGTGCGCCCCGGCGAGAACGGCTGGCTGGTGCCGGCGGGCGACGTCGAACAATTGACCGAAGCCATCGCCGAGTGCCTCCAGCAGCCCGTCGAGGCGCTGCAGCGCATGGGCGCAGCCGGCCATGCTCGGGTATTGGAACGGCATGATGTCGACACTGAGGCGGCCCGGTTGGCCGAGTATTTCAAGGCAACGGCATGATCACTGTATTGACGTTCTTGCTGGGGGCACTGGCGTTCCTGGTATCGGTTCCGGTGCTGGTACTGCTGGGGCAGGTGTTGCTGGCGTACCTGCCCGCTCGTGCACAACCTGCCGCTGCCCAGGCGCGCCCGCAGGTGGCCGTGCTGGTGCCGGCCCATGACGAGGCGAGCATCATCGGCGCAACGCTCGCGAGCCTCGTGCCGCAACTGCAAGCCGGTGACCGCCTGCTGGTTGTGGCCGACAACTGCAGCGACGACACGGCGCGGCGGGCCGAGGAGGGCGGCGCCGAGGTGGTCGTGCGTCAGGATGCCTTGCGCCGGGGCAAAGGCTATGCGCTGGACTTCGGCATGCGTCACCTGGCCGCCGACCCACGCCAGGTGGTGATCATCGTCGATGCCGATTGCCGTGCAGAGAAAGGTGCGCTCGAGCAGTTGGCCCGTCGCTGCGCACAGAGCGGCCGACCCGTGCAGGCGCTGTACCTCATGAGGGCGCCGGCAGGTGCCGGTCTCAAGGTGCAGGTGGCCGAGTTCGCCTGGCGGGTCAAGAACCTGGTCCGGCCCCGTGGCTGGGCACGGGTGGGCCTGCCGTGCCAGTTGATGGGCTCGGGCATGGCGTTCCCTTGGCAGGACTTGGCCGCCGTGGACTTGGCCAACGGGCATCTGGTCGAAGATGTGAAGTTGGGCCTGGACCTCTGCCAGCGGGGCACGCCGCCATTGTTTTGCCCGCAGGCGCTGGTCACCAGTCAGTTCCCCACTAGCGAGCAGGGCCTGAACAGCCAACGCACGCGTTGGGAGCACGGGCACCTGGGGCTGATGCTGGCCGATGCGCCCCGTCGCGCCTGGGCTGCCGTGCGCCAGCGCAACCTGGCCTTGGCCGGTTTGACGCTGGACGTGCTGGTGCCTCCGCTGGCCTTGCTGGTCCTGATGCTGTTGGGGCTCAACGCCCTTACCTGGTTGGCCTACGCCGTGGCAGGCATTGCGATACCTGCCTGGATGGCGCTAAGTGCGTTGCTGTTACTGGCGCTTGCGGTGCTGCTGGCCTGGGCGCGGTTCTGCCGCGACGTGATTCCGTTCTCGGTGCTGCTTTACGCGCCGTTCTACGCCTTGCGCAAGGTCCCGGTGTACGTGGGTTTTCTGATCAAACGCCAGGTGGAGTGGGTGCGCTCCCGCCGGGAGGAGGATTGATGGCCGGTGAGCAGTGGCGAGCACGATGGCACGCGGTCATCGACCAGTTGCAGGTGATCCAGGACGACGAGGCTGCCGAGCGCCTGCTGCAAGGCTTGGCTGCCCCTGTAGCCCCGACCGTGCTGGGCTTCGTCAATGCCCATGCCATGAACCTGATCGTTAGCGATGACGCCTATGGTGAGGCGCTGCTGGGGGCCGATGTGCTGCTGCGCGATGGCTCGGGCATGGCGATGCTGTACCGGCAGCTTGGGTTGGCGCCAGGGTTGAACATGAATGGGACCGATTTCATTCCTCGGTTGGTGCACGCCTATGGTGGGCGCCGCGTGGCCTTCTGGGGCACCCGCCAGCCCTTCCTGGAGCAGGCTGTTCAGTGCTGCGTTGCCACCTATGGCGTCACGCCGGTTTCGGTGCATGACGGCTTCGCCGACGTGCCGACCTACCTGCGCCTGGCGACCAAGCACCGGCCGGATCTCATCGTGCTGGGCATGGGCATGCCCAAGCAGGAGGCGGTGGCGGCTGCGCTCAAACGCACCGGCCTGGCGTGCACGATCGTTTGCGGCGGCGCCGTGCTGGATTTCATGGGCGGCAAGGTCCATCGCGCACCGGCCTGGATCAGGCGCCTGGGTGCGGAATGGTTGTACCGCCTGTTGTGCGAGCCACGGCGGCTGTTCATGCGCTACGTGGTTGGCAATCCGCTATTTCTGTTACGCGCGCGGCGGTTCGCCCAGGCAGAGCGAGCGCCGCACCCTGGCGACTGACGACATGGCGCGGTTGCCCAAAGGCACCGCGCACCCAAGGACGGGCTGCTACAGTGATATCACGGCTACACACACCCGAGCGCGCCTGCTGCTTTACCGGCTTCGCCAACGCTGTTCTTCAGTATCAAGGGGCGATCACAGGCCCTGGCCATGCACCCATCGATGAGGTCTGAAATGGTGTTCGAACCCCGAAGCAGCCGGTCTTTGCTTCAGCGCAGAAGCAGTGTCAGCAACGCCGTGCAAGCCGGTCTGGATGGCGTAGCGGTGACCGGCATCGCCTGGTACCTGATCTACGACCAGTTCGGCTACATCACATCCGACTACGTCATCATGCTGTTGCTGCTGATCGGGGCGCTGGCGGTCATTTACGATCACTACGCCATCTATCGCACCAACGTCGGGCTGTCGATCAAGGCGTTCCGGCTGTTCAAGGCGTGGTCAGCGACGTTCTGCTTCCTGGTGGTCATGGCCTTTCTGACCAAGCAGAGCGAAACCTACTCACGGTTGCTGGTGGTGGAACTGTTCGTCATCGGCTACATCGCCCAGCTGTTCCTGCATTTTGCCGTGCGTGAACTGCAAAAACGCTTTACCGCCCACGCTCGCCTGGAGAACGCCCTGATCATCGGCGACGGGGACCTGGCCAATTTTCTCTATCAGAAAATCAGCAGCAACCCCTGGTTCGGGGAACGGGTGGTGGGCTGCGTGTTGACTGCAGAGGCCGCGCCGCATGGCGACGACGTTGAGCAAGGCAAGCAGCGCCTGCCGGTGCTCGGGCATATCGGTGATCTGGACGGCATCGTCGCCCAGCATGGCATTCGCACGGTCTACCTGGTAACGCCCCTTGGAGGCTCGCAAGTCATCAGCGACGTCTATTTCAAATTGCTCGACAAGTGCATCGCGGTCAACTGGGTGCCCGACATTTTCTCCCTGCGCCTGATCAATCACAGCGTGCGCGAAATCGCCGGCATTCCCGTTCTGACCTTGTCCGAAACCCCTTTGACTGGCATGAGCCTGTTCCTGAAGAACCTCGAGGATCGCATCCTGGCGGCACTGATTCTGCTGTGTGCATCGCCCGTGTTACTGGCCGTGGCCCTGGCAATCAAGCTCGACAGCCCAGGCCCGGTGTTCTTCCGGCAGGAACGCACGGGCTGGACCGGGGAGTCGTTTCGGATCTGGAAGTTTCGCAGCATGCATGTTCACCAGCCCGAAGCCGGGCAGATCAAGCAGGCGCAGAAGAACGACCCGCGCTTGACCCGGGTCGGCGCGTTCATCAGGCGCACCAGCCTCGATGAGCTGCCACAGTTGTTCAACGTGCTGACGGGCGAGATGTCACTGGTTGGCCCAAGGCCCCATGCGTTGCAGCATGACACGTTGTACTCCCAGGACATCGTCGACTATTTTGCGCGCCACAACATCAAGCCGGGCATGACCGGCCTTGCCCAGGTGCGAGGCTTCAGGGGTGAAACCAAGGACATCGAGCAGATGATCCAGCGCGTCGATTCGGACATCGAGTACATCAACAACTGGTCCCTGTGGCTGGATTTCGTGATCCTGGTGCGCACCCTCAACGCTTTTACCGGCAAGCAGGCGTATTAGCGACCCTAACCGCTTCCAAGCATCCTCGGTGCTCTGCGCTAGAGGTCTTGCGGTGCGCCAGACAGAGGATGCAATTCACGAAATGCTTGCGCTTCTGCCACCAGCCAGTCGTGTACCGCACGCGCGCCGGGCTGGTTCAACCCGCCGGGTGGGTAGTGCACCACGTAGCGCTTGTGGTTGGGGATGGCGACCCCGAATGGCACGATCAGCGCGCCGCGCTCCAGTTCGTCGTTGAGCAGAGTACGCCGGGCAATGGCCACGCCAAGGCCCGCAATGGCCGCCTCGATGGTCAAGTGGTTGCGGTTGAAGGTGTGGCCACGCCGAACGGGTTGCGCCGACGCGCCGATGCCCTCCAGGTAGAACTCCCATTCGGCATATTCCGAGCTGCCTCGCCACGCCGTGATGTCGTGCAGCAACGGGTAATGCACCAGGTCCGCTGGCCCGTGCAGCGGGGGGCGCCCACGCAGCAGGGCCGGGGAGCAGACCGGGAAGATCTGCTCGGCCAGCAGCGGCGTCGACAGCATGCCCGGGTAGCTGCCGTCATTCAGGTCGATCGCAAGGTCGAAATCCCCAGGCGTCAGTGCCTGTGCGCTGTCCTCGGCCACCAGCCGCAGCTCGATGTCGGGATAGCGCTGCTGGAAACGTGACAGCCGCGGCGTCAGCCATTTGGCCAGAAACGATGGGATCGAGCGCACCCGTACGGTGCCGCGAATTTCACCTGCATCCAGGCGCAGCAGTTCGGCCTCGATGCTGCCATAGGCATCGGCCACCGTCTGTGCCAGGCGCTGGCCTTCGGCACTCAGTTCCACGCCACGGGCGCGGCGCAGGAACAGCCGATAACCCAGCCGTTCCTCCAGCTGGCGCATCTGCTGGCTCACGGCCCCCGGGGTGATATGCAGCTCTTCGGCGCAGCGGGTGAACGACAGGTGGCGGGCAGCACAGGCGAACACGTGCAGCCAGACGAAGGATTGCCCTGTCAGTTGACGTCTCATGGTTTAGTCCTGCTAAAGGCTGGCTTAGGAAGTTTCGTTGGTCATTTGTAGCACAGGCGCGCAGTATCTCGCGAAACGGGCCTGTGCGCCCTGGGTTTCCAAGCGTTGGGTGTTTTGGCAGCAGCAACCGCCCGTCAGGTATTAGCATGGCTATCAGTGTTTTCGACCTTTTCAAGATAGGTATCGGCCCCTCCAGTTCGCACACGGTTGGACCGATGCGCGCCGCCGCCACATTTGCCCAAGCGCTGCGCGAGCAGGGCCTGCTCCGAAGCACCCAGCGTGTCGAAGTACGCCTGTACGGCTCGCTCTCGGCCACTGGCGTGGGCCATGCGACCGACCGGGCCTGCCTTCTGGGCCTGATGGGACAGTGGCCGGACCGCATCGATCCTGCCAGCATCGACTCGCGCATCGGCCAGGTACTGCAGGAGCACTGCCTGATGGTCGACGGCAGCCATCCCGTGGCGTTCGACTACGCCCGCGACCTGCTGTTGCTCGATGAAAACCTGCCTTATCACCCCAACGCCATGCGCCTGGAGGCGTTCGACGCGCAGACCAGCCTGCTGCACCAGACCTACTATTCGGTGGGCGGCGGCTTCATTGTCGAGGAGGCCGAGCTGACCGCGCCCGCGGGGCTGGCGCCAACCGTCACGCTGCCCTACGAGTTCGACAGCGCAGCCGAGCTGCTGGCGCTGTGCGGCCAGCATGGCCTGAGCGTGGCCCAGATGATGATGGCCAACGAATGCGCCTGGCGACCCGAAGCGCAGGTGCGGGACGGGCTGCTGCGCATCTGGGCTGCCATGCGCGAGTGCGTCGACAATGGGCTGCGCAACGAGGGCGTATTGCCAGGCGGCTTGCAGGTCAAGCGCCGGGCGGCCAAGTTGCACCGCAGCTTGCAAGAGCTGGGCAAGCCCAATGTCATCGGTTCTACCTTGAGCGCCATGGAGTGGGTCAACCTATTCGCCCTGGCTGTCAATGAAGAGAATGCCGCCGGTGGTCGCATGGTCACCGCACCCACCAATGGCGCAGCTGGCATCATCCCGGCCGTGTTGCACTACTTCATGAAATTCAACCCCGGCGCCTGCGATGACGACGTGGTGGATTTCCTCCTGGCGGCTGCGGCGGTGGGCATCCTGTGCAAGAAGAACGCGTCGATTTCCGGCGCCGAGGTGGGCTGCCAGGGCGAGGTGGGCTCGGCGTGCTCGATGGCAGCCGCAGGCCTGGCGCAGCTGCTGGGCGCGACACCGGCGCAACTGGAAAACGCCGCTGAAATCGCCCTGGAGCACAACCTGGGCCTGACCTGTGACCCGGTCGGCGGCCTGGTACAGGTACCTTGCATCGAGCGCAATGCCATCGCCGCGGTCAAGGCGATCAATGCCGTGCAGATGGCGCTGCGCGGTGATGGAGAGCACTTCATTTCCCTGGACCGCGTCATCCGCACCATGCGCGACACCGGGGCGGACATGCACGCCAACTACAAGGAAACCTCTCGCGGCGGCTTGGCCGTTGCGTTCGTCGAGTGTTGAGCACCCTGCGCTTCAGCGCACGGCAGTCGAACCCGTGTTGCTGTGCAGGGCCTGCTTGAATAGGCCCTTGAGTTGTTCGTTGCCCGCGTCGATCAAGTGGTTGTCATCGAAATACAGCGGCCTCCCGTCCTTGGAACCCATGCACCTGCCGTCCGGACACAGGTAGGGCACCGGGTCGACGATACCTGCGTGGCAGCGTTCGGCCGCCGTCTCGATGGCTTCCAGGGCCAGGCGGTTGCGGGCCTGGTACTCGCTGACAGGCGTAACGATGTCGCTGTTCATGCCCAGTAGCCGATGCTGCAGGGTCAGGCCCTTGTACACACTGAACGGCATTTCCGGCACTGGCTTGACGATATACACCGGGCGATTGCGTGCCAGCATGCAGACCGTTTGGGTGTAGGTCTGGATGAACTGCCGTTCGAATGCCGGGCCGCTTTGGTGCTTGTCGCCGTTGAAATAGACGCTGTAGCCACTGTGCCGACGCTGGTCGGTATACAGCGCTGCCCGGCTGAACAGGAACAGGGGGACGCCGGGGTAGTCCGTAGCCAGTTTGGCGAACTTGTCGGCGTTGAAAGCTTTGCAGTGCTGCTCGACGTCCTTGTCGCCCATTTCGAAGTCGATCAGGGTAGGGCAGCCGGCCCGGGCCCAGCCCATGGCCGCGCCGGGGTTTTCCAGCATCAAGGCCGCAGCGGTTGACTGGGCATGACTGTCGCCCAGCAAAAGGGCCGAGATGTCGCCGGTGCCCAACACGCACTGCGAGGCCCCGTACGCGTTGGTGTCGCAGTGCTGTGCGTACAGCTTGCTTTCGTATTCTGGCTTGCCGTCATCCTGGGTCCAGCGCAGTTGCGGGTTGTGCTTGATCGCCGAGGCCACGGCGCCGGCCGTTGCCACCCACACCAGGCCCATGCCCGCGTAGCGGACAAGGCCCAGTACCGGGCGCTTCAGGGCGCGTGTCCTGCTTTCGATCAACCCATAGGATGCCGCGCCCAGCGCAACCGACAACAGCACCGCACAGGTCACCGCGCGCCAGTCGTGTAGTAGCCCGCAGGTATAGAGCAACACCACCAAAGGCCAGTGCCACAGGTAGATCGAATACGACGTCTTGCCCAGAAATGCCAGCGCCCGGTTGCGTGCGAACAGGCTGTTGGCATTGGCGTGGATCACCAACACGGTGCCGATCACCGGCACCAGCGCCAGGTAACCCGGCCAAGTAGCATCGTGGGGCAGCAGTGCCAGGGCGCCTGCAATCAGCGCAAGGCCCAGGCCTTCGCACAGTGCCGCAGCCCTGGGCGAAAGCGCGAGCGGATACAAAAACACCAGCCCCCCAGCGAGCATTTCCCAGGCCCGGGTGGGCAGCAGGAAGAACGATGCGACCGGATGGCCTGGGGTGTAGAGCGCCGAGAACACCAGGGAACCGACACCAAGCGCCAACACAAGGCGCTTGAAGGTTGGCAGTGCAAACACCTTGTGCAGGCCCATCATGATCACTGGGTAAATCAGGTAGAACTGCCACTCCACCGACAGCGACCAGGTGTGCAGCAGCCAGTTTTCCTGAAGCGGTGCGTCGAAATAACTGCCGTCACGGGCGAAATAATGGTTGGACGTGAACAGCAGGCTTTGCTTGCTGGTGCGCAGCAATTCCCGGTAGTCGTCCGTTGCCAGGAAAAAATACCCGAACACTGCCAGGGCGATGCACAACCCCAGCAGGGCCGGAATGATTCGCCTGGCCCTGGCCGCGTAGAAGCCGATCAGCGAGAACTGCTGTTTGTGCAGGCCGCTCACGATGATCCGCGTCATCAGGTAGCCCGAAATCACGAAGAACACATCCACGCCGAGAAACCCGGCCGAGAACCCCGGGATCTTGAAGTGGTACAGCACGACCGATACGACAGCCAACGCACGCAAGGCGTTGATGTTCTTGTGGAACAGCATGGGAGGGGTCCTGATCTGGCCTGGGCCTGGTGGCCCGCTTCCTTTTGGCAGGGTCGGCGTGACCGTGCATTTCAAGGGGCGCACACTACCACATGGCCCTTGGCCTATACCTGAACGTCTTCACCCCAAGGCCTCGCGCAGCCGGTACCACAACATGCCAAGGGCCAGCAGAGGTGAGCGCAACGCTCTGCCGCCGGGGAACGTGAGGTGCGGCACGGCGCTGAACACATCCAGCCCCTTGCTTTGCCCCAGCGCGATGCTTTGGGCGAGCAGCCTGGCCGTCCAGTGTGTGACGTTCAGCCCATGGCCCGAATAACCTTGGGCATAGTAGACGTTGGGGTGATCACGTAGTCGTCCGACCTGCGGGAAGCGGTTGGCAGTGATGCCGATCATGCCGCCCCATTGGTAGTCGATGCGCACTTCGCCCAACTGCGGGAACACCCGCTGTACCTTGGGCCGCATGTACGCGGCGATGTCGCGAGGATCGCGCCCGGAGTAGTGGCAGGCACCGCCGAACAGCAAGCGCCTGTCGGCGGTCAGCCGATAGTAGTCCAGGCCCACTTTTTGATCACACAAGGCCATGTTCTGGGGGATGAGCGACTTCGCGACCGCTTCCTCCAGTGGTTCGGTTGCGACCACGTAGCTGCCCGCCGGCAGCACCTTGCCGCTGAGTCTGGGTTCCAGGCCCTCAAGGTGGGCATTGCAACCGAGTACCAGGCTGGCAGCGCGCACTTTGCCGTGTGCGGTGTGCACCGTTACCGTGGAGCCGTGGTCGATGCGAAGCACGGGGCTCTGTTCAAAGATCTGCACCCCCAGGGACTGCGCCGCTCGAGCTTCGCCCTGCACCAGATCCAGGGGATGTAGGTGCCCTGAGCCCATGTCCACCATGCCGCCTGCGTAGCGGTCGCTGCCCACCACCTCGCGCAGCCGCTCTGCCGGCACCCGGTAGGTGTGCGGCTGGTATCCCAGCGCCGCCAGCTCCTGCTGTTCGGCGCCAAAGGCAGCGAACTGGGCGGGGGTATTGGCCAGCTCGCAGAAGCCCCAGCGCAGGTCGCATTCTATGCCATGGCGGGCGATCCGCTCAGCCACCAGGGTGACCGAGTCGATGCCTGCCTGCTTCAGATACCGCACGCCGTCCTCGCCCACGTACCGGGCGAAGCCGTTGACGTCGTGGCCGATACCACGGATCAGCTGGCCGCCGTTGCGCCCGCTGGCGCCCCAGCCCACGCGCCGGCCTTCGAGCAGCACCACCGACAGGCCGCGCTCGGCGAGTTCCAGCGCAGTGTTGACCCCTGTCAGGCCACCGCCGACGACGCACACATCGGCATCGATGTCGCCCTCCAGGTGCGGGTAGCGGTTGGTATCACGGGCAGTGGCCGCATAGTAGGACGCGGCATGTTCGGCAGGTAAAGTCATGGGGCGTGCTCACTCAGCGATTGGACTTGATCTTGGTCCAGGAGCGCGTCATCAGGCGCATGATCTTCGGACTCTGTGTCGTGGAGATGTACAGCTTGTCCAGCACCTCCTGAGGGGGGTAGACCTCGGGGTTGTTCACCAGCGCCGGGTCCATGAATGCCTTGGCATCGGGGTTGGCATTGGCATAACCGACCGTCGCGCTCACCTTGGCGATGACCTGTGGGTCGAGCAGGTAGTTGATGAAGGCCAGGGCCTGCTCGGGGTTGTTGGCATCCTTGGGGATGGCCAGCAGGTCGAACCACAGGTTGCTGCCCTCCTTGGGGATGCTGTAGGCGATCTTCACGCCATTTTTGGCGTCCGCCGCGCGGTTGGCCGCCTGGAACACATCGCCCGAATAGCCAAACGCGATGCAGATGTTGCCGTTGGCCAGGTCCGATACGTATTTGGAGGAGTGGAAGTACGTGATATAGGGCCGCAGGGCCAGCAGGCGCGCCTCGGCTTTGGGATAGTCCGCTGCGTTTTCGCTGCGCGGGTCCATGCCCAGGTAGTTGAGCATGGCTGGGAACAATTCGTCGGGAGAATCCATGAAGGCCACGCCGCACTGCTTGAGTTTCTTGAGGTTTTCGGGCTCGAACAGCACCGCCCAGGAGTCCACTCGATCGATACCCAATGCTGCCTTGACCTTGTCCACGTTGTAGCCGATGCCGTTGGTCCCCCACAGGTAGGGCACTGCATAGCGGTTACCGGGATCGTTCTGCTCCAGCAATTTGAGCAATTTGGGGTCCAGGTGCTGCCAGTTGGTCAGCTTGCTGCGATCAAGCGGCAGGAAAGCGCCCGCCTGGGCCTGACGGGCCAGGAAGTGGTTGGACGGGACCACCACGTCATAGCCGGTGCGACCGGCCAGCAGCTTGCCTTCGAGGGTCTCGTTGGAGTCGAACACGTCGTACACCACCTTGATACCGGAGCTGGCCTGGAAGTCCGCCAGCGTCGTGTCACCGATATAGTCGGTCCAGTTGTACACGCTCACCGTCGGCGCCGCCTGGCTGGTGGCCGCGAACAACAGGGTGAATGCAGAAGGGATCAGGGCTTTCAGGTAATGCATGACGACACCTCGTTGGCATTGTTGTGGGTGTGCGGTATGGAAGGGCCGCGCTGCGGCCCCTGCAGGGTCAGACGCTCAGCATCAGGAACTCACGCTCCCATGAGCTGATGACGCGCTTGTAGTTCTCATGCTCGGCGCGCTTGACCGCCACGTAGCCTTGCACGAAGGACTTGCCCAGGTACCGTTGGACGGTCTGGCAATCTTCCATGTGTTGCAGCGCATCCTCGATGGTAATCGGCAGGCGCAGGTTGCGCCGTTCGTAGGCCCGGCCCTGGACCGGGGCGCTGGGGTCGATCTGCTCGACCATGCCCAGGTAGCCGCACAGCAGGCTGGCGGCGATGGCCAAGTAAGGGTTGGCGTCTGCGCCCGGCAAGCGGTTTTCCACGCGCATCGACTCGGGTGTGGAGGTGGGTACGCGCAGGCCTGCGGTGCGGTTTTCCTCGCCCCACTCGACGTTGACCGGGGCGGAGGTGTCCGGCAGGAACCGGCGGAACGAGTTGACGTTGGGGGCGAACATCGGCAGCAACTTGGGTATGTACCGTTGCAGGCCGCCGATGTGGTGCAGAAACAACTGGCTCATGCTCCCGTCATCGTTGGCGAACACCGGCTTGCCCGTGGCCACGTCGAGCACGCTTTGGTGCAGGTGCATGGCGCTACCCGGTTCATCGGTGATGGGCTTGGCCATGAACGTGGCCGCCACGTTGTGCTTGAGGGCCGCTTCGCGCATGGTGCGCTTGAATACGGTGATTTGGTCGGCCAGGTCAAGCGCGTCACCGTGACGGAAATTGATTTCCATCTGCGCCGGGCCGTCTTCGTGGATCAGGGTGTCCAGGTCCAGCCCCTGCAGCTCGCACCAGTCATAGACATCCTCGAACAACGGGTCGAACTCGTTGGCAGCGTCGATGGAGAACGATTGGCGCCCACTCTCGGCACGCCCGGAGCGTCCCAGCGGCACCTGCAATGGCAGATCGGGGTCTTCGCAGCGCTGGGTCAAGTAGAACTCCATCTCCGGAGCCACGATGGGTTGCCAGCCTTTATCGGCATACAGTTGCAGCACTTTCTTGAGAACGTTTCTAGGTGACAGCTCGATCGGGTTGCCCTGTTTGTCGAAGGTGTCATGGATCACGATGGCGGTCGGCTCGATAGCCCAGGGGATTTGATACACCGCGCTGGGGTCAGGCCGGCAGATCATGTCGATGTCGGCCGCATCGAGCAGGCTGTAGTAGATATCGTCGTCGACGTAGTCGCCGGTGACGGTCTGTAACAGCACGCTCTCGGGCAGGCGCATGCCGCGTTCGTGCAGGAACTTGGCAGTAGGGGCGATCTTGCCGCGGGCGATGCCGGTCAAGTCGCTGATGACGCATTCGACCTCGGTGATGCGGTGCTCTTTCAGCCAGGCGGACAACTGATCGAAGGGGGCGTTCATACGGACCTCTTGAGGTTATCGGTGAGTGCGCGGCATTACAGGTGAACAGCCATTGGCTTCCCAGTCGACGCGCTGGCGACTATCTTGGTCGCAGTCCCGGCTACGATCTATCCACTTTCTACGCTGTTGAATGCACCATAAGAGTGCACAAAGGATGTCGCGTGAATACCGCAGATGCCTTGCAAGTCCAGGCTTATCACACTCACGATGTGACCGAGCAGGTCCGCGTCACACCTGGGTGGCAGCAGCACTATCGGCAGATGTCGCCGGGTCATTTCAGCGGCGAGCTCCGCTGCCTGGGCCTGGACGGGCTGCAGGTGTACGAAGAACGTCTCAACACCCGCGTGGAACAATTCTTTCGGCCTCCGCAGGGCTCGTTGACCTTCTGCTTCGACCGAAGCGAGAACAACCTGTACCTGCTCAATGAGCATACCCGCAACATCTGGATCACCCCCGAGCACTATCAGGAAGTGGCCGTGGTGTTCGAGCAGGCCTTCCTGCTCAGGCATGGGCTGGACCTGGAACGCCTTCAGGGCTTGTTCATGGTGCCGCTGGGCAGCGGGCAAACGGCGTTGTTCGGCAGTTGGCTGAGCGCCACCCTGACCCACTTGGGACAATCCCAGGGCCGTGTGCAGGGGCAAGCCCTGGCCGAGCAGCTGCTGCACGATTGCCTGTTCATCCTGGACACTGCCTGCCAGCGCTTGCAAGGCGTGGCACTGGGGCAACAGGTTGAGGCGCGGGCCATCATGCGCCGTGTCAGTGAATGGGCCGCCGATTGTCCCGAACAGACGCTTAACCTGGTCGAACTGGCGAGCGTTGCGGGCGTTTCGCTACGCCAGTTGCAGCAGGCGTTCAAAGCCTTCACAGGGATGCCCCCTGCGCAGTGGTTGCGGTTAAGACGCCTGAACGGCGCCCGGCGCGATTTGTTGAATGGGGCCGGCGGCACGGTGGCCGAGGTGGCGATGCAATGGTCGTTCTGGCATTTAGGAAGGTTTTCAAACAGTTACAGGCATTTGTTCAAGGAACTTCCCAGTGACACGTTACGGCGTGCCAAGGCTTGAGCAGCCCTCAAGTTGCGGCATGACAACTCCCAGGTGTTTGGTGCCTGCATCAGGGCGATAAAGTTGCTATCGTGCCGCCCTGATAAACGCCTGAGGTGCCGATGTTCTACCTGCCTTTGCCCAGTGACCAGGCCGACAGCCTCGCCGGCGGCACGTGCGCCGATCCACTGGCCGCTGCCGATGTGCTGCAAGCGGCTGCCGTGCTGTTCGTCCAGCACCTGGCCCGTCAACCCAGGCCGCTCACAGCCGACGCCCAGGAGCGGCGCTTCGCCGAGGTGCTGCGCATTGCCCAGCAGGTCGAGCAGGCAGCGCCCGGGCGCTTTCAGGCGCAGGTACAGCAGCAGTTCGACCGCGAAGCGTTCGCCATGGGCCTGGGCATGCTGGGCGAGAATGGCGTCGCGTTGCTATCGCCTGAGGTCGCCTATTCGCCGGATGAATTGCTGGACGATCAGGGGCAGTGGAACTACCAGTTCGCCGACCTGTATCGCCAGCGCGTCACGCCCCTGCATGCCGTGCACCTGCCGTCGCTTGCCAGTGACCTCAAGCTCAGTGACCAGCAGAACCGCCTGTTGCGTGAGTTTCTCAGCGGGGTGGACGAGTCAGTGGCGGTGCAGGGCTTTGCGGGCACCGGCAAGACCTTTCTGATCCATCAGTTCGCCAGGTTGCTCGATCCGCAGCGCACCTTGCTGCTGGCCTTGACCGAAGGGCAACTGCGCGCGCTGCAGGCGCGGGTAAAGGATGCCGCGGCCTACACGGCCATGACGTTCGGGCAACTGGCCGATGAGCTCTTGAACCGCGACCTGACCCGTACCGGCTGGCGACTGCGTGACCCGTATCGCACCCGGCAGTCCTGGCGCCCGCAGGAGTCGCAGATCGTGCGCTGGCTCGGCTTGCCCGACGTCGGCCCGCTGTCGGCGGTCGACGTGGTGGGTGTGTGCGTACGCGCGGTGCGCGCCTTTTGCCACACCGGCGACGCCCAGATTGGCTTGCACCACTTGCCGTCGTCCGTGCCCGGTATCACGCCGCTGGACCAGCAAGTGCTGCTCGAAACGGCGCGCCTTTACTGGCAGGCGCTGATCCGCCCCCCGGCCAGGGAAATTCAGTTGCCGCTGCGTGATTACCACCGGGTGAAATTGCTTGCCCTGACCGGCTATCTGATCGATGCGCGTTATACCCACGTCATCGTGGACGAAGCCCACGAATTGTCAGCGCCCATGCTCGAGGTGCTCGACCGCAGCCCGCAGTCGGTGATTGCGCTGGGTGACGAGTTGCAGAACCTCAATGGCCTGAGCGCCCACCACGGCGGGTTCATTCGTCAACGCTACATCGACCATTCGTTGCGGGTCGGGCCGGCCATGGACAATGTGCTCAACCCGTTGATTCAGGCGCACCCGGCGGCCATCCAGGCCGCGTTCAGTGGCAGTGCCGAGCATTACACGCGCGTCAGTTTCTTCGACGGCGTGACCGTGCCCGAGCAGCCAACGGCCTTGATCGTCGAGGACGAGTGGGGCCTGTTCGGTTGGTTCCAGCGCCTGACGCACCTTGGGGTCGCGTTCGTGATGCTGCACGGGGCACGCAAGGACTTCGAGCTGTTCGTCGAAGACTGCATCGAGCTGTACCGCCACGGCACCCGGCCCCGGCACCCGATGCTGTTCCGGTACGCCAGCTGGCAGGCGCTGGCCGAGCACAAAGGGGACGACAAGGCGTTCATCGCGGTGGCTTCGATGCTGGGCAAGGGGTATACCGCGCAGCACTTTGCCAAGGCCAAGAGCCGCTATCGCTGGGACAAGGCGCCCAAGCTGTTCCTGGGGCGGGTTCGGGATGTGAGAAACATGGAGTTCGCGCGGGTGATGGTGTCGCCAGAGCTGATGGTGCCGCAACAGGTGACAGGCAATCGCAACGAGCGCGCTCGGTTGCTGGCGGGGTTGTACACGGCGTGTTCCAGGGCTCGACATGAGCTGATCGTGCCGGGTGGGATGCTCGATTGGGTGAAAGATCAGGGGCGGGGGTGATGGAGAGTGAGGGTCAGCCGGGTGGGTAACAATTGCACCTCGGCTGAACGCTGCTCGTTCTTTCAGGCAGGGGGCCCCTGCCTGAAAGGTGCTGCAGCGCCAGGCCCCCGCATTCAGCTTTGACTCTAGATCGGGGGGGCGCGCAGCGGCTTCGCGCGATGTAACACGCGAAGCTAAAACGCCATGACCACAACCCGGCTCTCATGCCAGACAGCGCCTTAGTTGCGATCCAACCACACGGTCTGCACATTGGTGAACTCCCGCACGCCAAAGTGCGACAGTTCACGCCCGAACCCGCTTTTCTTCACACCGCCGAAGGCGACACGGGGGTCGGAGGCGCAGTAGCCATTGATGAATACCGCACCGGTCTCCAGCGCCGACGTCATCCGTTCGGCCAAGGCATAGTCGGCTGTGTAGATGGTCGAAGCCAGGCCAAACTCGCTGTCGTTGGCCAATGCCACGGCATGGTCGGCATCCCGCGCGGTCGTGATCGCCGCAACCGGGCCGAACAATTCCTGCCTGAAGGCTGTCATCTGAGGCGTCACATCACCCAGCACGGTGGGTGCATAGACGTTGGCCACACCTTCGACTTTGTGGCCACCGAGCAACAAAGTAGCCCCTTCGGCAAGGCTGGCCTGCACCTGGCCATCGAGCTCGTCACGCAAATCGTAGCGGGCCATGGGGCCAATATAGGTCGCATCTTCAAGCGGGTTGCCCACTTTCAAGGCCTGCGTGGCTTCCACGAATTTGCGTGTGAAGGCTTCGGCGATACTCTGTTCGACGATAAAGCGCTTGGCGGCCGCGCACACCTGCCCGGTATTCTGATAACGCCCGATCACTGCCGCCTGCACCGCCGCATCCAGATCGGCATCGGCCAGCACAATGAAAGGGTCCGAACCGCCCAGCTCCAGGACGCACTTCTTCAGCGCAGCACCGGCCTGGGCACCGATCGCCATGCCGGCGCGCACGCTGCCGGTCAAGGTCACCGCCGCAATGCGCGGGTCGTTGATGGCGCGTGTCACACCCTCCGGTGTTACGTTGAGCACCTCAAACACACCCTCTGGTACGCCCGCATCCTTGAACAGCTTATCCAGCAGGTAGGCGCTGCCCATCACGTTGGGGGCATGCTTGAGCACGTACGTATTGCCCGCCAGAATCGCAGGTACCGCGCCGCGCAGCACCTGCCAGATGGGGAAGTTCCAGGGCATCACAGCCAGGATCGGGCCCAACGGGCGGTACTCGATACGGGCTTTTTCAACCTGGGTCGCTTCAGGCGCGAGCATCGCGGGGCCGTGCTCGGCGTACCAGCGGCATAGGCCTACGCACTTGCTGACTTCACCCCGTGCCTGCGTAATCGGCTTGCCGATTTCGCGGCTGATCATCTGAGCAAAGGTCTCTGCCTGCGCCTCCAGGACAGTGGCCAGGGCCAGGAGGTGCTCGCTGCGCTGATCGGCCGACAGCCGGCTCCACTGGCCATAGCCGCTCTTGGCCCGCGTTAGCGCCGCCTCGAGCGCGGCATCGGTGTCGAACGGGTAAGCGCCGATCTGTTCGCCGGTGAACGGGTCGAGTGAGATGGCGTGGGTCTGGCTGCTGATCGCATTCATGGCGGAGCACTCTCGCTGTAGTTATGCAGTGGGCTCAGACTAATGGGCTAGGGCTTTAATGAAAACTGAATAATAATGAGTCACTCATTCACGTTTGGAGAAAGCCGTGGACCTGATACAACTTGAGATGTTCAAGGCAGTCGCCGAGCAAGGCAGCATCAGTGCAGCCGCGCAGCATATCCACCGGGTGCCCTCCAACCTGACCACGCGCATCAAGCAACTGGAAGAGGACCTGGGCGTGGACCTGTTCATACGTGAGAAAAGCCGCCTGCGCTTGTCCCCGGCCGGCTGGAACTTCCTGGAGTACACCCGGCGCATCCTCGACCTGGTTCAGGAAGCGCGTAGCACCGTGGCAGGGGAGGACCCACAGGGCACGTTCGCTCTGGGCTCCCTGGAGAGCACTGCGGCGGTGCGCATCCCGGCTGTATTGGCAGCCTACAACCAGCGCTATCCCAAAGTGGACCTGGACCTGTCCACGGGCCCCTCCGGGACCATGCTCGAGGGCGTTCTGTCGGGTCGGCTGGTGGCCGCGTTCATCGACGGGCCGGTCTTGCACCCTACCTTGGAGGGCATGCCGGTTTTCGAAGAAGAGATGGTCATCATCGCGCCCCTCAACCATGCGCCTGTGAACCGGGCGCAAGACGTCAACGGCGAGAATATCTACGCGTTTCGCGCCAACTGCTCCTACCGGCACCATTTTGAAAACTGGTTCGTCAACGATCAGGCCGTCCCACGCAAGATTCACGAAATGGAGTCCTACCACGGCATGCTGGCGTGCGTCAGTGCCGGTGCGGGCTTGGCCATGATGCCGCGCACCATGCTGGAGAACATGCCAGGGTGCAGCACGGTCAGTGCCTGGCCGATGTCTGAAGACTTCCGTTACCTGAAGACCTGGCTGGTCTGGCGCCGTGGGACGGTCTCGCGCAGCCTTTCGACGTTCGTGAATCTACTTGAAGAAAGCATCTCATCATCCTGATTTGAAAAGATTTGAACGATGCTGAGGGCGTTCGGTCTAGGCATCGGTCGCCGGGCTCGATGCATCAGACTGTCACGCTAGAGCCTTGGATATATCAAGCGGTCTAGCACGCTTATCTGCCTAACCCAAGCAGTAAACGGCTAAAAGGATCACGGGAAGTGATAGCAATCTACTTCCAAGTTCCTATACAACTGACCATAATCCGGCAATTATTACATCGTGTGACCGAAACACGAGATTCGGTTACCAAAAATTTCGAGAGGTTAAACCCTGCGCCGTTCGGTCAGCGTTCAGCAAGCTGACGCAACCAACTGACACAGGGTCCATGCCTCCAGTTGTCGCACTTACCATCAGGAGATGTCATAGATGAAATCCCGTATCGCTGCTTCGTTGGCTGCCGCCGTGCTGGCCTTCGCCGGGGCGAACCTGGCCCAGGCTGCCCAGGTTACCGGCGCCGTCGGTGTCACCAGCCAAGGCGACATGACCTACCGTGCAGGCTTGTCCTTCGACTGGGACAAGCAGTGGTTCGAGACCAGTGTCGGCCACCTGACCGGCTACTGGGACGCGGGCTACACCTATTGGGAGGGCGGTGACGCCAGCGGTGCCCACTCGCTGTCCTTCAGCCCGGTGTTCACCTATGAATTCAGCGGCTTCACCTACACCCCCTACATCGAAGCAGGCATCGGTATCGCGGCATTTTCCAAGACCCGGGTCGGCGACCAGCGCATGGGCTCGTCCTTCAACTTCGAAGACCGCATCGGCCTGGGCCTGAAGTTGCCGTCGGAGCAGAAGGTCGGAATCCGCGCCATCCATTACTCCAACGCGGGCATCCGCCAGCCTAACGATGGCATCGAGTCGTACTCGCTGTTCTACAGCAAAGGCTTCTGATGACCAGCCCGGCTCGGCGGCTGCCTGGCCGCCGAGCCGGTCGAGTGCCTGTCAGAAGGTGTAGGCCACCCCGGCCTGCACCGTACGAGGCGCGCCCGGATAGGCGTAGGTGTTGAACGAGCCTTCGTCATAGCCCTTATTGAACAGGTTCTTCACGTCCAGGTTCAGGCGTACGTGCTCGCTGACCTTATAGAAGCTCAGCAGGTCCACCACGCTGTAGCGCTCCATGGTGTAGGTGCTGGTTGCGGTCTGGCCGGCACGGTCATCCACGTATTTCACCCCAACGCCCAACCCGAGCCCCTTGGCCAAACCGTCCTGGAACTCGTAGGTGTTCAGCAGGCTGAAGGTGTTGCGCGGGATATTGGCAAGGCGCGTACCGCTGGGCAGGCTGGTGTCCTTGGTGACTTGGGCATCGACATAGGAATAGCCACCGATGACGCGCCATTCGGGGGTCAGGTTGCCTGCCACGTTGATATCAAGCCCGCGGCTGCGCACCTCACCTGCAGCCACCTTGAAGGTGTTGGTAGGGTCGCTGGGGTCGTTGGCCAGGACGTTTTCCTTGACGATGTGATAGACCGCAGCATCCGCGCTCAGCTGGCCATCGAGCGACGCCCACTTCAACCCCAGCTCATAAGACTTGCCCTTTTCCGGATCGAAGCCGCCTCCGCTGGCGGGCGTGCCGGTGTTGGGCTTGAACGAGCGCGCGGTGTTGGCGTACACCGCCAGGGTATCGGTCAGGTCGTAGATCAGGCCAAAGCGCGGCGTCACGCCATTTTCGCCTTTGCTGAAGTCGCGGTTGGTCGGCATCTTGTCGTCGTAGTCATGCTCGAAGCGCTCCAGGCGTACCCCGGCCAGCGCCTTGAGGCGCTCGGTCAGGGCCACTTGGTCCTGAATGAAGAACGCCCAGGTTTGCAGGTTTTCCTTGTCCCAGGTGGTCGTGCGGGTCAGGGCAGGGCGAGGCTGGCCCAGTAGCGGGTGATAGATATCGATGGGGTAGGTGCCATCGCGCGCCGAGGAGCGCTGGATGATGGAGTTGTAATCGTAGTTCTCGTATTCGACGCCGGTCAGCAAGGTATGGCTGAACGCGCCTGTATCGAAGTGCCCTGTCAGGTTCAGCTGCCAGTCCCGGTCGGTCCACTGCAGCTTGCGCCAGTTGAAGTTGCGCTCCAGGGTGCGACCATCCACCGGGGCCTTGTTGGCTTCCACGGCATTGCCCTGCAGGCTGCCATCGAGGAACTGGAACCCGCCGGCCAGCGTCCAGTCTTCGTTGAGCAGGTGCTCGAAGCGTATCTGGGCCATGTTGTTGTCGTTGTGCAGCAGGTTGTCACTGCCCTTTTCCCAGATGTAGGTGTCCCGCGAGGCGCTGCGCGGTTGGGTAGCGTAGCGGGTCAGGCCGCGATCAAGGGGGTGGTTGTTGCGCATGAAGTCGCCTTCGAACACCACCTTGGTGCTGTCGTTGACCTGCCAGCTCAGTACTGGGGCCACGTCGTAGCGCTCGCCCTGCACATCGTCACGGAAACTGTCGCCGCCTTCGCCCAGCACATTGAGCCGGTAGGCCACAGAGCCGTCCTCGTTTAGCGGCCCGGTGGCATCGAGGGTGGCGCGGTGCATGCCTTGGTCGTCGAACTGACTGCCCAGTGTCACGCTCGGGTCCGACAGGGGTTGCTTGCTGACCACGTTGAAGGTGCCACCCGGATCGCCACGGCCATACAGGCTGCTGGCCGGGCCACGGATGACTTCCAGGCGCTCGACCGTATTGGCGTCTGGCGCATTGGGGTACCCCCGGTTGATCGGGAACCCGTTGCGGTAGAACTCGCCGGTGGTGAAGCCGCGCACCGTGAAAGTGGTAAGGCCTTGGCCGCCGAAGTTGTTGGCGCGGCCGACGCCGCCGGCATAATCGAGCCCGTCCTGCAGACGGGTGGCGCCGGTATCCTGGAGGACATCCTTGGGTACCACGCTGACGGACTGAGGCGTCTCGTGCAGTGCCGTGTCAGTGCGCGTGGCACTGGCCGAGCGGCTGGCCTTGTACCCCTGGACCGGGCCGTCGGCCCGTTCGGCATCGGCACTGCCGGTAATGCTCAAGGCTTGAAGTTCGATTTGCGCGGCGTCGGGCGGGGAGGCCGGATCGGCAAACGCCAGGGGGGAAACGGCATGAAGTACACAAAGCGAGACGAACGTGCGACGCATCGACAGTACGATCCTGAGTAGGGCGCTAGAGTTGGAGGTGTAACCGCGCCGGGAAAATACTACGAATCATTATCAAATGCATCTATTTCGGTTTACACCTGTGCTCTGTTTGCGCAGAGGGGTAGGCGCAGGTCGCTACCCGCCTGTCATCCATTTGGTCAGGCCATTACGGCCGCTTACGCCTAACTTGGCAGCAGCGCGTTTGAGATAGGTTTCCACCGAGCTGTTCTTCACATTCAACCGCCGGGCGAGCTCAGGGACCGTGCAGCCGCTCAGCAGGCCCACGCACACCTCTTGTTCGCGCACCGAGAGCTTGACTGAAGCCTGCATCAGACGTCTGCCGAACGTCTGTTGCAGTCTGCCGACCTCTGCGTCATCCAGCGCCTGGCCAATCACTTCGGCGCCGTCATGATCGAGCAATTGACCGTGATGTTCGACGAGCGGCAGCAGCGTACTGGAGAGGCTCTTGAGCTGCGACAGCTCTGCCAGCGAAAAGCGTCGCTCGCAGGGCAAGCGGTAGGCACTGATCACCCACCGTTTGGTACCGCTGCAGGACACCAGGTGGCATTGATGGGCCGGGCGCAGATTACGCGGATTGCTGCCTTCGGGCGCCTTGAACTCGATGAGCAATGGGTCGTGCATCTGCTCGATCGATTGCAGCAGGGGATGAGGCAAGCGTGAGCCCACCTGCCTTGCATGCACACCGGCGCGGCCGAGCACTTCGACCCGGCTGTCCGTCAACTGCGGTGCATCGAGGGTCCATTCACTGATTTCCAACCCGTCGATGCTGACTTGATCCTGTACCAGGCGAAGCATCTGCTCGGCGAAACAGGCGCCGCCGGTCTGCGCGATCAATTCACCCAGCTGCAGATAGAGATGAGGGTCCGGTCGGTAGTCGGAGCGAGCGTTCAACATCATGTCGATGGGTTCCTGAGGGCCTGCTGTAACTGCGTCTGCCCGCGCAATCACATTGCAATCGGGCAGGGTGTATGGGCGTATTCAAGCCCGCTGACTGGAAGACGTCTGTAGCGGGATTCAGGGACAGAACATGCCAGCAAAAGGTGGTAGGCGCAGATCATCGGATGCGTGGGGAACGCTGGAAAAAGGGCCAAATGCCAGCAAATTGGCGTCAGAAGGGTGGCTCCGCAGGGATAAGCGAAGCCAATACAATATGCCGTGAGCCATCGTCGCCAGCCCCGTGTAGGTAATCTCCTACAAGGATTTCAGCAGCCCACGTTGCTTGCGAGGGTGTCCGGGTTTAATGGGCCATACAGGGCAGGCGCCCGGTGTTTGAATCGCACGCTGACCCCTCAGAAGGACCTGACCGATCATGCCTGCCGCCGACCTTTTCGACCTCACCGTTGCCCAGCGGGATATCTGGCTGGAGCAACTCAGCCAAGGCACATCCCCGCTGTACAACATTGGCGCCTATGTCGCGCTGGAGGGGCAGGTGGACAGGACCAGGCTGACGCTGGCACTGCATCACCTGGCCAGCCTCCACGATGCCTTGCGTACCGTGTGGGTACAGGAGGGTGGCTCGGCGCGGCAGCGTTTCGCCCCCCAGCTGCCCGTGACCTTGATGTGGGACGACCTTCAAGCTGACGCCCACCCGACCGATGCAGCCCTGAACCTTCTCGATGCCTGGATGCGCATGCCCATTGCACTGGAGCAAGGGCCGCTTTGGGAGGCCAGGCTGATCAGGATGGGCCCCCGCGAGCACTTGCTGGCCTTGCGCGCCCACCATCTGGTGCTCGATGGGTGGGGCGTTGACCAGTGGTTCAAGCAACTGGCCGACCTCTACCTCACGCTCGAACATCAACAGGCGCTGCCCGGCAGCGCGCCCTCGTACTGCGCCTTTATCGAAGAGGATGCGCGCTACCTGGCCTCGGCGCGTTATCAGCGTGACCGTGAGTACTGGCTGACCAGGCTTGCCCAACTGCCCGACCCCCTGCTGCGGCCTACCCAACCGGCTTTGTCGCCGGAGGATTCACCGAGCCATGCGCTCGATCTGGCGGTTACGCCTGGCTTGATGCGCAAGCTGCGGGCGCTGGCCGACACCCTGGGCGTGTCGCCGTTGCCGGTGTTGCTGGGGGCACTGCACGTCTGTGTCTGCCGCACTTGGCAGCGCGATCAATGGATGGTCGGCTTGCCGGTACGCAACCGCGCCAACGCACAGTTCAAGGCAACCCTGGGATTGTTCACCCAGGTCAGCCCACTGCGCATGGACTTTGGCAGGAACCTGTCCTTCGCGGACCTGATTCAAGCCATCGTCGCTACGCTCAAGCAGGATTTTCGTCATCAGCGCTACCCGTTGAGCGCGCTCAAACGCGACGTCGCCGCGCAGCAGGAGGGGCGCACGCAGTTGTTCGAGCTGCTGGTGTCCTTCGAAGAAGACAGCAACGCGCTGCAAATCGGCGACGTGGCCGGTGCGACGGTCATGATCTGCAATGGCCATGAACCCTCACCCTTGAGCATCCATTTGCGCTGCAACACCCACGCAGGCACCGCGCGCCTGCACTTGGTGCACAGCCGCGCCTGGTTCAGCGACGAACAGGCCAAAGCCCTCGGCGCACGACTGCTGCATGTGCTGGAGCAGGGCCTGGCCCAACCCCAGGCCCTGGTATCGGCCTTCGACATGCTGACCGCACCCGAGCACCAACGCCTCAGGGCATGGAACATGACGGCCATGTCAGCGGCGCACACGGCGCCCTGCCTGATTCAGCAACGCATCGAGCTGCAAGCCCGCACGCAGCCGGGAGCCCTGGCAGCCTGTTTCGGCGACCAAACCTTGAGTTACGACGAGCTCGATCACCGCGCAAGCGCCTTGGCCCAGCACCTCGCAAGTCTCGGGGTAGGCCCTGAACGGCGCGTGGCAGTGGTCGCCCAGCGAGGGCTGGACACCCTGGTTGGCCTGCTGGCGGTACTCAAGGCAGGCGGTGCTTACGTGCCGGTCGATCCGGCCCATCCGGCAGAGCGCATCGCCTACCTGCTGCAGGACAGCGCTCCGCACGTGGTCCTGACCCTTTCGCGCTTCGCACCGCGCCTGCCCAGGCACGGCAGGCCACAGATCGAACTGGACGACCCGTCGTGGCCGACCGAGCCCGCAGCCACCTTCTCGTTCGCACCGCAAACGCGTACGGATTTGGTCTACATCATCTATACCTCTGGCTCCACCGGCCAACCCAAGGGAGTGATGGTCGAGCAACGCATGCTGGCCAACCTGGTGGACTGGCACTGCACCCAATTCGCGCTTGGCCCAGGCCGCCATCAGTCCAGCGTGGCGGGCTTTGGTTTCGATGCCATGGCCTGGGAGATCTGGCCGGCGCTGTGCAGTGGCGCCACCTTGCACCTGGCACCGGTACGCGAAGGGGCCGAGGATGTACACGCGTTGCTCGCCTGGTGGCGGGCCCAAACGCTTCACGTCAGCTTCTTGCCCACGCCGATTGCGGAGCTCGCCTTCGCCCAGGGGATGCCCCATCCAACGTTGGAAACCCTGCTGGTGGGCGGTGACCGCCTGCGACGACTGGGCCGGGAGCTGACGTGCAAGGTGATCAACAACTATGGCCCGACCGAAGCCACGGTAGTGGCCACGTCGGGGCAGGTGCAGCCGGGTGGGCCATTGCACATCGGCGTTCCGGTCGCCAACACCCAGGTGTATGTGCTGGACGGGCAGGGCCAGTTGCTGCCGCCCGGCGCTGCCGGTGAGCTGTATATCGGTGGCCAAGGGGTGGCCAGGGGCTACTTCAACCAGCCGCAACTGAGCGCCGAGCGCTTCGTTCAAGACCCGTTCAGTAGCGCGCCTGGCGCCCGGCTTTACCGGACCGGTGACTGGGTGCGCTGGCTGTCCGACGGCACGCTTGAGTACCTGGGCCGCAACGACGACCAAGTGAAGATCCGCGGTATGCGGGTGGAGCTTGCGGAGATCGAAGCCGCCTTGAGCCGTCACCCGGCGGTGAACGAAGGCGTGGTCATGCTCCGCGAGGGTCAGTTGCATGCCTGGTTCACGGCGACCGATCCGGTCACGCCCCGGGCCCTGCACGATCACCTGCGCGATAGCCTGCCAGTCGCCCTGTTGCCGGTCGCCTACATGCAGGTCGCCCACTGGCCCTTGACCGCCAATGGCAAGCTCGACCGACGCGCGCTGCCCCCAGCGGATGACACGGCCATGGTGCGGCACGAGCATGAGCCGCCAGAAGGGGAGATGGAGCAACGCCTGGCCGCGCTCTGGGCCCAGTTGCTGCACATCGAGCGCATCGGCCGGCACGACCATTTCTTCGAGCTGGGCGGGCATTCGCTGCTGGCTGTCCAACTGATCGAGGCCATGCGCCAACAAGGCCTGCAGGTCGATGTGCAGGTGCTGTTCGGGCAATCGACCCTGGCAGCGGTCGCCGCCAGCGCCAGGGCCACCGAGTGCGTGCACACCCCACCGCCGTGCATCCCGTTGCAGTGCCAGCGCATCGAGCCGGGCATGCTGCCCCTGGCCACGCTCAGTCAGGCAGCGCTCGACCGCATCGTAGCGAGGGTGCCGGGTGGCGCGGCCAACGTGCAGGAAATCTACCCCTTGGCGCCCTTGCAGCAGGGGCTGCTGTACCACCACCTGACGGACACGGTCGACCCGTACCAGCAACAGGCCTTGTTCTCGTTCGCCACCGAGCAACAGGTGCGCGACTTCGCCGTAGCGTTGCAGCATGTGATGCAGCGCCACGACATCCTGCGCACCAGCCTGGCCTGGGAAGGGCTGGAGACGCCGCACCAGGTGGTCTGGCGCCATGCCCGCCTGCCGGTCGAACGCTGGCAGGGGCCTGAAGGTCAATGGCGTGACCACTACCATCCCGGCCGGCGCCCGCTCAGCCTGGACAAGGCGCCGATGCTGGCACTGGTGTGCATGGATGCACCTGAACAGGGCCGTTGGCTGGCCTTGCTGCGTTTTCACCATCTGGTCAATGACGCGGTGTCCTTGCAGGTGCTACTGGGCGAGCTGGAGGCCTGTATGGCGGGGCGGGGTGCGCAATTGCCAGCGCCAGTGCCGTATCGGGATTACGTGGCGCTCACTAACCGCGCCGAGCGCCAGGCCGCCCACCGGGCATTTTTCACCGAGCAACTGGCGGGGTTGGCGCCGCAGCAGCCGCTGTCGGGCTGGGGCGCAGTGGCGCTCGATCCGGCCGACCTCGAGAACGCCAGCCGTAACCTGCCCGCCGCCACGGTCGCCAGCCTGCGCGCCCTGGCAAGGGCGCATGGCGCCAGCCTTGCGAGCCTGCTGCACCTGGCATGGGCCCATGCACTGGCTAGCCTGAGTGGGCGCGACCAAGTCGTGGTGGGCACGGTATTGCTGGGGCGCAGCATGGCCGGCCCTGGCGCCGACCGGGCGCTGGGGATGTTCATCAACAGCTTGCCGCTGCGCATCAACCTCAATGACTGCACCCCAGCGCAGGCGTTGGTGGATACCCATGCTCGCCTGGCGGCGCTACTGGCCCATGAAGATGCGCCGCTGATCCTGGCCCAGCAATGCAGCGGTCTGCCGGCCGGCAGCGCACTGTTCGACAGCCTGGTGAACTACCGTCAGGGTGCGCTGCCGTTGGGCGAGGTCATGCCGGGTGTCGCGCTGGTCGAAGCCAGTGAAGTGACGAGCCATGGCCTGGTATTGACGGTGGATGACCCGGGAGATCGCCTGCAACTGTCTGTGCGTGCCCCGCGTGCGCTGGGGGCGCAGCGCATGCTGGACTACCTGGGCACGGCGCTCGAACAGATCGGCCAGGCACTATCGGACCCGACATCCGGCATGCTCCAGCAGCTATGCCCGGTGCCTGCACGGGAGCTTGCGTTGATGCTCGAAGGCTTCAACGCCACCGAAGACCCCACCAGCCCTGTTCACCAGACACTGCCGACGCTGTTCGAGGCCCAGGTGCAACGTACCCCCTGCGCCATCGCCCTGCAGGCCGACGGCCAGAGCCTGGACTACCAGACGCTCAACGAACAGGCCAACCGCCTGGCGCACTACCTGATCGGCCTGGGCGTGACACCTGACAGCCGAGTGGCGGTGTGCATCGAGCGAGGTGTCAGCCTGATGATCGCCTTGCTCGGGGTGCTCAAGGCAGGTGGTGCCTACGTGCCGCTGGACCCTGAATACCCGCAAGAGCGGCTGCGCTTCAAGTTGCAGGACTGCAACCCGGTCACGGTGCTGGTGCACGGGGCCACGGCAGGGCTCTTCGCGCCGTTGCAACAGCCCACCCTGAACCTGGACCGCTGTGATCTGACCGAGCGTCCTTGCACCGACCCTCAGGTGCCTGGCCTTGGCCCGCAGCACTTGGCTTACGTGATGTACACCTCAGGTTCGACCGGCACGCCCAAGGGCGTGATGATCGAGCATCGCGGCCTGTGCAACCTGATGCACTGGGGCTCGCTGATCCGGGCACCACGTGCCGGTGACGCCTTGCTGCAACGCGCCCCGTGCACCTTCGACGGTTCGGTCTGGGAGTTGTTCTGGCCGTTGACGGCGGGGGTGCGCCTGGTCCTGGCTCGCCCCGGTGGGCACCGCGACCCTGGCTACCTGGTGGAGCTGATCAAGGCGCAGCAGGTCAGCATCGTCAAGTTCGTCCCGGCGCTGTTGCAGCAGTTCCTCGATCAGCCAGGGGTGCAGGGGTGCACCCGGCTCACCGACATTTTCTGCGGAGGCGGCGATCTTACCCCCGCGTTGCTGCAAAGCCTTCGCGAGCGCTTGCCCTGGGTGTGCGTGCATAACGTGTATGGCCCCACCGAGGCCACTGTCGACAGTACCGCCTGGTCGTTGCCGGCCCATACGCCACTGCCGGTGCAGACACCGCCGATCGGCCGTCCGATCCCCAACACCCGCGTGTATGTACTCGATGAACACGACCGCCCGGTACCGCTGGGCGGCGTAGGCCAGTTGCACATCGGTGGAGTAGGCGTGGCGCGCGGCTATCTGGGCTTGCCTGAGCTTCAGGCCGAACGCTTCATCGCCAGCCCCTTCGTCGACGGCGACCGGGTCTACCGCACAGGCGATCTGGTGCGCTATCGAGAAGACGGCAACCTCGAATTCATGGGCCGCAACGACTTCCAGGTCAAGCTGCGCGGCCTGCGCGTGGAACTTGGAGAGATCGAGGCCTCGCTCACCGCCCACCCGGCCGTTGCGCAGGCGGTGGTGTTGATGCGCGAAGAGCGCCTTGTGGCCTACTTCACGCTGTGCGACGGTCAGCCTGCGCCGGCCCTCGAGGCGCTGCGCGGTCACCTGCTGGCCTGCATGCCGGAGTACATGGTGCCCCAGGCCTTCGTGCGCCTGGCGCAGTTGCCCTTGAGCGCCAACGGCAAGCTGGATCGGCGCGCCTTGCCCGCGCCCGGCGCCGATGCGGTCATCAGCCGCGCCTACCGTGCACCCGAAGGCGAGCTGGAAGCGGCCATGGCGGCCATCTGGGCCGAGTTGCTCAAGATCGAGCAGGTGGGCCGTGACGACAACTTCTTCGAGCTGGGCGGGCATTCATTGCTGGCCGTGAGCCTGGTGGCGCGCCTGCGCCAGGCCGGGCTGCACGTCGATGCCAGGGCGCTGTTCACCCAGCCCACCCTCTCGGGGCTCGCCGCCAGCAGCCAGGCCCAGCCTGAACAGGCCGTCATCCCGCCTACCACCATCCCAAGCCTGGGCAAACGCAGGCGCCTTTGAGGCCAAGCCCGGGGCCCGCCGGCCCCGGCAATCGTTTGCGCGGTTGTCCCCACTTCCCATGTCAGACCGGCCGGTCGCGTTGCTTTAGCGTGTCGGCCATCAACCCTTCCAGGCAAAGCAGGATGCTTACCGATGCACTTCAGCGAACTGATCAACGCACTTTCCACCCGTCCCATCCGTCTGCAGCGTGAAGACCAGGACCTGATCGTCCTGGGTGATGACCAGACGCTGGACGACCCCCTGTGGGAGGCGTTGTCCCGGCACAAGCCGGCCTTGCTGGAGATGCTTGCAAGTCAGGATGACGATTGGCTCAGCCCGGCATTTCGCGTCACCCCCGACATGCTGCCGTTGGTCAGCCTCGACCAGGCGGCCATTGACCGTATCGTCGACAGCGTGCCGGGCGGGGCGGCCAACGTACAGGACATCTACCCGCTGGCACCCCTGCAGCGGGGCATGCTGTACCACCACCTTTCGGCGCAGGACGGCGACCCCTACCTGTCGCAGGTGCAACTGCGTTTCGCCAGCAAGACGCACCTCGATGCCTTCGCCGACGCCCTGCAAGCGGTCATCCAGCGCCACGACATCCTGCGCACTGCCGTACATTGGGAATGCCTGGACGAGCCCGTGCAGGTGGTATGGCGCGAAGCGGCCCTGGTGCGTGAAGCGTTGCCGTTCAAAGGCCACGGTGCACTGACCGAGCTGTGCGACCACCTGGCCCCACGCCATTATCGACTGGACCTGCGCCAGGCACCCCTGATGCAACTGGCCCAAGCCCAGGGTGAGGGGCAGGCGTGGGTGGCAGTGCTGACCTTCCATCACATGATCATGGATCACACGGCGCTCGATATCGTGCGCCGGGAAATCCAGGCGCATTTGGCCGGTACGGCCGCGCAGTTGCCCGCGCCGACGCCGTTTCGCAACTTCCTGGCGGCGGCCCGCCAGGCCCTGGACGAACAAGCCCACACCCAGTTTTTCGAGCACATGCTGGCCGATATCGACGAGCCGACCCTGGCCTTCGGTGCCCAGGCAAAGCCCGAGCAGCTTCTGCAGCAAGCCCGCCTGACCTTGCCGACCCCTCTGGCCCGTCGCCTGCGTCAACAGGCCCGGCAGCTCGGGGTCAGCCCAGCCAGCGTCCTGCACCTGGGCTTCGCCCGGTGGGTAGGGCAGCTGGCCGGGCGTCAGACGGTGGTGTTCGGCAGCGTATTGCTCGGCCGCATGACCGCCGGGGAGGGCGGCGAGCAGGCATTGGGCATGTTCATCAACACGCTGCCGCTGCGTATCGACGTGACAGAGGTGGGGGTCAAGGACGGCCTGTTGCACACCCACCGTCGTCTGACCGGCTTGCTGGCCCACGAACAAGCGTCCCTGGCCCTGGCTCAGCGCTGCAGCGGGGTGGCTGCGCCCACGGCCTTGTTCAACAGCATGCTCAATTACCGTCACAGCGACGCCGGCGACGCCGCCGAGATCATTCCTGTCGCGCCGGGTATCGACATTGTCGGCGCCGAGGAGCGTACCGATTACCCATTGACGGTGAGCGTGGACGATTTGGGCGACGACCTGCGCCTGACCGTGCAAAGCCTGCCTGAATGGGATGCCGCACGCCTGAGCCAGCAGTTCGAGCAGGTGCTCGCCAATCTCGTGCACGCCCTGGAACACGAGCCCGACACGCCTTTGCAGCACGTGGCCGTACTGCCGCCGCAGGAATTCGATCAGGTGGTGCGTCGCTTCAACGACACCGCCTGCACCTATCGGCAGGGCGACACTGTGCACGCACGGATCCAAGCCCGTGCGCGCGTGGCGCCAGAGGCCATCGCACTGCGTCAGGACGGCCAGGTGCTGAGCTACGCGGCGCTCAACCAGCAGGCCAATCAGCTGGCCCACTGGCTGCTGGCTGAGGGTGTGGAGCCAGGCCAACGCATCGCCCTGTGCCTGCCGCGAAATGCCAACAGGCTGGTCGGCATGCTCGCGGTGCTCAAGGCCGGTGCGGCCTACGTGCCCGTCGATCCCGCTTACCCCGCAGACCGCATCGCCTACTTGCTGACCGACAGCGCACCCGCCTGGGTGCTGGCCGAGTCCGGCATCGAAGGCCTGCCCACTGGCGTGCCGCGCCTGGATCTGGACCATCCCCCTGCCGACGCCCCGACACACGACCCTGTGGTCACGGGGCTGGATGATCGGCAACTGGCCTACCTCGTCTACACCTCAGGCTCGACCGGCCAGCCCAAGGGCGTAATGGTCGAACACCGTGCCCTGGTCAACCTGGTGGACTGGCACTGCCAGGCCTTCGAGCTGGACGAGCACGGCCACGCCTCGAGCGTGGCCGGGTTCGGTTTCGATGCCCTGGCCTGGGAGGTATGGCCCTGCCTGTGCGCCGGGGCTACGCTGCACCTGCCGCCGGCGGATGTTGGCAATGAGCATGTCGAGGCGCTGCTCGACTGGTGGCTGGAGCAGCCGCTGACGGTGAGTTTCCTGCCAACGCCCGTGGCCGAGCACGCGCTGCGCCGCGAGCGCCAGCACCCGACCTTGCGCACCCTGCTGGTGGGCGGCGATCGCCTGCGCCACTTCGAGCGCGACCCAGGCTTTGCATTGGTCAACAACTACGGCCCGACCGAAACCACCGTGGTCGCCACTTCTGGACGACTGCGCCCAGGCGGTGCCCTCCATATCGGTACGCCGATCGCCAATACCCAGGTCTACGTGCTGGACGCAGGCCTGCAACCGGTGCCCGTGGGCGTTGTAGGCGAGTTGTATATCGGGGGCGCTCAGGTGGCGCGGGGCTACTTCAACCGCCCCGAACTGACGCACTCGCATTTCATCAAGGATCCGTTCAGCGATGACCCTCAGGCACGCCTGTACCGCAGCGGTGACCTGGTACGCTGGAACACCGACGGCACGCTGGATTACCTCGGGCGCAACGACGACCAGGTGAAGATTCGCGGCGTGCGCGTTGAGCTGGGTGAAATCGAGGCGGCGCTCAAGTGCCAGCCTGGTGTCGAAGACGCCGTGGTGCTGGTGCGCGACGGCCGACTGCTGGGTTGGTATACCCAAACTCGGCCTCTTGAAGCGCTGGCGCTGCGCGAGGCGTTGCAGGCCTGTCTGCCCGCGCAACTGGTGCCCGCGGCACTGACCTGCCTCAAGGCGCTGCCGCTGACCCGCCATGGCAAGCTTGACCGCCGGGCGTTGCCAACCCCGGACACCTCAAGCCTTGCTGCCAGCGCCTTCGAAGCCCCGCACCCCCCGACTGAAACAGCCATGGCCGCGATCTGGGCCGACGTGCTGCAGGTCGACCGGGTAGGGCGCCACGACAACTTCTTCGAGCTGGGTGGGCACTCGTTGTTGGCGGTCACGCTGGTCGAGCGTCTGCGCCGGGCGTCGCTGGTGGTGGACGTGCGCATGCTGTTCGCCCAGCCCACCGTCGCCGCCCTGGCCGCTGTGGTTGGCGATAGCCCGGCCTTGCAGGTGCCGGCCAATGGCGTGCCGACGGGCGCGCAGCGCATTACGCCCGACATGCTCAGCCTGATCACGCTGGAGCAGCACCTGATCGACCGCATCACTGCTCAGGTACCAGGCGGCGCGGCCAACGTGCAGGAAATCTATCCGCTGGCACCCCTGCAGCAGGGCGTGCTCTACCATCACCTGAGCGCAGAGCAGGGCGACCCCTACCTCTTGCAGACACGCCTGGCATTCGACAGCATCGAGCGCCTGCTGGCCTGGGCCGGCGCCCTGCAACAGGTCATCGACCGACATGACATTCTGCGCACCGCTGTCCTGAGTCACGGCTTGGCGCAGCCGCTGCAGGTGGTGTGGCGCAAGGCCGAGCTGGGCGTCTTCGAGGTGACCGACCTGCACGAGGATTCGGGCACCTCGCGCATCGACCAGTTGCAGGCGCGCTTCGATGCCCGCCATCACCGCATGGACCTGAGCCAGGCACCCCTGGCGCAGTTGCACTATAGCCTGG
This sequence comes from Pseudomonas fulva NBRC 16637 = DSM 17717, assembly GCF_000730565.1. GTDB lineage: Bacteria > Pseudomonadota > Gammaproteobacteria > Pseudomonadales > Pseudomonadaceae > Aquipseudomonas > Aquipseudomonas fulva. Next base: position 147,465 of record NZ_BBIQ01000007.1, on the reverse strand, counting down.
ACCCTGACAATCACCGGGTGGTGGCCGTGTTGCTGTTCCATCACCTGGCACTGGACCACACGGCCCTGGACGTGGTGCTGTACGAGATGCGCGCCTTGCTGTTCGGGCAAGGGCATACCCTGCCGCCGGCCGTGCCATACCGTAATTACGTTGCCCAGGCTTGCCTGGGCAACGAAGCCGCCCACGAGGCCTTCTTCAAGACCCTGCTGGCCGATGTCGATGAGCCCACCCTGCCGCTCGGTCATGCCGACGTGCAAGGCGACGGTGCTGGCATCGAGCACGCCTTGCTGGCGCTCGACCACGGCCTGGCCCAGGGCCTACGTGCCCAGGCCAGGCGCCTGGGTGTCAGTGCTGCGAGCCTGATGCACGTGGCCTGGGCCCGTGTACTTGGGGTGTTGGCCAACCGCAGCGATGTGGTGTTCGGCACAGTGCTGATGGGGCGCTCGCAAGCCGGCGAGGGCGCCGACCGCGCACTGGGCATGTTCATCAACACCCTGCCTCTGCGTGTCGATACCGCCGCCGGGGTAGAACAAGGCGTGTTGGCCACGCACCGCCACTTGTCGGCCCTGCTGGCCCACGAGCATGCGTCGTTGGCACTGGCCCAGCGTTGCAGCGGCGTGGCCGCCGGGACGCCGTTGTTCAGCGCGCTGCTCAACTACCGCCACAGCGCCGACCCGGCCGCCCAGGCAGGTGACGGCCTCTGGGAGGGCGTACAGCTGCTGGGGGCAGAGGAGCGCAGCAACTACCCGCTCACCCTCAGCGTCAACGACCTGGGTGATGGTTTTACCTTCAACGTGCTGGCGTTGATCGACATCGGCGCGGCGCGGGTCGCCGAGTGGATGGCAATGGCCGTGGCGCAGATGGTTCGGGCGTTGGAGCACAACCCGCAAACCAGCGTTCAGCGCCTGTCCATACTGGACGATGCGGCGCGCGAGCAGGTGCTGGGCGGCTTCAACTTGACCGCGCAAGCGTACCCACAGGGCCAGACCGTACATGCGCTGATCGAGGCCCAGGCTGCCGCGGTGCCCGATGCCACAGCGGTGTGCCAGGGCTCCCTGACCCTGACCTTCGCCCAGCTTAACCGACGCGCCAATCAGTTGGCCCATCGGCTGATCGCAGAGGGTGTAGGCAGGGCTGACCGCGTTGCCTTGTGCCTTGATCGCACACTGGACCGTATCGTCGCCTTGCTGGCCGTGCTCAAGGCCGGGGCCGCCTACGTGCCCGTGGACCCGGCCTATCCGGCCAGCCGTATCGCCTACCTGCTCGAAGACAGCGCGCCGGCCCTGTTGCTGGCCCAGGCCGACATTGGCGGCCTGCCGCCGCACGTGCGCCGCATCGACCTCGACCAGCCGGATGCTTACCTGAGCCTTACCGACAACCCGCACGTGGCGGGGCTGACTGCCAATGACCTGGCGTACCTGGTGTACACCTCAGGGTCCACCGGCCAGCCCAAGGGCGTCATGGTCGAGCACCACACCGTGACCAACCTCGTCCACTGGCACTGCCAGGCGTTCGCCGTGCAGGCGGGCACACGCACCTCCAGCGTTGCCGGTTTCGGTTTCGACGCCATGGCTTGGGAAGTCTGGCCCGCCCTGTGCGCGGGGGCCACGCTGCACCTGCCGCCGGCCTACCTGGGCAACGAGCAGGTCGAGGCGTTGCTGGACTGGTGGCTCGAACAACCCCTGACGGTCAGTTTCCTGCCGACCCCTGTGGCTGAACAGGCGCTGCGCCGCCCACACCAGCACGCCACGTTGCGCACCCTGCTGGTGGGCGGCGATCGCCTGCGTCAGTTCGAGCAGGACCCAGGGTTCACCGTGGTCAACAACTACGGCCCCACCGAGTGCACCGTGGTTGCCACCTCGGGTGCGTTGGCACCCGGCGCAGCCCTGCACATTGGCACACCCATCGCCAATACCCGTGTCTACGTGCTCGATGACCTGGGCCAGCCTGTGCCGGTCGGGGTCACCGGCGAGCTCTACATTGGTGGCGCGCAAGTGGCGCGAGGCTATTTCAACCGGCCGGACCTGACCGCAGAGCGCTTCCTGCGTGACCCGTTCAGCCGCCTGCCCAACGCCCGCCTGTACCGCAGCGGCGACCTGGTGCGCTGGAACAGCGATGGCACGCTTGATTACCTGGGCCGCAACGACGACCAGGTCAAGGTACGTGGCGTCAGGGTGGAGCTGGGTGAAATCGAGGCCGCGCTCCGGGCGCAGCCCGGCGTCGGCGATGCCGTGGTGCTGGTGCGCGGAGAACGCTTGCTGGCCTGGTTCACCGAGACCTCTGCTGTCGAGGTGAGTGACGTGCGCCAGGGCTTGCAGGCAAGCCTGCCCGGTCAGCTGTTGCCCCAGGCCTTCATCCGCATCCAGGCGCTGCCCCTGACCAGCCATGGCAAGCTCGACCGTCGCGCGCTGCCCGAGCCACAGCCCCAGGACCTGGTCCAGCAGGGGTATGAGGCCCCGCTGGGTGAAACCGAGGCGATCATCGCACAGGTGTGGGCCGACGTGCTGGGCCTGGAGCAGGTCGGCCGGCACGACAACTTCTTCGAACTGGGCGGGCATTCGCTGTTGGCCGTGAGCCTGATCGAGCGGCTGCGCGAACAAGGCTTGGCCCTGGATGTGCGCGTGTTGTTCGGGCAACCGACGGTGGCGGCATTGGCCGGGGCGCTGGGCTCAGCCCGCGAGGTCCAAATCCCTGCCAACGGTATCCCGGCCCACTGCACCCGCATCATCCCGACCATGCTGCCCTTGCTGACGCTGGAGCAGGCTGCGCTGGACCGCATCGTTGCTGCGATCCCCGGCGGTGCGGCCAACGTCCAGGACATCTACCCACTGGCGCCGCTGCAGGAGGGCATTCTCTATCACCACCTCAGTGCAGACGATGCCGACCCGTACCTGCTGCAATGGCGGGTCACCTTCGATTCGCGGCAAAGGCTGCATGCCTTTGCCCAGGCGCTCGACCAGGTGGTGGCCCGCCACGATGTGTTGCGCACGGCGGTGCTCTGGGATGGCTTGCCCCAGCCGGTGCAGGTGGTGCAGCGTTCGGCGAGCCTGGCGTTGATCGAGGTGACCTCGAACGACGCGATGCTTGCTGGTCAACGTATCGAGCTTGCCTCGGCGCCGCTGATTCGGCTGTTGCCTATCCATGACGCGGCAGGCGTGCAGGCCGTGCTGCAGTTCCACCACATCGTGCTCGACCACACCGCCATGAAGGTGGTGTTGGCAGAGATTCGCGATCACTTGCACGGCCAGACGCCGGCAGGGGCGCCGGTGCCTTACCGCAACTACGTGGCCCAGGCCCGGCTGGATATCAGCGAGGCCGAGCACGAAGCGTTCTTCAGGACCGAACTGGGCGATGTCGAAGAGCCGACGCTGCCCTATGGGCTTGCCGATCTGCAGCATGAAGGCGGTGATTTCGAGCTGGCCAGTACCGATTTGGCCACTGAGCAGTATCAACGGCTGCGGGCGCTGGCCCGCCAGTGCGGGGTGAGCGCCGCAAGCCTGGTGCACCTGGCCTGGGCGCGGTTGGTCGCGGCCACCAGTGGCAAGGACGACGTGGTCTTCGGCACTGTGCTGCTTGGGCGCCTGCAAGGCGGCGAGGGCGCCGACAGGGCCTTGGGTATGTTCATCAACACCCTGCCGCTGCGCCTGGACTTGGCAGGGCTCGACGTACGGGCAGCGGTACAGCTGACCCACCAGCGCCTGGCTGCGTTGTTGGTCCACGAGCACGCCTCGCTGGCGCTGGCCCAGCGCTGCAGCGGCGTGGCCGCACCCACGCCGCTGTTCAGCGCGATGCTCAACTACCGCCACGGCGCGACCGAGCAAGAGCAGCAGGCGCGCGACCAGGCCCTTGAGGGTATCGAGGTGCTGCCGGCCGGCGGGCATGGCAATTACCCGATCAGCGTCAACGTCGATGACCTGGGCACAGGGCTGCGCATCACCGCCCAGGTGTGCAGGCCCATCGGCGCCCGCCCACTGTGCGAGCAATTGGCGCATGTACTGGTCGAGCTGCTGGATGCGCTTGAACGGCGCCCGGCGCTACCGGTGCACAGCCTGTCACTGCTTGACCCTGCGGCGCGCGCAGCAGTACTGGGTAACCATCGCGCCTGTCCACATGACCTGACCCAGACCCTGCACGGTCTTTTCGAAGCGCAGGCCCTGCGCAGCCCGCAGGCCATCGCGCTGGTCGCTGAGGACGGCGAGCTGAGCTACGCCGAGCTCGATCAACAGGCCAATGGTCTGGCTCACCATTTGCTGTCGCTGGGCGTACAGCCCGACGACCGCGTTGCGCTCTGCCTTGAGCGCGGTGTCGCGCTGGTGGTTGGCCTGCTGGGCATCCTCAAGGCCGGCGCGGCCTATGTGCCGATCGACCCTGGCTACCCCGCCGAGCGGATTGGCCACATGCTGCGCGACAGCGACCCACGCGCGGTGCTGGTGCATCGCGCCACTGGCGACCTGGCGCTGCCTACCCAGGCGCCCAAGGTGGACATGGACACCGCCCGGTGGGCGCAGCAAGCGCATTTGGCTCCCCAGGTGCCTGGGCTCACAGCACGCAACCTGGCCTACGTGATCTACACCTCCGGCTCTACCGGGCTGCCCAAGGGCGTCATGGTCGAGCACCGTAACGTGGTGAACCTGGTGCACTGGAGCCAAGGGCAGTGGCCGCTCGCGGGGACCCAGGCTGTACTGCACAAGACGCCGATCAGCTTCGACGCCTCGGTGTGGGAGCTGTTCTGGCCACTGTGCAACGGCTTGCGCCTGGTGCTGGCCCGCCCGTTGGGCGAGCGCGACCCGGACTACCTGGCTCGGCTGATCCAGGCGCAGGGCGTGGCCGTGGTGCAGTTCGTGCCTGCGCTGCTGCAACAGTTCCTCGATCATCCAGGCAGCCGCCTGTGTTCAGGCTTGACAGACATCGTGTGCGGCGGCGGTGAGCTGACCCATGCGCTGGCCACGCAAGTGCGCGAGCAGTTGCCTCAGGTGCGTCTGCACAACGTCTACGGCCCCACCGAGACCACGGTCGATTGCAGCGCCTGGACGCTGCAGCCCACTGCCGCCATCCCCGTCGCTGGCCTGCCGATCGGAAGCCCGGTGGACAATACCCGCCTGTATGTACTCGATGCACACGACCAACCGGTGCCGCCAGGCGTTGCCGGGCACCTGCACATAGGCGGTGCTGGCGTGGCGCGCGGGTATCTGGGCTTGCCCGAGCAGCAGGCGGAGCGTTTCCTCGACAATCCCTTCGTCGAGGGCGAGCGGCTTTACCGCAGTGGCGACCTGGTGCGCCTGAATGCTCAGGGCGAGCTGGTCTTCCTTGGTCGACTCGACCAGCAGATCAAGCTGCGTGGCCTGCGAATCGAACCAGGCGAAATCGAAACCTGCCTGCAGCGCCTGCCTGGCGTGCACGCCGCCGTAGTGCTGGCGGTGGACGGTACGCGCCTGGCTGCCTGGTACACCGGTGACCCGCAGGCACCAGAGGCACTGCGCCAGGGCGTGCTCGAGCACTTGCCCGAGCACATGGTGCCTGCGGTGTTCATTCACGTGGATCGCTGGCCGCTGACGCCGAACGGCAAGCTCGACCGCAAAGCCTTGCCCACCCCGGACAGCGTGGTGCAGGGACGGGCCTTCGAGGCGCCGGTGGGTGATACCGAAGTGCTGCTGGCCCGCCTGTGGGGCGAATTGCTGACGGTGGCGCAGGTAGGCCGACACGATAATTTCTTCGAATTGGGTGGCCACTCGCTGCTGGCCGTCACCCTGACTGCTCGGCTGCGCCTTGAAGGCTTGCAGGTCGATGTGCGCACCTTGTTCGGCCAGCCCACCGTGGCTGCCCTGGCTGCCACGCTCACTGCCAGCCGTCAGGTCCAGGTGCCCGAGAACCGCATCCCGGCCGGCTGCTCGCACATCACCCCCGACATGCTCAGCCTGATCGAGCTGGATCAGGCTTGCATTGCGCGGATCGTCTCGCAGGTCCCGGGCGGTGCAGCCAACGTGCAGGACATCTACCCCCTGGCGCCGTTGCAGGAGGGCATCCTCTACCATCACCTGTCGGCCGAGCATGATCCCTACGTGCTGCACACGCGCCTGCGTTTTAGCGACAAGCAACGGCTGCAGGCCTTTGCCGCTGCACTGGACCAGGTCATCGCCCGCCACGATGTATTGCGCACGGCGATCTTCTGGGAAGGGCTGCCGCAAGCGGTGCAGGTGGTGGTGCGCCAGGCGCGCCTGAGCGTGGACGCCGTGGCTGACCTGTCGGCCACTGCCACCCTCGACCTGGCGCGGGCACCGCTGCTGCGACTGGTGTACAGCCAGGGACAGAACGGCATCGACGCCAGCTTGCAGTTCCACCACATCGTGTTGGACCACACGGCGCTGGAGGTGGTGGGCGAAGAACTGACAGCCTTGCTCAGTGGTGCCCCCGCACCGGCTCATGCTGCGGTGCCTTACCGCAATTACGTCGCCCAGGCCAGGCTGGGGGTCGATCAGCGCGCCCATGAAGCGTTCTTCACCGCGCAACTGGGTGACATCGACGAGCCGACCTTGCCTTATGGCCTGGATGACGTACAAGGCGACGGCCGCGACCTGGACGAGGCCAGGCAGGTCTTGCCCGAGGCGCTGTCCACCGGCTTGCGCCAACAAGCTCGGCGCTTGGGCATCAGTGTTGCTTCGTTGTTCCACCTGGCCTGGGCCCGCCTGCTCGGGGCTGCCAGTGGCAGAACGCGCGTGGTGTTCGGCACCGTGCTGCTGGGGCGCCTGCAGGGCGGAGAAGGGTCCGAGCGGGCACTGGGGATGTTCATCAACACCTTGCCACTGCGTGTGGACCTGGAGGCCATCGGCATGGTCGATGCGGCCAGGGCCGTGCATCAGGGGCTCAGCGACCTGCTGGCCCATGAGCATGCCTCGCTGGCGCTGGCACAGCGTTGCAGTGGCGTCGCGGCGCCGCAGCCGCTCTTCAGCGCAATGCTCAACTATCGCCATGGCACCCAGCCGGGTGCCGATCGCGGCGAAGGCTGGGCGGGTATTGAGGTGGTGGACGGGCAGGAGCGCACCAACTACCCGCTGAGCCTGAACGTGGATGATCTGGGCGAGGCTTTCCGACTGGTGGCCACCGTACCTGCGCAGATCGGCGCGCAGCGCATCTGCGGGCAGGTGCAACAGGTGCTGCAAACGCTGCTGAGCGGGCTTGAACGCACCCCCACGTTGCCCGTGCAGCAATTGCCCGTGCTCGAAAGCCATGAGCGTGAACGCGTGGTGGCAGGTTTCAACGCTACCGAAAAGGCGTACGGGCTCGATCACACGCTGCATCGACTGATCGAAGATCAGGTGCAGCGCACCCCGCAGGCCGTCGCCGTCAGCGACGAGGAGGGCGAACTGACCTTCGAGCAGCTCAACGCCCAGGCCAACCGCCTGGCTCATCACCTCATCGCGCTGGGCGTGACGCCCGATGATCGCGTGGCGATCTGCGTTGAACGCAGTTTGTCGATGATGGTGGGGCTGCTCGGAATTCTGAAGGCGGGCGGCGCGTATGTGCCGGTCGATCCGGATTACCCGGCAGAGCGTATTCGCCACATGCTCACCGACAGCGACCCGGTGGCGGTGCTGGTGCACGCGGCGACCCGGCATGTGCCCGAGCACGGCGTCGTGATCGATCTGGACGCGCCGTTGAGCCTGGAACTGCCTGCCACCAACCCGGAGGTGCCGGGGCTCACCCCGCAGCACCTGGCGTACGTCATCTATACCTCAGGCTCGACCGGCTTGCCCAAGGGCGTGATGAACGAGCATGCCGGCGTGGTCAACCGCCTGCTGTGGATGCAGGACGCCTATGCGCTGAGTGCTGACGACGTTGTACTGCAGAAGACCCCGTTCAGCTTCGACGTTTCGGTCTGGGAGCTGCTGTGGCCATTGCAGACCGGTGCGAAACTGGTCATGGCCAGGCCCGGCGGGCACCGCGACCCGCAGTACCTGCAACAGGTCATCGATACTGAAGGTGTCAGCACGCTGCACTTCGTGCCGTCGATGCTGGACGTGTTCCTCTCGGCCATCGAATCAGGCTGGTGCGCGCCTTTGCTCAAGCGTGTGGTGTGCAGCGGCGAAGCACTGCCAGGCAGCCTCGTGCGCCGCTTCCACCAGCAACTGCCGGATGTTGAGTTGCACAACCTCTACGGCCCGACCGAAGCCGCCGTGGATGTGAGTGCCTGGCACTGCGTGAGCGCACCCGACAACACCCCAATCGGCAAGCCCATCGCCAACACCACCCTGTACGTGCTGGACGATCAAGGCCAGCCGGTACCGCAGGGCGTGGCCGGCGAGCTGTACATCGGTGGCGTGCAGGTCGCCCGCGGTTACCTGAACCGGCCCGAACTGACCGCCGAGCGCTTCCTGGATGACCCGTTCGGTCAGCGCCCAGGCGGGCGGCTGTACCGCACAGGCGACCTGGCGCGGCACCTGCCGGACGGCAACCTCGAATACCTGGGCCGTAACGACGATCAGGTGAAGTTGCGTGGGCTGCGTATCGAACTGGGTGAAATCCAAGCGGCCATGACGGCTGTCGCGGGCATCAAGGAGGCCGTGGTCATCGCCCGCGACCAGCGCCTGATTGCCTACTACACCGGAGCCGAACAAAAGGTGGACGCGCTTCGCACGGCCTTGCTGCACCAATTGCCGGACTTCATGGTACCGGCGCTGTTCATGCACCTTCAGGCTTTGCCGCTGAGCCCCAACGGCAAGCTCGACCGCAAGGCGTTGCCTGCCCCTGACGTGACCCAGGAGCGCGTCTTCGAAGCCCCACTGGGCGAGACCGAAACCTTGCTGGCGGCGCTCTGGGCCGAACTGCTGGGTGTGGATCGTGTGGGCCGACAGGACAACTTCTTCGAGCTGGGCGGCCATTCGCTGCTGGCGGTCACCCTGACGGCGCGCCTGCGTGAGCGGGGGCTGCAAGCAGACATCCGGGTGTTGTTCGGCCAGCCGACGCTGCAAGCGCTGGCTGCCGCGCTGGGTCGTCAGCGCAGCGTCGTCGTGCCGGCCAACGTGATCACGCCTGACTGCACCCGTATCACGCCTGACCTGTTGCCACTGGCGGATCTTTCGCAAGCGGCCATCGACACGTTGGTGACGCAGATTCCCGGCGGCGTGGAGAACATTCAGGACATCTACGGCCTGGCGCCCTTGCAGCAGGGCATCCTCTATCACCACTTGGCCTGCGAAGACCGCGACCCCTACGTGCTGCAGGCGCGCTTCAGCTTCCCCGACCAGGCGCAGCTGGACGCGTTCGCCGCTGCCTTGGACGTGGTCATTGCTCGCCATGACATCCTGCGCACCAGCATCCATTGGCACGCGCTCGAAGAACCTGTGCAGGTGGTATGGCGAAACACGCCTGCGCTCGCCAGCCAACTTGCCACGCCTGGCGAGGGGCTCACGCTCACCCAGGCGCCGCTGGTGCGCCTGGTGCAAGCGCCCTCTGGGCAAGCGGTGCAGGCAACGCTGCTCATCCACCACATCATCCTCGACCATGCGGCGGTCGAGCAGCTGGTGGCGGAAATCACCACTGTGCTGCAAGGCCAGCCGGTGCTGCACGCCAGCACGCCGTACCGCAACTATGTGGCCCAGGCACGCCTTGGCGCCGATCCTCAGGCTGACGAGACGCTGTTCCGTGAGTTGTTGGGCGATATCGACGAGCCGACTGTCGTGTTCGGCTTGCATGACGCCGATACCGGTACCGGCGAGGTGTTCGAGACCCGCCAGTGGATCGAAGGCGAGGTGGTCTTGCAGCTGCGCGAACAAGCGCGTCGACTGGGCGTGAGCGTGGCCAGCCTGGTGCACCAAGGGTGGGCGCAGGTACTGGCGCAGCTCAGCGGCCGCGAGGAGGTGGTGTTCGGCACTGTCCTGCTGGGCCGCCTGCAGGGCGGCGCAGGCGCCGAACGCGCCTTGGGCATGTTCATCAATACCTTGCCGCTGCGCGTCAGCGCAGACGCGGCGAATGTCGCCGATGGCGTGCGCCTGACCCACCAGCGGCTGGCCAGCCTGCTGGCCCACGAACAGGCATCCTTGGCCTTGGCCCAGCGTTGCAGCGCCGTGCCGGCTTCACAAGCACTGTTCACCAGCCTGCTTAACTTCCGCCACAGCGCACCGGCCCAGCAGGGCTTGAGCCAGGCCTGGAACGGCATCGAGCAGGTGGCGGCGGTGGAGCGCAGCAACTACCCGTTGGTGGTCAACGTAGACGATGTGGGCGATGCCATGGCACTTACCGTGCAGGCCGTGGCCCAGGTCGATGGCCAGCAGGTCTGCAGGCTGCTGGGCCATGCGCTGAGCCAACTGGCGCAGGCCCTTAAGCAGGCGCCCGGTACGCCGTTGTGGCAGGTTTCGCAGTTACCGGCGGGTGAACGCGAACGGGTGCTCGACAGCTTCAACGCGACCGTGCGCGACTATCCACGCGATCAACCGCTGTACGCCTTGTTCAGCGCACAGGCCCAGCGTGCGCCTGGTGCCTGCGCCGTGATGCATGGCGAGCAGCAATGGACGTATGCCCAGCTGGAGGGGCATGCCAACCGTCTAGCCCACCACCTGCTGGACCTGGGCGTGACGCCGGGGGACAGCGTGGCACTGCTGTTGCCACGCAGCTTTGACCTGTTGGCGGCGCAGCTGGCCGTCAGCGCCTGCGGCGCCGTCTACGTGCCGCTGGACAGCTATGCGCCCGTGGAGCGCCAGGCCTACATGATGCAAGACAGTGGGGCCACCGTGCTGCTGACGTTGAGCCACGAGCCCGCGCTGCCGTGTGCCGTACGTATCGACCTGGACCGCTGTGATCTCGCCGGTCAGCCGGCGCAGGCGCCGCGCCTCGAGGTTTCAGCCCAGAGCGCGGCCTACGTGATGTATACCTCCGGCTCCACCGGGGCGGCAAAGGGTGTGCAGGTGCCCCATCGGGCCATTGCCCGTTTGGTCATCAACAACGGTTTTGCGACGTTCACCGCCCAGGACCGTGTCGCCTTCGCCTCGAACCCGGCGTTCGACGCCAGCACCCTGGAAGTGTGGGCGCCGCTGCTCAATGGCGGTGCGGTGGTGGTCATCGATCAGGACCAGGTGCTGGCGCACGACAGGTTGCGCGATGCATTGCTGACCCAGCAGGTGAGTGTGTTGTGGCTCACCGCCGGCCTGTTCCATCAGTTCGCCGAAGCCTTGCTGCCGGCCTTCGCACGCCTGCGCTACCTGATGGTCGGGGGTGACGTGCTGGACCCGCACGTCGTGGCCCGGGTGCTGCGAGACGGTGCACCGGCACACATGCTCAACGGCTACGGGCCGACCGAAGCCACCACCTTTACCACCACCTTTGAGGTGACCCGTGTGGAGGCGGGCAGCCTGCCCATAGGCCGGCCGATCGGCAACACCCGTTGCTACGTGCTGGACACTCACCAGCAGCTTTTGCCCGTGGGGGCCGTCGGCGAGCTGTACATCGGCGGGGACGGTGTAGCCTTGGGTTACCTGGGCCAGCCCGCGCTGACGGCCGAGCGCTTCATCGCCGATCCGTTCAGCGGTCGGCCGCAGGATCGGCTGTACCGCAGCGGCGATCTGGTGGCCTGGCAAGCAGACGGCACCCTGCGCTACCTGGGGCGTGCTGACCAGCAGGTCAAGCTGCGTGGTTTCCGCATCGAGTTGGGTGAAATCGAGGCGCGCCTGGCCACGTGCGAAGGCGTGCGGGAAGCTGTTGTGCTGCTGCGCGAGGACCAGCCGGGCGACAAACGGTTGGTGGCCTACTTTACGGTCCACGCTACCGCGCCGCTGATCGCCGACCTGCACGCCAGTTTGCAGACGCAGTTGCCCGACTACATGCTGCCGGCCGCTTACGTCCAGCTTGAGGCATTGCCGCTCACCGCCAATGGCAAGCTTGATCGGCGTGGCTTGCCAGCGCCTGGCCTCGACGCGGTCGTGACCCGTGGCTTCGAGGCCCCGCAGGGGGAGATTGAGGTGGCCTTGGCAAGTCTCTGGGCCGAGGTGCTCAAGGTCGAGCGCGTGGGTCGGCATGATCACTTCTTCGAACTGGGCGGGCACTCGCTGATGGCCGTGACCTTGGTTGAACGCATGCGCAAAGCCGGCCTGGGCGCCGACGTGCGTGTGCTGTTCGCCCAGCCTACCCTGGCAGCCCTGGCCGCCGCCGTGGGCCAGGACCGCGACCTGCAGGTGCCTGATAACCGCGTGCCAGCGCACGCCGAGCGCATCACGCCGCAGATGCTCAGCCTGATCACGCTCGATCAGGACAGCATCGACCACATCGTGGCCAGCGTGCCTGCCGGGGCCGCCAACGTGCAGGAAATCTACCCCCTGGCCCCGCTGCAGCAAGGCATTCTGTTCCATCACCTGAGTGCCGAGCAGGGTGACCCGTACCTGCTGCAATCGCGCCTGGCCTTCGACAGCCTGGCGCATCTGCAACGCTGGGCAGCGGCGCTGCAACAGGTGATCGACCGCCACGACATTCTGCGTACAGCCGTGCTCAGTGAAGGCCTGGCGCAACCGGTGCAGGTGGTATGGCGCAAAGCGCAGATGACGGTCAGCGCCGTCGACGGGCTGGACGAGACTGACGTGCTGCAAGCCTTGCAGGCGCGTTTCGATGCCCGCCAGCAGCGCCTGGACCTGGCGCAGGCGCCGATGATGCGCCTGGTGTACGCGCCCGATCCGCGCAACCTGCGCGTGGTGGCCATTTTGCAGTTCCACCACCTGGCCCTGGACCACACCGCCATGGAGGTCATCGCCAGCGAGATGCAGGCACTGATGACCGGGCAGGGTGACACGCTGACGGCGCCGGCACCGTATCGAAACTACGTGGCCCAAGCCCTGCTCGGGGCCGACGAGGCGGGGCACGAGGCGTTCTTCCGCCAGATGCTGGGCGATGTGGACGAACCCACCTTGCCGCTGGGCCTTGCCGACGTGCAAGGCGAAGGGCACGCCATCGAGGAGGCGCGCCTGGGCGTCGATGCCCGCGTGGCCCGGGGGTTGCGTGAGCAGGCCCGTCACCTGGGCGTGAGCGTCGCCAGCCTGGCGCACTTGGCCTGGGCGCGGGTGCTGGGCGCACTGGCCAACCGCAGTGACGTGGTCTTTGGCACCGTGTTGATGGGCCGCCTGCATGGCGGCGAAGGGGCCGACCGGGCGCTGGGTGTGTTCATCAATACCTTGCCGCTGCGCATCGACCTGTCCGTGTCGCTGGTCGAGGCCGTGCGCACTGCTCACCAGCACCTGAGCGCGCTGCTGATGCACGAGCACGCGTCCCTGGCGCTGGCCCAGCGCTGCAGTGGGGTGGCCGGCTCGCTGCCGCTGTTCAGTGCCTTGTTCAACTACCGCCACAGCAGCGCCGCCGACGGCAGCCATAGCGCGGCCATGCAGGGCGTGCGTCTGCTCGGGGGCGAAGAGCGCAGCAACTATCCGCTGACCTTGAGCGTCGATGACCTGGGCGAGGGCTTTAGCCTGAGTGTGCTGGCCCAGGCGGGGATCGACGCTGGGCAAGTTGCCAGTGCCATGAATCAGGTACTGTCCGCTCTGGTGGTCACGCTTGAGCAGGTGCGTCAGCCAGGCGCAGACACCGGGGCGGGCTTGCCAGTGGCCATGCTGCCGGTGCTCGACGCTCAAGCGCAGGCGCAGCTGTTGCACGGCTTCAACGCCACTTACAAAGCCTTCCCTCAAGGGCAAACCGTGCATGGGCTGGTCGAAGCCCAGGCGGCTCGCGCGCCGCAAACCGCTGCACTGGTGCAGGACGGATCCGTGCTGAGCTATGGCGAACTCAACCGCAGCGCCAACCGCCTGGCGCATTACCTGATTGAGCAGGGCGTAGGCCTGGGTGATCGCGTCGCCTTGTGCTTGGCGCGCAACCCGCAGCGGCTCATTGGCCTGCTGGCCGTGCTCAAGTGCGGGGCGGCCTACGTGCCGATCGACCCAGCCTATCCCGATGAGCGTATCGCCTACCTGCTCGATGACAGCACCCCGAAAACGGTGCTGGTGGACCATGTCACCCAGGGCCGGATGGGCGCTGTGCATTGCACGGTCGTGGACCAGGACGACTGGCAGGGCGAAGCGCACCTCAACCCCTGCGTGAACGGGCTCGATGCGCACCAGCTGGCCTATGTGGTCTACACCTCCGGCTCCACCGGGCGACCGAAGGGGGTGATGGTCGAACATGCCACCCTGGCCAACCTGGTGCATTGGCACTGCGACGCCTTTGGCGTAGGCGCCGGCACCCACACCAGCACCGTTGCAGGCTTTGGCTTCGACGCCATGGCCTGGGAGGTCTGGCCGGCCCTGTGCGCCGGGGCCGCTTTGCACGTGCCGCCTGCGCACATCGGCGCCGAACACGTGGATGAGCTGATCGACTGGTGGCTGCAACAACCGCTGGCGGTGAGCTTCCTGCCTACCCCGGTGGCCGAGCAGGCGCTGCGCCGCGAGCATCAGCACCCGACTTTGCAGACCTTGCTGATCGGCGGTGACCGTCTGCGTCAGTTCGAGCGTGATCCGGGCTTCAAGGTGGTCAATAACTACGGGCCGACCGAAGCCACGGTGGTTGCCACCGCCGGGGCCCTGACCGCTGGCGCGCCGCTGCACATCGGCACGCCGATCGCCAATACCCGGGTCTACGTGCTCGATGCCCATCGCCAACTGGTGCCGCTGGGTGCGGTGGGCGAGTTGTACATTGGGGGCGCAGGGGTGGCACGCGGCTACTTCGAGCGCGAGACCTTGACCCACGAGCGCTTCCTGCCCGACCCATACAGCCCTCAAGGCAATGCTCGCATGTACCGCAGTGGTGACCTGGTGCGCTGGCGAGCGGACGGCACCCTGGAGTACCTGGGCCGCAACGACGACCAGGTCAAGGTGCGCGGCGTGCGTGTGGAACTGGGCGAAATCGAATGCACGCTGGCTGCCCAGCCAGGGGTTGGCGATGCCGTGGTGCTGGTACGTGATGACAGGCTGCTGGCCTGGTTCACCGAAACCGCGCCGGTCAACGTGGAGGCGCTGCGCCAGGCCATGTTGGCCAGCCTGCCCATGCACCTGGTGCCCCAGGCCTTTACACGCCTGGATGTGCTGCCCTTGACCAGCCACGGCAAGCTCGACCGCAGGGCGCTGCCCGAGCCTGCCGTGCTGCACCGGGCCGGCGAAGGCCATGAGCCACCACAAGGTCCTGTAGAAACCGCGCTGGCCCAGGCCTGGGCTGACTTGCTCGGGGTCGAGCAGGTGGGGCGTCACGACAACTTCTTCGAACTGGGCGGGCACTCGTTGCTGGCGGTCAACCTCACCGCGCGGCTGCGCCGCGAAGGCCTGCAGGTCGATGTCCGTACCTTGTTCGGCAAGCCGACCATCGCGGCGCTGGCCAGTACCCTGGGCCAGGCGCGCGGGGTCACGGTGCCGGCCAACCTGATCGCCCCTGGCTGCGAACAGATCACCCCGGCGATGCTGCCGTTGATCGCGCTCGATGACGGCGCCATCGCGCGCATCGTTGCCCAGGTGCCAGGCGGCACCGGCAACGTCCAGGATATCTACCCGCTGGCGCCGTTGCAGGAAGGCATCCTCTACCACCATGTCAGTGCCGACGGCCACGACCCCTATGTGCTGCAGTCACGCTTCGTTTTCGAGACCCGTGGGCACCTGGACAACTTCGTGGCGGCCTTGAACAAGGTCATTGCCCGGCACGATGTGCTGCGCACAGCCATTTTCTGGCAAGGCCTGCCCCAACCTGTGCAGGTGGTGCTGCGCCACGCTTCGCTGGCCGTGCTACCGGCACAAGACGCCGCAGGCGGGCCTCCACCGGCATTCGACCTTGGCCAGGCACCGTTGATGCGCCTGGTCGTCGGCTCGACAGGCCATGACCAGCAAGTGCAGGCCACCTTGCAGTTCCATCACATCGTGATGGACCACACGGCCATGGAGGTGGTGGCACAGGAGCTGATCGCCTACTTGCAGGGCGATGACGCGCCCGACCAGGCGCCGATGCCTTACCGCAATTATGTGGCCCAGGCGCGCCTGAGCATGAGCCAAGACGAGCACGAAGCATTCTTCCGGGCGCAGCTGGGCGCGGTCGAAGAACCTACCTTGCCCTTCGGCCTGAGTGATGTGCAGGGCAATGGCCAGGCGCTGGAGGACGCCACGCTGTGGCTTGACGAGACCCTGGCCGCTCGTTTGCGCAGCCAGGCACGCCGCCTGGGCATCAGCGCCGCCAGCCTGTTCCACCTGGGCTGGGCGCGTCTGTTGAGTGCAGCCACAGGGCAGGGCACGGTGGTGTTCGGCACCGTGCTGCTGGGCCGTCTGCAGGGCGGCGAGGGTGCCGAGCGGGCCTTGGGCATGTTCATCAACACCTTGCCGCTGCGCATCGACCTGGCGGGCATGCCCGTCGAGGCCGCTGCGCGGGCGGCCCATCGCCAGCTCAGCGAACTGCTGGCCCACGAGCATGCCTCGTTGGCCCTGGCCCAACGCTGCAGTGGCGTGGCCGGGCCGCAGCCGCTGTTCAGCGCCATGCTCAACTACCGGCACAGCACCCAGGCCAGCGCCGACCAGAAAGCGGCGAGCGCAGGCATCACCATCGGCCAAAGCCAGGAACGCAGCAACTACCCCCTGGGGTTGAACGTGGACGATGTGGGCCAGGCCTTCCGCCTGGTGGCCACGACCACGCCGGCGGTGGGTGCAGCGCGCATCTGCGGGCAGATGCAGCACGTGCTGCAGGCGCTGGTGACGGCGCTTGAGCAAGCCCCTGAACGCTGCGTGCAGCACTTGCCAGTGCTGCAGGCCGCAGAGCGCGAGCGGGTACTGGCAGCGTTCAACGCCACGGCCAGGGACTACGACCTGCACCACACGCTGCACGGGCTGATCGAAGCCCAGGTGCGACGTACACCGACGGCGGTGGCGGTCAGCGCCGAGGAAGGCGCGCTCACCTTCGAACAGCTCGACGCCCAGTCCAACCGCCTGGCGCATCACCTGATCGGGCTGGGTGTGAAGCCTGATGACCGGGTGGCGATTTGCGTCGAGCGCGGTTTGTCGATGGTGGTGGGGCTGCTCGGGATCCTGAAGGCGGGCGGCGCGTATGTGCCGGTCGATCCGGACTACCCGGCAGCGCGTGTGCGCCACATGCTCACCGACAGCGAACCCGTGGCCGTGCTGGTGCATGGCGCGACCCGGCATGTACCGGAACACCCGGTCCTGATCGATCTTGATGTCCCCGTCTGGCAACATTGCCCGGCTGTCGCTCCGTCGGTGACCGGACTGACACCTCGGCATCTGGCCTATGTGATCTACACCTCAGGCTCGACCGGCTTGCCCAAGGGCGTGATGAACGAGCACGCTGGGGTGATCAACCGCCTGCTGTGGATGCAGGACGCCTACGCGCTCGGTGCCGACGACGTTGTGCTGCAGAAGACCCCGTTCAGCTTCGACGTCTCGGTCTGGGAGCTGCTGTGGCCATTGCAGACCGGTGCGAAACTGGTCATGGCCAGGCCCGGCGGGCACCGCGACCCGCAGTACCTGCAGCACGCTATTGAGGCTGAAGGCGTCAGCACGCTGCACTTTGTGCCATCGATGCTGGACGTGTTCCTCTCGGCCATCGAATCAGGCTGGTCCGCGCCTTCGCTCAAGCGTGTGGTGTGCAGCGGCGAAGCACTGCCAGGCAGCCTCGTGCGCCGCTTCCACCAGCAACTGCCGGATGTTGAGTTGCACAACCTCTACGGCCCGACCGAAGCCGCCGTGGATGTGAGTGCCTGGCACTGCGTGAGCGCACCCGACAACACCCCAATCGGCAAGCCCATCGCCAACACCACCCTGTACGTGCTGGACGAGCAAGGCCAGCCGGTACCGCAGGGCGTGGCCGGCGAGCTGTACATCGGTGGCGTGCAGGTCGCCCGCGGTTACCTGAACCGGCCCGAACTGACCGCCGAGCGCTTCCTGGATGACCCGTTCGGTCAGCGCCCAGGCGGGCGGCTGTACCGCACCGGGGACCTGGCGCGGCACCTGCCGGACGGTAACCTCGAATACCTGGGCCGTAACGACGACCAGGTGAAGTTGCGCGGGCTGCGTATCGAACTGGGTGAAATCCAAGCGGCCATGACGGCTGTCGCGGGCATCAAGGAGGCCGTGGTCATCGCCCGCGACCAGCGCTTGATTGCCTACTACACCGGCGCTCAACAACCGGTGGACGCGCTTCGCACGGCCTTGCTGCACGTATTGCCGGACTTCATGGTACCGGCGCTGTTCATGCACCTTCAGGCCTTGCCGCTGAGCCCCAACGGCAAGCTCGACCGCAAAGCATTGCCCGAACCCGACGCACTGCCGGAGCGCCCGTTCGAAGCCGCCGAAGGGCCGACCGAGACCCTGATGGCTGCACTGTGGTGCGAGCTGCTTGAGGTGGAGCGGGTAGGGCGGCACGACAACTTCTTCGAGCTGGGCGGGCACTCGCTGCTGGCCGTCACCCTGACTTCAAGGTTGCGCGAAGCGGGCCTTGAAGCCGACGTGCGGGCCCTGTTCGACCAACCGACACTGGCAGGCTACGCAGCCATCACAGACAGAATGGAGATCGTCCTGTGAGCATCAACCAATTACTGGCCACACTGGCCGACCACGACGTGCAGCTGGCGCTCAAGGATGGCCAACTGGTGGTGCAGGGCAACCGGCAGGCACTGACCGACGGCGCCCTGGTGGCCCAGTTGCGGGCCCACAAACCGGCGCTGGTGAGCCTGATCGAACGCGGCGAATACGTGGCTCGCAAGCACGGCCCGGTGGCGGTGCCACCCAACCTCATCGCACCTGGGAGCACGCACATCAGTGCAGCGATGCTCAACCTGGTGACCCTGGACCAGGCCGCCGTGGACCAGGTGGTCGCTGCCATCCCGGGCGGGGCGCCCAACGTGCAGGACATCTACCCGTTGGCGCCCCTGCAGCAGGGCATGCTGTTCCACCATGCCCGCGCCGAAGGCCACGACCCGTATGTGATGCAAGCGCGCTTCGCCTTTGCCAGCCAGGCACGTTTCGACGCCTTCGCGCAGGCGCTGCGCGGCGTCATCGCCCGCCATGACATCCTGCGCACGTCGGTACACTGGGAAGGCTTGGCCCAACCTCTGCAGGTGGTCTGGCGGCACGCTGAGCTCGCGGTGCTGACGCTGGCGGACCCGGCGACCGACCGGGACTGGATCGACTTGACCCAGGCACCCCTGATTCGCCTGCTGCGCGAGCCCGCTCAGGCAGATGGCACGTTACACGCCACCTTGCAGTTCCATCACATCGCCCTGGACCACAGTGCACTGGACGTGGTCCGGCAGGAGCTGATCGCCTTTCTGACCGGCAACGGCGCGCAGCTCGGGGCCGCGGTACCGTTTCGTGACTACGTGGCTCAAGCCGTGCTTGGGGTCAGCGAGGCCGAGCACGAAGCCTTCTTCCGCGACATGCTGGGCGACATCGACGAGCCGACCCTGGCCTACGGGCTTGCCCAGGTACAGGGTGGCGACTCGGTGCATGAGGAGCATCAACTCGACTTGCCGCTGGCGCTGTGTCAGGGTTTGCGCAGCCATGCACGCACCCTGGGGGTAAGCGTTGCCAGCCTGTTCCACCTGGCCTGGGGGCGCGTGCTGGGCGGGCTGACCGGGCGCGATCAGGTCGTGTTCGGCACGGTGCTGATGGGGCGCCTGCTCGGCGCGCAAGGCACCGACCGGGCCCTGGGCATCTTCATCAACACCTTGCCATTGCGGGTGGACCTGGCGGCGGCGAACCTTGAAGGCGCTATCCATGCGACCCACAAGCGCCTGACCGCCTTGATGCGCCATGAACACGCGCCACTGGCCCTGGCCCAACGGTGCAGTGGCGTGGCCGCACCTGCGCCGCTGTTCAACAGCCTGCTCAATTACCGGCACAGCGCTGTCGGCCCGGCTGAGCCGCGCCGGGCAGCGTTGGCCGGCATCGACATCATCGACTCGGTAGAAGCCACCAACTACCCGCTGACCTTGAGTATCGACGACCTGGGTGAGGGGTTGCGCCTGACCTTGCTTGCCGACGCCCAGGTACCGGCGCAACGTGTCTGCGCCTATCTACGGCAGACCCTGGAGAGCCTGTTGCACGCGCCGCAGGCGGCGGTACTCGACCTGCCCATGTTGCCTGTCGCCGAGCGTCAATGGCTGCTGGACACCTTCAATGCCTCCCACGCCGATTATGACGAGCAGCATACGCTGCACCAGCGTATCGAGCAGCGCGCCCAGCATAGCCCTGATGAGGTGGCGGCGACCTTTGGCGAACGGCAGTTGAGCTACGGCCAACTCAACCGCCAGGCCAATGCCCTGGCGCATCACCTGATCGCCCTGGGGGTGCAACCGGATGACCGCGTGGCGGTGCTTGCCCGGCGCGGCCTGGAAACGCTGGTGGGCTTGCTGGCAGTGCTCAAGGCAGGCGCAGGCTATGTGCCTGTCGATGCTGCCCACCCGGACGAGCGGGTGCGCTACCTGCTCGAAGACAGCGCCCCGGTGGCGCTGCTGACCCAACGGGCGCTGCTGCCACGGGTCGGTCATAGCGCACGGCCGGTGCTGCTGCTGGACCAGCCCGACTGGCCGGCCCGGGACGACGATCCTGTCGTCAAAACCCTCACCCCTCGGCACCTGGCCTATGTGATCTACACCTCGGGCTCGACCGGTGAGCCCAAAGGGGTAATGGTCGAGCACCTGACGGTGAACAACCTGGTCGACTGGCATTGCCGCGCTTTCGGCCTGGCCCCGGGCCGGCATACCTCAAGCCTTGCCGGGTTCGGCTTCGATGCAATGGCCTGGGAGATCTGGCCGGCACTGTGCGCCGGCGCAACCGTGCACCTGGCCCCGACGAGCGGCGCCAGTGATGACCTGGACGCCATGCTCGCCTGGTGGCAGGCGCAGCCGCTGGATGTGAGCTTTTTGCCCACGCCTGTGGCCGAATATGCCTTCAATCACCACCTGGAACACCCCACGCTGCGCACCCTGCTGATTGGCGGTGACCGCTTGCGCCAGTTCAACCGAACTCAACGCTTTACCGTGGTGAACAACTATGGCCCCACCGAAACCACGGTCGTGGCAAGCTCCGGCGCCGTGCACGCCGGCTGCGCCTTGCATATCGGCAAACCGGTGGACAACGCCCGGTTGTACGTGCTCGATGCGCGCCTGCAACCGGTGCCGCTGGGCGTACCTGGCGAGCTGTACATCGGGGGTGCCGGGGTTGCCCGTGGTTACCTGAACCGCCCGCAACTGACGGCCGAGCGTTTTGTGCAAGACCCGTTCGCGACCTCGGCCAGTGCCCGCATGTACCGCTCGGGCGATCTGGTGCGCTGGCTTGCCGACGGCTCGCTGGAGTGCCTGGGCCGCAACGATGACCAGGTCAAGATCCGCGGCTTGCGCATCGAACCCGGTGAGATCGAGAGCCGCCTGGCGGCCTTGGCAGGTATCGACGAAGCAGTGGTCATCGCTCGCGAAGATC
Source organism: Pseudomonas fulva NBRC 16637 = DSM 17717 (assembly GCF_000730565.1). GTDB lineage: Bacteria > Pseudomonadota > Gammaproteobacteria > Pseudomonadales > Pseudomonadaceae > Aquipseudomonas > Aquipseudomonas fulva. The sequence continues at coordinate 126,040 of NZ_BBIQ01000007.1, read as the reverse complement.
AGCCGGGGCACCCGCGCTTGGTGGCTTATTACACGGTCAGGCCCGACGTGGCCCCGCTCGAACCTGAAGGCCTGCGCGCCCAATTGCAGGCCCACCTGCCCGAGTACATGGTGCCGGTAGCCTTCGTCGCCTTGCCAGCGCTGCCCCTGACCGCCAACGGTAAGCTCGACCGCCGCGCACTGCCGGCACCGGAGCGCACAGCGCTCTTCGAGGTGGGTTTCGAAGCGCCGGTGGGTGAACTCGAACAGGCCCTGGCCCAACTGTGGGCCGAGTTGCTGCACGTGGAGCGGGTCGGGCGGCATGATGATTTCTTCCGCCTGGGTGGGCATTCATTGTTGGCCATGCGCATGGTGTCCCAAGTGCGCGTACGCCTGGGGGCTGAACTGAGCCTGGCAGCATTGTTTGCCGCGGCACAATTGACCAGCGTGGCCAGGCACCTGGAGCAGGCTGGGCGCAGCGAGGTGCCGCCTATCGTGGCCGCAGCGCCAGGGCAGGCCTTGCCCATGTCCTTCGCCCAGCAGCGCCTGTGGTTCCTGGCCCAGCTGGAGGGTGGCAGCCAGGCCTACAACGTCCCCCTGGCCCTTGGCCTGCGCGGTGGGTTGGATGTCGATGCGCTGGAAGCAGCCCTGCTGCGCCTGCTGGAGCGCCACCCGGTGCTGCGCAGTCAGTTCAAGGCCGTGGCTGACAGCGCCGAAGTGGTCATTTGCCCAGTGCCGCAGACAGGCTGGTTGCAACGCGAAGCAGTGACGCCCGCCGCGTTGCCCGCCCGGCTTCAGGCGCTTGCCCGAACCCCCTTCGACTTGGCCTGCGGGCCCCTGGTGCAGGCGCATGTGCTGCGCTTGGACGAGCAGCATCACGTACTGGCCATGACCGTGCACCATATCGTGGCCGATGGCTGGTCCCTGGGCGTGATGACCCACGAGTTGAACCTGCTCTACGCCGCATTGCGTGAGGGCCGGGAGGACCCGCTGCCCGCACTGGCCCTGCAGTACACCGATTACGCCGTGTGGCAGCGTCGATGGCTGACGGGTGAACGCCTGCAACAGCAGCTCGATTACTGGCACCAGACGCTGGAGGGCGCGCCGACGTTGATCAACCTGCCCACCGACCGGCAACGCCCGACGCGGCAGGACCTGGCCGGTGCCAGCGTGCCGGTGCACCTGTCGCCGCGTCTCTCGGCGGCACTGCGCACCTTGGCCCATCAGCACGGTGCGACGGTGTACATGACGGTGCTGGCCGCATGGTCAGCACTGCTGGCGCGCCTGTCCGGCCAGCCTGAAGTGGTGGTCGGCTGCCCGGTCGCAGGACGAGGGCGTGCCGAACTCGAACCCTTGGTCGGGCTGTTCGTCAATACGCTGGCCCTGCGCATTGACCCAAGCGCAGCACCGACCGCGCACGCCTTGATAGGCCAGGTACGCGACCGGGTTCTGCAGGCCCAGGCCCACCAGGACGTGCCGTTCGAACACGTGGTGGAAGTGCTGCGCCCTGCGCGCAGCCTGAGCCATACGCCCGTGTTCCAGGTCAGCTTGAACTGGCAGGCGACCGAGGGCGCCGCGCTGACGCTGGCAGGTTTGCAACTGGAGGCCGTCAACCAAGCCAGCGCTGTGGCCAAGTTCGACCTGACCTTGAACCTGGGGGAACAGGGCGACTGCCTGATTGGCAGCCTGGACTACGCCACTGCGCTGTTCGATGAGGCGACGGTGCGCCGCCACCTGGGTTACTTCGAGCGGCTGCTCCGGGCGATGACGGCCAATGACCAGCAACCGTTGGCCCAAGTAGACCTGTTGGACGCGTCCGAGCGTGATCATCTGCTGTATGCGCTTAACCAGACACACACTGCCTGTCCCCGCGCGTGCAGCGTGACGCATCTGTTCGAGCGACGCGCGGCCGAGCATCCCGCCGCCATCGCCGCGGTGCATGGCGAGCACGTCCTGGGTTATGGCGAGCTCAACCGGCAGGCCAACCGCCTGGCACGCTACCTGATTGCCCAAGGCGTCAAGCCCGCTGCGCAGGTGGCGCTGCTGTTGCCGCGCTCCTTCTCCTTGCTGGTGGCCCAGTTGGCCGTGCTCAAGTGTGCGGCCAGCTATGTGCCGCTTGACCTGCATGCACCTGCCGAGCGCCAGGCGTTCATGGTGCAGGACTGCCAGGCCAGCCTCGTGCTGACAGTGGCCACGGTCAATGCACCCCTGGGCCCACGTCGCATCGACCTGGATACCTTGCAGCTTGCACACGGGTCTGGTGATGACCTGGGCCTGGCACCGGCCGCCGACAGCACTGCCTACGTGATGTACACCTCCGGCACGACCGGTCAGCCAAAGGGCGTGTGCGTCCCGCACCGTGGCATCGTGCGCCTGGTGGTGGACAACGGCTATGTCGAACTGGGCTCCAATGACCGCCTGGGCCTCGCCTCCAACCCGGCGTTCGATGCCAGCACCTTCGAGGTCTGGGGCGCGTTGCTCAACGGCGGCCAGGTGCATGTGATCGACCACGCCACGCTGGTCGACCCTGAGCGTTTCGCCTGCGCGCTGCAGGACCAGGCCATCACGGTGCTGTTCCTGACCACCGCGCTGTTCAACCAGTACGTACAGCTGATGCCCCAGGCCCTGGCCGGGCTGCGGGTGCTGATCAGCGGCGGGGAGCGGGCCGAGCCGGCTGCGTTCCGCGCGCTCCTGGCCCAAGCACCTGGCCTGCGCCTGATCAATGGCTATGGCCCTACCGAGACCACCACCTTTGCCGTCACCTGCGAAGTTCAGGCCCTGGCGCCGGATGCAAACCAGGTCCCCATTGGCCGCCCCATCGGCAATACCCAGGTGTATGTGCTGGATGCGTGGCAGCGCCCGGTGCCACAGGGCGTGGTCGGTGAATTGTATGTCGGCGGTGACGGTGTGGCCCTGGGTTATCTGAATCGGCCCGACCTGACCGAACAGCGCTTTGTCCAAGACCCGTTCGGTCAGCAGGCGGGGGCGCGTCTTTATCGCACGGGCGACCTGGTGCGCTGGAATGCCGACGGCCAGCTCGAATGCCTGGGGCGTAACGATGATCAGGTGAAAATCCGCGGTTTCCGTATCGAGCCTGGCGAAATCGAGCAAGTGCTGGCTCAGGCACCCGGCATCGGCGAGGTGCTTGTCATGGCCATGGAGCAGGCCCACGGGCCTCACCGATTGGTCGCCTGGTACACACGCCGTAGCGAGGACCTCGATGGCACGGATCTTCGCGATTACCTGCGCGCCCGACTACCCGATTACATGGTGCCGTCGGCGTTCGTGCCTCTGGTGCGGATGCCGCTGAACAACAACGGCAAGATCGATCGTATGGCGTTGCCGGCCCCGGGGCTGCAGGATCTGTCGACGGTGGTGTTCGAAGCGCCTCGGGCTGGGCATGAGGCTGACCTGGCGCGTATCTGGGCCGATCTGCTTGGGCTCAACACCATCGGCCGGCAGGACCGTTTCTTCGAGCAGGGCGGGCACTCCTTGCTGGCCATGCGCATGCTGGCCCAGGTACGCGAACAGATGGGCTGCGAACTGGCGTTGGCCGACCTGTTCGCCGACGACTGCCTGGCTGCAGTGGCGGCCACCTTGCAAGCCAGCGTGCAGGCCTTGCCGGCCCTGGAACCGATGCCGCGTGAAGAGCGCCTGCCGCTTTCCCTGGCCCAGCAGCGCCTATGGTTCCTGACCCAGATGTCTGAAGCCAGTGCTGCCTATCACATTCCGGTGGCGCTGCACCTGGAAGGGCGCCTGCACCGTCAGGCGCTGGAGCGCAGCCTGCGTGCGCTGGTGGCCCGTCATGAAAGCCTGCGCAGCCGATTCCATGAGCATGACGGTGAACCGTATGTGGCGCTGGCAACCGATACAGAGGCGTTCACCGTGCAGTGGCACCGGGCCTGCGGGCTGGATTCGCCTGGTCTGCAAGCATGGGCCCGTGCCGAGGCCGCGCGGCCCTTTGCTCTGGACCAGGACCTGCCGATACGCGCTCACGTGCTGGACCTCGGTGATGACCGCCACGCGCTGCTACTGGTCGTTCACCACCTGGTGGCGGATGGCTGGTCCCTGGGCATTCTGATCGGCGAGCTCGCGGCGCTCTACCAGGCTTTCGCTACGCACGCCCCCAACCCGCTGCCCGCGCTCAGGGTGCAGTACCTCGATTATGCCCAGTGGCAGCAGCGCTGGCTCAACGGTTCGGCGCTGGATGCCCAAGCCGACTACTGGCGCAAGCAGCTCCACGGCTCGCCCGCGCTGCTCAGCCTGCCATGGGACCGGCCTCGTCCGGAGCGCCAGCAATACGCGGGCGACAGCGTCCAGGTCCAGCTCGACCTGCCGTCCAGTGAAGCCCTCAAAGCCGTGTGCACGCGCCATGGCGTCACGCCTTTCATGCTGTTCACGGCAGCGTGGGCAGCGCTGCTCGCTCGCCTGTCCGGGCAGCAGGATGTGGTCATCGGCTCGCCGGTCGCCAATCGACGGCAGAGCCAGGTCCAGGGGATGGTGGGCATGTTCGTCAATGCCCTGGCCTTGCGCCTGGACCTGTCGGGCCGCCCGCCGGTATCTGCGTTGCTGGCGCAGGCCAAGGCCGTGGTGCTGGAGGCCCAGGCCCATCAGGATGTTCCGTTCGAACAGGTGGTGGAGCTATTGCGCCCGCGGCGAAGCCTTGGGCATACGCCGCTGTATCAGGCAACGCTGGACTGGGACGCCAACGCCGGGCATCGGGCCCCTGCGTTTGCAGACTTGCATGTCAGCGCCATGGCTGCCGAGGCCGAAGTGGCCAAGTTCGATTTGAGCTTGAGCATGGGTGAGCGGGCCGGCTGCTTTGCCGGTGGCATCGTGTATGCCACCGCGCTGTTCAACCGCGCCACAATCGAACGCTTCGCCGGTTACCTGCAGCGCGTCCTGCAAGCCTTTGCGACCAGCGACCAGGCCATCGTCGCGGACATCGACCTGCTGGCTGGCGAAGAACGCGAGCGGGTGCTGCACGCCTTCAATGCGACCGGCACCGACCATGACCTTATCTGTACCCTGCACGCGCTGGTCGAGGCCCAGGCGCAGCGCACCCCGCAGGCCGTCGCCGTCAGCGCCGAGGAGGGCGAGCTGACCTTCGAGCAGCTCAACGCCCAGGCCAATCGCCTGGCTCACCACCTCATCGCGCTGGGCGTGACGCCCGATGATCGCGTGGCGATCTGCGTTGAACGCAGTTTGTCGATGATGGTGGGGCTGCTCGGAATCCTGAAGGCGGGCGGCGCGTATGTGCCGGTCGATCCGGATTACCCGGCAGAGCGTATTCGCCACATGCTCACCGACAGCGACCCGGTGGCGGTGCTGGTGCACGCGGCGACCCGGCATGTGCCCGAGCACGGCGTCGTGATCGATCTGGACGCGCCGTTGAGCCTGGAACTGCCTGCCACCAACCTGGAAGCTCCGGGGCTCACCCCGCAGCACCTGGCGTACGTCATCTATACCTCAGGCTCGACCGGCTTGCCCAAGGGCGTGATGAACGAGCATGCCGGCGTGGTCAATCGTCTGCTGTGGATGCAGGACGCCTATGCGCTGGGTGCTGACGACGTTGTACTGCAGAAGACCCCGTTCAGCTTCGACGTTTCGGTCTGGGAGCTGCTGTGGCCGCTTCAGACCGGTGCGAAGCTGGTCATGGCCAGGCCCGGCGGGCACCGCGACCCGCAGTACCTGCAACACGCTATTAAGGCCGAAGGCGTCAGCACGCTGCACTTTGTGCCATCGATGCTGGACGTGTTCCTCTCGGCCATCGAATCAGGCTGGTCCGCGCCTTCGCTCAAGCGTGTGGTGTGCAGCGGCGAAGCACTGCCAGGCAGCCTCGTGCGCCGCTTCCACCAGCAACTGCCGGATGTTGAGTTGCACAACCTCTACGGCCCGACCGAAGCCGCCGTGGATGTGAGTGCCTGGCACTGCGTGAGCGCACCCGACAACACCCCAATCGGCAAGCCCATCGCCAACACCACCCTGTACGTGCTGGACGATCAAAGCCAGCCGGTACCGCAGGGCGTGGCCGGCGAGCTGTACATCGGTGGTGTACAGGTCGCCCGCGGTTACCTGAACCGGCCCGAACTGACCGCCGAGCGCTTCCTGGATGACCCGTTCGGTCAGCGCCCAGGCGGGCGGCTGTACCGCACGGGTGACTTGGCGCGGCACCTGCCGGACGGCAACCTTGAATACCTGGGGCGTAACGACGATCAGGTCAAGCTTCATGGCCTGCGTATCGAGCTGGGTGAAATTCAGGCGGCGATGACGGCCGTGGACACCGTCAAGGAAGCGGTCGTGCTCGCCTGCGACCAGCACCTGGTAGCGTACTACACGGGCCAGCGTCTCATCCCCGAGGCGCTGCGGGCCGTCTTGATGGCGCGCTTGCCAGCGTTCATGGTTCCGTCGCACTTCATCCACCTGGCCGCGCTTCCGCTCGGCCCTAACGGCAAGCTTGACCGCAAGGCGTTGCCAGCGCCCGAGGTGCAGCAGCGCCCGTTCGAAGCCCCTTGCGGGGACGTCGAGCAGCTTGTCGCGAGCCTTTGGTGCGAGTTGCTCGACGTCGATGAGGTGGGCCGCCATGACAACTTCTTCGAGTTGGGCGGTCACTCGCTGGCGGCCATTCGCCTGGTGGACCGCCTGCGCAAGGCCGGGGTACCCGTTGCGCTCACTGACGTCTTCCAGCGTCCGAGCGTGGCGTTGCTGGCCAAGCAGGTGGATAGGCAAGCGCCAGCGGTAGCGACCGTGATCACGGTCCGGCCGGGTTCTGCCCAGGCACCGCTGTTCCTTGTGCATGAATTTTCCGGGCTGGACTTCTACTTCCCTGTGCTTGCCCACCAAGTGGGAGGCGACTTTGCCATCTACGGCCTGCCGGGATTACCCAGCGATGCCCCACAGCCACGCACGCTGGAATGTCTGGCGCGCTACCAGATCACGCAGATGCGCACCGTGCAACCCCACGGGCCCTACCGTCTGGCCGGGTGGTCATTCGGCGGTGTGCTGGCCATGGAAATGGCCAATCAACTGCGCGGCGTTGACGAGCAGGTGGCATTCATCGGTTTGATCGACACCTACGCACCGCGCTTGGCCGACCAAGGCAAGGCACGCTGGGAGGGCCCGTATGCCTTGGAGCGGCAGTTGCTGCTCAACTGCACGGCGTACTGGCAAACCAAGGGCGAGGCAGGCCGCGCCAAGCGGGCGCTGCTCGCGCGCCTGGAGCAGGACCAGGCCGACTTTGCGACCTTGCTGGCAAGCTGCCGTGAGCACGAGGTGCTCTACGGCCTGTGGGCCAGCATGACGGACGCGGACCTGCGGCATTATTTCGGCCGCGAGCTTGCCCATGGCCATGCCCTGGCTCATTACCGCCCAGCGCCGGTGGATGTGCCGGTGCACCTGCTCTGCGCCGCGCAGGCTGACGAGGCGCCTGAGGGCCTTGGCTGGCGCACGGCGTTGCCGACCCAGGTGCTGGTGACGCACACCGTTCCGGGGGATCACCGCAGCTTGATGCAAGCGCCCCATGTGACGACCGTTGGCCAGGTGCTGACGCAAGCGCTGGCGTGTGCTGCTGCCCCGGCTGTACCACCGCCCTTCGCCCCCGTGGCTATTCAGACCGGCGCTGCCGGGCACACGCCCGTGTTCTGCGTAGCCGGTGCCGGCGACAGTGTGACCAGCTTCATCGGCCTGGCCGAGGCGTTGGGCCCGCAGTGGCCCGTTCAAGGCTTGCAGGCCCGAGGCCTGGATGGCCTGTCGCTGCCGCACACCTGCGTCGAGGCTGCGGCGGCCTGGCATGTGCAGGCTATCGAAGCGGTCTATCCCGAGGGCCCGCTGAACCTGGTGGGGCATTCGTTCGGAGGCTGGGTGGCCCATGCCATGGCCGCGCGCTTGCAGGCCAAAGGGCGTCAAGTGCGCTCCTTGACGTTGATCGACAGCGAGGGCCCAGGCCCAGGGAGCACCTGCGGCCAGCCCCATACCTTCAGCCAGACGCTGCTGCGCCTGATCGAAGCGCTGGAAATGTCCTCCGGCAAACCCCTTGGTCTGGACCGGGTAGCGTTTGCACAAGCCAGCGACGACCAGCAACAGCAGCAACTGCACACGGCCATGGTGCGGGCAGGGCTGATGCCCGCCAGGCCCAGTGCGCGTGCGCTCGACGGCACGGTGCGCACTTTCGGTGCTGCGCTGCGCACGCCTTACCATCCAGAGCTGCCGTACACCGGCCCGGCAGGGCTGGTGCTGGTGGACGACCCGGGGCTGGACGCCGAAGGCAACGCTGCCGAGCACCGTCTCATGCAGCAGCGCTGGCAACAGTTGCTGCCTGGGCTGAAGGTATGGAAGGCGCCCGGCGATCATTTCAGCATCCTCAAGGTGCCCCATGTGTTCAGCCTGGCAGCGTGGTGGCATGACGGTCAGGCGCTTGCGCAGGCCCAGGTCGTTCAATAGCCGGTTACCTGGCGGCCGGTGGGCGAGCCCGCCGCTGCCAGGTCTCGGTGCAGTCTTGTCAAACAAAGGAATTACGCGTGTCCATGGACAAAACCAAACTGCGCAAATGGGGCATCGGGCTGGGCATTGCCGTGGTAGCGGGCATTGGCCTGTATGCGGTCCAGGCCCCGGCCAAGGCACCGCAGTACATCACCGCCCAGGTCGAGCGTGCCGACATCGAGAATGCGGTACTGGCCACCGGCGTGCTCGAAGGGATCAAACAGGTGGATGTGGGCGCCCAGGTTTCCGGTCAGCTGAAATCGCTCAAGGTGAAGCTGGGCGACAAGGTCACCGAAGGCCAGTGGCTGGCCGAGATAGACCCGCTGGTGCTACGCAACACCCTGCGCCAAGCGGAGGTGGACGAGCAGAAACTGCAGGCCCAACGGCGCTCGACCCTGGCCCAGCTCAAGCAGGCCAAAGGGGTCTATGAACGCTATCGAGAACTGCAAATCGATGCCTCGGTCTCGCGTCAGGAATATGAAAAGGCCGAGGCCGACTATCAGGTCCAGCAGGCTGCCGTGGGCTCGCTCGATGCGCAGATCCGCAGCGCTCAGGTGGAAATTGACACGGCCCGGGTCAACCTGGGCTATACCCGCATCAACGCGCCGATCACAGGCCACGTGGTGGGCATCGTTACTCAGGAAGGGCAGACGGTGATCGCCAACCAGCTGGCCCCGGTGCTGCTCAAGCTGGCCAACCTGGACACCATGACCGTCAAGGCGCAGGTCTCGGAAGCGGATGTGATTCACATCACGCCGGGCCAGGCGGTGTATTTCACCATCCTGGGGGAAGACAAACGCTACTACGCCAAGCTGCGCGGCACCGAGCCTGCCCCACAGCACTACGCCCAGAGTAGCGACAAGGCAGAGGGCGGGGCCGGCAAGCCAACTGGCGCGGTGTTCTACAACGCCCTGTTCGAGGTGCCCAACCCGGACCACCGCCTGCGCATCGCCATGACTGCGCAAGTGCACATCGTGCTCGATACCGCGCAAAAGGTTCTGACCGTGCCGGTGGCGGCACTGGGTGGGCGCGAGGCGGACGGCCGCTTCGCCGTGCGGGTGCTCGACGACAAGGGCTTCGCCGAGCAGCGCAAGGTGGTGGTGGGGATCAACAATAATGTTCGGGTACAGATCGAGCAGGGCCTCGACGAAGGTGACCGGGTGGTGATTGGCGAGCCGATTACCGGCGATTCGGGAGCCTGAGCATGAACATGAACGTGCAACCCACTGCCCCCCTGTGCCAGGCAACGGGGCAGGGCGAACCCTTGCTTTGCCTGGAGGGCATTACCCGCAGCTTCCAGGCCGGCGAGCGGGCCTTTCTCGCGCTCAAGGGCATCAACCTGCAGATTCACCGTGGTGAACTGGTCGCTATCATCGGCGCATCGGGCTCTGGCAAGTCCACGCTGATGAACATTCTGGGCTGCCTGGACAATGCCAGCACTGGCAGTTACAAGGTCGATGGCCAGCAAACCCGGGACCTTGACGTCGATGCCCTGGCCGCCCTGCGTCGCGATCACTTCGGGTTCATTTTCCAGCGCTACCACCTGCTGCCGCACCTGGACGCCCTGCACAACGTCGAGATCCCTGCCGTGTACGCCGGCATGGACCTGCAATGGCGCCATGAACGCGCCCAGACGCTGCTGAGCCGGCTTGGGCTTGGCGAGCACTTGCACCACCGTCCCAGCCAGCTGTCGGGAGGCCAGCAGCAACGGGTGAGCATATGCCGGGCATTGATTAATGGAGGGCAGGTGATCCTGGCGGACGAACCCACAGGCGCGCTGGACAGCGCCAGCGGCAAGGAGGTCATGAAGATTCTGCTGGAGCTGCACGCCTCGGGTCACACCGTGATCCTCGTCACCCATGACCCGCACGTGGCCGCGCACGCCGAGCGCATCATCGAAGTCAGCGACGGCCAGATCGTCAGCGATCGGCGCAAGGTTGCTGACACGGTGCCTGCACGGGCCGTGGCGCCGACGCCGGCACGCAAGAGGGGACATCGCCTGTTGGCAAGCCTGGGCATGTTCCGCGAGGCGTTCAAGATGGCCTGGCTGGCCTTGGTGTCACACCGCATGCGCACCTTGCTGACCATGCTCGGGATCATCATCGGTATCACTTCGGTGGTGTCGATTTCAGCCATCGGCGAAGGGGCCAAGGGGTACGTACTCAAGGACATCCAGGCCATCGGCAGCAACACCATCGATGTGTATTCGGGGAGCAACTTCGGCGACAGCCGGGCCAGGAACATTGAAACGTTGGTGCCGGCGGATGTGGCGGCGCTCAACGCCTTGTACTACGTCGACAGCGCAACCCCTGTGATCGGCCAGGGCACGCTGGTGCGCTATCGCAACCTGGACGTGGATGTGCAGCTCAATGGCGTCAGCGAGCACTACTTTCAGGTGCGCAACATCCCATTGGCAGCGGGCATCGTGTTCAGCGCCGATGATGCGCGGCGCCAGGCCCAGGTGGTGGTCATCGACCATAACACCCGCGAGCGCCTGTTCGGCCCGACCACCAACCCCCTTGGGCAGGTGATCCTGGTCGGTAATCTGCCCTGTACCGTGATCGGTGTGACTGCGCGCAACAAGAACCTGTTCGTGGCCAGCAACCAGCTGAACATCTGGGTGCCGTACGAGACGGCTGCCGGACGGGTGCTGGGACAGCGTCACCTGGACAGCATCAGCGTGCGGATCAAGGACGGGGTGCCCAGCAAGCGGGTCGAGGAGGAGGTCAGCCGTGTACTGCTGCAGCGCCACGGCAGCAAGGACTTCTTCACCAACAACCTGGACAGCATCATGCAGACCGTACAGAAGACCAGTCGATCCCTGACCTTGCTGCTGTCGCTGATCGCGGTGATCTCGCTGGTGGTGGGCGGCATAGGGGTGATGAACATCATGCTGGTGTCGGTGACCGAACGTACCCGTGAAATCGGCATACGCATGGCCGTTGGTGCCCGTCAGGCCGACATCCGCCAGCAGTTTCTGGTGGAAGCGGTCATGGTCTGCCTGTTGGGCGGGGTCGTGGGCGTGGGGTTGTCCTACGCGGTGGGCTACCTGTTCGAGCTGTTCGTCAAGCAATGGGAAATGGTGTTCTCCCCAGCCTCGATCGTGATGGCGTTCGCCTGCTCGACCTTGATCGGTGTGGTGTTCGGCTTCGTGCCGGCGCGCAATGCGGCTCGCCTGGACCCCATCGAAGCACTGGCACGGGACTGAACCACCTGCGATGCCGGTCGACCGATGCCTAGGCGTGCATCCAGCGCATCAGCGAATGCCGCCCGCCGATGCCCAGCTTGATCACGGCCCGGCGCAGGTAACTTTCGACGGTGTTCACGCGCAGGCCAAGCCGGTCGGCCTGCTCGGGGGCCGTTTGACCGGCCAGCAACCCTAGGCAGACCTGGCGCTCGCGTTCGGAAAGCTTGAGGCCTGTTTGGGCCAGGCGTTCGACGAACCGCTGCTCCAGGCTGTCGTGGCTGTTGCGCTGCACGGTGGGTTGCAGGGCACGCAGGTGTTTCTCCAGCATCGGCAGCACCAGGGGCGTGATGGCTTCGAGCCTATTGCGCTCCAGGGGGGAGAAGCCATAGGTGGTGTCGGCGCGCAGTACGCGAATCTCGACCCGCGCGTCACTGGCGCGGATACGGTGCAGGCGCGAAGGGTCATCCGAGGCGGTGGCCGTGGGTTGATCGCACGAGAACACGGTTTCGTCGAGTACGGTGGTTTCGCTAGGTGAGCGTGGCAGCTGGCGGATCTGCGTGGCGTCGATGCACAGGTGAGCCTGAATCAGGTCATGCAGCAGGCGGGGAAACTGGCGGCTGCCGGTGCTGGCAATGATCTTGCCGATCTGCGGATAGATGGAATTGATGCTCATCGAATCGTCCTTGAGGCCAGGGCACAAGCCCGGCTGTAGTGCAAGCCCTCATCCTGGGCCTGCATCGGTGCGTGAGGGGTATGCTAGTACAACGAGCGAGCCTTGGCTAAATCCAGCCTGGATGATGCCATATTGATATCTCCTGCGGACGCCATGCCGATCAGCGGGTTTGCTATCATGCCGCCTCCCTGACTAGCACAAGGCCCATTTTCATGCCCCTGAGCGCTGAACAGATTGCCGAGTTCCGTGGATTTGCCGAGCAGTTGGCCGATGCTGCGAGCGCTGCCATCACGCCTTACTTTCGTGCAAGCCTGGAGGTCGAGGACAAAGGCGGCCGGTTGTACGACCCGGTGACCGTGGCCGACAAGGCGGCCGAGGACGCGATGCGCGAGCGGATCCAGGCGCGCTACCCAGACCATGGCATCCTTGGTGAAGAGGCGGGCGTGGCCGTGGGCAGCAGCCCGTTGACCTGGGTGCTCGACCCGATCGACGGCACCCGCGCCTTCATCACCGGCCTGCCGTTGTGGGGCACGTTGATCGCGCTCAACGACGGTGCCCGGCCTGTGGTGGGGGTGATGAACCAACCTTTTACCGGCGAACGGTTCATCGGCACGCCCGAAGGTGCCTGGTCGGGCACGCGAGCGCTAAAGACCCGCGCCTGCAAAGCGCTGGCAGCGGCCACCTTGATGTGCACCACCCCTGACATGTTCGATACGCCTGCGCGCAAGGCTGCGTTCGAGCACGTGGCCAGCCAGGCACGGCTGATGCGCTACGGTGGGGATTGCTACGCCTATTGCATGCTGGCCTCGGGCTTTGTGGATGTCATCGTCGAAGCCAGCTTGCAGCCCTATGACGTGCAGGCACTCATGCCCATCATCGAGGGCGCGGGCGGCGTGATCACGGCCTGGGACGGCAGCAGCGCTCAGCAAGGCGGCTGCGTGGTGGCCTGCGGTGATCCGGACCTGCATGCCCAGGTCGTTGAGCTGCTGCGCGGCGCGATGTAGTTCAGGTAGCTACACCTGCTGGCGCATGCCGCACTTTTTTGGCTTTCGGGGCTCTATGCTAGGCCCAGGCTGCCGCGATCCCCGCGGCGGCCGCCGAAAACGAACCGGTGCCGATGGTAGTGTGCAGTTGCTCCACGATAGTTCGCCTGCTGTTGGCAGGCATCTTGGCCAGCCTGTGCGCCTGCACTCAGCAGCAGGGGCGCGACATCGTCAACCAGCTGGGCGAAGGCAAGCCCAGCGAGCTGTTCCAGACCAGTGTGGACCGCCTGGCGACCTTGTCGATGCGCGACAACCTGCAAAGCCTCTACCTGCTGATGAACAAGCTGTACCTGCGCAATCCCAACCAGTTGCAACGCTCGGGCTACCTGGACGCGGCCACGGCCGAGCGCCAGATCCGCCTGGCCATCGAACAGCGCCAACCCCTGGCGCAACTGGGCAATCGCCGCGACCTGGCTGCCTTGAGCTATGCCTTGAGCCCGGAATTTCGCGGTGATCGTGTGGGTGCGTTCATCTACGCCATCGGCAGTATGCTGATCACCGCCCACGGCGGACGCACCGCGTTCTACATGACCGACACCCTCGACCCGTTGTTCATCAACAACGCCGCGCGCAACATCGAGAAAGCCACCTGGATGCTGAGCCAGCGGCAGGACGCCAACGGTGTGCTGTTGCTGTTCTCCAACGAGATTTCGGAGGAGGGCAGCAACCTGAGTTTTGCCGTGGAATTTGGCAAGGTGGTGGCCCGCCTGGACTTGCTGGCCGAGCTGCTCGACGAGCGCTACCGCCGTATCGGCCTCAATTATGCGCAAAGCCTGCTGTTGATGAATTTCCTGCCGGTACAGTGACCTGCCGCGCCTGGAACAGGGCCTGTATCGCCTTGCGATAACGCTGCCCGGCCAGGCTCATGCTGTTGTTGTGTGTCGCACCTGGCACCAGCAACAGCGTCTTGGGTTCACGCGCGGCCTCGAACAGCCGCTGGCTGAAACGCGAGGGCACGTAGCGGTCGTCCAGGCCATGGACCAGCAGCACCGGCAGGTCGATATCGCCAATTTTGCCCAGTGAATCGAACTTCTGCGACAGCAGCCAGCGCACCGGCAGCGATGTATTGGCGACCACGCCTGCCACATCGCCCAACGAGGTGAACGTGGACTCCAGGATCAGCCCTCGCGCCGGGGCAGGGGTGCGCGTGTCTCGGGCTTCACGGGCGAGCGTGCGCGCCAGGTCGACCGCTACGGCGCCCCCCAGGGAGTGCCCGTAGATCAGACGTTTGCTCGCATCAGGTTGCAGTTGGGCGAAACGCTCCCAAGCCACGCGAGCGTCCTCGTACACGGTGGCTTCGGAAGGCAAGTCCCCTCGGCTGCGGCCAAAGCCGCGGTAGTCCACCGCCAGCACCGCATAGCCCATGGCGTGCAGCTGTTCGATGCGAAACAGCTGGCCGGTAAGGTTCCAGCGCACACCGTGCAGGTAAAGGATGGCCGGGGCATCGGCGCGTCTTGCCGGCCACCACCAGGCATGCAGGCTCTGGTTATCGGCGAAAGTGCGCGGGCGCAGGTCCAGCTCCTGGACACCGCCGGGCAGGCCATGAAACCAACTGGCCTGGCCTGGCTCGATGCGAAATACCAGCTCGCGTTCCTTGTGCTGCAAGACCGAGCAGCCGGCCGGCAGGGCGAGCACCAAGGCGGCGGCGCACAGCCAGGTGAACCAGCGACGGCGTAGGGCGCAGAGCAACCGGGTAGACATACGGATGTTGGGGATCTCGGAAAGGGTCAAGGCGCGGGAAAGTACAAGCAACGTGGCGTAGTTCTATCAAATGCTGCAGCTCAGATGTAAGAAATATTACCAGCCGGCGGACCAGCTTTTTTGCAAGCTGTTTCCAGCGCGGGCCTGCGCACCGTCCGCCGATTGCGCAAGCGCCCCGCAAGCAGGTAGCGTGGCCCAACACCCTCCTGACGAAGGCTTTGATTTGGACTCGATAACCCAAGCTGTTCTTGGCGCTGCGTTGCAAGGCACACTGTTGGGGCGCATTCAGGGCCGTAGGGCCCTGGTCTACGGCGCTGCGTTGGCCACACTGCCGGACTTGGACGTGATCATCCGTTATGCCGACCCGGTCTCGCAGATGACCTACCACCGCGGCTTTTCCCATTCAGTGTTCGTGCTGACCGCGCTGGCAGCGCTTCTGGCGTGGCTGGTGAACAGGACCTGGCCGGACAAAGGCTACACGCTGCCCCGGTTGTTCCTGACATTCTGGCTGGTGTTGGTGACCCACCCCGTGCTCGACGCGTTCACCGTGTACGGCACCCAGTTGCTGTGGCCCTTGCACGTGACCCCGCAAAGCTGGGCGGCCGTGTTCATCATCGATCCGGTGTATACCGTGCCGCTGCTGGTGGCGGTGGCGTACGCCGCCGTGCGCGGCACCCACGCCCGGGCGGTACGGTTCATGGCCGTTGCGCTGGGCTTGAGCACCGCTTACCTGGGCTTAGGCCTGGCCAGCCGTACCCTGGCCGAACACCGTTTCCAGGCCGCGCTCGATGCCAAGGGCGTGACCGTGAACGAGGTACGGGCAGTGCCCATGGCGTTCAACAGTCTGGTCTGGCGGGTATTGGCCAAGGCGCCGGACGGCGTCTATTACGAAGGGGTCAGTAGCCTGTTGGACCGCGAGTCGCCGGAGATGCTGCGCCTGAACCGCAACCTGCCTCTGGCCCAGGTGCTGGCAAACGATCCGCTGCACCAGCGGCTGCGCTGGTTCACCGACGACTGGCTGCGCTACGACCAGGTCGGCGACCGGCTGGTGGTGACCGACCTGCGCATGGGTACGCCGGGCAACTACACGTTCCGCTTCGACATGGCCCGGCAGGGCGAGCAGGGCCGCTGGCAGGTGCAGCAACCGGCCGTGCACACAGCCAGCGGCCCGCGCGACCTGTTCGACGGGCAGGCGCTGGGGTTGATCTGGCGCCGCATCGTCTTCCAGCAGCCCCCGCTACCCTTGGCCGCCTGGACCGCGCGCATTGCAGCGCCTGGGCAAGGGCAGGGGGAGTAGCGCCCAGTGCGCTCAGCCGGGCTGGACCTGGTCAAATGGCTCGCAATGCTGGCGATGCTCGCCGACCACCTACGCTTCGTCTGGCCGCAGGCCCACGGCCTGTTAGTGGTTGGCCGACTGGCGTTTCCGCTCTTTTGCCTGGCCATGGCCATGAACGTGGTGCGGCGCGAGCCTGACACGCCGCTCGATCGCCACCATGGGCGGTATCTGGGGCTGATGCTGCTGTTCACCGTGCTGTCCGAGCCTGCCTACCGCTGGCTGGACAGCGGTTCGACCACGTTCAGCGTAATGCCGACGCTGTTGTTGGGCCTGCTGGTGGCCTGGAGCGTGCAGCATACCCAGGCAGCCGCGCGGCTGCTGGGGTTGGTCGCGCTGGGCGCGGCTTGGGCTGGCAGCCCGTGCCTGATGTACGGCCTGCCAGGGGTACTGCTGCCCGCCGCCTGCGTACTTGCCTACCGCTGTGGGGGCGCAATGTGGCTTGTGCCGTGCGTGCTGGCGGTGGCCGGCAACTTGACCAACAGCTGGTTGATGACGCACCTGGGCGCCCACTTCACCTGGGTCACCCTGGCGGTTGCCGCCGTGGCCATTGCGGTCGGCAACGGCCTGTTGCACTGCCGATGGCATCGCGTGCCAGCTGTGGGTCGCTGGGCCTATGGTTTTTACCCGCTACACCTTTTGCTGATCAAAGCCTTGAGCACGCTTGGGCTGTGACACACCTGTGCCACGGTTGACCCAGGGTTGACGCAACTGTGTCGAGCATTTGCCCGTATCCAGCCCCTCCCCACTGACGGCTCGAAGGCTCTACTGCGGTATCTGCGGCCGTCAGCCGGCCGTTTGGCACAGCCGTTGCTCTTGTTTGGACTGACGCTCGTCGCAGCGTCGCCATAACAAGAACGGAGAACAGTGCATGAATCGATCAGGCCCCCAACGCCTTGCACGCGGCTGCTTGGCCCTGGCTCTCAGCTGGACACCCCTGGCCTTCGCCGCCGGTGTCGATGGGCAACGCATCATTGATGCGGACAAAGAGCCCGGCAACTGGATGAGCCATGGCCGCACGTACGACGAGCAACGCTTCAGCCCCCTCAAGACCATCGACCAGAGCAACGTGGGCCAGCTGGGGCTGGCGTGGAGCTACAAGCTCGACCTGGACCGCGGCGTGGAGGCGACCCCCATCGTGGTCGATGGGGTGATGTACACCACGGGGCCGTTCTCGGTGGTGTACGCGCTGGATGCGCGCAACGGCCAGCTGCTGTGGAAGTACGATCCGCAGTCCGACCGCAACCGTGCCGGCGAAGCCTGCTGCGATGCGGTCAACAGGGGCGTGGCGGTGTGGCAGGGCAAGGTCTATGTGGGTGTGCTGGACGGTCGCCTGGAGGCCATCGATGCCAAGACCGGCAAGCGGGTCTGGTCGGTCGATACCCGCGCCGATACTAAGCGCAGCTACACCATCACCGGTGCGCCGCGGGTGGTCAACGGCAAGGTGGTGATTGGCAATGGCGGCGCCGAATTCGGCGTACGTGGCTACGTCACCGCCTACGATGCCGAGACCGGGCGCCAGGCATGGCGGTTCTACACCGTACCGGGCGATCCGAAGCTGCCGTCTGAGGATAAAGCCATGCAGATCGCCAGCAAGACCTGGCACGGGGATGCCTATGTCGAGTGGGGCGGCGGCGGCACCGCCTGGGATTCCTTTGCCTACGATCCGCAGCTGAACCTGCTGTACATCGGCGTGGGCAACGGCGCGATGTGGGACCCCAAATGGCGCAGCCAGGCCAAGGGCGACAACCTGTTCCTGTCCTCGATCGTGGCGGTGAACGCCGATACCGGCGAGTACGCCTGGCACTACCAGACCACGCCCGGCGACGCCTGGGACTTCACGGCCACCCAGCACATGATCCTGGCCGAGCTGCCCATCGACGGCAAGCCGCGCAAGGTGCTGATGCAAGCGCCCAAGAATGGCTTCTTCTACGTGCTGGACCGGGAAACCGGCGAGTTGCTGTCGGCCAAGAACATCGTGCCGGTGAACTGGGCCAAAGGCATCGACATGAAGACCGGCCGGCCCATCGTCGACGACGAGGCAGCGGCCTACTGGAAGGACGGCAAGCGCAAGCTGGTGACTCCGGCGTTCTGGGGGGCACACGACTGGCACCCGATGTCGTACAACCCGCAGACGGGGCTGGTGTACATCCCGGCCCACATCATGTCGGCCTACTATGAGCACGTGCCAGAAGCGCCCAAGCGCAACCCGTTCAAGAGCGTCTACCAGTTGGGGCTGCGTACCGGCATGATGCCCGAAGGCGCCGAAGGGCTGCTGGACATGGCCAAGACCTGGTCAGGCAAACTGATTGCCTGGGACCCGGTCAAGCAGGCGCCTGCCTGGGAAGTGCCGTACATCACGATCTTCAATGGTGGCACCTTGAGCACGGCCGGCAACCTGGTGTTCGAAGGCAGCGCCGACGGCCGGGTCATTGCTTATGCCGCCGAAACCGGCAAGAAGCTGTGGGAAGCGCCTGCGGCCAGCGGCGTGATGGCCGCACCGATCACCTATGCCGTCGACGGCGAGCAATACGTCACGTTCATGGCTGGCTGGGGCGGCGCATTTTCCACGTTCGCTGGCGCACTCTCTTTGCGTGCAGGCGTGCAGCCCTATGCACAGGTGCTGACCTACAAGCTGGGCGGCTCGGCCAAGCTGCGCGAGCCGGCCCCGCCTGCCGATGCGCCCAAGCCGCCACCTTTGACGGCCAATGCCGAGACGGTCGCTGCAGGCGCTGCGCTGTACGACGGCAACTGCTCCCAGTGCCATGGCATCCATGCCGTCAGCGGCGGGGTCTTGCCCGACCTGCGCAAGCTGGGCGCCGACAAGCACCAGATGTTCCTCGGGATTCTCTACGGCGGCAGGGTGCCCGATGGCATGCCCTCGTTTGCCGACAACCTCAACCCTGAGCAAGTCGAGCAGGTCCATCAATACCTGATCAAGCGTGCTCACGATTTGCAGGAGGAAGGCGAGGTCTGGAAGCGGTTCAGCGCCCGTCCGGCAACCCCTTCATCGCTGGCTGACAATGCCCCACAGGAGTGAAATGCCCATGAACGATTCGGTCTACCAGAACTTCATCGACAACCGGTTCGAACCCGGTGAAGGCCTGCTCGAAGTCCATAACCCGGCCAATGGCCAGTTGCTCGGTCGCGTGCCGGAGTCTTCGCAGGCCCAGGTCGACCAGGCCGTGAGCGCGGCACGCCGGGCTCAGCGCGCCTGGGCAGCCCGGCCTGCGCAGGAACGCGCAGGCTACCTGCGCGCCATCGCGAACCGGATACGGGCCAATGCCGATCAGCTGGCCCGGACCATCACCCTGGAAGGCGGCAAGGTGCCGGCCCTGGCCCAGGTGGAAGTCGGCTTCACGGCCGATTACCTGGACTACATGGCTGAATGGGCGCGACGCCTGGAAGGCGAGGTGTTGACCAGCGACCGTCAGGCCGAACACGTGTTTCTCATGCGCAAGCCCGTGGGCGTGGTGGCAGGCATCCTGCCGTGGAACTTCCCCTTTTTCCTGATCGCCCGCAAGATGGCGCCGGCGCTCATTACCGGCAACACCATCGTGGTCAAGCCGAGTGAGGAAACCCCGATCAACTGCTACGCGTTCGCCCGCCTGGTGGCCGAGACCGGCCTGCCACCCGGGGTGTTCAACGTGGTCGGCGGCACAGGCGCCGCCGTGGGCCACGGCCTGTCCAGTCACCCGGGCGTGGACATGGTCAGTTTCACCGGCAGCGTGGCGACCGGTGCGCGGATCATGGCAGCGGCGGCGCCGAACATCACCAAGCTGAACCTGGAGCTGGGCGGCAAGGCGCCTGCCATCGTGTTGGCCGATGCCGACCTGGACCTGGCAGTCAACGCGATCGTCGCCTCGCGGGTGATCAACACCGGGCAGGTGTGCAACTGCGCAGAGCGTGTTTATGTGGCGCGCCAGGTGGCCGATCGGTTCATCGATCAGGTGGCCCAGGCGATGGCCGCCACACGCTATGGCGACCCATCGACGCAGCAGGACCTGCACATGGGACCGTTGATCAACCGGGCCGGCCTGGACAAGGTGGCGCAGATGGTGCGCACTGCCCAGACCCAAGGCGCGCAGGTGGTCACGGGCGGGCAGGTGGCTGACCTTGGCAGCGGTTTTCACTATCAGCCCACCGTGCTGGCAGGCTGCACGGCCGACATGGAGATCATGCGCAAGGAAATCTTCGGGCCGGTGTTGCCAATTCAGGTGGTGGAGGACCTGGACGAAGCCATTGCCTTGGCCAACGACAGCGAGTACGGGCTGACCTCGTCACTCTACACCCGCGATCTGAACGCCGCGCTCAAGGCGTGCCGGGAAATCGACTTCGGCGAGACCTACATCAACCGCGAAAACTTCGAGGCCATGCAAGGCTTCCACGCCGGGGCCCGCAAGTCGGGCATTGGTGGGGCGGACGGTAAGCACGGGCTCTACGAGTACACGCGCACGCAGGTGGTCTACATCCAGGGTTGAAGCCCAGCCGTGGCCAGTGCCCCGGCGTGGCGGGGCACTGGGCTCAGTTGCCCTGGCGATTCGGTTGCACGATGCCGTGGCGCTTGATCTTGCGGTACAGCGTGGACCGCGAGATGCCAGCGGCCTGGGCGGCGGCACTCATGTTCCACTGGTTGCGCCGCAACAGCGCCAGCAGGTGGTCGGCCTCGGCCTCTTCCACCTGCTGCCCAAGGCGCGGCGCTGCGCAGATCGTCCTGCCTGGTTCGACCTGCGCTTGCTGCAACTCGGCGGGCAGGTCGGCCAGCTCGATGCACCCGTCTTCGGCCAGGGCAGCGCCCTGGCGCAGGGCATTGAGCAGTTGGCGAATATTGCCCGGCCAAGGATAGGCCAGCAGCGCGGCGCGTGCTTGGGCCGAGAGGTGCAGCCCCGGCGCCAAACGTGCTAGAACACCCTCGATCACCTGCGCCCGATCACTGCGTTCGCGCAGCGCCGGCAGGGTGATACGCATGCCGCAGAGTCGGTAGTAGAGGTCCTCTCGGAACTGGTGGGTGGCGATCCTGGCAACCAGGTCCTGATGCGTCGCCGATATCACCTGAATATCCAGCCTTACCGGCGTGGTCGCCCCCAGCGCAACCAGCTCCCGTTCCGCCAGTACCCGTAGCAGGCGGGTTTGCAGATCGGCAGGCATGTCGCCTATTTCATCGAGAAACAGCGTGCCGCCATTGGCCTGTTCCAGCTTGCCTTTCATGCCCTTGCGGTCTGCCCCGGTGAAGCTGCCGGCCCGGTAGCCGAATAGCTCGCTTTCGATCAGCGCTTCTGGAATGGCGGCGCAATTGAGCGCCACGAAAGGCCGGGCGCTTCGGGCGCTTGCCTGGTGCAGGGCGCGAGCGAACGCTTCCTTGCCCGTGCCGGTTTCACCGCTGAGCAGCAGCGCGATGTCCTTGTCCAGCACCTTGCGCAGGCGCGTCACGGCGTGCTGAAGCTGGGGGTCGCCGCCTGCCAGTTGGTCGAGTGTCGGATGCGCGTTGGCAGATGCCGCCGGTGCGGCCGGGGCACAAGCGCGATAAGCGCGCGGCACTCGCAGGCCCACCTCAAGGCCCTTGACCTGGCTGGCATCGTACAATTGCGCGCCCCGAGCACCGCCCTGGGTCAGGGCCAGCAGCTGGTCGATATCGGCGCTTAACACATGCTCGATGCGCAGCCCGAGCAGGGCATGGGGGTTGTTGCTGAATGCGGCCCGGTTGGCACCGACGATACGGCCACCCTCGTCGAGTGCCAGCAGTTGCTCGGCTACCAGGTCCGCATCGCCGTCGCAGGGCTTGACCGCGAGGGTCAGGCAGTCGCGGTAACGCTGGCGAAAGTGTGCGTTTTCGATCAGGCGGGCGTACAGCGTCACCAACTGCAGGGTCAGGTGCTGGGCCTGCTTGGGACCATCGTCATACAAGCAGGTCGCGTTCAGGCAACCGAGCAGGTGGTTGTGGCTGTCGAAGATCGGTGAGACCGAGCAACTGAGCCGGGCATTGCTGGCCAGGAAATGTTCCTGACGGTGAATGGTCAGTGCCTGTTGCGAGGCCAGCGCGGTGCCTATCCCGTTCGTGCCGGCGATGGACTCGTCCCAGCGCGCCCCCACCACCAGCCCGGAACCTGTGAAGCGCCCGGTGTCGGCAGGTAGGCGAGCATCAAGCGTGACCCCTGCCGCATCGCTGAGCAAGACGGCGAAACCTGCATCCGCTACCCGCCGGGCCAAACCACTCACGCCTTGGCTGGCGAGGGTCAGGTAGGCTTGGTGTTGGGCTTGCAGCTGGCGGATTTCGGCGGCGCTGAGGATGTTGTCCGTTGGGTGCACGCTCGGGTCCAGGCGGTGCTGGGTGACGCTGCGGTACCAGGATTCGGCGATCACCGTTTCCGGGACCAAGCCGCGGTGGCCGAAGTGACTGTCGACGAAGGCCGCCAGTTCCGAGGCAGGATTATGAGCGGGCATGGGCGCTCCACAGTTATTGTTATCGAAGGTGAAGATAACCATAGCTGATGGCGCGCTACCAGCCCGGGCGCAGGGCAAGCCTTGTCAGTGGATCAGTTCGAGTGCCTCGGCGGTGGTGAGCGGGCGCTTCATGCGTTGCGACAACTGCATCATGGCTGAGGCGTAACCCTTGGCGACCACGGCCTGCACCTGATCCTCCAGGCATTGCAGTGCAATGAAATCACCGCTCTCCGGCGTGCCAACGAAGGTGATGGCGTCCCACTGTCGGGCGTGGCCCAGCACTTCGAACCGCTGCCCATGGTGATAGGTCCAGAAAAACGGCACGTCGGCGTAGCGGCGTTGCTCGCCCAGCATGTTTGCTGCCGCGATGACGCCGTGCTGCTGCGCCAGCCGCCAGTGCTCAATGCGCACCGGTTGGCCGGCGAGGGGGAAGGTGGCCATGTCACCCACAGCCCACAAGCCTTCGGTCACCTGCATTTCACCGTTGACCGGCACGGAAAGGTCATCGGCCAGCGCTACGCCATTGAGAAAAGCCGTGGCCGGAGCTACCCCCGTTCCCAGCAGCACCACCTGGCAGTGCACTCGCTCGCCGCTGCCGAGCATGACCGCTTCGACCTGACCATCGCCTTCGATCGCCGTCACCTGGGTCGGGCCATGGAACGTGACGCCCTTGCGCGCGTGCAAGGCACGGATCGCCCGCCCGATACGCTCGCCCAGTTGCTTGGCCAGCGGAACTTCATGCCGTCCAATCACGTGGACCTTGGCACCGTATTCGCTTAACGCCGAGGCTGCTTCCAGGCCGATGAAACTGTCGCCCACGATCACAACCGGTTTGCCCGGTTCCACGGCATCGAGCAGTTGCGCAGCGTCCGCGCGCGAACGCAAGGTGAAGACCCCAGGCAGGTCGCGCCCCGGGATATCCGGGCGCTGCGCCTTGGCGCCCGTAGCGAGCAAACAGGCGTCATAGTCGATGCGTTGGCCGTCGGCCAGCAGGAGCTGGCGTTTCTGGGCATTGAGTGAACGGACCTTGGCGTGCCGACGCTCCAGTTGACCGATGCGCAGATCATCAGGCTCCAGCAGCATCGGCACCTCATCCGGGGCCATTTGGCCTGCGAGCACGAATTTGCTCAGGGCCGTGCGGTCGTAGGCCGGCTGGCGCTCCTGGTCGATCCACACCAGGCGGCCATTGAAGCCATGGCGGAGCAAGGTGACCACAGCGGCGCTGCCTGCCGCACCGGCTCCCAGCACCACGAAACACCGCGCATCGCTGTGCCGGGGCGGGCGCGCCCTGGGCAAAGGGCGGTCGTCCACCCACACCTGGTCACCCTTGACCCAGGCCTTGTAGCGGCGCAGGTCGGTCAGGGCAGGGGGCTCGCACACGGCGCCCTCGTCCACGGCGAACGCGGCCTTGTGCCAGGGGCAGATCAGCAAGCCGCCGCAGACGCGGCCCTCGTCCAGCGGCGCTCCTGCATGAGGACAGTTACCCTGAAAAGCACGAACCTGATCACCCTGACGCACGATGATCAGCTCTTCGTTACCGGCTTCCACGCGCAAAGGGGTGTGTTCATCGAGGTCGGCCAGCCGGGCCACGGCGTATTCGGTCATGGTGAATTCTCCAAAGGGGGCCTCTGGAACGGTTCGACGCCGATTTACCCGAACGGGCTGCGTCGAGCTGACGACTGGAGTGCTGTACAGGGAACAAGATGATCAGCCTTCCTTGCACGGGTCTGGATGACCCAATGCAAGGAAGCGCTGTTGACGCGACCGTCAGTCGGCTATGGCAGGCGCCGGCAGACGAGTACGGGTGGCGCGCAGGGCCACCAGGCTACCCAGCACGATCAACGCCGCCAGGGCGTAGAGGGCAGCGTCGGTCGAGCCGGTCTGGTCCTTGATGAACCCGACCAGGTAAGGGCTGAGAAAGCCCGCCATCTGGCCCACCGAGTTGATCAGGGCCAGGCCTGCCACGGCCGCACCTGCGCTAAGCAACGCCGTGGGCATCGGCCAGAACATGGGTAGGCCAGTGAGGGCGCCCATGGTGGCGATGGACAGGCCAAGGATGGCGATCGCCGGGGTGGCCGCGAAATTCACGGCCATCAGCAGGCCCACGGCGCCCATCAGCATTGGCACTACCAAGTGCCAGCGGCGCTCGTTGCGAAGGTCCGCCGAGCGCCCGCACAGGATCATGAAGACTCCGGCCAGCAAGTAGGGAATGGCGCTCAGCCAGCCAATGAGCAAGGGGTTGTCGAAGCCCATGTTCTTGATGATCGAGGGCAGCCAGAAGTTGATGGCGTACACACCGCTCTGGATGCAGAAGTAGATGAAGCCGAAGGTCCAGATCAGTGGGTTGGCCAGCACGGCCAGGACGCTGTCGCCGGTGGTAGGCGGCTTGCTGTCGGCATCGGCCTGCAGGTCGGCGGCAATCAGCCGGCGCTGCTCATCGCTCAGCCAGGTCGCCTTCTGATAGCCATCGCTGAGCAGGAACACCGCCAGCACGCCGAGCGCAACGGTTGGCAGCCCTTGAATCAGGAACATCCATTGCCAGCCGGCAAGGCCATGTTGCCCGGCGGCGAAGTGTTCGAGGATCCAGCCGGAAAACGGGCTGCCCAACAGACCCGAGACCGGGATCGCGGACATGAACAACGCCATGATGCGGCCACGTCGCGCACCGGGGAACCAGCGCGAAAGGTACAGCACCACACCCGGGAAGAAGCCTGCCTCGGCGGCGCCTGTGAGCAGGCGCAGGGCATAGAACTCGGTGGGGGTCGTCACGAACAGCAAGCAGGTGGACAAGCTGCCCCAGGCAATCATCATCAAGGCGATCCAGCGCCGTGGGCCGAAGCGGTTGAGCGCCAGGTTGCTGGGAAGGCCGCACAGGACATAGCCGATGAAGAAGATGCCGGCGCCGAGGCCGTAGACGGTTTCGCTGAATTTGAGCGCGTCGAGCATCTGCAGCTTGGCGAAGCCGACATTGACGCGGTCGAGGTAGTTGAACAGGTAGCAGATGAAAATGAACGGAATCAGCCGCAGGGTGATGCGCCGGTACAGCGCATTGCGGGTGGTGTCCGTGCCTTGGTCAGGGGCGGGGCTGTGTGCCATGATCGGGTTCTCTGTTGTTATGGTTGTCACCGCGTCGCCTGTTCCGGCGCTCGCTTGAACGAGTCTCGGGGACGGCGGCGTGGCTGTCTTTGTGCTTTTGCACAAGCCATGGGCCTTGCTGCTGTGCCCGAGCCCAACCGCACGCCCTCAAGGACCGTTGAATGTTCGAACTCGACCACGACCTGGCACAGGATATCGTAGACCGTGCCATGGCGATTCTGCCCTGCAACGTCAACGTCATGGACAGCCACGGCCTGATCCTGGGCAGCGGCGAACCAGAGCGCGTCAACACGCGGCACGAAGGCGCCCAGTTGGTGCTTGCCAATGGCCGCATCGTGGAGCTTGACCAGGAAGCGGCACGCTGCCTCAAGGGCGTGCAGCCGGGGGTGAACCTGCCCCTGATGCTCGACGACCGGCTGATGGGCGTGCTGGGCTTGACGGGTGATCCGCAGCAGGTTCGGGTGTATGCCGAGCTGGTGCGCATGACCGCCGAAATGCTGCTGGCCCAGCGTCACCTGCAGGCTGACCAGCAGTGGCGCAAACAGCGCTGCGACGATTTGCTGGCCCTGCTGCTGGGCGGAACCGGCGACGCCTCGCGGCTGCTGGACGAAGCGCGCCAGTTGGGGCTCAAGCCGCAACTACCGCGCATTCCCTGTCTGTTCGAGCTGGCCAGTGGGCCCGACGCCGAGGCGCTGGCAAGCTGGCTGATGAGCCGTTACCCGGACAGTTGGTGCGTCAGCCCAGCGCGCCACTCGCTGCTGTGGTGTCGCCCGGCAGGCGTGGCGCTGGAGGCTGCACGGCTGGTCGAGCGCATAGAGCGGCACGGTTGGGCAGTTGAGCGCTTGGCCATGGGTACTGCCGCGCAGGGCCTTGAGCAGCTGCGCCGCGGCTACCGGCGTGTGCGCGACCTGCTGGCCTATGGGCGTGAGGTGGTGCCCCAGGAACGGCTGCTGAGCTTGCAGCGCTACCGCCTGCCAGCCTTGCTCTGGCGCCATCGCAACGATGAGGCGCTTGACGAACTGCTCGAGCCGTTGCTGCGCATCCAGGCCCGCGACAGCAGCGGGCAATTGCTGGCCACGCTGCGCGCCTGGTGCGCCCACGATGGTCAGAGCCAGGCCTGTGCCGAGGCGCTGGGTATTCACCGCAACAGCCTGCGTTACAGGCTTGAACGTATCGCCGAGCTGGGCGAGGTGGACCCGATGCGCCTGGAAGGCCTGCTTAGTTTGTACCTGGGGCTGCAATTGCTGCCTACCCGATAGCGCGCACTGGCTGGGCAGGGCCGCCGGGCGCTGGCATCTGCCCAAACAATCTGTCGGGCGGTTTGTGCATTTGACCGACGCCGCCTTGCTGGTCAGCTGTCAGCATGCCGCTACCCGGACAGGAGAATCATCATGAAGATCGTCATCGCGCCTGACTCGTTCAAGGACAGCCTCGAGGCGGCCGACGTGGCGCGCGCCATCGCCGCTGGCCTGGCCAAAGCGTTGCCCGACGCCCAGTTGATCGAGTGCCCCATGGCCGACGGTGGCGAAGGCACGATGCAGGCCATTCTCGCCGCCAGCGACGGCGAGCTGCGCCGGCTTACCGTGCGCGGCCCGTTGGGCACGGCTGTTGAGGCAGGCTGGGGCTGGCTGCCCCAGAGCCGCACCGCAATCATCGAAATGGCCCAGGCCAGTGGCCTGCAACAGGTGCCCACCGGGCAGCGCGACGCTTGCCGCAGTTGCACCTGGGGCACCGGCGAGCTGGTTGCCGCGGCGCTCGACGCTGGCGCGCAGCGCGTGGTGCTGGCGATCGGCGGCAGTGCCACCAACGATGCTGGCAGTGGCATGCTGCGCGCCTTGGGCCTGCGTTTGCTGGATGCAGACGATCAACCACTGGCCGAGGGTGGCCTGGCCCTGGGTGACCTGGCGCGGCTCGATGCCAGCCAGCTGGACCCGCGTCTGGCGCACGTGCAGTTCGAAGTGGCGGCCGATGTCGACAACCCGTTGTGCGGCCCACAAGGCGCATCGGCCATATTCGGGCCGCAGAAGGGTGCCAGCGCGCAGCAGGTTCAGGCCTTGGACCAGGCGCTCGGTCACTTCGCCGACCACTGCGCCCGCTTGCTGGGCCAGGATGTGCGCGATTACCCAGGTTGCGGCGCCGCCGGAGGCATGGGCTTTGCGGCCAAGGCCTTCATGGGTGCCCAGTTCCGAGCCGGTGTGGAAGTGGTGGCCGAACTGGCGGGCCTGCAAGCTCATGTCAGGGACGCGGACCTGGTGGTGACCGGGGAAGGCCGCTTCGATGCCCAGACCCTGCGCGGCAAGACGCCGATGGGGGTGGCCCGGGTCGCCAAGCGTCATGGCGTGCCGGTGATCGTGCTGGCGGGCATGCTCGGCGAGGGCTACCAGCAGCTGTATGCTCATGGCGTAGATGCCGCCTTTGCGCTAGTGGATGGGCCCATGACCTTGGACCAGGCGTGCCGCGACACCGCCCGCTTGCTTCAAGCCCGCGCCTGCGACATCGGTCGGCTGTGGGCCTGCCTCAAGCGCGTCTGAGCCAATAAAGGGCGCAGCTCAGGGTGCCAGCACCGGCAGGGGTGTGCTGGGCAACAGGGCCAGGTCACCGAAGCGTTGCGTCGAATCGATGTAACGCAGCGCGGACTTGGCATCCTTCCAGCCCACGTAGCTCATGAGCGACTTGAGCTCCCAGCCATTGGCGCTGGCCCAGGTGGCAAAGCCGCGACGCAGTGAATGACCGGTATACAGCGCTGCTGGCACTTGGGCGCGGGTCAACATGCGCCGCAGCAGGCCCACCAGGCTGTTGCTGTTGAGCGGTTGGTCACCGAGGTTGCCCCAGCGGTCGAGCTTGCGGAACACGGGGCCGTGGGCGATGCCGGCTACCTGCACCCATTGCAGGTAGGCCGTTACCGGGCACAGTGCCTTGAGGGCAGGGGTGCGATGCTGTACGCCCAGTGCCTCGCGGTCGCCTTTACTGCGCGGCACGAACAGCGTGATACCCACGCCCGCTTCGGCCTGGATGTGTTCGACCCGCAAGCGTGCCAGTTCATCGCCGCGAAAGCCACGCCAGAACCCTATCAGCAGCAATGCCGTGTCGCGCCGGGCGCGGCGCAGGCCGGCCACATCGTGGCTTGCCTGTGCTTGGCGGGCCTCTTGCTCGAAGCAGGTCACGGCCGTTTGCAAATGTTGCAGCAACAAGGGTGCTGCCTGCCTGGGCGGGGTGGGATGAAGCGTGCGGATGCCCCGCAGTACCTGGCGCACCACCGGCGCTTTGGTGGGGTCGGGGAAACCTTGGCTGATGTGCCACTGGCTGAGGGCCGCCAGGCGCTGGCGCAGGGTGCTGACCGCATGCTGCTGGGCGTGGTCGGCCAGGTATCGGGCGATGCTTTCGGCGGTGGCCGGTAGAAAACCGCCCCATTGGGTTTCGAAATGATCCACTGCCGCCTGGTAGCTGCGGCGGGTGTTGTCACGCGTGGCGGCGCGCAGGTAGCGCTCGATATCGGTCATGGTGCGGGCGTCGGCGGGTGGGTGCAGTGGTACCACCTTAACCCCTGAGGCCTGTTGGCACCAAGGGTTAGCCAGGGGCTTGCATTCAGTGCCTGGCTTCAGTGCAACGCGGCGAGGGGCTGCGCCTCACCTCTGAAGGGCGCGTAGTCACGCAGTTGCGCGGCGGACAGGGGCCGACTGAAATGATAGCCTTGGGCAACATCGCACCCCGCCAGGCGCAAGCACACGACCTGCTCGCGGGTCTCCACGCCCTCGGCCACCACCACCAGCCCCAGGCGCTTGGCCAGGATGATGGTGGAGGCCACGATGGGGCTGTCGTCCGGACTGTTGGAGAGCGAGGCGATCAGGGATCGATCAATCTTCAGCTTGCTCAGGGGCAGTGCATGCAGATGGGCAAAGCCTGCATAGCCCCGGCCGAAGTCGTCCAGGCTGATCCCGATGCCTGCCTGGCGCAGGCGATGCAAATGCTCGATTGCCGGGCCCTCTGGGTCGAGGATGGTGGTTTCGGTGATCTCCAGTTCCAGGTGCTCGGGCGCAATGCCGTGGTCGCTCAGGTGACTGAGCAGACGCGCGGCGAAGTCAGGCTGAAGCAGCTGCAGGGCAGATACGTTGACGGCCAGACGGACCAGTCGACCTTCCATCTGCCAGGCCGACAAGGCCTCGCAGGCAAGGCGCAGCACTTCCCAGCCCAGCTCGACGATAAAGCCGCTGCGTTCGGCCAGGGCGATGAAACGGTCGGGGTAGAGCAGGCCGAACTCCGGATGCTGCCAACGCACAAGCGCTTCATAGCCTGCGACCTGGTGGTCATCGAGATCGATCTGCGCTTGGTAATGCAGGACGAATTGCCTGCCTGCCAGTGCCGTGCCAAAAGCTTGCTCCAGGGTAAATGCCTGGATGTCGGCCACGTTCAGGGAGGGGTCGAAGTAGCGGTACTGCGCGCGGCCTGCCTGTTTGGCCGAATACATGGCCGCGTCGGCGCTGCGCACCAGGCTGTCGATGTCCTGGCCATCGCGCGGGCAGATACTGACCCCGATACTAGGACTGGTATTGACCTCCTGGCCATCCAGGGCATAGGTGGCCGACAGCCTGCGCACGAGTTCGCGTACCCAGGCATCGATCTGCTCCTCGCTGCGCTCGCCTGCGAGCAGCACGACAAACTCATCGCCACCAAAGCGCGAGGCTTCATCGCCGGGTTCGAGCAAGCGCTGGATGCGGCCGGCCACGGCCTGCAACAGCAGGTCACCGACCTTGTGGCCTAGCGAATCGTTGATGGACTTGAAGCGGTCCATGTCGATGAAAAGGATGGCCATCAGTTGCCGCCTGCCACGCTGATGGATCAGCGCAGCACCTGCCACTTCGACGAATTGACGACGGTTGTGCAGGCCGCTGAGATGATCGGTGGCGGCGGCATGGCTGCTGCGCCGGTGTGCATCCTCCAGGCGCCCGATCAGCTGCTGGTTGATGTGCTGGGCTTGCTCCAGCGCCGTGAAGGCGTCCTGACGCTTGCGCAGCAGGCGCAGGGTCCAAGCCAGGCTGGCCAGGATCATCAGCGTCATGCCAAGGGTCAGCCAGAACTGCCGGGCATAGGCCGCGTCGACGGCCCCGGTGATCTCGTTCTCGCGCTGGCCGATGATGAGGGTAAAGCCATGCTCGGGCCGGCGCCTGAAGACGCTCTGGTAAGCGTCACCCTCCAAATACTGGGTCAGCGCGCCCGCAGGGGGGCCATCGATTGGCAGTGGCGGCTGTAAGGCAGCAGTGATCGGCACCAAGCCGCGATTGCCGATGCGCAGGCTTTCCGTGCCGTCGGCCTGCCACACACTCACGCGGGTCGAGTCGCCCAACTCCACCTCTTGCAGCAATTGCGTCAAGGGCTGGGCGGCGAGGTGCACTGCAACCAACGTGCTGCATGCTTTGGACTGCTCAGGTGAGGGCATGAGGAACGGGGAGGCGGTCGCACACGCTGCGCCGTCGGTAGCTGCTTGGGCACGGTCGAGCAATTGGCTGACGCTCTCGGCAAGCAGGTTGGCCAGCCGCTGATGTTCGCTGCCACGGTTGATCAGGGCGTCCTGCCGAGCAGTGGATTTCTGCGCAACATGCACCCCCCACAGAAAGGCCAACGAGGCAGCGCACAGCAGCAGGATCAGCAGCCTGAGCAGGCTCGCCGACGAGAGTGAACGTCGTGTCAATTGCAGTGTTTCCCGGCCTTGGGTGAGGCCCGGACACTACGACAGCAACATGACAGGACCATGACTAATGGCAAATAGCCTGTAGCGATGCCTGCACGAAGGATGACAGCCGCGGGTCAAGTCGGGTATACCTTGCCGCTACCAAGGGGAGCCCGATAACGGGCTGAGAAACCGCTGAGCCTGGTGCAGCGCGGTGACCCTTCGAACCTGATCCGGATAATGCCGGCGAAGGGATGGGGTGCAATTCCACCTGCCTTTCTGCCGGTCTCAAGGCGAGACCCCATTCATGACGATTGTCCAGGTCTCGCTGCCACCTCCACCAAGGACAGCGCCATGACCGAAGGTTTCACCCAGACCCTGCGCCGCCAGAGCGAGGCGACATGGGCCGCCGCCACGGGCCATCGTTTCGTGACTCAACTGTGTGACGGCAGCCTGCCTGACCCGATCATGATCGACTACTTGGTCCAGGATCATCGCTTTCTGGACAGCTTCCTGATGCTGCTGGGCGCCGCCATTGCCAGTGCCGACACCTTCGAGGCGCGCCTGCGCTTGGGGCGATTCGCGGGCATGATCAGCAGCGAGGAGAACACCTACTTTCTGCGGGCGTTCCAGGCGCTGGGTGTCAGCCCGGCGCAGCGTGAAGCGCCGATGGACACGGTGCCCACGGCGGCCTTCAAGGCCATCATGCGCGAAGCGGCCGCCACCCGCTCGTATGCCGCAGCGCTGGCAGTGCTGAACGTCGCCGAAGGCCTTTACCTGGACTGGGCGCTGCGCGCGCCCAAGCCCCTGCCGCCGCGCTTCATCCACGCCGAATGGATTACCCTGCACGACAATGCGGATTTCCAGGCTTTCGTGGCGTTCCTGCACGCCGAACTGGATCGCGTCGGCCCTCAGCAGGCCGCCGTGGCGCAAGACTTTCACCAGCGCACCGTGGCGTTGGAGCTGGCCTTCTTCGACGCCATCTACCCGGAGGCTCAATGAACATGGACATTTTCGATCGGCTCAAGCAGGCCGCTGCACCGCAGTGGCACAGTTACGTGGACCATGCATTCGTGCAGCAGATGGGCGATGGTACGTTGAGTGAAGCCGCGTTTCGGGCCTATCTGGTGCAGGACTATCTCTTCCTCATTCAGTTTGCCCGCGCCTGGGCGCTGGCGGCTTACAAAAGCAGGCGGCCTGCCGATATCCGTGCCGCTCAGGCGGGGCTCGCAGCGATTCTCGACGAAACCGACTTGCACGTGCGTTTGTGCGCACGCTGGGGCCTGAGCCAGGCTGACATCGAGGCCGCCCCCGAGCATCCGGCCACCGTGGCCTACACGCGGTATGTACTGGACTGCGGTGCTGCTGGCGACTTGCTGGAGCTGCACGTGGCGCTGGCGCCCTGTGTAATCGGCTACGCCGAGATCGGGCAGTCCCTGGCCGCACGTATCGGCAACCTGGCCGAGCACCCCTATCGCGAGTGGATCGGCGAATACGCCGGTGCCGGCTACCAGGCCGTCGCAGCAGCTGCACGCACCCATCTGGATTCATTGGCGGCCCGCAGCATGACGGATCAGCGGTTTGCCGAACTGGCCGCGATCTTTGGCCAAGCTTCGCGGCTCGAGGCCGATTTCTGGCAGATGGGTCTGGACATGGCGTGACGGGGCAGCCCCATGCCTGGATCGCCACTGGCTCCGTGCGCCATTGGCTGGCAAGCTGTGGTGCACAAGGGCTGGGTGCGGATGAACGCCGCGACTGGCCCGCAGCGCTCGAATACGATCCAGGACGAGGAAGGACAGCATGAACATCATCAATGCACGGCTGCGTGGCAAACCTGGCCTGTTTCGCATCGAGCTGGCGGGCCAGCGTATTGGCGCGATCACCGCGCAGGACGCGGGCGTGCTGCCCGTGGCCGGCGCTGACCTGGATGCCGGCCAGAACCTGGTGGTACCACCCTTCGTCGAGCCCCACATCCACCTCGACGCGACCCTGACGGCCGGGCAGCCTGAATGGAACATGAGTGGCACGTTGTTCGAGGGGATCGAGCGCTGGGCCCAGCGCAAGCAGAGCACCACCCATGAAGACATCAAGACCCGGGCCAAGACCACCCTGGACATGCTGGTTGATCATGGGATCCAGCATGTGCGCACGCATGTGGACGTTACCGAGCCCGGCCTGGTGGCACTCAAGGCCATGGTCGAGGTCCGCGATGAAGTGCGTGATCACGTTGACCTTCAGATCGTTGCCTTTCCTCAGGAGGGTATTGAATCCTACCCTGATGGCCGCGCATTGATGACCGAGGCGGTGGCCATCGGCGCCGATGTGGTTGGCGGCATTCCCCATTTCGAGAACACCCGTGAGCAGGGTGTGTCGTCGATCCAGTTCCTGATGGATTTGGCAGAACGCACCGGCTGCCTGGTGGACGTGCACTGCGACGAGACCGACGACCCGCAGTCGCGATTCCTGGAGGTACTGGCCGAACATGCTCGGGTCCGGCAGATGGGGGCGAGGGTGACTGCCAGCCACACCGTGGCCATGGGTTCGTACGACAATGCCTACTGCTCGAAGCTGTTTCGGCTGCTGAGGCTGTCAGGCATCAACTTCGTGTCATGCCCCACGGAGAGTATTCATCTGCAGGGGCGCTTTGACACCTATCCGAAGCGTCGCGGGGTCACCCGCGTAGCCGAACTCGACCGCGCGGGCATGAACGTGTGCTTCGGCCAAGACTCGATCGTCGATCCGTGGTACCCCTTGGGTAACGGCAATATCCTGCGGGTACTGGAGGCGGGCCTGCACATTTGCCACATGCTGGGCTATCAGGACCTGCAGCGCTGCCTGGACCTGATCACCGACAACAGTGCGCGCGCCTTGAACCTGGGTGAGGGCTATGGCATCGAGACCGGTCGCCCTGCGAACCTGCTGCTGCTCTCGGCCCCGGACGACTACGAGATGGTGCGCAGCCAGGGCCACGCGCTGGTGTCGGTGCGCAATGGAAAGGTACTGATGCGGCGCCGGCCTTCGCAGGTACAGCGCGAATTTTGAACCCGGCGCTTTCAGGCGCCGATGGCCGCCAGCACACAATCGGCGATCTGCGCATCCTGGATGGCGACGCCGGTCAGGTCGGCCAACGTGATCTGGTCATCAGACTCCCGGCCATGGGCTCGGCTTGCCAGCAGCGTTCCAAGTTCGACCAGTTGGCTAGCTGTGATCAGGCCTTTTGCGATCGCCTGGGACACTTCGCCGTACTGGGTGCACTGAGTGACGGAGTCGACGACCACGCGGTCGGCCCTGGCGACCAGCGCAGGGTCCAGCTCTTGCTTGCCAGGCCCGTCCGCACCTACAGCGGTAATGTGAGTGCCTGGTTGTATCCAGTGCGCCTGCAACAGCGGCTGGCGCGAAGGGGTGGTGCAAACGATGAGGTTGGCAAGGCCGGCCAGTTCTGCGGCATCCAGTGTACTGCGCACGGTAAAGCCAAGTCCTCGCGCCATCGCGATGTAAGCGCCTAGTGCCTCGGCGTGACGCCCCCAGACGATCACCTGGCGGCAGTCGGTGACGCTGCGCAACTGCGCCAATTGCATCCTGGCCTGCATGCCTGTGCCCAGTATGCCGATGGCCTTGACCTGAGACGGTGCGAGCAGCCGTGCCGCGATCCGCCCCGCCAGTGCTGTGCGCATCGCCGTGAGCCAGCCTTGATCCTGGAGCAGGGCCAGCGGCTGGCCGGTGTGGGCCGAAAAGACCATCATCAGCCCGTCGTTGCTCGGCAAGCCGTTGGACGGGTTGTCGTAAAAGCCGGTGGACACTTTGACAGTGAACGTGGGGCTGCCGGCTTTGTAGGCTGACTTGATGCAGCAATCCCCGTTGGTTTCGGCGAAGGTGAATGCTTGCACGGGCGGTACCTGGACGTTGCCAGCGGAATAGGCGATAAAACCCTCTTCGATGGCCCTCAGTGCTCGCTCGGTGTCCAGGCTCGCCAGGATCTGGGGCTTGGCGATCAGCTTCATTTCACGGCCTCGAGGAAGGTATCCAGGGCGATGTTACGCCCACACAGCACCACGGCCACACGCTTGCCCTGGTATCGGTGCGCGCATTTTTTCATGGCGGCCACGGCGACAGCTGCCGCGCCTTCGATGATCCAGCGCTCGCTACTGGCGATGTCGCGCATGGCGGCGCGTATTTGCGCTTCGCTGACCAATACGGTGTCGGTGAGCAAGGCCTTGCACAGGGGCAGGGTGATGGCGCCGGGCTCGACACCGCCCGCCGTGCCGTCGGACAGCGTGGCGCTGGCAGGGACCTCGACGATCTTGCCGGCCTTGAGCGACTGCTCGAGGGCTGGATCATTCTCGGGCCAGCAGCCGATGATATCGACACCCGGTGCCAGGGTACGCAGGGCAGCGCCGATGCCGGCGATCATGCCGCCACCCCCCACCGCGACGAATACGGCGTCCAGGTCCGGCGCCTGCTCGAACAGCTCCATACCGATGGTGCCCTGGCCGGCGATCACCTGCAGATCGTTATAGGGCGATACGAAAGGCACACCCTTGGCCTGGGCTTGCCTGGCCGCTTCCAGTTCCGCGCTCAAGGGGTCGGTCGGCAGGCAGATCACTTCAGCGCCGAGGTTGCGCATGGCTTCGACTTTATAGGTGGACGCCGTCGTGGTGGTGTAGAGGGTCACCGGAACCCCGGCGGTCTTGCCGGCCAGGGCCAGCGCCTGGCCGTGGTTGCCGGACGAGGCGGCGATGACGCCGTGTTCACGTGCACTTTCTGGCAAAAGCCTGACTTTATTGCTGGCCCCGCGAAACTTGAAGGAACCTGTGGGTTGCAGGTGTTCGCACTTGAGCCATACGTCCACGCCAGTCGTTGCCGATAGAGGCTGGCTGCGCGTCAGCGGGGTTGTGCTCACGGCTGGCCGCAATGCGGCATGAGCATGCTTGATTGCCTCGAACAGAGCATCGAGGTCAGTTTCGCAAACGGTTGGCGTTGCAGGGTTGGACATGAGTTCCAGGCTCCGTATGGAATTTCCGTCTACGGTAGACCTGTTGTCTATATTCTTGCAAACACTTCTTTTAGCGCGGAGCAGGCCTCGGCATCGAATCCGTCATGCCTTGAGCGCCTTCAGGTATTTGTAAACCGTCGCACGTCCCATGTTCAGCACATTGGCCACATAGTCCACGCCAGTTCGGCCTTCGAATGCGCCTTCGGCGTGCAAAGCCTGAACAAGACTGCGCTTGTCCTTCATCTGCAGTGTCTGCAGAGACAACGTGCGCGCCTTGAGCCAGGCATGCATGAAGGTATTGATGCGCTCCTGCCAGTCATCACGAAACAGCGCCTGGGGCTGCTCGACCAAGCGCCCCATCTGAAAGAACGCTTCCAACGCTTGGCGGGCGTTTTCAAGCACCGACAGGTCCAGGTTGATGCACAGCAAGTGCCGCGCGTCACCTTGCTCATCACGCAAGACCGTACTGATGGAGCGGACCTTCTGACCGTTCCAGTTCAACTTTTCATAAGGGCCCAGCTTGGCACCGCCGAGCAGGTCGCCCAGATCCTCGGCGATCGCCGAGTCATCACCCAGGCTTCGCTTGGAGATGTTGTTGGCGATATGCACCACCGTCTGGGTCTGCAGGTCATGGACGACGACTTCAGCGTGTGGATATAGCAGCAGGGCGATGCTTTCGGCGATGGCCTGGTAGTTCTCGAGCGACATGCGGGACCACTGTGCATTTTCAGGAAGCGCTTATGGTGGCCCTGGGAGCTCGCTCGCACAAGGCGCCGTATGGCACGCGAGCACAGGGTGTACGCCAACCTGCGCTGATTACGCTCAAGATGGGCTGAAAATCGGTATCACATTCGATAAGCCGTGATTATTCCCTGTTAGCTAGGTCTTGTGTTTGAGGCTAATAACTAACAAAATCAGTATGTAATTACATAGTACATACAACATTACAAAATCGTAGGAGCGCGCATGGCACGTGGCGGGATCAACAAGGTGGTTGTGCAACAGGCCAGGCAGGCACTGATCGCAAGGGGGGAGAACCCCAGTATCGATGCCATCCGCATCGAGCTAGGCAACACGGGCTCGAAAACCACCATTCACCGCTACCTCAAGGAGCTCAACGGTCAGCAACCAATGCCCTCCGAGGGCGGCGCGCCAATCAGCGAGGTGCTAAGCCGCCTGGTAGGGCAGTTGGCGACGCAGCTGCAAGATGAAGCGGACTTGGTGATCGAGCGCGCTGAAAGCGTGTTCACCGAGCAGCGTGAAGCGCTCGAAGTGGCCTTGGCGACAGCCCAGCAAGCGCTTGCAGCGGGGGAACAACAGCACGAAATCGATGCAGCCGCCTTGCGCGAGGAATCGGAGAAACTCAGCAGCACCCTCAGTACGTTGCAGGCTGAGCAGCTGCGCAGCGCCAGCCTCAACCAGTCCTTGGGGGAACTGCAGGTGCGCCTTGCAGATAAGGATGAGCAGGTCAAATCCCTGGAAGACAAGCACCGGCACGCCCGCGATGCGCTTGAGCACTACCGCACGGCAAGCCGCGAGCAGCGCGAGCACGAGCAGCGTCGTCACGAGGCTCAACTGCAGCAGATGCAGGTCGAGGTACGGCAGTTACAGCAGGCCATGATCGTCAAGCAAGACGAGCTCACTCGCTTGCACCGTGATAACGAGCGCCTGCTGGGCGAGAACCGCCAGGCGAGCAACGAACGGCGGGCTCAGGAGCAGCTGCTTGAGCAGCGCGACGCCCAGATCCAAGGCTTGCGCACGATGCTGGCGCAGGCCCAGGGGGGTAGCGACGAGCTGCGCCGCCAACTGGATGTGCAGGCCAGAGTGCTGGAGGACAGTAGGGCGTCGTGTCGGGACCAGGCGCTCAAGCTTGAAGCGCTGGAGCGGGCGTTGGCCGAGAACCAAGCGTCGCTGCGCCTGTGTCAAGACCAGCTACGGGATGGCGAAGATAAATAAAACTTTCTGGCGCACCGGCTTTCTTCCCTAGACAGCCATTTGGAGAAGACCGCATGAGCGAACAAGGCACAACCCACGGCACGCAGCACGGGCCTCACTCGACTGACGATGCCGATAAACCGGATGATCTTGGCTTTGACCCTGACTCTCCTGACCTCGATGATCCTCAGGTGGACCCGCAAGGCCCCGCTAAACCGCCACGGGATGTAGAGAAGAACACCTGAAAGACACGTACCAAACAAAAGGCCCTGGTCGCTAAGATCAGGGCCTTTTACATGATGCGTCCATATCAGGGCGGGCTTTGCCGGTGGTGACCAGTGAACGTCAGGCTTGCGCCTGTTTGTCCATTTCAGCCTGCTTGGCCGCCTCGACACCCTTGGCCGAGAGCTTGATCGGGTAGTTGAGCGTCACCTCATGATCAGCATCGACACTTACGCTACCATCGTGGATCAGGCCATCGTCCTGCAGCGATTTCAGCATGCCGGCCACGGCTTTTTCACCGCGGTAGTTGTCCAGCAGCTCCTTGCCCAGGCCATGAGGGTGAGCATGGTTGAGTCGAGTCAGAATTTCGCTTTTCAGTGCGTCGTTACTCATGCTTGCCTCACTTGCCGTGATGGGTTTGCAGTGCCTTGGCTTCTTCCAGGTGCTTTTCAAGGGTAGGCAAGGTCTTGGCAGCGAATGCCTTGAGCTCAGCCTTGTCCGAAGAAGCGGCTTCCTTCTTGAACAGTTCGACGGTTTTCTCGTGAGCATCGACTTGATTGTTCACGTAGGACTTGTCGAAGGACTCGTCACGCCATTCCAGAATCACTTTCTTCACTTTGTCGGTAATGGCCGCGTCATCGGGTACCGAGATGTCCAGCTTTTTCGCGATGTCTGCCAGCTCCTGGTTGGCCTGGGTATGGTCGGTCACCATATGCTGGGCAAAGGTCTTGATCTCAGTGTTCTGGCTCTTTTCCAGGGCAAGCTTACCGGTCACGATCTCTGCGATGCCGGCTTCGGTAGCCGCGTCTACGAAGTCGTCCGAGCTAGCAGCAAAGGCGTGAACCGAAGCCATGCCCAGCACCATGGAAAGGCCGACGCGCTTGATGAAGAGATTGCTCATGTTTCACTCCTTAAACGATGGCGCGACATCAGTGTCGCGTACTGTTGAGGGCGCGCGCAGGCCAAAGGTTTCATCTTTTTTGCATCATCAGGGTGTGGCAGTGGTCAACTGCGTTGACGAAGAACGTGCAGGGGATGTGCATGCGAAGCGCCAGGCAGACCGACGAAGAAACAGCCCTTGCGCTGGCGGGCCAGGGGCGAGCGGTGGCCCTGTTTCGCCTGGTGCTGGCGTTCATGTTGGTGGTCATGACGACGTTCGCAGCCGTAGAGGGCTGGCGAATCTGGCGTGATTACCGGGACGCGTTCCACAATGCCGCGAACATGGTGACCAATCTGGCCCAGGCCACCGCACAGCATGCCGAGGACGCCATTCGCCAGGTCGATTCAATCAGCGCGGCGCTGGTGGAGCGGGTGGAGGGCGATGGGTTCGAGCACTTGGATCGCAAGCGCCTGCATGGGCTGCTCAGCCAGCAAGTACGCATCATTCCGCAACTTCACGGCCTGTTCATCTACGACAGCCACGGTCGCTGGCTCGTCACGGACCGGTCGGCAACGCCACCAGCTGCTAACAATGGCGACCGTGATTACTTCATCTATCACCGCGACCATCCTGACAGCGCCATTCGTATCGGTGCAGTGGTGCGCAGCCGCTCGACGGGTGACCTGATCGTACCTATTTCAAGGCGTCTGAATTTTCCGGATGGACGTTTTGCGGGGGTACTGCTGGGCACCATCAAGGTCGACTGGTTCGTGCGTTACTACGGAGAATTCAAGATCGACGAGCGTGGTGCGCTGGTGTTGGCCAAGCGCGACGGTACGATTTTGGTGCGGCGTCCATTCGTCGAGCCGCTGCTTGAACGCAACCTGGCCAACAGCGACATTTTCAAACACCACCTGCCATACGCTCCCCAGGGATTGGTCGAAGCGGTAGCCGTTGTCGACGGCACGCCGCGCCTGTATGCCTACCGAGCCTTGGCCAGCTACCCACTGGTGGTCGAAGCGGGCCTTTCTCGCGAGTCGATCATCGCCCCCTGGCGCCAGGACGCGATCAAATCGCTGCTCGTGTTACTGGTGCTGGTCATGGTCCTTGCGTTGTTCGGTTGGGTGGTCCTTCGCCAGGTGCGCGAACGCATCGTGATCGAGCGCGCCCTGCACCAGGCACACCAGACGCTCAAGACCCTCGCCTTGACCGACAGCCTGACAGGGTTGGGCAATCGTCGCAGGTTGGACGCGGTGTTCGAGGCCGAGCTGCGCCGTGCCCGACGACAGGCGTACCCTGTGTGCGTGGTGATGCTCGACCTGGATCACTTCAAGGCCTACAACGACCGTTACGGACATGGGGCAGGCGATCAGTGCCTGCAGCGCGTTGGCGAACTGCTGCGCCAGGCTGCCCAGCGTCCGGCAGACCTGGCGGTACGCTACGGGGGCGAGGAATTTACCTTGCTATTGCCCGACACGGATGTACGGGGAGCGAAGGTGTTTGTCGAGTCGCTGCAGCAAGCCCTGCGCAAGGAGATGATGGTGCATGCGGGCAGCCCACTTGGGATTGTTTCATTCAGTGCGGGTATTGCGGTGGCGGAACCCGCGCGCAGTGAACAGAGTGCGCAGCAGCTATTGGAAGCGGCAGATGCGGCCCTGTATGAAGCCAAGCGCCAGGGCCGGGACCGCTACGCGGTTGCTGATCCTGAAGTACGGCATGGGGATGCGGGCAGCCCGGCCTAGCCCCGGCAGGCACTGGCCTCACGCCTGAAGTTGCCAACGCACCGAACTGACGCCTTTCTCCAAGCTGACCCGGCTGACCAGCCGCTCCAACTGGGCTGGCGCCTGTGAGGTACCCAGTAGCTGGGCGCGCACCTCCAGCCGGGCCGGGTCTGCCAAGTCCTCGCTATGCAAGGACTGCAGGCGCAGTTGAGTCTCGCCGAAGCTGTGCAGCATCAAGCTGCGGACCTGAATTTCATCCTGGGCTCGACAGACGATACGCACCTCGAACTGCTGCTCCACCTCCGTGGCAGGCACCACCTCCTGGCGGTCGAGGCGCTGGGCAATATCGCGCAGCAAGATGTTGGCGCACAGCACGACCACTGCACCCAAGGTTGCTTCGAGTAGCAGCCCCAAGCTGCACAACACGCCAATGGCCGCGGTGCACCATAGCGTTGCGGCGGTGTTCAGCCCACGCACGTTGAAGCCGTCACGCATGATGACGCCGCCGCCCAGAAAACCGATGCCCGACACCACATAGGCCGCCACCCGGGAGGCATCGGTAGGTGCCATGCCCGGAACCGCCTGGGTCATCAGCACGAACAGGCAGGCACCCGTGCTGACCAGGCCATTGGTGCGCAGGCCAGTCAAGCGCTGACGCAGTTGACGCTCGGCGCCGATCAAGGCCCCTAGCAGCAGAGCGGTGCTGACACGCAGCAAGAATACGTTCCAATCCATAACAAACCTCTTCCGCGGGCACAGGCCCGCTTCAACGCCATCACTCAGGAGGGCGCGGTGGTAACAACCAGAGATGCGAAAGGACCACGGGAAAGGAGGGGGCGATGCTGTACATCGGCTACCTTGGCAACTCGGCCAGGCAGCATGGGAGACTGACTGGCTAGCGCGCTGCGTGGGCCTGTCGCAAGCGACTGGGGCTAGTGTCCAATGCAGGGCTCCTGTTGATGAATGCAAAAGTGCGGCGCGGACGATAAGCCCGACCCTTGATCAGGTCAAGGGTAAAAACATGACAATGGCTTCATCCGGAAAAGACTGACAAGCCGGCGGGTACGATGGAAAAATCCACGTTCAATGGTTAACCTTTTGCTTTTTACGGACCGTCACGGGCTGATTCATGCTGTTCAATATCCTCGTCCTGCTGGGCACACTGGTGGCCATGGAGGGTGTCGGCACCTTGGCGCACAAGTACATCATGCATGGCTGGGGCTGGTGGCTACATCGCTCGCACCACGAACCCCACCTGGGCGTGCTTGAAACCAACGACGTTTACCTGCTGGCACTGGCGGTCATTTCGCTGGCACTGGTGGCGGTTGGCAAGGCCGGGCACGCGCCATTGCAATGGGTCGGAGGCGGGGTGGCGGCTTACGGCGCGCTGTACGTGATTGCGCATGATGGCTTTTTTCACCGTCATTGGCCGCGCAAGATGCGCCCGGTGGGGCGCTACCTGACGCGCTTACACCGCGCCCATCGGTTGCACCATGCCGTCAAAGGGCGCGAGGGTGGTGTGTCGTTCGGTTTTTTCTACGCACCTCCGCTAAAGCGCCTGGTGCGCGAGCTGCGGCGCAACAGGGACGCCGGTCACTGAGATCTCACGCGCACAGGCGCTTTAGC
Source organism: Pseudomonas fulva NBRC 16637 = DSM 17717 (assembly GCF_000730565.1). Lineage (GTDB taxonomy): Bacteria > Pseudomonadota > Gammaproteobacteria > Pseudomonadales > Pseudomonadaceae > Aquipseudomonas > Aquipseudomonas fulva. Next base: position 83,068 of record NZ_BBIQ01000007.1, on the reverse strand, counting down.
TGAGCGAGTTCCCCCGCGATCCTACCGGTTCGGGCATACATTGCACTGTCTGGGTCTGCGCAGTAGCATGCGCGCTTTTCAGCCCAGGACTCGCTCTTCATGTCGTATCAGCAAGGTCTGCTTGCCACGCCCGTGCCGGTGCACGCGCGTCACCTGTTCTTTTCCATCGAGTCAACCGAGGCCGTGCCTGCGGCGTTAGACGCCTTGCTGGGCCATGTCGACGGCCTGCGTGTGACACTGGGTGTGGGCGCGCCGTTGGCAAAAGCGCTGAACGCTCACGTCGAAGGCCTGACCCCGTTCCCGCTGCTGGACGCCGCGGTCGAGAACCCCAGTACCCAGCACGCGCTGTGGCTATGGTTGCGGGGTGACGAACGCGGGGACCTGTATCTGCAGGCCCAGGCGCTGGAGCGCCTTCTAAGCCCGGCGTTCGCGCTGGTTGATCACGTTGATGGTTTCCTTCACCAAGGCGGCCGGGATCTGACCGGCTACGAAGACGGCACGGAAAACCCCAGTGGCGATGACGCCATCGAGGCCGCCATCCTGGGTGAAGGTGCGCCAGGGTTGCAGGGGTCGAGCTTCGCCGCATTTCAGCTGTGGAAGCACGACATGCAGTATTTCAAATCGCTGCCTCAGCAGGTGCAGGACAACATCATCGGCCGTCGCCTGAGCGACAACGAAGAGCTGGATGATGCGCCCGAGTCAGCGCATGTGAAGCGTACTGCCCAGGAAAGCTACGCGCCCGAAGCTTTCATGGTGCGTCGCTCGGTTTCCTGGGCTGACACCCGCGGTGCGGGACTGGCATTTGTGGCCTTGGGTACGTCTTTCACCTCGTTCGAGGTCCAGTTGCGCCGCATGAGTGGGATGGAAGACGGTGTGATCGATGCTCTGTATCAGTTCACCCGCCCGCTAACCGGAGGCTATTACTGGTGCCCGCCGATGACGCACGATGTTGTGGATCTGCGCCTGCTGTTGCAGGCTGAGCGTTAAACATCCAGATACACAAGATGATCGCAAGGCGTCTATGAAGAACTAGCATTGGATATTTCCGCTGTGTTACCGGAGAGTTCCTATGTATGGACGTCGGGAAGTCCTACGTGCAGGCGCTGCGATCGGTCTGCTGGCCGCCAGTCCCTGGCTGAGCGCAGCTGCACCGGCGAGCATGCTGTCGCGCCCCATCCCGTCAACGGATGAGCGACTGCCGGTGATCGGCGCTGGCACGTCAGGCAGCTTCGAAGTCGCGGCAGGCTCAGCGGACTATCGGCAGCTGTATCAAGTGCTTGAAGCCTTCTTCGCAGGTGGCGGGCGGGTCATCGACACCTCTCCCAATTATGGCGGAGCAGACAGTATCCTGGGGCAGTTGCTCGACGAAGGCGGATGGCACCGCCAGTGCTTCATTGCCACCAAGATCGCCGCCAACAGCCGCGCAGATGCCCAGGCCCAATGGGCCGGCACGCTGCGCAGCCTGCGCACGGACAGCGTGGACCTGCTACAGGTGCACAACTTGCGTGACTGGCAGCAGCAGTTACCTTATGCACGTGAACTCAAGCAACAGGGCAAGACGCGGTATGTGGGCATTACCCACTATCTGAACGCTGGGCACGATGAAGTGGCCGCAATCGTGCGCAGCCAGGCCCTGGACTTCATCCAGATCAACTACGCGGTCAATGCCCCCGGCGCTGCGCGTGAGCTTCTTCCCCTGTGCCGTGACAAGGGTGTGGCGGTGCTGATCAACCGCGCCTTCGATGACGGTCGTCTGTTCGCCACGGTCAAGGACCGCGCGCTTCCAGAATGGGCACAGGAGCAGGGCATCGGTAGCTGGGCACAGCTGTTCCTGAAGTTCGCCCTCAGCCACCCGGCGGTCACCGCCGTCATACCGGCTACTGGCCGACTGGACCGTCAACTGGACCAGCTCAAAGCAGGGCAGGGCCCGTTGCTGACCCAAGCGCAGCAGCAAGCGCTCATCGAGCAGTTCTCCTGACATCATGGTGACGTGGCGGCAGCGCCTGCAGCGGATGCTGGACATGCGGCCCGGGGAGGCGCCAGCCGTTCTGGCAGGCAGCCTGCTGTTCTTCATGCTGTTCACGGGTTATTTCATGCTGCGGCCCGTACGTGAAACCATGGGCGTTGCCGGTGGTGTCGAAAACCTGCAATGGCTGTTCACCGGTACCTTCATCGCCACTGTGGTATGCCTGCCTGTGTTTGGCTGGCTGGCCTCCCGTGTACGACGCCGGTACATACTGCCTTGGACCTATGGCTTCTTCATCTGCAACTTGCTCGCCTTTGCCGCGTTGCTGGCACGCCACCCCGACGGGCCTTGGGTGGCACGAGCGTTTTATATCTGGTTGTCGGTATTCAATCTACTGAGTATCTCACTGGCCTGGAGTGTGCTTGCCGACTTGTTCAGCACCGAGCAAGGCAAGCGCCTGTTCGGTGTAATGGCAGCAGGAGCAAGCCTGGGCGGGCTGAGCGGGCCGCTGCTCGGCACACTGCTGGTGGCGCCTCTTGGACACTCCGGTTTGTTGACGCTCGCGGCGATACTGCTGCTGGGCAGCGTACTGGCCGCCTGGGTGTTGCAGCATTGGCGTACGACTAACCCTCTACCGACCCGCGAAGCCCCCCATGAAGGCCGCGCGCTGGGTGGCAATCCGTTTTCAGGCGCAGCGGCGGTGATGCGTACGCCGTATTTGCTCGGGATCGCCGTGTTCGTCGTGCTGCTGGCCAGTGTCAGTACATTCCTCTATTTCGAACAGGCCCGCATCGTCAGTGAAACCTTTACCGACCGCACTCGCCAGACGCAGGTGTTCGGCGCCATAGATGCAATCGTTCAGGCACTGGCTATTCTGACGCAGCTGTTTCTCACCGGTCGACTCGCCCGACGCCTGGGTGTGAGGGTATTGCTGGTGGCAGTGCCCCTGGCCATGGCCGCTGGGTTCGTATGTTTGGCCTTGTCACCTGTCTTCGTTTTGTTCGTCATCGTGATGGTCGTACGGCGTGCCGGCGAGTACGCCCTGGTACGGCCAGGACGCGAGATGCTGTTCACGGTGGTCAGCGCCGAAGACAAATACAAGGCCAAGAACTTCATCGACACCGTGGTGTATCGAGGCGGTGACGCGGTCAGCGGTTGGATAAAGCGGGGCCTGGACCTTATCGGGGACCATCCACAAGTGGCCATGTTGATCGGGGCGACACTCGCCGTTAGCTGGGCCGCAACCGGTCATTGGCTAGGTGGCCAGCAGGGCCGACGGGACAAAACGCCAGGCCGGTGACGGGGACGCGAACTATTGGGCATACCCTTGTTTAACGCCGTTTGTCCGAAGCCTTCTCGATAATGCGAATCCTGGCGGACGTCCGGACTCCCAATTCATGTACGGCATTGGCGCCGTGCATTCCGAAGTCATAAGAGGTTTCAGATCATGGCCACTAAAGACAATAGCCGTAGCGGTAACCAGCAGGGCAGCCAAGGCGGTAGCAAAAATTCGGGCAACTTCGCCAATGACCGCGAGAAGGCTTCCGAAGCCGGCAAGAAGGGGGGCCAAGCAAACGCTGGCCACTCCAGCGAGTCGGGCCGCAGAGGCGGCAAGTCATAAGTGAAGCCTTGCAGTGCCAGGCCCGCCTGGCACTGCGTTTACTCGAGCAAGGAGCCGCCCATGCGCACATTCCCACTGATCACACTTATGGGCGCCTTGACCATCGTCGGCGGTTGTTTTGACCGCGACAATAATCACCCCGGCAAGGATTCCGATGCCAGCAAGCCGTCCTTGCAGATGCAAAAACCCGATGAAAACGCTGCACCCCGTTCTGCGCCAGCCCCTGAGCCGATGACAGGGCAGAAAGCCAATCAATAATACGCGCACGAGGAATATGCCATGACGGTCATGACCCGCCAGACCGCCGCGATGGTCCAAGCCCCATCTGTCGCCCCCAGCCTGAAGGACCGTTACCACGCCTTGCTCGAGGGCCATGACACCAGCAGCCGGGCCTGGCTTGATGCCCAATTGGAGCAAGCTCAGGACATGCCTGACGACTTGCCAGATGATCCGGCGCAACTCGACGCCTGGAGTTTGCAACACGCTGCCGGTGTGGCCGAGGGCTACAAAGCCTATCTGGATCAGCGCAAGCAGGGCGGCCCGCGGCGTTTTTTTGCTAACCGGGCCCAGGCCTTGTGGTTCCTGCAACAAGTTGAGCCCACTAAGGTTGTAGACGGTGCCTGGCTGTTCAGTGCTTTGCGGGAATGGCAAGATCCACGCTATCACGGTCTTATCCGTACGTACCTCGAAGAACTGGGCAGCGGTGATCCTCGCTGCAACCATGTATTAATCTACCAGCGCCTGATGAGCCGGCTCGGCTGCCTGGAGCGTCCGGACCTGGAGGATGGTCGCTACTTGCAGGCATCCTTGCAATTGGCGCTCGGCGAGTATGGCCAGGACTATCTACCCGAAGTGATTGGCTACAACCTTGGCTATGAACAGCCGCCTTTGCATCTGCTGATTACAACGTACGAATTGGCAGAGCTGGGTATCGACGGATTTTACTTCCAGCTGCATGTCACCATCGACAATGCCGCCAGCGGGCATGCCCATCTGTCGCTCCAGGCGCTGCGCCAATTGTGCCCGGCCGATGACGTGGCGGGTTTTTATGAGCGCGTCCGTCGGGGCTACCGGCTCAATGATCTGGGGATCAGCACCCCTGCGCTCATCGCACGTTTCGACTTGGAAGCAGAGCTGCTCCAGGCCCTGGAACACAAGCGCAATTTCGGTCAGTTCATGCATTCGGACCACTGCCGTCTGCAAAAGCGCACCATTAATCAGTGGCTGGCCGAGCCGGGCGCCATGCCGGCCTTTCTTGAAGCCATGCAGGCCCAAGGCTGGATTCGCCGAGGCGAGGCTCCCGAGCAAAGCCGCTGGTGGAAACTGATCGAGGGGCCGACCGCGCCCATGTATGGTGTATTTACCGCCTACGAGAAGCAGTTGTGGCACGACTGGATCGCCGCAGGGTCGCAATCGCGCATTCGCCGGGTGCTACCGGGTACCTGGGAGGCATCCCTGCAATTGCAGGACCAGACGTCGAGTAATCGACGGCCGTGCACTGCGGACTACGACATGGATACGCTGATCGGTGCCATGTCCGGCAACAAACATGCGACGCCCGAAGGATTGGTCGCGACCCGGGCTTACATACAGGCCACTGGCCTGCTCCAGGAAGGATCTCACTGATGCCCCTCGATTCATCTCAGACAGCCGCAGACCAGGCCTTACTCCAGTTGGGTAAGCGCCTTCGCGCCGATGGTTATCATTTTACCTGCGTGACACCCGCAACCCATGCTTTGGTCAACGCCCGGCCAGGCGCCGAGAAGGCCTGCACCGTCCGCGATGTGTTTGGTTGGAGTCGGCCGTTTGCCGCCTCGATGCTGTCGGACGATGAGCTCGACCTGATGAAAACCGCCGGCGTAGTGAACACTCATCGAGACCTGCTGGCCAGCACCGTCCGTTGGTCGACCCTGGACGGGGTGATGCTGGTGCACTCGGCTTACCCTACGCAGGCCAGCGATGCGGTGTTCTTTGGCCCTGACAGCTATCGTTTCGCCCATGTGATCCAGGATCACCTGCAATCGACCCTCAAGCGCATTGAGCGTGCGGTGGACATCGGCTGTGGCACAGGGGTGGGCGCATTGGTGATCGCCCGGGCTGCGCAGCATGCACAGGTAACCGCTGTGGACATCAATCCCAATGCATTGCGTTTTACTGCGGTCAATACAGCCCTCGCCGACGTCAGTAATGTCTCTGTTCAACACAGCAATATTCTCCAGGACGTGACGGGTCAGTTCGACCTGATCGTGGCCAATCCTCCCTACATGCTTGATGACGGGGAACGCACGTATCGTCATGGCGGAGGATCGCTTGGGGCTGACTTGTCGCGTCGCATCATCGAGCAGAGCCTTGCGCGACTGACCGTGGGGGGATCACTGTTGCTCTATACCGGCGTTGCCATCGTTGAGGGGCAGGACGCTTTGCTCGAAGGCGTTCGCGAGCAACTGGCCGGCCCTGAATTTTCCTGGGTCTATCGAGAGATCGACCCTGACGTGTTCGGCGAGCAATTATTGGAGCCAGGCTATGAGCGAGTCGAACGTATTGCGGCTGTGGCACTGACGGTTACGCGCAATCGGTGATGGTACAGGATTGAGCGATATCCAGATGTGCCCCATGGGGCGCACAGCGGTCTCCGGGGTTCGGTATCACATCACACATTTCATATTTACCGCTGCTTGCAAGGGCGCTCTGGCCGGGTGCCTCTTTGGCAGTCCGGCCTTCGTACGTAGGTGTTTGATTTCACCACCGGTTCAATGAGAATAGCGGGATCCATCACCGTTGTGCCAAGGACCGTAACCATGATGCTGACCCCGCTGTTCCCACGTGTAGCCCTTGAAGACACGCTGTTCGTCTTCGCCTTGGAGGCAGAGGCGGGTGGTTTGTTCGGGCATATGAATACGGTCTTCACCGGCATTGGCAAGGTCAACGCGGCGATTGCACTCACCCGCGCCGTTACCACGCGCAGGCCCAGGCTCATCGTCAATCTCGGTTCGGCAGGCAGTCGGCTGCATGGTAAGGGCAGCCTGGTGTGCTGCACACGGTTCGTCCAGCGTGACATGGACGTCACGCCCCTCGGGTTTGCGCGCTACGAAACACCGCTGTCCGACATCCCTGTCGTGCTCGAGCATGGGCTGGCCATTTCAGGTTTACCCGTAGAAACCTGTGGCACCGGGGACAACTTCGAGATCAGCCACGGTGATGCACCTTATGACGTGGTCGACATGGAGGCCTACGCGCTGGCGCTCATCGCACGCTCCGAGAACATCCCGTTCGTGTGTCTGAAATACATCTCGGACGATGCCGGGAGTGATGCGGCCAGCGACTGGTCCGTGCAGGTGCACTTGGCGGCCGAAGCCTTCAAGCGGGTGCTCTTCAATCCTGGCTGAGTTTCTGTCCAATGGCTGTGTTAGCCACCCAGCGCTGCGGTTAAACCTTTGCCCAAGTAGCGCAGTCACTTGAGGTATCAGCAGATCACTCAGGGAGCATGTCAATGGCCAGGGCAATCTGGAAAGGCGCCATCAGTTTCGGTTTGGTACACATACCCGTGGCGCTCAATTCCGCCGTCAGCAGTGAACGCGTTGATTTCGACTGGCTGGACAAGCGCAGCATGGACCCGGTGGGCTACAAGCGCATCAACAAGGTCACTGGGAAGGACATTGACAAGGAAAACATCGTCAAGGGCGTGGAGTACGAGAAGGGCCGCTATGTGGTGATCAGTGAACAGGAGATCCGCAAGGCGCGCCCGGAAGCCACCCAGACGATCGACATCTTTTCGTTCGTGGATGCGGGGGACATTCCCCTTCAGCACTTCGATACCCCTTACTATCTGAGCCCTGACCGGCGTGGGGGCAAGGTCTACGCGCTCTTGCGCGAAACGCTGGCTACCACCGGCAAAGTGGCCTTGGCGACAGTCGTACTCCACACCCGCCAGCACCTTGCACTCATCCGGCCCCTGGACGAGGCCCTGGTGATGATCACGTTGCGCTGGCCAGATGAGGTGCGTGGGCTCGACACGCTCGAACTGGACACTACAGTGACCAAGGCCAAAGTGGACAAACGAGAGCTGGATATGGCCAAACGTCTGGTTGAAGACATGGCCGGCACCTGGTCACCGGACGAGTATCATGACGCGTTTCGAGACACGATCATGGAACTGGTTGCCGAAAAGGCCAGCAAGGGCAAGATCGAGACGGTGGAAAAAGGCGAGGACACCAGCGGCGAGAAGGGCGCAGATATCATCGACCTCACCGAGCTGCTCAAGCGCAGCCTCGGCGGCAAAGGCCCTGCGCCTTCCAAAAAGAAACCTGCTGCCGCGAAGAAGCCCGCCAAACGCACGCGCAAGGCTTCCTGACGGCAGTCACAAGTGCTTGGCCTGCAGCTGCTCCTGCAGGCCGGCCAGGTAATCGCCAAACCCTTCGCGTGCGCGACACTCGCGTCGGCTGCTGGTAGCCACACTGTGCCCGGCTGACCAACTGATCGGTACCCCCAGCGCTTCCAGGTCCCGGACCAGACGCACATCCTCGTGGGCCGCCAGAGGCTGGAACCCGTCGACGCTCTGATAGGCCTGTGCGCTCACGCCGAGATTGGCACCATGGATATGACGATGACCATCACGTGCCTCGTAGCGGCTCAGATAGAGTTTGCGCAACGCAGCGGTTTGCCAAGGCTGCCAGTGGCTCACATGGACCGTACCGCACACGACTTCAGCGCCGCATTCGAGCTGTGCCGTCAGCCAGTGGGCAGGGACCTGGCTGTCTGCGTCTGTGCAGGCGAGCCAGGTCGCACCGCGCGCGAGCATCCATTCGGCACCCGCGCGCCGGGCCATACCGACGTTGCCAGCTTCAATCGCGAAGGTGTGTGCTCCGTGGCGCTGTGCGACGGCGGCGGTGCCGTCGGTACAGCGATCCAGAACCACCAGAATGGCGACGTGATGACCTGCCGCCGCAGCGTATTGGGCAGCAGTCGAGGCGGCCTTCAGGCATCGTCCCAGACGCCGGGCCTCGTTGTGGGCCGGAATGACGACGCCGATCATACGCACGTCTCGTCAAGGTCTACCACGCTGGGTTGGTTGGACCAGTAGGCCATGATGAAGTCGGCCTCGTCGTGGCAGAACACCGGGTATAGCGGCAGGTGTTTGGACAGCATCCGATGCACCTCGCGCCCGTCCTGCGGACACCCGGCGATGGGATGCTTCCAGTGGCACGCCAACAGGCCCCCATCATAGGACAGGCTAGCAACAGACTGCTCGATCACCTGCAACCAGTCGGTGGGATCAAGGTAATACCCCACTTCGCTGAGCACGATCAGATCGAAACGCCCGCCCGGCCAGTCGGCAGGCAGGCGAGCGCGTTCTACCCGTGCGTGGCGGATATCGGCCAGGCGATCGGTGGCCAGGCCCACGGCTTTCGGGTCGAGGTCCTGGCACACCAGCTCGGCACAGCGCTCGGCGAGCAGCACACTGAGTTCGCCATTGGCGCAGGCCGGCTCGAACACACGCTCGTAGCACTGCCGGGGGAGGCTGGCCATGACCAGGTCGCGCTTGCGTTTTTCATACCAGCGGGTACGAAAAGCCCAAGGGTCTTCATTGGCGGCATACAGGTCGGCAAAATATTGGGCATCGATACTCATGGCAGATCCTTTTACAAGAAGACCAGTTCGAAGGGCTGTAGCACGCAGTCCAGCAAGTTGGGGCGTAGCACCGGCGGTGTACAACCGTCAGGTTCGAACTGGCTGACGTGTGCAGCGATGGCTTTGCGCTTGCGCCCCACCTGATCCTCATTGAGTTGCAAGCGGTGCGCACGTTCCCAGGGCAGACGTGGATCCTCGGGTTGGCCCCAGTGCCATGCCCATACGGGGACTTCCACCAACTGGGCCTTACGCGCCAACGCTGCCTGCGCGCCGGCCCGGCCTACCGCCTCGTGATCGCAGTGGCCGTCACCGCGCCAGGTTGTCATCAGCACATCTTCCGGGCGCAGCAGCTGAGTCAGGTGGCTAACCAGAAAGGCTTCCTCCCTGGCCAGTTGACTGTCCTTCAGGTGCAGGCGGCGCCAATCGATGCGCTTGGGGTCCAGCCCGAGCTGCTCGATGGCCTTGCGGCTTTCTTGCGGCCGGTCGCGACGCAGGCGATGCTCTGTCCAGCGAGTCGAGCCAGGATGGCTGCCTTCGCCGTCGGTCGCCGAGATCAGCACCAGGTCCTCTTCGCGCCCTGCAAAATCGGCCAGCAGACCACCGGCCATGAGAATCTCGTCATCTGGATGTGGGGCGATCAGTACCAGGCGTCGACCCGGTGGGCAGAGCTGCTGGGCAGAGACCCAGGTGGCCCGGGCCAGGTGGGCCGAGTGCTGCCACGCTGACCAGGGCGTGCCGTCATTGGACTGGATCAGGTCTTCACTCATAGCTGCCATGCTCCGGAAGAAAGCTGTGCGATCTGCGCGCCGAGTGCTGCAAGGTCTCGTTCGGCGTGACTCTGACGAATGAACACTGGCAGGTCAGCGCTCAACCGCGCAAAGTGTGCATTACGGCAAAACGGTGTTGCGCCCAACGCGCGGCCTACATGTCGCATGACGTGCTCCACGGCGTGTTCGACGTGGGCGCGCACGCGCTGCACGATGAGACTGGCATCGGCGCGTGGATTGCGATCGATCCAGGCGGCACATTCACGTAATGCCGCCCGAGCGCCGCACAGGGCGGCATCCACGGCGCCCAGGTGCGCATCGGCGTGGGGGTCCGGTTTGGGCTTGCGGCAATGCTCGCGCAGGTAGTCGGCCAGCGCTTCGGCCGCCCCATACCAACAGGCGGCGATGCCCGCGCCGCCGTGCCAGAAGCCAGGCCTTGATAAATACTCGCCCGCCGTACCGACCACCATACCCGGCGTGTCGTTGAATTCGACCTCGACGCTGGCGGTGCTTGCCATGCCTACGGCCTGCCAGTGCTCGATATTCAGACCCAGGGTTGGGTCGGCCAAGCGGATGGCAACCAGCTGCGGTTGACCCGACTCGTCCCAGGCGGTGATCAAGGCCTGGTCGATTTGCAAGGCGCCCGAACACCACGCCTTCTTCCCGGCAAGGCGAACGCAATCTCCGTCTCTGGATGCAACGACGGCGCGAGCATCCGGCGGCTCTGCGGCCCACACACCCCAGATCCCATCGCCTACAAGATGGCCAGCGCCACATTCGGCCAGAATCGCCAAAGCGTCAGTGTGGCCCTCATAGAGCTTGGCCAAAGCCAGGTCACAGCCGGCCAAGCGCGACAACGTCTGCCAGCGCTCCAGCGTCCTGCCGTGACCCGGGCGCGGTAGGACGTCCAGGCACTGGGACCGCAAGGTTTTCATCAACTCGAGTGACTGGGTATCGACATTGAGGGGCTGCAGCCGCTCCTCGTACGTGCGCAACAAGCGGTCCAACGGGGTGAGGTCGTGGTCCTGAGGCATGCTCATGCGCGAAACTCCCTGTAGCGGTAGACGTCGGCCATCACGTGAGGCCAAGTTGTTTGCGCATCCGCGCCGTGATGGATTGACGGGTCTTGCTCATGTCGGCCCAAGGGTCCTGGGCATCGGCCAGTCGCTCGCCAACGGTGGCGATGGTCCACTGGTTGGCCCCCTTGAGCTGCGCCAGCTCTTCACGCCAGACGGGGACTGAAACCGGCAAGCCCTCGCGAGCACGCAGCGAATAGGCACACACCGTGGTGGCGCCTTTGCCATTGCGCAGGTAGTCGATGAAGATACGGCCCACACGGTTCTTGGGGCCGGACACCGCGGTGAGCCGATCAGGGAACAGTTTTGCCAGGTAGGTGACGATGGCGTGACTGAAATCCTTGACGTCGTCCCAGCTCGCTTTTCTCGTCAGCGGGACAACAAGGTGGATACCTTTGCCCCCGCTGGTCTTGATGAACACCTTCAGACCCAGTTCGTCCAGCAGGGTCAAGGTCAGCTGCGTGGCCTCCAGCATCGCTTTCCAGGGCAGGGCCGGGTCTGGATCCAGGTCGAGCACGAAACGATCTGGCCGGTCGAAGTGTGTGTCCGTGGCGTTCCAGGTGTGCAGTTCGAGCATGTTCATCTGCACAGCGCCCAGCAAGGTGTCGGGGCGGTTGATCACCATGGCGGCTTGGCCGGCCTGCTCTTTGTCGTATGTACGCACGTTTGGAATGTGCAGCTGACCAGCGTTCTTCTGGAAAAACAGTTCCCCGGCGAGGCCGTCTGGCGCGCGTACGAGCGCAACCGGCCGGTGCTTGAGGTGCGGCAAGATCCATTGGCTGACCTGGGCGTAGTATTCGACGACGTCGCGCTTGGTCATGCCTGAGGTGGGATCGATCACGCGATCAGGGTGGGTCAGGCGCAGGTCGCCCAGCGTCTCGGCGTCCTTGGCCGCCTTGCGCTTATGGACGGTCTTGCTCGGCATCGCGCGCTCCAGGTCGATAGCAGTGGCCGGCTTGTCGTCGCGCAAGCCGTGAAATACCGCGTGGCGTACTACACCGTCACGCGTCATCTGGGCAAAAGCGATCTCGGCCAGCAAGGTGGGCTTGAGCCAATGTACACCGCGGGCCTCGGCTCCAGTGGGAGGGTTGGCCACAGGGGGGCTGGCGGTCTGCAGGGGTTCGAGTCGTGCGTGCAGTTTATCCAGCGTGGTGGTACTGAAGCCGGTGCCGACCTTGCCGGCGTAACGCAGCGTGCCCCCGTCGCCCTCGTGCAGAGCCAACAGCAAGGCGCCAAACCCATTGCGGCTCCCCTTGGGGTCGGTATAGCCCACTACCACGAACTCTTGCCGCCGCTTGCACTTGAGTTTGATCCAGTCGGCGCTGCGCTTGCCTGTGTAGCTGCTGTCGGCGCGCTTACCTATCAGGCCTTCAAGGCCCAGCGTACAGGCGCTTTCAAGCAACGCTTCGACCGGCTCGTCGAAGTCTGCGGAGTAGTTGAGGTTGTCCGCAGTGTTGTGCTCGAGCAAACGCTTCAACGCGTCGCGTCGCTGCTGCAAGGGAAGGGCGCGTAGATCCTGGCCGCCCAGGAACAGCAGGTCGAAGACGTAATAGGTTATTTGTTCATCATGAGCGGTATCGAATGCATTCTGCAGGACCTGGAAATCTGCAACCCCTTGATCGTCATTGACGACCATCTCGCCATCGAGCCACGCAGAGTCCACACCTAATGCGCGTAGCGCAGCGACCTGGCCGGGCATTTTGGCGCTCCAGTCATGACCATTGCGGGTGTAGAGCCGTACATCATCGCCCTCAATGCGCGCAAGGATGCGATATCCGTCGTACTTCACCTCATACCGCCACTCCCCGGAAGGCGGTGAATCGACCAACGTGGCTAACTGCGGCTGTAGGTGGTCTGGTAGTTTACCGGACTTGGACTTGGACTTGGCGGCCTGCTTGGCCGGGGCAGGCTTACTTTTAGCCTGTTTGGCCGTCTTCGCAGAAGGCTTGGGGGTCAATGTCCGGTCGCTCAGCACGCTGTCGGGCTGTTCCTCGACGATACTGTACTGCGCCTCACTGCGGGCCTGGCTGTCGTTTGACTTGACCAGCATCCACTGCTCTTTCTTGCCTGCCAGCCGTGTTCGGAACAGGTTCCACATGCCAGCGAGCTTCTCGCCTTGCAGACGAAAGCGCAGCTTTCCTTTCTCGTACCCCTCACGCGGATCACCGTCCGGTTCCCAGACGCCACGGTCCCAGACGATGACATCGCCGCCACCGTAGTGACCTTCCGGAATATGGCCTTCGAACGTGGCGTAATCGAGCGGATGGTCTTCGACATGCACGGCCAGGCGTTTGACTTTCGGATCCAAGGAAGGGCCTTTTGGAATCGCCCAACTTTTAAGCGTGCCGTCGAGTTCCAGCCGGAAATCATAGTGAAGATGGCTGGCGTCATGCTTCTGAATGCAGAACTGTAAGGCGTGGGCCGCTTTGGTGCGGCCGGATTTGCCGCTCGGCTCAGGCGTGGCGTTGAAATCGCGCTTGCGCGCGTATTCCTCGAGGGGCTTGGCCATGGGAACTCCAGAACCTGCGCTGTCTTGGTCTTGGGAGGTGGCGAACAGCGCTGGAGTTCAAAAAACCGCCGGTAGCCGCGTAAAACTCTGAATCTTCCTGGGTGCAGAGCAGTCGACTTTGGGTAAGCCAACTGATGGAGAGGCGTAATGTCCAGACCCGATGAACCCAAAGCCTATACCCCGACCGAGATTGATGACATCGAGGATCGAATGGGCAGCGTGCATGAGCTGAACTTCAGTGATCGCCTTGATGACCGTCAGGGACGGGTAGGTGATGAGCGGCCAGAAAGTGAAGTGGAGCAGGAGTTTCCGGAAGAACGGGTGCGCCAGAGCGGCTTGACCGGCGGCGAGGCACTGACCGACAGCCTGCATGAGGACGGCGTCACCGATGACGACCTGAGCCCGGACACGCTGCTGGATGAGACCGGCGCCCGAGATCCTCATGAGCCTGGATATGGCGGCCCTGCCGATCAGGCCCTGACCGAAGTAGACGCGATGGAAATCGGCGGCGGCCGTGGCCTTGACGAAGCAGAACTGGCCCGCACCAACCCGCTTGACGGGAAACCGTGGACTGATGATGCAATTGAAGAAGACGAAAGGAGCTGATCATGAGCGAATTACGCTGCGCTTGTACCGAGTGTTCCTGCACGGTGAGCACCTTGCCGCAGAATGGCAAGGCCTACTGTTGCGAAGCGTGTGCAACCGGACACCGCAACGGCGAGCCATGCCGCATGCCAGACTGTACCTGTGGCAAGGTCGAGCAAAAGAAGGAAACCAGTGTGGACAATGCACTGGATGAGACTTTCCCTGCGAGCGATCCTATTTCGCCGTGAGGGATATTGAGCCGGGTCTGCTCGGGCAGACCCGGCCTGTTCAACCTGCTTTGCATTGTTTGTGATAGCTAGCGAATTTCCGTGTGTGGGCGCGGCCTCGCCGGCGCCCCGGCAAGACCGCTCCAAGGAGCTGAGCTAAGTCGGGATCTGCGCTATCCCTGCTCTACTTACCTGTCAATCATGTTGGTGCTGCCGAGTCTTGCCGGCGCATGGCCTTGGCGCGCTTCTCCAGCACGAGGTAGGTGATGACCGCCAACACCAGCGGTATCAGGTAGTACAAGGTTCGATAGGCCAATAGGGCTGCAACCAGGCTGCCTTGTGGAATCTGTCCTTGGAGCAAGCCTAGGAATACCGTCTCCAGCACCCCGAGCCCTGCCGGTATGTGGGCCACTACACCGGCCACGCAGCTGATCAACAGCACCCCCAGAATGGAGGGATAGAATGCCTGATCTGGCAGCAGCCAGAAGATCAGCAGCGCCATCATTGCCCAGTTGCTGGCACCCAAGGCCACCTGGCATAGCGCAAGGCGCAGCGAGGGTAACGTCAGTTCATGTTCGCGCCAGCGCCAAGTGCGTTTTTTGGCAAAACCGCAGGCTAGCAGGTAGCCGATCGAGATGGCCAGCAACGCAAAGCCAATCAGCTGCAGCCCGGTGGTGCCGACGGCCCAGTTTGCCGGCAACTCAACCAGGCGCATTGCAAACACGCCGCCTGCCAGCAGCATGTAGCCCATCCAATTGGTCAATAGCCCCAAGGTCAGGATGCGTGTGATGGTGGGGGTATCGAGCCCGAGCCTGCCATATAACCGATAGCGCAACGCGACCCCGCCTACCCAAGTGGTGAAATTGAGGTTGAAGGCGTAGCACACGAAAGCGATCGGCAGCACTTGCCGCACCGGCAGCTTGTGACCGGTATAGGCACGAGCCAACAGGTCATAGCTGGCGAAGATCAGGAAGCTCATCAGTGCCATGACCAACCCGACAGCCAATGTGCCGGGCTTGTAGGCCAACAGCGATTCACGTACCTCGTTCCAGTCCAGGTTGCGCGCCAGCGTGAACAACAACGCCGGGATCAGGATCAGGAACAGGACCGTGAACAGACGCTTGGCCCACACTTGCCAACGTTTTCGTTCCATCAGGTGTTGCCCTCGTGCAGGTTGCCTTGGGTCTCCACCGCTTGCCCGGGCGTCTTCAGACGCTTGCGATGCGCAGGTAGCCAGCCGGCAATGCGCGGGAAATGACGTATGACATGGAAGCTCAAGAAGATCAGCGGCGCCCGCCACCAGTAGCCGCGGATCATTCGCTCAAGGGTGACCGTCTTGCACTGTTCGCTGGCCAGCGACTGCAAATGGTCGTGGAGCTGTTGGTTGAAGGCGCGGCTGCGGATGAACAGGTTGGCTTCAAGGTTGAACGACAGGCTCAGCGGGTCGAGGTTGCTCGAGCCGACCGTGGACCATTCGTCGTCCACCAGCGCGACTTTGCCGTGCAGGGGGCGTCGGCAATACTCATGGATCCGCACCCCATCGCGAAGCAGGTAGTTATAGAGCAGGCGAGCCAGCGTACGCACCCACCACATGTCCGGCTCACCTTGCATGATGAGGGTCACTTCAACCCCTCGACGCGCGGCGTTACGCAGTTCGCGCAATAGGCGATAGCCTGGGAAAAAATAGGCATTGGCTACCACTATGCGCTTACGAGCGCCACGCAGGGCTTCGAGGTAATACGCTTCGATCGCTGTGCTGCGTTGGCCGTTGTCCCGCTCTACCATCACGGCGGTGATGTCGCCAGTGGGGTCGGTAACCGGGCGCACCTCGCTTGGGGGCTCCAGCACCGGCGACATCAGTCGACGGCTCACGGCATGCACCTGGGCGACCACTGGACCGGTGACCTCCACGGCGTAGTCCTGCTTGGCCATCGGCCCATAGTCGCCGAGATGATCGGCGCTATAGTTGATGCCGCCAATGAACGCACGCTCCCCGTCGATCACGACGATTTTGCGATGCAGGCGGCGGAACAGGTTGGTGCGCAGGCCAGCCAGACGAGGCTGGGGATCGAACAAGTGAAACCTCACCCCCGCTTCGGTCATCGCTCCGATGAATTCAGCTGACAGGTCAGCGGTGCCATACCCATCGGCAACCACTTCGACACGAACCCCGCGTTGCGCTGCCTCGATCAGGGCACGCTGCAACTGATGGCCAACCTTGTCCTCGTAGATGATGAATGTCTCAAGGAGAATTTCATCGCGCGCCTGGCCCATGGCCTCGAAGACTCGCGGGTAGAACGCCTCACCATTGATCAACAGCTCGACGCTGTTGCCATCGACCCAAGGTCTTTTCACACGTTGATCTCCGCAGCCAAGGGGGCGTGGTCGGACAGGTGCGACCACGGATAGTTGGATAAAACCTTTGCAGCATGGGGCATGGCATTGCGCACGTAGATCCGGTCGAGCCGAAGCAGCGGCAGGCGCGCGGGAAAACTGCGGGCCGGCGAGCCGAAACGCTCGCCAAATGCCTCAATCAGGCGCTCTGACAACACGGCATCGGCCTTCAAGCGCCAGTCATTGAAATCCCCGGCGATGATCACGGGCGCCTTGGCAGGCAGGCGGTCGAGCAACTCGAACAGCAAACTCACCTGTTTCTGGCGGTGTGCCTCCCGTAGCCCCAGGTGTACACAGATTGCATGCACCTCGTCATGGCCCGGCACCTCCAGTTGACAGTGCAGCAGACCTCGCTGTTCGTTTCCCTCGACCGATACGTCGAGGTTCTCTGAACGTACGATTGGGAATTTGGAGAGCAAGGCGTTGCCGTGATCGCCATGGGGGTAGACGGCGTTGCGCCCATAGGCGAATTGCGGCCACATGCTGTCTGCCAGAAACTCGTACTGGGGCGCCTCCGGCCAGGCGGGATGGCTGATCGCATGCTGCTGATGGCTGCCATGCACTTCCTGGAGAAACACCAGGTCGGCGTCTGTGGCACGTACCGCATCGCGCAGCTCTGGGAGGATGAAGCGGCGGTTGAAGAAGGTGAAGCCTTTGTGCACGTTGAGCGTCAGCACGTTCAGGCGGTGCACGGCGGTGATTTTGTCGATGATGCAGTTTGGCGCGGGGAGTGTAGGGTTCACAGCTTAACCTCCGGCTCGGCGCCCGGCTCGGTCATCAATTCGTGGTCCAAGTGCATCTTTTCCAGCAGTCGGCGCGCGTCGTAAGGGGCATGGACTTTCTGATCGTTATCGAAATAGCAGTACACGTCACGCGTTGGGCACCGGGGTGGCGGCCCTTGTACGATCAGATGTGCGTCGTCGGGCTGGCTTCCCTCAGTCCACTGTTCGATACGTTTCTTCCAGCGGCGAAGCGCGCTGACGGTATACCCGCTGCTATAGAGTTCGACATCGCCATGCAGGCGCATATACATGAAGTCTGCGGTGACGTCTTCGACGTAAGGCCACTTACCCGCGCTGTCGGCCACCACCAAGGCAACGTTGTGCTGGCGCAGCAGTTCCACGAAGCGATCGCACAGGAAGCTTTCGTGGCGTATTTCCACCGCATGGCGTAGGGGTGCATTCCCGCTTATCTGCGTACCGCCGTTACCTTGCAGGCGTTGCTCGCAGCCATTGGCGCTACGTTTGGCAGCGGCTCGGTCACGCGGTAGCAACTGCAGAAATGCACCGAATCGCTCAGCGTCGAAGCGCATGTTGGCAGGGAACTGCCATAAGAAAGGGCCGAGCTTGTTGCCCAGAAGAAGCGGCCCGGAAGCGAAGAAATTGGCCAATGGCGTATCGATGTCCTTGAGTCTGCGGATGTGGGTGATGTATCGCGGTGCCTTGACGGCGAAGACGAAGTCATCGGGTGTGGCGTCATGCCAGGCTTGATAGCGTTCGGGCGTTTGCAGGCTGTAGAACGAGCCATTGATCTCGATGGTCGTGACCGCCCTCGATGCGAAGGCCAGTTCGTCATCCTGGCGCAGGCCCTTGGGATAGAAATCCCTGCGCCAAGGGCCGTATCGCCATCCTGAAATGCCAATGCGTACCTCGCTCACGCTGCCTCCTATCGCATCTCCATTCCATTCACCATTGCGACCAGCGCAGTGGCAGGAGGGTTCAGGCGCAGTTGATCAATGGCGGTGGCCGGGGGTGGAATTGAACTTTGCAGATGAGCTCGATTCCATTTTTAGACAGGCAGGGTGGTGACCGACGCTCTGTATCGACACTTCTTGGAGGTGCGCATGGCCAGACACATCATCCATTTCACCGGCCCTATCAATTCTTCTACCTGCGGCAACCTGATCAACACCTGTACCAAGGCTGTGAACCAGGGGGCCGAGGTGGTGCAACTGAATGTCGCCACCATGGGCGGCGAGTGCAGCTACGGGTTTACCTTATACAACTACCTGCGGACTTTGCCTGTCACTGTGCACACGCATAACCTTGGCACGGTGGAGTCGATGGGCAACATCCTGTTTCTGGCCGGCGAGCGCCGCACCGCGTGCACGTACAGCAAGTTCCTGTTCCATCCCTTCCACTGGACGCTACACGGTTCCATCGACCACTCTCGGATGGCCGAATATGCAATGAGCTTGGATTATGACTTGCGCCTGTACGCCCAGATTGTGGCTCAGCGCACGGAAGGCGCGGCGCAGGCGCTTGACGTGCCCCGCTACCTGATGGCGGCCCCACGGATCCTTGGCCCACAAGAAGCTCTGGACAGCGGGATGATTCATGCGATCGACGATTTGCCGATTGAGGCGGGCGACTGTCAATGGAGCGTGCACGCCTAAAGCGGCACGCCTGTACTCCAGATAGCAGCCAGTCGAGGAGGGCGTCAGCGAACAGACGCCGCAGTAGCCGCGTCACACTCGAGCAACGAGCGAATCAACTTCCTGATGTCTTGCTTGAGCGTGCTGACGTTTTCGAAATGCGCGAACTGAAAGTCAGCGATCTCATGCAAGGCGCAAGGCTGGGGCGCTTCATCAAACTCGGCCTCGAAGACATAGTGCATGCGCTGGGGCGTCTCGTGGCGCATCAGCAGCGTGAAATTGTGGGCCTGCAGACCTGTCTCCTCTAGCAATTCACGCTGGGCCGCCTCAAGCGGCGTCTCACCAGGCTCAACTTTGCCACCTGGCAGCGTCCAAGGGGCGTTTTGCTTGCGAACCCATAGCCATTTATGAGCGTGTTTGCCATGCCGACAGATAATGGTTGCGCGGGGCTTGGCAGATTTCATGGGTACTCCGGCGAATCACATTCCTATGAGGAATTAGTCGCCGAGAACCGTAAAAAAGTCATAAAACTGTAACAATTCACCGACGAACGGTCAGTATAGAACCGAATCGTGCAGGCTTTCGATGGCCTCTACCAATTCGTCATAGCCGACGGGCTTGTTCAGGTGGCGATCAAAGCCTGATTGCTTCGACCGGTGCTGATCGGCGCTCGCCCCATAGCCAGTCAGGGCGATGGCCGGCGTGTGCTGCAGGTGCTTCATGTTTCGCAGGGCCTTTATCAGTGCATGGCCGTCCATGACTGGCATGCCGATGTCCGACAGAATGACGTCGTACTTCGTGTCCCTGGCGACCTCGAGCGCCTGGCGCGGGTCAGCGAACGCGCTTACCTGCGCACATTCCATTTCCAGAAGCTGTTGCATGACGTCGAGCACTTCGGGCGAGTCGTCCACCAGCAGCACGTGCAAGCCATCAAGGCGACCCATGCGTTCAGGTTGCTGGCAGGCAAGCTGCTCACCTCTACCACTCTGGGACAAGGGCAGAGTGACGGTGAACGTACAGCCTTGACCGAGGCCTGCGGAGTACGCGCTTACGCTTCCGCCATGGGCCTCCACTAACTGACGGACCAGCGACAACCCTATTCCCAGACCCTCTCGAGCCGCGTGCCCGAGCGGCGACGCTGCCTGGCTGAACAGATCGAAAATGTGCTCCAGGCTGTCTGCCGTGAGGCCGATGCCCTGGTCTATCACGCTGAGCGACACCTGCGTGTCATCGTGGCTGAGCGACAACCGAATGGCGCTACCGGGCGGGCTGAACTTCAGGGCGTTGTTGAGCAGGTTCCAGATCACTTGCTCCAAGCGTGTGCTATCCCCGTCGATGAACAGCGGTAGACGGTCAGCAGGCAGCTCCAGCACCACTGCCGAGTCAGGCTGCTCGCTGACGACAACCCCATGGATACCCTCGACGATGGCAGCCACGTCTACTGCTTCGGTCTTGAGCTTGAGCTTGCCGGTACGGATACGGGCCACGTCCAGGAGATCGTCGATGATGCGCGCCTGGCTGGCGACCGCCTCGCGGATGGTGGCTACCGCCTTGCTCGCAGCGGCGATGTGGGCGATCGAAGGCAGGCGACGCAGGATCTCGGCGTTGAGCTGGATCAGGTTGAGCGGGTGTTTGAGCTCGTGGGACATGATGGCAAAAAACTCATCCTTCATGTGGCTGCTGCTTTGCGACTCGGCCAATTGCTTGCTCTGTTCATCGTGCAGGCGCTTGTGCCCGGTCAAGTCACGAGCGATCTTCACGAAACCACGCAATGAATTGCCTTTCAAGCGCGAGATCTCACCGCTGGCATAGAAGCGGCTATCGTCATTGCGCATGTGCCAGCGCTCATCCTGGCTACGGCCGTTGGTGCGCGCCCTTTGCAACTCCTGCTCGGGAATGCCGTGCTGGCGATCTTCCTCGGTAAAGATGAGCTGGTAATGCCGGCCCACCACATCGGCCTTTTCATGGCCGAAGATCAATGTGGCGCCTGTGTTCCAATCAGTGATCAAGCCCTGCTCATCCAACAGGATGATGGCGAATTCGTGGGTACTTTCAGCGACTACTCGCATGCGTTCCTCGCCAAGTCGCAGACGCTCCTCGGCCGCGCGGCTCTTGCTGATGTCGATAAAGGTAAGCACGGCCCCGTCGATCTTCTGTTCGCTTGAGCGATAGGGCAGCAACCTGGCCAGATACCAGTGGTAGGCCTGGCCTCCGATTTCGCGCTCGATGATGTGCTCGCCATTGACCACGGCACGCGCATCATCTGCCAGAGCGGGGTAATCCAAGCGATGAGTGATGTCGAGCAGAGAGCGGCCTGTGTCCACCGGCAGCATGTTGAACAGGTCGGTCGCACGCGGGGTGAACCAGCGAATGTGCAGGTTGCGGTCGACGAACACGGCGGCGATGTCAGTGCTGGCAATCAAGTTGCGCAGGTAGTCATTGACCTTGTCGGTCTCCTCGACCTTGTTCTTGAGCTCGTAGTTGACGGTCAACAGTTCTTCGTTGATCGACTGCAGCTCTTCCTTGCTGGTTTCAAGTTCTTCGCTGGCCGAGCGAAGCTCTTCGTTGATGGTCTGCATCTCTTCATTGGAGGCGGTGAGCTCTTCACTGGAGATCTCCGACTGCTCGATGGTCTCCTGCAATTGCAAGCGCGTGCGCTGCAACTCTCGCTCCAGGTTGTTCAGCACCATGCTGTCGGTCTGGCGAATGGCACCGACCAAGGGCAATGACGGATCGGGCGCGCGCTCTTCGAACACTACCAGCAGGTATTCGCCGGCTGTCTGCTCATCCTTATGCGGTTGCACCGTAATCTCTACCTGGCAGCGCTGGTCATCCTCGCCCAGGTCCACAGGGCGAGAGGTGACCGCATGGGTGCCCTGGCGCGCCTGGAACAGGGTGCTGCGAAGCGCCAGTCGCAGGCTGGGCAGTACCAGGTTGAGCAAGTTACGGCTCAATTCACCGCTGCCCAGTTGCATGAAGCGCCCGACCCCTTCACTCAGATGAAGGATGGTACCCTCACCGTCGATGATCAGGCTCGGCGGGGTTCGGCGCGCCAGTGCGCGGTGGTGCACCTCTGCATAGGAGGGCTTGCGCTGGGCTCTGCTTTTGGCGGTGGCCGGCTGCTTCAGAGCGCCTAGATCACCCCCTTGCAGCTGACGCCCCGGACGCGTGCCGGCACCGGCGACCTCGCGCGCCCGGTAGATGCGATTACGCTTGTCCACCACTGCAAACAGCTCGCCAGCCAGCTCTGCCGATTCAGACGAGCCCAGGAACAGGTACCCACCCGGGCGCAGGGCGAAATGGAACATGCGCAGGATGTCACGCTGGATTTCGCGGTCCAGGTAAATCAGCAGATTGCGACAGACGATCAAGCCCAATTGCGAGAAGGGCGGATCGGATAGCAGGTTATGCCGCGCGAAAAGCACTTTCTCGCGTATTTCCTTGCGTACCCGATAATGCTGGTCTTCCTTGACGAAGAACTGGCGCAGCCGCGATGGCGGCACGTCGGTGATGATGGACTCTGGATACAAACCCGTGCGGGCATGGCCAATGGCGCGCTCGTCAAGATCGGTGGCGAACACCTGTACGTTATTGGCACGTTGGTCCACAGCCAACTGCTCGCATGTCAGCATGGCCAGGCTGTAGGACTCCTCTCCTGTCGAGCAGCCGGCGGACCAGATGCGAATCTCTGCCGGGTTGTCAGCCGAGTCCGGCTCGCCCACCAGTTGGGGCATGACAATTCGTTCCAAGGCTTCGAACGCTTCACGGTCGCGGAAAAAATTGGTGACGCCTATGAGCATGTCCGCTAGTAAGTCGGCGGATTCCTCCTTGTGGTTTTCGAGGTAGTGCAGGTAAGCCCGCAGGTCGGCCTGCCCCGTGACATGCAGGCGCCGCTCAATCCGTCGTAGCACGGTGGCGCGCTTGTAGTGCTGGAAGTCATGCCCGGTAGCACTACGCAGTTGCAGCAGGATCTCTTCCAGCAAAGGTTCGCATGACTCCGGGTCGCCCGCCCGGGTACCCAGCGCAGGCGGCAGGCTGTCATCCTCGATGCGTGGGAGGTTGACCTGCCGTGCGTTATGCCACAGCTCCATCAGCTTTTGGGCAAGCTCTGCCGCCGGGAGCACGACGTCGACCAGCCCGGTTTCGATGGCCGCCCTGGGCATGCTGTCATACTGGGCATCATCCGGGCTTTGCACCAAAGTGACGCCGCCTTGCTCCTTGACGCGCGCCAACCCTACGGCGCCGTCTGCGCCGGTGCCGGACAGTACCACGCAAAAGGCATGGTCCTTGTGTACGTCGGCCAAGTCACGGAAAAACAGGTCGATCGCCACATGGTCACCGCGTCGCCTGTTGGCGGGTGCCACACGCAGATAGCCGTCATTGGTCGACAGCCGATTGGCAGGGGAGATCACGTATACATGGTTGCGTTCAATCGGTACCGGCGCCGTTACCTGGCTCACCGGCATGCCGGTGGTCTCCTGAATGATTCGATCAGCGACACTCTGATGGTCTGGAGACAAGTGCAGCACGATGACGAATGCCATGCCAGAGTCGGCAGGCATCTGCCTGAACAGGGTACAGATGGCTTCGATCCCCCCTGCAGAAGCACCAATACCCACCACCGGGAAATTGAGATGACTAGGACTCAGGTTCGAAGGATGGGGCGCGGCGGGCTGGTTAACGGTCGACTTCATGGCGGTGCCCTGTACAGACCTGACGGACAGCCCATCGACATGTCGCGGGGCAGGAGGAGCGACATTATAGGCAACGCGCGAGGATATTCGCGAGCGCCTTTACGAGGCGCTAATGGCTGGCCCGCAAGTGTTCGGCCAGAGAATCAATTCGCGCCACCGATCTGCAATCCATGCCTTGGGACTGAGTAGCCTGTCATCGCACGGGTTCTGATGAAGGGCGCGGCCTCGTGCCATGCGCACTTCCAGAACCGCAAGGAGAAACGATATGGCTCGTGATCAAAAATCGACCGGTCAACGTGGCGGCACCAAGGAAACCAACCCGGGCAATTTCGCCAATGACCGCGAAAAGGCCTCCCGTGCTGGGCAGAAAGGGGGTCAGGTTTCAGGTGGAAACTTCGCCAATGACCGTGAGCGCGCTTCGCAGGCTGGCCGTAAGGGTGGTCAGAACAGCCACGGCGGCGGGCGTAGTGCAACGAACGAAGCGCGTGGCTGAACTCATCCTGGGTGCCTGCCAAAGGCTGTGCCAGGCACCCCTTGGGAGCAATGACGCATATTCGATTGAATCTTTATCGCCGAGCTGCACTCCATCGCAGGGTCATCCACGCAAAAGAGGAGGGTGCAGCGATGCCTAGTCCCCAGTTGTACATCATCGATTATCGGCTCCATGGCGAGCCCCGCACCTTCATCATTCGTCTTGAACGCCTGGATAACGCCGAAGCCTGGCACTGGGCGAGCTGCGATGCAGGCATTGGCATCATTCCGAAATTCGGGCGCGAGAAAATCCGCAAGGTCAGCCGGCCCATGGCCGAACGCTACGGCGTCACGGACGTGACCTGGCGCCTATCAGGCAGCAAGCCTGGGCAGTCCCTGGAAGACCCTGCCACCACCGCCTGATTGCGCAGCCTGCATCATCAACCGATCACGCACCCGCCTCGGGATCGCTGGCAGGCACGCCTGGCCGATCCTGGTCTTCATCGGTCAGACCGGGATCAGTGTCCGGGTCATCGACTTTATCATTGCGCTGCTCTTGCTCAAGCTCGGGCCAGTCGTCCTGGACATTGCCGCCCCCCATCATCAGTTTCTGCATCATTGCGCGCGCCTCCGCTGGTTTTAAAAAAAGGCCCGCCCTGACGGCGGGCCAACACAGGAGTGAGGGGCCCAGCCATTGCCAGGCCTCTCACTTGTTCAGAGCACCACCGCACGCGTAGAAGTCCGTCTAGGCAGGCGCAGGTCTGACCAACGGTGCTACCCGGCCGAGTACTTGACGGCAGCAGCGGTACGCGAGCTGACATTAAGTGCCTTGAGCAGTGACGAAACGTGGATGCGCACCGTGAAGGGCGAGATATCCAAGGCCTTGGCTATCTCCTTGTTGGTCTTGCCCTGAGCGATCAAGCGCAGCACGTCTTGTTGGCGTTGAGTCAGGTGCTCGGTACCCGAGTCGGCATTGGCGACCGGCAGCAGCCCTGAGGGCGCGAAGCGCACCAACACTTCTCCGGCTCGAACGGCAAGGATCGCAGCGCCCATTTGCTCGGCGCTCAGGCTTTTGCCGATGAAACCATCAACGCCGCAAGCCATGACTTGGTCGATGATGACCGGATCATCCACCATCGAGACGACGATCAAGGTCGTGCGCGGCAGTTGGCGTTTGAGCTGGGCTAGGCGGCTGACGGAATCCAGGCCCGGAAAACGCAGGTCAAGGATCAAGGTGTCGAGGGCCTCGCCGACGCTGGCAAGCTGCAGTACCTCATCCAGGCTGCCGGCCTCAGCTACATGGGCGCTTGGCAGCACACGGTAGACGGTACGCACCATGGCTTCCCTGAAAAGCGGATGGTCGTCCGCCACGATTATTCGACTGGTCACGCTTGGCAACTCCCTTTGGCCGCAGGTCGATCGGACCATGTTAACGTAGCAGCCCTGGCAAGTGCGTGCCGCCCCGTCACGGGAGCAAAGCCGCCTGATGAAAAGGATTCCGGCCATGGCCCTGGATAAAAACAACGAGCTCGATCAAGCGAACTTGCGTCTGGTCGTTGGCAGTTGCGCCTTCGCCTATGTGGCGATGCTGGTCTTTCTGCTGGACCGTTCTGCTGCGCTCTACGTGCCGGTGGTCGTCTACATTGTCGTCTTTCTCCTGGTATCGGTGCTTCTGCGCCAGGCCATCGCACGCTGGCCGGGGCACTATCCGTGGCGCCGGGTGCTGGGCATGGTGCACGACTACACAGGCACCTGCTTCGGCCTGGTAGTCGGCGGTGAGGCGGCGCTGCCCCTGTATGCCGTGATGGTGTGGGTCAACCTGGGCAACGGCATGCGTTTCGGCTCCCGGTACCTGGCCATCGCGACCGGGCTGGCGCTGATCGCCTTGGTTGCGGTGTACCAACTGACGCCTTACTGGCAGGCCAACCCTTTTCTGGTGCTGATGTTGCTGACCACCAGCACCGTGATCCCCGTCTATGCGCACTTGCTGCTCGAACGCACGCGCCGAGCTTCGGAGCAGGCCGCTGCAGCCAATCTCGAGAAGTCCCGCTTTCTGGCCCAGGCGAGTCACGACCTGCGCCAACCCATTCACTCCATCAGTCTGTTCACCGCTTGCCTGCGCGAGGCGCGGCTGGGCGAGGAGGAACGCAGGCTGGTGGACAGCATTGATCGATCGCTGCTGAATGTGTCCCAGCTGTTTCGTTCGATTCTGGACCTGTACACCTTGGACAACGGGCGTGTGCAGCCGCGCCATGAGCCCTTTGCCCTGGGCGATTTTCTCGAGACCCTTGCGCGTGAGCACGCCGAGGCTGCTCGCTGGGCGGGGGTGGAGATACGGGTGCGGCCTTGTGCCTACTGGACGCGTGCAGACCGCGGCATATTGACGACTATGGTCCAGAACGTCCTTTCCAACAGCCTCAAGTACGCACCGGGACGGCCACTGTTGATGGGTGTCCGACGCTGCCAGGGAGGTCTTGCCATCATGGTCTGTGATCAGGGGCGAGGCATCGAACCTGCACACCAGACGCTGGTGTTCGAGGAGTTCTACCGGGTCAGGCAAGTGCGCGACAAGGACGTCGAGGGCGTCGGATTGGGCCTGTCGATCGTTCGTCGGCTTGCACGGCTGATGGACGTGCAGGTGCACCTGCAATCTCGACCCGGCCACGGCACTACCGTGAGCCTGAAGGGGTTCGCGCAGATAACGCCTCAACCTACACTGCCAGCGCCTGAGCACGAGCTTGCCGCTGCAGGTTTGCTCAGCGGCCTGCGAGTCTGCCTGATAGAAGACGACCGTAACGTGCTCAGGGCAACGTCGGCCCTGTTGCAGCGTTGGGGGTGCGAAGTGGATGGGCACAGTTCTGCTGCCGCTTCGAATGAGGACTGTGACGTCATCGTTGCCGACTATGACCTTGGCCAGGACGCCACCGGAGTCGATTGCATCGAGCGGCTGCGCAGCGAGCGGGGCTGGGCTGTACCAGCCTTGATCATGACGGGGCATGATCCGGACCGAATACAGGACGCGGTACAGGGTCGCGATATCGCAGTGCTGTCCAAGCCTGTGCGCCCGGCCGAATTGCGAGCCATGCTGCGCACGCTCTGTGGTGAGCCCACCTTGCCTCCCTGTTGAAAGCGGCCGCAGCCCTGGTCACAGGCGGCCGGTCTGGCCTTCTTTCACGCAGCTGGGGGTGGGTTGATAAATGCCCATGCCCGCCGCAGCGACAAGTGCACCGCTGGGCATCTGGCATTCGAACCGCCCTTTGCCAGTCGTGGCGGTGTAGTAGGTGATGGTGCTGTCGCTGCGCACATCTTCCACTTTCGACACTTTGGTGTTGAGCACGAACTCGGTACGCTTCTTCAGGGTGTCATCAGACGGCTTGACCGTCTGGCAGCCGGCCATGGCCAATAGAGCCCCGGTAATGGCGATCAGCTTGAAGGGGGTCATGGGGATGGTTCCTTAGCGATGAAAGAACCGAAATATAGCGTGGGCGGGATGCAGGATCGATTAGGGCAGATGTGCTAAATGGCATTTAGCTACTCAGTATCCGACAGGCAGATATCAAGGCCGCTATTGGTGTATCGCCGCACCTGCTGCGCAAGGTCGAGCAGGGGTCGCCTCACGTCGACTTGCGCTCCTTCATGCTGGTGCTATGGCGGCTCGGCATCAAGGATACCGTCCTGGAACATCCCGAGAGCGGCCAAGTGGTCACCCTCGGCCGCCTAACCCTGAAGGGCAAACTGGGCACCTGCGCTTCGCGATCACTTTGCCACCTTCCTCGCGGGTGTCGACCTAGACAGCGCGTGCGCAGCGGCGAGCAGTGATCGGATGCCCAGTTGAGCCTCAGACCATAAGGGCCAACAGCGCTGCGGCTAGAGCTGGCGGCATGACCAGCAGCCCCAGGCGCAGAAATTGCCAGGCGCTGACAGACTCGCCTTCACGTCGAATCGCCACCAGCCAGAGCAAGGTTGCAAGGGATCCGGTAATGGACAAGTTCGGACCTAGGTCGACCCCAATCAGCAACGCGGCGGTAGTTTGCCGAGGGAGGTGGGCGATATCGACCATGGAGCCGGCAATCAGCCCACTCGGCAGGTTGTTCATCAAGTTGCTAGCCACGGCTACACCCACCCCCGCGGTCCAGCTGGCAGCGGTCTGAGACGTCTGCTCCAGGGTCATGAGCGCATGCGCCAGCTGTTCGATCGCGCCTGTCTGAGCCACAGCTTCGACCAACACGAACAAGCCCGCAACCAATGGCAGCACACTCCAGGCGACGTGTCGCAGGACTGGCATCGGACTGCGCCGCTGGCGCAAATGGATCAGCGCGGTGGTCGCAATACCAGCGCTAAAGGTAGGTAGGCCTAGTGGTACGTCCAGCGCCGATGCACCCAGCAGCACGCAGGCAGTCAGCGCAATGCCCCATGCACACAGGCGCGCACCGGCTGGAAGAGGCTGTATTTGCACGGTCAACGCAAGCGGCTGGCAGATCTGACGGCGTTGGGTGATACGCAAAATGACATACGTCGCCGCGATGGCTGCCAACGAAGGCAACGTGAACTGCTTTAACCAGTCCAGCAGAGGAGGCATCTGGCTGCCGAATACCACCAGGTTGGCGGGATTGGAAATGGGCAGAACGAAGCTTGCGGCATTGGCGATGAACGCACAGATGAACAGGTAGGGCAGAGGCTCAGCCTTGGCGGCCTTGCAGGCGGCATACACTGCTGGCGTCAGAACCACGGCAGTGGCATCGTTCGAGAGAAAAACGGTCACCAGGGTACCGACCAGGAAAACCAGATTGAACAGCCGTTGACCAGACCCTTGGGCATGGCCTACGGCATAACGGGCCACCCAATCGAAAAGCCCCTCCTGGCGGGCCACTTCGGCCAGAACCATCATGCCGACCAAAAACAGGTAGACGTCGCTCCCCTTGACCACCGCCGCCAAAGCGTTCATCGGGGCAATCAGCCCAAACAGCACGAGTACGGTGGCACCGCCTAGGGCCCAGATGAATTCGGGCACCTTGAAGGGTCTGAGTATGACGCCAGCAGTGGCCAGGGCCGAGACGATCCAGATGATCAACGATGTTTGGCTCAGGTGCATCAAGGGTTCAGTTTCCGGCGGCTGACGGCATAGAAGAGGAGGGCGCATCGCCCTGGCGTGGGTGCGTTTCGGGGAGGGCGACCAGCACAAGAACAAATGCGCAGGCTGCGATCCCGGCCAGCGTCAAGAACGCGGCATTGTAGCCCGCTGCTTGGACGACGAACCCTGCCAGACCAGGGCTCAGCGCAGCACCAAGGCCGAACACGGCGGTGAGCGCGCCAAGGCTTACGTTGAACCGCCCGGTACCCTCGGTGAGGTCCTTGACGATGATCGGGAACAGCGCCCCGAAAATGCCCGCGCCAATGCCATCGAGTAGCTGCACGCCTACGAGCCAGAAGGGGTTGTCAGACAAGGTGTAGAGCGCGCCGCGCAGTGGAAGTATCAGGAACCCCACGAGCATGAACGGCTTGCGCCCCCATTGTTCGGCACGCGCCCCGACCAGCAGCGCCATGGGCACCATGACCAGCTGGGCTGCCACGATGCAAGCCGAGGTCAATGGCGTGGCCAGGCGCAGGTCGACTTGAGAGAGTTTCTGGCTTACCAACGGCAGCATGGCCGCATTGGCCAGATGGAACAAGGCACAGCAGATCGCGAAGAGCAGCAATGTGCGGTTATGCAACAGCAGCGCCAAGCCCGCCGGATTGTCCTGATCGTTCGGGCTATGGGACAGGCCTCGAGCCACGTGATGGTCAATCTCAGCGCCCGGGACGCAGGCTACCGCGATGATGCTGGCCACGGTCAATGCAGCCATCAGGTAGAACACCACCACCGGCCCATACAGGTAGGCGAGGCCACCGGCCAGTAGTGCAGAGAAAGCATTTCCAGCATGGTTGAAGGTCTCGTTGCGCCCCACGCGTCGCGTGAACGCCTTCGGTCCGGTCAGCCCCAGAGAGATGGCTGCGATCGCCGGCGCGAACACGGAGCCGGCCAAGGCGCTGATGGTTTGCGTTACGGCAACCCAAGTGAATGATGTGATGAAAGGCAGCAACAGACAGCTCCCGGTTACCAGGACTGCCGCTATGACCACAACGGCACGTTTGGCGGGCGTACGGTCAATCAGGGCGCCAGCGGGCGTCTGAGCGAGCAGGGCAGTAACACCGGCAATCGTCATGACCAGCCCTATGCTCGCGGGCTGCCATTGATGAACGGCGAGCAGATAGATGGCAAGGTACGGTCCAAGTCCGTCACGTACATCGGCAAGGAAGAAGTTCAACCAGTCAAGCGAGCGATGCGGGGCGGATTGCCTAGGATTTTCCAAGGACGTGCTCTCGAGAGGGCCACGTAGCCATCGCTGGCATGGGCCAGGGTATGGGCGGCGGGCGAGTGGTGATGCTGGGGTATCTTTGGCAAAGACTGTGCACGGCGAGGATAGGTTCCAGAGGCGGATTTAAGTTATCTGGATGAGGGCCGGGAATTCGGCGAGGGATGGAATGGCGGGCTCGGTCGGCACGCATCGCCCAATGAAAACTTGGTACGGAAGGGATGGATAGGCGACGACAACCTAGGTCAATTATATAACTAAACTAAATGAATATTTAGTGTAGTTATTACTGAAAAGAATATTGAGTTAGGGTAGGAGACGCCCTAGCCATATTGTCAGTCCCCCGGAATCCGGATCTTCAACAAGGTGATCAAGCACCTCGAACCCGTTGGCGTGTAACTGATCGACGTATTCATTGGTACTCAAGCTGGCGTGATACAACGTCTCGCCCTCGAATGTACCCAAGGCTTCGCCATGGGAGGGCCCACTTGTAAACATGAGCAACGCCCCTGGGGCCGCATGGCGACGAAAAATCGGGAACATCAGGCGCTGATCGGTGGGCTTTAGGTGGAAAAAGCTGTTCCAAGCAATGATTGCGTCGAACTGACAGCCCAATGTAAGTGTGCGCATGTCTGCGTGAATCCATTGCTGCTCAGGAAACTGTGCACTGCACAGGATCAGCATCTGTTTGGACGAATCAACACCCACAACGCAGGCGCCGATTTCGACCAGGTGTCGCGCCACAGGTTGGCCAGAGCCGCAGCCCAGATCCAGAACACGTGCTGACGGCTTCAGCATGTTCCCGAAATGCGCAATCCATTTGCGATCAGTGAAGTGATTGGCGCGCTTTTGGTGCCAAGTAAATGCATGGCGGTCGTAAAGGTCGATGATGTGGTCTGCTGATGGATGGTGGGACATGGGAGGACGGTTTCCTTAAACGATCTTACGAGAGGACGCTGTAAGCGATTCGTGGCTTCAAATGTACCCCGGGTTGGTATCGAGCAGGAAATGCCTGGGTGCGCATAATGTGTATTATGTTAAATTATGCATTGGGCTGCTGGGATTTGATCTGTCACCTGTGCCTGAAAACCGGGATTTGCCTTAAATTACCAGAATCAACCCAAATCAAGGCCTTGTGAGGCTATCGCTAAATGAGGCGACTCACCAGTAGTCATGCTTAATCCATTGATCTGATTGAATAAAATTGACAATCAAGGCAATGCCCTGCGAATTGAAGCGACATCTGTGCAGCTCAGCTTCATCATCTGGAGCCAAAGTACCCTATTTTTTGAGTCAGACATCGATTCCTAAACCCTTTAGCGTTAGCAATTAATGAGGCGACTTTCCCGCACTCGTGCAACAGATTGAGGCGACTTTCCCACGCGTTGGAAGTAATAAGGCGACTTTCCACCAGCACCGCTACTGCGTTCAAGTATGGCTTTAAGGATGTTTGTGCAGGTTTATATCATTTAGGGAGTGCAGGAAAGTCTCCAAATTTAAAAGCGCTTGATGAGCGCATTTGCCTAAGCCTTAAGGAGCGCGGCAAGACATCTGTCATTGATCCAATCACAGCACTCTCATGTTGCGCCTAGCTAGGCTTGTCGTTACCATCAGTGATTCGACGCTTTTTCTTCGCAAAAGGTTGAAACTTCCGATTACTGTCATAACTGGAAGTCTATTGTCTTCAAAATTCTGGCTGGTATTTCATGGCGCGCGCACCCCAACCCTTGTTCGAAACCCACGATAACTTCATCGAGCAAGACTTCAGTTTGCACGGCTCACCGCTGGCCTGCGTCGGCGCCTTTCTGAGCGAGTGTGACGCCGCACTGGAGGCTGACCGCGGCTACGCCGCGGTACGTGGATTCCTGCGCGCCTTTTCCGACAACGCCCAGACGTTCAACTCGTACCGCAGTCATACCGAGCGCTTACTGCTGTGGGCGCTGCTGATCCAAGGCAAACCGCTGAATCAACTCAAACGCCAGGATGCCCAAGACTATCTGAACTTCTGTCGAAACCCGCCAGATGACTGGATGGGTCCGGTAACCCGCAGCCGGTTTGTTAGTAACCCGCACGCGCTCGACGCTCGCGAGGCTTACATCCCCAACCCCAAATGGCATCCGTTTAATCTCAAGTCGCGCAAAGTAATCGCTGCAGAAACTCCGAGCACCCAGGAGTATCATGCTGCGAATGGCACGTTGAACCAGGTGTTTACCGTCTGCAGTCGCTTCTACGAATTTCTGATTGAAGATGGCTTCGCCCAAACGAATCCGTTTCGGCTCCTCAAGAAAGGCAGCCGTTTTTCTACGCAAGAACTTGAAGTTTCTTCTTCGCGGGCACTTACGCCGCTGCAGTGGGACTTTGTCCTGGATACCGTTGAAGCAATGGCGAACGCCGAACCGGAGCGACATGAGCGAACATTATTTATTGTTGCTACGCTGTTCGCCATGTACCTGCGGGTTTCCGATCTCGCCGGTCGTAAAAACTGGAAACCCACCATGGGTGACTTCCGCTTAGATGATGAAGGCAATTGGTGGTACTTCGCCGTGGGTAAAGGCAACAAGGCGGCGAAGATTGCCGTGCGGGATATCTACGTAGAGCGCTATTTGAAACGTTATCGACGATTCCTGGGACTTCCCGAGTTACCTCATCCAGGAGAAACTACGCCGCTGATCACCACGCTCAACGGCCGCGCCGGTTTGTCCGATTGACAGATCCGCGCCCTCCTCCAAACCGTGTTTGATAAAGCCGTAGAGAAGATGCGCAGCGAAGGCCGCGCGAACCACGAGATGGAAAGTCTGCGCTGTGCGTCCGCGCACTGGCTGCGTCACACCTCGGCCACCTTTGACGCGCCGCTGCGCAATCCTAAGGACCTCCAGGAAGATTTGCGTCACAGCAACCTCAGTACGACCCAGAACACCTATTATCACTCGCATGATCAGGAGCGCGCACATTCGGTCAAGCGCATCGGCATGCGTGACCGCGGTTGAACTCGAATCACCTGCTCGCCGATCGCCAGCCTGGCGTCCAACAGGGATCGACGCCTTTTTCTAGGAGTCAAGAGTGAAAATTACCGGGCGGGTCGAGATTGAGTGCATCACATTTCCACCCGACAGTACGCACGGATCGTCAAAGCCTGGGTGACAGCGATTGGTTTGGATCCAGCCTTATACGGAACCCATACCCTGCGGCGAACCAACGCTTCGCTGATCTACCGCAGGACAAAGAACCTCAGAGCCGTACAGCTCTTACTGGGCCATACGAAGCTGGAAAGCACTGTCAGGTACCTTGGCATTGAGGTAGACGACGCTCTGGAGATGGCCGAGCAGACAGAGGTTTAGCCGCATGACCTGGCGACGGCTGGGGGCCGTCGCTATCTGGCCATGTTCCTGTCCTTCGTGAAGGTCAGCTTCCGGCCGGCGGGTGAAGCAGCGGGAGTATGATGCGCGCTTAGGCCGAGAGGGCTACCAGGGCGCTACTGCCATTGCCGCCTCGGCAGCCTGGACGGTCAGCTCGACGGCCAACCCGGCTACCATTCGGCAGGTCTCGAAAACATTTCAGATAACCTTCCCGCGTCTGAAATCGATGCCACCTCAGGGTTCCAGTGGCTCTCCCCCAAGCGTTTCGCATTTGAAAAAAGCCCAATCAATCAGGGCCTCAATGGATGGGCCGAGCGCCCGGCCTAGCTCTGTCAATGCATATTCCACCTTCGGGGGAACTTGCGGATAAACCGTCCTGGCGACGATCCCGTCCTTCTCCAACTCCCTAAGCTGCTGGATCAGCATTTTCTGGTTCACGCCTACAACTCGCTTTTCGAGTTCCGAAAAGCGAAGCGGTCCTTTCGCAGCGAAGAGCTGGACGATAATGACGATCTTCCACTTTCCTTCCAGTACCCGCAGGGTCTCGCTTGTCGCTGCCGCCCAGAAAAGTTGCTGATTAGGATCACCGCCCTGCCAATCTCGCTTCACTTCGCTTACCTTTTGGTTAGTAACACACAAAAATGTGTGTTCTTGCTATTGCGACAAGTTATCGCTAATTTCGGGGTTAAGTAAATATCTGATGTGAAAGTCGTGCGGTCATCAATCCTAGTGTCTTGAGGGAAGGCGTTGCCGCACCAGCCAAATGAGGATGAGAGGATGCAGACTGTACGATGGACATCTGGCGATAAGCCAAGCCTAGAGCTTCATGATGAAGCCATGCCTAGCCCTGGTCCGCATGAGGTTGTGGTACGGGTTCACGCCGCTTCTCTTAACTTTCGAGACCAGGCAATTCTCGACGGCGCATATGGCGGCCCGACGAAGCCCAAAGGTGTTCCCCTTTCAGACGGCGCGGGTGAGGTAATTGCGGTTGGTCACGCCGTCCAACGCACCAAGGTAGGCGACCGGGTTTCAGCGTCCTGCTGCCAGCATTGGATCAGCGGACCTTCGCTTCCGGAATATCATGCCAACAGTCTGGGCATGACTACAGACGGCTGGCTGGCCGAAGCTATCTTGTTGCACGAGAACGCCATTGTGCAGCTCCCGAATTATATGTCCTACATTGAGGCAGCATCGTTGCCTTGTGCCGCCGTAACGGCTTGGACGGCTCTGAACCTGTCGTCGCCTCTTCAGGCGGGTGACACGGTACTGGTACAGGGCACTGGTGGTGTAGCGCTGTTCTCGCTGCAGATTGCGAAAATGTTCGGCGCGAAGGTTCTTGCGATTACTTCGTCGGATGCTAAAGCAGAGCGGCTCCAGGCGCTGGGAGCTGCTGCCGTAGTCAACTATCGCTCTTATCCTGATTGGGATAAGCAAATTCTGGCCCTCACGGATGGGCAAGGTGTCGATAAGACCATTGATATAGCAGGCGAGAAGACTATTGTGCAGTCAGCAGCCGCAACAAGGAATGGCGGCAGTATCTCGCTGGTTGGCTTCACGAGCGGCTTTGGTGGCGGTCTGCCTCCGATCAATATTCTCGCTAAGTCGCTCCATGTCGCCGGTACATCGATTGGGTCGCGCGCGCACTTTGAAGCGCTACTGCGAGCTATGGCGTTGCATGAGGTTCACCCTGTCCTAGATCAGGTCTTCCCGTTTGCAGAGTACGAGGCCGCTTATCAGCGCCTTAAAAGCGGCGACCACATTGGCAAGGTCGTTATTGACTTCGCGCAGTAACGCAAACGTCGATATCTATGAGGGGCTGGTCTCGCTAGCCCCACCGTCGCGAGGGATACGGCGAGATGATTCCACTTTCAATTTTGGAACTAGGGCGTGTTCGGCAAGGATTCGATCGCCGCACGGCGCTCGAAGATGCCCGCACGCTTGCTCAGCACGCTGAACGCTTGGGTTATCAGCGCATTTGGGTAGCCGAGCACCACAATTCACCCGCGGTCACCACGGCTGCCACTTCGGTGGTACTGTCTCATATTGCGGCGGGTACAAGCCGTATCCGGATTGGTGCCGGTGGCGTCATGCTTCCCAACCATGCCCCATACGTTATCGCAGAGCAATTTGGGACTCTGGAAACTCTCTATCCTGGCCGTGTCGACTTGGGCCTAGGTCGGGCTCCTGGTACCGATCAGATGACCTTGCGCGCACTGCGGCGGGACTTCAGTAGTGCGGAAAACTTTCCTCAAGATGTCCTTGAGTTGCAGGGGTTCCTCGCCTCCAATGGTCAAGCACAAAGAATTGAAGCCGTCCCAGGCTCCGGGACCAATGTCCCGTTATGGATCTTGGGATCAAGTCTCTTCGGAGCGCGACTGGCTGCGTCCCTTGGCCTTCCGTATGCCTTCGGATCACAGTTTGCTCCACAGGCGCTTCCCCAAGCTCTCAAGGTATATAGACAGAGCTTCCAGCCCTCGGAGCAATTACGAAAGCCCTACGCATTGATCGGGGTGAACGTGGTTGCTGCAGAAACAGACACCGAGGCGCGCATTTTAGCAACTTCCCAGCAGATGACCTTTGCCGACATGTTCCGAGGCAAACCAAGTCTGCTCAAGCCACCTATAGAAGATATCGAGGCCTACAGGACCCCTCGCGAAAGAGCTCAAACCGATCAGATGCTGAGTTGCAGTGTGATAGGTAGTGCTGAGACTGTCCGCGATGGGCTCAACCAGCTCGTCTTGGACACCCAAGCCGATGAGCTAATGATTGTTTCTGACATCTTCGACTTTGATAAGCGAGTGCGCTCGCTTGAAATCATCGCCCAGGCGGCTGCTTAACACAGGAATTTTGTGATGTACGCGCAAATTACGCAATTCATAAAAATGCTCCACACCATTTCTCATCTTCTAGATAAAGCGCAAAAGCACGCGGAATTGAATAAGCTTGAGTCAGAGGTTCTCCTGAACGCGCGTCTTTCACCAGACATGCTGCCACTTACGAGTCAAGTACAGATGGCATGTGATACGGCGAGGCTCGCTACCTCGGTATTGACGGGCCAGCCGGCCCCGGCGTTTGAGGGTACTGAAAATACGGTCCAAGAACTCAAGGTTGTCATTGAAAAGACTATCTCTTACATCGCATCAATGGATGAGAATGATTTTGCGGGCTGGGAGGACAGAATTGTTGCACCTCCGGGTTGGGCTGGTGCATTCCTTGGAAAGGATTACTTTTACCAGCATGGGGTACCAAATTTTTACTTTCACACTGTCATGGCATACGCGATCCTTCGCCACAAAGGTGTTCGGATTGGGAAAATGGACTATATAGGCGCCCTTCCTTTTTTGAAATAATTGTTGAAATCTATTACTTTAGAATTTCTAAACGATATACATCGACTCTCGTCAGCGCTTTATCCACGCCTCGCTGAGAAATTGCCAGTTGCTATAATCGACGTCTGTGCTCGCCGATAAATATAAAATGCTGGCCGCCCAGCATGCCGCTGGCGGTACTCTGACGTTGCCGACCGACGACCATTCCGGCGATCCGCGCTGGCTGGCCGTGGCGCTGCTCCATAATGTCACGAGAGCTCAACTGGAACTGAGTCTCGAACGCGGGGTGGAGCAGGTTGAGAGGATAAGGGCCTATCTTGGTACCCACGAACATAGTCCGAGTAGAGGTTCTCACCGGCGATCGGTGCAACGATCTTTGGATGACCCCCAACCACTACGCCCTCAGCAAAGACCGGCAGCTGCGATACTCGTTAGCTGCCCTCCGCCAAGGGCTGCTTTGGGTCGAAAGCTGCCATCCGCGGTTCGCGGCTTCGTAAGCCTCCAAGCAAGGAACATTGCGATGTGCTATCCGACCCGATGTTTTTTGGGAAGAAGATGGCAACTGACCCTCCCTAGTTGGAAGTGCAGAGAAACGCGTAAGCTTGAGATACGGAGGAGTATATTTGTTCTCTCCGCTAAGACTGTGTTGGAGCCTTACTGAGGCTGACCGTTTTTAGTTTCAATCGCAGCGCGAAGTGCTTTTAGCTCAATTTCAGACTGGTCGAGCAGTGCCTTCAATTTCTCTGCCCTTTGCTGTGCTGCTGTTCCAGCCAGGTGGGCATCGGTAGCCTCCTTACTTTTGGTCTCAAGTTGTTGGGTGAGCAACTCCTTTGCACCCTCTGCTCGCGCAGTCGCCGCACTGGCAATGCCCAGGTCACCTCTCAGATGCTCTATAGCATCACGGTGCTGGCTGGCCTCCTTGGCATGCTGCCGGTTTTCGGCGATCAGGCGTTCGTTATCGCGGATCAGGCGGGTGGCTTCCTCCTGCTTAACCATCAGCGTCTGCTGAAGCAGAGTTACCTCTTGCTGCATCTGGTAGATCTGAGTTTCGTGACGGTTGAGATCCTGGTCGCGCTGTTCCTTTACTGCTACTCGGTAATGCTCGAGTGCTTCTCTGGCATGAGTATGCTTCTCCTCCAGAGATTCGATCTGGGCGTCCTTCTCTTGCACGCGAATTTCAAGGTCGCTGCAACTCTGGCTGATCCGGGCGTTTCGAGTGATCTCGGATTGGAGGCTGGATTTAACGATCTTGAGTTCTTCGTCCTGAGCCTGCAGGGCTGACTGCAGCTTGGCGATCTCCAATTGCGATTGCTCAAGATTGCGTTGAAGTGTACTGCTCTCAGCTTTCATCGCTTTGCGTTCAACCTCAAATGCAGCTCGCTCATGCGTCAAGGCTTCGTTTCCCTCCTCAAGCAGGCGTTCAAGCATCTTACCCACTAGTTCCGTAAGCTCATCACTTAGGCGCGAAGGCGAAGCCGAGGGTCGAAGGTCGAAGGTCGTGTGATTCAATCTCCTTCAAAAACCGCTGAATTGTAGTCTTTGACCCGGTATTTCCAAGTTCGATGCGTATCGCGTCGATGCTAGGGTTTTGCCCTCTCGACAGCAGCGCCTCGCGAGCCTTGCGCACCAGTACCAAGTTAATGCCGCCTGTAGCCATGTCTGCTCTTACGATTTCGTACTGTATTACGTTTCATGTCATTACGTACCGCTTTAACATTTTCAGATACCAGATATGCCTTAATTTTTGGCAAGACATAATCGAGGTTTATGGCTTCTTTACCCTTAAAAGGTCTTTAGCTTGCCGGGATAAGTGTGGAATGCTGGGATCACGCAGTTTTTTGAAGGCGAAAGGTGATGGACAAGGCTGATCGGTACCTCAAGGCAGGCACCCGGGAAAACACTCGCAAGAGCTACCGGGCTGCGATCGAGCATTTCGAAATGACGTGGGGCGG
Source organism: Pseudomonas fulva NBRC 16637 = DSM 17717 (assembly GCF_000730565.1). Classification (GTDB taxonomy): domain Bacteria; phylum Pseudomonadota; class Gammaproteobacteria; order Pseudomonadales; family Pseudomonadaceae; genus Aquipseudomonas; species Aquipseudomonas fulva. Next base: position 43,766 of record NZ_BBIQ01000007.1, on the reverse strand, counting down.
CTACCTGCCCACCACCGGCGACGGTATCGTTCGCTACCTCACCGAGTACGCCGACAAACATGCAATCAGCACGCTCAAGCAACGGTTGGCCGCGCTGGCTCAGTGGCACATCACACAGGGATTCCCCGACCCAACCAAGACGCCCAATGTGCGCCAGATGATCAAGGGCATCCGTGTCGTGCATCCCGCGCAGGTCAAGCAAGCCGCTCCTCTTTAACTTAGACATCTCGAACAGGCTGTGAAATGGCTTGAAGCGGAAGCCGCTGCCGCGCTCGATCGCGGTGACTACAAGACTCTGCTGCGCCACCGACGCTCGATTGCAATGGTGCTAATCGGATTCTGGCGGGGATTTCGCGGGGACGAGCTTGCCAGGCTCACGGTAGAGAACACATGTAGTGGTCTACTAACCCCGGACACCCATTTAGGCGAGAATGCTCGCCACAGAGAGGTGTCCGATGACCAAGCAACGCCGTACCTTTACCCCTGAGTTCAAGCGCGAAGCTGCCTGCCTGGTGCTCGATCAAGGCCACAGCCATGCCGAAGCGGCCCGTTCGCTCGGCTTGGTCGAGTCGGCACTGCGCCGATGGGTTAATCAGCTTCAGCAGGAGCGCGGCGGCGTTACGCCGGCCAGCAAAGCGTTGACGCCAGAGCAGCAAAAAATCCAAGAGTTGGAAGCCCGGATCACGCGCCTTGAACGCGAGAAATCGATACTAAAAAAGGCTACCGCGCTCTTGATGTCGGAAGATCTCGAGCGTACGCGCTGATCCGCCAGCTCAGCGATCATGAGCCCGTTGATTGTTTGTGCGAAGTGTTTGAAGTCACTCGCTCAAGTTACTACGCACATCGTCACAGAAGGCGAACTCCGGACGTTGAACGACTGCGGTTGCGCAGTCGAGTGAATGAGTTGTTCACGCGAGGTCGAAGTGCGCCCGGCAGCCGTACCATCATGGCAATGATGCAAGAAGAAGGTGAGCAAATCGGGCGGTTCAAGGTACGCAGCCTGATGCGTGAGCTGGCGTTGATCAGCAAGCAGCCAGGATCACATGCGTACAAAAAGGCCACAGTGGAGCGGCCAGATATTCCGAATACCTTGAACCGAGCGTTTGATGTCGAAGCGCCAAATCAGGTCTGGTGTGGAGACATAACTTACGTCTGGGCTCAGGGCAAATGGCACTATCTCGCAGTTGTACTGGATCTCTACGCACGCAGAGTGGTGGGCTGGGCCTTATCAGAGAAGCCGGATGCAGACTTAGTCGTCAAAGCGCTGGACGTAGCTTACGAACAGCGTGGAAAGCCTCAAGGACTACTGTTCCATTCCGACCAGGGATCGCAATATGGCAGCCGTCAGTTCCGCCAGAGACTGTGGCGCTACCGCATACGCCAGAGCATGAGCCGCCGAGGCAACTGTTGGGATAATGCACCGATGGAGCGAGTCTTCCGCAGCTTGAAATCAGAGTGGATACCGACCACGGGCTACCTGACCGGGCAGCAAGCTCAACGAGACATTGGCCAATACCTAATGGGCCATTACAACTGGATCCGGCCTCATCAGTTCAACGATGGACTAGCTCCAGCGAAAGCAGAAGAAAAACTCAAAACCGTGTCCGGGATGAGTTGACCACTACAGCTTATCAAGGGACTTGATAAGCAGAACTGTGGTTTGTAGTGGCATCTTCAGCGTTCCTTTCGGCCCGGAATGCTTAGCGGCGGGGCAATTTCGCCTGTCGTTAGGAACATCAGTCATGGTTAATTTAAAGAACCTGGCGCGCCGCAAGGCTCGTCAGTCAATGCACAACAGTGAAGATGCCCGTGTCGTCGAGGTAGCTGCACCCCAAGAACCTAAAGCTGGTCGGATTGCGTGGGTAAAAGCAAAGGCAGTGACGCTGCTGAAGTGGATCGCACGTATTCGTCTATGCATCTGGTTATGGGAAAAGGCTGTTGAGGGTTGGGATTTTGTCGAGACGGTGGTAATTCCATTTCTTGAGAACCTCCCATGACACAACAAACTACATCATTCGAATTCAGACGGGCCGGTTCTTCAGAGCCGGGCAATCATCGGAAGCTTGGACATAGTCGTGCATCTGCACTACCTTTTACCTGGCAATTCGTAAGGAGAACATGTGTACTCCATTGCGTCCCTTACCACTCGAAAGCCCGTTTCTAAGGCGCTTTAGTCTGCTCGTAGGTAGAGTGATCGGCTAAGGATGCTGTCGATTACCGTCCTTTAGAAAAGACTGTCGATTTTCCTTTTCATTAACCGGCCCCCTCCTCACTTTAGTGCCAGCTCAGTGCCAGCCATGATGTCCCAGTTTGGGTTCATTAACCCATAAAACGCCATTGATGTTCCCCTTTGGGGGCATTATGCGAGGTGTATCAGAGAGGCAATTCCCCTCGACTGGCAACCGCATGATGCGGAAAATAGACAGGTTTTCTACGATATCGGAAAACGTACCGGAGACGCACCCTGCCCTATGAAATCTAAGATCTTCAAGCTTCCACAGAACGTCCATGGCCTTCGGCTAGGCATGAGAATACACAGATCGAAGGATCTCCTTCGACGGTTGTTGGGCTAAGAGGTTTGTATGGAATACGTGATTAGCGTCAGCCAGGCGCGCAGGCGTTTTCGTCGCTTGCTCAAGCTCGTCGATCAAGGCCATACGTTCGTCCTAACTTGGTGCGGTAAGTCGGTAAGTCGGCTTGAGCTTGCCCGGTAGACGATTCTAGCTTTCTCGGGCGTGCCCGTTGGGTCGGCTCTTGTGAACCAAGCCGCCCGCTTCGCATGCCTCTTGGCCCTGCGGGCTTCGATCCTCACGCCTGCGCGCGCCGCTTGCCTGAGCGAGTCTACTCACAAGCGATAGTCCGGGAAGCAAGTCGTGATGCGCTTTTGCTATCATCTGCATCATTTCCAACGACGGGCAGAAAATGGACAAGGTTGTAACGGAATTCCTGCGGGAGAGAAAAGATGATCTACCGTCTCTCTATGATTGGACGTTTGATCACGGCCTAGCGAGCTCTGAGTTTGATATTTCTTTCTCAGGCGAAACCTCTTTCGATCGCACCCTTGAGCTGAAAACAGGCCTTCGAGAGCTAGTCCGCTCGACCAGTTGTGAAGTAGAGCATGGACGAGTTGCTACCTATTTCATCAAGGTATGGGGTGGGATTACGCGCTTCTCAAAAGTCAGCGAGACGCTGGAGCTCTTCTCGTCTTACAAGGGCTCCAAAGCAGTGCCGGCGGGTTTCAAGCCCTCCTTCAAGCTCATCAGCAGTTGGTCAAAATGGGCGTCTATTGTATGCCCAGATTGGGCATGTATCTATGATGCTCGCGTCGCGTACTCTCTGAATGCCATCAATTACCTCACAGGTGCCAAGCACCCTATTTTCCCGATGCCTGAGGGTCGTAATACGCGGCTGAAGATGCTGGACATCACCACTCTGCTGCTGAGTGAGCGGCTGCACCCAGGCGAGAGCAGTGATCCGAAAAACATGAGGAAAAAGCATTTTGTGTCGGAGCAAGATGCTTATCCTCAGTATCTGTCCATTGTGCGCAAGGTGAGCAAGGATCTGTGGGGAGATGAAAAGCATATTCATGAGGTAGAGATGCTGCTGTTCGCGCTGGCTGATGGTGAGATCTACCAAGAAGTATTCAATCGCCTCGCAAAGTCTTAAGTCGACTCCTCTAGCCTGCGTCTATTTCTTTATTCTGCAAATTCTGCATCAACCGCACAACCGTCCAGAGGTCGTAAACGCATGAGCGCTCTGAATCATTTGATAAAGCAAATCTACGAGCAGGCCAAAAGCGGGAAATGGGACAATGTCATTTCGGAGTGGATGGAGGAGCCCATGCTTGCCCGGCTTTGCAGCCGCTATCGGACTCCATCGTCAGGCTGGACATTCTTGCATCAAGCCGCTTACTTCGGACACGAACCTGCATGCAGGGAGCTCATTCGCCTAGGTGGTTCGGCTGCCACGCTCACCGCCAATGGCAAGTCCGCAGTTGAGGTCGCTCGGGAGCATGGATACACCGAACTCGCTGCTTTGCTGGAGCATTCAGTCCTTGAAGACCGCTCTTTGTGGTCGCCTCCTACCAATCTCGACCTATTGCCCAGCAGTAATCTCTTCCAGGAGGCGAGCGAGCGGCGAGCGAATTCTTTGATGCTTGTCGCCTACGCGGGAGGGGTTGTGCAGATTCCAAGCGAAGCTAGGTATTACGCAGATCCATTTGAACGCCCGCTCATTGGATGGCATGGCACGTTCGATCCTCCGTGCGGAATGGATGGTGAATCGATGCTGCGAGCCTGACGACTTTGGCATATCTGCCTTGCCCCATTGCGACCATTTTAGAGCTGGAGTCTAATGAGTGATTAACTGCAAACGACTGTGATCTGCCAGGATCCAGTCGATGGCAGCGAAGACGTCATCATCGATCTCCCGTCTGCCATCCTTGCAGCAATGGACGTCGGTCTTGGTGACTCTTTGAGTACGGCCAAGGCATGCATTGCATTCCCAGACCGTACAAATTGGCAACAGCTGATTCCCGCAGTCTGACGCCTATGGCTTTGCGACGCATGATGAAGCATTGCTGAAAAGCCTACGATTGTTCATCAGCGAATAGGTCGGTGCCGCCATTCGCCAAATCAAGTTTTGGCGGTATTGCATGATGAGGGACGCCGCCCTCATCGCAAAAGAACTGGTGAGCGGGGCAAGGCCCCACCGTCCAGATGATTACTCGGCAGCAGGCACGCCCTCGGATCCGTTTGATTGTGGCCTAGTCAGAGTGAGCAGTGGTTTGCGGTTGGCTTCGCAGAATTGCGAGCGGCAATTACCCATCAAGTCCTCGACCTTGGAGGTGCTATCACTCCAGGCAAGCTCCGGCTTTCCACGGGATTTGACCAGGTTGTCAAGGTAGGATTCGATCTTGGTAATACGGTCATGCTCGACGGTGACATAGCCGATGGGCACCGTGATGGCGCTCGCATTGTCGGGCTGCACATGATACTGCACAACGGCCAGTTGGCCAGGGATCAGGAAAATCTCAATTTGAGATTGAAGATCAGCGCCTTTGTAGGCGATGCCACACGGAATGCGGGTGTGAAAGCTAGATTTCAGGGCGCTGAGGTCTCGGCTGTCCTCGTACGGAAGGATTGCGGTGACATGCCCACGGCTTTGTCGGTCTTCAGCCAGGCGCCGAGAGATCTCGTTGCAGAAGTCGCTCATCAGAAACCCGTTGGCGCCCCAGAGTGGCGCCGAGCTGGACAGCCAGAAAGCGCGATGTACCTCGCCAGCCTTCCAGTCCTTGGCCACCTCCTCGATCATGCGATCGATGGTCTTCTTATTGTTGCGGTCGAAGATAGGGCCGATCATCGAGCGAGTGGTCTGTGTGCCGTAGCCGGTCTTGCGATTGGCGTGATCGATCAGCCAGTGATTCAGGTCAAGGCCACGGTCGTCGATATAGCGATCAAGCACATGGTCATCGAACATTTTGCAGTAGCCCAGAATGCTGACGCTCTTCTTAGGGCTTGGCAGGCTGTTGAGGTAGTCGGAGATCTTGGCCTCCACTTCCATCGACAACGGAGGCTGGCGCCCACCACTGGCCTTTTCAGCGACCTTCTTGATGATCTCCAGATCACCTTCTTTCGTTGGGCGCAACCAGATTTCCAGGTCGATCGGAATCTGCACGAACTTGCCTGCGCTGCATCCATCGACCTTGTAAAGCCGGATCTTCTTGGTTTCGATTTCCGGGCGGCGTGAGTAATCCAGGAACGCCCGGAACTGACTGCCAAAGAGCTCGGTGATTAGCTGCGGAGCCGGGCTGTGGTTCTCATCCGGGATCGGCAGTTGAGGCAAGCCGTGACGGCTGCGGTTGTAAGCATTGGAGGGCATGATAGAAACGGTCAAGGCTTCGAAGACCACCGTTTCGGTTTTGACCTCATACTTGGTCAAGCTAGGGGTGACTTCCGGATTGTCCTTGGTGCGGTCGATCAGCATGTTGCTAGGCACCAGCATGCCGTCATTGTTGTGAGTGATGAGCTTGTTCTTCTCAAGCGTCTCGATCAGCACCTCGCATTCGCGCTTGCTCAGCCCGAAGTACTGCTGAACTTCGCCAGGCGTGATTTCACGCAGTGAGATCAGCAGGCGGCAGGTGAACTCCTCGATTGCCGGCAGCGGGATCTCCTGTGTCCAGGCGCAGTTGATGTGATAGCTGTAGGCTGGAATCAGCAGGGAGATCGTATTGCACAGCCGCACGCCGCTGGTTTCGATCATTTCATTTTCTTCAAACATTTCGTGCACCCTCGATAACGGTGGTGCCATCGACCAACTCGTAATTTTCATTGCCAGCGGCGGTCTGCTCACTGATGAAGGTCAGGACATCGGCCAGTGACGACTGCTTGTTGGAAGCTTCCCACATGCTTTTGGCACCGATGACCACCAAGCGCTCCTGTGCTCGGGACAGCGACACGTTGATGCGAGATGGCTCAACCAGGAAGCCCTGTCGCCGCTCTGGGTTGTTTCGAACCAAGCAGAGTATGACAACCCCCCGCTCTTGCCCCTGGTACGAGTCTACCGTCGCGATGTCGCACAAATCGCGAAGCGGCGCCATCCACTCGGATCGCGACAGTTCGGCTTCAAGCAACCGCTTCTGGGCGCTGTACATCACAATAATACCGATCGGAAATGGGTGCTTCTCCGACTTGCTGGCGCGCAGCTTCTCCAGCACGGGGGAGGATGCGATCTGACGTAGCAGATGCATGCACACCTGCAGCTCATGGCGGTTGATCACGCGACCCCCGCCTTGGTTCTCCTCGTAGATCGCCCGCTCACCGGTACCGCTGTCGATCCAGGCCACAGGTTTGTTCATGGGGTATGGCAAGTCGACGTACCAATCCGGAGCGACTTTGCGATGGCTCTTGAGCTGCCCCCCGTAGAAGCAGTGCGATACGATTTCGCCGATAGGCTCGATCATCCGGTACTGGGTGTCGAGCGTTACACCTTCGTTGGCGATGAAGGCGCGCTCGAAGTCGGTTTTGCGCACCTCAGCCTCCTCGATACCCAACTTACGAGACACGGCCCGGACATGAGACTGCTCATAGTGAGGTGACAACTGACGGTGGTCACCTACCAGCAGGCCGCGGCTGGCACACTGCAGGGCGATCATGAGTTCAGAGGCCTGAGCGCGACCGGCTTCGTCGACGATGACCCAATCGAATTCTTGCTCTTCGATGTTCAGCCACTTGGCGCCCATGCCCACCAATGTACCGGTGACCAGTTGGCTCGACTTCACGAAGAAGCGATCAAAGCTTGCTGACCCGGAAGCCAGTACATCGATCCAGTCCTTGCTGATTGCAATCACGTGGTTCAGACGCTGGATGGCCAACTGGTTGGTGACGCCATGGTTGGCGGCAATCTGGCGAACCAGCTCACGCCAGTACTCCGGATCTGTAGCCTCCGGAAGTTTGAATTCGTAGCCACGGGTGCGGATGTTGTTGTTTACGATCTGGGCACATTCGTTCAGGCTGCGTTTGAACTCATCGATGCGGCATGCGCGATCAGGACTCTGCTCGCGGCGTTGGGTCAGGTCATTGATGTTACTCAGCAGTACAGCAATGCGTGACAGCAGAGGGCTGATGCTGCGGTGAAGCTTGGCGATATCCTCGACAAAGCTCTGGTCAAGCATCAGGCGCGATGCCAGCGCGTTGATGCGCTGCTCGTACTCACGCTGGAACTTGTGTCGCATCTTGCGCTGGATTGAGCTGGAGTGGCACTGCAAAAGCTTCTCGTCGATCAGGTGCTCCTGACCAAGACGCACGAGACTGATCTGGTTTCCCATTTCCTCGCACAATTCCTTGGCTTTAATGGCCACGGTGTCGACCGAGGTGTGCGATTGCCCCACCAGCAAGATGTTGCGCGCCAGCCCATTTTCGAATAGGTAATTGATTAGTTGACTAACGAATTTTGTCTTTCCGGTACCAGGCGGGCCCTGTAGCACTGAGACCGGCGATTGACTGATAACCTTCTGAAAAGCAACGACTTGCTTAGGGTTCATTCTTTCGTCAGAACCGTTGAAGTTGTCGTAGCGGGCGCGAATCGATTCTTCGCTGGGTACCTCCCGGACAACCTTGGAGCGTGCAGTGCCCTCTTCGTCAAAGTAGCCTGGCAGGTTGTGAATGCGAGAGTTGCCGGACAGCACCCTGTCCATGGCCTTCTGGCGGCGGAACCGGGATGCGTGGTTGCGTTTGGACTCAAAGAAGATCTCTGTGCCCTCACCGACCTTCTTCTTGAAGGCCGACAGCGATTCGCCATGTGGATGAACAGCGAGGATGTCATCACCCGATTCGGCGGCGATCACATGGCCAAACTGGCGCGTTTCGTCAGCAAGGTAGATGCCGATCTCTTCGTCTTCATCACCGGAAAATTCAAGCTCGTTCCCGGATTTTAGGATGCAGGGGATCAGCCAGGCTCCGGACTTGCTCTCTTCGATCTCGTTGCTGCGGATTTCGACCTTCAGCCGCTGCTCACCCTCGGTATCCATTAGGGCTTGCCAGATCCGGGATGGCTTAACTGTCTGCTCAACGCCCTCTTCAAGCGCGACGGGCTCACTGACTTCCTGCTCGGTAGAGCCGAACATTTCCTCAAGAAGATCCAGTACGGCGTCCTGATCCATCAGGAACTCTAGGAAGTTATTGGTTTTGCCGACTGGCGGGATGCCCCGCTCCACGCTGATCGGCTGCGTGAAGCTGAGTGCTGGTCGCTGCGCTGCCTGGGCATATTCGTTCAGGCCCGAATCGGTAATCCATGCCGCCGTGATCTGGCGCGATTCAGGATTGAGGATGACGGTGAGCTTTTGGTAGTGGGCAGTGATTACGCAGAACAGGTTATTTTTGTATTTGTCCGATATGTTCACGGACAAGTGGTATTCAAGGCCCTCGGCTTGCAGCAAGCGTGCGGTCTCAGGCAAGCGCATGTCGCTGTAGATCAGGCGCAGCGGTGGTAGAGCCACCTTGGGTGGGGCTTTCTGGCGCTCGATTTCCGCTTTCAGGCAGTCGCGCAGCAGAGAGAGGTCGACCGGGATGCCGTCCGGCTGCAAGGACGCGGCCTTGATCTCGGCGCGCACTTCATCAGGTACAGCTTCCCCGAACAGTTCTTCCACCATACGGTAGACGGCAAACTTATCCCGTCCATAGCCATCGGCAGACTGAGGGTTAGTCGGCCCATACTCGGTGTTGTAGGGTTCGCTTTGACCACCCCAGTCCAGTGAGTCGATCAGTACCATACGGCTGGCAGTCTCTGCACCTTCCTCAAGTGCTCCTGAAGCTGGGCGCACAAGAATGTTTGCTGGGTGCAGGTCGCCATGAGCGAATTGGTTGCTATGGATCTGGATGACCAGCTCACACAGTCCCAGCGCATTGTTGAGCTTCTCTTCATCGGTCACCAGTCCCTGGATATAGACATCCCAGGTGGTGCCCTCTTCAAAGCGGGTCAGAATGAAAAGGCCGGCACCTTCGCCGAACAGGCCGAACTGAAGCACCTTGGCGATGGGAAGCTCAGCCTCGACAGCCTTCTCGATCCGGCGCCGCATCCGCAGCAGGCGGCGGTTGGCACTAGGGTTCTTGAGATCGATAGCTGCTTTCTGCCAGAACTTGAACAGGCCATTTTCACCATCAATCGCACAGCGGTAGGCAATCTTCTCGCCAAATAGGGTAGGCGCACCACCGGGAGTCGGGGGGAAGTGAGCCATCATAGCGAAGGGACTCAGCTCGCGTTTGATGAAATCTCCTTTGCTGATCTCTTCGATGACGGTACGAGCATCGTCGAAGGGTTCATCCTTGCCAAGGGAGATGGCGTTGAATTCGGCGTGCATGGCAGCAGCACTTGGGTAGCGGTTGTCCTGCTCCAGATCCATGGCCTTGGCAAAGAAAGCGTCGAGTTTGCCCTTAAAAGGATCGTTCTCAACCGATTGCCAGATGGCCAGACCTTCCTCTTCGGTCATTTTCTGGTCGGGGAAGCAGATCTTGTGAGCGATGATCCCCAGCAGGTAGACGTCCTGGGCAAATGGATTGATGATCTCGCCCGCTTCCCCATAGATGTCCTCAGGAATGATCGAGGCCGAGCTTTTGATCATCTTGCTGATGTCGCGTACGGTGCCTTTTTCAGGAAGATGAGAGGCGTGGAAACCGCTGGCCAGAATGAAGGCGCTGTCTTCTGCGTACCACAGGTTGTGGGGCTGAATGTCTCGGTGGGCAACACCCATGCTGTGCAGTTCGGCAAACGGGGCCAGCAACGCACGGACGATGTCGAGCTTCTGTTCAGGTGTCCATTTTCCGCCGTTGATTGCAATGTAGTCGCCTAGGCGGCGGGTGTTTTTCTTCAGCTCGTACATTGCCACGCAATCGGCGCTGATGTTGTCCTCGTCCGGGGACTCCAGCGGGCGCAACATATAGTTCTGCAAGGGACTGTTGGTTGCCGATGCGGTGCGGTACAGATGATCCTCGCGGGTGACAACCTTCTGCCAGATGCTGTCTTCGCGGTTTATGATGCCCAGCACCGTCAAATCCCAACGACGGATCATGGCGCGCTGGCCATGATACTTCTCGTGTTGCGCCGGGAATTCAGAGAACAGGCTTTTCTCGTGCTGGTGATCAGGGACTTCGGAGGCTTCGAAGCCTTTAACCTTGAAGGTGGCGAGCTCAACTCGGCTGCCACGGAAGAAGTCGTCGAAGTGCTTGAGGTTGACCGGGTCGTTGGGGCGAAGCCGACCGACATCGTCAAACTTGATCGCCTGGGGGCCTGTGATGATCGCGGAATAGCCATCGGCCTCGCGGATCTTCATGAATTCTTCAAGGGTATGGACGAAAGGCTTGTCGTTTGCCGGCAGGTGCTCGGGGGTGGCTTCGCCGCAAAGGACAACGTGGGCTTCGACAAAGGGGTAGTAGCCCAGCTTATGCTGAAGTTCTGAACGCAAGATGCTGAGAAGGCGATAACCTTGATCGCGCTTGGTGTGGTACGGGCTCTTGGAACGGTACTTCCCGTCGATGTACCAGTTGCCGTCGAAGGAAGTCAGCTTGCCACGCCAGTTCTTGAGCTCGACAATCAGGATGCGATCGTGTGTAACTATGATCAGGTCAAACTCCATGCCACCCTGCGAGTCGCAGATCAGCACCGAGGCGTAGGCATGCCATGAATTGCGTAGTTCCGCCTCCATTCTTGCGACCGCTTTAGTCTCGCTCCCGTGAAGGCCCTTACCTTTGACAATGATCTTCATACTGCTCCTGTTGCCTATCCTTTGATCAAGATGCCTCTTGGGTCACCCGTTCTCGACGTACTGTTGGGCCTGATCAATGGCAGCTTCTTGGCGCCCTCTGCCATGGGGCAGGCCCAAACTTATCCTTTAGCTCTTCCTGCCCAGACTCCAGAAAAGTCTTGTACTCCTTCTGGAATTCAAAACTATGGTATTTTTTCGCCAGACCAGCAGTGACCAGAATGCGGTTTTGTGGATCGTAGATATCCATCGTCTCAGCTTTTTCCTGAGCGCTAAGCTCCTTAGTTTCGAACGGCAGTACAGGTAGCTTTGCAATCACGGAAGCGTTTTAGGCGTACCGATTTTGTTCCTCAACGTGAGACTGGTGGTTATTCGCAAACTCAGCGACTGCCACTGCTGCACAGGCGACAACCACTTACTTTTTCGTAATATTTCTAATGCTGTCCTCAGCATCACGAGACCATGCGTTGACGAACGCGCGAGATCTTACGTGATTTCAAAGTGCCATTGCCATATGAAGATGGCCGCCTAATACATGCTGGCACTGCGGATCTTGCCAGTTGCATCACCGTCTTTAACGATCGCGAAGAGCTCGACTGCTGCGAGCATGGTGTGAGTCCGGACGGTAAGCGGTCGGATTTCGATACGATTGCTGTGTTATCTACGTGGAAGCATCAGGCCCCTGGAGCGGATGCTTAAGGATATATAACGAGCCAGCAGCATGCCCTTGTGGGGCCGCTTTTGTGAACCGAGCCATCGTCTTGCGCCGACGTCTCGGCCCTGCGGGCGTACATCCGTCACGCCCGCGCGCTCCGCTTGCCGGCTCTGCGCTACCGGCTGCGGACGCCCGCATCACGTTTCAGTAATTTTGATCCAACGAACTGCGCTCACAATCCCCCAATTCCCCTCAGTATTCGGCCTGCGCTAGTGAGCGGATGGCTATGAACGTAGATAAGCCAAAGCTTCTTAGAATTGCTCGATCTTCTGTTCGCTACCTTTGCGGCCTAGGCTCTGTCTGAAATCCCAAGAAACTGAAATGTGAGCCTGGAACAGCCTGGTTTCTGTACAGTCGCCGACCATCTACGGAAAGGAATTCTGTGATGGCAAAGCGGTACGAACTCTCGGATGAAGCGTGGGCAGTGGTCGCCGATCTCTTTACGGCAATCCACGTCAGGGGCCGGCCGCGTAGCAGTGATCGCTTGATGCTCGATGGTGTACTCTGGGTGCTCTGCTCAGGAGCAGCCTGGCGAGATATGCCTGAGCGCTTCGGGTCTTGGGCGACTGTCTATCACCGCTTCCAAGTCTGGCGAAACCGCGGAACGTTCGATCAGATGCTCAGACGATTGCACCTCAGACTCAATGACAAAGGCTTGATCGATCCCCACACCTGGATGATCGATTCGACCGCTGTTAGAGCAACCCGTGCTTCATCTGGGGCGCGGAAAAAAGGGGGCCTGACGAGCCTGCCGATCACGCTCTAGGCCGCAGTCGTGGCGGCCTGACAACCAAAATCCACATGCTCTGCGACGCCAACGGGATACCGTTGCGCTTCCTTCTCTCTGGCGGTCAAGCCAGTGATATCAGCTACGCACAACCACTGTTGGACGAGGTCAGCATTCCATCGAGCCAGCGTGGACGCCCGCGCAAGCGCTGCAAATGGCTGCTCGCCGACAAGGGCTACGACGCCGAAGCGCTACGCCGCTACTGCGACCAATATCGAATGCAACCCGTCATCCCACTGCGCTCGATGAAGCGCAAGCCCAAGCCTGGCTTACCCAGACTGTTCGACCGGCCCAAATACCGACAGCGCAACATCATCGAACGCATGTTTGGCTGGCTGAAAGAGAACCGCCGAATCGTCACGCGCTTTGACAAGCTCGCAAAAAGTTATGCCGCGATGGTCTCGCTGGCTTGTGTCTTGCGGTGTATGCGACGGCTTTTTTCAGACAGAACCTAGGAATTCAAATGCAGTGTGGGTCAGAACGGCACGCCCTGGTCATAGCGAAAATCACTTCTGATGTCACAAATTAATCATTGACGATGTACTATTACCCCTCTAATCTCTGCCTACACCTTCCGAGCAGGCGGAGCACACGATGAGCACCTATTGGCGTAACCAGTTCGAAAAAAACTTTGTTTCACCTGAGGAGAAATTCGATCTGGACGAAATTCTCCAGGAGTCGCACGACGTCTATTGGGGTTCGCTGGGTGCCTCACTGATCAAATTTCATGGCCAAATCGACCCCGCCATCCTGGCGAGTCTAGATCAGATTTACCAAGGTGAGATCCCGGTTCAGGCGGCAGCTAGAGACTGCTATGACTACGCAATCAATGGTCGGTTGAAACTCGCGACGAATGGAGCAGAGCAAACCCGAATGAACGACAGCTGGGGACGTTTGGCCACGCTTGTGCTGTCTGCCAGACCCGACATCGAAGTCTTCTGGCCAAGCATCCGCAACCGTGAAATGACCTTACCCAGGGGGCTCGAAAAAATTCTGTTCCACGCTCTGATTCGGGCACGCCTAGACCTCGATACCCACCCGGCATTTCAAGATGACGAGGCGCTACCCATGTTCTTGTCGGGGGAAGATCAAAGCGGATATCTGACCCTCAAGGAAATTGCAGTGTTAGGGCAAATGACCGAGCGAGCAGTACGCAATGCGGCTCAACCCACCGCAGCTGACCAGCTTCAAACACGTAAAGAACAGAATCAGACGGTGGTCGACTCGAACGAGGCGTTGCGCTGGCTGAAAGGACGCCGGGGCTTCATCGCCACCCGCGCTGACTAACCCGACTGCCAATCACCATAGGACACGATCATGAGCCTCGAACAATTCAGCACGCTGCTATCCGCTACAACACTCGATTTTAGCAACAGCCTGCCGGTGGAGCTGTTGCTAACATCTGAGGGCAACCTGCAAACCTTCTATGCACCCTTCGACCACATCAATACCGGCGCCCGTATCGTGCTATGCGGCATCACCCCAGGGTTGCAACAAGCCAGCCGCGCCCTGGATGAGGCGTGCAAACAACTTCGCCAAGGTGCCTCCATCGAGCAGGCCAGGGAAGCTGCCAAGGCAACCGCCAGCTTTGCTGGGCCTATGCGAAACAACCTGGTCAACATGCTTGATCACGTAGGTGTGCACACGCTGCTTGGCGTCGACAGCTGTGCTCGACTCTTCGATACGCACCGTCATCTGGTGCACTACACCTCGGCGTTGCGCTATCCAGTTTTTGTAGACGGTCAGAACTACAGCGGCAGCCCAGCCATGCTCAGTCGCTCCAGCTTGCGGCGCCAGGTTGAAACCCACCTGGCGGAAGAGGTCAGAGTCTTGGGCCCGCAATGTTTGTACGTACCGCTCGGGCCGAAGGTGGCGGAGGTCTTCCAGCATTTGCAGGTCGAAGGCCTGTTGAAAACCGAACAAATTCTTGATGGGCTCCCTCACCCATCTGGCGCTAACGCAGAGCGCATCAGCTATTTCCTTGGCAGAAAACCCCGAGATGAGCTGTCGACTCAAACCAATCCGACAGTGTTGGACAGCGCCAAATCCAAAATCTTGGACAAGCTGGCAAAGCTCCAGAAGCTGGAGCGCTTTTAATCGGAAGGTGGGGTTCCACTTGCTGTAGATCTTAGTCACCGCCTGGGGTGGGGCGGCGATTCCCCCTCTCTTTTGCTGGGCTTGCCCAGCTTACTGCTCAGCAGTTTAGCTATTGAGAATCATGTTGATGAGACTTTTTTGGCCTGCGAATTTACCGCGTTAAACGCCACGGCGAAGCTGATTTCGCTGGCGCTGGTGGCAGAAGACGCGCGGGAATTTTACGTAGAATTGCTCGACACATTGCACCGCAACGACTGCAGCGACTTCGTAAAAGTTATCCCTCAGCTGTAGGGTGGTGACCATAGCTGTCCTATTCTCGATGCCCGCGACAGGCTGATAGCAGCGTTTTTGCGCTCATTCGACTGCATGATCACGGTAGTGACTGATGCCCCGGAGTACGACTGGGAGGAATGACTCATCACCCATAGACGTTGGAATGCCGCTGCCGATTCTGATCACGTCGCCAGCATGCTCTCGGGCAATGGCATCAAGCCTTTCTTGATTCAAAAAAGCTGGGCGCTCACGAGCCAGAATCGATCATCAACCGAGTGCAGTCAGTACATCGATGATAACGCCAGCAGTTTCACATGGTAAGCAAAGCCTTTTCGCCAGCGCAGATCGGAAACTGAACCGATGTGCTGCAGGCAGGGATGCTAGGCTCTGTCTGAAAAAAGCCATCGCATACACCGCATGACACAAGCCTGCGAGACCATCGCGGCGTAACTTTGTGCGAGCTTGTCGAAGCGCGTGACGATCCGGCGGTTCTCTTTCAGCCCGCCAAACATGCGTTCGATGATGTTGCGCTGTCGGTATTTGGGCCGGTCGAACAGTTTGGGTAAGCCAGGCTTGGGCTTGCGCTTCATCGAGCGCAGCGGAATGACGGGCTGCATCCGATATTGATCGCAGTAGCGGCGTAGCGCTTCGGCGTCGTAGCCCTTGTCGGCAAGTAGCCATTTACAGCGCTTGCGCGGGCGGCCACGTTGGCTCGATGGAATGCTGACCTCGTCCAGCAGTGGTTGTGCGTAGCTGATGTCACTGGCTTGGCCGCCAGAGAGGAGAAAGCGCAACGGTATCCCGTTGGCGTCGCAGAGCATGTGGATTTTGGTTGTCAGGCCGCCACGACTTCGGCCTAGAGCGTGATCGGCAGGCTCGTCAGGCCCTCTTTTTTCCGCGCTCCAGATGAAGCACGGGTTGCTCTAACAGCGGTCGAATCAATCATCCAGGTGTGGGGATCGATCAAGCCTTTGTCATTGAGTCTGAGGTGCAATCGTCTGAGCATCTGATCGAACGTTCCGCGGTTTCGCCAGACTCGGAAGCGGTGATAGACATTCGTCCAAGACCCGAAACGCTCGGGCATATCTCGCCAGGCTGCTCCTGAGCAGAGCACCCAGAGAATACCATCGAGCATCAAGCGATCACTGCTGCGGGGCCTGCCCCTGACGTGGACTGTGGTAAAGAGGTCGGCGACCATCGCCCACGCTTCATCCGAGAGCTCATAACGCTTTGCCATCACAGAATTCCTTTCCGTAGATGGTCGGCGACTGTACCGAACCCGGGCTGTTCCGGGGCCACATTTCAGTTTCTTGGGATTTCAGACAGAGCCTAGAATCGTTGGGGGTTTTTACCGAAACTTATAGAAACGGACACGGGATTTGCAGAAAGTGGTAGAACCAACACCTATTTTTTCTATTCTTTTGCAAATTTATCTCTGCAACCCTCGTAAACCAAGGGTTCGGGCGTTTCTAGGGGTTTCGTGAACGCATCAATCCGCTCCGAAGTACATCCGCAACTTGCCCGAACACTAGCGTGCAAGCAGTCAACTCTCACAAATGCCAGTAGCCGCCTTTGGAGCCCCAGCCTATATATAGGCGCGCCAGCAAACGAAAGTTTCAACACACGCCCACCCCACGGTCACAAGGATTCGGACTATGGCTACAGAACTGGATGCGCTGCTCTCAAGTATTCGTGATTGCCAAACCTATGACTCGGTGCAACAACGGCTTGCTGTCATCACTGAAAACAAGCATGTCGCCACGGCTCCGGATCTCGTGCGAGCGCTGCGGGATGCCCAGGTATACGCGCTTGTCTGGGGCGTTTTTGTTGCCGCTCTTGAACTGGGCGCGCCTATCGTTGCCCGAGACAAAGCTCGTAAAGCACTGGATGCAGCGTTGGTGAACGATGATGAAAATGCTCATGAAGCTGCCTTCATCGCCTACGAAGCTGCCTGTGGAGCCTGTTACAAGATGCAGGACGCGGCCGCGAGCACCTTGGACAAAGCCCTTGAATCAGTGACCCAAGATGCAAGCACAGCAACCTCAGGTGAAAATGGCACTGACGCCATTGCTGACGCTGCAGCGGCCGAGCTGGCTTCACGTGATATCTCTGAGCACCTGCGTCGCCGAAATGTGATCTACGATTCAGCGTCGTCCAAGGCAGATCCTTATCAGGATTTCTACGACCGTGAGCGGCAAATCAGGAACATTACCCGCCCTGTGCAACAAGCATGTGAAGCCTATGTCAACGATCATGTCATGCGTGCCCAGGTCACAGCTGAGCTCAAGCAGTCGCTTAATCGCTATCTCTTGGTCTGGCGCAAGACAACCACGGGAGGCGGAAATCCACTAGCGGCTCAAGGCATATTGGAGAGCATCGATGAGAAAAACGGCACATTCGTGCTCAGGAGTTTGAATTACAAAGACCAGCGCGTAACGGTGTCTTTCGCAGACATTGACAACGTTGATACATCCCGAACGCGCTCAGGCGCACTCTCCAGTGCTGTAGCGCCCACCTGGAGAAACGTGGGTATAGGTAAATGGGTGCGCTCCGACCAGTAATGAACATGCCTTGCCGCTGCAGCGAACATAAGCTTGAACGCCACCGGCCTTGATACTGCGACGCCTGGACGTTCCCTCCAGGCGACGCGTTTTGGAGTGGCCATGGGTCTAAGCGTTATTTCAAGACCCCTCGCAACAGCGACTCGAACGCTTGAGTCGCCTGCGCCAGTCGCTGTTCGCCCTCCTCTGTCTCTGCGATCCACACCGTCGCCTCCGCCAAACTGCCATATATCAAAGCGGCTAGCGCCTGGGCGTGGATGTCGATGAATACGCCTTGCAGCACCAGCCGTTCGATCAACTGGCGTAAAGACTCCATGCAATGTCGTTGCGCCTCTGGCGAGCCACCCCCAAATACTGCTCTGGCGTCGCGCAGTACGATACGCTGAATCTCAGGTTCCAGCGCCATTTCCAGATAGGCTCGACAACGCTGGCGAAAACCTTCCCAGTCATCCTCAGCAGTGTCGGTAATCGCACGCAGCCGCACGTCCATCTCCGCATCGAGTTGCTCTACCACCGCTGCAAGCAAACCCTTCTTATCACCGAAGTGATGATACAACGCCCCTCTGGTCAAGCCTGCCCGTGCGGTCAAGTCATCCATAGAGGTGTGTGCATACCCTACTTCGGTGAACATCTGGCGGGCGGTTGCCAATAACAGTGCGCGGGTTTCTTGCATCGCGGCGCGGGTGCGACGGACCATTCAACTATTCCTTCTCGCCAATGGCATGATCGGGTGTAAACGTATGCAGGCTGATAGCACGAATTGTCCTGGACAGACTGGGCTCATTCAAGCCTTTAGCCTAGCCGCGCGCCGACTTGACCGATGGCAGGCCTCAAACTGCTAGCATGAAGACATTCAAACCGAAAATGAGGCCTGCTGAGCCCGGACGCGCATGCGCTGGAAGCTCCATAGCGCGACCAGAAGGACAGCGGCCCCTGCGGCCAAGGCGACGTTGAATCCGGCCTTGGCGCCCAACGCATCGACCACCTGACCCGATGCCGCGGCGCCCCCGGCCACACCAACGTTCAAGCCGGCGAGCAGCCAGGTCATCCCTTCGGTGAGCTTACGTTCGGGCACGATGCGTTCGACCAGCGACATTGCCACGATCATGGTTGGGGCAAAAAACAGGCCCGCGACCAATACGGCGCCAGCCAGCTCGATGATGTTTCCCGCCAGCAGCAGCGGCAACGTTGTCGCTGCGGTAGCCAGGCCGCCTAGCAGCAGCAGTTTGTGTAGCGGTGTCTCGAGTTTCAGTGCCCCGAACATCAGCCCGGCGGCGCAAGAACCGATGGCATAGCACGACAGCACCAAACTGGCTGCGGCAGGCATGCCCATCTGCTCGGCGAAGGCCACGCTCACGATGTCGACGGTACCCACGATTACGCCCATGGCGACCATCAGCAAAGCCAGCAGACGCACGTCAGCCAGTCTGAACACCGAATCGCTGCCCTGCCCGGCTACATCGTGTGCTTCGACAGGCGGTTCGGTGCTGACTTGTATCGCCAAGGCGAGTACGCCGATGGCCAAGAGCACAGCGGCAGCCAATGGCCCGGCCTGCGGCAGTACCGCCACGCTCAGACCTACCGAAATCGGTGGTCCGGCGATGAACGTGACCTCGTCGAGAACCGTTTCAAGAGAATAGGCAGTCTGCAATTGCGACTTGCCTCGGTAGATTGTGGTCCAGCGCGCGCGCACCATCGCGGACATGCTCGGCATGAAGCCGGCAAGCGCGGCGCCGACGAACAGCGTCCACTCCGCCAGTCGCCAGTAGCTGCAAGCCAGCAGCCAGAGGATGCCCAGTACGCTGAACGCAGCGGCAGCTGGCAACACCCGACGCTGGCCGTGGCGGTCGACCAAGCGCGAGATCTGTGGCGACATAAGTGCATATGTCAGGACAAAGGTAGCTGCCACGGCACCCGCTAGGCCATAGCTGCCGGTTATTTGGGACAGCATGGTAATGATGCCAATCCCCGTCATAGGCAGTGGAAGTCGCGCCAAGAGGCCCGCAAGGGCAAAGCCCTTGGTGCCGCTAGCCCGGAACAGCTCACGATAGGTACCCAAAATATCCGACTCTCCTTATCGAAAATTTCTTGCGTGGTCATGCTCCGATGCAAGACCACATACACTGCGTATGATTAAAACACTATTATCATACGCACTGAATGTAAACCCATCATCGCGTCAGATTTCACGTGAACGCTCACAGCAGTCCTCGCCAGACCACAAATCTACTCAACAGACGAGCCTATCCAGACGCGTGTGTCGAAAGTGCAAAAAACCCTCAATCGTATAGCGCACTCCGCTCTCTGGCCATTATGGAAACTGGCAGTCCCGAATGTTCTAGCCAGCACGAAATGAGACAGGGTTCACTTTTTGCAAAAAACCTTTCGCGACAATTTTTCCCTGCCTTCTAGCCCCTTATTGCCCCTGACTCAGGGGGTCAAAGCCCCATTTCCCGTACCTGGGAGCTTGCATGTATGGCGTTAAGCCATTATTGCGCAAGCTGGCTAAAGAGAGGAAAAATCGCGCCCCTAGCCGGAACTTCTTCCGCAGTAAGGTGCCCTAGTCGGCATTGCTGGCAACACGATATTCATGTGCCAGCACTCGATTCTGCCGCAGCCTAATGGCGCGATTTCAGGTCCACGCCATTGGCGTTTCAGGACGATCAAACAGGTTCATGGACGATGTACCGATGACACAGACATTCGATGTCGAAGCACTGATCAAGCTGCGTAGCCAGACGCGGGCGATCTCCGATGCGCTGAAGGCGCAGGCGGCGGATTACCTTGCCACTGTGGCACCGCTGATCCGTCCGCAAACCCTGTTTGGCGAATACCTGCAAGGCGCCCAGCGCAGCAGTGGGCGCGAAACCCAGGGCCATTTCCAGTCGTTGATCGAACTTTACGAGCGCATTGGCTCGGCCCCGCCGTTCCAGTTGGTCAGCGAGCTGGAAGTCCCGCTGAACCTGATCAGTACCACCCCCGAATTGTTCCCGTTGGAATACGACAGGGTTCTCGAACAAAGCGGCCAGGTCATCCGCATCACCAGCCCGACGCGCTGGGTGGTGGGCTTTCACGCCTTCGACCTGACGCAGTTTCGCAACGTCATTAAAGACCCTAACCGCAGCAGCGCCGAGCTGTACCGCTTCGTGGTGCACTACCTGGTTTTGTTCTACTGCCTGAGCAAGTCGCCAGGCCTCGGCCGGTTGTTCGAAGGCCTACGCTACGGCCTGAGCTTCGAACGCTTCAAGGGCTTTGGCGACCTGCCGTTCTGCGTTATCAGCTCCCCGGTGCGCTCGGTACTTCCTGACGATTCGGTCATCCGTAGCAGCACGCAGATCGCCGGAAGCACCAGCTTCGAAGAACTGGTGGGCCGCGACAATATTCTGGAAATGAACGACGAAATCCGTCAGCGCCTGCTGCTGACGATCGAAGGACTGTAACGCGCCAGCGCCCTGCAAGGGCGGCGCAATGATTCGCAGCGAATTGCTCGCACTGGAGAACACGATGGCGAAGAAGGAAAGCACCCAGCACAAACTCGACCGCGTCCGCGCACCTCGGGTCCATATCACCTACGACGTGGACATCGGCGATGCGCTCGAAAAAAAGGAGCTGCCCTTCGTCGTCGGTGTGTTGGGCGACTTCTCCGGCAACCCGCTGGAGCCGCTGCCTAAGCTCAAGGACCGCAAGTTCGTTTTCATCGACCGCGATAACTTCAACGGTGTGCTCAAGGGCATCAAGCCACGCCTGACCTACCGCGTCGACAACACATTGGCCAAGAACGGCACGCAACTGGGCGTCGAACTCAACTTCAACACCCTCGAAGACTTCGAGCCACAGAACGTGGTCAAGCAGGTCGAGCCACTGCGCAAGCTGTTGGAAGTGCGTAACAAGCTGGCCGACCTGCGCAACAAGATGGGCGGCAACGACAAGCTCGAAGAGCTGCTCATGGACGTACTGCAGAACACTGAGAAGCTGAAAACCCTCGGCAAGGAATTCGGGCGCGAAGCCGCCGTATCTGTCGACAAAGGCAACGAGTAAGCAGGAGCCAGACGATGACCGACAAGCAAGCGTTGTCCCAACAGGAATCCGATCTGGTCGAAGTCGAGAACTTCGCGCCCAAAGCATCCCTGCTCGACAGCATCATTTCCGAAAGCCGCGTGGCCCGTTCGGAAACCGAGCGCAGCCGCACCCGCGACCTGATCGGCGAACTGGTCGGTCAGGTACTTGAGGGCGAACTGACCCCCAGCAAGGACCTGATCGCCGTGCTCGATGCACGTATCGCTGAGATCGATGCGATGCTGTCTGAGCAGATGAACGAGATCATGCACGCCAGCGAGTTCCAGCAGCTCGAGGCCTCCTGGCGCGGCCTGAAATACCAGGTTGACCAGACAGAGACCAGCACCACGCTGAAGATCCAGTTGCTCAACGCCTCGAAGAAAGATCTGGTACGCGACCTCAAGGCTGCTTCCGAATTCGACCAGAGCGCGTTGTTCAAGAAAATCTACGAAGAAGAGTACGGCACCTTCGGTGGTGCACCCTTCGGTATGCTGGTAGGTGACTACGAGTTTACTCGCAGCCCCGAAGACATGTATCTGCTCGAAGAAATCTCCCACGTCGCCGCAGCCGCCCACGCTCCGTTCATTTCTGCAGCATCGCCGGAGCTGTTCGGCTGGGACTCGTTCACCGACATGTCCGGCCCGCGCGACCTGGCGAAGATCTTCGACACCGTCGAATACGCCAAGTGGAAGTCGTTCCGTGCATCTGAGGACTCACGTTACGTCGGCCTCACCCTACCGCACGTGCTCGGTCGCCTGCCCTACGGCCCAGATACAGTGCCCGTGGATGAGTTCAACTTCGTCGAAAGCGTCGATGGCCGCGACCACAACAAATACCTGTGGATGAACGCCGCCTACGCCCTAGGCACTCGCGTGACCGATGCCTTCTCCCGCTACGGCTGGTGCGTGGCGATCCGGGGCGTGGAAGGCGGCGGCCTGGTCGAAGGCCTGCCAACCCACACCTTCAAGACCGACGACGGTGAAATCGCGCTCAAATGCCCGACTGAAATCGCCATCACGGACCGTCGCGAGAAAGAATTGTCGGACCTGGGCTTCATCCCCCTGGTGCACTGCAAGGGGACCGACTACGCCGCGTTCTTCGGCACCCAGTCGACCCAGAAGCAGAAGCAGTACAACACTGATATCGCCAATGCCAACGCACGGCTCTCGGCGCAGCTGCAGTACATCTTCGCTACCTCGCGCATCGCTCACTATATGAAGGCGATCATGCGCGACAAGATCGGCAGCTTTGCCTCGCGCAAGGATGTCGAGTCGTTCCTCAACGAATGGCTGGCCGACTACGTGCTGCTAGACGACACCGCTAGCCAGGAAGCCAAGGCCAAATTCCCGCTGCGCGAAGCCAGCGTCGAAGTGGTCGAGGTGCCGGGCAAGCCAGGTGCCTACAAAGCCGTGGCGTTCCTGCGCCCGCATTACCAGCTCGACGAATTGACCGCCTCGCTGCGACTGGTGGCCGAACTGCCGCAGTCTACCCGCAGCTGATCGAATACGAGCCAGGAAGGCGTAATTCACCCATGAGCCGTAACTATCAATTAGTGCCAACACTGTTGGATCGCTTGCTTGATGACACTCCTCATCAAGCAAGCGAGGCGGTTTCCAGGCGGTTGTGCTCCCTGGCCGAATACAAGGCCAGCCTGATCCGCGACCTGGAAGTGCTAGTCAACACGCGTCAGTGCATGGTCGCCGAACGTCTCGGCGGCCATGGACAACTGGCTGGCACCATTCTGGAATATGGCATGCCCGACTTCACCAGCAAGGGCGTGCTCAACCCCGAGGACCGGCGCCTGATTCAGGCCCAGCTTGAACGTGCCATCACCGTCGGGGACAAGCGCTTTCGTGCCGTACGCGTACAACTCATGACCCAACAAGTGGGCCACCGCATGCTGACCTTCCGGGTCGATGCCGTGTTGCACCTGCAGGATGCCACCCGCCAGGTCTCGTTCGACGCCGTACTGCAGATCAATACCCAAGAATACAAAGTGCAGAACCTCAACTGATGCTCGACGATCTGCTGCCCTACTATGAAAAGGAACTCTCGCACCTGCGCTTTCTCGGCCAGGAGTTTGCCCGCGAGTACCCGAAAATCGCCTCGCGCCTGCTGATCGAGGGAGACAACTGTGAAGACCCTCATACCGAACGCCTGATCGAAGCGTTTTCGTTCCTTTCCGCGCGCATCCACAAGAAGCTCGATGACGAGTTTCCCGAAATTGTCGAAGCCTTCCTTGAGGTGCTGTACCCGCATTACCTGCGCCCGACCCCGGCGCTGTCAATTGCCGAATTTTCCGCCGGCAACCGTTCGCAATTGGTGGCGCGCTACGACATCGCCCGTCATACCGAAGTCGCTTCACGCAGTGTCGATGGCGTTGCCTGCAGGTTCCGCACATGCTACCCCGTGCAACTCTGGCCCGTGACCGTGCAGGAGGCCTCATTCAGCGAGCTTGAACGTTCTGTGTTCAACGGCCACAGCAGTGACCTCGTAGCGCACCTGAAGATCGGCTTGGTAGCCACCACCGACCTGCATTTCGGCCAGCTCGACATTCATTCGCTCCGTTTCTTCCTCGACGGTGAAAGCACACTGATGCTGCAGCTGTACGAGCTGCTATTCAACAACCTGGCCAAGGCCACCGTCAGCTTCATCGAAAACGGCCAGCGCCGGGAAATCGGTCTGCCAGCCGATGCCTTGCAGGCCGTCGGTTTCGAGCAGGATGACGGCCTGGTGGACTACTCGGCGCGCTCGTTCGCCGGTTACCGCCTGCTGCACGACTACTTCACATTCCCCGACAAGTTCATGTTCTTCGACATTGGCGGGCTCAAGCGTGCCCTGGCTGGTCGTGACGCGCAGACCATCGCGCTGAACTTCTACTTCTCTCACTTCGAGCTCGGCGAGCGCCTCTCTCGGCTGGCGCAGAATCTGGGGCGACACAACTTCAAACTTGGCTGCACACCGATCATCAACCTGTTCAAGCAGCAGGCCGAACCTATAAAGCTGAGCCACACCCAGCATGAATACCCCGTCACACCGGATGTGCGACTGCAGGGAAACGCCGAAGTGGTGTCAATCGACCGTGTGCAGCGCGTGCGCAAGCTCGGCGGGCGGGACAAGGTCAGCGACTGCAACCCGTTCTTCGAACCCCGCGGCGACCTCGGCTCGGATGCCTGCTACTGGATCGGCCGTCGCCAGCCGTCACGGCGTGGCAGCCAGAGCGGCACGGACATGGTGATACGTGTGGTGGACCGGGAACTGGACCTGATCGACAGCAGCAGCGATACCCTCAGCCTCGCCCTAACCTGCAGCAACCGCGATCTGCCGCAACTGCTCAGCTATGGCGGCAGCCAGAGTGACCTGAGCCTGGACCAGGACAGCGTGGTCGACACCATCCGCCTGTTGCGCAAGCCCACCGCCACCGCGCGCGTGCCACTGGGTGACGGCCTGATCTGGCGGCTGATCTCGCACCTGTCGCTGAACCATATGTCGCTGGTGGCGCAGGGCAAGGAAGTGCTGCAGGAAATGCTCAGCCTTTATAACTACCGCCGCGGCCTGGCCGTACGTAAGCAGATCGGCGGGATCCTGTCGATCAAGAGCGAACCGGTCGTCGCCCGCATAGGCCACCCCCGCCCAAACTTCGTGCGTGGCGTGGGCATCACCCTGGAACTCGACGAAAGCCAGTACATCGGCAGCGGGGTGTTCCTGTTTGGCAAGATCCTGGACCACTTCTTTGGCCAATATTGCACCGTCAACAGCTTCACCCAACTGACCCTACGCACCCGCCAGCGGGAAAAGAGAATCGTACAATGGCCACCCAGAACCGGCGATCAGCCACTGGTCTGATCGACCAGGCGCGTGCCCAGCCCTACCGGTTCGAATTTTTCCAACTGGTGCGGCTGCTGCGCCTGCACTACAGCAGAGCGGGACGTATCGACCCGGAAACCCGGCCGCATGACGACCCGCTGCGCTTCCGTTCGCAGCTGTCGCTGGCCTTCCCGGTCAGCGAAGTCAGCGACCTGAAGTTCGAGCGCGCCGAACGCACAAACGCAAACGATCAACCGCTGTCGGAGGTCCAGGTCACCTTCATGGGCCTGGTCGGCCCGTCCGGGGTGCTGCCACGGCCGTACACCGAGCTGCTGATCAACCGCCACATCCAGCACCGCGACGATGCCGCGCACGCATTCATGGACCTGTTCTCCCATCGCATGGTCGCGCAGTTTTACCAAGCCTGGCAGAAATACAAATTCCACATCGAGCACGAACGCAAAGGCAGTTCGGACTTCGAGCGCTACCTGCTGAGCATGGTGGGATTTGGCGAGCAGGCCCGTCAGCGCAAGTTTGCAAGCAGCGATTCGAGCCTGCGCCATGAACTGTTCAGCTACTTCGCCGGTTTGTTCACCCAGCGCCCGCGCAACCCGCAGAACCTGCAAGCGATGCTCAGCTTCTACTTCGCCCTGCCGTTCACCCTGCGCCCATTTGCCGGGCGCTGGCTCAAGCTCAAACCTGAGCAGTGCACGCGTCTGGGACGGCAGAACGCCCAGCTGGGGCTGAGCAGCGTGATCGGCAATCGCGTGTGGGACTACCAGTCGTGCGTACGGATCGTAATCGGCCCGCTGGATCTTGCCGACTACGAGCGTTTTCTGCCCGGCACCCAGGACTACCACAAGCTGGTGGAGCTGGTGCGTTTTTACCTGGGTCCCAGCCTCGACTTCGAGCTGACTCCCCAGCTCAAGCCCGACGCCGTGCCGGTAGCCCGACTGGGGCGTAAAGGGGGAGTGGCGTTGGGCTGGCTGGGCTGGCTCAAACGCCCTGGCAGCCAGGTCGGACCCGCGCGCTGCGGCATTTTTAGTATTCCTTATGATGGGGTCTCGCTGTGAACCTTAAGTCACTGTTTGCCAAGCTCAACGACACCTGCCGCAGCGCCACGGAAAGCGCCGCCGCGCTATGTCTGGCCGAGCGTCACTATGAAGTGGATATCGAGCACGTCCTGCTGCAACTGCTTGAGGGCGATGACAACGACCTGCGGCCGGTGCTGCGCCACTATGATGTGGTGGTCGAGCGCCTACAGTCACAGCTGGCCGATGCCTTGCAGGGCTTCAAGACCGGTAATACCCGCACCCCGGCGCTGTCGCCACACATCACTCAGTTGATCGAGCGCGCCTGGGTGCTGGCCTCGATCGAATATGGCACCAGCCAGATCCGCAGCAGCTACCTGCTGCTGGCCCTGCTCGACGACGCCGATTTACGGCGTTTGCTGCTGGCCAGCGCAGCTGAGCTGGACAAGATCAATGTCGACGACCTGCGAGCCAACCTCCAGGTCTTGACCAGCGCCAGCGGCGAAGCCCAGCAGGCCACAGCCTTGCCGGCCGACAGCAGCGCTCCTGCCCCGCTGCGCGGCGCGGGCAAGACCCCAGCGCTTGACCAATACACCGTCGACCTGACCCGCAATGCCCGCGAAGGTCGGATCGACCCGGTGTTGGGTCGCGAATTCGAGGTGCGGCAGATGGTCGACATTCTTACTCGTCGGCGCCAGAACAACCCGATCCTCACGGGTGAGGCCGGTGTCGGCAAGACCGCTGTGGTCGAAGGACTGGCACTGCGTGTCGCCGAGGGCGACGTGCCAGAGCCGCTTAAGGGGGTGGCCATCCACACCCTCGATTTAGGCTTGCTGCAAGCCGGTGCAGGCATCAAGGGCGAGTTCGAGAACCGCCTGAAATCGGTGATCGAGGAAACCAAGCGCAGCGTGCACCCGATCATCCTGTTCATCGACGAAGCCCATACCCTGATCGGCTCCGGCGGCCAGGCCGGGCAGAACGATGCCGCCAACCTGCTCAAGCCGGCACTGGCGCGGGGCGAGCTGCGCACCATCGCCGCGACCACGTGGGCCGAGTACAAGAAGTACTTCGAGAAGGACGCTGCCCTCGCCCGCCGCTTCCAGGTGGTCAAGGTCGAAGAGCCTGAAGAAGACCAGGCCATCTACATGCTGCGCGGGCTGCTGGAGAAGATGCAGAGCCACCATCGGGTGGCAGTGATGGACGACGCACTCGTGCAGGCGGTACGCCTGTCCAGCCGCTACATCACCGGCCGGCAACTGCCGGACAAGGCAGTCAGCGTACTCGATACGGCCTGCGCCCGGGTCGCTCTGGGGCAGACCTCGCAGCCCGGCCGCGTTGAAGACTGCCTGCGCCTGGTCGATAACCTGCGTACCGAAATCGACCTGCTGGAGCAGGAACAGAGCAAGGGCAGCGACCACCAACGCCGCCTTGGGCAGCTGCGCGAACAGATCGAGCAGGCTGGCCAGCGCCAGCAACGGCTGGAACAGCAATGGCAGCACGAGTTGGAACTGGTCAAGCAGATTCATGCCTTGAGCCAAGACAGCGACAGCGATAACCGCGCCGCACTGGCCGAACTGCGGGAGCAGCTGGCCGATGTCCAAGGCGAAGAACCGCTGATCCATGCGCTGGTCGATGGCGCCACCATCGGTGAAGTGATTTCGGGCTGGACCGGCATCCCCCTGGGCAAGATGCTGCGCGACGAGATCGACACCGTGCAACGTCTGCCTGCGCTGATGGCCGAACGTGTTCTGGGCCAGGATCATGCCCTGCATGAAATCGGCAAGCGCATCAAGATTTCCCGGGCGCGCATGGAAGATCCGAACAAGCCGATTGGCGTATTCCTGCTGCTTGGCCCCAGCGGCGTCGGCAAAACCGAGACCGCGCTGGCCCTGGCCGATACTCTGTACGGCGGCGAGCGCAATGTCATCACCATCAATATGTCGGAGTACCAGGAAGCGCACACCGTCTCCAGCCTCAAGGGGTCGCCACCCGGCTATGTCGGCTACGGCGAAGGGGGCGTGCTGACCGAAGCGGTACGGCGCAAGCCTTACAGTGTTGTGCTGCTCGACGAGGTGGAAAAAGCTCACCCGGACGTGCTCGAACTGTTCTTCCAGGTATTCGACAAAGGCGTACTGGACGACGGCGAAGGGCGCGAGATCAACTTCCGCAACACTGTGATCATCTTGACCTCCAACGTCGGTACCGAACACATCATGCGTACCTGCCTGGGCGCCGACCAGGTACCGGCACCGGCACAGCTGGTAGACGACCTGCGTGACCAGCTCAATGGCGTGTTCAAGCCTGCTTTTCTTGGCCGCCTGAGCATCGTCCCCTACTACCCGGTGCAGGACGCCATCCTGGAGCGCATCGTCGGCCTAAAGCTGGAGCGCATCCGTCAGCGTTTCGAGCGCAATCACCAGGCCCAACTGCACTTCAGCCCGGCGCTGGTGCCAGCGATTGCGGCACGCTGCACTGAGGTCGACAGCGGTGCGCGCAACATCGACAACATCCTCTCGGGCAGCCTCATGCCGGAGCTGGCTGAACAAGTACTGGCACGCATGGCCGCAGATCAGCCGATCACCAGCTTGCGCATCGACCTGGATGAAGCCGGCGGCTTCGCCTACAGCCTGGCGTGAAGGTGCGGACGTTGAAGCAAGGACCATCAGCAGCGCACCGGGCGCTGCCAGAGCAAGTTTTCAGGAGCAGGACGATGGGCAGGATACTGGGTGTACTGATCATGGCCTCGGCGCTTGGCGCCTGCGGCATTACTGACCGCGTTGGCAAGCGCGTCGACGACACCTGGGCAGGCGACATGCTGTTCAGCAGCGACGAAAAAGTGGTCCTGATCATCGACGGTGGCAATCAGCTGAACCCGGACGTGACCGGTACCCCATTGTCGGTGGTGGCGCGCGTCTACCAGCTCACCAGCCTTGATCGATTCATCGCCAGCGATGCCGACACCCTGCTCGACCACCCTGAGCAAGCGCTGGGCGAGACTGTGCTCGATACCCGCGAAACCGTTGTGCTACCGGGTATTGGCAACGTCCAGGGGTGGCCGTTGGCCAAGCAGGCGCGCTATGTCGCCGTGGCCGCTTTTTTCCGTGACGAAAGCGGTGGGCGTTGGAAGATGGCTTTCAATGCCGACGCCTTCCGCAAGGACGGCATCTTCTTCTCGCCCGAGGGCGGTCGGGTGCTGCTCAACCTCAACCAGATCACCGCCGAACGCGGCCAGGATGTGCTCCAGCTCCCGGCCCAGCAAGCCGTCGCCACCCAGCAGCCGGCACAGCCGCTGGAAACAGAGCCTACCGTCGGCCAGCAACTGCAGGCCAAGGCGCTGGACGCCGCCCAGCGGGCCGCTGGCGATGCAGCCGAGCAATCGGCCAAGAAAGCCATGACCAACGTGTTCGATTCAGCACTGGAAGGTATCCAATGAGCAACAAGAGCCGTGTGATGTGGTCGGAAGGCATGTTCCTCCTGCCCCAGCACTTCCAGTATCAGGACGAGTTTCACCAGCACCAGCTGGCTCAGGCAACCTTGCGTTCATCGCCTTTCCATTGGGGTGTGCAGACACTCGAAGTCGATGAACAAGCGCTGAGCAGTGGCGTGCTGCAGCTCAACCGTCTGCACATGGTGTTTCCCGATGGTTCGGTGTTCGACGCCCCGCAACATGACCCGCTGCCGGCGGCGCGCGACCTCAAGGACGTGTCACGAGGCGCGGGCCTTAAGGTGTATGCCGCACTCAAGCTGGCTGAACCCTACAGTGCCAACTACCTGGAAGATGGCGCCGAACGCCAGGGAGCCCGCCGCTACCGCAAAGCGTTCGCGACCTTGCCCGACCTCAACGAAGGCGACCTGGAAAACGAAATCACCAGCCTGCGCCTGAACGTGGTGCTGCTGGTCGATGGCGACGCACTGGATGGCTACAGCTACTGCCCGCTGCTGCACCTGCAGCGCAATAACGTCAACGCGTTTAGCGTCGACAGCCAGTTCGTCCACCCGGCCTTGCACCTGGGCGCACATGAAACCCTGCTGACCATCGCCCAGCGGTTGCTCGCCCTGCTACAGAGCAAGAGCGAGACGTTGTCCGGGCGTCGCCGCGAACGCGCCGACCAGATCGCGGAGTTCGGCTCAAGCGACGTCAGCCTGTTCTGGCTGTTGTACACCGTCAACCGTGCTCACCCGGGCCTTGCGCACCTGCTCCAGCACCCGCGCCTGCACCCGGAACAGCTGTATCGCTTCCTCGCCGAACTGGCCGGCAGCCTGCTGACCTTCTCGCTCAATGCTCGTCTGGACGACATCCCGGCCTACGACCACCAGGACCCGGCCGCTTCGCTGCTCAAGCTCGACCGTCTGGTACGCGAACTGCTCAATAGCGTTGTGCCAAACCAGTACATCCCGATTCCACTGGACCAGACCCGTTCGTCCTATTATGTCGGCCGCCTCAACGACCCGCGCCTGGTCGACGCCGACTTCTACATCTCGGTGCACGCCGACATGCCCGGTGCTCAGGTGCTTGAGCTGGTACCGAGGGCCTTCAAGATCGGGTCCCCGGAAGACATCGAGGTGGTGGTCAACACGGCCATGCCGGGGGCTACCCTCAACCACTGCGTACGCACGCCCAATGCGATTCCGGTGCGCCTGGACAACCAGTACTTCGCGATCGAACCCCACGGACGGGTGTATGAACGCATGATGAGCGCCCACGCCATCGCCTTCTACGTCCCCAGTGCCTTCAAGAACCTCAAGCTCGAACTGATGGCGGTGCTCAAATGACTGTTGCCGTAATGCCGGGCGGCGTGACCGCCGTCGAACAACCCTCCACCCTCAAGGACATGGTCAAGGACTTCCTGACCATGGCGCTGATGATCCGCCGCGGCAACAAGGTGGTCGATGTGCAACGCTTGCGTGCAGGTGTCGACGAGTTCTTCCCAGCCCTGGAGCGCGATGCACGCCGTGCAAACTACAGCGTCGAGCAAGTCAAGGACGTGCAGTACGCGCTTTGCGCCTTCCTCGACGAAAGCGTGCTGAACGCCGGCCCCAGTGAAATCCGTAATCAACTTGAGATCAACCCGCTGCAGTTCCAGTACTTCGGCGTGCACCTGGCCGGCCAGGGCTTTTTCGACAAGTTGGAGGCCTTGCGTACCGACGTAAAGCGCAACCTCGACGTGCTTGAGGTTTACCACCTGTGCCTGGCCCTGGGCTTCGAAGGCAAGTACAGCCTTGAGCAGAAAGACCAGCTGCGCTACATCGCCAATACCCTAGGCCAGGACATCGCCCGTCACCACGCGCCACGCAAGGCCCTGGAACCGCAATGGGCGCTGCCAGACCAAGTGTCGCAGATGCTGCGCTATGAAGTGCCACTGTGGCTGTACCTGGTACTCATCGCGCTGGTATGCGGGGCGGTCTACCTGACCCTTGATTGGTTGCTAGGCAAGGAAGTCGCCGCGTTGGCGGAGCAGGTCCGCCGGCTGTTCGGCGTTTAACTCGAGTACGGTCAGGAAGACATGAAAGCACTACTGCGCTGTTTGAAAAATTTCTGGTTTGCCTTGGCACTGGTCTGGGCGATCGGTCTACTGAGCTGCTGGTTTGCCCTGCCGCGCTGGCAGTTCACGCCTGAACAGGTGTATGTGGCAATGACGCTGTTCAGCGCTGTGTGTCTGCTGCTGATCGTGTTGCGCCAGTACCGCCGTATCCGCGCCGAGCAGAACATCGAGAGCTTGGTGCAGCTGGAAGTCGACCGCTCACTAGGCGCCGAAGGCGAGTTCCGCGATCAGCACGTACTGCGCGAACGCCTCAAGCACGCCATCGCCATGTTGCGCTCGGCGCGCTCGGCCGGGGGGGGTGGTGCCTCGGCGCTGTCGGACCTGCCTTGGTACCTGGTAATGGGCATGTCGGCTTCGGGCAAGACCTCGCTGCTGACCCGCTCCGGGCTCTCGGCCTCAATCGCCGGAGCTCAGGCCAGCGGCCTCGATAGCGGCACTCAGCACTGCGACTGGTACTTCAGCCCCGAAGCGGTGCTGATCGACACCGCTGGCCGCTACCTGCGCGATGACGCCTCGGCCAACGAGTTCGCCTCGTTCCTCAAGCTGTTGCGCAAACAGCGCAGCAAGCCTGCGGTGAACGGCTTGGTGCTGGTGGTGAGCCTGCCGGAAATCATCTGCGCCACTGTGACCGAGCGTGAAGCTCTGGCAGCGCGCCTGGTCAGCCGCATCGACGAATACAGCGAGTGCCTGGGCGTTAACCCGCCGCTGTACCTGGTGCTCAGCAAGACCGACCTGCTGCCGGGCTTCAACCAGACCTTCGAGGGCCTGGACAATGTCCAACGCCAACAACCGCTGGGCATGACCTTCCCGCTTGCCGAGGTGCGCAACAAAGGCCTGCGCAGCGTTGCCGAAGCCCGCTTCGCTCAACTGCTAGGTAGCGTGCGCGAGCACGTCGACCACCAGCTGATAGCCGGCGGCAACACGGCCAACGTCGAACTGCTGCAGTTTCCCAGCTACTTCGCCGAGCTGTCGAGTGTGCTGGGTGGATTCCTCGAACAGTTCGAGCGCACTGCCGACGGCCGCACCCCACCGATCGTGCGGGGAGTGTATTTCACCAGCGCGCTGCAGACCGACGAACAGCTGCCACCGGTCTACGAAGACGCGCTGGGCGCCCATTATGCCCTGCAAGCCAGCGAACGCCCGCCGTCAAACAAATCGACCAACAAGATCGGCGACAAGAGCTTCTTCATCACCGAAACCTTCCGCCAGGTAGTGTTCCCCGACCGCAACCTTAGCCTGTACTACTCGCGCAAGGGCCGTACCCGCGCCATCACCCCGGCTCTGGCCGGCGCTGCGGCGCTCGCCGGCGTCGCCCTGCTGGCCTGGGAAGGCGTGTCATTTCACAACAACCGCCAGGTACTGGCCAGCATCGGTAGCGAGCTGAGCGAACTGGAACAGGCCCCCGACCAGGCCGAGCGCCTGGCATCCGGGCAAGCCATGGAACAGCTGCGCCATTATCTCGGGCAGTTTGAAGGCTACGACAGCGAGGGTGTACCGCTGGCATTGGGCGCCGGCCTGTACAGCGGCGCGGAACTGCTCAGCCCGCTGCGCCAGGCCTACCTGCAGCAACTGCGCACCCAGGCCCTGGAGCCAATCGGCAAGCAACTGCAAGTGCAGCTGCGTGCGCTCAACCAGTTCGCCGAAACTGTCGACCGCACACCACTGGCCGACACCGGCAAGCGCCGCGCGTCGAAGGCCCAGGCAGCGGATGCTGCGCCAGGCAAAGGCGTCAAGGTATTCAAGGCACCGGCCGCTGCAGCACTGACGACCCAGGTTCCGCGCAGTGGCGCGCAACTGGCGGGCCAGGTGCAAGCCGCCGCCAGCGAAGCCGGTCAGGACGGCCGCCGCCGCGCCCTCGATGCGCTGCATGAAAAGGCCCGTTCAGTGTCCAGCGCCGACCCGTCTGAAGACACCGCCCTGACCGCCGGCCTCTCGCTGTCCGAAGACAGCCTCGGACGCCTCAGTGAGCAGCAGGTGGCATCGGTGATCGAAGCCTACAGCGCGCTGAAGCTGTACCTGATCCTGACCCGCCCGCAAGAACACCCGGATGCCGATTTCGTCGCCGCCGAGCTGCCGCGCGCCTGGGCCCAGGCCGCGCAGGCCCAGGGCCATGAGGCAGACCCGGCGCTCGTTGAAGCCAACAGCGCGCTATACGTGCGCTACCTGCAACAGGGCACAGCGCCCGCCCTGCGCCGCAACGAACAACTGGTCAGCGACGCCCGCCAGAGCCTGCGTTCGTTCATGATCGCCAGTTCACTGGTCGACCGTGAGTATCTGCGCCTGCAGCTGGAGTCCGGCCGCCAGTATCCGAACCTGACGTTGGCCGACATGGTACCGGCCAGCGGTCGCAACCAGCTGTTCTCCGCCGAAGCCGTGCCGGCCTTCTACACCCGTCAGGGGTGGGAAGAATACGTGCAGCCAGAGCTGATCAAGCTACTCTCGGGTGACCTGCGCAATGATAGCGACTGGGTGCTCGACGGCGAAGGCGGCAACGGGCTGGTGCAGAAGGCCAACTTCATGCGCGAGCTGCTGGCCCGCTACAAGGCTGACTACGCCGAAGCCTGGCTCAACCTGCTCGAAGGTGTTGGCGTGCGCCACTTTACCGACATGGCCAACGCCAACGAGCGCCTGGCGGTGCTTAGCGACGTGCAGAACTCACCCGTGAAGAGCCTGCTGGCCGCCGTCAACCATAACACCGACTGGGACCAGCCAACGCAAGCGTCCACCACCTCGGCCAGCGCGGCTGAAGACAGCTTCTGGGGCAGCATCAAAGGTGCGTTCAGCAGCCAGGGCGCCACGGTGGAAAACGTCGTGACGCAACTGCCACGTGTTGGTGACGGCAGCCTGGCCAAGCGCTTCGAACCGGTCTCGCGTCTGTTCGCCGCGCAGAATGCAGAAGGTGCCGACAGCACCGTGATGGACCGTTACCTGGCCGCGCTGCGCAAGCTCAAGGTGCGTCTGAGTAACATTCAGCGCTCGCAGGATGTAGGTAAGAACAGCAAGCTGCTGATCAGCGAAACCCTTGAGGGCCAGCCCTCGGAAGTCACCCTTGTACGCAACTATGTCGAGACCAGCGTCGACACCTCGGCCGGCAAGCTGTCCGGCGCCCTGCTGCGCTTGTTCAACTCGCCGCTGCAGTACACTTGGGAAACCCTGCGCGATCCGGCCGGGCAACAGATCGCCAAAGCCTGGGCGCAGGAGGTAGCGCGCCCATGGCAGCAAGTCATGGCGCACCGTTACCCGATTGTCGCCGATAGCAATAACGAAGCCTCGGTCAAGGACCTGCAACGCTTCGTAGACCCCGAGAGCGGCCTGCTACCAGCCTTCAAGCGCAATGAAATTGGCAACCTGGCCGGTGGCGAAGGCCTCGGCATGGGCACTGGCAAGAGCAATAGCCCGCTGGTAAATACGAAAATGGTCGACAGCATCGACAAGGCAAGCTCCGTCGGCCAGGTGATCGCCAGCCTCTCGGACCGTGAAAATGGCTTTGAGATCATGCTTGAGCCATCGGCGCGCTACACCGACATCATTTTCACCCTGGATGGCCAGGAGCAGCACTACCGCAACGGCCGTACCAGCTGGAACCGCTTCGCTTGGCCCGGTAGCAACAGTAGCCCGGGTGCGCGCCTTGACGTTGTCACCCTGGAAGGCCAGCGCATCAACGTGTTCGACTACCCTGGCCGCTGGGGCTTGCTGAAGATGAACGACAGTGCCCGGGTCATCGACTTGGACACCGTGCAGCAGCGTTTCACCTGGCAATCGGTGGCCGGCCCGGTAAGCCTGGTGGTACGCAACTACGGCGGTGTGAAGATGACCGACCTGGCTCAGGTCAAGGCACTCAGCGTGCTCAACGACAGTGCGCGGGTGAACTGATGCTAAACCGTACCCTGACAGGGATACCTGGCCAATGATTGGATGTTTCGGCAAAGTCCCAGCCAGTGCCGACTTCGTCAGCCTTAACGGCGCCTTGCCGGAGGTTTGCGAATTCGACCTGTGGCTGCAAAACGCCCTGGGTCGCATGCAGCCACAGGCCGACTGGCGCGAACGCTTCGATGCTCTGCCGGTGTGCTTCTTCTGCTACCGCACCCGCACCGGGCAATGGCTGCTCGGTGGCTTCATCAGTTCACGCGATACCAGTGGTCGACGCTACCCATTCATGGTGTTCCAGAGCATACGCATGGACCACGATGCGCGCTTCGTCAGCCCGCATATTCTTTGTGAGCTGTTCGCAGGGCAGATCAAGCCGTTGCTCATGCAGGCCGCCCAGGGTGCCGATATGGCCGAGCTGTTCGGGCAGATCAAAGCCATGCGCGGCTGGACCGCCCGGGACCTTGACCTGTATCGCCGGGTGCACGAGAAGTTCCTTCACGACTTCAACCTGCGCGACGTGGCCCGTGCGCTGCGCCACAGCTACCCGGAGTTCGACACCCAAGCCGGGATGGCCAGCCTGTATCGTCTGCGCACCGCCCTGCAGCAGGCGCACACGGCGCCAATCTGCCTGCCGCTGCCGGCCCAGAGCGGCCTCAAACGCCCCATGGCGGACCTCTGGTGCACGCTGCTGTCGCACCTGCGCGGCAGCGCCGGCATGCCCGACGTCAGCGTGCTGGTGGACAACTTCATGCGCCCTGGGCTGCTGTGCTTTGCCTCCCGTGGCAGTGATGAGGTTTACCGGCTGCTGACCGGCATTGCCGATTCCAGCGAACGGCATGACCTGCTGGACCCTTTGCCGTACCCATCGAGCGGCAGCCCCCTGACACTGCCGGCCGATGACCTGGCCCTGAACGATTTCATAGCGCGCTTTGCCAGCGCGCGGGACGAACAGTATTGATGAACAGGCTCAAGTACTATTTCTTCAAATATCAGCCTTACGTGCTGGGTGTGGTGTTTTTCCTGGCCATCTTCCTAGTCTGGACGACAGGCATGGCGCTGGGTTTTGCCTCGCTCGCCAGCCTGCTGGCCGGCATCGGCGTGTTCGTGCTGCTGTCTGCCCTGTATGTATTGCTGATGTACCGCGGCGTATCCCAGCACCATGACCTGCAGGCATTGCTGCGAGAGGATGCCGACCAGGCGGTGCTCAACGCCAATCCACAAGACCGCGAGGAAATCAGCCTGCTGCGCGAGCGCCTGCTGCAGAGCATCGAGCGCCTACAAGGCAGCAGCAAAGGCGGTGCTAACAAAGATGCGCTGTACGCCTTGCCTTGGTATCTGGTGATCGGCCAGCCGGCTTCGGGCAAAAGCACCATGCTCTACCAGTCCGGCCTAACGTTCCCGTACGCCGAGCGCGAAGGTGCCCGGGTCGCGGGCCTTGGCGGCACACGCAACTGTGACTGGTTCTTCAGCTCCGAAGCCGTGCTGCTCGACACTGCCGGCCGCTATATGAACAACCAGGAAGAAGCCGGCAAGTGGCGCGCCTTCCTCGGCCTGCTGCGCCAACATCGCCAGCGTCGCCCGCTCAATGGCCTGATCGTCGCGGTCAGCATCGAAGACATCCTGCACGCCGGTGCCGATGGCCGCGAACGCCTGGCCAAGCGCCTGCGCGAGCGCATTCAAGAGGCCCACGAGCTGCTGGAATTGCGCTTGCCGATCTACCTGGTGTTCACCAAGTGCGACCTGCTGCCGGGCTTTACCCACTTTTACCGTCAGCTGGATGCGCACTTACGTGACGAAGTGATGGGCAAGACGTTCAGCCACGAGGGTTTCGAGCAGTCAGACTGGGGCACGCGCTTTGCCGCGGCCATGAACGAACTGGTCGGCCACTGGCAGGCACTGGCAGACCATCAGCTGCTGCAACAGGACATCCAGCTGACCCGTCGTGACCCGGCCGCCTACCGCTTGCCGCTGGAGCTGGCAGCGCTCAAGCCGCTGCTCAACGCCTTCGTCGCTGACCTGCTGCGGGCCAACCCCTACCAGAGTGCCGAGCTGCTGCGTGGTTTCTATTTCACCAGCGCCCTGGATGCCGACGAACCAGCCCACGGCCGCTATGCCAGCCATGTGCGCGACCGCTTCGCCCTGGCTGCACCGGGCAACGACGCAGCAGCCGACAGCCAGACCGAGCCGCTGTTCATCGCCAGCCTGTTCCGCAAGGTGATCATCCCCGACCAGCACCTGGTGGCGCTGTACACCAGCAACCGCCGCGAGCACCGCCGCAAAGCGGCATGGGTGGGGGCTGCGAGCCTGGCCGGCCTGTTACTGTGCGCAGCCTGGGGCTGGTCTTACAGCAACAACAAGGCAGCGATCCAAGCCGTGGCTGCCAACCTCGACAGCGCCCGCCAGCAGGATGCTGCCGCTCCCCGGCAATACACCGCCTGGAACAGCCTGGACCAGTTGCGCCAGGCCGCTGCCGAGCTGTATGCCCGCCACCGCACCGATGGCGTGCCACTGGCCATGCGCATGGGCCTGTACCGCGGCCATGACATCGAGCCGTTCGTGCGCCAGGCATATTTCGCTCAGCTGGAAAAGGTGATGCTCAAGCCCACCGCCGACAATCTGACCCGTTCGCTGTACCTGCTCAGCAGCATCAAGATCTATCAGCGCAACGCCCCACGCCTCGAGACCGTGAGCGGTATCGACAGCGTTGAGCCTCGGGCCCTGCCGGTGGACAACCGCGCGCAGTCGGTAGCCACCTTCGGCCAGACCACCCTCGATACCTACCTGATGCTGTCCAAGGCCCAGCGTGAACAGGCCCAGCCGGCAGTGCTCAAGGTACGCATCCCAGATTATTGGTACCCGGCTATCTACAAACAGGTGCCGCGCCCGGCCGGGCAGTCGGCACAGGCTTCCGGCGAGGGTGAGGACTACCAGTTCGCCGGGCGCCAGATCGCCTTCTACAGCGACCAGATCCGCGAGCCGGACGTGCCGCGCATCCTCAATAACGCGTTCCTGGTGTCCAGCTCGCGCAACTACATCAACAGCCTGCTGACCCGTTCGCTGCGTGCCATCGAAACCATCACGCTGGAGTCCGACACCTTGTTCGCTTTTGGCCGCGCCGACTTCCAAAGCTTGCAAACCGCCGGCCAGCGACAGCTCAGCAGCATCGCCAACAAACTGCTGAACACACCCAATGTTGGCAAGATCGTGATCACCGGCCATGCCGATCAGATCGGCGATCGCCAGAGCAACCTGCAGGTGTCCCGGCAACGGGCGCAGACCATCAAGACCTACTTGGTGGGCAAGGGCCTGCCAGCGGAACTGGTCGATGCCGTGGGCGCAGGCAGCGACAAACCCTTGGTGCGCTGCAACATGCAAGCGCCGCGCGCCGAACTGATTCAGTGCCTGGAACCTAACAGGCGTGTAGAGATCGAGGTCCGGGCACTTGATTGAATGCCCGGTCTCAACACGACGCCTGCGGCGGGTCTGCAGGCGTCACAATCAGGGCAGGTCCAGGTACTGGATCAAGGAAGCCCTTTATACCTATGGAGAAATGTAGACATGGCATTTGACGCTTACCTCAAGATTGACGGCATCCCAGGCGAAGCTCTGGATGACAAGCACAAGGACTGGATCGAAGTACTGGGCTACCAGTATGGCGCTACCCAGGCGACCTCGGCGACCGCCAGCTCCTCCGGTGGCGCTTCGTCCGAACGTGTCAATCTGAGCGATTTCACCATCCGCAAGTACGTCGACAAAGCCTCTGCCAAGGCCTTCGAAGCGTGCTGCAAAGGCCAGCACATCAAGGAAGTGGTGCTGAACGTGAACCGTGCCGGTGGTGACAAGGTGACTTACCTGACCATCACCCTGGAAGAAGTCGTGATCTCCTCGGTCAACTTCCTCGGCAACCTGCCGCTGGACGGCGAAGCCAAGGCTGAAAGCGACTTGCCGATGGAGGAGATCAAGTTCAACTTCTCGCGCATCAAGACCACCTACACCCAGCAGAAGCGTTCCGATGGCGCCGGTGGCGGCAAGGTTACTGGCGGTTGGGACCGTTCGCTGAACAAGGTCTACTCCTGAGCCTAACCTGAGCTGGCGCCGATAATGGCCAGCTCGCCAGGGGGTCTCGTGCCTGCAAGGGCACGGTGACCTTCCTTTCACCTTCGCACACAGAGCCGTCCATGCACGACATTCTCGACGACCTTTCGCTGTCTGCCCTGCGTACTCCGATTGACGGTGGCGCCGGCGAGGACCTGAGTTTTTCCAGCTTGTTCGATCAGATCAAGGAAGCGCGACGCGCCGATCCCGAATACCTGACCCAGGGCGACTGGCAGACTGACCTCAAGCAGGCCGACTGGGAGCAGGTGATCCAGCTGGCTGCCGTCGGTATCACCGAGCACAGCAAGGACCTGATGCTGGTGGCCTGGCTGAGTGAAGGCCTGGCTCACAGGAAGCAGTTTCCGGGCATCCGTTTTTCCTTGGCGGTGGCGCAAGCCCTGCTGGAAGATTTCTGGGACACGCTCTACCCCTCCCTCGACGAGGGTGAAGACGAGCGTGCTACCCGCCTGGCGTGGTTGACCACTACGCTGACCGAGGTGGTCCGCACCCTGCCGATCACCCAAGGGCAAGGCTACAGCCTGCTCAAGTATGAAGAGTCGCGCCAGGTCGAGAACCTGGCCCGGCAAAACCCCTCGGCCATGCACCAGGCACTGGAAGATGGCAAGATCAACGCCGAACTCTTCCAACGCTCGGTGGTGATGACCGATACCGAGCACCTGCACGTTTTGCACGCGCAAATCAGTGAATGCCTGGGCGCCTGCCAGCAACTGCAGACCACAGCCGATAATGCGTTCGGCCATGACGCGCCGAGCTTTCTGCCCCTCAACGACGTGCTTGTGCAGGCCCGACAACTGGTGGAACGCCTACTCAAGGAGCGCGGTGTAGAGTTGGCACCCGCTCCAGGAGCGTCAGCCGAAGAAGCAGCACAGCCCGAACTGCCGGCAGCAGCCGGTACGGCCCCGGCCGCTGCACAGCTTAGCCACAGTGCCCCGTTGCGAACCGTACCGCTGAACCGTGAAGAAGCCTTCACCTTGCTCCAGGGCGTGGCGCAGTTCTTCAAGCAGACAGAACCGCACAGCCCGGTGCCCTACCTGGTGGAACGTGCCATCAAGTGGGGCAACATGCCGCTGGAATCCTGGCTCAACGATGTGATCAAGGACAGCAGCGTGGTTGATGGCATTCGCGATGTGCTCGGCACCCTGCAACCTCGTGACTGATTTGTGGTCCTAGCCGGCTGAAAAGGAGTTTCGACATGCGTCCGATCATTCTTTTGAACGACCCTACCGACCGCGGCGGCATGGTTGTGCAGGCCTCCTCATCGACCCTGGTCAACGGCCGCGCCGTGGCCAGGCTCGGCGACAAGGTGATGTGCCTGCACGGCGCCTGCGTGATCGCCAGCGGCGACACCTCCACCCTGGTCGACGGCATGCCGGTGGCCCGCCATGGCGACAAGACCGCCTGCGGCTCCAGCCTGATCGCCACCAACAGCGACACCGGAATACTGTAAGGACTGCCAGCATGTTGAAACCCTTCGCCCAGGGCCATCGTTCGTTGTGGGACGTGATCGGCGAGCGCCGCGAGCAAGCACAGCGCCTGGCACCCCCACCACGCCCGCGCGCCGAGTACGACACCACCCGCATCGGCCTTAGTGATGCCTGGGTGTGGCTGCCTAACCTGAGCCCGGCCGACGCCAAGGCAGGCAAGGCGCTGGGCAGGGTAAACGCCGACTTCGAGCACGACCCGCGGCTGGTCACCCCGGCCGGCCACCGTCATACCGTGCGGCGTATTCGCGCGGGCAGCGCGCGTGCCGAAGTCAGGATTCTGCCCAGGGCCCTGCAGCTGCTGCAGGCCATGCTCGGCCAATGGCACGACTTCGCTGGCGGCCTGGACTGGGACCAGACCCAAGTGGTGGTGTTCGCCCCCACCGGCATCGACGCCGACCCC
Source organism: Pseudomonas fulva NBRC 16637 = DSM 17717 (assembly GCF_000730565.1). GTDB lineage: Bacteria > Pseudomonadota > Gammaproteobacteria > Pseudomonadales > Pseudomonadaceae > Aquipseudomonas > Aquipseudomonas fulva. Next base: position 1,772 of record NZ_BBIQ01000007.1, on the reverse strand, counting down.
TGGCTGGATGCACTGCTCGAAGTTTGGCCGTTCGACTACTTGCCCGGCCACGGTTTTAGCGCCCCCGGCCAGACCTTCGCCACCTGGCTGCCGTGGGCCCAGTGCAACGAGCTGGAAGCCGCCAACCTGCTGTGCATCGGCATCGACAGCTGGGCCACGGTGGACCGCGCGGGGAGCGTGAAAGGCGAACGCATGGCCGGTGAAGCGATCGCGGTGCTCAACCTGCAACGCATCGACCTGGCCAACCCCGAGGGCAATGCGCGCTGGCAGCTGCACCCTGCGGTGAACCACGCCCATGGGCCTCGGGCGCTGTTGCCGCGCAAAGGCTGCGGTGGCCTGGAGCAGGTGAGCGAGCAGCTGTGCGAACAGGCCGGCATTGCCTTGACCGACGTGAAAGGCCTGGTTACTGACGGCCACCACGACGACAACCGCCTGGAGCACCTGTACCAGTTGCTCTACACCCACCTGCCCGACTGCGACATGCAGCAACACGTGATCGGCCATGCCCTGCTGGCGGGTGAATACGCGCCGGGTATCAGCGAAATGAGTGCGCTGGCGCTGGCGTTGCAAGCGGCCAACAGCCTGGAAGGTGCAGTGCTGGTGATGGATCGGCATGCATCGACACAGACCCAAGGCTGGTTGCTGGGGCCGTTGCAGGCGGTGGTTGCCGAGCAGCGACCGAGCGAGGGCGTTTGATGATCAAATACGCCAGTTGTGCATTTTTCCTGCCGCTTGCCGGGTGTGGGGACTCGAACACGAATGTGGAAAAGCCCTCCATACGATTCGAACTGGACGCGCCTGTCGAGAATGCCTTCTCGGGCTCATCTGTGCAGTTTCAGAAGGACTGCATGGTAGGGCTATGCATGTACAAGTACTCCTTGGCTTTCAGCGAGCCCCTTCGAGCGGACCTGGAAATGGTTTCTGACGCAGGCAGCTTAAAGTTTGACGACGTAGTCAGCACAAAGCTAACTACATTTGAAAGCGATATTGTGACTAGCGCCAACGTAACGTTAGGCGGTGTGAAAACGGATGCCGAGCACACTGAAGCTATGATGTATCACGCCCAATTGCTCGACAAATTGCGAGCAGAAGGCTGGCGTCGATTCATCCTTCAAGATGAAGCCCGTATACCAGGCACCGAAGCCCAGAAATTCAAACCTTACTACGTCTTGGATAAACCCGTGGGCACAGGGCCTTGGAATGATCCTGAATTGAGGTTGACCCAGGAAGCGTGGTTGTCGAAGCGGACATTGAGCAATTGGTATTTGCAAAAGGACGGCGTCTACCTGGTGCTCCGTGTACTGCGTTGGGATAGTGAGATTGTGCCCGAGAAGAAAGCTTCTTACCTGTTCACGTTGGAGTTCGAGTCAGAAAGTGAATTCTACAAAGACTACTTCGAAGGCGATGACCGTGAGCATTGGTCAACCCTCCTCCCCGCCGAACTCAAACGCATGGCCCAGGAACGCGCCCAAACCGGGGCACGCCTGAAAAAAATGGGCATCGCCATCGATGAGGACTACCAGGACCCGCCCATCAAGGCCCTGGAATAACCACCCGATCAGCCCCCACTCAGGAGACACTGTGTCATGGACCTGACCTTCGGCACCCCGCTTTCGCAAAGCGGCCGTCTGCTGCAACTGACCACCCCGTTAGGGGCCGATCAGCTGCAAGCCTTGCGCGCCTACGGCGTCGAGCGCGTCGGCCGCACCCCGCGCTACACCCTCGATGTGTTGGTGCAGGACACCGAGTACGACCCGGAAAAACTCATCGGT
>NZ_BBIQ01000008.1 GCF_000730565.1 Pseudomonas fulva NBRC 16637 = DSM 17717 | reverse complement strand
ATGCCTGTCACCTCCCTCCGCAAGACCTGCGTTCGGCCTTCTGAAGTCGCGAAGATCAAAAGCAAGATCAAGATCAAGATCAAGATCAAGATCAAGATCAAGATCAAGATCAAGATCAAGATCAAGATCAAGATCAAGATCAAGATCAAGATCAAGATCAAGATCAAGGTCAAGATCAAGGTCAAGGTCAAGGTCAAGATCAAGATCAAGATCAAGATCAAGATCAAGATCGAGGTCAAGATCAAGATCAAAGGCCAGAGTCGAGTAAGAGCGAGAGCTGGCTGCTGCCTGGCAGCCCCGGCTCAGACCCTACTTGCGCCGCGCGCGTTGCGCCAGATACTCCCGCACCTGCACAGCATCCCCAACAAACTCGATCCGCTCGGCCTTCGCCTCACGCTGATAGGCATACATCGGGTCGTAGTACTCGTTGAGCAGCCCCTCGATCCAACCTCGGTGCAGGTCCACACAGCCACTGCGCAATTGCTCTTCCAAAGCCTGCTCCAGCAGCGCCGTGAGCCGCTGATGGCGCTCTCCGCCCAGGCGCTTGCGGATGTTGGCCATGCTCTGCAGCATGCGCTGCGCGAACAAGTGCAGCCCGGCTTGCTCGCCATGCAGGGCGATGAACTCGGCACTGAGGTCGATGACATAGTCGCGCAGGATGCGCTCGACCCGGCCATCGAAACTGTCCTCCAGCCACACCAGCGGGTACTGCTGCATGCCCTGGTACAAAGACAAAGGCACCGTGCAACTGCCAACGATGCGCCCTTCATCCTCCAACACGAATTGGCCGATACCCTGCGCGCGCTTTTTCAGCACATCGATGGCCAGCTGGTTCTCGAAGTCGATCTGGGCCGGTTGCCCGGTGGCGCGTTTGCCAAAGCTCGAACCGCGATGATTGGCATGGCCTTCAAGGTCCAGCACGTTGCCCAGCTGCTGCAACACGTCGGTCTTGCCAGTCCCGGTCAAGCCGCCAACCAGTACGAAATCACACTCGCTGACGGCCTGCTCCGTGGTTTCCAGCAAGTAGTTGCGCATCGCCTTGTAGCCCCCGCTGATACGCGGGTAGCGAATACCGGCTTCATCGCGCAACCATCCCTGGACGATCTGTGAACGCAGGCCACCACGAAAGCAATACAGATAGCCTTCCGGGTGAGCCTGGGTGAAGGCCACCCACGCCTCCAGACGGGCCTGCTTGGTGGCGCCGCCCACCAGTTGATGACCCAAGGCGATGGCGGCAGCCTGGCCCTGCTGCTTGTAGCAGGTGCCCACCTTCTGCCGTTCCAGATCGTTCATCAGGGGCAGGTTGATCACGCCGGGGAAGGCGCCCTTGGCAAACTCGACGGGCGCGCGCATGTCCATCATCGGCACATCGTCGAGGAACAACTGACGGAAATCGGTGCAGTCTGGCCGCATCAGGCGACCTCGACTGCGTGGCTCTGTCGCTCTGCCAGATAGCCGATAGGCGACAGCTGCAAGCCCAGGTCGGCGGCTGCCGCGAGAAATGCGTCTTCACCCTCCGGGGTCACGGCCACAAGCAGCCCGCCGCTGGTCTGCGGATCACACAGCAAGTGCTTCTGATCGTCACTGAGCGCGCCGATCTTGTGCCCGTAGCTCTCGAAGTTGCGCAGCGTACCCCCCGGAATGCAGCCGGCCGCGAGGTAGTGCTCGACACTCGGCAGGCGGGGCACCTTGGCGTAGTCCAGGTGTGCGGTCAGGCCGCTGCCTTCTGCAAGCTCAACCAGATGGCCGAGCAGGCCGAACCCGGTGACGTCCGTCATGGCCTTGACCCCGTCGAGCTTGCCAAATCGGCTGCCCGGCGTGTTCAGGGTGCACATCCAGTCGCGCGCCACGCCTCGATCCTGCTCGCGCAGCACGGCTTTCTTCTCGGCAGTGGTGAGGATGCCGATGCCGAGCGGCTTGGTCAGATACAGGCGGCAGCCCGCCGTGGCGGTGTCGTTGCGCTTGAGATGGCGCTTGCTGACCACGCCGGTTACCGCCAGGCCGAAAATCGGCTCGGGGGCGTCGATGGAATGACCACCAGCAAGCGGGATGCCGGCTTCGGCGCAGACAGCCCGGCCACCGCGGATTACCTCACGAGCAACCTCGGGTGCCAGGACATTGACCGGCCAGCCCAGGATGGCGATGGCCATCAGTGGATCGCCGCCCATGGCGTAGATGTCGCTGATGGCATTGGTTGCCGCGATGCGGCCGAAATCGTAGGGATCATCGACGATGGGCATGAAGAAGTCGGTGGTCGACACCACCCCGCGCTCCTCGTCCAGGGCATACACGGCGGCATCGTCGCGCGACGCATTGCCGACCCAGAGTTTCGGGTCCAGGGCCTGGGCACCGCTTTCGGCCAGGATGACGTCCAGCACCTTGGGGGATATCTTGCAGCCACAGCCGGCACCGTGGCTGTACTGGGTCAGGCGAATCGGCTCGCTCATGTGTACCTCGGCAGGTCAATTTATCGCCCGATTGTAGCAAAGCTGGTCATTGGGCCTGCGGCTCTTATAATCGTTGGGTCAATGACTTGCATCGAGCTGCAACCTGCACGTCGGCAAGGCAGCGCACATGCGCCGCCTGTTACTGCGCGCAGCCTCGAATTCGCCCCCATTCCCCGCTATTGAACCGGAGAAACCCATGCTCAAACGTCCTATGGCGCTCGCCGCCAGCCTGGTGCTGTCCTGCTGTGCCCTGGCCGTCCAGGCGGCAGAGACACTGCGTGTCAGCGCCATTCCTGACGAGGCGCCCACCGAACTGCAACGCAAGTTCAAACCCCTGGGCGAATACTTGTCCAAACAGTTGGGCATGCAGGTGAAGTTCGTGCCGGTGGCTGACTATCCGGCCGTGGTCGAATCGCTGGCCTCCGATCGGCTGGACCTGGCGTGGCTGGGCGGATTCACGTTCGTGCAGGTGCACCTGAAGGATCCGACGGCCACGCCGCTTGTGCAACGCGAGCAGGACGCCCAGTTCACCTCCAAGTTCATCACTGCCGACCCTGCGGTGAAAAGCCTTGCGGACCTCAAGGGCAAGTCCTTCGCCTTCGGGTCCGTTTCTTCCACGTCCGGTAGCCTGATGCCACGCTACTTCATGCTCAAGCAGGACAACATCAAGCCTGAAGGGTACTTCAGCCGCGTCGCCTATTCCGGTGCCCATGACGCCACCGTGGCCTGGGTGCAGGCTGGCAAGGTCGATGCCGGTGTGCTCAACGCCAGCGTCTGGCAGAAGCTGGTGGACGCCGGCAAGGTCGATACCGCCAAGGTGCGCGTGTTTGCCACGACCCCGACCTATTTCGACTACAACTGGACGGTGCGTGGCAACATGGACCCGGCCCTCAAGGAGAAGATCAAACAGGCCTTCTTGAACCTCGACCCTGCCGATCCAGAGCAAAAAGCCATTCTCGACCTGCAGGCGGCCAGCCGCTTCATCGAAACCAAACCGGAAAACTACGCGGGCACCGAGCAGGCCGCCCGCGAGGCCGGTTTGCTCAAGTGACGTCTGCCGTGCCTTCTGAGGCAGTCATCGCGCTGCAAGGTGCAAGCTTGCGGCATGGCGCGGTGCGCGCCGTGGAGGGCGTGACCTTGCGCATCGCGCAGGCTGAGCGCGTCGCGATCATCGGCCCATCGGGGGCCGGCAAGTCCAGCTTGCTGCACCTGATGGCCACGGCGACCAGGCCTAGCAGCGGTCGTCTGGAGGTGCTCGGGCAGCAGCCATGGGCGTTGTCGACAGGGGCCCGGCAGCGCCTGCGGGCCCAGGTAGGCCTGGTTCACCAGGCGCCGCCGCTGCCGCCGCGCCAGCGGGTGGTCACTGCGGTGCTCGCGGGCCGCCTGGGCCAGTGGGGGCTTGGTCGCAGTCTGCTCAACCTGCTGTATCCCTGCGATGTGCCTGGTGCGCGCCAGGCCCTGGCCGAACTGGGTCTTGCAGACAAGCTGTTCGTGCAGTGCGGTCAACTGTCGGGTGGCCAGCTTCAGCGAGTAGGTATTGCGCGGGTGCTTTATCAGCAACCTCGTATCGTGCTTGCCGACGAGCCAGTGTCGGCGATGGACCCAGTATTGGCTGATCACAGCCTGGCGTTGCTCAACCGGCATGCCCAGGCCACTGGTGTGGCGTTGGTGGCCAGCCTGCACGCGGTCGATTTGGCATTGGCCCACTTTCCCCGGGTGATCGGCATTCGCGAAGGGCGCGTGCTGTTCGACTGCCCGGCCCAGGCGGTGACCGACGAGCTGCTGCAGGCGCTGTATGCCAACGAGCAGTTGGTGGCTGGACGTGGTGTTGATGCTACAAGCCCCCACGTGCAGTTGCCCAGATGCTGAGCGCCAGTCGCCGTGATCCGGCAATGGTGCCGAGGGTACTGATCGGGTTGCTGGCCATCGCGGTCCTGTGGCCGGGTATCCAATTGAGCGAGCTCAATCCGGCCGTGCTGTTGCAGGCCGAAAACCGCGAGCAGATGGCACGTTTCACGGGGGCATTCTGGCCACCGACACATGAACGCGACTTTCTCGAGCTATTGCTGGAGGCCACGCTACAGACCTTGGCTGTGGCCACCGCTGGCATGGTACTCGCCTGGCTGCTGGCCGTGCCGGCAGGGTTGCTGGCCAGCCGCGCCTTGTCCCTGAGCGCTGCCTCACGTGGCGGGCGCCCGGGTGTCTGGTCGCGCCTGGTGCGGCTGCCCGTACGGGGGGTGCTGATCTTCCTGCGCAGCGTGCCTGAAATCGTCTGGGCACTGTTGTTCGTGCGCGCCGTAGGCCTGGGGCCCACGGCCGGCGTGCTGGCAATTGCCATTACCTACAGCGGCATGCTGGGCAAGGTGTATGCGGAAATCTTCGAATCGGTGGACCAACGGCCTGCCCACGCCTTGTTGCAGGCGGGCAGTGGACGGCTGGCTGCCTTTTTCTACGGCATCCTGCCCAATGCCGCCAGCGAAGCGGTGTCCTACACGGTCTATCGGTGGGAATGTGCAGTACGGGCATCGGTGGTGATGGGGTTCGTGGGGGCCGGCGGTCTGGGTCAGCAGATCGACCTGTCCATGCGCATGTTCGCTGGCGCCGAGGTCGCCAGCATGTTGCTGACGTTCCTGGTCTTGGTGATGCTTGCCGATGGGCTCAGCCGGTTATTGCGCTGGAGGCTTGCATGAATCGGCTCATCAACCTGGCCCTGTTGGCCGCGCTGCTGGCAGCCATCGTCGGCTCGTTCGCTTACCTGGGGTTGGATTTCGGTGCCTTGATCGGCAACGGTGGGCTGGCCCAGATGGGCCAGTATGCCGGGCGGTTCCTGGCCCCGGACCTGTCCAGCGAGCATCTGCGAGCCGTGGCGCAGGGCGCGTTGGAGACCCTGGCCATGTCTGGCATCAGCACGTTGCTGGCCGCCATCATGGGCCTGTTGCTGGCGCTGCCGGCGGCAGGCCGCTTTGGCTGGCCGCTGCGGGCGCTGGCCCGGTTGCTGCTCAATGCCCTGCGCGCTATTCCGGAGCTGGTATGGGCCGCGCTGACGGTGCTGGCAGCTGGACTGGGACCAAACGCCGGCACCCTGGCGTTGGCGCTGCACACCGCTGGCGTACTGGGACGGCTGTTTGCCGAAGCGCTGGAAAACGCCTCGCCCGAACCTGCAGCAGCCTTACGCCTGCAAGGCGCGGGGCAGGTAGCAGCCTTCTGCTACGGCACCTTGCCCAACCTGTGGCCGCAATTGCTTGCCTACAGTTTGTACCGTTGGGAAAACAACATACGCATGGCCAGTGTACTGGGCTTCGTCGGTGCCGGAGGCTTGGGACAGCTGCTCTACACCACCTTGAGCCTGTTCCAGGAGGCCCAGGCCAGTACGGTGATCATTGGAATGCTGGCGCTGGTGTTTCTGGTCGATGCGCTCAGTGATGTACTGCGCCAACGTTTCGTAAGGGCCTGATCAGGCCAGCGGCCCTGTGACCGCTGCCCGTTCTCAGGCGCTCACCGCCTCGCCCGATTGCGCGCCACGCTGCATCGATTCCAGGTTGCGCTCGATCGTCTCGCAGATGGTATCCATCTGGATCTGGTGTTCGCTGAAGCGGAACGGGCTCTGCAAGTCGGTACCGATGCGCTCGATCGCCAGCAGCATGAAGCCTACAACCGTGGAGGCCAGGGGCGTGAACCATTCCAGCGACTCTACCAGGCCGACCGGTACGATCAGGCAGAACAGCGTGATGAATAACCGAGGGAAATACACATAAGGGTAGGGCAGTGGCGTATTGGCGATGCGCTCCATGCCACCTTGTGCATTGGACAAGTCCACCAGGGTGGACTCAAGGCGAGCCAGACGGATGCTGTCCAGCCGGCCCTCCTGATATTCCCTGGCCAGTAACGCGGCGGAACCACTCAAGATGTCATTGGCAAAATTGTTGGAACCGTGGTGCCGCTCGAATTCTGCCTCAGGGATAAACGCCACCAGCTCTTGTGGGCATTTTTCCCCCTTCAGGTGTGCGGCCAGGCAATTGATATAGGCGATGTGCCGACGCAGCAGGGTCGCCTTGACCGGATTTAATCCATCGTCATGGTCATTGATCAGCGTCAGCGTCTGACGGGCGAAACTGCGGGAACTGTTGACCAGCGCGCCCCACAGGGTACGGGCCTCCCACCAGCGGTTGTAGGCGCTGCTGTTGCGAAAGCTCACCAGCACGACCAGCGCCGAACCCATCAATGAAAGAGGGATCAGGGGCAGGGTGAACTTGCTGTTGAGAAACAGCATGAAATCAATGGTGACCAGCACGTCCCAGATGAGCAGCCAGAACAGTGACCAACCGATGTAGCCGAAGGTTTTCACGACCAGGCGGTATTTGCGGATGATGACGTCTTTCAAATGGCGCACCTTTACGGGTTCAGGACCTTGGATGGGACGCTGAGTCCCGCCGAAGGTTCTGCATGAGGTTGTTGCAACGCGTGTGGGGCTGACAAGTGCTGGCGTGATATCCGAATGGGTGTGTGCATTTCATCCAGACGCGTTTGCCGGCACGATTTGGATGGTGGCACAATGCCTTGCCTCAGCATGCACATGCTCCGCAGCTGTACCCTGCACCTTCCGCCTTATTTTCTCGGTATCCCGCCATGATCGAGCGCACCGGCACGGGCCTTTCCTTCGCCAAACGCATGTATGCACCACGCGCCATCGGAACCGGCCTCGGCTTTTTTTGTGTATTGATCGGCATTGCGCCATTGCAGCCAGAGTGGTGGGTGTGGGCGCTGTTACTGGCACACGGTTTTGTCTGGCCGCACCTTGCGTTTCAGATAGCCCGGGTTTCTGCCCAGCCCTACAAGACCGAGCAGCGTAACTTGGTGGTCGATGGATTCGCCGGGGGTTGCTGGGCGGGTGCCATGGGGCTCAATCCTTTGCCCAGCGTGATCATCCTGTCGATGATTGCCATGGACAAGATCGCGGCAGGTGGCTGGCCCCTGTTGATCAGAACGGTGATTGCCCAGGGCATCGGCATCGCCTTGGGCCTGTGGCTGTTCGCGCCGCCGCTTTTTCCGGCCACCACGCAGGTGCAGATGCTGGCGTGTCTGCCGATCCTGCTGATCTACCCCATGGCCATTGGCATGATCTGCTATCAGGTGACTGTCCAATTGGGCCAGCATAAACGTGCACTGGCCCGCATGAGCCAGACCGACAGCCTTACGGGCCTGAGCAACCATGGGGCGTGGCAGGAACTGCTGCTGCGCGAATTCGCGCGTTGCCGAGCTAACGCCGGGAGCAGTTGCCTTGCCCTGATCGACGTGGACCACTTCAAACAGGTCAATGATCGTCATGGCCACCAGGTGGGTGACAACATCCTGCGGGTGATCAGTGCCACGCTCTCCTTCCATCTGCGCAAGCACGACCCTGCGGCCCGCTACGGAGGAGACGAATTCTGCGTGATGCTGCCCGATACGACGCCAGGGCAAGCAAGGGATGTGCTGGAGCGGCTGCGCCTGGCCGTGGAGGCGTTCCGCGACCCGGCGCTGCCGCACCTTACCCTGAGCCTGAGTATCGGCATCGCCCCTTATCATGCAGGCATTACCGATGCCCAGGCCTGGCTGCACGCCGCCGATATGGCGTTGTATGCCGCCAAGCGCGCCGGCCGAAATTGCATCGTCCTGGCGCCCCAGGCTTCTGAGCCCGCCTGATCAGGGTTTTGCTGCAACGGCCACGAAGCCCTTGATCGATGTTGGGGCCGCGGGTTTGGACTTGCGCGCCAGCATGTACTGGTAGCGCCGCCATTCCTTGTCGATCTCGCTGAAGGACATGAACACACTGACCCGGTCCTTGCCCACCAGGTCCGGTCGTCTGATGGCATCGATGCCGCTGGTAGGGATGATGGCGATGTTGATCCCTACCACGCTACCGTCATCGGCGAATACCGGGCCGCCAGACATCCCTTTGGTGATCGGCCCGTCGTGCACCGAATAGAACACGCTGCCAGGGGTGCCATCGAGCCGGACCAGTGACGAGAGCGCGTGGCCCTTGCCTTGTACGGGCATCATCAAGCTGTTGTAGCCCACTGCCGTGACCGTTTCTCCAGGCATATATTGTCGCCAGTGCGGTATTTCGCTGGCTTTGTGCTTGAAGAACACCACATCGCCTAGTCCTTCGTGGACCACGTTGCGCAGGAAAGGCGTGTGTTTGGCGGTGACGGCATAATCTGCGTTCCACTGGATGGCGCTTGCCATCAGCAGCATGGGCAGCGGTGCCCCGGACGTCACCACGAAAGCTTGACTGTAGACCGGGTCTGAAACGTAGGACGTTGGCACTCCATTGCACCCACTTAGCAGCATCATTGCCGCCATACAGGGCGCGGTTGTTTTCATTGGTCACACGAGGGGGGAGGGGATTGAGAGGAGCCGCACTATGGCTAAATGCCATCATCTAGGCAATACGTTCGGCTTTTATCCGACGAAGTGAGGGTAGGCGGCGGGTATGGCCACTGGCCAATAGCATTGCTGCATGGTCAGTCACCAGCAAATCAATGGGCTGGCGCCAAGCAAATGTGCTGCACTGAATGGTTTTTTCGGCGCAAAAAAAAAGCCGACCATTTAAGGTCGGCTTTTCCGGATTTGGTGCCCCGAGGGAGACTCGAACTCCCACTCCTTTCGAAAACGGATTTTGAATCCGCCGCGTCTACCAATTCCGCCATCAGGGCGTGGCGCGCAGTATAGAGAGGTGCCGTCGGTCGGTCAATCGTCTTTCATGGTCAATTTTCATTCGTTGGGCTAAACTTCCCGGCCCTGCCGAACCGAACATCATCATGCGCGTTGCCGATTTCTCCTTCGAACTTCCCGATTCCCTGATCGCCCGCCATCCGTTGGCCGAGCGCCATGGCAGCCGCCTGCTGGTGCTCGACGGGCCAAGCGGTGCACGCGAGCACCGGCAATTCCCCGACCTGCTGGGCTATCTGCGCCCGGGTGACCTGATGGTGTTCAACAACACCCGGGTCATTCCGGCGCGGCTGTTCGGTCAGAAAGCCTCCGGCGGCAAGCTCGAAGTGTTGGTCGAGCGTGTGCTCGACAGCCACCGTGTGCTGGCCCATGTGCGGGCGAGCAAGGCGCCCAAGGTAGGGGCGGTCATTTTGGTGGACGGTGGCGGTGAAGCTGAAATGGTTGCGCGCCACGACACCTTGTTCGAGCTGCGTTTCACCGAAGAGGTATTGCCGCTGCTCGACCGCGTCGGCCACATGCCGCTGCCGCCCTACATCGATCGCCCTGACGAAGGTGCGGACCGGGAGCGCTACCAGACGGTCTACGCCGAGAAGGCAGGCGCTGTCGCCGCGCCTACCGCAGGCCTGCATTTCGACGAGGCGCTGCTCGAGCAGATCGCCGCCAAAGGGGTGGAGCGCGCGTTCGTCACCCTGCACGTGGGCGCCGGTACCTTCCAGCCGGTGCGGGTCGACAAGATTGAAGATCACCACATGCATAAAGAGTGGCTCGAAGTGAGCCAGGATGTGGTCGACGCCATCGAGGCCTGCCGTGCCCGCGGCGGGCGCGTGATCGCCGTGGGCACCACCAGTGTGCGCTCGCTCGAAAGCGCCGCCCGCGATGGCCAGCTCAAGCCCTTCAGCGGTGACACCGATATCTTCATCTACCCCGGCCGCCCATTCCACGTGGTCGATGCGCTGGTTACCAACTTCCATCTGCCTGAGTCCACGCTGCTGATGCTGGTCTCGGCCTTCGCCGGTTACCCCGAGACCATGGCTGCCTACGCGGCGGCGGTCGAGCAGGGGTACCGCTTCTTCAGTTACGGTGATGCCATGTTCATCACCCGCAATCCGGCGCCTCGCGGGCCCGAGGAGCAAGCATGAGTCGCACCTGCCGAATGTCCTTCGAACTGCTGGCCACCGACGGCAAGGCCCGTCGTGGCCGCATCACCTTCCCCCGTGGCACGGTCGAAACCCCGGCGTTCATGCCGGTGGGCACCTATGGCACGGTCAAGGGCATGTTGCCCCGTGACATCGAGGCCATTGGTGCCGAGATGATCCTGGGCAACACCTTCCACCTGTGGCTGCGCCCAGGTACCGAGGTGATCAAGAAGCACAACGGGCTGCACGACTTCATGCAGTGGAAAGGCCCGATTCTCACCGATTCCGGTGGCTTCCAGGTCTTCAGCCTGGGCGCCATGCGCAAAATCAAGGAAGAAGGCGTGACCTTCGCCTCTCCCGTGGACGGCTCCAAGGTGTTCATGGGCCCGGAAGAATCCATGCAGGTGCAACGTGATCTGGGTTCGGACGTGGTGATGATCTTCGATGAGTGCACCCCGTACCCTGCCGAGCACGACATCGCCCGTACGTCCATGGAGCTGTCGCTGCGCTGGGCCCAGCGCTCGAAGAACGCCCATGCCGACAACACCGCCGCGCTGTTCGGCATCGTTCAGGGCGGCATGTACCAGGACCTGCGCATGCGCTCGCTGGAAGGGCTTGAGAACATCGGCTTCGACGGCCTGGCCATCGGCGGCCTGTCGGTGGGTGAGCCCAAGCACGAGATGATCAAGGTGCTGGACTACTTGCCCGAGCAGATGCCGGCTGACAAACCTCGTTACCTTATGGGGGTAGGCAAACCGGAGGATCTCGTTGAGGGTGTGCGCCGCGGCGTCGATATGTTCGACTGCGTGATGCCTACGCGCAACGCGCGCAACGGCCACCTGTTCGTCGACACCGGGGTGATCAAGATCCGCAACGCGTTCCATCGCCATGATGAATCGCCACTGGATCCGACCTGTGACTGCTACACCTGCAGCAACTTCTCCCGCGCCTATCTGCATCACCTGGACAAGTGTGGCGAAATGCTCAGCAGCATGTTGAATACCATCCATAACTTGCGCCATTACCAGCGTTTGATGGCCGGTTTACGCGAGGCTATTCAACAAGGTAAATTGGCCGCCTTCGTCGACGCCTTCTACGCCAAGCGCGGGCTTGTTGTACCGCCCTTGGACTGACTGTCTGCATCCATTATTAAAATATTCGCATTAGGAGTGCACCCATGAGCTTCTTGATCCCCGCCGCATACGCGGACGCTGCAGCCCCCGCCGCCGGCCCTGCCGGTACTGGCTTCGAGTGGATTTTCCTGGTCGGTTTCCTGGTCATCTTCTACCTGATGATCTGGCGTCCACAGGCCAAACGTGCCAAAGAGCAGAAGAACCTGCTGGGCAACTTGCAGAAAGGTGACGAAGTTGTCACCAACGGTGGCATTGCCGGCAAGATCGTCAAAGTGGCCGATGATTTCGTGGTGCTGGAAGTGTCCGACACTGTCGAGCTGAAGTTCCAGAAGGGCGCCATTGCCGCGACCCTGCCAAAAGGTACGCTCAAGGCTATCTGAGTTACCGGTTTCATTTTTCCAGTCGGGGCGCGCAACGCGCCCCGCGTCTTGAACGGGCGGCGTGATGCTGAACAAATACCCTCTGTGGAAATACGCACTGATCCTGCTGGTACTGGCGATCGGTTTCATTTATTCCGCTCCCAACCTCTACCCGGATGACCCGGCCGTGCAGATCAGCGGTGCCAGCTCGGCGCTGCAGGTCAACCAGGCCGATCTCGATCGCGTCAGCAAGGCGCTGGTCGATGCAAACATCGCAGTCAAAGGCGTGAGCCTGGGTGAGAAGGGCAGTGGCCTGATTCGTCTGACCAATCAGGAAGACCAGCTGCCCGCCAAGGATGTGGTGCGCAAGGCGCTGGGCGATGACTATGTCGTGGCGCTGAACCTGGCACAAACCACCCCGCAGTGGTTGCGCAACCTGGGTGCCAGCCCCATGAAGCTGGGCCTGGACCTGTCCGGTGGCGTGCACTTCTTGCTGGAAGTGGACATGGACAAGGCCATGAGCGCCCGCATGAAAGTCTACGAAGGCGAGGTCAAGACCTTGCTGCGCAAGGAGCGGGTCCGCTACCGCAGCCTGCCGCAGCAGGACGGTGGCATCATGCTCGGCTTTGCTGACAACGCTACGCGCGAACAGGCACGTGCCCTGATCCGCAAGAATTTCAACGATTTCGACCTGACCACCACCGAGCGCAATGACCTCGCCGTGCTGCGTCTGGCGCTGTCTCAGGCGAAAGTGGCCGAGATTCGCGAATACTCGATCAAGCAGAACCTCACCACCGTGCGTAACCGTGTCAACGAGCTGGGTGTCGCCGAGCCGCTGGTGCAGCGCCAGGGCGCCAACCGCATCGTGGTCGAGCTGCCGGGTGTGCAGGACACTGCCGAAGCCAAGCGTATTCTGGGCAAGACGGCCAACCTGGAGTTCCGTTTCGGTGCCGAGCCGGGCGCGTCCAAAGCCACCACCGAAGTGTTCGAGTTCCGTGAAGGGGGGCGTTCGGCGCCCGTCGAGCGTGGCCTGATCATCACCGGTGACCAAGTGACCGACGCCCAGGCCAGCTTCGACGAGCATGGCCGCCCGCAGGTGAACATTCGTCTGGACGGGCATGGCGGCGAACTGATGAGCCGCGCGACGCGCAGCAACGTTGGTCGCAGCATGGCGGTGATCTTCATCGAGCAGAAGCCTGTCACCCGCTACGTGAAGCAGACGGTCGATGGCGTCGAGAAGGACGTTGCGGTCCAGAGCTTCCAGGAAGAGAAGAAGATCATCAGCCTGGCGACCATCCAGTCGCCGCTGGGTAGCCAGTTCCGTATCACCGGGCTGAACGGCCAGGGCGAATCGTCTGAACTGGCCCTGCTCCTGCGTGCCGGCGGCCTGGCTGCACCGATGTACTTCGCTGAAGAACGTACCATCGGCCCAAGCCTGGGTGCCGACAACATCACCAAGGGCATCGACGCCTCGCTGTGGGGTATGCTGTTCGTCTCGCTGTTCATCATTGCGATCTACCGGGCCTTCGGTGTGCTGGCCACTATCGCCCTCGCCGGCAACATGGTGTTGCTGCTGGCGTTGATGTCCTTGCTGGGCGCTACGCTGACATTGCCAGGCATCGCGGGTATCGTGCTCACCATGGGCATGGCGGTGGATGCCAACGTGCTTATCTTCTCTCGAATCCGTGAAGAGCTGGCTGCAGGCATGTCTGTTCAGCGCGCTATTCATGAAGGCTTCAACCGCGCCTATTCGGCCATCGTCGATGCCAACCTGACTACCTTGCTCGTGGGCGGCATCCTGTTTGCCATGGGCACCGGGCCGGTCAAAGGCTTTGCGGTCACCATGTCCCTCGGGATTTTCACGTCGATGTTCACTGCTGTGATGGTCACCCGTGCCCTGGTCAACCTGACCTGTGGCGGGCGTGACATCAAGAAGCTGTGGGTTTGAGGGAGCTGCGATGAAAACCATCAATTTCATGGGTGTACGCAATGTCGCCTTCGGCGTCACCGTACTGCTCACCGTGCTGGCCTTGTTCAGCTGGTGGCAAAAGGGCCTGAACTTTGGCCTGGACTTCACTGGCGGCACGCTGATCGAGCTGACCTACGAGCGCCCGGCCGATCTCAAGGCGGTACGGGCCGAGTTGGTCGACTCGGGTTTCCACGAGGCAGTGGTGCAGAGCTTCGGTGCCACCACCGACCTGCTGGTGCGCATGCCGGGTGATGACCCACAGCTGGGCAACAAGGTCGCCGCAGCCTTGCAGAAGGCCGGCGGTGACAACCCAGCCACCGTCAAGCGTGTCGAGTTCGTCGGCCCGCAGGTGGGTGAAGAGCTGCGTGACCAGGGCGGCATGGGCATGCTCCTGGCGCTGGGTGGCATCCTTATCTACCTGGCGTTCCGCTTCCAGTGGAAATTCGCAGTAGGCGCCATCATCTCGCTGATCCACGACGTGATCGTGACACTGGGCATCTTGTCGTTCTTCCAGATCACCTTCGACCTGACGGTGCTGGCGGCGGTGCTGGCCATCATCGGCTACTCGCTCAATGACACCATCGTCGTGTTCGACCGGGTGCGTGAGAACTTCCGGGTCATGCGCAAGGCGTCCTTGATCGAAAACATCAACGTCTCCACCACCCAGACGTTGCTGCGTACCGTGGCGACTTCGGTGTCTACCTTGCTGGCTATTGCCGCCTTGCTGTTCTTCGGCGGTGACAACCTGTTCGGCTTCTCGCTGGCCCTGTTCATCGGCGTGATGGCCGGTACCTACTCGTCGATCTACATCGCCAACGTGGTGCTGATCTGGCTGAACCTGAACAGCGAAGACCTGATTCCGCCGGCAAAGACCGAGGGCGTGGACGACCGTCCGTGACCGACTGACGCTCCGCTTGGCGGACGAGAGGGCGCGAGTGTTGAACTCGCGCCCTTTTTTTTGCTCCAAGGCAAGGAGAAAGCGGGCCAAGTCCCGTATGTACGATCAGGAGGTTCACGTGAATAAATCAATGCTGGTGGGTGCGGTGCTAGGTGCTGTCGGTGTCACTGCCGGAGGTGCTGTGGCGACCTACAGCTTGGTGAACAAAGGACCTGAATATGCTCAGGTCACCGACGTGCAGCCGATCAAGCAGCAGATCAAGACCCCGCGCGAAGTGTGCAAGGACGTAACCGTCACTCGCCAGGCGCCAGTCAAGGATCAGCATCAGATCGCCGGCACTGTGGTCGGCGCGCTGGCCGGTGGCCTGTTGGGCAACCAGATCGGCGGCGGCACCGGCAAGAAGATCGCGACCGTGGCCGGTGCGGTGGGTGGTGGGTATGCTGGCAACAAGGTGCAGGAGGGCATGCAGCAGCGTGACACCTATACCACGACCCAGACCCGCTGCAACACGGTCAACGACATCAGTGAAAAAGTGGTGGGCTACAACGTCAAGTACACCATTGGCGATCAGGTCGGCCAGGTGAAGATGAACCGTGAGCCAGGCTCTACCATCCCAGTGGACAAGAACGGCAAGCTGATTCTCAGCGACGCCGGTCAGTGATGCTGCTGCCGGCGTTGGCCCTGTGCCGACGCCGGTGATGCAGGGCTGGCAGGCATGAAAAAAGCACCCCGAGGGGTGCTTTTGTTTTCCTGCAATCAAATGCTCAACGCTTCATGCTTTCAGGCAGGTGCGGTTGGATGGCGGTCAGTACCGCCTTGAAGCACTTGATGTTGCCGGCGACGATGTGGCCTTTGTCGAGGAAGTCATGGCCGCCATTGAAGTCGCTCACCAAGCCGCCTGCTTCCTGAATCAGCAGCACGCCTGCGGCCATGTCCCATTCGGACAGGCCCGACTCCCAGAATGCATCGAAACGACCTGCGGCCACATAGGCCAGGTCCAGGCTCGCCGCGCCAGCGCGGCGGATGCCGGCGGTCTGGCCTACCAGGCTGCGGAACATGCCCAGGTAATTGTCCAGGTCGGCCATCTGGTTATCGCGGAAGGGGAAGCCAGTGCCCAGCAGGGCGCCGTCCAGGCTGGTGCGCGAGCTGACGCGCAGGCGGCGGCCGTTCAGTTGAGCGCCACGGCCACGGCTGGCAGTAAACTCTTCCTGGCGAACCGGGTCGACGATCACGGCGTGCTCCAGGCGACCACGGTATTTACAGGCAATGCTGACGGCGAAGTGAGGAATGCCACGCAGGAAGTTGGTGGTGCCGTCCAGCGGGTCGATGACCCACAGGTAATCCTTGCCTTCTTCGCCGGAGCCGGCGTGCAGGCCAGTTTCTTCGCCCAGGATGGAGTGGTTCGGGTAGGCCTTGCGCAGGGCATTGACGATGCTCTGCTCGGCAGCGCGATCGACTTCGGAAACGTAGTCCTTGGCCTCTTTCTCATCGACCTTGATGCTATCCAGGCGTTCGATGGAGCGGAAGATCAGTTCACTGGCGCTGCGAGCGGCGCGCAGGGCGATATTCAGCATAGGCTGCATGGGCGGGTCACCTGGAGATGTTAAAGAAGAAAGCCGAACATTCTAACAGAAAATTGTGGCGGCAGAAGGGCGCATTCGCGTGCGTGGCGTTACGCCTGTCGGTTCTGTAAGATTCCAGGCCCTGATTTCCGCCACTGTGAGCACGAGACCTTGCTGCAGAATATTCGTGTCGTTCTGGTCAACACCAGCCACCCCGGCAACATCGGCGGCGCTGCTCGCGCCATGAAGAACATGGGCCTGTCGCGTCTGGTGCTGGTGCAGCCAAAGCAGTTTCCTGCCGACGAGGCCAGCGCGCGCGCCTCGGGCGCGGACGATGTGCTGGGTAACGCCATCGTCGTCGACAGCTTGGAGCAGGCATTGATCGGCTGCAATCTGGTGATGGGCACCAGTGCCCGTGAGCGCAGCATTCCATGGCCTCTTATCGGCCCACGTGAATGCGGCGACAAGGCCGTGCAGCATGCCGACGGGGGCGAGCAGATCGCCTTGGTGTTCGGGCGCGAGCATGCCGGGCTGACCAATGAAGAGTTGCAGCGATGTCACTTCCACGTACACATCCCCTCCAATCCCGACTTCAGTTCGCTGAACCTGGCTGCGGCTGTTCAGGTACTGGCCTATGAAGTGCGCATGGCCAGCCTGGCGAACGACCGCTCGCCTGCCCAGGTTGAGAAGGCTGACGCCGACGCCTTGGCCACGATGGACGAGATGGAGCTGTTCTACGACCATCTGGAAAAAACCCTGGTCGACATTGGTTTCCTTGATCCCGAAAAGCCCAAGCACCTGATGCCGCGTCTTCGCAGGCTTTACGGTCGGGTGGCAGTGGAGCGTACGGAAATGAGCATTTTGCGCGGCATTCTTACCGAGACCCAGAAGGTGGTCCGGGGTGAGCCGCATAAACGGAAGGACTGACAGATGCTGGAACGTCTGCGTGAAGATATTCAAAGTGTGTTCCACCGTGATCCAGCGGCGCGCAACGCGTTCGAAGTGCTGACCTGCTACCCCGGGATGCATGCCATATGGCTGCACCGGTTGGGTAATGCCCTGTGGCGGCGAGACTTCAAGTGGCTGGCGCGGCTGGTGTCCAACTTCGGTCGCTGGCTGACCGGTATCGAGATTCACCCGGGCGCCACGATAGGGCGGCGGTTCTTCATCGACCATGGCATGGGCATCGTCATTGGCGAAACCGCCGAGATTGGTGACGACGTGACGCTCTACCAAGGCGTAACCCTGGGCGGTACCAGCTGGAATAAAGGCAAGCGTCACCCAACGCTGGAGGACGGCGTAGTGGTCGGTGCGGGTGCGAAGGTGCTGGGGCCGTTTACCGTAGGGGCCGGGGCCAAGATCGGTTCCAATGCGGTGGTGACCAAGGCGGTGCCAGCCGGCGCCACGGCTGTTGGCATCCCCGGGCGCATCATCGTCAAGGACGAGCAGGGCGATGTCGAGGCGCGGCGCAAGGCCATGGCCGAGAAGATCGGTTTTGATGCCTATGGGGTCAGTGGCGACATGCCCGACCCGGTCGCCCGCGCCATTGGCCAGATGCTTGACCATCTGCAGGCCGTTGATGAGCGCCTGGAAGGCATGTGCGGGGCGTTGACGCGGATGGGCAGTGACTATTGCGCCAAGGAGCTGCCTGCGCTGCCTGAAGATGACTTCACCAAACAGGCGCAGTTGGCCAAGCGCGACATCCAGCCGCATTGATCCCGCCGCGTCAGGCGCGGGTTCTGGCATGGGGGCATGTGCTATCGCCCCCGTGTCTGCTACAATCGCGGCCGCCTCCCCTCATGCAAACCCGACTAAGGCACTAGGTCTAATAGTTGACTTAAATGCTCGGGAATCGCATACTTGCACACATCCCGTAACTCCCGTGGTACCCAATAGCCATGCGACTGACTACCAAAGGCCGATACGCCGTGACTGCCATGCTCGACCTGGCGTTGCACGCGCAGCATGGGCCGGTGTCTTTGGCCGACATCTCCGAGCGCCAGGGCATATCCCTTTCTTATCTGGAACAGCTGTTCGCCAAGCTGCGCCGCAGCAGCCTGGTTTCCAGCGTTCGCGGCCCCGGTGGCGGTTATCAGCTGTCGCGCGGCATGGAGACCATCCAGGTCGCCCAGGTCATCGATGCGGTCAACGAATCGGTCGATGCGACCCGTTGCCAGGGGCTTGGGGACTGCCATGCCGGTGATACCTGCCTGACCCACCACTTGTGGTGCGACCTCAGTCAGCAGATTCACGAGTTCCTCAGTGGCATCAGTCTGGCCGACCTCGTCATGCGCCGTGAGGTGCAGGAAGTCGCTCAGCGTCAGGACCTGCGCCGCGTCGCTGGTCTGTCTGCCCCGCTGGACAAGATTGAGACGTCCGCCGTCGATTGATCCTTCGGGACGACGAGCGACGCCACCGCCTGATAGGAGAGAAAAATGAAGTTGCCGATCTACCTCGATTACTCCGCGACCACCCCGGTCGACCCACGCGTAGCCCAGAAGATGGCCGAATGCCTGACGGCTGACGGTAACTTCGGTAACCCGGCTTCGCGCTCCCACGTCTTTGGCTGGAAAGCCGAAGAAGCGGTCGAGAACGGTCGCCGTCAGGTCGCCGAGCTGATCAATGCCGACCCGCGCGAAATCGTCTGGACCAGCGGTGCCACCGAGTCCGACAACCTGGCCCTGAAGGGTGTTGCGCACTTCTATCAGACCAAGGGCAAGCACATCATCACCTCCAAGATCGAGCACAAGGCGGTCCTCGATACCGCTCGCCAGCTGGAGCGTGAGGGGTTCGAAGTCACCTACCTGGAACCGGGCGAAGACGGCATCGTCACCCCGGCCATGGTCGAGGCGGTCCTGCGTGACGACACCATCCTGGTCTCGCTGATGCACGTGAACAACGAAGTCGGCTCGATCAACGACATTGCCGCCATCGGTGAACTGACCCGTTCGCGCGGCGTGCTGTTCCACGTCGATGCCGCCCAGTCTGCCGGCAAGGTCGAAATCGATCTGCAGCAGCTCAAGGTCGATCTGATGTCGTTCTCCGCGCACAAGGTTTATGGCCCCAAAGGGATCGGCGCGCTGTATGTCAGCCGCAAGCCGCGGGTACGCCTCGAGGCAGCCATGCACGGCGGTGGTCACGAACGCGGCATGCGTTCGGGTACGCTGCCGACGCACCAGATTGTCGGCATGGGCGAAGCATTCGCCATTGCCAAGCAGGACATGGCGGCTGAAAACGCACGCATCAAAGCCTTGAGCGACCGCTTCTTCAAGCAGGTATCCAGCCTCGAAGAACTGTACGTCAACGGTAGCCTGACTGCTCGCGTGCCGCACAACCTGAACCTGAGCTTCAACTACGTCGAGGGCGAATCGCTGCTGATGTCGCTCAAGGACATCGCCGTCTCGTCCGGTTCGGCTTGCACCTCCGCCTCGCTCGAGCCGTCCTACGTGCTGCGTGCACTGGGCCGTAACGACGAGCTGGCGCACAGCTCCATCCGCTTCTCCTTCGGCCGCTTCACCACCGAGGAAGAGGTTGATTACGCCGCGCAGAAAGTCTGCGAGGCCGTGAACAAGCTGCGTGAACTGTCCCCACTTTGGGACATGTACAAAGACGGCGTCGACATCTCCAAGATCGAGTGGGCCGCCCACTAAGCAGTCGCCGGCAAGAGCGGCTCCCTGATGAGGAAGGAATTGCACCATGGCATACAGTGAAAAGGTCATCGACCACTACGAAAACCCGCGCAACGTCGGCAAGATGAATGCCGAGGACCCGGATGTCGGTACCGGCATGGTCGGCGCACCGGCCTGTGGCGATGTGATGCGCCTGCAGATCAAGGTCAACGAGCAGGGCGTGATCGAAGACGCCAAGTTCAAGACCTACGGCTGCGGTTCGGCCATCGCGTCCAGCTCCCTGGCCACCGAGTGGATGAAGGGCAAGACCCTGGACGAAGCCGAGACCATCAAGAACACCCAGCTGGCCGAAGAACTGGCATTGCCGCCGGTCAAGATCCACTGCTCGGTACTCGCCGAAGATGCCATCAAGGCCGCTGTTCGCGATTACAAGCAGAAGAAAGGCTTGATCTAACGTCGCCTGTTGCAAGGTAAGGAGTTCTCATGGCTATCAGCATGACAGAAGCCGCCGCCAATCATGTGCGGCGTTCCCTGGAAGGGCGGGGCAAGGGTGAAGGCATTCGCCTTGGCGTACGCACCACCGGTTGCTCGGGCCTGGCCTACGTGCTGGAGTTCGTCGACGAGCTGGCGGGCGAGGACCAGGTGTTCGAGAACCATGGTGTCAAGGTGATCATCGATCCCAAGAGCCTGGTTTATCTTGACGGCACCGAGCTGGACTTCGTCAAGGAAGGGTTGAACGAAGGGTTCAAGTTCAACAACCCCAACGTGCGCGGTGAGTGTGGCTGCGGCGAAAGCTTCAACGTCTGAGGCCGACCGTGGGTACTCCTTGTCATTTTGCACTGTTCGACCTGCAGCCGAGTTTTCGACTGGACCTTGAGATGCTGGCCACTCGCTATCGCGAGCTGGCCCGCGAAGTCCATCCTGATCGTTTTGCCGATGCCTCCGAGCGCGAGCAACGCTCTGCGCTGGAGAAATCCGCTGCCCTCAACGACGCCTACCAGACGCTGCGCAGTGCACCACGCCGTGCGCGCTACCTGTTGGCGATCGGTGGCCACGAAGTGCCGCAGGAGGTCACGGTCCATGACCCGGATTTCCTCCTGCAGCAGATGCAGTGGCGTGAGGAGCTCGAAGACCTCCAGGACGAAGCCGACCTCGATGGCGTGGCCGTGTTCAAGAAGCGCCTGAAGGCTGCTCAAGACACGCTCAACGAGGATTTCGCCGCCTGCTGGGATGTTGCCGATGCGCGTGATCAGGCCGAACGCCTGATGCGCCGAATGCAATTCCTCGACAAGCTCGCCCAAGAAGTGCGCCAACTGGAAGAGCGCCTCGACGATTAACCCGGTGCTACCCGTGATGGCACCTAAGGTATTCAGATAAGCATGGCCCTATTGCAGATTGCCGAACCCGGTCAAACGCCCCAGCCCCATGAGCGCCGCCTGGCGGTAGGGATCGACCTGGGCACCACCAATTCCCTGGTCGCTGCATTGCGCAGCGGCGTGAGCGAGCCCCTGCCCGATGCGCAAGGTAATGTGATTCTGCCTTCGGCGGTGCGTTACCTCGAAGCTGGCGGCAGCGAAGTCGGGCAGGCAGCGCGTGACGCTGCCTCCAGCGATCCGCTGAACACCGTGCTGTCGGTCAAGCGCCTGATGGGTCGCGGCCTGGCCGACGTCAAGCAGTTGGGCCAGCAATTGCCCTACCGCTTCGTCGGTGGCGAATCGCACATGCCTTTCATCGATACGGTGCAAGGGCCCAAGAGCCCGGTGCAGGTCTCGGCGGACATCCTCAAGGTGCTGCGTGAGCGCGCCGAGGCGACATTGGGCGGTGAACTGGTCGGTGCGGTGATCACCGTTCCGGCCTATTTCGATGACGCCCAGCGCCAGGCCACAAAAGATGCTGCACGCCTGGCTGGCCTGAACGTCCTGCGTCTGCTCAACGAGCCTACGGCCGCCGCCGTGGCCTATGGCCTTGACCAGAACGCCGAGGGCGTAGTCGCCATCTACGACCTGGGTGGCGGTACCTTCGACATTTCCATCCTGCGCCTGACAGCGGGCGTGTTCGAAGTGCTGGCCACCGGCGGCGATACCGCCCTGGGTGGCGATGACTTCGATCACGCCATTGCAGGCTGGATCATCGAGCAGGCTGGCTTGTCCTCCGACCTCGACCCGGCTACCCAGCGCGCGCTGTTACAGACGGCTTGCGCCGCCAAGGAAGCGTTGACCGATGCCGAGGTGGTGGGCGTCACGCATGGTGCCTGGCAGGGTGAGCTCACCCGTGCCGGTTTCGATGCGATGATCGAGCCGCTGGTGGCCCGCAGCCTCAAGGCCTGCCGCCGTGCCGTACGTGACAGTGGCGTCGAGCTCGATGAAGTCAGTGCCGTGGTCATGGTCGGCGGTTCCACGCGCGTGCCCCGTGTTCGCGATGCCGTCGGTACCCTGTTCGGTCGTAGCCCGCTGACTTCCATCGACCCCGATCAGGTCGTGGCCATCGGCGCCGCCATTCAGGCCGATACCCTGGCCGGCAACCGTCGCGAAGGCGGCGAGCTGTTGCTGCTTGATGTGATCCCGCTGTCACTGGGCCTGGAGACCATGGGCGGGCTCATGGAGAAAGTGATCCCGCGCAATACCACCATCCCGGTGGCGCGCGCCCAGGAGTTCACGACTTATAAAGACGGCCAGTCGGCCATGATGATCCATGTGCTGCAGGGCGAGCGCGAACTGATCAGCGACTGCCGGTCACTGGCGCGCTTCGAACTGCGCGGCATTCCGGCCATGGTGGCAGGGGCAGCGAAAATTCGCGTCACCTTCCAGGTCGATGCCGACGGGCTGCTCAGCGTCGCCGCCCGGGAACTCGCATCAGGCGTGGAAGCCAGCATTCAGGTCAAGCCGTCCTACGGCCTGACCGATGGCGAAATCGCGCGCATGCTCAAGGACTCCTTCGAGCATGCTGGTACCGACAAGCAGGCCCGTCAGTTGCGTGAGCACCAAGTGGACGCCGAACGGCTGCTCGAAGCGGTACAGGGCGCCCTGGACGCCGACGGTCAGCGCTTGCTCAGTGAAGAAGAGCGCCAGGCCATTGAATTCCAGATGCAAGAACTACGTGATTTGCTGGCGGGCACCGATGGCGCTGCCATCGAGCAACAGACCAAGCGTCTGTCGCATGTGACCGACGCATTTGCCGCCCGACGCCTTGATTCGACGGTCAAAGCCGCACTGGCCGGGCGCAACCTGAATGAGATCGAGGAGTAATCGATGCCGCTGGTGACATTCCTGCCGCATGAGAAGTTCTGCCCGGAGGGGCTGACCGTGGAGGTGCCTGCCGGCACCAATATCCTGGAGCTGGCCCACGATCATCACATCGAGATGGAGAGCGCCTGCGGCGGTGTGAAGGCCTGCACCACGTGCCACTGCATCGTGCGCAAGGGCTTCGATTCCCTTGAGGAAGCCGACGAGCTCGAAGAAGACATGCTGGACAAGGCGTGGGGCCTGGAAGCGCAGTCGCGTCTGGGTTGCCAGGTGGTGGTGGCCGATCAGGACCTCACCATCGAGATCCCTAAGTATTCGCTCAACCACGCTGCCGAAGCGCCGCACTGAGGTCCTGGACATGAGTCTGAAATGGATTGATGTACTTGATATCGCCATCGAGCTTGCAGAAAGCAAGCCGGACGTCGATCCTCGGTATGTGAATTTCGTCGATCTGCACCGCTGGGTGGTGGCATTGCCTGGCTTCAGTGACGATCCTTCGCGCGCCGGCGAGAAGGTGCTCGAGGCCATCCAGGCGGCCTGGATCGACGAAGCCGACTGAACACGCACCGCAGGTTAGGCAATCCCCTGGAACCCGCGTATAATTCGCGGGTTTAATTTTTCGTAACACTCATATTCTGGAGTTTTCCATGGCTGTTCAACGTACTTTCTCCATCATCAAGCCTGACGCTGTTGCCAAGAACGTCATCGGCAAGATCACCACTCGCTTCGAAGAAGCCGGCCTGAAAATCGTTGCCTCGAAAATCAAGCAACTGTCCAAGGCCGAGGCCGAAGGCTTCTACGCCGAGCACAGCGAGCGCGGCTTCTTCGGTGATCTGGTTGCCTTCATGACTTCCGGTCCGGTTGTCGTTCAGGTCCTGGAAGGCGAGAACGCCATTGCCAAGAACCGTGAGCTGATGGGCGCTACCAACCCTAAAGAAGCCGCTGCCGGCACCATCCGCGCCGACTTCGCCGAGTCCATCGACGCCAACGCCGTTCACGGTTCGGACTCCGAAGCTGCTGCTGCTCGCGAAATCGCTTACTTCTTCGCTGCTACCGAGGTAACCACTCGCTAAGCGAAAGCTTACGGGTGAGGGTGAATCCATGACGACATCGACTGACAAAATCAACCTGCTGGGTCTGACCCTGCAGGAAATGGAACAATTCTTCGATTCCATCGGAGAGAAGCGCTTCCGCGCCGGTCAGGTGATGAAATGGATTCACCACTTTGGCGTCGATGATTTCGCCGCCATGACGAACGTCGGCAAGGTCTTGCGTGAAAAGCTCGAGGCCGTTGCCGAAATTCGCCCACCGGAAGTGGTCAGCGAAGACATTTCCGCAGACGGCACCCGCAAGTGGGTGATCCGCGTTGCCTCCGGCAGCTGCGTCGAAACCGTCTATATTCCCACCGACGATCGCGGCACCCTGTGCGTGTCGTCGCAAGCCGGTTGTGCCCTGGACTGCAGCTTCTGCTCCACCGGCAAACAAGGCTTCAACAGCAACCTCACCGCCGCCGAAGTGATCGGCCAGGTGTGGCTTGCGAACAAATCCTTCGGGACCGTGCCTGCCAAAATCGACCGCGCCATCACCAACGTGGTCATGATGGGCATGGGCGAACCCCTGCTCAATTTCGACAATGTCATCGCCGCCATGAAGATCATGATGGAAGATCTGGGCTATGGCATCTCCAAGCGTCGCGTCACCCTGTCCACCTCGGGCGTCGTGCCGATGATCGACGAGTTGGCCAAGCACATCGATGTGTCGCTGGCTTTGTCATTGCATGCACCCAATGACGAGTTGCGCAACAAACTGGTACCGATCAACAAGAAGTACCCGCTCAAGATGCTGCTCGACGCATGCATGGGCTACATGGCGACCCTGGGCGGCAAGCGGGTGCTCACCATCGAGTACACCCTGCTCAAGGACGTCAACGACCAGCCCGAGCATGCGGCGCAGATGATCGAGCTGCTGCGCGACGTGCCGTGCAAGATCAACCTGATTCCATTCAATCCGTTCCCGCACTCCGGCTACGAGCGCCCCAGCAACAACGCCATTCGTCGTTTCCAAGACCTGCTGCACCACGGTGGCTACAACGTGACGACGCGCACCACCCGTGGTGATGACATCGATGCGGCTTGCGGCCAGCTGGTGGGGCAGGTCAATGACCGCACCCGGCGCAGCGAACGTTACATCGCCGTCCGGCAGCTGTCGGCAGACGCCGAGCGCCCGGACAGCCCGGCCGCCCACTGACCGGAACTGGCCTATGAACGTGCGCGCTGCGCTGCCGATCATTGCGCTTTCGCTGCTCGCCGGCTGCATGTCAGGCGCAGGCAGCGATGCGCAGGTGGCTGAGCAGCGCAGGGTCGAGGCCGGGCGGGCGTATGTGCAGCTGGGGCTGGGCTACCTGCAACAGGGGATGCTGGGCCAGGCCAAGACGCCCTTGTCAAAGGCGCTGGCGCTGGATGGCGACGATGCCGACGCCCATGCCGCCTTGGCATTGGTCTACCAGGCCGAAGGCGAGCCTGTATTGGCCGAGCGCCATTTCAAGCAAGCGCTTGGGGCGGGTGCCAGCACCACGCGAATTCGCAACAATTACGGCAGTTTCCTTTATGCTCAAGGGCGGTTTGCCGAAGCGCAGCAGATGTTTCGCCTTGCCAGCGCCGATACCCTGTATCCTGAGCGATCACGGGTTTATGAAAACCTTGGCCTGACAGCCTTGAGGCTCGGCCAGCGCGATCAGGCGCACGCCCATTTGCAAAAAGCATTGCAGCTTAACCAGCGACAGCCACAAGCGTTGCTGGAAATGGCTGAGTTGTCCTACGAAAACAGGCATTATGTGCCGGCCCGGGATTACTACGATCGTTTCAGCCGGTTGAGTGGCCACGATGCCCGGAGCCTGCTGCTGGGTAGCCGCCTTGCCAAGGTGTTCGACGAGCAAGGGACGGTGGCCGAGTTGGGGCAGCAATTACAACGACTTTATCCCGGTACGCCGGAATATCAGCAATACCTGTCGGAGCAACGATGAACGCCGCGCATCCCGAAGTAGCTGTAGCGCCTGGCCAGAACCCTGGTGAGCTGTTGCGCCTGGCCCGTGAGAAACGGGACTGGTCCCAAGCCGAGGTGGCCCGCAAGCTCAATCTTACTGTCAGCTCGCTCAACCATGTGGAAACCGGCGCCTTCGACAAGCTGCCCGGGCATACCTTCGCCCGTGGCTACATCCGCGCCTACGCCAAGTTGATGGAGCTGGACCAGGCTGCCCTGGTCGAAGCCTTCGATCGCTACACCGGCACCCACGCCAAGGGCAGCGACGTACATTCGCTGGGGCGTATCGAAGAGCCTTCCCGGTTGTCCCACAATATTCTGCGCGGGGTCAGCCTGTTGCTGCTGCTGGCGGTCGTGGGTGGCGGTTTCGTCTGGTGGCAGGACCAGGGCAGTCTGCGCGGCAAAGACCTCTCCAGCATCGCCCTTGAGCACGTCGAGGTCGAAAGCGCCGACGGCACCACCCAGATTCACCCGCTTGACGAACCCGAAGACCAGGCCGTCTCTGCCGCCCAGCAACCTGAGAGCGCCCCCCTGCCGTTGGCCCAGGGTACCGACGAGCAGCAGGCTGCAAGTACCGGGCAGGCAGCGGCTACCGACACGCCTGCAGCCGGCTCTGCTCCGGTAACGGGCACTGCGACGCCGCAGCCGGCGCCGGCCAACGCTACCCCTGTTGCCAGCGCGCCGGCGGCAGCCGCCCCTGCAACCAGTGCAGCCGCCGCCGAGCCCGCCGCCGTGCCAGCAGGCAGCGGCAAGGTCGCGATTGAGTTCGTCGCCGATTGCTGGACCCAGGTTTCCGATGGCAACGGCAAGGTGCTGTTCAGCGGCATCAAGCGCAAGGGGGACAACCTCGAGCTGACTGGCAAGCCGCCGTTTGCGGTACGTCTGGGCTTTGCCCGTGGCGCCAAGGTCAGCTACAACGGCCAGGCCGTCGACGTTGCCCCGTTCACCAGTGGCGAAACCGCTCGCCTGAAGTTGGGACAGTAATTCATGCACGGCCAATCCCCGATCAAACGTCGCGAATCCCGCAAGATATGGGTCGGCAATGTGCCGGTGGGCGGTGATGCGCCCATTGCAGTGCAGAGCATGACCAACACCGATACCAATGATGTCGCCGCCACGGTGGGGCAGATCCAGCGTCTGGTCGATGCCGGTGTGGACATCGTTCGCGTGTCGGTACCTGACATGGACGCCGCCGAAGCCTTCGGCCGCATCAAGCAGCAGGTCAGCGTGCCGCTGGTCGCCGACATTCACTTCGACTACAAGATTGCCCTGCGCGTGGCCGAGTTGGGTGTGGACTGCCTGCGCATCAACCCTGGCAATATCGGCCGTGAAGACCGGGTCAGGGCTGTCGTTGACGCCGCTCGCGACCGTGGTATTCCAATCCGTATCGGCGTCAACGCAGGCTCACTGGAAAAGGACCTGCAGAAAAAGTACGGCGAGCCTACGCCCGCAGCGCTGGTCGAATCGGCGCTGCGCCATGTGGAACACCTCGATCGTCTCGACTTCCAGGATTTCAAGGTCAGCGTCAAGGCGTCGGACGTGTTCATGGCCGTCGAGGCCTATCGCCTGCTGGCACGGCAGATCGTGCAACCCCTGCACCTGGGAATCACCGAAGCCGGTGGCCTGCGCTCGGGTACGGTGAAATCTGCCGTTGGCCTAGGTATGCTGCTGGCCGAAGGCATTGGCGATACCATCCGCATTTCGCTGGCGGCAGACCCGGTGGAGGAGGTCAAGGTAGGCTATGACATCCTCAAGTCCCTGCACTTGCGTTCCCGAGGCATCAACTTCATCGCCTGCCCGAGCTGCTCGCGGCAGAATTTCGATGTGGTAAAAACCATGAACGAGCTCGAAGGGCGCCTCGAGGACCTGCTGGTGCCTTTGGACGTGGCCGTCATCGGCTGTGTGGTCAATGGCCCGGGGGAGGCCAAGGAAGCGCATGTCGGCCTGACCGGTGGTACGCCCAACCTGGTCTACATCGACGGTAAACCGGCGCAGAAACTGACCAACGACAACCTGGTCGATGATCTCGAAAGGCTCATCCGTCAGAAAGCGGCCGAGAAGGTCGAAGCCGACGCGGCGTTGATCGCCCGTGGCTGATACACAGAATTCGTAAGGATCATTCGTGAGCAAATCGCTGCAAGCCATCCGTGGCATGAACGACATCCTGCCCGAGCAGTCGCCATTGTGGCGCTATTTCGAGGGTACCGTTGCCGGCCTGCTGGACACCTACGGGTACAGCCAGATCCGCACGCCCATCGTGGAGTTCACCGAGCTGTTCAAGCGCTCGATCGGTGAAGTGACCGATATCGTCGAAAAGGAAATGTACACCTTCGAAGACCGCAACGGTGACTCGCTCACACTGCGTCCGGAAGGGACTGCGGCCTGTGTTCGCGCGGTGCTGGAGCATGGCATCACCGGCAATGGCCAGGTGCAGAAGCTGTGGTACATCGGGCAGATGTTCCGCCACGAGCGTCCCCAGAAGGGCCGCTACCGGCAGTTCCACCAGATCGGTGTGGAGGTGTTCAACCTCGATGGCCCGGACATCGATGCCGAGTTGATCATGCTGACCTGGCGCCTGTGGGGCTTGCTGGGCATTCAGGATGCGGTCAAGCTCGAACTCAACAGCCTTGGCACCAGCCAAGCGCGCGCCCGCTACCGCGACGCGTTGGTGGAGTTCCTGTCCGCGCGCCTGGAGCAACTGGACGAGGACAGCCAGCGCCGCCTCAAGAGCAATCCGCTGCGCATCCTCGACAGCAAGGACACCAACACCCAGGCGGTGCTGGTCGATGCGCCGAAGCTCGAAGATTACCTGGACGAAGAATCCCGTGCGCACTTCGCAGGCCTGAAGGCCCGCCTGGACGCTGCCGGCATTCCATTCGTGCTCAACACCAAGCTGGTGCGGGGGCTGGACTACTACAGCAAGACCGTCTTCGAGTGGGTCACCGACAAGCTTGGTGCCCAGGGTACGGTGTGTGCCGGCGGCCGCTACGATGGGCTGGTGGAGCAAATGGGCGGCAAGCCTACACCTGGCGTTGGCTTTGCCATGGGTATCGAGCGCCTGATTCTGCTGCTTGAAACCCTTGGCAAGGTACCGGACTCCATCAGCCGTCAGGTCGATGTCTACCTCTGCGCTTTTGGTGAGCAGGCCGAGTTGGCGGGCCTGCGTCTGTCCGAAGCGGTGCGTGACCGCCTGCCGGGCCTGCGTCTGGCCGTGAATGCGGGCGGGGGCAGTTTCAAAAGCCAGTTCAAGAAAGCCGACAAGAGCGGCGCGCTGTTCGCCTTGATTCTTGGCGATGATGAGTTGGCCAAACAGGAAGTCGGCTTCAAACCCCTGCGTGGTCAGGGCGAACAACAGAACATTGCCTGGGATGCCCTTGCAGGGCACCTGGAAACCGCGATCGCGCAGGCGTAACGCGGTTCAACGAGCGAATAGGCGAAAAGGAGTATTGGGGTGTCGAGTACCGATGATGATGACCTGGCAGGGGTCAAGGACTGGTGGAACCGTAACGGCAAGCCGCTGCTGACCGGTGCGTTGCTCGCCGGCGTGGTAGTGCTGGGCTGGAACACCTGGCACAAGTACCAGAACAACCAGTCGCAAGGTGCCTCGCAGTTGTATCAGGCGCTACTGGAAACCAGCCTCACGCCTACGGGTCAGCCGGACGCCACCCGGGTTGCGGAACTGGCCGGCAAGCTCAAGAGCGAGTTCGGCGGCACTGCCTATGCCCAGTACGGCAGCCTGTTCGTGGCCAAGGTAGCGGTCGAGAGCGGCAAGCTCGACGATGCCGCTGGCGAACTCAAGGCTGTGCTGGACAAGCCGGCAGACGCCACCCTTGGCGAGATCGCACGCCAGCGTCTGGCCCGTGTGCTGGCCGCCCAGAACAAGGCCGAGGATGCCCTCAAGTTGCTTGACGGGGATGCCGAGAAAGCCTTCCTCGCCAGTCGCGAGGAGTTGAAAGGGGACCTGCTGGTACAGCTGGGCCGCGCTGATGACGCGCACGGTGCTTACGAAAAGGCCAAGGCTGCGTTGTCCGACGAGGCGGCAGTGGGTGGCTTGCAGTTGAAGCTCGATGATCTGGCCAGAGGGGACGCGTAAGTGATCGGTTGGAAACAAGCAGCAGTGCTGACCTTGGCGGTATTGGCCGCAGGGTGCAGCAGCAACAGCAAGAAGGAATTGCCTCCTGCCGAACTGACCAAGTTCACCCAGGAAGTGGTGCTCAAGAAGCAGTGGAGCCGCTCCATCGGTGACGGTCAGGGTGAAACCTACAACACCCTCGTGCCGGCCATCGAGAACGACCGGATCTATGCCTCCGACGTCACCGGCGATGTCTATGCCCTGGACCGCATCACGGGCAACGTGGTGTGGAACAAGGACCTTGACCTGCCGGTTTCTGGCGCGGTCGGCGTAGGCTACGGTCTGGTGATGCTCGGCACCCTCAAGGGTGAAGTGATTGCCCTGGATTCGAGCACCGGCGAGGAGCGCTGGCGCGCCCGGGTGACCAGCGAAGTGCTGGCGCCCCCGGCCAACAACGGTGATGTGGTAGTGGTGCAGACCCAGGATGATCGCCTGATCGGCCTGGATGCTGCTACCGGTGATCGTCGCTGGATTTATGAAAGCACCCCGGCGGTACTGACCCTGCGCGGCACCGGCGCGCCGATCGTGACTAACCGCCTGGCGGTTGCTGGCCTGTCCACCGGTAAGGTCGTGGCAGTCGACATCAGCAATGGCGTACCTGTATGGGAAAGCCGTGTGGCGATCCCCCAGGGCCGTTCCGAGCTTGAGCGTGTCGTCGACATCGACGGCGGCTTGCTGCTCTCGGGTGGTACCCTGTACGTCAGCACCTACCAGGGGCGCGTTGCGGGCCTGGATCTGGAAAGTGGCCGCGTGCTCTGGCAGCGTGATGCTTCCAGCTACGTCGGGGTCGCCCAGGGCTTTGGCAACGTTTACGTGAGCGAAGCCTCGGGTACCGTGGAAAGCGTCGATGAGCGTTCCTCCAGCGCCCTGTGGTCCAACGATGCCATGGCCCGCCGCCAGCTGACCGCCCCCGAGGTGTACAGCAGCTACGTGGCAGTAGGCGACTTCGAAGGCTACCTGCACCTGCTCAGCCAAGTCGACGGTCGCTTCGTTGGCCGTGAGCGTGTCGACAGCAGTGGCCTGCGTGCACGGCCATTGGTGGTGGGTGACACCATCTATGTCTTCGGCAACAGCGGCAAGCTCGAGGCACTGACCATCCGCTGAAGCTATGCTTGAAGCCGTGCGGCTTCAGGCTGCGGCGTAGGATACGCCGCCCGAACTCCGGCCGCTGCCTTGCAGCGGCCTTTGTATTTTCAAGAATTCAAGAGTGGAGAGCCGAATGGTTCCCGTAATCGCCCTGGTGGGCCGTCCGAACGTCGGCAAATCCACCATGTTCAACCGCCTGACCAAGACCCGCGATGCCATCGTGGGTGACCTGTCGGGCCTGACCCGTGATCGCCAGTATGGTGATGCCAGCTGGCAGGGTCGCTCCTTCATCCTCATCGACACCGGTGGCATCACCGGTGATGAAGTGGGCATGGACGAAAAAATGGCCGAGCAGTCGCTCATGGCCATCGAAGAAGCCGACTATGTGCTGTTCCTGGTCGATGCCCGAGCGGGCATGACAGCGGCAGACCAGATGATTGCCGAGCACCTGCGCAAGCGCAACAAGGCGGCGATTCTGGTCGCCAACAAGATCGACAACATCGACGCTGACGTCGCTCGCGCTGAGTTCTCGCCAATGGGCATGGGCAATGCCATTCCGGTGGCAGGCTCCCAGGGTCGAGGCATCAACGCGTTGATGGAGGCCGTACTCGGTCACTTGCCGCGCGATGCCGAAGAAGAAGCCCTGGACCAGGATGTCGCCGAAGGCGAAGAGGCCGTTCGCATCCCTGGCCCAAGCGAAAAGGATGGCATCAAGATTGCCATCATTGGTCGCCCCAACGTCGGCAAGTCGACCCTGGTCAACCGCATGCTCGGTGAAGAGCGTGTGGTGGTCTACGACGAGCCGGGTACGACGCGCGACAGTATCTACATTCCCTTCGAGCGTGATGGTGACAAGTACACCTTCATCGACACCGCCGGTGTGCGCAAGCGCGGCAAGATCCACGAGGAAGTCGAAAAGTTCTCGGTGGTGAAGACGCTGCAGGCGATCAAGGACGCCAACGTGGTGATCTTCGTCATGGATGCTCGCGAAGGGGTGGTCGATCACGACCTGAACTTGCTGGGCTTTGCTCTGGAAGCTGGCCGCGCCATCGTCATCGCCCTGAACAAGTGGGATGGCATGGAGCCGGGTGAGCGTGCCTATGTGAAGACCGAGCTGGAGCGCCGGCTGTTCTTCGTCGATTTCGCCGATATCCACTTCATTTCCGCCCTGCACGGCACGGGCGTGGGCAACCTGTACAAATCGGTGCAGGCCGCGTTCACCTCAGCTGTGACCCGCTGGCCAACCAGCCGCCTGACGCAGATCCTCGAAGACGCCGTCAGCGAGCACCAGCCGCCGCTGGTCAATGGCCGTCGCATCAAGCTGCGTTATGCGCACCTGGGCGGGGCCAACCCGCCGCTGATCGTGATCCACGGCAACCAAACCGACAGCATTCCCAAGTCGTACTCGCGTTACCTGGAAAACACTTACCGTCGCGTGCTCAAGCTGGTCGGCACGCCGATTCGCATCGAGTACAAAGGCGGTGAAAACCCCTACGAGGGCAAGAAGAACACCCTCACAGACCGCCAGGTCAACAAGAAACGTCGCTTGATGTCGCACCACAAGAAAGCCGAGAAGAAACGCCGCGATAAGCGATAGGCGCCTGCCGAACCCGTTACAGTGTCTGTACAGGTCCTCGCCCGCCGTGCTGCGTATTTCTAGCGCCGCACCTGTGTTCCTGTTTCCTCGCGAGTGCGGCCATGCAGCCAAGCTCGGGAGGAAACATTGATCTATGCCGCTCTCCACATTGCACCGGTAGTTTGTGTGCGTGTGGTGCACAAGACTCTCAGTCCGTGCTCCCCGCGCGGGGGGCGTTGGCTATTCACGTACGTGTGAATGATGTGTTAGATCAATGGAGGGAACGTCATGAACGATATTTACTTAAAAAAAACCAAAGGCAAGCTCTATCTGCTTGAGGACGGCGAGCGTTATGCAATCATCGTCAATCATTTGAATGAACTGCAGGTAGCAGGATCGCTGGATACGCCCGAGTGCTTCGACATCGGAATGCTCGCCCACCCATCGCTCGAGGGGGGTGTGGCTTTTGAGTTTCGAACGTCAGCAGGCAAGCAGGTCACTGGACGTGGTGGGCGCGTGCTTCATGCGTCGGGCGAAGAGCTGGGCACACCCGGTCCTGCTCTGCAAATCAGTCACCTGGCTGGAAACGTTGACGGCGAGCCCAATGTTAACCAGGTTCAATTGCAAACCCTCGATGCCCGCTACGTCTCAGCCCACGATCGTGTGCTCGTGGGCTACAAAGAAGTCCCCGTAGGCTGGACTTGGTTCGGCCTCACGCCCAATGCTACGAAGAAGGTACCCGTTTGGGAGAGCCAGCCAAGCGACAGGTTGCGCTACCATACCAAAGACGTGGCGCCCGCAGCGACCTTCATACTGGAGTTCGTCGCTCCAGCAGAAGGTTGACCTAGCCCCGACAGTAATCGTCGAGAAAGCCTGTGACGTGCGACTCACGCCTTGACTGGCTTCTTCCCGACGAAACGATCCGCTATGCTCGTGCTTTCTTTCCGTGCCGGCTGCACCAGGAGCAAGGGCGCCATGATCCCCAGCAAATTGCCGAACGTCGGCACGACCATCTTCACCACCATGTCAGAGCTCGCCGCCCAGACCGGTGCGCTGAACCTTTCGCAGGGCTTCCCGGATTTCAACGGGCCCCAAGCCCTGCTCGAGTCGGTGGGCCGGCATGTCATGGCAGGCCACAATCAATACGCGCCCATGTCGGGCCTTGCAGCCTTACGCCAGCAGGTGACCATCAAGGTCAAGCGGCTCTACGGTGTCACGGTGGACCCCGACCATGAAGTGACGATTACGCCCGGCGCGACGGAGGCGATCTTCTGCGCTATCCAGGCTGTCGTGCAGCCAGGGGACGAGGTCATCATCTTCGACCCCTGCTACGACAGCTACGCGCCCTCGGTGGCGCTGGCCGGTGGCCGGTGCGTGCATCTGCAACTGGACCCTGGCGATTTTTCCATCGATTGGCAGCAGCTCGCGGACGCCCTTACGCCACGCACACGTCTGGTCGTGCTCAACTCGCCCCATAACCCCAGCGGTGCCTTGCTTTCCAGCAAGGATCTGGATCAGCTGGCCCAGCTGATCGCCGATCGAGACATCTACGTACTCAGCGATGAAGTCTACGAACACCTGGTCTACGACGACGTGAAGCATGCGTGCGTACTGGCTCACGAGCAGCTCTACAGACGTGCGTTCGTGGTCAGCTCCTTTGGCAAGACGTACCACGTCACCGGTTGGAAGACGGGCTATGTCATCGCACCGCCGGCCCTCACCGGCGAGCTGCGCAAGGTGCATCAATACGTCAACTTTTGTGGCGTGACCCCGTTGCAGTACGCCCTGGCTGACTTCATGGTCGAGCATCCGGAACATGTCGATGCGTTACCGGCTTTCTATCAAGCCAAGCGCGACCTGTGTTGCGGCTTGTTGCATGATTCGCGATTCAGCTTCACCCCCACAGCCGGCACTTACTTTCAGTTGGTTGACTATTCGAACATCCGACCGGACCTCGATGACGTGCAGATGGCGACGTGGTTGACCCGCGAGCATGGCGTGGCCACCATCCCGATCTCGGTGTTCTACCAGCAACCTGTTCCCGGTCAGCGACTGCTGCGCCTGTGCTTTGCCAAACGAGAGGAGACGCTGCGTCAGGCGGCGGAGAAACTATGCGCGATCTGAGTACGCTGCCTGACCTCAGGCTGGCCCTGGTGCAGACCACACTTGCCTGGCATGACCGGGAAGCCAACTTCGCCCATTTCGATGTGCTGCTCGAGCAGGTGGGCGAGGTGGACCTGGTGATCTTGCCGGAAATGTTTACCACCGGGTTTTCCATGCAGTCCAAGAGCCTCGCCGAGCCGGAGAATGGCCCGACGTACAAATGGCTCAAGGCTCAGGCGAAAAAGTGCAATGCCGTGGTCACGGGCAGCGTGATCATTCAGGCGGCCGATGGCAGTCACCGTAACCGCCTGCTCTGGGCAAGGCCAGATGGCGAGATCCTGCACTACGACAAGCGTCATCTGTTCCGCATGGCTGGTGAGCACGAGCACTACACGCCGGGCGAGCGTCAGGTGCAGTTCGAGCTCAAGGGATGGCGTATTCGCCCGCTCATCTGCTACGACCTGCGCTTCCCAGTCTGGAGCCGGGATGCCACGGACACCGACCTGCTGTTGTACACGGCCAACTGGCCGGCAGCACGTCGCCTGCACTGGAACCGTCTGCTTCCGGCGCGAGGGATCGAAAACCTGTGCTATGTCGCGGCTGTGAACCGGGTGGGCACTGACGGCAAGAGTTTCGCGTACAGCGGTGATAGCCAGGTACTGGATTTTCAGGGCGAGAGCTTGCTCAGCGCTGGAGAGGCAGATGGCGTGTTCACTGTGGTATTGAGTGCCTCGGATCTCGCTGCCTATAGAGCCAAGTTCCCGGCCAACTTGGACGCCGATACCTTCGAGCTGCACTGATTGCGGCGAGGTTCCGGAAGATCAATGCCAGAAAGCCGCCTGGCTGCCGGTCAGTACACATCCCGCCGGTAGCGCCCCTCTTCGATCAGCCGTTGCACCGCAGCG
This sequence comes from Pseudomonas fulva NBRC 16637 = DSM 17717, assembly GCF_000730565.1. GTDB lineage: Bacteria > Pseudomonadota > Gammaproteobacteria > Pseudomonadales > Pseudomonadaceae > Aquipseudomonas > Aquipseudomonas fulva. Next base: position 154,709 of record NZ_BBIQ01000008.1, on the reverse strand, counting down.
TCCCCAAGCAGGCCTGCGAGTGCCGCATCGACACCCGCGGCCATGCCCTGCAGGCTGCCGCAGACGTATACGCAGGCACCTTCATCCATCCAGCGTTTGAACAATACCGCCTGCTGCAACAACACATCCTGCACGTAGATTTTTTCAGCCTGGTCGCGAGAGAACGCCAGGTCCAGCCGTGCCAGATCGCCAGCGGCGAGCAACCCTTGCAGCTCCTGGCCACACAGAAAATCATGAGCACGGTTGCGTTCGCCGTACAGCAACCAGTTACGCCGCTCGCCCGCGGCGACGCGAGCCCGTAGCAGACTGCGCAGGCCGGCCAGGCCCGTGCCGTTGCCGATCAGAATCATCGGCACGTTACCCTGGGGCGCATGGAAGCCGCTGTTGCGCCTTAGCCTCAGGCTCAGCGTGCCGTCGAGCGGCAGGTACTTGGTCAGCCAACCAGAGCCTACGCCCACCTCGCCGCTTGGATGGCGCTCCTGGCGCACGATCAGCTCCAGCACGCCATCACTGGCAATTGAGGCGATGGAATAGTCGCGGCTGCCGAGGGGCACCAGTGCGTCCATCACCGCCTGGGCATGCAGCCCGACCAGATGCTCACCGACGGCAGGTAACTGACGGCCGGCAAGTGCTTGGGCAAGCGTTTCTACCACCCCTTCGACCTGCACCTGCGTGTCCGCCTCCAGCCCCAGGCTTTTGATGAAGGCATCGACCCTCGGCCGACCGTTGAGCGGCAGAATCTCCACCAGGTCGCCAGCTTCCCACACGGCAGGCGCTTGCGCTTGCAGACCAAGCAGGTAGACCGGATGGCCCTGGCTGCCAGGGTTGAGCAGTTCACGGCGTATCAGCGACCAGTTGCCAAAACGGGGAGCTTGCCAAGCGGATACCGGCGCGGTGCCGGTCAGAAGCGCCAGCGCCTGATGCCACTGCTGAAGGGCTGCCTGATCGACGTTGTCCACCTCTATGGGGCTGAACGCACAGCGAGCACCCCGGTCGGTCAACCACGCCTGAAGCCTGCGGGCGAATCCGCAGAACTGTGGGTATTGACGATCACCCAGCGCCAGCAGGGCATAGCTGAGCGTCTGCAAGGACAAAGGCTGACCCAGCACGTTGCGCTCAAAGCCTCGCGCGCTGTCAGGGGCGTCTGCATCCCCGAAGGTGCTGACGACGAACAGCGCACGGCGCGCCTGACGCAGATCGTCTTCACACAACGTACCCAATGCCCTGACCTGCACCGGCAAACCCGCCGCTTGCAGTTGCCCGGCGCTGTGCCAGGCCAGTTGCTCGGCCGTACCACTCTGGCTGGCGTAGCCGATCAGCCAGCTCTCGCTGTTGACCTCATCGCAGGTCACGTGGCGGCGGGCAGCCCGAACCTGACGTTTCTTGCGTCGTCGATCCAGGTAGAGCAGCCAGCCCGTGACGAAGAAGATTGGCATGGCCAGGCTGGCCAAGGTCAGAACGATGCGTCCAACCAGGCCAAAGTATTCGCCGACATGCAGCGCGTACACGCTCTGGAGCAATTGGGCCTTGAGTGACTTGTCACTGTAGCGTTCGTGACGGCTAACCTTGCCATTGGCAGGGTCCAGGACCAAGGTGTCGAATGCCCTGGGGTGGTCGGCGTCATCGAGCAGGTAGAACACGTTGGCAGGTTGACCGCCAACTGGGGGCAGGCGCAGGTTGTAGCTGGCAAGGCCTGGACCCGCGGCGTTGCGCAGGCTGGCCCAGAGGGCGTCGTAGTCGACGTTCAGCGCCGGTGCGTTTGGGTCGATGGGCGCAGCCCCGTGGCGCCGGGCTTTTTGCGCCTGTGGCTGCCCAGCGACCGGCGGATCGGCCAGTAGCCGGTTCAGGCCTTCGCGGTACCATTCGTAGGACCAGAACAGGCCCGTCAGGGCAAATAGCAGGTAGAAGAGCAGGCACCAAGTGCCTGCCACGGCGTGCAGGTCCCAGTTGAACGCGCGGCCTTTCTTGGCCCAATCCAGCGTCAGCCAGGTTCGCCAATTCGTGGCATTGCGCGGCCAACGCAGGTACAGGCCCGACAGGCAGAAGAACACCAGCAGCAGCGTCGAGGCACCGGTGATCTGCCTGCCCGTGTCGCCCATGGCCAGAAAGCGGTGAAGCGTGAGCATGAGGGTGAAGAAGCCTTGCCCCGACACCTCGCCCAGCAACTGGCCCGTATACGGATCTGCGTAGCGCAACGGGCCGCGCCGCTCGCCCGGTGCTGGTGTGAAGAAGATCCTGGCAGCTTCGCCTTCACGGACGTCGACCCACAGCATGGCGACCTTGTCGTGTTGCTGGGCCTCGACCCGCCGCACCAGTTCAGCAGGCGGCAGCACGCCCTCAGGGCGTACCTCCACGCGCAGCACATCGGCATTGAACGCGCCCAGCAGTTCGTCCTGAAACGAATAGAGCGCCCCGGTGATACCCATCACTGCAAGAACCAGCCCGGCCGTGATGCCGAATAACCAATGCAGCTGGAACAGCGTCTTCTTCAACACCTTCGATCACCTTGTATCGCCGCCGCACCCTGCGTCGCGCTGGCGGATGTTAATGGAAGCTCCAGCACGCGGCAATTGAGATTCGTTCACATTCACAAGGTGAGTGGCGGAAGGTGTAGCGCCGGTGACCAACGTGCGGTCGGCTTTATTGCGCAGACATGAAAACGGGGCCTTTGGGCCCCGTCATGGATTACAGGTAGAAGGCTTTGAGCGGCGGGAACCCATTGAACTCCACCGCGCTGTAGCTGGTGGTGTAGGCACCGGTCGACAGCCAGTACAGGCGATCGCCAATGGCCAGGTTCAGCGGCAGACCATACTTGTAGTGCTCGTACATGATGTCGGCGCTGTCACAGGTAGGCCCGGCGATGACCACTTCCTCGGTTTCGCCCTTTTTCTCGGTCCAGATCGGGAACTTGATGGACTCGTCCATGGTTTCGATCAGGCCCGAGAACTTGCCGACGTCGGTGTAGATCCAGCGCTCGACGGCCGTGCGCGACTTGCGTGCTACCAACACCACTTCGCTAACCAGGATGCCGGCGTTGGCAATCAGCGAACGGCCCGGCTCCAGGATGATTTCCGGCAAGTCGTCACCGAAGTCTTCCTTGAGGAAGCGAATGATCTCTTCGGCATAGGTTTCCAAGCTGTTGGTGCGGGTAATGTAGTTGGCCGGGAAGCCGCCGCCCATGTTGATCAGCTTCAGTTCGATGCCGTCTTCTTCCTTGAGCCGTTCGAAGATCACCTTCACCTTGGCGATGGCGGCGTCCCACACGCTGATGTCGCGCTGTTGCGAGCCCACGTGGAAGGAGATGCCATAGGGCACCAGGCCCAGGTCGCGGGCGAGGATCAACAGGTCCATGGCCATGTCGGTCTGGCAACCGAACTTGCGCGACAGCGGCCAGTCAGCGGTGGTGGAGCCTTCGGTCAGGATACGCACGTACACTTTCGAGCCTGGAGCGGCCTTGGCGATGTTGCGCAGGTCTGCCTCGGAGTCGGTGGCGTACAGGCGCACGCCCTTCTCGTAGAAGTAGCGAATGTCCTTGGATTTCTTGATGGTGTTGCCGTAGCTGATGCGGTCGGCGCTGACACCCTGGTTCATCACTTTGTCCAGCTCGTAGATGGAGGCGATGTCGAAGTTCGAGCCCTTGTCCTTGAGCAGGTCGATGATCTCGACGGCTGGGTTGGCCTTGACGGCGTAGTACACCTTGGCGAATTCGAACCCGGCGCGCAGGTCGTCATAAGCCTTGCTGATCATCTGGGTATCGATGAGTACGAACGGCGTTTCCTGTTTGTCGGCAAACGCCTTCATTTTCTGGAAGGTGTCGCGTGCGAAATAGTCTTCGACCTGGATCGACATGCTCAGGGACTCCATGGGCAAACTGAAAATTTAAGTGGCTGCAAACTGAACGTCCTCCGTATCCCCACTTTGGTTCGCCTACTCAGTACTTGAGCCGGATGGATCGTTTCCAGCATGGACGTTCGGCGCGCACTTTAGGGCGTGAACTCGGCAGAATCAACAGGCAATCCCTGATGAATCGGCGATGATCGAGCTGCCACGCCTGGGATAAACGACCCATGTGAGCGGCTGATGTTCCCCGGTGCGCTTCAGACGTAAAGAATTGTGGAATAGCCCTGAGCAGGGGGCTTAAACCCAAGCCCCTCTGCATGGGCACGACGTGCTTTTGGAGCTCATCGAGAGGTGCGAAAGGTAGGCTCGGGTGTTCATATTTATGGCCACCCGAGCCTGGTACGGGCGTTCAGAAAACGGCCCGTGAATTTTTTGTTCCGTCCGCCCTCGTCACGTCTTTTTTTGCGATGAGAGGCTTTTAGGACGTCACCATCTCGGCGGGCGAGACGATGGTGGATTTCGCTCCGCGCGAGCGGCCCGAACTCAGGTAGGCTGCAATCGACTCCTGGGTGACCTCGCCCAGGAACACCTGCTCGGCGTCCAGTACTGGGAGCCAGGCGCGGTTGAACTCGTACATGCGCGACAACAAGATACGCAGGTTCTCATCGTGCGCCGCCGTGGCGTTGAACGGCCGTAGGAAGTCGGCGCACGTGCCTTGCTGGCGGTGCATGTCGCGTCGGCGCACATAGCCAAGCGCCTTGTTCGCGGCATCGGTCACCACCACGTAGCGGCGATCATGTTCATCCAGCAGCTCCAGCGCATCATGCACTGGGGTCTGCGGGCTCACCGCCGGGGCATTGTCAGCTGCATCTTCGGCACGTACCAGCAGCAGCCGCTTCAGGGTGCTGTCCTGGCCGACGAAGTTGCTTACGAAGTCATCGGCCGGGTGCGCCAGCAAGGTGTCCGGGTGATCCAGCTGCAACAGCTTGCCCGCACGGAAGATGGCAATCTTGTCGCCCAGCTTGATGGCCTCGTCGATGTCATGGCTGACCATGATCACGGTCTTGTTCAAGGCCCGCTGCATCTCGAAGAATTCGTTCTGGATCATCTCCCGGTTGATGGGGTCCACGGCGCCGAACGGTTCGTCCATCAACAGCACCGGCGCGTCGGCTGCCAAGGCGCGGATCACCCCGATCCGCTGCTGCTGACCCCCGGAGAGTTCCCGGGGGTAGCGCTGCAGGTACTGCTTGGGTTCGAGCTTGATCATGTGCATCAGCTCCCGGGCGCGCTCGGCGCAGCGCTGCTTGTCCCACCCGAGCAGGCGAGGGACGACGGTGATGTTCTCCTCGATGGTCATGTTCGGGAACAGGCCGATCTGCTGGATCACATAGCCGATGTGACGACGCAGGCTGACCTCGTCCAGCCCGCTGGTGTCTTCGCCATTGATGAACACCTGCCCCGAGGTGGGTGTGATCAGGCGGTTGATCATCTTCAGGGTGGTGCTCTTGCCGCACCCTGACGGGCCCAGGAACACGCAGATTTCGCCTTCATTGACCGTGAGGCTGACCGCGTCCACGGCCTTGACGTCCTTGCCGTTGACGTTGAAGGTCTTGCTGAGGTTTTTCAGTTCGATCATGAGCGCATTCCTTCTGGAGTCAGGGCACGTTGCAGGGTTTGCAGAAGCAGGTCGGCGATGATCGCCAGCAGGCTGACCAGCACGGCGCCGACCAGCAGCATCGACATGTCGCTGCGGCTGATGGAGGTGAGGATGAGGACGCCCAGGCCACCGGCTCCGATGGTGGCGGCGATGGTCATTACGCCGATGTTCATCACCACGGCCGTACGCACGCCGGCGAGAATCACCGGTACCGCGATGGGCAACTCGACCATGCGCAGGCGTTGGCCGAAGGTCATGCCAATGCCCCGGGCAGCCTCGCGAATACCGGGCTCGACGTTGGTCAGCGCCAAGTAGGTGTTGCGCAGGATCGGCAGCAGGGAATAGAGAAACACCGCTGTGATGGCAGGCAGCGGGCCCAGGCCCTGGCCGAACGTGGAGTAAAACGGCAACAGCAGCCCGAACAGGGCGATCGACGGGATGGTCAGCAGTACCGTGGCGCTGGCCTGCACGGGCCCGGCCAGGAACGGGAAGCGGGTCATGACGATGCCCAGCGGCACCCCGATCAGGATGGCCAGGCCCACGGCCACGCCCACCAACATGATGTGCTGCCAGGTCAGCTGCAGCACCAGGGCCCAGTCCAGGTGCGCGAAAGTGTCGAGCAATGTCATGGCGTCACCTCCTTCAAGGGATGTTCTCGCAGGAAGTCGGCCGCGACCGAGGAGGGGCTTTGATGCTGCACATCGACCTTGGCGTTGAGCTGGCGCATGGTCTCGTCGTCCAATTGCTCGGCCAGAGGCGCGAGCAGGCTGGCCAACTGCGGGTGAGCGTCGAGTACGGCCTTGCGCACCACTGGGCCTGCCGTGTAATCCGGGAAGTAGTGCTTGTCGTCTTCGAGCAGCTTGAGCTTGAACGCGTTGAGCCGGCCATCGGTGGTGTACACCAGGCCTGCGAACACCTGGGCATTGCGCAGCGCGGTGTAGACCAGGCCTGCATCCATCTGGCGGATGTTGGCGCGCCCCAGCTGCATGCCATACCGCGCCTGCAGGCCATCCAGGCCGTCGGGCCGGTTGGCGAACTCGGTGTCCAGCGCAACCACGTGCTTGCGCGCCTGCTCGTCCATCAACACCTGGTTCAACTGGCTGATGGTGTTGACCTGTGGGTAGGCTTTGGCCACTTCGCTAGGCAAAGCCAATGCATAGGTGTTGCTGAACTTGGAAGGCTTGAGCCAGACCAGTCCCTTTTCGGCGTCCAGAGCCTTGACCCTGGCATAGGTGGCCGCCGCGCTGGGCATGCGTTCTTCGACATGGTTGTAGGACACCAGCGAGACCCCGGTGTATTCCCACATCAGGTCAAGCTGCCCGGTTTCCTGCGCCTGACGTGCCAGGCTGCTGCCAAGGCCGCCAGTGACGCGCACATCGAAGCCATGGGCGCGCAGGTATTGGGCAGTAATTTCGGCGAGCACGGTCTGTTCGGTGAATACCCGGGCGCCGATACGGATCAACGGTTTGTCTGCCGCCTGGGCAAAACCTGCCGACAGCAGGACCGCGCCCAGGAGCAAGGCGATTGCGTTCTTCATGGTTTTCCTCGGGTTATTGGGCCAGGCCACGTTCCAGCCAGCGCTTGCTGGCGAACGTCACCAGTGCGTCCAGCAGCAATGCCAGCAGTGCCGTGCAAGCGGCGCCCAGCAAAAGCTGGGGCTGGTTGTTCAGGGCGATGCCGGGGAAGATCAGGCTGCCCAGGCTGTTGGCACCGATCAGGAAGGCGAGCGGGGCGGTGCCCACGTTCAGTGCCAGCGCCACACGCACGCCGCCGACGATGATGGGCACGGCGTTGGGCAGCTCGACCTGCCATAACTGCTGGCGCGGCGTCATGCCGATGCCGGTAGCGGCTTCCTTGAGCGAGGCGGGAACGTTTTTCAGCCCTTCGTAGGTGTTGCGCACGATGGGCAGGAGGGAGGCGAGGAACAGGGCGAAAATGGCAGGCCCTGCGCCGATGCCTAGCACGCTCAGGGCGATGGCCAGTACGGCCAAGGGAGGGATGGTGTTGCCAATGTTGAAGAACTGCATGAACCGCTCGGCTTTGTCGACCCTGTGCGGTCGACTCAAGGCAATGCCGGCGGGGATGCCCACGGCCAATGCCGCCGCCATCGAAGCCAGCACCAGAACCAGGTGCGCTTGCAGGTAGAACGTCAGATCGTCGCGGTAGCGCGCGATCGTGTCGAGGCCGATCCAATGGACCAGCAGGGCCAGGATGACGAGCACGGCGGCCCATCCCAACAGCCCTTTTCCGTAGCGTGTCGCCACAGGTGGACTCCTTCTTGTCGTCGGCGAGCACACTTCTTCTTGGCCAGCCCTCGAGGGCAGCGGTGGTGTGTTCGCGAGTAGCAGCATGATGCCGTTGAAGCTGAGCGTTCATGCAATGAGTCGAGCCCCGTCGGGCATCGAAGATGCTGATGAATTCAGCCCTGAGTCGAGGTGCAATTCAGGGCAATGGACGTCTCCCAAGGCACCAAGGTTCCCATCTGGGGAAGCATTTGGCCAGCCCTGCGCAGCTCGCAAGTCATTGTTTCCAGGTGCTCATTACGCTCATAGGCCTCTTCAATACTGGGCTGTAGCGAACTGGAAAAAAGTCGTTTTTGTTCAATCTTGCACAGGTCCCATGCCATGCTGAATTACAGTTATGACCGATCGTTCATCGCCCAGGTACGTTGTCTGTCCCTGGACGCGCCGGGGTATCTGGACTGCGCTAAATTGGTCGAGCGCGGCCAACAGGCCGCACGCGCCGCCGATGACTGGATGATCGTCACCTCTCTGGTGACAAAGTCGCCACACATGTTCATGTTCCGTTGCCTGTTCGACGCCGCGATTGGCCGTCCTTACTACGACATCCAGTCTTGGAGCCGAAAGACGGGGCGGGACTTTCAGTCTGCCAATTGCCACCTCGACTGCAGCAACAATGGCTACGCCGGCCTCTATGCCGCACCTCCCGGCGAGCAAACATTGTGGAAGTTCATGCAGATGGACGAGGGTGGCGAGTGGCGGAGCATGACATCCATCGTCGAACCAGGGCAGACGATTCGTGGCCGTATCCATACCCGCTCGAACATACCGCTTCAGGCCTATCGCAAGGAAACGGTGGCAGGTCACTGGTTTGCCTATGTGGTCAATGAGGGTGGACAGCCCATGGACCTGGAACTGGACATTCTGCATGTCGGCCAGGAGCTCATGGACGATCATTGAGGCGGGCCAGCGCGTGGCGGCAGGTTTTGGCCTGACGCCAGAGTTCAGGTATGATATCGCCCCTTTCAAATCCCCCAGTCAGGCGATTTCCCATGACCAACCAGGCCGCCGAAGTCGCGAAGCGCCGCACTTTCGCAATCATTTCCCACCCCGACGCCGGTAAGACCACCATCACCGAGAAGCTGTTGCTGATGGGCAAGGCCATCTCCGTCGCCGGCACCGTGAAGTCGCGCAAGTCCGACCGCCACGCCACCTCCGACTGGATGGAAATGGAGAAGCAGCGCGGCATCTCCATCACCACTTCGGTGATGCAGTTCCCGTACCGAGAGCACATGATCAACCTGCTCGACACCCCCGGCCACGAAGACTTCTCCGAAGACACCTATCGCACCCTCACCGCGGTGGACTCGGCGCTGATGGTGCTCGACGGCGGTAAAGGTGTGGAGCCGCGTACCATTGCCCTGATGGACGTATGCCGCCTGCGCGACACGCCCATCGTCAGCTTCATCAACAAGCTCGACCGCGACATTCGCGACCCGATCGAACTGCTCGACGAAATCGAAGCCGTTCTGAAGATCAAGGCCGCACCGATTACCTGGCCTATCGGGTGTTACCGTGACTTCAAGGGCGTGTACCACCTGACCGGTGACTACATCATCGTCTACACGCCCGGCCACGGCCACGAGCGCACCGAAGCCAAGATCATTCGCAATCTGGACTCGGACGAAGCCCGCGCCCACCTGGGCGACCAGTACGACGCGTTCGTCGAGCAGCTGGAGCTGGTGCAGGGCGCTTGCCACGAGTTCGACCAGGACGAATTCATCAACGGTCAACTGACCCCTGTGTTCTTCGGTACCGCACTGGGCAACTTCGGTGTCGACCACGTGCTCGATGCCGTCGTCGACTGGGCGCCGCGCCCGCTGGGCCGTGTTGCCCACGAGCGTACCGTCGAGCCCGTGGAAGAGAAATTCACCGGCTTCGTGTTCAAGATCCAGGCGAACATGGACCCGAAACACCGGGACCGTATCGCCTTCATGCGCATCTGCTCGGGCAAGTACGAAAAGGGCATGAAAATGCGCCACGTGCGGCTGAACAAGGACCTTCGCATCGGCGATGCGCTGACCTTCTTCTCGTCCGAGCGTGAGCAGCTCGAAGAAGCCTACGCCGGCGACATCATCGGTTTGCACAACCACGGCACCATCCAGATCGGTGACACCTTCACCGAAGGCGAGGCGCTGGGCTTTACCGGCATCCCGCACTTCGCCCCGGAACTGTTCCGCCGCGTGCGCCTGAAAGACCCGCTGAAATCCAAGCAGTTGCGTCAGGGCCTGCAGCAGCTGGCCGAAGAAGGTGCTACCCAGGTGTTCTTCCCCGAGCGCAGCAACGACATCATCCTCGGTGCGGTCGGTGTGCTGCAGTTCGACGTGGTTGCCAGCCGCCTGAAGGAAGAATACAAGGTCGAGTGTGCCTACGAGCCCATCACCGTGTGGTCGGCGCGCTGGATCGCCTGCGACGACAAGAAGAAGCTGGAGGAATTCCAGAACAAGGCCATGGAGAACCTGGCCATCGATGGTGGCGGGCACCTGACCTACTTGGCGCCCACCCGGGTCAACCTGTCGCTGATGGAAGAGCGCTGGCCTGACGTCAAGTTCCGCGCCACGCGCGAGCACCACTGAGCGTAAAAGGCCCGGCCGCTTCGCTGGCCGGGCCCTTGCGCGAGCAGGGCGGCCCGACGTTCGCCTCGCTCACCTCAACCATTTCCTGCCACTTTCGCAGGCGCAGGCATCAGTTGCCCGCCTTCACACTGGTCCAGATACGCGTCCTGATGCGGTCTATCTTGGCCGGCATCGCTTCTAGCGCGTACAACTTGCCCATCACCGCTTCGCTCGGATAGATCATGGTGTTGGCCTTGAGCGCCGGGTCAACCAGCGCATCGGCTTGCAGGTTGGCGTTGGCGTATTGCACATGATTGCTGATGGCGGCCATTACCTGCGGCTCCAGCAGGTAGTTCATGTAGGCATACCCGGCCTTTTCATCCGGCGCATCGACGGGCATGGCCACCATGTCGAACCACATCGGCGCCCCCTCCTTGGGTATCGAGTAGCCGACCTTGACCCCGTTGTGGGCCTCCTCGGCGCGGTTCTTTGCCTGGAGCACGTCCCCCGAGAACCCGACCACCACGCAGACGTCGCCATTGGCCAGGTCCGCCGTGTACTTGGATGAATGGAAATAGCTGATGTACGGCCGCACCTGCATCAGCAGCGCCTTGGCCTTGTCGTAGTCGGCCGGGTTCTGGCTATGGTGGGGCAGCCCCAGGTAATGCAAGGCGATGGGTAGCAACTCGGGGCCATTGTCCAGCACCGCCACGCCACAACCTTTGAGCTTGCTCATGTACTGCGGCTTGAAGATCAGGTCCCAGGAGTCGACCGGCGCGTCGTCGCCCAATACGGCTTTGACCTTGTCGATGTTGTAGCCGATGCCCGTGCTGCCCCAGAGGTACGGGAACCCGTACTGGTTGCCTGGGTCGTTGCCCTCCAGGGCCTTGAGCAGCACTGGGTTGAGGTTCTTCCAGTTGGGCAACTGCGACTTGTCCAGGCGCTTGAGGGCTTTGCCCTGGATTTGCCGGGCCATGAAATGGTTGGAGGGAAACACCACGTCGTAGCCGGAATTGCCGGTCATCAACTTGCCATCGAGGGTCTCGTTGCTGTCATAGACGTCGTAGGTGGGCACGATGCCGGTGGCTTGCTGGAACTGCTTCAAGGTGTCGGGCGCGATGTAACTGGACCAGTTGTAGATCTTGACGGTTTCTGCCGCGCTGGCCACGCTGGCGGCCAGCATCAAGGGGGCGATGATAAGCGTGCGCATATCGGTTTACCTTGCTTTGTGTGTTGTTATCGAAGGCAGGCGATCAGCGGATCAGAAGATAAGTACGTAGGTCTTGCGCACGGTTTCCTGGATATCCCAGGTGCCAGTGCTGTTGGCCGGTAGCATCAATGCGTCTCCGGCTTCTATGACCAGGGGCTCGCCATCGTCAGGGGTGAAGGTGCAGCGCCCCTTGATGAAGTGGCAGAACTCCTGTTGCGTGATTTGCCGTCGCCAGCGCCCTGGGGTGCATTCCCAGATTCCCGTCTCCACGCCATCGCTGCGTTGCACGCTCGTGGTCGATGTCACCGCCACGGGTTGGCCGAGCGGTACGGCGACAGGGCTGCTGGACTGCAAAACGGCGCTGTCTGCCCGTTTGAACTGAGTGATGCTCATGAAAGGTCGGTCCTGTTTGGGTGAAGAATCAGTGCATGAAACCTTCCATGAAATCTGCCAGCTTGCTGGCCAGTTGCCGTCTCCATGGCGGTGTCGCGGGGTTGGCCAGGGTACGGTCCTCGTGGACGAAACTCTGGATGATGGCGTTGTACCCCAGCCAGCGGCTGGGCTCCGGAGGCCAGCTGGCCAGGCTCGATAGCGGCCTGTTGTCATGTACCCAAGGCTGCCCGGTGAGTGCGTTCTGCTGATTCAGGATAAGTGCAGCCAGGGTGCGACCACCCAGGTTGGTCGCGCCTACGCCTTCACCGCCGTAGCCACCGGCCAACGCGATACCCCGCTGGCGGTCGCACAGCATGTGCGGCTGGAAGCGCCGCGCCATACCCAGGTTGCCACCCCACGAATGGGTGATGCGTACATGGCGCAGTTGGGGAAACAGCTCGCTGAACAGGTAGCGACGCAGCTCGATTTCATGGGCCTGGAGGTTGAAGTCCTCACGCAACCTGCCACCGAAGCGGTAGCCACCTCGGGCACCGAACACCAGCCGATCATCGGCAGTGCGCTGACCATAGGTCACCTGTCGGCTGCCCTCGCTGAAGGCTTGTCCCTGGTCGAGGCCGATCTGCGCCCAAATGGCCTCAGGCAAAGGCTCGGTAGCGACCATCAGGCTCTGAACCGGCAACTGGTGTTTGCCCAACGGCGGCAAGCTGGCGGCATAGCCTTCCACCGCCGGGACGATCCAGTTGCACCGCAGGCGTGCCAACGGGGTGGTCACTTCGCCAGGTTGCCAGTCCAGCGCCGGTGTGTTTTCGTAGATCGGCACCCCCAGGGCCTCGACTGCGCTGGCCAGGCCACGGACGAGCTTGGCCGGCTGAATCGTGGCCGTGTGCGGGCTGTAGATAGCCCCATAGGCATTGCTTACGCGCAGCTGGCCCTGCAGTTGCGCTGGACGCAGCCAGTGGTAATCGTCCTCGGTCATGCCCAGGTTGTACAAGTGATCCAGGTAGGCACGCAGGCTTCGCTCCTGCTCGGGATAACGGGCTGCGCAGTACAACACGCCGCCCTTGCGGTAGTCGCAATCGAGCTGTTCGCGGTGCAACACGCGCTGTACTTCGTCTGGAATGTCATGCAGCAGCTCAATGCTGGCGCGGCGCTGAACCGGCGACAGGCTGGCCAACAGGCGATCTTCACCCAGCAAATTGCCCATCAACCACCCGCCGTTGCGCCCCGAGGCGCCAAACCCTGCGATGTTGGCCTCGATTACCACGACATTGAGGTGCGGTGCCTGGCGCTTGAGGTAGTAAGCGGTCCACAGGCCTGTGTAGCCAGCGCCGATGATGCAGACGTCGGCCTCGACATTTTCACGCAGGGCAGGGCGCGCGCACAGCGGCTCTTGCAGCTGGTCCATCCACAAGCTGAGTGTACGCAGAGGCTGCATGGGCCGGGCTCCACAAGCGATCAGGTGATGGAGCGATGCTAGTGGCCAACGCCAGCGGTTGTCTTACGTGCGTGCACGCGAGGAAATCTGTTTTAGATAGGCCTTTGGCGTCAGCCCGGTATGCTCGCGGAAGCATTTGTAGAACGCGGACAGCGAGTTGAAACCGGCGTTGAACGCCAGGTCATCGATGGACGTCTGGCCGCTGTCATTCGCCAGGATCGTCATCAGGTGCTGAAGGCGGGCTTGGTTGACGTAGCGGTAAAAACGCTGACCCAGCACCTGGTTCAGCAAGTAGGAAATCTGATTGCGGCTGTAACCGCTGGCCTGGGCGACCTGTTGCAAACTCAAGTCAGGATCCAGGTACGGACGATGTCGCTGGAAGTAGTGCTCAAGGTCTTGCGCCATGGTAGACAACTGGCGCGGGGACAGCCCAAGCCGGCTGGTGGCGGGCCGTGAGGTGCGACTGGTGCTGCTTGCGCTGTGCTGACGCACGAGTGTGGCGTATTCATTGACCTGCCAGATCAGACCGTCCTTGACCGTGATCGCCTCGCTGGACTGGAACGCCACCAGGCCGTCCCCGCCCTGCACGGTGACTTGGTACTGAATATACGCCGTGCAGCCATCGACGCGGATACGGTCGCTGTGCACGATGTCCTCGCCGGCGGCATGGGGCAGGCAGGCGCCCACGTACGTACGCAGCTCGGCATGGCCCAGCACACGGTTCTGAAAGAAGTCGTGGTATTGAATGTCGGGGTGGTACAGCGCCATCACGCCATCGAGATCACGATGCTTCCAGCACAGGTGGTAGCGCATCACGGTGTCGGCGGTAATCGGTGTCTGGGACGGGCCATCGGGCAGGGTCATGGACGGATCATGCCCTTTCCCTGGCGTGGCGACAAGAATGCAGAACACCTGACGCTACAGGCCGATTCGCGCATTTTGCACGGTCAATAATTAACCTGTTTTTGTAAGTTGTTGATTTCAAAGGGCGTGATTTTTTACGGCAACTGGCACAGCCGCTGCAACGTTTAATGCGCGAATGGACTTCTCGCTAACAACACAGGCGACCACATCATGATCTCATCTGCCGACTATCCCGTTGTCGATACACAAAGCCGCTCAGGTGTTTCCTGGGCAGCAATCTTTGCTGGCGCAGCCGGTGCTGCTGCCATCTCCCTCCTTCTGGTGGTACTCGGTGCAGGGCTCGGCTTTGCCGCGACCTCGCCGTGGGCAGATGAAGGGGCCAGTGCGAAAGCCCTGGGCATCTCTACCATTGTCTGGTTGCTGCTGACCCAGATCATCGCTTCGGGCATGGGCGGCTACATTGCCGGCCGTCTGCGCGTGAAATGGGCCAATCTGCACGGCGACGAAGTGTATTTCCGCGACACTGCACACGGCTTCCTGTCGTGGGCCGTGGCTACCCTGGTAACGGCCATGCTGGTACTGGGCACAGCCGGCAACATCGTGGGCGCTGGTGCCAGTGCAGCCACTCAAGCGGCCGGCATGACCGCCGCTGCCGGTGGCGCTGCCGCTTCCAATGCCTCGGATGAGTCCCTGGACTACTTCGTCGACGGCCTGTTCCGTGGCGAGGGCCCGGCGCCTGTCAGCGATGATGCGGCCAACGGTGTTGCCGCTCGCATCCTGGCCAAAGGCTTTGCCGGTGACGGCGCCCTGGCACCTGAAGACCGTGCCTACCTGGCGCAGCTGGTTGCCCAGCGCACCCGCCTTTCCCAACCGGAAGCCGAAGCTCGCGTCGATCAGGTCATGGCTCAGGTTCAGCAACTGAAAACCGATGCCAAGCAGGCTGCAGACACCGCCGCCAAAGTGGCTGCCTGGACTGCCCTGTGGACCTTCGTGGCCCTGCTGTGCGGCGCCTTCTTCGCCAGCCTGGCCGCGCTGTACGGTGGTCGTCGTCGCGACCAGGTTCAGTGGCTCGAAGGCGACTACGTCGCTCACCGCACCATTCAACGCTAAGTAAGGAGAACGAACATGCGCTCGATATTGCTATGGATGCTGGGTGTACCGATTCCAGTCATCATTCTGATTGCACTGTTCATGCACTGACGAAAAGGGCCGCTTAGCGGCCCTTTTCGTTTATGTCTCATTTGTCGGTCTGCTGCCTTGCGTCGCTTCTGATGGTGAGTGAATTCGGAGCGGTCGTGGCGGTCCGCCCGACCGACCGCGCCGTACCTTCGTTAAAGAAACTGCTCCGCATAATGACAAGCCACCTGCCGGGTTTCCACTTGCCTGAACGCCGGCACCTCATTGGCGCAGCGATCGGTCGCGTAGGGGCAGCGTTTGTGAAAAGCGCAGCCATCCGGCGGGTTGAGCGGGTTGGGCAGCTCACCGGCAATGCGGATGCGCGGCTTGGACGGGTCTGGATGAATAGCGGGTGTGGCAGACAATAGAGCCTGGGTGTACGGATGCAGCGGCTTTTCGTAGATATCGGCTTTGGGCCCCATCTCCGCCGGCCTGCCCAAGTACATGACCAGCACATCGTCAGCCACGTGACGTACTACCGCCAGGTTGTGGGAGATGAATACATAACCGGTACCGTACTGCTGCTGCATGTCCATGAACAAGTTCAGCACCTGGGCCTGGATGGACACATCCAGTGCAGATGTCGGCTCGTCAGCCACCAACACCTTGGGCTGCAACATCATGGCCCGTGCCAGCGCGATACGCTGACGCTGCCCACCGGAGAACATGTGCGGATAGCGCTGGTAATGCTCCGGGCGCAGCCCCACCTGCTCCATCATCTTCTGCACCCTGTCACGGCGCTGCGCCTTGCTCAGCGCGGTGTTGATCAGCAAAGGCTCGGCCAGCTGGTCACCGATCTTCTGCCGCGGGTTGAGCGAGGCGTAAGGGCTCTGGAAGACCATCTGCACGTCCCGGCGCAGTTGCTTGCGCTCGGCCTTGCTGGCTCCGGTGACCTCGGTACCTGCAATCTGCAGCGAGCCTGAGGTGGGCTGCTCGATCAGGGTCAGGGCGCGGGCCAGGGTCGACTTGCCGCAACCGGACTCACCGACTACCGCCAACGTCTTGCCCGCCTCCAGTTCGAACGAAACGCCATTGAGCGCGCGCACCAGCGCATGGCCCTTGAACAACCCGCGGGAGACTTCGTAATGCCGGGTCAGGTCCCGGGCCGATAGAACGACGGCCATCACGCCACCTCCTGGTTCAGTGGGTAGAAACAACGGGCCAGGCTCTGGGCCTTGGGGTCCAGGGCCGGGCGCTGGTGTCGGCAGTTGTCCTGCACATAAGGGCAACGCGGTGACAGCAGGCAACCCGTTGGCCGGTCATAGCGGCCCGGGACGATGCCAGGCAGGGTAGCCAAGCGCTCGGCACCCAGGCTGTGTTCGGGAATCGCCGCCAGCAGGGCTTCGGTATAGGGGTGGGCAGGGACGTCGAACAGCTCTGGCACCTGGCCCACCTCCACGGCCTGGCCTGCATACATCACGCACACCCGGCGCGCGGTCTCGGCCACTACCGCCAGGTCATGGGTGATCAGGATCAGGGCCATGTTGCGCTCCTGTTGCAGGTTGACCAGCAGCTCCATGATCTGCGCCTGGATGGTCACGTCCAGCGCCGTGGTCGGCTCATCGGCGATCAGCAGCTTCGGCTCACCGGCGATGGCCATGGCGATGGCCACCCGTTGGCTCATGCCGCCGGACAGTTGATGCGGATAAGCGTCCAGGCGGCTTTCGGCGGCCGGGATCTCGACCTTCTGCAGCAGTTCCAGGGCCCGTTGCCGCGCCGCCTTGCCCTTGAGGCCCAGGTGTTGACGCAGGACTTCTTCGATCTGATAACCCACGGTGTAGCTGGGGTTCAGGGCCGTCATGGGGTCTTGGAAGACCATGGCGATGTCCTTGCCGACCACCTTGCGCCGTTGCCGGCCGCTGAGGGTGAGCATGTCGGTACCGTCGAATGTCATGGCATCGGCCGTGATCCGGCCAGGGGCCTCGACCAGGCCCATCAGGGCCATCATGGTCACCGATTTGCCCGAGCCGGACTCGCCGACGATGGCCAGGATTTCGCCGGCTTGAACCTGTAAGTCCAGCCCGTCCACCACTGGCACGGCGTCCGCGTCGCCAAAACGCACGTTGAGGTTGTTGATCTGCAACAAAGACATGGGTGTGCTCCTCAGGCGGCGTTCTTGAGTTTGGGGTCGAGCGCATCGCGCAGGCCATCACCCATCAGGTTGATCGCCAGTACGCTGAGCAGGATGGTCAGGCCCGGCAGGCTCACCACCCACCAGGCGCGCTCGATGTAATCCCTGGCCGAGGCCAGCATGGTGCCCCACTCCGGCGTCGGGGGTTGCACACCAAGGCCCAGGAAGCCCAGGGCGGCGGCGTCGAGAATGGCCGAGGAAAAGCTCAAGGTGGCCTGCACGATCAGCGGCGCCATGCAGTTGGGCAGCACGGTCACGAACATCAGGCGCCCCAGCCCAGCGCCTGCCAGCCGGGCAGCGGTGACGTAGTCGCGGTTCAGCTCGCCCATCACGGCGGCGCGGGTCAGGCGCACGTAGGAGGGCAGCGAGACGATGGCAATGGCGATCACGGTGTTGATCAGGCCAGGGCCGAGGATGGCGACGATGGCGACGGCCAGCAGCAGCGAGGGCAGGGCCAGCATCACGTCCATCAGGCGCATGATCGAAGGGCCGACGAAGTGCGGGAAGAAGCCCGCCAGCAACCCGAGCAGAATGCCGGGGATCAACGATATCACCACCGAGGACAAGCCAATCAGCAAGGACAGGCGCGCCCCTTGGATCAAGCGCGAGAGCAGGTCGCGGCCAAGCTCATCGGTGCCCAGGATGAACTGCCAAGTGCCACCCTCCAGCCACACCGGGGGGGTGAGCAGAAAGTCGCGGTACTGCTCGCTGGGGTCGTGGGGCGCGACCCAGGGCGCGAACAGCGCGCAGAACACCACCACGCACATGAACGCCAGGCCCATCACCGCGCCCTTGTTGCGCGCGAAGGCCTGCCAGAATTCCTTGTAGGGCGAGGGGTAGAGAAGGCTCTGGTCCACCGGGCTGACCGGGGACAAGGTTTTTGCAGTCGGGTTGGTCATGACGGGGCCTCAGCGCTGATGACGGATGCGTGGATTGGCCAGGCCGTAGAGAATGTCCACGACGAAGTTGACCAGGATCACCAGGCAGGCAATCAACAGAATGCCGTTCTGGACCACGGGGTAGTCACGGGCGCCGATGGCTTCGATCAGCCATTTGCCGATGCCCGGCCAGGAGAAAATGGTTTCGGTCAACACCGCACCGGCCAGCAAGGTGCCGACCTGCAGGCCGAACACGGTCAGGACGGGAATCAGGGCGTTGCGCAAGCCGTGCATGAACACGACCCGGGCCGGGGACAGCCCCTTGGCACGCGCCGTGCGGATGTAGTCCTCGCGCAACACTTCGAGCATGGAGGAACGCGTCATGCGTGCGATCACCGCCAGCGGGATGGTACCCAGTACGATGGCCGGCAGAATCAGGTGCATCACGGCATCCTTGAACGAACCCTCTTCGTCGCTGAGCAGGGTGTCGATGAGCATGAAACCGGTCTTGGGCTCGATGTCATAGAGCAGGTCGATGCGCCCGGATACCGGGGTCCAGCCCAGGCTCACCGAGAAGAACATGATCAGGATCAGGCCCCACCAGAAGATCGGCATCGAGTAGCCCGCCAGCGAAATCCCCATCACCCCATGGTCGAACAGCGACCCGCGCTTGAGCGCGGCGATCACCCCGGCCAGCAAGCCGACCACGCCGGCGAACAGCAAGGCGGCCATGGCCAGTTCCAGGGTGGCCGGGAACAAGGTGGTGAACTCGCTCCATACGCTCTCGCGCGTGCGCAGCGACTCGCCCAGGTCGCCCTGGGCCAGCTTGCCGATGTAGTCCAGGTACTGGGCCGGCAACGGTTTGTTCAGGCCCAGCCGCTCCATGGCCTGGGCGTGCATTTCCGGGTCGACCCTGCGTTCGCCCATCATCACTTCCACCGGGTCACCGGGGATCAGGCGTATCAGCGCGAAGGTCAGCAAGGTGATGCCGAAAAAGGTCGGGATCAACAGGCCCAAGCGCCGGGCAATAAAACTCAACATGGTCGCAGTTACCTCATCAGGCCGCATGGCAGGTACCTGCCACGGCAGTGCCGCCGCTGCCCACAGGGCAACGGCGGTCGTTGTTGTTCTACTTCACTCGGGTGGTAGCGAAGTTGTTGCTGGTCAAGGGGCTGATCACGTAGCCCTCCACGTTCTCACGCATGGCCGTGAACACCTTGGGGTGGGCCATGCTGATCCAGGGCTGGTCCTCATCGTACACCGTCAATGCCTCGCTATAGAGCCTGGCACGCTCCTCGTTGTCGCTCACCTCGCGGGCGCGGGTGATCAATGCCTGGAATTTCGAGTTGCACCAGCGTGCATAGTTCTCGCCATTGCTGGCCGCCTCGCAACTGAGCAGGGGGGTGAGAAAGTTGTCCGGGTCGCCGTTGTCGCCGGCCCAGCCACTGGACACCAGGTCCGCCTCGCCTTTCTTGGCACGGCGCAGCATTTCGGCCCACTCCATGACACGGATATCCAGCTTCAGGCCGATCTGCGCCAGGTCGGCCTGAAGCATCTCGGCGGACAGTCGCGGGTTCGGGTTAGTCGGGCCGCCGCCATTGCGGGTGAACAGGGTAATGACCGTGCCCTGGGGGACACCGGCTTGTTTTAGCAGCGCACGCGCCTGGTCGAGATCGCGTGGCGGGTTCTGGGTGTCGGTGTTGTAGCCGATCATCGAAGGGGGATACGGGTTGACGCCCACCAGCGCGTTGCCTTTGCCGAATAGCTGGTCGACGTGGGTCTGGCGGTCGAAGGCCATGTTGATCGCCTTGCGCACGCGTACATCACTCAGGTACGGATGCTGGGTGTTCATGGCGATGTAACCGGTCACCAGCGCTTCGGTCTGGGCGACCTTCAGGCGCGGGTCCGCCACGATCGACGGTACATCGTCCGGTTTGGGGTACAACGCAACCTGGCACTCGTTGGCGCGCAACTTTTGCAGGCGAACATTACTGTCGGTGGCGATGGCGAAAATCAGGGCATCGGCGGGCGGCTTGCCCCGGAAGTAGTCCGGGTTGGGCTTGAAGCGGACCTGGGCATCCTTGTTGTAGCGCTGGAAAATGAACGGCCCTGTGCCGATTGGCTTGCTGTTGAGCTCTGCCGTCTTGCCGGCTGCCAACAACTGATCGCCGTACTCGGCGGAGTAGATGGACGTGAAGCCCATGGCCATGTCGCGCAGCAAAGGCGCCTCTGGCCGGGTCAAGGTGATCACCACGGTGTAGTCGTCGGTCTTGTCCACCGACTTGAGCAACGAATTGAAGGCCATGCTCTCGAAGTAGGGGTAGCCGATGCTGGTCTTGTCGTGCCAGGGGTGGCTCGGGTCAAGCTGGCGGCGCAAGCTCCACAGCACATCGTCGGCGTTCAGGTCGCGGCTGGGCTTGAAATAGTCGGTGGTGTGGAACTTGACCCCTCGGCGAAGGTGGAAGGTATAGGTCAGGCCGTCGGCGGAGATGTCCCAACGCTCGGCCAGGGCCGGTTGGACATCCGTGGTGCCGGGCTTGAAGTCCACCAGGCGGTTGAAGAGGGTTTCGGCCGCCGCGTCGAACGTTACCGCCGTGGTGTATTGCACCACATCGAACCCTTCGGGGCTGGCCTCGGTGCACACCACCAGCGGCTTGGCGGCCAGCTGGGATGTACTGCCCAAAAGCAGCGTTGCCAGCAACAGCCGCAGCGCCGATGTCTTCTTGGTCACAGCGTGCATGGATCAATTCTCCCTGCGTTGTGCTCCAGCCTGACGCCCGACCCGCTGGCAAGCGGGCCGGGCGGCCGGTCAGAGGATGTTGAACGGGATGGTGGTCACGAGCCTGAATTCGTTCAGGCTGCCATCGCCCTGTGCCTTGCTTGCGCGGTGTGTGGTGTAGGTGGCGCGGATGCTGGTGTCCTTGAGCGGTCCGCTCTGTACGGCGTAGCTGGTGCCGATACCCCACTCGTAATGGGTCTCGCCATCGAGGCCCTGGACGTCATAGGCGCTACCGCGGTAATGGGTGCCGTCGATGCCCCAGCCCCGGGCGTTGTACAGGTTGAATTTCAGCCCTGGCACGCCGTAGTAAGCCATGTTGAGCACATAGGATAACTGCAGCGATTTCTCGTTCGGGCCGTTGAAGTCCGACAGCAGCGAGTTGGCCAGGTAGATGCCGTTGGTTTCGTGGAGGTAGTCGAAATACTCGTTGCCATTGACCTGCTGCCAGGCGGCGGTGAGGGTGTGCGCCTGATGGGTCAGGCCCAGCGACAGGCTGTAGGTGTCGTTGTCGATTTCGCCCATCTTGCGGCTGCCGGCGTCCACGGTCTTGTAGTAGTTGAGGCCCGTGGACAGGCTGAGCACGGCGCTGTCGCCGAACATGTGATTGGCGCCGAAGTAGTACTGGTTCCAGAAATCGTCGACCTTGGTGGCATACAGGCTGGTGGTCAGGCTCTTGAGGGGCTGGTAGTTGATACCGACCGTGCTGGCGCGGTCCGTTTCCACCCCGGCCGCACCGTATTCGCTGCGGAACTTGCTCAGGCTCTGCTCGGTACGGGGCGAGACCCGGTCGAAGGTACCCAGGTCGAACGTCAGGTTGTCGAATTCAGCGCTGTGCAGGAATGCGCCCTGAAAACTGGAGGGCAGGGCGCGGTTACCGATAAAGGCGATCATCGGGGTATCGACGGCCTGGCGACCGAGGGTCAGGGTGGTATTGGAAAGACGCGCCTTGACGTTGCCCAGCCCCAGTTTGCTCCACTGGCCGATGGCGTCGCCGTCGCTGTGGGTCAGGGTACGGTTGTTGGGACCTGCGATCGCTTCGCGGTCCTGCTGCAGGGCGATGGCGTTATAGCCGGCTGCCTCCACGGCAAAGCCCACCGTGCCCTGGGTAAAGCCCGAGGTGTAGTTGAGGATGGTGCCTTGCACCCAGTTTTCACGGGTGTGGGTCGGGTGACGGGTGCCGTCGCTCTTGTAGTAGCGCCACAGCGGTGCGCGGGTGGCGCGTTCGCGGGCGTACCAGTTGCGCGTCGTCCCGCCCAGGCTCTGGCCATCGACGAAACCCTTGGCCTGCGCCTGGGCGCTTTCGGCTGCGAGGGTGAGCGGCAAGTAGGCCTGGCTCTGTGGATCGGCGTGGACGGTGGTGGTTGCTGCACCTATGGCTAACGCCAGTGCGCTCGAATTGAACAGTCTCACGATAGAAGCTCCTTTTCATTTCTAGTTATTGCCGGCCTTGTGGGCCGGGTGGGTGTTGCCGTGTTGCCGTGTTGCCTGGGGCGCCCCGGGATCACCGAGGCTTAAGCGGGCGATGGGTAGGCATGGCGCGCGGGTCTCCCCCCCCTGCGCGCCCTGCCTGCCAGTCGGTGCTAATCGACGCTGACGCCGGAAAACTCGTTGCGCCCGAACGGGCTGACCTTGAACCCAGACACTCGGGTGCTCAGGGGCTGATTGACAGTGGAGTGGGCCACTGGCGTGATCGGCACCTGCTGCTTGAGCCGCTGCTGGGCTTGCTGATAGAGCGTGGTGCGCTGAGCTTGGTCGGTAACCTGCTTGGCTTGCTTGACCAGGCTGTCGTACTGCGGGTCGCACCATTGCGAATAGTTGTTGCTGCCAATGGCGTCGCAGCTGTACAGCGTACCCAGCCAGTTGTCGGGGTCGCCGTTGTCACCGGTCCAGCCGATCAGCGCCACATCGTGCTCGCCGCTCTTGAGGCGCTTGATGTATTCGCCCCATTCGTAGCTGACGATGCGCACCTTCAAGCCCAGCTTGCTCCAATCGGCCTGGAGCATTTCGGCCATCAGCTTGGCGTTGGGGTTGTAGGGGCGTTGCACCGGCATGGCCCACAGAGTGATTTCGGTGCCAGGCTTGACCCCGGCCTGTTCGAGCAGCTGGCGGGCTTTTTCCGGGTCGTGCGGTGCATCGGTGATGCTAGTGTCGTAGGACCACTGGGTGGGCGGCATGGCGTTGACCGCCCGTTGTCCTGCTTCCTGGTAGACCGCCTGCAGGATGGCCTGCTTGTTGACTGCCATGTCCATGGCCTGGCGCACCTCAAGCCGATCGAATGGCGGGTGCTGGGTGTTGTAGGCGATATAGCCCAGGTTGAACCCTGCTTGCTGCAAGACCTGCACGTTCGTGTCCTGCTTGAGCCCTGGCAGGTCGGCCGGCCGCGGATGCAGGGTGACCTGGCACTCGTTGCGGCGCAGTTTCTGGATGCGCACCGACGGATCGACATTGATCGAGAACACCAGGTTGTCGAGCTTCACCTGCTCGGGCGCCCAGTAGGCACGGTTGGCCTTGTAGCGGATCTGCGAGTCTTTCTGGTAGCGCTGGAACACGAACGGGCCGGTGCCTATCGGTTGCTGGTTGATGTCGCTAGGGCGGCCGGTTTTAAGCAACTGCTCGGCGTATTCGGCGGACAGGATCGAGGCAAAGCTCATGGCCAGGTTCTGGATGAACGCGGCGTCGACGTCGTTGAGGGTGAACTTGACCGTGTGCTCGTCCAGTTTCTCGATCCCGGCGATGTTCTTGTCCATGCCCATGTCGGTGAAGTACGGGAACTCGGTGGCGTAGGCCTTGCGGAATGGATGGTCCTTGTCGAGCATGCGGTTGAACGTGAACAGCACGTCGTCTGCATTGAACGGGCGGGTGGGCTTGAAGTAGTCGGTGGTGTGGAACTTCACGCCTTCGCGCAGGTGGAAGGTGTAGGTCTTGCCATCTTCTGCAACCTCCCAGCGCGTTGCCAGCCCCGGAATGACCGCAGTGCCGCCCCGCTCGAACTGAGTCAACCGGTTGAAGACCGTTTCGGCCGAGGCGTCGAAATCGGTACCGGTGGTGTATTGCCCCGGGTCGAAGCCGGCCGGGCTGCCTTCTGAACAGAACACCAGGTTCGAAGCGGCGAAGGCCGACGGCGCGCCAGTGAGCAACCCTGCGCCTAGCAGGAACGGAATGACTGCATGTTTGAGCATGTTGGCCTCATTGTTGTCATTGTTCAGAGAGGGCGGCCTCGTGAGCCGACCTGCGGATACTTATGCAGGGGTGGGCCCAATGCAATATGCACAAGGTTAGTCGGGACTTGAAAAGTGGCACGGCAGTACATGAATGTCGCATCGGTGTAACTTTTGGCGGAGTTAAACGTTTGCGAGGGCAAAATGATGGCTTTTTGCTGAATATTGCTGATTGGATGAGGATGTCGGGAAAGGCTTAAGAGGGTGTAGGAAATCTCTTAAAATGCAGGCCTTCCTTCAGGGCAGGGTGAAAAGCCCTGACGGGGCAGTCAAGGCGCCAGGGCATCAGTTGCTGGTCAGGGGGCTGGCCTGGGGCCTGCCCCTGCCACCTCGCCGTCAAGGCATCTGCACTTCGATCAAGCCATCGGCGTTCATGCTCACTTCGCTGGTGCCCGCCTCGATGTCCGGCGCTGGCGCAGCTTCGTCTGCTGCCATGGCCTTCATCGCCATCGGTGCACTGCGCAGGTAAGGCCGTGGATAGCCGCTGCTGTTCAGGTTGAGGCTGACCACCTTGTAACCACTGCCGCCCAGGGCTTCGGTGGCCAATTGGGCGCGCGCCTTGAATGCGTCGACGGCTTCCTTGAGCAGCGCGTCTTCGCTGGACTTGCGGGTGGCTGGTGAGATGGAGAAGTCCATGCCGCCCATTTTCAGGTCTTGCAGCAGCTCGGCGGTGAGCTGTGAAAGCGCTGGGAAGTCCGCGCTTTCGAGCCGCAGCTCGGCACGCTCGCGCCAGCCGGTAATCTTCTGGCCCTTGGTGTCGTACACCGGGTAGCTGTTGCGGCTGCCCTGGCTGATCTTGACGTCCTTGACCTGGCGCGACTGCTGCACAGCCTTGTTCATGGTCTCGGTGATCTGCTTGGCAAGCTTGCCCGGGTCGGTGTTCTGCGCTTCGCTGTAGAGGGTCACGACCATCAGGTCGCGTGCCACTTCCTTGCTCACTTCGGCGCGCAGTGACACCTGATTGAAGCGCGGCTCATCGGCGGCCAGCGCTGGCAAGCTGGCCAGCAAACCGCAGGACAAGAGAAGGGCAGCGCCGCGACGTTGGATTAGCATAAGGTGCTCCTTGGCAGATGAAAGCGTGGGGTGTGGCCATCCATTCCACGCATGGCCCATCAGACCGGGAACAGTGTAGTGGGTTCAGCGCTGGCCCCATGAAGCTGTGACAAAGTGTGGCGCTTTGCCGCATCACTGCAGCAGCATGCCCCGCTTCGGTATACTCCAGCCGATTTTCTGGAGCACTCATCAGGAGAGCTCATGCTCGCCGCCGCACAACCGCTGTCCGCTACGCGCCAGAACCTCTGGCGACTGACCGTTATTCGCGTCCTGGTTTTGGCCGCCCAGGCCGGCTCGGTCGGCGTGGCCTACTGGACCGAGCTGCTGCCACTGCCCTGGCTGTCGCTGGCCGGCACCCTGGCCTTGTCCTCGCTGCTGTGCGCCTTCACGGCGCTGCGCCTGCGCCTATCGCTGCCGGTCACCGAACTCGAATATGCCCTGCAACTGGCGTGCGACCTGTTGATACACAGCGCTCTGCTGTACTACTCCGGCGGCTCGACCAACCCTTTCGTGTCCTACTACCTGGTGCCGCTGGCGATCGCGGCGGTGACGCTGCCCTGGCTGTATTCGCTGATTCTGTCGGGCATCGCGCTGACGGCCTACAGCCTGCTGCTGGTGCAGTTCTACCCGCTTGAGGGCCTGCCGCTGGCACGGGACAAGATGCAGGTCTACGGCATGTGGCTGAGCATTGCGCTGGCCGCGGCGGTGATCACCTTCTTTGCCGCGCGCATGGCCGAGGAGCTTCGGCGCCAGGAACACCTGCGCTCGGAGCGGCGCGAAGAAAGCCTGCGCGATGAGCAATTGCTGGCCGTGGCCACCCAGGCGGCGGGCGCGGCCCACGAGCTGGGTACGCCGCTGGCGACGATGAGCGTGTTGCTCAACGAGATGCGCCAGGACCATACTGATCCGCTGCTGCAGGAAGACCTGCAGATTCTTCAGGACCAGGTCAAACTGTGCAAAGAAACACTGCAACAGCTGGTTCGCGCCGCCGAGGCCAATCGCCGCCTGGCCATTGTCGAGCAGGAGGTCACCGTCTGGCTCGACGAGGCCCTCAACCGCTGGCACCTCATGCGCCCGGAAGCCAGTTACCGCTTCCAGCGCCTGCGTGATGGGCTCGTCCCTCGGTTGACGCCGCCGCCTGACCTGACCCAGGCACTGCTCAACTTGTTGAACAACGCCGCCGACGCCTGTCCTGATGACCTGGAGGTGCGCCTGGACTGGGATCACCAGGACATCGTCATCAGCATTCGCGACCATGGCCCTGGCGTACCGCCGGCCATCGCCGAGGCCATTGGCAAACCTTTCATTACCACCAAGGGCAAGGGCTTCGGCCTGGGCCTGTTCCTGAGCAAGGCCAGCGTCACCCGTGCGGGTGGCTCAGTGAAACTCTATAGTCATGAACAAGGTGGCACCCTGACCGAATTGCGCCTGCCCTATGGCACGCGAGGAGAAGCATGATGAGTGAAGAAACCCAGGTTGAAACCGAAGAGCTGCCGCACCTGCTGTTGGTGGACGACGATGCTACCTTCACCCGGGTGATGGCCCGGGCCATGAGCCGCAGGGGCTTTCGGGTAAGCACCGCCAGCTCGGCCGAAGAAGGTTTGGTCCTGGCCCAGCAAGACCTGCCGGACTACGCCACGCTCGACCTGAAAATGGAAGGGGATTCGGGCCTGGTGCTGCTGCCCAAGCTGCTGGAGCTGGACCCGGAAATGCGGGTCGTCATCCTGACCGGGTACTCGAGCATCGCCACGGCCGTGGAAGCGGTCAAGCGCGGCGCCTGCAACTACCTGTGCAAACCGGCTGACGCTGACGACGTGCTGGCGGCCCTGTTGTCCGAGCATACCGACCTGGACACCCTGGTGCCGGAAAACCCCATGTCCGTGGACCGTCTGCAGTGGGAACACATCCAGCGCGTGCTGAACGAGCACGAGGGCAACATCTCGGCGACCGCACGCGCGCTAGGCATGCACCGCCGGACACTGCAGCGCAAATTGCAGAAGCGGCCAGTTCGGCGCTGAATCGTGCTGTAGGCGCGGCCTGTTGCCGCGAGGTAGCGGCCCCGACAACATGCGCTGCGCAGCTGACACCTGGGGCTGCTGCGCAGCCCATCGCGGCCGGTCCAGTGCCCCGGCAGGGCACGGTTGCGCTCCCATCACCGCACAATGCCCGCAAATCCTGGCCGTTGGCGTATCATTAGCCCCCTAACGGCAACCCCCTTTCAGGATCGTGCGCCCATGCTTGCCCTTCTCATCCAGACGCTGAACATCACGGCGCCCGTTTTCGCCATGCTGTTTCTGGGCGTGTTGCTTCGCCGTATCCACCTGATCGACGACAACTTCAACAAGGTCGCTTCGCAACTGGTGTTCAACGTCTGCATGCCGGCCTTGCTGTTTCTTGGCATCTATCATGCCGACCTGGCGGCGGCGGTCCGGCCAGGGATCATGATCTATTTCACGGTGGCCACCCTGGCCGGATTTGCCATCGCCTGGGGCATGGCCGTCTGGCGCAGCCCGTGGGCCGACCGTGGTATCTACACCCAAGGCGCCTTTCGCGGCAACAACGGGGTGATTGGCCTGGCGCTGGCCGCAAGCTTGTACGGCGACTATGGCATCTCACTGGGTGCGGTACTGGCTGGGTTGGTGATCCTGTTGTACAACTCATTGTCTGCCATCGTGCTGGCGGTCTACAGCCCCGACCTGAAGTCCGACCCGTGGAGCATCCTCAAAAGCATCCTGAAAAATCCGCTGATTCTCAGCGTGCTGGTCGCCATTCCCATGGCCTACGGCCAGGTCCCTTTGCCGAATTGGCTGCTCACCTCCGGTGACTACCTGGCGCAGATGACCTTACCCCTTGCCCTGATCTGCATTGGCGGCACCCTGTCGCTGACGGCCCTTCGCGACAGCGGCAGGTTGGCCGTGGACGCCAGCCTGGTGAAAATGGCCTGGCTGCCACTCGTTGGCACACTGGGTGCCTGGCTTTGTGGTTTTCGCGGGGCCGAACTGGGCATCCTGTTTCTCTACATCGGCAGCCCCACCGCAGCGGCCAGCTACGTGATGGCGCGTGCGGCCAACGGCAACCATGAACTGGCCGCGTCAATCATCGTGATTACCACGCTGATGGCCGCGATCACCACCAACATTGGTATTTTCATCTTGCAGTGGGGCGGATGGATCTAGATTCTTGACTGCAAACAACAGCATTGCCTCACTGAGCGAAAGGACACTTCATGCAAGACCAGAGCACGCCCGAGCGGTTACAGCGCGGGCTGAAGAATCGTCACATCCAGCTGATCGCGCTCGGCGGCGCCATCGGCACGGGGTTGTTCCTGGGCATTGCCCAGACCATCCAGCTGGCCGGCCCCTCCGTTTTGCTGGGCTATGCCATTGCTGGCCTGATGGCGTTCCTGATCATGCGCCAGCTCGGGGAAATGGTCGTCGAAGAGCCGGTGGCCGGTAGCTTCAGCCATTTTGCCCACCAGTACTGGAGCGAGTTCGCAGGCTTCGTGTCTGGCTGGAACTACTGGGTGGTCTACGTGTTGGTCGGCATGGCCGAGCTGACGGCGGTGGGTATCTACGTCCAGTACTGGTGGCCTGACTTTCCAACCTGGGCCACGGCCGCTATCTTCTTTGTGGTGATCAACCTGATCAACCTCACCCAGGTGAAGGTCTATGGCGAGATGGAGTTCTGGTTCGCCTTGGTAAAAGTCGTGGCCATCGTCAGCATGATAGGTTTCGGCGCCTGGTTGCTCAGCACCGGTAACGGCGGCCCGGACGCCAGCGTGGCCAACCTGTGGCAATACGGCGGGTTCTTCCCCAATGGCGTGAGCGGCCTGGTCATGGCCCTGGCCGTGATCATGTTTTCGTTCGGTGGCCTGGAACTGGTAGGCATCACGGCCGCCGAAGCCGACAATCCGCGCCAGAGCATTCCCAAGGCCACCAACCAGGTGGTCTACCGGATCCTGATCTTCTACATCGGCGCGCTGGCGGTGCTGCTTTCGTTGTACCCCTGGCAGAAGGTGGTACAAGGCGGCAGTCCATTTGTGATGATCTTCCATGAGCTGGACAGCGACCTGGTCGCGACCATCCTCAACATCGTGGTCCTGACAGCGGCGCTGTCGGTCTACAACAGCTGCGTGTACGCCAACAGTCGCATGCTGTTCGGCCTGGCTAGCCAAGGTGACGCCCCGCGTCAATTGCTGAAGGTCAGCCGCAGCGGTGTACCCCTGGCAGCTTTAGGCATTTCTGCCCTGGCCACGGGCCTGTGTGTGGTGATCAACTACCTGATGCCCGGCGAAGCCTTTGGCCTGCTGATGGCACTGGCGGTGTCGGCGCTGGTGATCAACTGGGCCAGCATCAGCATCACCCACCTCAAGTTCCGCAAGGCCAAGCGCGCGGCAGGGGTACAGCCGTTCTACCAGAGCCTGGGCCATCCGTTCACCAACTACCTGTGCCTGGCCTTCATCGTGCTGATCCTGGTGGTGATGTACCTGACGCCGCCCATTCGCATCTCGGTGATGCTGATCCCTGGCTGGATCCTGCTGCTCTGGGTAGCCTTCAAGTTGAAGAAGGCCCGTCAGGCCAGCCGCTGATCTGACTTGGGGTGCTCAATGCTGGCGGCGCCAGGCGCGCACCGTGGTGTACACCAACACAACCGCCAGCACGGGCAATACGTAGAGCAGCATCAGGCGCTCCAGGCGTCCGGCCAGGGGCATGCCCATGGTGAACGCGGCGATGTGCAGGCCGTAGGCCAGGTACAGGCACAGGAACACCAGCCCTTCGGCCCGGGTGATGCGATAGCCTGAATAGAACACCGGCAAGCTCAACGCGGCCACACCCAGCATGACGGGCAGGTCGAAATCCAGCGCATTGGGCGAAATCGACAGGGGCTCGGGGGTCACCACGGCGGTCAGGCCCAATACGCCCAACAGGTTGAACAGGTTGCTGCCGATCACCGTGCCCACGGCGATCTCGCGTTCACCGCGCAAGGCAGCGATCAGGGCTGCTGCCAGTTCCGGCAACGACGTGCAGATGGCGACCACCGTAAGGCCGATGACGCGCTCGGACAGGCCCAGGTCAGTGGCCACTTCCACGGCAGCGTCGAGCAGCAGATGACCGGCCAGGCTCAGCAGGGCCAGGCCTGCCATCACCAACAGTAACGTCCCGCACCAGAAGCGTGCCGGGCTTTGTGGCACCGATGGCGGGGCAGGGTAGGTGCGTGCGTAGTGACGGGACTGGTGCCAGAGCATGGCCAGGTAACCCACCAGCCCCATCAGCAGCAATACGCCTTCAACGCGGCCCAGATAGCCATTGGCAGCCAACCCGTAGACCAGGGCGCTGGCCAGGATCATCAGCGGAATATCCAGGCGTACCAGCTGGCGAGACACGCGAAGGGGAATGACCAGCGCTGCCAGGCCAAGAATGGCCAGCACATTGAAGATGTTGCTGCCGATGACGCTGCCCACGGCAACGTCCGGTGCGCCTTGGTAGGCGGCCTGCAGGCTGAGGGTCAACTGGGGGGCAGTGCTGCCGAATGCCACCAGGCTCAGCCCGATGATCAGCGGCCGCACGTGGAGGCGTTGCGCCAGGCGCAGTGCAGCCCGTACCAGCAGTTCGGCGCCTGCGACCAGCAGCAGCAAAGCGATGCCCAGCTGCAGCAGGCTGAACGTGGGGAGGGTGGCCAGATCGAAAATGGTAAAGCTCCTGGTCGTCAGTCACTAAGACCTTGTACTCGCACGCGCGCCGTTCCGCTACGCACCATGCCGATTTTTTCAGCGGCAGCCCGAGACAGGTCGATCAGCCGGCTGCGGGCGTGCGGGCCGCGGTCGTTGATGCGGACCACCACGCTGCGCCGATTGGCCAGGTTGGTCACCAGCACCCGGCTGCCGAACGGCAGGTTGCGATGAGCCGCCGTCAGGCCATGCTGATTGAACGCCTCGCCGCTGGCGGTGCGTTTGCCGTGATGGCGGGCGCCGTAGTAGGAGGCAGTACCCGTGCGGTCATAACCTCGCGGGTCGATGTCATGGCTGGCGCAGCCTGCCAGACAGGAAAAGAGGGCCAAGCTGGCCAAAGAACGTTTGAACATACAGGTACTCCGGTGCGCCGGGGCTTTTGGCCGGGCGCGGGACAAGCCGAGGTGGACCAGTGTCCTGGTCAACCTCTGCTGGTCTGTCAGCGAGGGCGAGCCCCCGCTGAAGGGTGCGGTCAGCCTTCGAGCTTGGCCTTGAGCAGCTGATTCACCTGCCCAGGGTTGGCCTTGCCCTTGGAAGCTTTCATGGCTTGGCCGACGAAGAAACCGAACATTTTGCCGCGCTTGGCCTCGTCGGCGGCGCGGTACTGTTCGACCTGTTCGGCGTTGGCCGCCAACACCTCGTCGAGCATCGACTCGATGGCGCCGCTGTCGGTGACCTGCTTGAGGCCGCGGCTTTCGATGATGATGTCGGCGTCGCCTTCACCTGCCGCCATGGCCTCGAACACGGTCTTGGCGATCTTGCCGCTGATGGTGTTGTCGCGGATGCGCACCAGCATGCCGCCCAGTTGCGCGGCGGTGACCGGGGCCTGGTCAATCTCGATGCCCAGCTTGTTGAGCAGGCTGCCCAGCTCGACCATGACCCAGTTGGCGGCCATTTTGGCGTCGCCCCCGAGCTTGACCACCTCCTCGAAGTAGTCGGCCTGTTCACGGCTCGATGCCAAAACGTTGGCATCGTATGCCGACAGTCCGTACTG
The DNA here is from genome assembly GCF_000730565.1 of Pseudomonas fulva NBRC 16637 = DSM 17717. Classification (GTDB taxonomy): domain Bacteria; phylum Pseudomonadota; class Gammaproteobacteria; order Pseudomonadales; family Pseudomonadaceae; genus Aquipseudomonas; species Aquipseudomonas fulva. The sequence continues at coordinate 122,498 of NZ_BBIQ01000008.1, read as the reverse complement.
GCGTTGGAAGCGCTCGACTTTCTGGGTGGGCAGTTCCGGCAAGCCGGCGCGCACGGTTTCCAGGAAGCTGTCCTCGATGACCACCGGCAGCAGGTCCGGGTCGGGGAAGTAACGGTAGTCGTTGGCTTCCTCCTTGCTGCGCATGGAGCGGGTCTCGTCCTTGTTCGGATCGTACAGGCGCGTTTCCTGAACCACCTTGCCGCCGTCCTCGATCAAGTCGATCTGGCGCTGGATCTCGCTGTTGATCGCGCGCTCGATGAAGCGGAACGAGTTGACGTTCTTGATCTCGCAGCGAGTGCCGAACTCGGTCTGGCCCTTGGGCCGGATCGACACGTTGCAGTCGCAGCGCAGTGATCCTTCGGCCATGTTGCCGTCGCAGATGCCCAGGTAGCGCACCAGCGCATGGATGGCCTTGACATAGGCCACCGCTTCCTTGGCGCTGCGCATGTCGGGCTCGGACACGATTTCCAGCAGCGGGGTGCCGGCACGGTTCAGGTCGATGCCGGTGGAGCCGCTGAAATCTTCGTGCAGGCTCTTGCCCGCATCTTCTTCCAGGTGGGCACGGGTCACGCCGATGCGCTTGATGGTGCCGTCTTCCAGCGCGATGTCCAGGTGGCCCTTGCCCACAATCGGCAGGTCCATCTGGCTGATCTGATAGCCCTTGGGCAGGTCGGGGTAGAAGTAGTTCTTGCGCGCGAACACGTTGCGCTTGCCGATCTCGGCATCGATGGCCAGGCCGAACATGCACGCCATGCGCACCGCTTCCTGGTTCAGGACCGGCAGCACACCTGGCATGCCCAGGTCGACTAGGCTCGCCTGGGTGTTGGGTTCCGAGCCAAACGTGGTGGCACTACCGGAAAAGATTTTCGACTGGGTGGCGAGCTGAGTGTGAATTTCCAGCCCGATCACAACTTCCCATTGCATGTGTCTGTTCCTCAGAAGCCGTTAGGGGCGCGGGTGTGCCAGTCGGTCACCTGCTGGTAGCGATGGGCTACGTTGAGCAGGCGGCCTTCCTGGAAGTAAGGCGCCAGCAACTGCACGCCTACCGGCAGGCCATCGACGAAGCCGGCTGGCATCGACAGGCCTGGCAGGCCCGCGAGGTTGGCCGTGATGGTGTAGACGTCCTCGAGGTAGGCGGCGACCGGATCGCTGCTCTTGGCGCCCAGTTTCCAGGCCGGGTTGGGCGTGGTCGGGCCGAGAATCAGGTCGACATCCTTGAAGGCAGCCATGAAGTCGTTCTTGATCAGGCGGCGAATTTGCTGGGCCTTCACGTAGTACGCGTCATAGTAGCCCGCCGACAGGGCGTAGGTACCGACCATGATCCGGCGCTGCACTTCGGCGCCGAAGCCTTCGCCGCGGGAACGCTTGTACAGGTCGGTCAGGTCCTTGGGCGCCTCGCAGCGATGACCGAAGCGAACACCGTCGAAACGCGACAGGTTCGAGGACGCTTCTGCCGGAGCGATCACGTAGTACGCCGGGATGGCGTGTTGCATGTTCGGCAGGCTGATTTCCTTGACCACCGCGCCGAGCTTTTCCAGCTCCTTGACGCTGGCCTGCACGAGGTCGGCGATGCGCGGGTCCAGGCCAGCCCCGAAGTACTCTTTCGGCAGACCGATACGCAACCCTTGCAGCGAATCACCCAGGGTGGCGCTGTAGTCGGGAACCGGCTCCTCGATGCTGGTCGAATCCTTGGCGTCGAAGCCGGCCATGCCTTGCAGCAGCAGCGCGCAGTCCTCGGCCGTGCGGGCCAGGGGGCCGCCCTGGTCCAGGCTCGAGGCATAGGCGATCATGCCCCAGCGCGAGACGCGGCCATAGGTAGGCTTGAGGCCGGTGAGGTTGGTCAGTGCGGCCGGCTGACGGATCGAGCCGCCGGTGTCGGTGCCGGTGGTCACCGGCAACAGGCGCGCCGCCACGGCAGCGGCCGAGCCGCCCGACGAGCCACCCGGTACGTGCTCGAGGTTCCAGGGGTTTTTCACCGCGCCGTAGTGGCTCGATTCGTTGGCCGAGCCCATGGCGAACTCGTCCATGTTGGTCTTGCCCAGCGTGACCATGCCAGCTTCGGCGAGCTTGGCCACCACGGTGGCGTCATAGGGCGCCTTGAAGGTGTCGAGCATCTTCGACGCGCAGCTGGTGCGCACGCCCTGGGTGCAGAACAGGTCCTTGTGGGCAATGGGCGCGCCCAGCAACGCCCCGCCTTCGCCAGCGGCGCGGCGGGCATCGGCAGCACGTGCCTGGCCCAGGGCCAGCTCGTCGGTCACGGTGATGAAGCTGTTGAGCTGTGGGTCGAGCTGCTTGATACGGGCCAGCAGGGCGCCGGTCAGCTCTTCGGAGGAAAACGACTTGTCGGCGAGTCCGCGGGCGATCTCGGCCAGGGTCAATTGATGCATGGCAGGCTCTATCCCTTACTCGATGACTTTCGGAACCAGGTACAGACCGTTTTCGGTCTGTGGGGCGACGGCCTGATAAGCGTCACGCTGGTTGTGCTCGGTGACCTGGTCGGGGCGCAGGCGCTGGCTGGCCTCAAGGGGGTGAGCCAGGGGTTCGATGCCGGCGGTGTCCACCGCTTGCATCTGGTCGACCAACCCGAGGATGCTGTTCAAGGCGTCGGTAATGCGTGGCAGTTCGCCATCATTTAGGCCCAGTCGGGCCAGATGGGCGATCTTTTCCACGTCGCAGCGTTCAAGCGCCATGGGGATCTCCAGAAGGATAGAAAGAACGGATTCAGTGTCCGCAATGAGGAACATGTCAGCTTTTTGGCGGTCCAATAGCCGCGATCATCGGCTGGCATGCTCGGAAAAACAGCCAATTTAACATATTGGCTCCTTGCCCAAAATCCCTGCCATTGTTAGAGTTTGCCGCACTTTTTTACCCACGCTTTCCCCAGGGTCACTTTCCCATGTTCAAGAAACTGCGTGGCATGTTTTCCAGCGATCTGTCCATCGACCTGGGTACTGCCAACACCCTAATTTACGTGCGTGAGCGCGGTATCGTCCTGAATGAGCCCTCGGTTGTTGCCATCCGTACCCATGGCAATCAGAAAAGCGTCGTCGCCGTCGGTACCGAAGCCAAACGCATGCTGGGCCGTACGCCTGGCAACATCGCAGCCATTCGTCCGATGAAGGACGGCGTGATCGCCGACTTCAGCGTCTGCGAAAAAATGTTGCAATACTTTATCAACAAGGTTCATGAGAACAGCTTCCTGCAGCCCAGCCCTCGTGTGCTGATCTGCGTGCCGTGCAAGTCCACCCAGGTTGAGCGCCGCGCCATTCGCGAGTCGGCCCTGGGAGCAGGTGCCCGCGAAGTGTTCCTGATCGAAGAACCCATGGCGGCCGCCATCGGTGCCGGCCTGCCGGTCGAAGAGGCCCGTGGCTCCATGGTCGTCGACATCGGCGGTGGTACCACCGAAATCGCGTTGATCTCGCTCAACGGGGTGGTCTATGCCGAATCGGTGCGTGTCGGTGGTGACCGCTTCGACGAAGCCATCGTGACCTACGTGCGCCGTAACTACGGCAGCCTGATCGGCGAATCCACCGCCGAGCGCATCAAGCAGGAAATCGGTACTGCCTACCCGGGCGGTGAAGTGCGCGAAGTCGACGTTCGCGGCCGTAACCTTGCCGAAGGCGTACCGCGTGCGTTCACCCTGAACTCCAACGAAGTGCTCGAAGCGCTGCAGGAGTCGCTGGCGACCATCGTTCAGGCGGTCAAGAGCGCCCTGGAGCAGTCGCCACCCGAACTGGCTTCCGACATCGCCGAACGTGGCCTGGTGTTGACCGGCGGCGGCGCACTGCTGCGTGACCTGGACAAGCTGCTGGCCCAGGAAACCGGGCTGCCGGTCATCGTCGCCGAAGACCCGTTGACCTGTGTCGCCCGCGGCGGCGGTCGAGCCCTGGAAATGATGGACAAGCACGCAATGGACCTGCTCTCGAGCGAGTGATTCGTCCTCGCGGCTCGTGAGCCCCGGTTTACAGGTAGCACGCACAGTGCTACCTGTATGTGCTGGCCGGTGCCCGTCCGGGCGCCTCATCCGTCAATTCGTAACCAGGCTGGTGCCTTGTCCCATGTCCAATGACTTCCTGAGTCGTCCACGAGGAACGGCCCATTAAACCGCTTTTCTCCAAGGGCCCGTCGCTGGGCGTTCGCCTGCTCGTCCTGGTGGTGATGTCGGTCGCGTTGATGGTCGTCGACGCGCGCTTTGACCTGCTCAAGCCCGTTCGCAGCCAGATGGGCCTGGTGCTCATGGAATCGTACTGGATCACCGACTTGCCGCAACGCGCCTGGCAAGGGGTGGCGGGCCAGTTCGGCAGCCGCAACGAGCTGATTGCCGAGAACGAGAAACTCAAGACCGAGGCCTTGCTGCTGCAAGGTCGCCTGCAGAAGCTGGCGGCGTTGACCGAGCAGAACGTGCGCCTGCGTGAGCTGCTCAATTCCTCGGCGCTGGTTGACGAAAAGGTCGAAGTTGCCGAATTGATCGGCGTCGATCCCAACCCCTTCACACACCGCATCCTGATCAACAAGGGTGAGCGCGATGGCGTGTTTCTCGGTCAACCGGTGCTCGACGCTCGCGGCCTGATGGGGCAGGTGGTCGAACTGATGCCCTATACCTCGCGGGTCTTGCTGCTCACCGATACCACCCACAGCATTCCCGTGCAGGTCAACCGCAACGGTTTGCGCGCCATTGCCAGCGGTACCGGCAACCCGGAGCGCCTCGAGTTGCGCCACGTGGCCGATACGGCGGACATCAAGGAAGGCGACCTGCTGGTCAGCTCCGGCATGGGCCAACGCTTCCCCGCCGGTTATCCCGTGGCCACCGTCAACGAGGTGATCCACGATTCCGGCCAGCCATTCGCCATTGTGCGCGCCATCCCCACCGCGGCGCTCAACCGTAGCCGTTACATGCTGCTGGTGTTCAGCGACCGGCGTACGCCCGAGCAGCGCGCCACCGATGCCGCGATTGCCCAGGAAGAAGCAGACCGCAAAGGCGAGAGGGCTCCTGCTCAGGGTGCTGGTACGACCGGTCAAGGTGCGCCTGCAAACGGCACTCCCGCAAACGGTACCCCTGCAAACGGCGCGCCTGCCGTAACCCCTGCGCCTGCCACCCAGTCCAGTACGCCCGCCACAGCGCCAGCTGCACAGTCCGCAAGCCCGGCCGCAGCGCCCGCTGCGCCCACTCAACCCCGGAGGCAGTGATGGCCGCATCGCGCCGCAACAATGGTTGGGTCATCTGGCTGACATTTGCCGTTGGCCTGCTGCTCAGTGTCTCGCCCATGCCGCAGTTCATGGAAGTCTTTCGGCCTATGTGGCTGGCGTTGCTGGTGTCGTTCTGGACCTTGAACGTGCCGCACAAGGTCGGCATGGCCACAGCGTTCATGCTTGGCCTAGCCGAGGACGTGCTGTACGGCACCCTGTTGGGGCAGAACGCGTTGATCCTCACCCTGATCACATTCTTGGTGCTGTCGCTGCAACAGCGCCTGCGCATGTTCCCCATGTGGCAGCAAAGCCTGATCATCCTGGTGGTCTTCGGCATTGCACAGTTGCTCCAGCTGTGGCTCAGTGCCTTGACCGGTAATCGCCTGCCTACCCTGGCGCTGGTCTGGTCGGCCGTGATCAGCGCGCTGCTCTGGCCGTGGATCAGCTTTGCCTTGCGCGACCTTCGCCGACGCTTGCACATCAATTGACGGCTTGGTGGCCGCTGACAGGGAGATGTCCGAATGACCCCGCTATACCTGGCTTCCGGCTCTCCACGTCGGCGCGAGCTGTTGACGCAGATCGGCGTACGCTTCAGGGTTGCCAGCGCGCCCATCGATGAAACCCCGCTGCCTGGCGAAAGCGCCGAGGTGTATGTGCAGCGCCTGGCCAAAGCCAAGGCTGCAGCGGGCCGTGCCCGTCTCGAACCGGCCGAGACCGCGAACGAGGGCGCTGTGGTGTTGGGCGCTGACACGGCCGTCGTGCTTGACGGCCATATTCTGGGCAAACCCGAGCACCGTGACGACGCCCTGGGCATGCTGGCCCGGTTGTCCGGCCGCGAACACCAGGTATTGACGGCCGTGGCGCTCGATGACGGCACGCGTGTCGAGAGCTTGTGTGTCAGCAGCACCGTCCGCTTTCGCGACATCCACCAGCAGGAAGCGCAGCGCTACTGGGCCAGCGGCGAGCCGGCAGACAAGGCGGGCGGCTATGCGATTCAAGGACTGGGCGCGGTATTCGTCACCGGGCTGATTGGCAGCTATTCGGCCGTGGTCGGCCTGCCATTGAGCGAAACGGCACAGTTGCTCGAGTGCTTCGGCATCGCTTGCTGGCAACAGGCGGCCTCGGAACCTGAGGTGACGCGCCCGCAGTAGCCAGCACCGTTTGCGCCATCCATCATTAGAACAAGACCCTGGACGAGAACCTGCCATGAGCGAAGAGATCCTGATCAACATCACCCCGATGGAGTCACGCGTGGCGGTGGTGGAAAACGGGGTACTGCAGGAAGTGCACGTCGAGCGCACCCAGCGTCGCGGCATCGTCGGCAATATCTACAAGGGCAAGGTGGTCAGGGTGCTGCCTGGCATGCAGGCGGCGTTCGTGGACATCGGGCTGGAACGGGCAGCGTTCATCCATGCCTCGGAGATTTCGCAGCGCGAAGGCTCGGCCGTGGAAAACATTACCGCCCTGGTCCATGAAGGCCAGGCCCTGGTGGTACAGGTCACCAAAGACCCCATCGGCAGCAAAGGCGCGCGGCTGACCACCCAGTTGTCGATCCCGTCGCGCTACCTGGTCTACATGCCGCGTAGCAGCCACGTGGGCATTTCGCTCAAGATCGAGGACGAGGCCGAGCGTGAACGCCTCAAGCGCGTGGTCAGTGATTGCGTGGACAGCGAGAACATACAAGGCGCTGGCGGCTTCATTCTGCGCACCGCCGCCGAAGGCGCGCGGGTTGAGGAGATCCTGCAGGATATTCGCTACCTGCGGCGGTTGTGGGAGCAGATCGGGGCGCAGATCAAGACCTGTGGCGCACCCCTGGTCATCTACGAAGACTTGGGCCTGGCGCTGCGTACCCTGCGCGACCTGGTCAACCCGAAGATCGAAAAAATCCGCATCGACTCGCGGGAAACCTTCCAGCGCACCACGCAGTTCGTGCAAGAGCTGATGCCTGAAATCGCCGACCGTCTGGAACACTACCCAGGCGAACGGCCCATCTTCGACCTGTACGGTGTCGAGGATGAAATTCAGCGCGCCCTGGATCGCAAGGTACCGTTGAAGTCGGGTGGCTACCTGGTGGTGGATCCGGCCGAGGCGATGACCACCATCGACGTCAACACCGGCGCCTTCGTGGGTCACCGCAACCTGGAAGAAACCATCTTCAAGACCAACCTGGAGGCCGCCACCGCCATTGCCCGGCAACTGCGGCTGCGCAACATCGGCGGCATCATCATCATCGACTTCATCGACATGGAAGACGAGGATCACCAGCGTCAGGTGCTGCGAACGCTGGAAAAACAGCTGGAGCGCGACCACGCCAAGACCAACATCATCGGCATCACCGAGTTGGGCTTGGTGCAGATGACCCGCAAGCGCACCCGGGAGAGCCTTGAGCAGGTGCTGTGCGAACCGTGCCAGGCTTGCCAGGGGCGAGGCAAGCTCAAAACGCCCGAAACCATCTGTTACGAGATCTTTCGCGAAATCCTGCGTGAAGCCCGCGCCTACCAGGCGGAAGGCTATCGCGTGCTGGCCAATCAGAAGGTGGTCGATCGCCTGTTGGACGAAGAGTCTGGCAACGTGGCTGAACTCGAGGCCTTCATCGGGCGAACCATTCGCTTCCAGGTCGAGTCGATGTATTCGCAAGAGCAGTATGACGTGGTGCTGCTCTGAGGCCTGCTGAAACCCGACCCGGTTCGATCGGCATGGCGAAAACTGCACCACGGGCCATTATGCATATACGACCTGGAGGGCCATGGCCATGGGACGTCTAAGCCGCGTTCTGAGTGTCCTGACCCGTTGGGGGCTGGGGGCTTGCGCGTTGCTGGTCATCGCAGTGGCGCTGTACGCCAGCCTTGGCCGGGCCTTGGTGCCGCTGGCGGCCGAGTACCGCAGCACGGTGCAGGCCAAGGTCGCCGGAGCGCTGGGTGTGCCGGTGCACATTGGCGCGCTTCAGGGCCGCTGGAGCAGGCTGTCGCCGGTGCTGACCGTACGCGACCTGCAAATCGGTGAAGGCGGCACGGCCTTGCGGCTCGATGACGTCACCGTGGTGCCGGATGTCTGGGGCAGCCTGGTCGCAGGTGAAGTGCGCCTGGCGCGCATCCAGCTGGCTGGCCTGCAACTGATCGCCCGAGAGGATGAAGCCGGCAAGTGGAAGCTCGAGGGTCTGCCCAAGCAGGACGACGCACCCTTGCAGCCCGAGCAATTGCTCAAGGACCTGCGCCGGCTTGGGCGGGTCGATGTGTTCGACAGCCAAGTTACCCTCCACGCCTGGCAGCGTGATCCGCTGACGCTGACCTATGTCAGCGCAGGCTTGCTGGCGGGGCCCTCGCGGCAATCGTTGGACCTGCGGGCAACCTTGCCAGATGGCCAACCCCTGACGCTGAGCGCGCGCAGCCGCGCTTCGGCCGAAGCCTGGCGTGATGCGCAGGTACAGGGCTATCTCAACCTGCCGCACAGTGACTGGGCACGCTGGTTGCCGCCCCGGCTGTTGGGGCAGTGGCATGCCCAGGTGCTTCAGGCAGGCGGTGAAGCCTGGTTCGAGTGGCGCGACCGTCAGTTGCACCAAGGCGCCGTACGCCTGAATGCGCCGCACCTGCAAGGGGCCTATGACACGCGCAAACCGGTCAAGGTAGACAGCCTCGCCCTCAATGCCTGGTTCGAGCGTCAGGATGAGGGCTTCGACGTCATTGTCGACGCGTTGGCGATGGACATTGGCGACACGCATTGGGCCTCGCGGCTGCGGTTGATGCAGCGCAACGGTGCGGCCCCGGCCGATGAAAGCTGGCAGGTGCAGGCCGACCGTGTGGAGCTGACCCCTCTCACGCCGCTGATCCACGCCTTGGCGCCCATGGGCCAGCAAGTGCTGGCGGTGATCGATGGCCTCAATGTCACAGGTGCCCTGCGCAATGTGCACCTGACGGCCCGGCCCAAGGCCGACGGCGATCGCCGGCTGGCGTTCGAAAGCAACCTGGAGCGCGTGGGTTTCGATGCGTATCACGGCGCCCCGGCTGCCGGTAACGTGAGCGGCAGCATCAGCGGCGACCTTGGGCATGGCGAACTGCGCCTGGACACCGACGCTTTCATGCTGCACCTGGATCCGATCTTCGCCAAACCCTGGCACTACCAGAAAGCCAATGCGCGCCTGACCTGGGCACTGGACAAGGAAGGCTTCACCCTGATCGCTCCTTACCTGAAGGTCGTGGGCGAGGAGGGCAACATTGCAGGCGACTTCCTCATCCGCCTGTTGTTCGAGGAAGGGCGTGAAGACTACATGGACCTGCGTGTCGGTCTGACCGACGGCGATGGCCGCTACACCGCCAAGTACTTGCCCGAGGTGTTGAGCCCGGCCTTGGACCAATGGCTGCGCAGCGCAATCGTCAAAGGCAGTGTCGACCAGGGTTACTTCCAGTACCAGGGCTCGCTCAATCACGGTGCCAAGCCCGAAGCTCGCAGCATCAGCCTGTTCTTCAAAGTTCATGATGCCACCCTGGACTTCCAGCCCGGCTGGCCACAGGTACAGCATGTGGACGGCGACGTGTTCATCGAGGACAGCGGTGTGCGCATCAAGGCGCAACGCGGTGTGCTGCTCGATACCAAGGTCAGCGACGTGAAAGTCGACATTCCACATGTGGAAGGCATGGGTGACAGCCACTTGCACTTGGACGGCAATTTCGAGGGTGGCCTGGTGGACGGGCTCAAGATACTCAAGCAAGCGCCCATTGGCACCAATGAAATCTTTGCAGGATGGGAAGGTGAGGGCCCCCTCAAAGGCAAGGTCAAGCTGGACATCCCGCTGGCCCATGGGCAGCAACCTAAGGTGAAGGTGGATTTCGCCACGCGCGATGCACGGCTCAAGATTGCATCGCCCGAGCTGGAACTCACGCGCCTGAAGGGCGACTTCAGCTTCGACTACGACAAGGGCCTCAGTGGCAAGGGCATTTCCCTGCAGGCATTCGGCAAGCCGGTCACTGCACAGATTGCCGCTGTAGGCGAACCGGGACAGATGCAGACCAGAATCAGCGCCAGCGGCCGGGTTTCGCTGCAAGCACTGACCCAATGGCTGCACTTCGACCAGGCACTGCCGGCGTCTGGCGAGCTGCCGTACCAGCTGCAGTTGAGCATTGGCGCACGTGAAAACCTGATTAACGTCGATTCGGACCTCAAAGGCCTGTCGATCGACCTGCCGGCGCCCTTTGGCAAAGCGCCTGCCGACAGTCGGGCCAGCCGTTTCAGCATGAACCTGCAAGGCGCGCAACGGCACATCGACGCCGCCTACACCGATCTTGCCCGGCTAGCCTACGTGGCGCCAGCCGAGCACCTGGACCAGGGCGCTGGTGAGCTGCTGCTTGGTGCTGGTCAAGCGCAGCCTCCCGGCGGTCGCGGCCTGCGTATCCGTGGGCACCTCGATACCCTGGACCTTGAGCCTTGGCAGGCTCAGGCGCAGAAGCTAGGGGGCGACGATCCAGGTGGCAATGCGCGCCAGACACTGCAGAGCGTTGACCTGAGCATCGGGGCCCTGAAGGCCTACGGTACCGAGCTGAACCAGGCGAGGGTGCGTCTGGCACGTGGGTCGGCGGCCTGGGACGTGCGCCTGGACAGTCGGCAGGTGGTGGGCGACGCGCGCGTGCCCGACGCCGAGGGCGCCCCTATCGTGGTGCGGCTGCAAACCTTGCGCCTGCCGGCAGGCAATGCCGACCAGGCGCAGGACGAAGACGGCGCCGACCCGCTGGCGTCGTTCGATCCGCGCAAGGTGCCGCCGCTGGACGTGCGCATCGACACGTTTTACCGCGGTGACGATCTGTACGGCAGCGCTGCGATCAAGCTGCGGCCGACCCGTACCGGTGTGAACGCCAGCGACATCGATCTGAACCTCAAGGGGCTGCGCATCGACGGCGCTGGTGGTTGGGATGGCGCAGGCGGCACGAGCTGGTACAAAGGCCGCGTGCAAGGCAAGCAACTGGGTGACGTGCTCACGGCCTGGGGCTTTGCACCGACGGTAACCGCCCGGGATTTTCGCATGGACGTGGACGGGCGGTGGCCGGGCTCCCCGGCGGCAATCAGCCTGAAGCGGTTCTCCGGGAGCCTCGATGCAGTGCTGCACAGCGGGCAGTTCGTCGAGGTGGACGGTGGCGCACAAGCGTTGCGTGTATTCGGCTTGCTGAACTTCAACGCCATTGGTCGGCGCTTGCGCCTGGACTTCTCCGACTTGTTCGAAAAGGGCCTGGCCTACGACCGGCTCAAGGGGCTGCTGGTGGCCAGTGAAGGGGTATACGTAACCCGCACGCCGATCAAGGTAACCGGCCCGTCGAGCGATTTCGAACTCGATGGTACCCTGGACATGGTGCGTGAGCGGGTCGCTGCCAACCTGCAGGTCAGCCTGCCGGTCACCAACAACCTTCCCCTGGCAGCGCTGATCGTCGGCGCCCCGGCCGTGGGCGGCGCACTGTTTCTGGTCGACCGGCTGATTGGCGATCGGGTGTCGCGCTTTGCCAGCGTGCATTACCGGGTAGTAGGGCCGTGGAAAGAGCCTAAGATTACCTTTGTGAAACCATTCCAGAAATAGCGCCAGGAGGGTCGATGAAGGCGGCAGTGATCCAGATGGTCAGCCAGGATGATGTGCAGGGTAACCTGCGCCAGGCGAGCAAGCTTCTGGAACAGGCGGCATCAGGTGGCGCCAGGCTGGCCGTGCTGCCGGAGAACTTCGCCGCCATGGGGCGTGCAGACGCCGCGGCGATCGGCCGCGCCGAGGCCCTCGGCGAAGGCCCGATCCTGCCCTGGTTGAAACGCGTGGCTCGTGACCTCAGGTTATGGATTGTCGCAGGCACCATTGCCCTGCCGCCGACCGGTCAGCCCAAGGCCAAGGCACATGCCTGTTCGTTGTTGATCGACGAGCATGGGCAGCAGGTCGCGCGGTATGACAAGTTGCACCTGTTCGATGTGGATGTCGCCGACAATCGTGGCCGCTATCGTGAATCCGATGATTACGCCCCCGGTGCGCAGGTGGTGGTTGCTGATACGCCGGTGGGGCGGTTGGGCCTGAGCGTGTGCTACGACCTGCGCTTTCCCGAGTTGTACAGCCACCTGCGCGCAGCCGGGGCAGAACTGATCAGTGCACCGTCGGCGTTCACGGCGGTGACAGGGGCGGCGCATTGGGACGTGCTGATCCGCGCACGCGCCATCGAAACGCAATGCTACATGCTGGCCGCAGCCCAAGGCGGGCTTCACCCCGGCCAGCGCCAGACCCACGGCCACGCGGCGATCGTCGACCCATGGGGGCGCATCGTGGCGCAACAGGCGCAAGGCGAAGCGGTACTGCTTGCCGAGCGCGACAGTGACGAACAGGCGTCCATTCGGGCGCGCATGCCGGTGATCGATCACCGGCGCTTCTTCTCGCAGGGCGCATTGCGGCCTGCGCACACCTCGGAGTGACTATGAGCCAGATGTTATCCACCGTCAGCGAGCAGCTCCTGGCCCCAGGCGGCTTGACCCTGGACAGCCTGCAAAGTGTGCTGGGTGAATTGGCCGGCCCAGGCATCGACGCCGCCGACCTGTACTTTCAGGGCCAGATTTCGGAAACCTGGGCGCTGGAGGATGGGATTGTCAAAGAAGGCAGCTTCAACCTCGATCAGGGGGTCGGTGTCCGTGCCCAGGCCGGCGAAAAAACCGGCTTTGCCTACAGCAATGCCATCAATCTCGAAGCCTTGACCTCCGCCGCGCGCGCCGCGCGATCGATTTCCCGTGCCGGGCAGAACGGCACGGTTCAGGCATTCCGTGCCCAGGACGTGACCACTCTCTACCCGGCGGATAATCCATTGGACGTGCTCAGCCGTGCCGAGAAGGTCGAGCTGCTCAAGCGTGTCGATGCCGCTACCCGTGCACTGGACCCGCGTATCCAGCAGGTCAGCGTCAGCATGGCCGGCGTCTGGGAGCGGATCCTGGTCGCGGCCGCCGATGGCAGCCTGGCGGCCGACGTACGGCCCCTGGTGCGCTTCAACGTCAGCGTCATCGTCGAGCAGAACGGCCGTCGCGAACGCGGCGGGCAGGGCGGCGGCGGGCGCACCGACTATCGCTTCTTCACCGAGGAGCGGGTGATGGGCTATGCCCGCGAGGCACTGCGCCAGGCGTTGGTGAACCTGGAGGCCGTTGCTGCGCCTGCCGGCACCCTGCCCGTGGTGCTGGGGCCTGGTTGGTCCGGCGTGCTGTTGCACGAGGCGGTTGGCCATGGCCTGGAAGGCGATTTCAACCGCAAGGGCAGTTCGGCATTCAGCGGCCGAATCGGCCAGAAGGTCGCGTCCAGCCTGTGCACCATCGTCGATGATGGCACCCTGGAAGGCCGACGTGGCTCCTTGAGCGTGGACGACGAAGGTACGCCGACCGAGTGCACCACCCTGATCGAAAACGGCGTGCTCAAGGGCTACATGCAGGACAAGCTCAATGCGCGCCTGATGGGCATGGCGGTGACGGGTAACGGCCGACGGGAATCCTATGCCCACTTGCCGATGCCGCGCATGACCAACACTTACATGCGGGCCGGTGAAAGCGACCCGCAGGAGATCATCGCGTCGGTGAAGAAGGGCATCTACTGCGCGAATTTGGGTGGCGGACAGGTGGACATCACCAGCGGCAAGTTCGTGTTTTCGACCAGCGAGGCCTACCTGATCGAGGATGGCAAGATCACCGCCCCGGTCAAAGGCGCGACCTTGATTGGCAATGGCCCGGAGGCGATGAGCCGTGTGTCGATGGTCGGCAACGACCTGTCGCTCGACAGTGGGGTAGGGACATGCGGCAAGGACGGGCAGTCCGTGCCGGTCGGTGTAGGCCAACCGACCTTGAAACTCGATGCGATCACGGTGGGTGGTACCGGGGCGTGAGGGTCGGCTGGGGCCGCAAGGCGGCCCCGCCGCGATCAGCGCAGCCCGCGCTGCAGCTCGTCCAGATCGCGAATGTACTTGAACACCTTGCGCGAAGCGGCAGGGGGTTTGTTCCTGGCCTTTTCGTGCTGGGCATGGCGCACCAGCGAGCGCAGCTGCTGGCGGTCGGTCTCCGGGTATTCGTTGACGAACCGTTCGAGGTCCTCGTCGTTGCCGTCGATCAACCGATCACGCCAGCGTTCAAGGCCGTGAAAACGCTCGTTGTACTGGCGGGTGGAGCTGTCCATCTGTTCCAGCAGGGCGTGAATGGCGTCCAGGTCCTGTACACGCATCAGCTTGCCGACGAACGACATGTGGCGTTTGCGAGCCCCATGCGCGGTGTGCTTGCTGGCTTCGGCCAATGCCTTGCGCAGTTCATCGGTCAAGGGCAGGCGCGCCAGGGTATCGGCCTTGAGGGTGGTGAGCCGCTCGCCGAGTTCGACCAGCGCATGCAGTTCGCGCTTGATCTGGGTTTTGCTTTTTTCGCCGTCGAAGGCGTCGTCGTTTGAATCAACCATGGTGGCAGTCCGCTAAAGATCGCCGCCATGATAACCAGTCGGGGGCCGCTTGTCCGGCCCGGCCGTTGAATGGCCCTTGCCGAACGCAGAATTCTGAGTGGAGAAAACCATGAGTGCAGTCCAGAGTATCGGCCCGAACGATCTGCCAGCCTTGCAAGAGCAGGTCGAAGCGATCATTGCCGAGGCCCGCCGCCAGGGTGCCAGCGCCTGCGAAGTGGCGGTGTCGCTGGAGCAGGGCCTGTCCACCACGGTCCGCCAGCGCGAGGTCGAGACGGTTGAGTTCAACCGTGACCAGGGCTTTGGTATCACCCTGTACGTCGGGCAGCGCAAAGGCTCGGCCAGCACCTCGGCCAGTGGTTCGGACGCCATTCGCGAAACCGTCGCAGCTGCGCTGGCCATTGCCAAGCACACCTCCGAGGACGAATGCGCCGGGCTTGCCGACGCCGCCCTGATGGCCCGCGATGTTCCGGACCTCGACCTCTACCACGACTGGAACCTGGAGCCGGAGAAGGCCATTGAAATGGCCTTGGCGTGCGAAGCTGCGGCCTTCGACGCTGATCCTCGAATTCTCAACGCCGATGGCACCTCGCTCAACACCCACCAGGGGTGCAGGGTGTATGGCAACAGCAACGGCTTTGTCGGTGGCTACGCCTCCACCCGTCACAGCCTGAGCTGCGTGATGATCGCCGAGGGCGATGGGCAGATGCAGCGTGACTACTGGTACGACGTCAATCGCCAAGGTAACCTGCTGGCTGACCCGCGCAGCATCGGTATCCGCGCCGCCCAACGCGCCGCCAGTCGCCTGGGCGCACGGCCGGTGCCGACCTGTGAGGTGCCGGTACTGTTCTCGGCCGAATTGGCAGGCGGGCTGTTCGGCAGCTTCCTGTCGGCGGTTTCCGGTGGGAACCTGTACCGCAAGTCCTCCTTCCTTGAAGGCGCCCTCGGCCAACAGTTGTTCCCGGCCTGGCTGACCTTGGACGAGCGCCCTCACATCCCGCGCGCGTTGGGCAGCGCAGCCTTCGATGGTGATGGCCTGGCAACCTACGCCAAACCGTTCGTGGATAAGGGCCAGCTGGTGTCCTACCTGCTCGGTACCTACTCGGGGCGCAAACTGGGTCTGCCCAGTACCGCCAACTCAGGCGGCGTGCACAACCTGTTCGTCACCCATGGCAGTGAAGACCAGGCCGCGTTGATCCGACGCATGGGGCGCGGCCTGCTGGTCACCGAATTGATGGGGCATGGCCTGAACATGATGACAGGGGACTATTCCCGTGGCGCGGCCGGTTTCTGGGTCGAGAATGGCGAGATCCAGCACGCCGTCCAGGAAGTCACCATCGCGGGCAACATGAAGGACATGTTCAAGCAGATCGTGGCGATTGGCAGCGACCTGGAGACCCGCAGCAACATTCATACAGGCTCGGTGTTGATCGAGCGGATGATGGTTGCCGGTAGTTGATCCTCTTCATGTGAAGCCGTTGGGGCCGCGCAGCGGCCCCTTTTTTTTTCGCGGCAGAAGATCAAGCGGCGGCCCCTTCACACCATCTATGGGTTGAATTGATTCTGTTTATCAATTAATAATGAATATCATTTCACAGCTGCACGATGATGATGTTCATGACGACCGCCCTTCGCGAACTGCCCTATCTTGAAAACTGGCGCTGGCTCAGTCGCCGGATCCGCTGTGCGCTCGAGCCCGATGAGCCGCGCCTGATCGAACATTACCTGGCGGAAGGGCGTTACCTGGTGTGTTGCACCCAGACGTCACCCTGGACGGTGGCATTGACCTCCTTCCGCCTGCTGCTCGATACCGCCTGCGACCGCATGCTGCCTTGGCACTGGCGCTGCCAGTGCCTGGATCAGGCCTGGCGGCCACTGTTGATCCTGCGCAACCTCGACCGACAGGAACAGAACCAACGCTGGCAGCCCTATGCCCTGCAACTGGCCAATTGCCGTTTGCTGCCCTCGATTTCCCCCGATGAATTGATGCAAGGACCCGATGATGATCAATACCCGCATCGAGCGTGACAGCATGGGCGAGTTGCACGTGCCGGCAGACGCGCTGTACGGCGCGCAGACCCAGCGTGCGGTCGACAATTTCCCCATCAGTGGCCAGCGCATGCCTGCCCAGTTCTTACGCGCGCTGCTGCTGGCCAAGGCAGCGGCGGCTAACGCCAACGTCGAACTGGAGCAGTTGTCTGAGCAGCAAGGCCAGGCGATCGTCACGGCCGTACAGCAACTGCTGGCAGAAGACTTCATCGTGCATTTTCCGGTCGATGTGTTCCAGACCGGTTCCGGCACCAGTTCCAACATGAACGCCAACGAAGTGATTGCAACGCTGGCCAGCCGAGCCTCGAGCGAAACGGTCAATCCCAATGACCACGTCAATTGCGGGCAGAGCAGCAATGACATCATTCCTACCACCATTCATGTGAGCGCAGCCCTGGCGCTCCACGAGCAACTGCTGCCAGCGCTGAGCCACCTTGTGCAGGTGATCGAAGCCAAGTCGATCCAGGTTCGTCCCTATATCAAGACAGGCCGTACGCACTTGATGGATGCCATGCCTGTACGCATGAGCCAAGTACTCGATGGCTGGGCGGCGCAGGTCGCAGGTGCCAAGGCGCACATAGAGGCCACCTTGCCTAGCCTGCAGGCCCTGGCCCAGGGCGGCACGGCCGTGGGCACCGGGATCAACGCCCATCCTGATTTCGCAGCCGGCTTCGCCCGTCACCTCAGCGCGTTGACGGGCGTAGCGTTTCGCCCTGCTCAGAATCTGTTTGCCCTGATCGGCTCCCAGGACACTGCCGTTGCACTGTCTGGCCAGCTCAAGACCACGGCGGTGGCGTTGATGAAGATCGCCAACGACCTGCGCTGGATGAACTCGGGGCCCTTGGCGGGCTTGGGTGAAATCGAGCTGCAGGGCTTGCAACCTGGCTCGTCGATCATGCCTGGAAAGGTCAATCCGGTGATTCCTGAAGCCACCGCCATGGTCGCCGCTCAGGTCATCGGCAATGACGCAACGATCGCGGTAGCGGGGCAGTCCGGCAACTTCGAGCTCAATGTCATGTTGCCGGTCATCGCCCGTAACCTGCTCGAAAGCATCGAGCTGATGGCCAATGTCAGCCGGTTGCTGGCAGACAAAGCCATTGCCACATTCAAGGTCAATGAAAACAAACTCAACGAGGCGTTGGCGCGTAACCCAATCCTGGTCACGGCACTGAACCCGATCATTGGTTACCTCAAGGCAGCCGAGATCGCCAAGGCCGCTTATGCGCAAGGGCGGCCCATCATCGATGTGGCGCTGGAGCACACCGACCTTTCCCGTGATCGGTTGCAGGCTTTGCTGAATCCGGAAAAGCTGACCGCTGGCGGTATCTGAACAGCGCAATGGCCCTGGAGGCTCGTCATGCAGCACTGGAAACGCATCACGCAAGTCGCCAATCAGCTGTTCTCGCAAGGTGAGCTGGTGGATGCTCGCGAACATTACCTCCAGGCCCTGGCATTGGCCCAAGTGCTGTTCACGCGCTGGGAGGATGCCGATCAAGCCGTGGCCTCATTGGTGATCGCGCATCACAACCTGGCCGACCTGCACCTGCGTCTGCAGCAGCCCCATGAAAGCGCCGATTACCTGTGCGCCGTGCACCAACGGCTGTTGCAGGCCAGTCAGGACGTGTGCCTGCCACGGGCGCTGCGTGATGCCGCACTGCGCCACAGCGCCCGTACCTACACCGAGTTGTTGAGTTTCATCGCCGAACACGGCCAGTACCCGCGCACCGAGCACCTGCTCAACCGACACAGCGCCTGTTCACTTCAACCTGCCCACGGAGTCCATTGACATGCCTCATGCATTGCCTGCACTGCCCTACGCCTACGATGCGCTGGAACCGCACATCGACACGCAGACCATGGAGATCCATCACACCAAGCATCACCAGACGTACGTCAATGGCCTCAACGCAGCGGTCGAGAACAGTGAATGGGCCGACTGGCCGGTGGAAAAGCTGGTGGCGCAGGTCGAGCAGTTACCTGAAAACCTGCGAGGCGCCGTGACCAACCATGGCGGCGGACATGCCAACCACAGCCTGTTCTGGGCGGTGATGTCCCCCCGTGGTGGAGGCGAGCCCCAGGGCGAAGTTGCCCGTGCCATCGACACACAATTGGGTGGCTTCGAGGCATTCAAGGAAGCCTTCACCAAGGCCGCGCTCACCCGCTTCGGCAGTGGTTGGGCCTGGCTGAGCGTTACCCCGCAGCGGACCCTCGTGGTCGAGAGCAGTGGCAACCAGGACAGCCCGTTGATGCATGGCCACACACCGATCCTCGGCCTGGACGTCTGGGAGCACGCGTACTACCTGAAGTATCAGAACCGTCGGCCTGAATACATCGGGGCCTTCTACAACGTCATCGACTGGGCGCAAGTGAATCGCCGCTACCTCGATGCCATGAAATGAGCCAGGCAGGTATGCGCGCCGAAGTCATGTCCGTCAGCAGCGTGCGCCTGTTCAGGCTGGCGCTTGGAACCCTGTTGCTGCTGGCGGGTACCGCGCTGCTGGTGGCGCGCGCATTTGCCTGGCTCGACCTGGACCCACGTATGTTGCGCGCGCTTGAGGGCGGCGCGCTGTGCGCGTTGGGGACGGCCCTGGGTGCGGTGCCGGTACTGGTTATCCGCACCATGCCCGTCGCATTGGCCGATACACTGTTGGGCTTTGGTGCTGGCGTCATGTTGGCGGCCACGGCCTTCTCGCTGATAGTGCCTGGGTTGGAGGCCGCTCAGGCCATTGGTTTTGGTGCATGGGGAGCCGGCGGCCTCATCAGCGCGGGCCTGCTGGCAGGCGCGTTGTGCCTTTACCTGGTGGACCTGAAACTCTCGCCAGGCTCGTCCTCAGGGCTGACCCCTGACGAGCCGGTCATCGCTTCGCGCGTGTGGCTGTTCGTGTTCGCCATCATCGCCCACAACATTCCAGAGGGCATGGCCATAGGCGTGTCTGCAGGCGGGGGCATGGCAGATGCCGACAGCCTGGCAATGGGCATCGCCTTGCAGGATGTACCGGAGGGGCTGGTCATTGCGCTGGTGCTCGCCGGGGCTGGCATGTCGCGCTTCAAGGCCTTTCTCATCGGCGCCGCCTCCGGTCTGGTGGAGCCCGTGGCAGCCGTTATCTGCGCCTGGCTGGTGAATGTGGCGCAACTGCTGTTGCCCCTGGGCCTCGCCTGCGCTGCAGGGGCGATGCTGCTGGTCGTGACCCAGGAAATCATCCCCGAATCACGCAGCCACGGTAATCACCGCCTGGCCAGCCTGGGGCTGTGCATCGGTTTCTGCCTGATGATGGTGATGGATACCGCGATGTCCTGAAGCGCCCGCCAGACTGCGGGCGTGAGGAGGAGGGCGTCACGCTTGGCGACGGCCGATGTGAAACGCCTGCTGGCCGTGCCGAGGGCTTACTCCCCCTCGTCGAAATAGTTGTTGATCAACTCGACCAGTGCCTGCATGGCTTCACTGTCCTGCTCGCCTTCGGTGTGCAGGTAGACCTGAGTGCCTTTGCCCGCCGCCAGCATCATGACCCCCATGATGCTCTTGCCATCGACCAGCTTGTCCGGGGCACGACCTACCTTGACCTGGCAGGGAAAGCGACCGGCAACCCCGACGAATTTGGCTGCCGCCCGGGCATGCAGACCCAGTTTGTTGATGATGGTGATTTCGCGGGCGGGCATGAGCTGGCGGATCCTTGGGCTAGAGGTCGCGGTGGCGAACCTGGACGTTTTTCAAAGATTGCTGGAGCAACTGGCCCAGCCGTTCGGTGAGGTACACCGAGCGATGATGGCCGCCAGTGCATCCGATGGCGATGGTGACATAGGCACGGTTGCTGGCGGCGAACCGTGGCAGCCACTTGAGCAGGTAGCTGGAAATATCGGTGAACATCTCTTCGACGTCCGCCTGAGCCGCGAGGTAGTCGATGACGGGTTGTTCAAGGCCGGAATGCTCGCGCAGTTCTGGCTTCCAGTAAGGGTTGGGCAGGCAGCGCACGTCGAACACCAGATCGGCATCGACCGGCATGCCCCGCTTGAAGCCGAATGACTCCACCAGAAAAGCCGTACCCGGTTCTGGCTTGTCCAACAAGCGCAGCTTGATCGAGTCACGCAGCTGATAGAGATTCAGGCGGGTGGTGTCGATCTTGAGATCGGCCAGGTCAGCTATTGGCCCCAGCAAATCCCGTTCGACGCGAATCGCCTCGGCCAGTGAGCGATCGGCATTGGTCAACGGGTGGCGTCGGCGGGTTTCGGAAAAACGCTTGAGCAGCGTGTCTTCGTCGGCATCGAGGTACAGCACGTCGCACTGGATGTGACGAGCACGCGCCTGTTCGAGCAGTTCGGGAAAGCGCGACAAGTGGCTTGGCAGGTTGCGTGCGTCAATCGATACGGCAACCTTGGGCTGCGGCAATTCGGTGTTGAGCAGCGCGCTTTCCGCCAACTGCGGCAGCAGCCCGGCGGGCAAATTGTCGATGCAGTAGAAACCGTTGTCTTCGAGGACATCGAGGGCCGTGCTCTTACCGGAGCCGGACCGGCCACTGACGATGATCAAGCGCATGTTCAATGCTCGTTCTGTACGTCCAGGACGACCTGGAACAAGGCCTCGCTGCTCTGGGCTGCACGCAGGCGATCACGAACGTCCTTGCGATCGAGCATGCTGGCTATCTGGCGCAGCAGTTCCAGATGAGCATCGGTGGCCGCAACCGGAACCAGCAGAACGAAAAGCAGGTCCACGGGCGCGCCATCGATCGCGTCATAATCGATGGGGGCGTCAAGGTGCAGAAGGGCGCTGACCGGTGAGGAGCACCCTTCGAGGCGGCAATGGGGGATGGCGATGCCATTGCCGAAACCAGTGGAGCCCAGCTTTTCGCGGGCCACCAGTTTTTCGAAGACGTCTTGCATCTCAAGTTCAGGTACTTGATCGGCAATCAGGGTGGCGACCTTTTCCAGGGCGCGCTTCTTGCTGCCGCCCGGCACGTTCACGAGGGAACGGCCGGGGGTCAGGATGGTTTCAAGTCGGATCATGGATGAGGGGGATCAGCGGGCTGCTGCACCTTGCAGCAGGCTTTGCTGTTTTTCCTTGTGTTTTTTCAGTTGGCGGTCGAGCTTGTCGGCCAAGGCGTCGATGGCTGCATACATGTCTTCGTGTTCGGCGTTGGCTACCACTTCACCGCCAGGAATCTGCAAGGTCGCTTCGACCTTCTGCTGCAGCTTCTCGACTTTCATGATGACCTGCACGTTAGTGATCTTGTCGAAGTGACTCTCCACGCGGGCGAGCTTTTCGAGCACGTAATCACGCAAGGGTTGGGTGACTTCTACATGCTGTCCACTGATATTGACTTGCATACAGCTTCTCCTTTTGTTGCCCGTGCATCAAAGAGGCAGGTGTTGCACCTGCCACACAAACGCGGTGGCACATCTCAGGGGCTACATCAATCGCTTGCGCTCGCTCGAGGGTGCGATACCCAGGGACTCGCGGTACTTGGCGACAGTGCGACGGGCGACCTGGATGCCTTGTGCCTCCAGTAAACCAGCGATCTTGCTGTCACTCAATGGCTTTTTCTGATTTTCCGCCGCAACCAGTTTCTTGATGATCGCGCGGATCGCCGTGGACGAGCATTCCCCGCCTTCGGAGGTGCTGACGTGGCTCGAGAAAAAGTATTTCAGCTCGTAGATACCGCGGGGGGTGTGCATGTACTTCTGGGTGGTGACCCGGGAAATGGTCGACTCGTGCATGCCCACAGCTTCTGCGATGTCGTGCAACACCAGCGGCTTCATCGCCTCGTCGCCGTGGTCCAGGAAACCGCGCTGATGCTCGACGATCTGCGTAGCCACCTTCATCAAGGTTTCGTTGCGGCTTTGCAGGCTCTTGATGAACCAGCGGGCTTCCTGCAACTGGTTGCGCATGAAGGTGTTGTCGGCACTGGTGTCGGCGCGGCGTACGAACCCGGCGTATTGCGCGTTAACGCGCAGGCGTGGCACCGCCTCCTGGTTCAGTTCCACCAGCCACCGCTCGCTGTCCTTGCGCACGATCACATCCGGCACCACGTACTCGGGCTCACTGGACTCGATCTGCGACCCTGGGCGAGGGTTGAGGCTCTGCACCAGTTCGATGACCTGGCGCAGCTCATCTTCCTTGAGTTTCATGCGGCGCATGAGCTGGCTGTAGTCGCGGCTTCCCAGCAGGTCGATGAAGTCGCTGACCAGGCGCATGGCCTCGGTCATCCACGGGGTGCTGGCCGGCAGCTGGCGCAGTTGCAGCAACAGGCATTCGCCCAGCGTGCGGGCGCCGACACCAGCAGGTTCGAATTGCTGGATACGATGCAGCACTGCCTCGACTTCATCCAGCTCGATGTCGAGCTCAGGGTCGAACCCTGCACAAATCTCTTCCAGACTGTCTTCCAGATAGCCCTGATTGTTGATGCTGTCGATCAAGGTGACTGCAATGAGCCGGTCGGTGTCGGACATCGGCGCCAGGTTCAACTGCCACAGCAGATGGCTTTGCAGGCTCTCGCCAGCCGAAGTGCGGGTGGTGAAATCCCACTCGTCGTCGTCATTGCTTGGCAGGCTGCTGGCACTGGTCTGGTAAATGTCTTCCCAGGCGGTGTCGACAGGAAGCTCGTTGGGGATGCGTTCGTTCCACTCGCCGTCTTCGAGGTTTTCGGCGCTGGCAGTCGTTTCCTGGAAGCTGTTGTCCTGGACGTCGCTGGTCGGTTTGTTCTCGGCGTTGTCCGCCATGGGGTCGGTGTTGTCGAAGTCGTCGCCGTCTTCCTGGCGCTCGAGCATCGGATTGGACTCCAGGGCTTCCTGGATTTCCTGCTGAAGGTCCAGGGTGGAAAGCTGGAGCAGGCGGATGGCCTGTTGCAACTGCGGTGTCATCGTCAGTTGCTGGCCCATTTTTAGGACGAGCGATGGTTTCATGGCAGATGCTTTGTACCTTGTTCGCCGGCGCACATGCGCCTTCCACTACACGAGGGCGCCGGGGCGCCATTTCAAGCAAGATTTATGCCTTAAATTGTAGCGTTTGCCTAGAGCACTGTAACAACTTGGCCCGACTTGGGGGCGTCTTTGTTCGTGCCCAAGGCGCGCGTCGTGATCAAAGCCTGAACTCGTGCCCCAGGTAAACTTCTTTCACCAGGTCATTGGCCAGGATGGTCTGGGCATCGCCCTCGGCGATCAGGCGGCCGTC
Source organism: Pseudomonas fulva NBRC 16637 = DSM 17717 (assembly GCF_000730565.1). Taxonomy (GTDB): domain Bacteria; phylum Pseudomonadota; class Gammaproteobacteria; order Pseudomonadales; family Pseudomonadaceae; genus Aquipseudomonas; species Aquipseudomonas fulva. Next base: position 98,682 of record NZ_BBIQ01000008.1, on the reverse strand, counting down.
GTTGACGATGTAGGCCGTTTCACAGATATCCAGCGTTTCACGCACGTTGTGGTCCGTGATCAGCACACCGATGCCCTTGGCTTTGAGGTGATGAATGATCTGCTTGATATCACCGACCGAAATGGGGTCCACGCCTGCGAAGGGCTCGTCGAGCAAGATGAATTTTGGAGAGGTTGCCAATGCCCGGGCAATCTCGACACGCCGCCGCTCGCCGCCGGACAGGCTCATGCCCAGGTTGTCGCGAATATGGCTGATGTGGAATTCCTGAAGCAGGCTTTCGAGCTCCTGGCGCTGGCCCTCGCGATCAAGATCCTTGCGGGTTTCCAGGATCGCCTTGATGTTGTCGGCCACCGACAGCTTGCGGAAGATCGACGCTTCCTGCGGTAGATAGCCGATACCGGCCCGGGCGCGACCGTGCATGGGCTGGTGGCTGACATCGAGGCTGTCGATCAGCACGCGCCCCTGATCGGCCTGAACCAGGCCAACGATCATGTAGAAGCACGTAGTCTTGCCGGCGCCATTGGGGCCGAGCAGGCCGACGATCTGACCGCTGTCGATCGACAGGCTGACGTCTCGCACGACCTGGCGGCCCTTGTAGCTCTTGGCCAGGTGCTGGGCTTTGAGGGTTGCCATTTACTCGGCCTTCTTCTTGGGCTGGATCACCATGTCGATACGCTGACGTGGCGTGGTTACGTTGCCACCCCGACCGGCAGTGGCCACTTGTGTCTGGGTGTTGTAGACGATTTTCTCGCCTTCGGTGGTGTTGCCTTCGTTTTCCACCTTGGCTCGGTCGGTGAGCACCACCAGGTCTTTCTGTGCCTGGTACTGGATGGTAACGCCCCAGCCTTTCATCTTGTCCGCCTTGGACGCGCTTTGTTGCTGCTCGAAATAGGCCAGGTTGCCCACCGAGGTCACCACGTCGATGTCGCCACCGTTCGTGCGAGTGATGGTTACGGTGTTGCCTTTGATCATCATAGAGCCCTGGGTGATGATCACGTCACCGGTATAGGTGGCCACGCCTTTCTTGTCGTCCAGGTGCGCATTGTCGGCCTGGATGCGAATCGGCTGGTCACGGTCGTTCGGCAGGGCGAGGGCGCTCGCGCTTCCCAGTGCTGCGCTCAGGCTGAGCAAAAGGGGGAGGGTTTTAACGAGCCTCATACTGTCCTCTTACGTTAGAGAGCAGGTCCATCCTGCCTTCTTTCAGGTACGCTTTCATTCCTTTGCCCGTGGTCGTTCCACCGGCGCCGTCGATTCTAACGGCTTGCTCGGTCTGCGCATATTGCTTCTGCGGGAACACGGTCATGCGCGAGCTGGTGATGATGGTCTCACGCTTCTGTTCGTCAGTGCGGGCAACCCGCACATTGTCGATCAACTCGACCTCGCTGCCGTCGGGGTTGACCTCGGCGCGGGTGCTTTGTACATGCCACGGAAACGCCGTGCCGCGGTACAGGTGCAAGTCCGGCGTGGTCAACATCGTGACCTCGCTGGCCTTGAGATGTTCGACTTTGTCGGCGGTCATTTCGTACTGGAGCCTGCCGTCGGGCAGGAACTGGACGCTGTGGGCGTTGATGGCGTAGTAGTCGATGGCGCTCTCGTCGACCTGGGCGACTGGCTTCTCCAGGAAGCTCTCCGGGCTGACGTTCCAGTAGCCGACGGCCACCAGCAGGGCCGCAATGGCCCCGAGCAGCACGATGTTTCTGGCTTTCTTGCTGAACATGGGCAACCTTACAGGTAGTTGGCGTTGGCAGCATCCAGGGTGCCCTGGGCCTGCATGATGAGTTCGCAGAATTCACGTGCGGCGCCTTCGCCGCCGCGGGCCTGGGTCACGCCGTGAGCGTGCTCGCGCACGAACGGCGCCGCGTTGGCGACGGCCATGCCCAGAGCTACGCGCCGAATGACCGGCAAGTCCGGCAGGTCATCGCCAAGGTAAGCCACCTGATCATAGCTCAGGCCCAGCTCGGCGAGCAGGCCGTCGAGCACCACGAGTTTGTCTTCGCGCCCCTGATACAGATGCGCGATGCCGAGGTTCTTCGCCCTGCGCTCGACGACCGGTGTCTTGCGCCCGCTGATGATCGCGGTCGTAACGCCAGACGCCATCAGCATCTTGATGCCATGCCCGTCGAGGGTATTGAAGGTCTTGAACTCGCTGCCGTCTTCAAGAAAATAGAGACGCCCGTCGGTGAGTACACCATCGACGTCGAAGACCGCCAGCTTGATGGCCTTGGCGCGTTGCATCAGATCCTGATTCATCGTGGAGCTCCTCACAGTACGCCAGCGCGCAGCAGATCGTGCATGTTCAGGGCGCCGGTGGGGCGGTCGTGGGCGTCCACCACCACCAGTGCGCCAATCTTGTTGTCTTCCATGATTTTCAACGCTTCGGCGGCCAGCATTTCGGCCCGGGCGGTCTTGCCGTGTACCGTCATCACCTCCTCGATCAAGGCAGTGCGCACATCGATGTTGCGGTCCAGGCTGCGGCGCAGGTCGCCGTCGGTGAAGACGCCGGCCAGCGTGCCATCGTCTTCGATGATCACGGTCATGCCCAGGCCTTTGCGGGACATTTCAAGCAGGGCGTCCTTGAGCAGTGTGCCGCGCGTCACCTTGGGCAGGTCGTCGCCGGCATGCATCACGTTCTCGACCTTGAGCAGCAACCTGCGCCCCAGCGCACCGCCGGGGTGGGAGAAGGCAAAATCCTCGGCGGTGAACCCGCGTGCTTCGAGCAGGGCGATGGCAAGGGCATCCCCCAGCACCAGCGAGGCGGTGGTGGAGGATGTGGGCGCCAGGTTCAACGGGCAGGCTTCCTGGGCGACGCTGGCGTCGAGATTGACGTCGGCGGCCTGGGCCAGGGACGAGGCCGGGTTGCCGGTCAGGCTCACCAGCTTGATGCCCAGGCGCTTGATCAGTGGCAAGAGGGTGATGATTTCGGCAGTACTGCCAGAGTTCGACAGCGCGAGAATCACGTCGTCGCGGGTGATCATGCCCATGTCGCCATGGCTGGCTTCGGCCGGGTGCACGAAGAAGGCCGGTGTGCCGGTACTGGCCAGGGTGGCGGCGATCTTGTTGCCGATATGCCCGGACTTGCCCATGCCGACCACCACGACGCGGCCTTTGCTGGCCAGGATCAGCTCGCAGGCTTTGACGAAGTCGTCGCCGATACGCTCGATCAGGGCCGTGACGGCCTCGAGTTCCAGGCGCAGGGTGCGTTGGGCGGATTGGATCAGCTCGCTGGATTGGCTCATGTCGAAAAAGCAGTGTCTGATAAAAAGGCGGCGATTATAGCGGTAATGATTGAAACCCTCACGCTTTCGATTGTCGTAGGCAATATCCCCAAACGCTGTCGACTAGCTGAACAGCGGGCGGTACGGCCTTGGGGCGGCGTTCAGAGCGGTGTTATAGTTCGCGGCTATTCGGCCTGGCCCGGGGCGTGTGCCTTCCCGATGAAGGCTGACGTCCACTAGGACAGGGCTGCACTAGCAAGGAGTCTAGATGAGTGTGGATAGCGCCTGCGCGGTCGAGTTGAAGGGGGTTACCTTCAAACGCGGTTCACGCAGCATTTTCAACAATGTCGACATCCGTATCCCACGCGGCAAGGTCACCGGCATCATGGGGCCATCGGGTTGCGGCAAGACCACATTGCTTCGTCTGATGGGTGCGCAGCTGCGCCCTGCAAGTGGGGAAGTGTGGGTGGCCGGGCAGAACCTGCCGGCGCTTTCGCGCAGTGACCTGTTCGATGCACGCAAGCAGATGGGCGTGCTGTTCCAGAGTGGTGCCCTTTTCACCGACCTCGATGTCTTCGAAAACGTGGCGTTCCCCCTGCGCGTGCACACACAACTGCCGGACGAGATGATTCGCGACATCGTGCTGATGAAGCTGCAGGCGGTGGGCTTGCGCGGCGCCATCGACCTGATGCCGGACGAATTGTCCGGCGGCATGAAGCGGCGCGTGGCCCTGGCCCGGGCCATCGCCCTGGACCCGCAGATCCTCATGTACGACGAGCCCTTCGTGGGCCAGGACCCGATCGCCATGGGGGTGCTGGTGCGCTTGATTCGCCTGCTCAACGATGCCCTGGGCATTACCAGCATCGTGGTGTCCCATGACCTGGCAGAAACTGCCAGCATCGCCGACTACATCTATGTAGTCGGAGATGGCCAGGTGCTGGGGCAAGGTACGCCGGACGAATTGATGGGTTCCGATAACCCGCGCATTCGCCAGTTCATGAAAGGCGATCCCGATGGCCCCGTGCCGTTCCATTTCCCCGCGCCCGATTACCGCGCCGACCTGTTGGGGGCGCGTTGATGCGTCAGAAATCCATTCTTGAGCGTGTGCGCCTGCTGGGGCGCTCGTCCATTGACGTGCTGGCGGTGCTAGGGCGGTCCTGCCTGTTCCTGTTCCATGCCCTGGTTGGGCGCGGCGGCATCGGCGGCGGCTTCCAACTGCTCACTCGCCAGCTGTATTCGGTGGGTGTGCTGTCCCTGGCCATCGTGGTGGTCTCGGGCATGTTCATCGGCATGGTGCTGGCCCTGCAGGGCTACAGCATCCTCACCAAGTACGGCTCCGAGCAGGCGGTGGGGCAGATGGTTGCCCTGACCCTGCTGCGCGAACTGGGCCCGGTGGTGACCGCCCTGCTGTTCGCGGGCCGAGCCGGTTCCGCCCTGACGGCCGAGATCGGCAACATGAAGTCCACCGAGCAGCTTTCCAGCCTCGAGATGATCGGCGTAGACCCCCTCAAATACATCGTTGCGCCGCGCCTTTGGGCAGGGTTCATCTCATTGCCGTTGCTGGCGCTGATCTTCAGCGTGGTGGGGATCTGGGGTGGCTCGTGGGTGGCGGTCGACTGGCTGGGCGTCTATGAAGGGTCTTTCTGGGCCAACATGCAGAACAGTGTCTCCTTTACCGACGATGTGCTCAACGGGTTGATCAAGAGCCTGGTGTTCGCCTTCGTCACCACCTGGATTGCCGTGTTCCAAGGGTATGACTGCGAGCCCACTTCCGAAGGGATCAGCCGTGCCACTACCAAGACCGTGGTCTATGCCTCGCTGGCTGTACTGGGTCTGGACTTTATTCTGACCGCTTTGATGTTTGGAGATTTCTGATGCAAAACCGCACCCTGGAAATCGGTGTCGGCCTGTTCCTCCTGGCCGGCATTCTGGCGTTGCTGATGCTGGCCCTGCGCGTCAGTGGCCTGTCGGCCAGCCCCGCCACCGATACGTACAAAGTTTATGCCTACTTCGACAATATCGCCGGTTTGACTGTCAGAGCGAAGGTGACCATGGCCGGCGTCACCATCGGCAAGGTCACCGCCATCGACCTGGACCGTGATTCGTACACCGGTCGGGTGACGCTGCAACTGGACAAGTCGGTGGATAACCTGCCGACCGACTCCACGGCGTCGATCCTGACTGCCGGGCTGCTTGGCGAGAAATACATTGGCATCAGCGTGGGCGGTGAGGAAGACGTGCTCAAGGAGGGTGCGACCATTCACGATACCCAATCGTCGCTGGTACTCGAAGACCTGATTGGCAAGTTCCTGCTCAACTCCGTTGGCAAGGAACCCAGAGACGCGCAACCGGACAACTGAGGAGTTTCCATGATATCGATTCTGCGACGTGGCCTGCTGGTTCTGCTGGCGGCTTTCCCCTTGCTGGCCGTGGCGGCACAATCGCCCCACGATGTGATCCAGAGCACCACCAACGAGTTGCTGAGTGACCTGAAGGCCAACAAGCAGCAGTACAAGGCCAACCCCAATGCGTTCTACGAGTCGCTCAATCGGATTCTCGGCCCGGTGGTCGATGCCGACGGTATCTCCAGGAGCATCATGACCGTCAAGTATTCGCGCAAGGCCACGCCCGAGCAGATGCAGCGCTTCCAGGAAAACTTCAAGCGCAGCCTGCTGCAGTTCTACGGCAATGCCCTGCTTGAGTACAACAACGAAGGGATCGTGGTCGACCCGGCCAAGGCCGATGATGGCAAGCGTGCCAGTGTTGGCATGAAGGTCACCGGTAACAACGGTGCGGTGTACCCGGTGCAGTACACGTTGGAGAACATCGCTGGCGAGTGGAAGGTGCGCAATGTGATTGTCAACGGCATCAACATCGGCAAGCTGTTCCGTGATCAGTTCGCCGATGCCATGCAGCGCAATGGCAACAACCTGGACAAGACCATCGACGGCTGGGCCGGCGAAGTGGCCAAGGCCAAGCAGAGCGCCGACAGCTCCCCGGAGAAGGCTGTCAAATGAGCCCGGCCGCCACCGCAAGCATGAACGAGCCTGGCGTACTGCGCCTGGCCGGCGTGCTGGACTACCGCAGTGGCCCTGCGCTGCGCAAGCAGGGCCAGGCGCTGATCAAGGCCAGCGGTGATGCGCAGCTGATCATCGACTGCACGGCCGTCGAGCATTCCACAAGCGTGGGCCTGTCGCTGTTGCTGGCTTTCATGCGCGATGCTCAGGCCGCTGGCAAGCGCTGCCAGGTGCAGGGCCTGCCTGATGACATGCGTGACATCGCCCAGGTTTATGACCTCGACGAGGTGCTGGCGAGCTGAAACGCTGGCGGTAGAATCGCCCCTCGGTCAGTGAACTCCCTCGTTGGGCTTCGCAGGCGAGGGGCTTTTTTGTATGATGGCCGACCCGTGCGCATCGGGCGCCGATTGAGGTTGAGCATGCAGGCCCTAGAAGTTAAAAGCTTCCTTGAAGAAAAATTGCCGGGTTCCCGGGTCGAAGTTGAAGGCGAAGGCTGCAACTTCCAGTTGAACGTGATCAGCGACGAGCTGGCTGGCCTTAGCCCGGTCAAGCGTCAGCAGGCGATCTACGCCCACCTCAATCCATGGATCGCCAATGGCAGCATCCATGCGGTAACCATGAAATTTTTCAGCAGCGCAGCTTGGGCTGAGCGCACCTGAGCCACAAGGCGGCGAGATTCCAAATGGACAAACTGATTATCACTGGTGGCGCGCGTCTTGACGGCGAGATCCGCATTTCGGGTGCGAAAAACGCCGCCCTGCCAATCCTGGCCGCCACCTTGCTGGCCGATGGCCCGGTCACCGTAGGCAACCTGCCGCACCTGCACGACATCACCACCATGATCGAGCTGTTCGGGCGCATGGGCATCGAGCCTGTGATCGACGAAAAGCTGGCGGTGGAAATCGACCCGCGCAGCATCAAGACCCTGGTAGCGCCGTATGAGCTGGTCAAGACCATGCGTGCCTCCATCCTGGTGCTCGGCCCCATGGTTGCCCGCTTCGGTGAAGCCGAAGTGGCGTTGCCCGGCGGTTGCGCCATTGGCTCACGCCCGGTCGACCTGCACATCCGCGGCCTGGAAGCCATGGGCGCAACGATCGAAGTCGAGGCCGGCTACATCAAGGCCAAGGCGCCCGAAGGCGGGCTGCGCGGCGCGCACTTCTTCTTCGATACCGTCAGCGTGACCGGTACCGAGAACATCATGATGGCCGCAGCCCTGGCCAAGGGTCGCAGCGTGTTGCAGAACGCCGCGCGCGAGCCTGAAGTGGTCGACCTGGCCAACTTCATCAATGCCATGGGCGGTAACGTCCAAGGCGCAGGCACCGACACCATCACCATCGATGGCGTGGAGCGTTTGGGTTCGGCCAACTACCGGGTCATGCCCGACCGTATCGAGACCGGTACCTACCTGGTCGCCGCTGCCGTGACCGGTGGCCGCGTCAAGGTCAAGGACACCGATCCGACCATCCTTGAAGCGGTGCTGGAAAAACTCAAGGAAGCCGGTGCCGACATCAGCACCGGTACCGACTGGATCGAGCTGGACATGCACGGCAAGCGGCCCAAGGCCGTCAACCTGCGCACCGCGCCCTATCCTGCCTTCCCGACCGACATGCAGGCGCAGTTCATCTCGCTCAACGCCATCGCTGAAGGCACTGGCGCCGTCATCGAGACGATCTTCGAAAACCGCTTCATGCACGTGTATGAAATGCACCGCATGGGCGCGCAGATCCAGGTCGAGGGCAACACGGCCATCGTCACTGGCGTCAATGCGCTCAAGGGCGCCCCGGTCATGGCCACCGACTTGCGCGCCTCGGCCAGTCTGGTACTGTCGGCCCTGGTAGCCGAAGGGGACACCCTGATCGACCGCATCTACCACATCGACCGTGGTTACGAATGCATCGAGGAAAAACTGCAGATGCTGGGCGCGAAGATCCGTCGCGTGCCGGGCTAGGAGCCCGTTGGCGCAGTGCAGGGAAGCGTGCAGCCTCGCTTGCCCTGCCTGTGCCTCATGAATTGAATGCCGCCAGGTCGTTGACCTGGCCAGCAGTAGCCGCTTAAGGACTGACGTTCCAATGCTGACCATCGCGCTTTCCAAAGGCCGTATTCTCGACGATACCCTGCCGTTGCTGGCCGAAGCCGGTATCGTACCCACCGAGAACCCGGACAAGAGCCGCAAGCTGATCATTCCCACCACGCAGGACGACGTGCGCTTGCTGATCGTGCGTGCCACCGACGTGCCGACCTATGTCGAGCATGGCGCCGCCGACCTGGGCGTGGCTGGCAAGGACGTGTTGATGGAGTATGGCGGCCAAGGTCTCTACGAACCGCTGGACCTGCAGATTGCCCGCTGCAAGCTGATGACCGCCGGGGTGGTTGGTGCGCCAGAGCCCAAGGGGCGTCTGCGGGTGGCCACCAAGTTCGTCAACGTGGCCAAACGTTACTATGCCGAGCAAGGCCGTCAGGTCGACATCATCAAGCTGTACGGCTCCATGGAGCTGGCGCCGCTGATCAACCTGGCCGACAAGATCATCGACGTGGTCGATACCGGTAACACCTTGCGTGCCAACGGCCTGGAACCCCAGGAGATGATCGCCGACATCAGCTCCCGCCTGGTGGTCAACAAGGCCTCCATGAAAATGCAGCACGCCCGCATCCAGAGCCTGATCGACACCCTGCGTAAAGCGGTCGAATCGCGACACCGCGGCTGACTTCTGCGCGCGACCTTCGCTGTCGCGCCCGTCTATCCGCGTCATAGCCACTTTTCTCAGGTGCCCGCGCGGATGGACTGGTAGCCTAGGGCGCCTGAGCATTCGTCATCAACCGAGGCCCTCGCCATGACCGTGTCCACTGCAATTGCCCGTCTCAACGCTGCTGACCCGGACTTCGCCCGACATCTGGATCATCTGCTGAGCTGGGAGAGTGTGTCCGATGAGGCGGTCAACCAGCGCGTGCTCGACATCATCAAGGCTGTGCGCGAGCGCGGCGACGACGCCCTGGTGGAGTTCACCCAGCGCTTCGATGGCCTGCAAGCCGACTCGATCCAGGACTTGATCCTCGATCGTCAGCGGCTCGAGCTCGCACTGACCCGCATCACTGACACCCAGCGTGCGGCCCTTGAAAAAGCCGCCGAGCGCGTGCGTCTTTACCACGAGCGGCAAAAACAGGACTCCTGGCAGTACACCGAAGCCGATGGCACCGTGCTGGGCCAGAAGGTCACCCCGCTGGATCGCGCCGGGTTGTATGTGCCTGGCGGCAAGGCGTCCTACCCCTCATCCGTGCTGATGAACGCCATTCCCGCGAAGGTGGCGGGTGTGGGCGAGGTGGTCATGGTGGTGCCCACACCGCGTGGCGAGGTCAACGAACTGGTGCTGGCCGCGGCCTGTATCGCCGGTGTCGATCGCGTGTTCACCGTCGGTGGCGCCCAGGCCGTGGCTGCTCTGGCCTATGGCACTGCCAGCGTGCCCAAGGTCGACAAGATCGTCGGCCCGGGCAACATCTATGTCGCCACGGCCAAGCGCCATGTGTTCGGGCAGGTCGGGATCGACATGATCGCCGGCCCCTCCGAGATCCTCGTGGTGTGTGACGGCCAGACCGATCCAGACTGGATCGCCATGGACCTGTTCTCCCAGGCCGAGCACGACGAGGACGCCCAGGCCATCCTGGTGAGCCCGGACGCTGCATTCCTCGACCGTGTCGCGAAAAGCATCGACAAGTTGCTGCCGACCATGGAGCGGGCCGACATCATCGAAAAGTCGGTCAATGGGCGTGGGGCATTGATCCAGGTGCGCGACATGCAGCAGGCCATCGAGGTGGCCAACCGTATCGCGCCCGAGCACCTCGAGTTGTCAGTGGCAGATCCACAGGCGTGGTTGCCGCACATCCGTCACGCTGGCGCCATTTTCATGGGGCGTCACACCAGCGAGGCACTGGGTGACTACTGCGCGGGTCCGAACCATGTACTGCCCACCTCTGGCACTGCACGCTTCTCGTCCCCGCTCGGGGTCTATGACTTCCAGAAGCGTTCATCGATCATCTTCTGTTCGGAGCAGGGCGCTTCCGAACTGGGGCGCACGGCCTCCGTGCTGGCCCGCGGCGAGTCGCTGACCGCCCACGCGCGCAGTGCCGAATACCGCATTCTGACTACCGAGAAGGGGAACTGAGCATGAGTCGATTCTGGAGCCCTTTCGTCAAGGCGCTAGTGCCCTATGTTCCTGGTGAACAGCCCAAGCTTGCCCGCCTGGTCAAGCTGAACACCAATGAGAACCCCTATGGCCCGTCGCCCAAGGCGCTCGAAGCCATGCGCGGTGAAATCAACGAGAGCCTGCGCCTGTACCCTGATCCCAATGGCGATCACCTGAAGCAAGCGGTCGCGGACTACTACGGCATCACCGCTGCCCAGGTATTCGTCGGCAACGGCTCGGACGAGGTGCTGGCGCACATCTTCCATGGCCTGTTCCAGCACGATGCGCCTCTGCTGTTTCCAGACATCAGCTACAGCTTCTATCCGGTGTATTGCGGGCTGTACGGCATTGCCTATGAGCAGGTGCCCCTGGACGAGCAGTTCCAGATTCGTGTCGAGGACTACCGCAAGCCCAACGCCGGTATCATTTTCCCCAACCCCAATGCGCCGACTGGCTGCCTGATGCCGTTGCAGGCCATCGAGCAACTCTTGCAGCAGAACCCGGATTCGGTGGTGGTCGTCGATGAGGCCTACATCGATTTCGGCGGTCAGACGGCGATCAGCCTGGTAGACCGTTACGACAACCTGCTGGTAACCCAGACCCTGTCGAAATCGCGCTCCCTGGCCGGCCTGCGGGTGGGCTTGGCCGTAGGTCATCCGGACCTGATCGAGGCACTGGAGCGGATCAAGAACAGCTTCAACTCCTACCCACTGGACCGCGCCGCCATCGTCGGTGCAGCAGCGGCATTCGCCGATCGAGCGTATTTCCAGCAGACCTGCCAGAAAGTGATCGACAGCCGCGAAGCGTTGGTGGCCGAGTTGCAAGCGCGTGGCTTCGAGGTGCTGCCATCGGCAGCCAACTTCGTCTTTGCCCGCCATCCTCGACACGATGCCGCTGCCCTCGCGGCGCAGTTGCGCGAGCAAGGGGTCATCGTGCGTCACTTCAAGCAGGCGCGTATCGATCAGTTCCTGCGCATCACCATTGGCACCCCTGAAATGAATCAGGCGTTGCTCGACGCCCTGGCGTGACGTCGCTGCGTTCGCCATGTCCCGCAAGGCTCATGGCGTGCGTCTTTGTTTCGAGGTTATCCAACCACGGGTGCGGCCCAGGCGACGCACCTGATCTTGCTCGCCCTCTGACACGAGTTACCAATGCCTGAATCCAGAATGCCCAAAACCCCAGCAGTGGATCATGACAGCGATCCGTTGCTCATCGACGCCGAGGCGGACGACGAGCAGGTGCAGAGCCAGCCGCCGGTCAGGCACAAACCCTGGCTGCTGTTGCTCGGCCTGATACTGGTGGCCTTGAACCTGCGCCCTGCGTTGTCGAGCATGGCGCCGGTGCTGGGGCAGGTCTCTGACGGGCTGGGGCTCAGCGCAGCGCAGGCAGGCCTGCTGACGACATTGCCGGTGCTGTGCCTGGGCCTGTTCGCGCCGCTCGCGCCCATGCTGGCGCGCCGCCTGGGCAGCGAACGGGTGGTGCTGGGCATTCTGGGGACCTTGGCGGTGGGCATCGTCCTGCGCAGTGTCCTGGGCACGACGGGTCTGTTTCTGGGCAGCCTGCTGGCCGGTGCCAGTATCGGCATCATCGGTGTACTGCTACCGGGTATCGTCAAGCGCGACTTTCCACAGCATGCCGGCACGCTGACCGGCGTCTATACCATGGCGCTGTGCCTGGGGGCGGCGATGGCGGCGGGGGCGACCGTGCCGCTGGCGCACGCCTTGGGCGACAACTGGGCCCCGGCACTGGGGTTCTGGATGCTACCAGCCGTGCTGGCCATGCTGGTATGGCTGCCACAGGCGCGCAACGGTCATGGCGTGCACAAGGTCGCCTATCGCGTGCGTGGCCTTTGGCGTGATCCGCTGGCATGGCAGGTCACCCTGTACATGGGCCTGCAGTCCTCGCTCGCCTACATTGTCTTCGGCTGGCTGCCCTCTATCCTGATTGGCCGCGGCCTTAGCCCAACCCAGGCGGGCCTGGTGCTGTCGGGGTCGGTGATCATGCAACTGTTCAGCTCGCTTGCGGCACCCTGGTTGGCCACCCGTGGACGTGATCAGCGCCTGGCGATCGTGGTGGTCATGCTGGTGACCCTTTGCGGACTGTTCGGCTGCCTTTACGCACCCTTGTCGGGGCTGTGGGGCTGGGCAGTGCTGCTGGGCCTGGGCCAGGGTGGCACGTTTGCCCTGGCACTGACCTTGATCGTGCTGCGCTCAAGGGATGCGCATGTGGCGGCAAACCTCTCCAGCATGGCTCAGGGCGTTGGCTATACGCTGGCGTCGATGGGTCCGTTCGCCGTGGGCCTGGTGCATGACCTGACCGGAGGCTGGAGTGCTTTGGGTTGGGTGTTTGCGGTGCTCGGTGCAGGGGCCATTGTGTTTGGCCTGGGGGCAGGGCGCGCGTTGCATGTGCAGGTCACCAGCGAGAAGGTCTGATGGTTTCACGGTGGTACTGGCGTAACCCCGCGACGCGGATTATCGTGCGGTTTTAACCTAAGGGAAGGCCCTTTGATGAGCGATGCCAACCGCGAGTTGATAACCCGTTTCTACCAGGCCTTCCAGCGGCTTGATGCCCAGGCCATGGTCGCCTGTTACAGCGATGACGTGGTGTTCAGTGATCCGGTCTTCGGCACGCTGCGTGGCAGGGACGCCGGCGACATGTGGCGAATGCTGACCCGGCGCGCCAAGGATTTCTCCCTGCGCTACGACAACGTGTGTGCCGATGAGCGCGGTGGTTCGGCGCAATGGACTGCCACTTACGTCTTCGCCCAGACCGGACGAGACGTGGTCAACACCATCCAGGCACGCTTCGAGATCCGCGATGGGCTGATACACCGGCATCAAGACGACTTCGACCTGTGGGCCTGGTCCCGCCAGGCCCTGGGTGCGCCAGGGCTGCTGCTGGGCTGGACACCTTGGCTACAGGCCAAAGTACGCCACCAGGCATTCAAGGGCTTGCGGGCGTACCAGCACGCTCAAGGGGCGGCAACGGCCTGATCACGGTCGTGATAGGTGAACGTGGCACGCTCGCCGGCCTGCCAGGGTAGCCGTACCTTGATGACGGGTATGAAGCCGCCATGGGTGCGGTGCCAGTCCTTCTGATCTGCCTGGGCCTGCTCGAGGGCACCGGACTCCCCGTCGATGTAAAAGAATGACTGGATGGGCAGCTCGCCCGCGCGGGCTTCATCCCAAGCGCCGATGACTATCTCGTTCCAGACAAAGGGCAGTTCGTCAGCAAACAACCGTTGCGTGCGCAGGGTCTGGTGGAAGGCCTCCGCGCGTTCCGGTATGCGCGCCCGGCGTATGTCGAAGGCGCATTGACGCTTGTAGTCGCCGGTCAGCCTGAAGCGTGCGATCCAGTCTTCGGCCGTGTGCACGCCTTGCTCATGGCAAGCCGTTTCACGTTCGGGTGTCTGTCGATTGTCGCCGCACCCGCGGTTGTCACGTTCCCAGGTGTCGCCGTCGGTGGGCCATGCGCAGAGCATTTCATAGCGCAGGGATCCAGCGGGTCGCTGTATCAGCGGATACAAGGTGAAGCCACTGCGACCATCGGCGGCCAGGCCAGTGGTCGGCAAGTCACTGCGCAGGTAGGAAAACGAAACACCACCTTTGTCCTTGCTGTTCTGGCTATGATGCCAGGTGTGATAGTACGGAGATGGAACCGTGGACCTCAGCAAGACGCCGGAGCAGGCATGGGCCGGCACGGCATTGCCCTCGCACTGGGTGGGGGTGGCGTTATAGTTTTCCTGCATGCGGGCGGCGGTCTGGGCGCCAATCGAAGCCTGTGCGCTGGTAGTTGCAGCGAGTACCGCAGTGGCCAGCAGTGAACGAATCTGCAAATGGAGCATGATGAGCCCTCGTCGAGTGGGCTCATGAAGTTAATGATGGATACAACCGTTGTGGTGAGTGAAAGAGTACCGGATCAGGTAATCAAACCATGGTATGTGTACCTGGTCAGGGCGGCCAATGGCGCGCTCTACTGTGGCATTAGCGATGACCCGCGGCGGCGCTTCGAGGCGCACCGCAAAGGCCAGGGGGCACGCTTTTTCAAAAGCAGCCCAGCCCAGGCCCTGGTCTACATGGAGCGGTGGCCAGACAAAAGCGAAGCCTTGCGCCAGGAAAGGCTGGTCAAGCGCCTGCGCAAGTCGGCGAAAGAGGCACTGGTGTCCTCCTACAACGCCGAACCTGCATGCCGTGCGGTCAGTCTTTGCGACGCTTGAGCTGATCCACGAGCGTCGTGGGCAAACCTTTGATTATCAAGGTGCCAGCAGCTTCGTCGTACTCCACCTTGTCGCCCAGCAGGTGCGCCTCGAAACTGATCGACAGCCCTTCGGCACGGCCGGTGAAGCGACGGAACTGGTTGAGGGTGCGCTTATCGGCAGGAATCTCCGGTGACAACCCGTAGTCCTTGTTGCGGATATGGTCGTAAAACGCCTTGGGCCGATCCTCATCGATCAGGCTGGACAGTTCTTCGAGCGTCACCGGTTCGCCCAACTTGGTCTGCGTGGTGGCGTAGTCCACCAGCGTCTGGGTCTTTTCGCGGGCAGAGGCCTCAGGCAGGTCCTCGCTTTCCACGAAGTCACTGAACGCCTTGAGCAGCGTGCGCGTCTCGCCCGGCCCGTCCACACCTTCCTGGCAACCGATGAAGTCACGGAAGTAATCCGAGACTTTCTTGCCGTTCTTGCCTTTGATGAACGAGATGTACTGCTTGGAGTTCTGGTTGTTCTTCCATTCCGAAAGATTGATGCGTGCTGCCAGGTGCAACTGACCCAGGTCCAGGTGCCGCGAAGGCATGACATCGAGCTCGGCGTTCACGGCAACGCCTTCGCTGTGGTGCAGCAATGCGATGGCCAGGTATTCGGTCATGCCTTGCTGGTAATGCGCGAACAGAACGTGCCCGCCGGTGGACAGATTGGACTCTTCCATCAGCTTTTGCAGATGCTCCACAGCCTGCCGGCTGAAGGCGGTGAAATCCTGCTCCTGCTCTAGGTACTGTTTCAGCCAGCCACTGAGCGGATAAGCGCCGGACTCGCTGTGGAAGAACCCCCAAGCCTTGCCTTGTTTGGCGTTGTAGCTGTCATTGAGGTCGGCTAGCAGGTTCTCGATGGCGTCCGAGGCCGCGAGCTCGGCGTCACGTGCGTGCAATACGGCAGGGCTGCCATCGGGCTTTTTGTCGATCAGGTGAACGATGCAATGTCGGATTGGCATGGGGAGTCTCGGACAGGTACAAAAGCACTGAAGTTTACCTCAGACGCTGGGTGATTCAGTGGGCGGATCGAAGCAGAATCGCAGGTTGGCGGTTTTTTACTCAAATCTGCGGTCTTTTCATCATCAAGGCCTGAAAACCTGCATTAAATCAGGGGTGGCAGCGGATATTTATCCGCTGCTGTGGTAGTTTTGCGCCGTCTTGCGCCCCTGTTGTGGCGCATTGCTGCAGTACGCGCTCGGCGTGTCGAACCAAACGCTGATTTGCGTATCTACATACCCAATTGGCGCGGCCCTCCAATCTCGTCGGGGCTGGCCCGATAACGTCGTCGTTCGCTGCATAACCATCGAATTTGATAGGGAAGGAACACCACCATGGCATTGACCAAAGACCAACTGATTGCCGACATCGCCGAATCGATCGCAGCGCCTAAAGCCACCGCCAAGAACGCTCTGGAGCAACTGGGCCAGATCGTTGCCGACCAACTGGAAAACGGCGCTGAAATCACCCTGCCAGGCATCGGCAAGCTGAAAGTCTCCGAGCGTCCTGCCCGTACCGGCCGCAACCCTTCGACTGGCGCTGCCATCGAAATCGCTGCCAAGAAAGTCGTCAAGTTCGTACCGGCCAAAGTGCTGACCGACGCCATCAACAAGTAATTGTCGATGCAGTGACCTGACCGCGCCCGGGTTACCCGAGCGCGGTTTTTTCATGCCTGTGAAATGGGCTTGGCGCGCCATGCCTGGCGCGCAGCATCGTCATGGAAGCTCCAGGCGAGCATGCGGCTCTGTTTCTGTCCTTGGCCCATTTCGACAACGCGCACAGCCGCGGCCCCCGCCTTTTTCAAGGCTGCCTCCAGTGCCGGCAGGTTACTGGCCTTCGACACCAGGCTGGTGAACCACAGTGTCTGGCTGGCGTATTGCGCGCTCTCGTTGATCAGTTGGGTGACGAAGCGGATTTCACCGCCTTCGCACCACAGTTCGTTGTTCTGGCCACCGAAGTTCAACACGGGCAGCTTGCGCTTGGGGTCCTGTTTGCCCAGGTTCTTCCATTTGCGCTGGCTGCCACGGGTGGCTTCTTCGCGTGAGGCATGGAAGGGCGGGTTGCACAGGGTCAGGTCGAAGCGCTCGTCGTCCTTGAGCAGGCCGCTGAGGATATGCGCAGGGTTGCTCTGCTGGCGCAGGTTGATGACCTTGTCCAAGCCATTGGCCTGAATGATCGCCTTGGCCGACGCCAATGCTACCGGATCGATGTCCGAGCCCAGAAAGCGCCAGCGGTAATCGCTATGGCCCAGCAGCGGGTAGATGCAGTTGGCACCCACGCCGATGTCGAGCACGCGCACCTGAGCGCCTTTGAGGAGCTGGCCTGCGTTATCGGCAGCCAACAGGTCGGCGGCCACATGAAGGTAGTCGGCGCGACCTGGAATCGGCGGGCACAGGTAGTTGGCGGGGATGTCCCAATGCTGGATCCCGTACTGGGCCTTGAGCAGGGCACGGTTGAACACTCGCACCGCTTCGGGGTTGGCGAAATCGATGCTGGGTTTGCCATGGGGGTTGGTGAGGGTGAAGCGCGCCAGATCAGGGTGTGCCTTGATCAGGCTGGGAAAATCGTAGCGCCCTTGATGGCGGTTACGCGGGTGCAGGGTGGGTTTGCTCTGGGTCATGCTCGGGTCCGGTGTTGCAGGTGCTGGCCCCCAGACCGTTGGACGGCCCGGTCGCGGCCGGCCCGGTTGCCCCGGGGCTGGCCGCGAACGAGGGCTGAGCCCTCGTCAGTCAGCACTGCACGGTCAGGTTACAGCGCTGCAATCCGCGCATGCTGCTCGGTGAAGTTCGCCAACGCCTGCTCGGACTCGGCCAGCTTGGCGCGCTCCTTCTCGATGACGGCAGGCGGTGCCTTGTCGACGAACGCGGCGTTGGACAGCTTGCCGCCCACGCGCGCCACTTCGCCTTGCAGGCGCTGGATTTCCTTGTTCAGGCGAGCCAGTTCGGCATTTTTGTCGATCAGCCCGGCCATCGGTACCAGCACCTGAAGGTCACCCACCAGCGCCGTGGCGGACAATGGCGCCTCGTCGTTGTCGCCCAGCACGGTGAACGATTCGACCTTGGCCAATTTCTTGAGCAAGGCTTCGTTTTCCTGCAGGCGGCGCTGGTCGTCGGCGCTGGCGTTCTTCAGGAACAGCGGCAGGGGTTTGCCAGGGCCGATGTTCATTTCAGCGCGAATGTTGCGCAAGCCGACCATCAGCTCCTTGAGCCACTCGATGTCGCCTTCGGCGGCCACGTCGATGCGGGCGTCATTGGCCTGAGGCCAGGGCTGCAGCATGATGGTCTTGCCTTCGACGCCGGCCAACGGTGCAATGCGCTGCCAGATTTCCTCGGTGATGAACGGCATAAACGGGTGGGCCAGGCGCAGTGCCACCTCCAGCACGCGAACCAGGGTGCGGCGCGTGCCACGGGCGCGTTCCACAGGGGCCTGCTCATCCCACAACACTGGCTTGGAAAGCTCAAGGTACCAGTCGCAGTACTGGTTCCAGATGAATTCGTACAGCGCCTGGCTGGCCAGGTCGAAGCGGAACTGTTCGAGCTGACGGGTCACTTCAGCTTCGGTGCGCTGCAGCTGCGAGATGATCCAGCGGTCGGCCAGCGACAGCTCGTAGGCCTCGCCGTTCTGCCCACAGTCCTCACCCTTGTCCAGCACGTAGCGGGCGGCGTTCCAGATCTTGTTGCAGAAGTTGCGATAGCCTTCGACGCGGCCCATGTCGAACTTGATGTCGCGACCGGTCGAGGCCAAGGAGCAGAACGTGAAACGCAGGGCGTCGGTACCGTAGCTGGCGATACCCTCGGGGAACTCGGCCTTGGTCTGCTTGGCGATCTTCTCGGCCAGCTTGGGCTGCATCATGCCGCTGGTGCGTTTCTCCAGCAAGGCATCGAGGGTGATGCCGTCGACGATGTCCAGTGGGTCCAGCACGTTGCCCTTGGACTTGGACATCTTCTGGCCCTGGCCGTCACGCACCAGGCCGTGCACGTACACGGTCTTGAACGGAACCTGGGGCGTGCCGTCCTCGTTCTTGATCAGGTGCATGGTCAACATGATCATGCGCGCAACCCAGAAGAAGATGATGTCGAAGCCGGTGACCAGCACATCGGTGGAGTGGAATTTCTTGAGGAACTCCGTTTGCTCCGGCCAGCCCAGGGTTGAGAAGGTCCACAGGCCCGAGCTGAACCAGGTGTCGAGCACGTCGTCATCCTGGCGCAGGTTCACGTCCGCGCCGAGGCCGTGCTTGCTGCGCACTTCCTCCTCGTTGCGCCCGACATAGACCCGGCCCGCCTCGTCGTACCAGGCCGGGATGCGATGGCCCCACCACAGCTGCCGGCTGATGCACCAATCCTGAATGTCGCGCATCCAGGAGAAGTACATGTTCTCGTACTGCTTGGGCACGAACTGGATACGGCCATCCTCGACCGCAGCGATGGCAGGCTCGGCCAGCGGCTTGGTGGAAACGTACCACTGGTCGGTCAGCCACGGTTCGATGATGGTGCCCGAGCGGTCGCCCTTGGGCACTTTCAAGGCATGGTCGTCGATGCCGACCAGCAGGCCCTGAGCCTCCAGGTCGGCAACGATCTGCTTACGTGCAACGAAGCGATCGAGGCCGGCGTACTGGGACGGCAGGGCGGTGTCTACCTGGTCATTGAGCGAACCATCGAGGTTGAATGCCTGGGCTGCTGGCAGCACCACGGCATTCTTGTCGAAAATGTTCAGCAGCGGCAGGTTATGACGCTTGCCGACTTCATAGTCGTTGAAGTCGTGGGCCGGGGTGATCTTGACGCAACCGGTGCCGAACTCAGGGTCGCAGTAGTCATCGGCAACGATAGGGATGCGACGGCCAACCAGCGGCAACTCGACGAACTTGCCGATCAGGGCCTGGTAGCGTTCGTCGGTGGGGTTGACCGCGACGGCAGCGTCACCCAGCAGGGTTTCCGGACGCGTGGTGGCGACCACAAGGTAATCCAGCCCCTCGGCGGTGGTGGCACCGTCGGCCAGCGGGTAGCGCAGGTTCCACAGGTGGCCTTTCTCGTCGTGGCTCTCGACTTCCAGATCGGAAATGGCGGTGTGCAGCTTGGTATCCCAGTTGACCAGGCGCTTGCCCCGGTAGATCAGGCCGTCTTCATGCAGGCGCACGAACGCTTCCTTGACCGCTTCGGACAGGCCATCGTCCATGGTGAAGCGCTCGCGGCTCCAGTCCACGGAGGAGCCGAGCCGACGAATCTGCCGGCTGATGTTGCCGCCCGACTGGTCTTTCCACTCCCAGATTTTTTCCAGGAACTGTTCGCGGCCCAGGTCATGACGGTTCAGGCCCTTGGCTTCAAGCTGGCGCTCGACCAGCATCTGCGTGGCGATGCCCGCGTGGTCGGTACCAGGCTGCCAGAGGGTGTCGCGACCCTGCATGCGGCGGAAGCGGATCAGGGCATCCATGATCGCGTTGTTGAAACCATGGCCCATGTGCAGGCTGCCGGTCACGTTCGGCGGCGGAATCATGATGGTGTAGGACTCGCCTGCACCTTGTGGAGCGAAATAGTTTTCGGCTTCCCAGGTGTTGTACCAGGAAGTTTCGATGGCGTGCGGCTGGTAGGTCTTATCCATGCGCGGCGGGACCCTGTGCATTTATTCGGGAAAGCCGGGAAGTATAACCAAGCCGGAGGGCGCAGGCGACAAGCGGCTGCTGGGCGGGTTTGCCCGGTGCGGGGAAAGACAGCCGCGTGACGGCAAGCGTCCTGCGCCGCAGCAGAACGTTACAGCTTCGCCAGTAGGAGCAGTAGCTTGCAGGCGGGTGAAGAGCAGGTGCCCGGTAGCCCCTTCACTCCGAACGCTTGATCAACCGCTCGATGCGCGCATCGAGGCGACGCTTGATCTCGTTTTCGATGTGCGGGGTAAAGTCGTTGATCACATCCTGCATGATCATCTGCGCTGCAGCGCGCAGTTCGCTTTCAAGGTGCAGCAGGGTGTCCTGGCGACGTGCCTGCGGGTCGTCCTGGGCGGTGTCGCTGGCAGCCGGATCGGCAGCGGCGTCAACGCGTGCAGGCACCTGCTCCACCGTGTCGGTGAGCAAAGGCGGTTGCAGGTCGGCATCGCCAAGCAATTGGCGAATCGACTCAAGATCGTCGAGCAGGTGGGTAGAGCCGGGCAGGGGAGCGTGCTTGTCCATCGTCATCAAAATCGCTGTAAGCGGTGGTCTTGCAGAGCATAGCCTTGTTCACGGTAGAAACGGAATCGCTCACGCGCCGATTGGCGGATCGCTGCCTCTTCAACCACGATCTCGGCAACCCGCTCGAACTGGCTGACAAAGCCGGGAACATCGGCGCCCAGGTTGATCAACAAGTCCTGGTGCCCCTGGGCGTGATCACCGACGCCAAGCGCCACGCTCGCATCGGCGTGATCTTCTGCCAGGTCATGGGGCACGAAGGCTTCGCCCCTGAATGCCCATAAACGCGTGTCCAAAGCGGCACGCTGATCCTCATCCTGGCAGTGCAGGTAGACGCGATGGCCGAGCCGCCAGGCTTTGTCGCACAGCTTGCAGGCGAAATCCAGGCGCGCCTCCAGCGAATCGGTAGGCAGTATGTAGAAGTCGACTTTGCTCATGTGGGTTCCGTCAGCCGGCAATGCCCGAGGCACTGCCGGCGGTTGCCGTCAGGCGCCAGCGCGGTCCAGCAGGTACTGGGTCAGCAAGGGCACCGGGCGACCGGAGGCACCCTTGTCCTTGCCGCCGCTGATCCAGGCGGTACCGGCGATATCCAGGTGCGCCCAGTCATAGGCCTTGGCGAATCGCGACAGGAAGCAACCGGCGGTGATGGTGCCGGCTTTCGGGCCGCCGATGTTGCCCATGTCGGCGAACGGGCTGTCCAGTTGTTCCTGGTATTCGTCGAACAGCGGCAATTGCCAGGCGCGGTCATCGGCACGCTTGCCCGCCTCGAGCAGTTGGCTGACCAGCGCGTCGTTGTTGCCCATCAGACCGCTGGTGTGGCTGCCCAGGGCGACGATGCAGGCGCCGGTAAGCGTGGCGATATCGATCACCGCCTGGGGTTTGAAGCGCTCGGCGTAGGTGAGGGTATCGCACAGTACCAGGCGACCTTCGGCGTCGGTGTTGAGAATCTCAACGGTCTGGCCGCTCATGGTGGTCACGATGTCACCGGGGCGAGTGGCGCCGCCGCTGGGCATGTTCTCGGCACAGGCGAGCAAGCACACCAGATTGATGGGCAGCTGCAGTTCCAGCACCGCACGCAGGGTGCCGAACACGCTGGCTGCGCCGCACATGTCGTATTTCATCTCGTCCATGCCGGCACCGGGCTTTAGGCTGATGCCGCCAGTGTCGAAGGTGATGCCCTTGCCCACCAGCACGAAAGGCTTGTCGCCTTTCTTGGCGCCTTGATAGTTGAGCACGATCAGGCGCGGAGGTTGATCGCTGCCCTGGCCGACGGCGTAGAACGCGCCCATGCCCAGGTCCTTGATCTTCTTCTCGTCCAGCACGTCGACTTTCAGGCCTTTGTGCGCCTTGCCCAGCTCCTTGGCCTGCTCGGCCAGGTAACTTGGATGGCACAGGTTGGGCGGCAGGTTGCCCAGGTCACGGGTATAGGCCATGCCAGTGGCGATGGCATTGGCGTGGCGCACGGCGCGCTCCACGTCGGCCTGGCCGAGCTTGGTGGTGAGCAGGGTGACTTTTTTCAGCGCACGAGGCTCGGCTTTCTGGCTTTTGAAACGATCGAACACGTACTCGCCGTCGAGCAGGGTTTCGGCCAGCAGGCGATATTTGCCATAGCCTGCATCGCGGTTGCTCAGCGCAATGTCATCGAGTGCCAGAACGGCGTCGGCACCGTTGAGGCCCTTGAGCACGCCGGCAACGCTGGCCACCAGCTTGCGCCAGGTGCGATCACCCAGTGCCTCGTCCTTGCCGCTACCCACCAGCAGCACACGCTCGGCCTTCAGGCCTGCAACGGCGTGCAGCAGCAGCGTCTGGCCAGGCTTGCCCACCAGGTCGCCACGCTTGAGCGCCGCACTGATGGCGCCCTCGCTTGCCAGGTCCACGGCCTGGGCCACGGTGCCCAAGGCACGTTTTTCACCGACTGGGATGACCAGCGTTGCGGTCTTGAGCGATGCAGCGGCTACGCTTTTTACAACCAGTTCCATCTCAGGGTCCCCGAATGATCGATACGTGTGGCGCCGTGCTGGCCGGCGCTTGGAACGCGACTGGCTGCGCAGTGGCAGGCCAGTGGAAAAGCTGCCAGTTTGAGCCTGCGGCCGGCGTGCTGACAACCCCGGCGTGCTGTGCGATGCGCGGCCAAGTGACAGGCGCGGTCAATCACAGGATAATGCGCGCACTTTATATGGAGGTTCGCCTTGGGCGAACCAGCATTGGCCTTGGATGTACTAAGTCATCGTCTGGTGCCATCGATTGGCAGTCCGTGCTGACAACCCAGGAGTGTCTGGTTTGATCGTCTTTCGTTATCTTTCCCGCGAGGTCCTGGTGACCTTGAGCGCCGTCAGCGCCGTGCTGCTGGTGATCATCATGAGCGGGCGCTTCATCAAATACCTGGCCCAGGCTGCACAGGGGGTGCTCGACCCTGGCGTTCTGTTCCTGATCATGGGGTTCCGCCTGCCGGGCTTCCTGCAACTGATCCTGCCGCTGGGGTTGTTCCTGGGTATTCTGCTGGCCTATGGCCGGCTGTACCTGGAAAGCGAAATGACCGTGCTGTCGGCCACCGGCATGAGCCAGCAGCGCTTGCTGGCCATGACCATGGCGCCTGCAGCGCTGGTGGCCCTGCTGGTGGCCTGGCTGAGCCTGAGCCTTGCACCCCTGGGCGTGGCCCAGGTGCAGAAGATCATCAGCCAGCAGGATGCCCTGACCGAATTCGACACCCTGGTGCCGGGCCGCTTCCAGACCCTGCGCGATGGTTCGCGGGTGACCTACACCGAGCAGCTTTCAGATGACCGGGTAAACCTGGGCGGCGTGTTCATCTCCGAAAAACGCTTCAACCAGGACAAGACCAAGGACCGCGCCCCGTCGGTGCTGGTGGCCGAGCGCGGGCACCAGGAAATCCAGGCCGATGGCAACCGTTATCTGGTGCTCGAAAACGGCTACCGCTACGACGGCAACCCAGGCCAGGCCGACTACCGCGCCATCAAGTACGACACCTATGGCGTGTTGTTGCCCAAGCCTGAAGTCAGCGAGGAGGTCACCGAGCGGGAGGCCATTCCCACTACCCAACTATTCGGCGCTACGGACCTGCGTGAACGCGCCGAGTTGCAATGGCGTCTGTCACTGCCGATCCTGGTGTTCATCGTGACCCTGCTCGCCGTGCCGCTGTCACGGGCCAATCCTCGGCAGGGGCGTTTCCTCAAGCTGCTGCCAGCCATCCTCCTGTACATGGCGTACCTGACAATGCTGATTTCCGTGCGCGGTGCACTCGAGAAGGGCAAGCTGCCCATCGCCCTTGGCATGTGGTGGGTGCATGGGCTGTTCCTGCTCATCGGCCTGGGCCTGATGTACTGGGAACCTCTTCGCCTCAAGCGCGCAGCCCGTCGTGCGGAGGTGGCCCGTGGCTAAGCTCGATCGTTATATCGGCCAAAGCGTGCTGGTGGCTATTCTGGCTGTCCTGGGCATCATCCTGGGGCTGGCCTCGCTGTTCGCCTTCATCGACGAAATGGGCGACCTGAGCGATACCTACACGGTGCTCGAAGCAGGCAAGTACGTGCTGCTTACCGCACCGCGGCGCCTGTACGACATGCTGCCGATGGCCGCGCTCATCGGCTGCCTGATCGGCCTGGGTACGCTGGCCAGCAGCAGCGAGCTGACCATCATGCGCGCTGCTGGGGTGTCGATCGGTCGCATCGTCTGGGCGGTGATGAAACCAATGCTGGTGCTGATGCTGGTTGGCCTGCTGATCGGCGAGTACGTGGCACCGGTTACCGAAAACAAAGCCCAGGCCGATCGCTCCCTCGCCCAGGGTGGCGGTGAAGCGCAAAGCTCCAAGCGCGGCATGTGGCACCGGCAGGGCGAGGAGTTCGTGCACATCAACTCCGTGCAGCCCAACGGCCTTCTGCTGGGTGTGACCCGCTACCGGTTCGACGACCAGCGCAAGATCATCAGCTCCAGCTTCGCGCGCCGGGCGCGTTACGAAAACGATCACTGGCTGCTGACCGATGTGCGCACCACGCTGTTCCATGGTGACCGTACCGAAGTCGTGCAAAACCCTGAAGAACAGTGGGATGTGTCGGTCACGCCGCAGTTGCTCAACACGGTGGTGCTGGCGCCTGAATCGCTGTCGATCACCGGCCTGTGGGACTACATCCACTGCCTGTCCGACCAAGGGTTGAACAATGCCCGCTACTGGCTGGCGTTCTGGACCAAGGTCCTGCAACCGGCCATCACGGCAGCCCTGGTACTCATGGCCATTTCGTTCATCTTCGGCCCGCTGCGCTCGGTGACGCTTGGTCAGCGTGTCTTCACCGGCGTGCTGGTGGGCTTCGTGTTCCGTATCGCTCAGGACCTGCTGGGCCCATCCAGCCAGGTGTTCGGCTTCCCGCCGTTGCTTGCGGTGGTGCTGCCAGCCGGCATCTGTGCCGTGGCAGGCTTGTGGTTGTTGCGCCGCGCTGGATAAGCCTGCTGCGCAGCCCCATGGCTGCGTGCTTGACCCTGGGGGCCGCTATTGCGGCCCCTTGTGTTTCATGGCCGCTGCCGCTTGAGTAGAGCGCTCATTTCTTCGGCTTGGGGACTCGAACCAGTTGGCTCTCGGAGTAGATGTCATGCCAGCTGCGTTTGCGCTTGTCGATCAGGGCCCAGAAAAAACCCAGTCCCAGGCACAGCCACGAGGCAATGGAAACGACAAACCGCAACAGCGCCTGCCAGAGCGTGATGGGCGAGCCATCGGCGTTCTGCACACGCACGCCCCAGACCTGCATGCCCAGCGTCTGCCCGCCATGGGTCCAGAACTTGGCGAAGAAACCGAACAGCACGAACAGCAGCACCGTGGACAGCAAAGGGTCGCCGTCGAGCGCGCCTGCTTCGGTAAGTTCGCGCATACGCTGTTGGCCGATGATCGCCATCTGGACCATCTTGTAGAGGCCCGCAGTGACGATCAGCAGGGCCGTACACAGTAAAAAGTCATAGAACACCGCGGCCAGGCGCCTGCCCAGGCCGACCGGAGGGAAATCACCTTGGGGAAGCAGCACAGGCTTGGACATGCAGAACAGCTCCATCATGCAAAGGCGCCATTCTACGGGCAAAAAAAAGCCCCTGCACTGAGCAGGGGCTTTTTGGAAGGTGACAAGGCTTATTCAGCAACCTGTACCTTGTCAGCTTGCATACCTTTTTGGCCTTGAACGGCTTCGAAAGTGACCTTCTGGCCTTCTTTCAGGCTTTTGAAGCCGTTGCCTTCGATGGCGCGGAAGTGCACGAACAGATCAGCACCGCTTTCTGGGGTGATGAAGCCGTAGCCTTTTTCGTCATTGAACCACTTGACGATACCGTTCTGACGGGTAGACATAATCTTATTTCCTATGAAACTTAGGTTTGGATGACAGTTTTCTTTCGCTTTCAAACAAGCAAAAGAGTACTGGGCTGGGTTGCAGGAAAGTAAGAGACGTCGAACGGGTTGTAGCAGATTGCGGCTACTGGCCCAGGTCACGAACTGTTGCGACCCATGCAAACACAGTGCGTTGACTCTACGCCAACTGCCGAGCGAAAAACAAGCCTTCCAGCGGGTGGAAAGTGACTGTTTTACAACCAGCGGCCAAACCGCCGAACAGTGCATGGTGCCTGGCCTGGCGCCATGTTCGCAGTGGCGCGGGCAACGTTCGCAAACGAAGATGCCGAACGTTGCCACGCCGCTGATGAGTCTGCCTCAACCGCGATAGTAACGGGGCGCAACGAATGGGGTTTTACTGACTTTCAAGGCCACCTTCTTTCCACGCACGAGTGCATATAGAAGCGTGTCCAGTGCGGACTGTTCGGTGTCCACATAACCCATCGCCACAGGGGCACTGAGTGTGGGTCCAAAGCCGCCACTGCAGATGGTGCCAACCGAGGTGCCTTCTGCATCGACAATCTCGGCGCCTTCGCGTACAGGCGTGCGTTCCTGGGGCAGCAAACCGACCCGCTTGCGTTTCACACCCTCACGTTGCTGATCGAAGATGGCCTGTGCGCCCGGAAAGCCCCCAGCACGCGCACCATCGGCCCGGCGCGACTTGGACATTGCCCACAACAAGTTCGCCTGCACGGGTGAAGTGTCGGCGTTCATGTCATGGCCATACAGGCACAGGCCGGCTTCCAGACGCAACGAGTCACGGGCCCCCAGCCCGATCGGCTGGACCTCTGGCTGCTTGAGCAGCGCTCTGGCGAGCGTCTCGGCACCTGCCACCGGCACGGAGATTTCATAACCATCCTCCCCGGTGTAGCCCGACCGACTGACCCAGCACAGGTGGCCCAGCAACGTGACAGGTCGCACCTGCATGAACGTCATGTCCGCCACTTCATGCGCCAGACGCTGCAGGACCTTGGCCGCTGCCGGCCCTTGCAAGGCGAGCAGAGCACGTTGATCGAACAGTGGCTGGACCTCGCAACGTTGGCTGATATGCCGCTGCAAGTGCGCCAGGTCCTGATCCTTGCAGGCGGCGTTCACCACCAGCAGCAGCGTGTCGTCACCCAGGTTGGCGACCATCAGGTCGTCGAGGATGCCGCCGTGTTCGTTGGTGAACATGGCGTAGCGCTGCATGCCAACGGGCAGGTCGATGATATCGACCGGCACCAGCGTTTCCAGCGCACTGGCAGCGTCGCTACCCTTGAGCAGTATCTGCCCCATGTGCGAGACGTCGAACAACCCGGCCTGTTCTCGGGTGTGCAGGTGCTCTTTAAGCACGCCCAGGGGGTACTGCACCGGCATGTCGTAGCCCGCGAAGGGCACCATGCGCGCGCCCAGTTCCAGGTGCAGGGCATGCAGTGGGGTTTTGAGCAGTGTTTCGGACATCGATGACTCCTTGCATGGGTTTTCGGTCAATGTCCGGGGACATTGACCGCCAGGCGAATGACACACTCACGATCCGGCGCTGTCAGGCGTCCTGGTAGCTTTCGATCGAGGGGCAGGCACAGACCAGGTTGCGGTCGCCGAAGACGTTGTCGACCCGGCTCACAGGCGGCCAGTACTTGCTTTCCACCAGGCCAGGCAGCGGGTAGACCGCTTGCTCGCGGGAGTAACCATGAGCCCATTCGCCCACCAGTTCCGCTGCGGTGTGCGGCGCGTTCTTGAGCGGGTTGTCATCCTTGTCCAGCGTGCCGTCCTCTACCGCGCGGATTTCCTCGCGGATCTGGATCATGGCCGCGCAGAACCTGTCCAGTTCTTCCCGGGATTCGCTTTCGGTCGGCTCAATCATCAGCGTGCCTGCCACCGGGAACGACATGGTCGGGGCATGGAAGCCGTAGTCGATCAACCGCTTGGCCACGTCGTCGACGCTGATGCCACTGCTGTCCTTGAGCGGGCGCAGGTCCAGGATGCATTCGTGGGCGACCAGGCCATTGCCGCCGGTGTACAGCACCGGGTAGTGCTCCTCCAGGCGGCGGGCGATGTAGTTGGCATTGAGGATGGCCATCTGCGAAGCCCGTTTGAGCCCTGCGCCGCCCATCATGCGAATGTACATCCAGGTGATCGGCAGGATGCTGGCGCTGCCGAAGGGTGCGGCGCATACCACGCCTTCGGCAGTGCCCAGGGCAGCATGGCCCGGGAGGAAGGGCGCCAGGTGCGATTTCACACCGATCGGCCCAACGCCCGGACCACCGCCGCCATGGGGAATGCAGAAGGTCTTGTGCAGGTTCAGGTGCGACACATCGCCCCCGAATTTGCCCGGTGCGCACAGACCGACCATGGCGTTCATGTTGGCACCGTCGATGTAAACCTGGCCGCCGTTGTCGTGGATGATGGCGCAAATCTCGCCGATCGCCTCCTCGAACACCCCGTGGGTGGACGGGTAGGTGATCATCAGCGCTGCCAGGCGTTCACGGTGCTCGATGGCCTTGGCACGCAGGTCGGCAACGTCGACGTTGCCGCGCGCGTCGCAGGCCGTGACCACCACCTGCATGCCGGCCATGTTGGCCGTTGCCGGGTTAGTGCCGTGGGCTGAAGAAGGGATCAGGCAGATGTCGCGATGCCCCTCGTTGCGGCTGCGGTGATAGGCGCGGATCGCCAGCAGGCCCGCGTACTCGCCCTGAGAACCGGCGTTAGGTTGCAGCGATACGGCATCGTAGCCCGTGGCTGCGCAGAGCATGGCCTCCAACTCCGACGTCAATTGCAGGTAGCCCTGGCTCTGCTGCGCCGGGGCGAAGGGGTGCAGGTTGCCGAATTCTGCCCAGGTGACCGGGATCATTTCACTGGCAGCGTTGAGTTTCATGGTGCACGAGCCCAGCGGGATCATGCTGCGGTCCAGGGCCAAGTCCTTGTCGGCCAGCTTGCGCAGGTAACGCATCAACTCCGTTTCGCTGTGATAGCGGTTGAACACGGGGTGTTCCAGGAACGTCGAGCGGCGCAGCAAGGCCTCGGGCAGCAGCGTACCGCTGCTGGCGGCCAGCGCCTGGAAGTCAGGTTGCGTTTGACCATCGCCAAGCAGCTGCCACAGCGCCTGCACATCCGCCGGAGTGGTGGTTTCGTCCAGCGATACGCCCACATGGCCGGCATCGACCTGACGCAGGTTGATGCCTTGTGCACGGGCTTTTTCGTGCAGGCCGAGGGTGGCATCGCCAGTGGCCAGGGTCAGGGTGTCGAATGCCGTGTCGCCCACCACCGTCACAGCCATTGCACGCAAGCCCTGGGCCAGGATGGCGGTCAGGCTATGGGTACGTTGGGCAATGCGCGTGAGACCTTCAGGGCCGTGATAGACGGCGAACATGCTGGCAATGTTGGCAAGCAGCACCTGGGCGGTGCAGATGTTGCTGGTGGCCTTTTCGCGGCGAATGTGCTGCTCACGTGTCTGCATGGCCAAGCGCAGTGCCGTCTTGCCGAAGCGGTCTATCGACACGCCCACCAGGCGCCCTGGCATGTCGCGCTTGAAGGCATCGCGGGTAGCGAAGTAGGCCGCATGAGGCCCGCCGAAGCCCAGGGGCACGCCAAAGCGCTGGGCGCTGCCAATGGCCACATCGGCCTCGAACTCGCCAGGCGGGGTCAACAGGGTCAAGGCCAACAGGTCCGCCGCCACGGCCACCAGCGCATTGGCGTGGTGGAACCGTTGCACCACCTCCCGGTAATCGAAGATACCACCGGTGCTGGCGGGGTATTGCAGCAAGGCGCCGAAGAACGGGCTGGCATCGTCGAGCGTCTGCTCGTCGCCTATCACGACTTCGATGCCCAGAGGTTCAGCGCGGGTACGCAGTACATCGAGGGTCTGGGGGTGGCAATGCATTGAGGCAAAGAAGCGGTTGCTGGCCTTGTTCTTCGACAGGCGCTTGCAGAACGTCATGGCCTCGGCAGCGGCCGTTGCCTCATCGAGCAGCGACGCATTGGCGATCGGTAACCCTGTGAGGTCGCTGATTAGGGTCTGGAAATTGAGCAGAGCTTCCAGCCGGCCCTGGGAAATTTCTGGCTGGTAGGGCGTGTACGCGGTGTACCACGCCGGGTTCTCCAGCAGATTGCGCAGGATGGGCGCGGGCGTGTGGGTGTTGTAGTAACCCTGGCCTATGTAACTTTTGAACAGTTGGTTCTTGCCGGCGATGGCCTTCAGGGCGGCGAGCGCATCCGCTTCGCTGTGCCCATCGTCCGTGCCCAGCACGCTGGTGCCCTTGATGCTGGCGGGGATGACGGCGTCGGTCATGGCCTCCAGCGAGTCGAAGCCCAGGGTGGCGAGCATGGCCTGCTCGTCTTCGCTGCGTGGCCCGATGTGGCGGGCAATGAACTCATTGGCAGTGCCGAGGTTGATGGTCATGGCGTGATTCCTCAGGCGTCGTCGTTGGCGTTGAGCAGGCGGTCATAGGCCTCCTGGTCGAGCAGGGCGCTCACAGCGCTGGCGTCGGCAGGCTTGATGCGGAAGAACCAGCCTTCGCCCAGCGGGTCCTCGTTGACCAGCTCGGGGCGCTCTTCGAGTTGGGCGTTGACCTCGATCACCTCGCCGGACAGCGGCATGTACACCCCGCTAGCAGCCTTGACCGACTCTACGGTGGACGCTTCGCTGCCTTTGTCATAGTGCTGCAGCTCCGGCAGCTGCACGAACACCACATCCCCCAGTGCATGCTGGGCGTAGGCAGTGATACCTACGGTGACGCTGCCATCAGCTTCTACACGCAGCCATTCGTGGTCGTCGGTGAAACGCAACTCGCTCATGAAAAATCCTCGTGGACCGGGTGGCGCGATTAGGTTCGCGCTCTGGTGGGTTTTCAGTAAGCAATAACGTGGCCAACTAGCTCTGGGCCCTGTGGATGCAGGGAGGGAGTGCCAGCTCGCTGAAGATCGAGTAAGGCGGCGTAACGAAATCGATACGATAAAACGTTGGTTTTGCTACACGACGCCGTTAATCTCTCGGCCCACCTTGGAGTTGGAGGTGTAGCGATTCAGATACGGTGTATTGAATTCGATACGGCTACATGTGTTCCACTGTTTTGAATAAGCCACCCTGCATTGGGGGAATCAAACAAGGGATGGGAAATACATCATAAAGCCAGTGTTTCTAAAGCAAAGATATTAATAATCTACTGCTGAAGTTTATTGAAATATGAATTTTATTTATCAGGGGCAGTAGGTCATGCGAAATAAACTATCTGGCCTGACAAAAAATCTAGAATTTGTCTGCGGTTTCTATCATGCAGATCCGGTCCTTTATTCTTGGGGTCCTTCGCACCCACAGGGGGCATGAAGTTTGAGGTAATTTGAGAACATTCACAAGGATCTAATTTAATAGTTCACTCAAGTGCAGTAAGGATAAACGATTGAACACAATCCGTAGTCGATGCTGTGAAAAAGGTGGCGCAAAGGGTTTCAAAGATGTCTGATTAACCGTGGCTTTAAAGGCGGTATGATATCCACAGGCCCTCAGAGCATGCCTGGAATGAAAGGCAAGCTACAGCGGGTCACAGGCAAGTCTTGCTCAAACGGAAAATAGACACATGCCTAAAGAAATAACTGATTACACTGAACAAGAGTTTTTTCAATTAGTGTATGCCCTGTATCATGGCGACCCGCAGTACTTTCCTAATGACAAAGAGCACACGCGCGGCGTTCTTGAGTTTGATCGCTTGGCACAGCATCCGGCAAAGTGGAACTTAATTTATCGCCCCCACAGGGTCGGGATTCAATTTTCCCCTCAAGCGGTGGTTGATGAAGTGAAACGGTGGCGGGCTGAGCACGGACTTCCAGGGTTCAAGCCATCTTGAATCCAGAACAGACGACTCCCGCAGCTCATCATGCGGGAGTCTTAACCTTAGCGGTTCAGCAACGCCATCATGGCCTGCTTACTGAAAAAACGGCAATGCCAAATACACCTTGATCACCACCACATTGATCAAGTCAATGAAGAACGCCCCCACCATCGGCACCACCAGAAATGCCACGTGCGAAGGCCCGAACCGCTGGGTTACCGCTTGCATGTTGGCGATTGCCGTCGGCGTTGCCCCCAACCCGAAGCCGCAATGGCCGGCGGACAGGACAGCCGCGTCGTAGGTGCGGCCCATCACTCGGAAGGTGATGAAGATGGCGAACAGTGCCATCAGCAGCGTCTGCGCCGCCAGCAGCACGAAGAACGGCAGTGCCAGTGCAGCCAGGTCCCACAGTTTCAACGACATCAACGCAATGGCCAAAAACAACGACAGGCTCACATTGCCCAGTACCGACACTTCCCGCTCGAACACCTGGTAAAAGCCGAAGGCTGACAGGCCATTGCGCAGCAGCACGCCCACGAACAATACGCAGACGAAGTTTGGCAGTTCGAAGGCAGTACCCTTGAGCAGCTCATTCAAAACGGTGCCGGTCAACAGGCTCACTGCAATCAGGGCAAGCGTCTCGATCACGGAAATCGAGGTGATCAGGCGTTCTTTCTCCGGCTGCTCGAAGCCTGAAGGTAACTGAGGCGTGCTGTCGGCGCGACCAGGGCTAGCGACCCGCTTGATCAGCAAGCGGGCCACGGGGCCACCAATCAACCCCCCCAGTACCAATCCAAATGTGGCGGAGGCCAGTGCCAGTTCCGAGGCCGAGACCAGGCCGAATTTTTCGGTGAAGGTGGCGCCCCACGCAGCACCGGTGCCATGGCCTCCTGACAGGGTGATCGAACCGGCCAGCAGGCCCATCAGCGGGTCCAACCCCAGCGCCGTGGCCAGACCGATGCCCAGGGCGTTCTGTACCACCAGCAGGCTGGTCACCACCGCCAGGAACAGCACCACCGCGCGCCCACCTTTTTTCAGGCTGGCGAAATCGGCGTTCAGGCCGATGGTAGCGAAGAACGCCAGCATCAAAGGTGTTTGCAGGGAGGTGTCGAAGTGAACTTGCACATCGAAGGTGCGCAGCACCAACAGGGCAATCGCGACCACCAAGCCGCCGGCGACCGGTTCAGGAATGTTGTAGGCACGCAGAAAACCTATGCGTGCGACCAGGCCGCGACCTAGCAGCAGCACCAGGGAAGCGGCCACCAGCGTGCCGTAAAAATCGAGTTCGAACATCAGGTACTCTCGTTGAATCCATAACGGACCGCTGACCACTCTGGGGTGGTCTTGCGGGGTGACAGGCAGGGATTGCACTGGCGCCATTCTACGAGGCGTGAGGAAGGACGTATCCGGGGAACGCCTAGGAAAAGTCTACTAAAACAGCAGCATTTGCCGACAACTTCAGGTTTTCCCCGGAATGCCGTATTTGCGCAGGCGTTGGGCAATGGCGGTATGTGAGGTGTGCAGCCGGGCCGCCAGCAATCGGGTCGAGGGGTAACTGGTGTACAGCCGTTGCAACAGTTCACGCTCGAAATCACCCACAGCCTGCTCCAGGCTGGCCACATCACCTTCATGGGTGCGACTGACAGACGTGCCGGCGATGTCCAGGTCGCCGATGTCCACCAGGTTGCTTTCGCAAATGGCGGCGGCGCGAAAGATCACGTTCTGCAATTGCCGTACATTGCCCGGCCAAGGGTTAGCCAGCATGGCGCTGTGAGTGGCGGGGGTGAGCCTGCAGGCAGGCCGCTGGATCTGTGTGCAGGCCTGCTGCATGAAGAAGTGCGCAAGCATCAGGATGTCCTGGCCGCGGTCACGCAGGGGTGGGACCTGCAGGTTCAACACGTTGAGGCGGTAGAACAGGTCTTCGCGGAACGTGCCCTCGGCCACCATCTGCTCCAGGTTACGGTGGGTCGCGCTGATGATACGCACGTTGACCTTCACTTCCCGGTCGCCTCCCACCCGGCGGAAGCTGCCGTCGCTTAGAAAACGCAGCAGCTTGGCCTGCAGGTAGGGGGACATCTCGCCGATCTCGTCGAGAAACACCGTGCCCTGGTTGGCCAGCTCCATCAGCCCTGGCTTGCCGCCGCGCTGGGCGCCGGTGAAGGCGCCTGGTGCATAACCGAACAGTTCGCTCTCGGCGAGGCTCTCAGGCAATGCGGCGCAGTTCAGAGCCAGAAAGGGGGCCGCATGACGGCTGCTGATCGCGTGGCATGCGCGGGCCACCAGTTCCTTGCCGGTGCCGGTTTCGCCATGCACCAGCAGCGGTGCATCCAGGGTGGCCACGCGCAGGGCTCGAGCCTTCAGGGTGCGGATGGTAGGTGATTCGCCCAGCAGAGCGTCGAAGCCCTCGGCATGGTCATGGCGCAGGGCCGATAGCCGTTCGCCCAACCGCGTAGGCGGGTAGAGCGTCAGCAAGCCGCCGGTATGGGTGATTGGCATGGCATCGAGCAGCAGGCTCTGGCCATTGAGCTGCATTTCGCGCATGGGCAGGTGAAAGTTGCTGTCGAGCAATACTTGCAGCAGGCCCGGGTCGCCAAACAACTCGCCTACGCAGCGCCCGGCCGACTCCCGACCACACAACGCCACCAGCGCTGGGTTCGCCAGCAGCACCTTGCCGGCCCTGTCAACCGCCAGTACGGGGTCGCTCATGGCGGCCAGCAGCGCATCGAGCTGCAGGTGACGGCGTTGCCCCGGCAGGATATCGACCACCTCCACCGCCTCCACGCCCTGCACCTCGAACAAGGCGTCATGCAGCTCTTCCAGTACGGCGGGGCTGAGGGTAGGCGCGTCGATGTAGACGTTCGGCGGCACCATTTCCACGGCATCGAGGTTGAGGTTGCGCGCACCGAGCAGCGCCAGGACTTCCTGAGTGATGCCGACGCGGTCGATGAAGCTGACGTGGATACGCATGGGGCAATACGAAATGGCCGGGTAGGGCGCTAGTATGCCTCAAGCTGACCCTGCTCGTGACGGGTAGCGCCCTACTCCAGATGCTCAGGCTTGATGGGGTCACCGGACTTCACGTCCAGCTTGGCGCGAATGTCTTCGAACATCCAGTCGTAGATCCTGTGAGGTGAAGCCAGGCTCTCGAACTTCTTCGGTGGGGCCAGGTAGGCCTGGGCGCGGCGACTCAGTTGCATCAGAAAGCTAGGCAGCACCTGGTCCTTGGGCAGAAAGAAAACCTCGTCGACCGGCTTGCCCTCGATGCTGCCCTGCATGCGGAACTGAATGCCCCTGCCTTCACGGGGGTCGGTGAAGGCCTCGTAGTCCACCTTGAGGTCATAGCTGTGGTCACTGCTGTTGAGCGCAGTGCGCTCGATGTGGACGTGACCGGGTTCATATTTGGCCATGGGCTCTCCTGTACGAGGTTGGGCGGGCACATGGCCCGCCGACTGTGTCAACGGTAGCTGATCCCGGGGGCAGCGGTCGAAACCCGCGTGCCGGCGGTACCGCTCACGATGCGCTCGATGTTGGCCAGCGAGCTGATCACCGCCACCTTGCCCGTGTGCCGGGCGAAGTCGCAGGCCGCCTGCACCTTGGGCCCCATCGAACCTGCCGCGAAACCCAGCCTGTCCAGCTCGTCAGGGTGGGCCTGGGCGATGGCGCGTTGGGTTGGCTTGCCAAAGTCGATGTACGCCGCCTCCACGTCGGTGGCAATGACCAGCAGATCGGCCTCGAGCTGTTCGGCCAGCAGTGCAGAGCACAGGTCCTTGTCGATCACCGCCTCGATCCCTTTGAGGTTACGGTGTTCATCATAGAGAGTCGGGATGCCGCCGCCGCCGGCGCAGATCACGATGCTGCCCTTTTCGAGCAGCCACTTGATGGGGCGGATTTCGAAGATGCGCTTGGGTCTGGGGCTTGCCACCACGCGGCGGTACTTGTCGCCGTCAGGCTTGACCACCCAGCCCTTTTCAGCGGCCAGGCGCTGGGCTTCATCCTTGCTGTAGACCGGGCCGATGAACTTGCTCGGGTCCTTGAACGCAGGGTCCTGGGCGTCCACTTCGACCTGGGTCAGCAGGGTGGCGAACGGCACGTCGAAGTCCAGCAGGTTGCCCAGTTCCTGCTCGATCATGTAGCCGATCATGCCCTCGGTTTCGGCGCCCAGCACGTCCAATGGGTAGGCCTCGTCCGGCTTGTACGACAGCCCCTGCAATGCCAGCAGGCCCACTTGCGGGCCGTTGCCATGAGCGATCACCAACTCGTTGCCTGGGTGGATCTTGGCAATCTGCTCGGCGGCGGTACGGATGTTGGCGCGCTGGTTTTCCGCGGTCATGGGCTCGCCACGGCGCAGCAGGGCATTGCCGCCTAGTGCAACAACGATACGCATGAAGAATGTCCTTTATCGAAAGTCTTGAGCCGCTGCCCGACGGCTATTGCGGCAGGCTAACAGCCGCAACGCCTGGGCAGGTGGCGATCTACAGGTCGGCCAGTGTCGACACCAGGATCGCCTTGATCGTGTGCATGCGGTTCTCCGCTTGCTCGAACGCAATGCAGGCCGGGGACTCGAACACGTCGTCGGTCACTTCGATGCCGTTGGTGAGGTCCGGGTACTGCTCGGCGATCTGCTTGCCGACCTTGGTCTCACAGTTGTGAAACGCCGGCAGGCAGTGCATGAACTTGGTCCTGGGGTTGCCGCTGGCCTTCATCAGCTCGGCGTTGACCTGGTAGGGCTTGAGCAGCTTGATACGTTCGCCCCAGGCTTCGATGGGTTCACCCATCGATACCCACACGTCGGTATGAATGAAGTCCACGCCCTTGACTGCCGCCTTGGCATCTTCGGTGAGGGTGATGCGGGCACCACTTTCCTCGGCGTACTGCTTGCAACGTTGCACCAGGTCATCGTGGGGCCACAGGTCCTTGGGCGCGGCGATGCGCACGTCCATGCCCAGCTTGGCGCCGATCAACAGCAGCGAGTTGCCCATGTTGTTGCGCGCATCGCCCAAGTAGGCGTAGCTGATGTCATGCAGCGGCTTGTCGCTGTGTTCGCGCATGGTCAACACGTCGGCAATCATCTGGGTCGGGTGGTATTCATCGGTCAGGCCATTGAATACGGGCACGCCGGCATACTTGGCCAACTCTTCGACGATTTCCTGCTTGAAACCGCGGTACTCGATGGCGTCGTACATGCGCCCGAGTACTCGTGCGGTGTCCTTCATGCTTTCCTTGTGGCCGATTTGCGAAGAATTCGGGTCGATGTAGGTGACGTTGGCGCCTTGATCGTAAGCGGCCACTTCGAACGCA
This sequence comes from Pseudomonas fulva NBRC 16637 = DSM 17717, assembly GCF_000730565.1. Classification (GTDB taxonomy): domain Bacteria; phylum Pseudomonadota; class Gammaproteobacteria; order Pseudomonadales; family Pseudomonadaceae; genus Aquipseudomonas; species Aquipseudomonas fulva. The sequence goes on along the minus strand of NZ_BBIQ01000008.1, from coordinate 61,400 downwards.
CAACGGGTACGCGTGGAGGTTTTTTCAAAGATCAGCGCAATGTTGTTGCCCTTGAGGTGCTGCTGCTCGGTGCCGGTGTACTTGGCCCGCTTGAGGTCGCGGGACAGGTCCAGCAGGTAACGCAGCTCACGGGTGCTGTGGTGTTCCAGGCTGAGCAGGTTGCGGTTGTGGATGTTGAACGCCATGACTTTTCTCCTGGGTGTGGTGAACGCCGGGCCGCCGCCGGGTAGGGACGGCCTGGGTGATGGACGTCAGTAATCGATGGGGTCGCGAACGATAGGGCAGGTCATGCAGTGGCCACCGCCGCGACCACGGCCCAGTTCGCCAGCACTGATGGTGATCACTTCGACCCCGGCCTTGCGCAGCAAAGTGTTGGTGTAGGTGTTGCGGTCGTAGCCGATGACCACGCCTGGCTCCAGCGCCACGACGTTGTTGCCGTCGTCCCATTGCTCGCGTTCGGCGGCGAAGCTGTTGCCGCCGGTTTCGACCACCCGCAGGCGCACGCCCAATTGTTCGCCCACCACCTCGATGAACGACTTGTGCTCGCGGCGGACGTCCATGCCATAGGGCCGGCTTTCGTCGGGCTGGATGATGAACGGCACGATCTCGTTGACGACTTCGGGGAAGACCGTAACCAGGTCGCGGTCGCAGAAGCTGAACACGGTATCCAGGTGCATGGCGGCGCGGGACTTGGGCAAGCCGGCGACGATGACTTTATGCACGGCGCCCTTGGCGAACAGGCTCTGCGCCAACTGGCCGATGGCCTGGCGGGAGGTCCGCTCGCCCATGCCGATCAGCACGATGCCGTTGCCGATGGGCATGACATCACCGCCTTCGAGGGTGGACTGGCCATGGTCCTTGTCCGGGTCTCCGTACCAGACCTGGAAGTCGGCGCCTGTGAACTGCGGGTGGAACGTGTAGATGGCGGTGGTGAGCAGTGTTTCCTGGCGCCGCGCCGGCCAATACATGGGGTTGAGCGTGACGCCGCCGTAGATCCAGCAGGTGGTGTCGCGGGTGAATTGGGTGTTGGGCAACGGCGGTAGGATGAAGCTGGAATGGCCCAGGTAGTCGTTGTACATCCTGACCACTTCGGCACCTTCACTTTGCGGCAGATCCTGGCCGGCCACACCGCCGATCAAAAATTCGGCCAGATGGCGCGGCTCCATGCCTTCGAGCCAACTGCGCACTTCATTGGTCAGGCCCACCCCAACGGTGTCGGGCGTAATCTTGCGGTCCAGTATCCACTTGAGTGCTTCGGGTTGCTGCACGATATCGGTCAGCAGGTTGTGCATCTCCAGCACGTCGACACCGCGCTCGCGCATCTTGGTGACGAAATCGAAGTGGTCACGCTTGGCCTGGTCCACCCAGATCACATCGTCGAACAACAGCTCGTCGCAGTTGCTCGGGGTCAGGCGCTTGTGCGCAAGGCCCGGCGAGCACACCATGACCTTGCGCAGCTTGCCGGCTTCTGAATGCACACCGTATTTCTGTTTTTCAGCGGACATGGTTTCAATCCTCCATTGAGTCGAAGAGGGGTCACAGCGTCAGGAAGCCGTCGTACAGGCCGAAGGCTGCCACCAGGGCACCGACGACCACGGCTGCGAAAATCAGTTTTTCCACGGGGGTGAAGACAGGTTGGCCCACCTCACGCTTGGCCTTGGCAAACAGGATGGCGCCAGGGGCGTACAGCAACGCCGAGAGCAGCAGGTACTTCACCCCGCCGGCATACAGCAGCCAGATGGCATAGAGCAGGGCGATGCTGCCGATGAACAGGTCCTTGCGGCGTTCGGCCAGCGCCTGTTGATAGGTATCACTGCGCACCGCCAGCAACACGGCGTAGGCCGCCGACCACAGGTAGGGCACCAGGATCATCGAGGTAGCCAGGTAGATCAGCGACAGGTAGGTACTGTTGGAGAACAGCGTGATCACCAGGAAGATCTGCACCATGGCGTTGGTCAGCCACAAGGCGTTGGCAGGCACCTGGTTGGCGTTCTCGCGGCGCAGGAACGCGGGCATGGTATGGTCCTTGGCTGCGGCGAACATGATCTCGGCGCACAACAGCACCCATGACAGCAGCGCACCGAGCAGCGAAATGATCAGCCCGACACTGATCAGCACGGCGCCCCAGTGGCCGACCACATGCTCAAGCACGGCCGCCATCGAGGGGTTCTGCAGCCCTGCCAGTTCAGGCTGGGTCATGATGCCCAGCGACAGCACATTGACCAGCACCAGGAACAACAGCACCGTGATGAAGCCAATGACGGTGGCCTTGCCCACGTCGGAGCGTTTTTCCGCACGTGACGAGAAGATGCTCGCGCCTTCAATGCCGATGAAGACCCACACCGTCACCAGCATCATGTTGCGCACCTGATTCATCACACCGCCTAGCTCAGGGGTCCTGGTGCCCCATATATCGGCGGTGAAGATGTCCAGCCGGAAGGCGAACAGGCAAATCAGCGCAAAGAGCACCAGCGGCACCACCTTGGCCACCGTGGTGACCAGGTTGATGAACGCCGCTTCACGGATGCCACGCAGCACCAGAAAATGCACGGCCCACAGCAGGATCGAGGCGCCGATGATCGCGGCCGGCGTGTTGCCCTCGCCAAACACCGGGAAGAAATAGCCCAGGGTGCTGAACAACAGCACGAAATAGCCGACGTTCCCCAGCCAGGCACTGATCCAGTAGCCCCAGGCCGAAGAAAAGCCCATGTAATCGCCGAAACCGGCCTTGGCATACGCATAGACCCCACCGTCCAGGTCAGGCTTGCGGTTAGCCAGGGTCTGGAATACGAAAGCCAGGGTCAGCATGCCCACGGCGGTGATCGCCCAGCCAATCAGTACCGCGCCCACGCCGGCGCTGGCGGCCATGTTCTGCGGCAGGGAAAATATACCGCCACCGATCATCGAGCCGACGACCAACGCAACTAATGCGCCGAGTTTTAGTTTTGCGGGAGAATCAGACATTTAACAACTCCTGCCAGGAGAAAGTTGGCCTCAGATTAAATCTGACGCCGTGGCCACACGCTGATATGGATCAGTGCATTGCAAGGTAAGGCCGTTGAATCACCTCACCGAACTCCTGGAGACTGCCGACTGCCATGGCTGCAGGCCTTGTACGCTGGCACCTCCATGTATTGCTCATCTTCATCCCTCTTTGCCTGCGAAGGTTGAAACTAGTCGCTTCTGGGCAGAGCGCAAATTTTTTACGGGTATTTATGCTTTTATCGGAATAGTGTGAACCGGTTGGCAACTGCGGGGTTCTTAACCACCGCACGCTTAGACGTTAATGGCTTAGTGGCTAAATGGAAGTACGGCTGTAATGAAACCAGCCTTTATAAACAGTGTGTTGTTACAACTGCATGACTGTCAGGAAATATTTGGAGACCTATGGGCGAACAAGGACAGAAACTCCGGCTGGGGGCATTGGTGGCGCTCGTCGTGGGCTCAATGATCGGTGGCGGCATCTTTTCCTTGCCCCAGAACATGGCGGCCCGTGCCCAGGCCGGGGCGGTGCTGATTGGCTGGGGGATCACTGCCGTGGGCATGCTGGCCCTGGCGTTCGTTTTCCAGACGCTGGCCAACCGCAAGCCCGAACTGGATTCGGGGGTCTATGCCTATGCCAAGGCTGGGTTCGGCGATTACATGGGCTTTTCTTCGGCCTGGGGCTACTGGATCAGTGCTTGGCTGGGCAACGTTGGCTACTTCGTACTGTTGTTCAGCACCCTGGGGTTCTATTTCCCGGTGTTCGGTGAAGGCAATACCCCAGTGGCCATCGGGTGTGCCTCGATGTTGCTATGGGCCGTGCATTTTCTGGTGTTGCGCGGGATTCGCGAGGCGGCGTTCATCAACCTGGTCACCACGGTGGCCAAGGTGGTGCCCTTGGTACTGTTCGTCGTCATCGCGGCTTGCGCCTTTCGCCTGGATATCTTCACCCAGGACATTTGGGGGCAGGGCACTCCGGCGATCGGCAGTGTGCTCGAGCAAGTGCGCAACATGATGCTGGTGACGGTGTTCGTCTTCATCGGTATCGAAGGCGCCAGCGTGTATTCGGGCAGGGCACGGCGCCGGGCCGACGTGGGCAGGGCGACGGTCATTGGCTTTGTGGGTGTGCTGGCCCTGCTGGTGCTGGTCAACGTCCTCTCCCTTGGGGTCATGACGCAACCGGAGCTGGCTGGCTTGCAGAACCCCTCGCTGGCGGCGGTTCTGTCGCACATCGTTGGCCCCTGGGGCGCGTTACTGATCAGCCTGGGGCTGGCTGTCTCGTTGCTTGGGGCGTTGCTGTCGTGGGCGCTGCTGTGTGCCGAGATCCTCTATGCCACGGCGCGCGACCAGACCATGCCCCGTTTCCTTGCCAGGGAGAACGCCAACCAGGTACCTGCCAATGCACTGTGGCTGACCAACTGCATGATCCAGGGTTTTCTACTGATCACGCTGGTATCTGCCGGTACCTATACCAGCCTGATCTACCTGGCCTCATCCATGATTCTGGCGCCGTACCTGTGGTCTGCCGCCTACGCCATGTCGCTGGCCGTGCGTGGGGAGACTTACGCAGGCCAACCGGCCCGGCGGCGCAAGGACCTGCTGGTGGCCGCGCTCGCGGTGGTGTACGCCGTTTGGCTGCTGTATGCCGGTGGCCTGAAGTACCTGCTGCTCTCTGCGCTCTTGTACGCACCGGGGGTGATCCTGTTTGCGCGGGCCAAGCATGAACAAGGTCTCACGCTTTTCACGCTGATGGAGAAACTGATCTTCGCCGCCGTGCTGTCGGGGGCGGCGCTGGCAGGCTATGCACTCTGGTCAGGGTTGCTGAGCCTGTGAGCCGGCTGTGAACGGCCGTTCCGGGCGGGACCAGATCCACAGGTTGCCCAGGCTCATGCCGGCGATGGCCAGGAACACCGGCCAGTGATGCTCAAGAAACACCAGCATCAAAACCGCGCAGAGCAACATGCTGACCGTCGCACTGACCTTGGCCCGCCGCTGGATCACCTTGCCGTTGCGCCAGTTGTACAGAATAGGACCGAACAACCGGTGATTTTCCAGCCAGGCGGACAGGCGAGGCGAGCTTCGCGTGGCCGCCCATGCCGACAACAGAATGAATTCGGTGGTCGGCAAGCCCGGAATGACAATGGCGACCAGGCCCACCCCCAGGCTTGCGTAAGCCAGGATCGCATACAGCAGTCGGGCAATTTTGGAGCGGGCAGGTTGGGTCATGGGCTCACTGCTAGAACGAACGGCCCCGGTCAGGGGGCCTTTGAAAGTGTTTCAAACCTGCTCGGCATCCACGGCATAGGCCTGTTTGAGCAAGACGGTAAAGCGCTCGAACGCTGCGACGGCGCCGTGTTCTGCAGCCACTTCTTCTCCAGCTGACAGCATCAGGCCATCGAGTGTTCGCGTGAACTGCTTCCAGCCTTCGGCGCGGCCACCGGCGGGCTCGCCCAGGTGGCGGGCGCCGAAGGTCTCCGACAAGCCCAGCGCCGCCGCCCGCTTGATTAGAAACGCGGCGCCCAGTTTGGAGCCTTCGGACACGAAGATCCAGCCTAATGCCTCTGCAATGCTGGGGCGCTGCACGGCCCCCGGCAGCTCGGCAGGCGCCTGCATGTCCAGGTCCGCCAGGTCCTGGCGGGCCTGATGGGCTCGGCAGCGCTCGGCAAGGTCGGGTATGAGGGCGATCAATCGCGGGTCGTTGTAGAGCGGCTGCAGTTCGGCCTGGAACAGGTACTGGGCCACCACGAAGCGGGCAAAACTTTCGCGGCTATCGAATGGCGCATGGGATTTGACCAGGGCGTCGAGTGCGGCATGGGGCGCCTGGGTCACCAGGTTCAGGCGTTGGGTACGCGAAGAAGCGCGGTTGCTCATGATGCAGTCCTTGGAAAGCGAAGCGTTTCAATACAAGACGAATCAACAGGGGCGGGGGCGTAAAAAACCCCGCAGGAACAGGGGTGGGTGCCAGGAACCAAGGCGGGAACACAGCGACCCCGCCCGGTTTCAGCTGCGCCAGCGCCTCAGATGTCCCACACCACGTTGATGGCGAAGTTACGGCCCGGCATGCTCAGGCGGTCGATGTTGGCCGGCTGGGTCACCGCGGCCTCCCCCTGGCCGTCATAGCTGCGCACCGAGTCCCACTGCCAGTACTTCTTGTCGGTGAGGTTGTACAGGCCGGCGTTCACGGTGATGTCATCGGTAACGTTGTAGAAGCCGGTCAGGTCCAGCACGCCATAGCCGGGCGTGCGGAACTTCGACGCCGAGCCATCGGGGGAATAGAAGGTGCTGTCGTCGACCCGCGTCTTGCGCTTGACCAGCGTCCAGCTCAGCAGCCCACCCATGTCGCCCTGCGTGTAGCCCAGGCCCATGACGCCCTTGAGTGGGTTGACGGTGTTGAGCGGCTGGCCGCTGTCGTCGTTGCGGCCGTAGGTGTATGCCAGGGAGCCTTGTGCATACAGCCCCTGTGGCGCGCCGAATTGGTCGAGTTCGAGCTGGCCTTTGACCTCGGCGCCTTTGATGGTCGCGCGCTTGATGTTGTTGGCCTGGAAGGTCTGCTCGAGGTTGGCGCCTTGCACGGCGTCTTCGTCAATGAAGTCACGGTACTTGTTGTAGTAGACCGCCATATCGAAGCTGCCCGTATCGAAGCGACCGCGCAGCCCGGTTTCCAGGCCCTTGCTGCGCTCAGGCCGCAGGCCAGGGTTACCCTCCACGCGGTAGCCTTGTTCCAGGTTCACGAACTTGCCGTACATGGACTTGGCCGTGGGCGTACGGAAGCCTTGGGCGTATTGCGCGTAGCCTGTGTAGTGGTCGTTGAAGGCATAGGTCATCCCCAGCTTGGGTGACACGCGGTGCCACTTCTTGTCTGAGTCATCCTGGAAAGCCGGGGCCGTGCCGCTGGCATCAAGGCCGCGCAGGAAAGCATCGGTGAAGTGAGGCGCCATGCGTGTGTAGTCGTAGCGCGCACCTGGCAGGAACGTCCAGCTGCCCCAGCGAATCTCGTCCTGAACGAACAGGCTGTAGGTATCGATGGTTGGGTCCGGGAAGTCGCTGACCAGCGCCTGGCCGTCGCGCGGGCTGTCCTGGCCGATACCCCGGCAGGTGCCGCCCACATTCACGCACGTGCCAGTACCGCTGCGCGCCCCGGTGACGTCCTGGTGCTTGAGGGTAGTGCCATAGGTCAGGGCGTGGTCGGTCTGGCCAAGGCTGAATGCCTTTTCAAGCTGGGCATCGAAGATCCACTGGCGGTCCTTGTAGGTGGTCTGGCGGTCGCGCAGTACCTGACGTCCCGAAGCGACGTACAGCTCGTCGGTGCGCTGGTCCGTCTCGGCGATCTGGTAGTTCAGGCTCCACCTGACATCGTCTGCGAACAGGCTGTCCAGGCCGAAACGTTGGTTCAGGCCGAAGCGCTCGCGGGTAATCGTGTCGTTGCCCTGGCGCATGCGGTACGAATTCATGGCACCAACGCCCGGGATGAATGGCCCGCCTACGGCGCTGAGCAGGTTCTGGTCGCGGTCGTCCTTGAAGCGTTCGTAGGTCACGCCCAGGCGGGCGTCGTCGGCGTAGTCCCAGCCTAGCTTGGCCAGCACGTTGGTGGTACGCGCATCCACTGGGTTGGCGCGGGTGCGTGCAAGGCCCACGCCGCCGTGATCGGCATGGCTCTCGGTTTCGTGACCGTTGCGCTGGCTCAGGTGCAGCAGACCGTCCAGGCTGCCCTCACGGCCAGCCACGGTGGCGGACGTCAGCCAATTGTCATCGGCTGAGCTGTAGCCGGTTTTGAGTCGCGCGCCAGCGTCTCGGCCAGGTTTGATGATGTCTTCAGGATCCAGGGTGAAGTAGCTCACTGCACCGCCGATGGCATTGCTGCCGTAGAGCACCGAGGCTGGGCCGCGCAGGATTTCCACCCGCTTGATGATTTCCGGGTCGACATAATTGCGCTGGGTCTGGGCGTAGGGCCCGTAGAAGAAGCTGTCCGGTATCGCCACGCCGTCGATCTGGGTGAGTATCCGCTCGCCATCGATACCGCGAATGTTGTAGCCGTTCAGGCCACTGCGCTGCCCGGTCCCCGCCACCGAGACGCCCGGCTCGTAGCGCACCAGGTCCTGGAGGGTGTTGACGTTCTGCCGGTCCAGCTGCTCTCGGGTCTGCACGCTGACCGTGCTGGGGACCTGGCTCACGTCCTGGGCACTGCGGGTGGCGCTGACGGTCACCTGCTGCAAGGCTATGGCCCCGCGACCTGACTGGCGCTCGAGCACCACGTTGCCGTGGCTGATGGTCCGCGGGACCAGGCCAGTGCCGTGTAGCAGGCGTTTGAGTGCCTGCTCGGGGGGCAGTGAACCCTGTATGCCGGGGGAGGCGACCCCTTCGGCCAGGCGAGCGTCGAAGCCCACCTGCCAGCCCGTAACCTGGCTGAAGGCATTGATGGCCGATACCAGCGGCTGTTGGGCGATGCCGAAGTGGTAGTCGCCCATGCGCGAGGTGCTCACCGACGCCGGCTCGACCGCCAGCGTGGGGAGTGAACAGGCGCCTGTGGCGAGCAAGGCGAGTGAAAACAGGGACAGTTGCCCCTTGAGGCGTGGCCGTAGGGTCGAACGGATAGGACTGGTGGGCATCGAAAGCGCTCCCTGACGCGCGAACTGTTCATAGGGTGTGCGTTCTTGATTGAACAAGAATCAATTGCATTGGCTATGACGAGACGGACAGGGAGGGGGTATCGCGTAAAAATAAATCCCAGGCGCCCAGCAGGGCGTACGGCGCTGCCGCGGGTGGGCTGGTAGCGGTCAAGGCAGGCGCATCAGTTCAGGATGACCAGCGCTGGATACTCATGCAGTTGTGCCGAGGTGATATGGGCCAATGCACGTAGCGCCTCAAGCGGCTGGTCAAGGCGGTAGTTGCCGGTGACGGCGATGTTCTCCAGCCGTTCATTGCGATTGATGATCCAGCCGGGGTAATAGCGGCGCAGCTCGGCCAGCACCTGGCTCAAGGGGCAATTTTCGAAGACCAGGCGCCCATCGACCCAGGCCAGGTCCTTGCGCATGTCCAGTTGCCTGCGTGCACCGAGCCCGTCGGGCCCGACGCGAATGCTCTGACCGGCCTGCAAACGGATGCGTTGGACGCGGCCCCCTTGCACGTCGACGTCGACGTCGCCGCGTTGCACCTTGACCCAAGCCTGGCCATCGAGCAGGCGCACGGCAAAATCGGTGTCGCGTGCCTGGGCGCGCAGAGGGCCGGCTTGCACTTCGAGCGGTGCCGGCGCGCCCTTGGGCACCTGGAAGTATGCCTCGCCTTGCAGCAGGCGGGCGACCTGCCGCCCGTCATTGCGCTCGCTGGCAAACGCTGACTGGGTATTGAGCAGTACCCGGGCATCGTCCTGAAGGTTCACCCGGTGGCGTTCCCCCGCGACCGTCAGGTGATCAGCCTGCAGGCGCACTGGCACGTTGCCGAACGTGAACAGGCCTACCAGCAGCGCGGCAGCGGTGGCCAGCGGTTTCCACTGGCGACGCAGGCGACCTGCGCGAGGGCGCGATGGGTAGCCCTGCAGCTGTGCAGCGGCCTGCTTGAGCGCTGCGCCGTTCCACAATGCCTCGGCTTGCACGAACGCTTCGGCATTTTCGGGAGCGGCTTGCAGCCAGGTTTCGAATGCGAGGTGGTCGGCGGGCTCGGCGGTTTCAAGACGGACCAGCCACGCCAAAGCCTCGTCCGTGGCACGACGACGCGCATTGGGCCTGGTTGGTGACGGGCGATGTTCGGGGCTGTCGGTCACGGTGAGTCCTTGAGCGGGCGTGCGCAGATGATCAGGGCGCTGGCGCGATGTGGCAAGCGGGCCTCATCGCGGCGGCCCGTCAGGCGTCCAGGCGCTGGGCGACACCCAGGCAGATACCCATGATCAACTTCAGCTCCTTTTGCACCGTGCTCGCAGAAACCCCCAGCTGCTGGGCGATTTCGAGAGAGGTGGCGCCGTGCAGCCGGCTTAGCGTGAAGATCCTTTGCTGGCGTGGCGTCAGTTGCTTCAGGCTTTCGCTCAGGTGGCGCAGCAGGTGCTGGGCATGTGCAGCATCCTCGTTGCTGCTGGCGGGCACGGCGACATTGTTCACTACCTCGTCAGCCACGTCGTCGACCAGGGTTCGGGCCTGTACCCGGCGGGCACGCAAGTGGTCGAGCGCAAGGTTGCGGGCGGTCTGAAAGACGAAGGGTTCGATGTGCTGGACCGAACGCTCGCCCAGTGCGCGTGAGACGCGCAAGTAGGTTTCCTGAAGCAGGTCTTCGGCCGTGCAACGGTTGCCTACCATGCGCTGGAGCGTGCGCAGCAAGATGGGCCTCTGGCTGAGGAATACGGAATTGAACCGGGACTGACTCACGGAGCGACCTGACCTGACAAGCGGCCAATGATAATGCTTATCATCCGTGCTTGGGGTCAAGCTGCGAAATGTAGGCAAATCGTAACGGCGCCGCGAGTATCGCCGGTGCCGCAGAGCGGCTACGGCGATACGAGCTCGATGCCCCAGCACCTGTTACCAGTTGTCAGGGCGTGCTGGCACAGCCGTTACTGAGCGCGGCAGAGCGCCAGGCAGTTGTCCAGCATGCGGTTGGAGAAGCCCCACTCGTTGTCGTACCAGGCCAGCACCTTGAGCATGCGCCCATTGGCCCGTGTGTGGTTGGCATCGAAGATCGACGACAGCGGGTTGTGGTTGAAGTCGCACGAGACCAGGGGCAGGGCGTTATAGCCCAATACTCGCGAATGCTTGCTGGCCTCGAGGAACAGCTGGTTGACCTGTTCGGCCGTGGCTTCGCGCTTGAGGTTGACGGTGAGGTCCACCAGCGACACGTTGATCACCGGTACCCGCACGGCCATGCCGGTCAGCTTGCCGGCCAGCTCCGGCAGTACCAGGCCCACGGCCTCGGCGGCGCCAGTCTTGCTGGGGATCATCGACTGGGTGGCCGAACGGGCGCGGTAGGGGTCGCTGTGGTACACGTCGGTCAGCACCTGGTCGTTGGTGTAGGCATGGATGGTGGTCATCAGGCCTTGCTCGATACCGAACTCGCGGTGCAGCACCTGGGCGATGGGCGCCAGGCAGTTGGTGGTGCAGGAGGCGTTGGAAATGACCTGATGCGAGGCGCGCAGCACATCGTGGTTGACGCCATACACCACGGTGGCATCAGCGCCCTTGGCCGGCGCCGAGACGATCACCTTGCCCGCGCCGGCAGCGATGTGCGCAGCGGCCTTGTCGCGCTCGGTGAACAGCCCCGTGCATTCGAAGACCACATCGATCGCCAGGGCTTTCCAGGGCAGTTCGGCCGGGTTGCGAATGGCGCTCACCGCGATGCGGTCGCCGTTGACGGTCAGGCTTTCGTGGTCGGCTTCGACGCTGGCCTCGAAGGTGCCGTGCACGCTGTCGTACTTGAGCAAGTGGGCGTTCATGGTGCTGTCGCCCAGGTCGTTGATGGCGACGACCTGCATGTCCTGGCGGTAGCCCTGGGTATAGAGTGCGCGCAGGACATTGCGCCCGATGCGGCCGAATCCGTTGATGGCGATGCGAAGGGTCATGGCGATACCTCTGGCAGTCCGAGTCAAACCTGTGGCACAAAGGTGCTTCACTGAAACGGTTTTGTTGTTGGAATTACAAGATTATTCAGTTGCAGATAGAAAACAAGCCTTTTTAGTGGCAGTATTTTGTTTAAACCTACAACGAGCGGTTCGATCGTGAGCCTACCGAAGCAGTGCGCGCCTGTCCTTTGAGCCTAGGCGGCAATCGGCCGGGCACGATCACTTGGTAAACCGCCCTTACAATTAGCCTGGAGTCCAGTACATGCACCCGCGCATCCTTGAGGTCACCCAACGGCTGGTCGAGCGTAGCCGCGCCACCCGCGAACGCTACCTGCAGCTGATCCGCGGGGCCGCCAGCGAGGGCCCGATGCGTGCCAGCCTGCAATGCGCCAACTTCGCCCATGGCGTGGCCGGTTGTGGCAGCGAGGACAAACAGACCCTGCGCCTGATGAATGCCGCCAACGTGGCCATCGTCTCGGCCTACAACGACATGTTGTCGGCCCACCAGCCCTACCTGCATTTTCCCGAACAGATCAAGCAGGCCCTGCGCGAAGTCGGCTCGGTAGGCCAGTTCGCCGGCGGTGTGCCGGCCATGTGCGATGGCGTCACCCAGGGCGAGCCGGGCATGGAACTGGCCATCGCCAGCCGTGAAGTGATCGCCATGTCCACTGCCGTGGCGTTGTCCCACAACATGTTCGACGCGGCCCTGATGCTGGGCATCTGCGACAAGATCGTGCCGGGCCTGATGATGGGGGCCTTGCGCTTTGGTCACTTGCCCACGGTGTTCGTACCGGGCGGGCCGATGGTCTCGGGTATTTCCAACAAGCAGAAAGCCGATGTGCGCCAGCGTTATGCCGAAGGCAAGGCCAGCCGAGAGGAACTGCTGGAATCGGAAATGCAGTCCTACCACGGCCCTGGCACCTGCACCTTCTACGGCACGGCCAACACCAACCAGCTGGTGATGGAAGTGATGGGGCTGCACCTACCGGGTGCTTCTTTCGTCAACCCCTACACGCCGCTGCGCGACGCGCTGACCGCCGAGGCGGCGCAACAGGTCACGCGCATGACCAAGGCCAGCGGCACCTTCATGCCCCTGGGCGAAATCGTCGACGAGAAGGCGCTGGTCAACTCGATCGTGGCCCTGCATGCCACAGGCGGTTCCACCAACCATACCCTGCACATTCCGGCCATAGCCCAGGCCGCCGGTATCCAGCTGACCTGGCAGGACATGGCCGACCTGTCCGAAGTGGTACCGACCCTGTCCCACGTCTACCCCAACGGCAAGGCCGACATCAACCACTTCCAGGCCGCCGGCGGCATGGCGTTCCTGATCCGCGAGCTGCTCGATGCCGGTTTGCTGCACGAGGACGTCAACACCGTCGCCGGCCCTGGCCTGCGTCGCTACACCCAGGAGCCGTTCCTGGAGGACGGCAAGCTGGTCTGGCGCGAAGGGCCACAGCAGAGCCTGGACGAAAGCATCCTGCGGCCCGTGGCGCGGCCGTTCTCCGCCGAAGGCGGGTTGCGGGTGATGGAAGGCAACCTGGGGCGTGGCGTGATGAAAGTCTCCGCCGTGGCTCCAGAGCACCGCGTGGTCGAGGCGCCGGCGCGCATCTTTCACGATCAGCAGTCATTGGCCGACGCCTTCAAGGCAGGCGAGCTGGAGCGGGACTTCGTCGCAGTGGTGCGCTTCCAGGGCCCGCGCTGCAACGGCATGCCGGAGCTGCACAAACTCACCCCGTTCCTTGGCGTGCTGCAGGATCGCGGGTACAAGGTAGCCCTGGTGACCGATGGGCGCATGTCCGGTGCATCGGGCAAGATCCCCGCCGCCATTCACGTGTGCCCCGAAGCTTATGACGGCGGCCCGCTGGCACGGCTGCGCGATGGTGATATCGTGCGGGTCGATGGCGCTGAAGGTACATTGCGGGTAATGGTATCGGCCGACGAGCTGGCCCTGCGTGACCTGGCGACCGCGCCCCAGGGCAATGACCTGGGCTGCGGGCGCGAGCTGTTCGGCTTCATGCGCATGGCGTTCAGCCCGGCAGAGCAGGGCGCCAGCGCCTTTACCTCTGCCCTGGAGAACCTGAAATGAATGACCTGCTGGTTGGCGACATCGGCGGCACCAATGCCCGTTTTGCGTTATGGCGTGACAACCAGCTGCACGAGGTGAAGGTATTCGCCACCGAGGACTACACAAGCCCGGAACAGGCCATCGAAGCGTATTTTGAAGCCCTGGCCATACCGCGGGGTGGCGTAGCCGCTGCTTGCCTGGCGGTGGCCGGCCCGGTCGATGGCGATGAGTTTCGCTTCACCAACAACCATTGGCGCCTGAGCCGGACCGCCTTTTGCCAACGCTTACAGATCGGGCACCTGTTGCTGATCAACGATTTCACCGCCATGGCCCTTGGCATGACCCGCCTGCGCGAGGGTGAGTGTCGAGAAGTCTGCCCAGGTCAGGCCGATCCGCTGCGCCCGGCGCTGGTCATCGGACCCGGTACAGGCCTGGGTGTCGGCTCGCTGTTGCGCCTGGGGGGCAAGCACTGGCATGCCTTGCCAGGCGAAGGCGGGCACGTCGACCTGCCGGTGGGCAATGCCCGAGAGGCGGCGATCCATCAGTACATCCATGGCCAGATCGGCCATGTCAGTGCCGAGACGGTGCTCAGCGGCGGCGGGCTGGTGCGCCTGTACCAGGCCATCTGCGCCCTGGATGGTGAAAATCCGCGACACACTTCGCCGGCGCAGATCACCGATGCGGCCCTGGGTGGCGAGCCGCGGGCGCGGGCGGTGATCGAGCAATTCTGCCGGTTCCTGGGACGCGTGGCGGGCAACAACGTGCTTACCCTGGGCGCGCGTGGTGGGGTATATATCGTCGGCGGCGTGATCCCACGCTTTGCCGAGCTGTTCCTGCGCAGCGGTTTCGCCGACAGTTTCGGCGACAAAGGCTGCATGAGCGGTTACTTCCAAGGCGTGCCCGTATGGCTGGTGACTGCCGAGTTTTCCGGGCTGCTGGGCGCTGGCGTGGCCTTGCAGCAAGCGCTGGATCAGGGCTAGGCGCCTGGGCTCCCTGCAAGGCGACACAGGTCAGCGGGCAACAAGACCCGCCACCACAAAAGGACATCCCCCTTGAGCACTGCCGGCAAATCCATCCTGATGGTCGACGACGATCAGGAAATTCGCGAACTGTTGCAAACCTACCTCAGCCGCTCGGGCTTTCAGGTCAATGCCCAGGCCGATGGCGCCGGGTTTCGTCATGCCCTGGACACCACCGCTTGTGACCTGGTTATCCTGGACGTCATGCTGCCGGACGAGGACGGTTTCAGCCTGTGCCGATGGGTACGCCAGCACCCGCGTCATGCGCGGGTGCCCATCATCATGTTGACGGCAAGCTCGGACGAGACCGATCGGGTCATCGGGCTCGAGCTTGGCGCCGATGATTACCTGGGCAAGCCGTTCAGCCCGCGTGAACTGCAGGCCCGCATCAAAGCCTTGCTGCGCCGCGCCGAGTTCGGGCAAGCAGCGCCGGGTGGGGCGGTGCTGGCATTCGACGATTGGCGGCTCGACACGGTCAGCCATCGCCTGTTCCACCGCGACGGAGAGGAGGTGATTCTCTCGGGCGCGGACTTTGCGCTGCTCAAGCTGTTTCTGGACCACCCCCAGCAGATCCTCGACCGCGACACCATCGGCAACGCCACGCGAGGGCGAGAGCCGATGCCACTGGACCGCATCGTGGACATGGCCGTCAGCCGTCTGCGCCAGCGCTTGCGCGACACCGAGAAGCCACCCCGGCTGATCCGCACCGTGCGTGGCAGCGGCTACCTGCTGGCGACCCATGTCTGCACTGCACCCTGAGCGGCGGTGGCGCCTGCTGCCACGTTCGCTGCTGGGGCGCATGCTGCTGCTGACCTTGCTGGTGGTTCTGCTGGCCCAAGGGCTGTCGAGCATCATCTGGGTGGCCCAGCTGCGCGCCAGCCAGTTGCAAGGGCTGCGTGCCAGTGCCAGCAGCCTGGCCCACTCGATGAGCGCCAGCGTCAGTTACTTTCGCTCGCTGCCCGTTGCTTACCGGCCAATGGTGCTCGACCAGTTGCGCAGCATGGGAGGCACGCGGTTTTTCGTTTCGCTGAACGCCAAGCCGCTGGACATGCAGATGCTGCCTGTCACGCCGCGCAAGCAGGCAGTGATGGAGGTGTTCCAGCAAGTGCTGCATGAGCGTCTAGGGCCGCAGATGGACATTTCCGTCGAATTCGTCGACCCCGACGAACTGCGCATCTTCAACAGCGGGCTCAAGCTCGACGAGCTGCCAAGGTCATGGGCCCATTATTCGCTCACCCTCGAACCGCTCAATCCGCCGGTACTGGTCACCCAGATTCGTCTGGCCGAAGGCGAATGGCTGTACATCGCCTCGTTGTTGCCCGAGCCCTATACCAGCCTGGAAGCCGAGCGTCTGCCGCGCCAGCAGATCGGCTTCATCGTCCTGACTACGGCATTGTTGTTGCTGTTCATCGGGCTGCTGGTGCAATGGCAGAGCTGGCCGCTCAAGCGCCTGGCCCGTGCAGCGCGGGAGCTGTCACTGGGCGCCGATGTTGCGCCTGTGGCCGAAGGCGGCGGCAGCGAGGTGGTGGAGGTGGGCCGGGCCTTCAACAGCATGCGCGAGCGGATCAGCCGTTACCTCACCGAGCGTAGCCAATTGTTCAGCGCCATCTCCCACGACCTGCGTACGCCCATCACCCGGCTTCGCCTGCGTGTCGAACTGCTTGAAGACGAGCACCTGCAAGCCAAGTTCAGCCAGGACCTGGACGAACTGGAATTGCTGGTAAAGGGTGCGCTGCAATGCGTGAAGGACACCGACATTCACGAGAACATCGAGCCGGTGGACCTCAATCATATCCTCGAACTGCTGGCCGAGCCGTACCTGCGAGACGGTAGGATCATACTCGAAGGGCATGCCCTGGCGCCGTATCCGGGCAAGCCACTGGCATTGCGGCGCTGCATCGGCAACCTGATCGACAACGCCATCAAGTACGGCGAGCGGGCGCGGCTGCGTATCATCGACGGTGCGGCAGGCTTCGTCCTGCAGGTCGATGATCAGGGGCCTGGGGTGCCGCAACAGCAGATGGAGCAGGTGTTCGAACCCCATGTGCGGCTGGCCGGTCATCAGCAAGGCTATGGGCTGGGGTTGGGCATTGCCCGCAACATCGCCCACAGCCACGGTGGCGAGGTCAGCCTGCTCAATCTGCGCGAAGGCGGCTTGCGGGTGACCTTGTACCTGCCACGGGGCGTGGACTGACCCACCTGTACGCGTTGAACGTGCACCTGCGCGCAGAGGGCCAAATGTCACGGGCACGTGACAATCATGCCCGCGTTCGTGACACCCCACGTGGCCTGGCTGGCTAGAATCGGCACACGACTGGCAAGGACCTCGCTGGCGATGAACAATGATCTTTCTTCACAGGTGTCCTGGCTCCAAGCTCCGGGGCACACCGCCTGGCGGCTGGCCGAGGGGCAGCGGTTGCTGGCCTTCGCCAGGGCTGCACGGCTCGCAGAAGGGTTTGGTGACCTGGATGCGGCAGGCAGGCTTGCCCTTGATGCAAGCGCCCAGACCCTGACCACTGCCCGCATGACCCACTGTTTCGCCCTGGCTCACCTTCAAGGCCTGCCGGGCCACCTAGGGCTGGCTGCCCACGGTGTGAGTGCCCTGCGCGGCCCCCTGAAGGATGCGCGCTACGGCGGCTGGTTTGCCCAGGCGGGCGGCCGTCAGGACAGTGGCAAGGATGCGTACCTGCATGCGTTCGTCGCCCTGGCCGCCAGCTCCGCCGTGGTGGCGGGCGTCGATGACGCTGAGGCCTTGCTGAGCGACGCCATCGACATCATCGAGCGGCATTTCTGGAGCGAGGAGGAAGGTGCGCTTCGCGAAGCCTACGCCCGCGCCTGGCAGATGCCCGAGCCCTACCGCGGCGCCAACAGCAACATGCACGCGACCGAGGCGTTCCTGGCCCTGGCCGATGTCACCGGCAACCCAGTGTGGTTGCACCGCGCCTTGCGCATTGCCGAGCGCATCATCCATGCCCACGCGGCTGCCAACGGCTACCGAGTGGTGGAACACTTCGACGTCTTCTGGCGGCCGCTCAAGGACTACAACCAAGCACACCCGGCCGACCACTTCCGACCCTACGGCACGACGCCTGGGCATGCCTTCGAGTGGGCGCGGCTTCTGCTTCATCTGGAGGCCAGCCTGGCCCGCTGCGGGCACCAGCCCCCGCCATGGCTGGTCGACAGTGCCCGCGCCCTGTTCGACGCCGCCTGCGCACAGGCGTGGAGCGTCGATGGCCAGCCTGGCTTCGTCTACACCCTCGGCTGGGATGATCAGCCACGGGTACGCGCCCGGCTGCATTGGGTTCACGCCGAAGCCTGCGCATGCGCAGCAGCCCTGTTGCAGCGCACGGGGCAGGCGCGCTTCGAGCAGTGGTATCGGCGCTGCTGGGACTTCATCACCGAGCATTTCATCGATCTTGAAGGCGGCAGTTGGCACCACGAACTCGATGCCGACAACCGTCCTGCCGGCACGATATGGCCCGGTAAGCCCGACCTGTACCATGCCTACCAGGCCCTATTGCTACCCGGCCTGCCGCTGGCACGAAGCCTGGCGAGCGGGTTGGCCCTGAATGTAACCAAACGATGACATTCGCGCATCGCTTCGTTACCTGGCGGTGCGCGCACGCTGTTTAGACTCCATGCAACGCAAGCGCACGACTTGCACGGCATAACAACAATAAGGTGTAGAAATGACTTCCTACCTTCGTCTCGCTGCCGCGATCTCCCTGGCATCCCTGTTCCCCCTGACTGCGCACGCTGCCGATGCCAAGGGCACCGTCGAAGTGGTGCACTGGTGGACATCGGGTGGTGAAAAAGCGGCCGTCGATGTGCTCAAGGCCCAGGTCGAGAAAGACGGTTTCACCTGGAAGGACGGCGCCGTGGCCGGCGGCGGCGGCGCTACTGCCATGACCGTGCTCAAAAGCCGAGCGGTGGCTGGCAATCCGCCAGGCGTCGCGCAGATCAAGGGCCCCGACATCCAGGATTGGGCTGCAACCGGCCTGCTCGACAGCGACGTGCTCAAGGATGTGGCCAAGCAGGAAAAGTGGGATGCACTGCTGGACAAGAAAGTCGCCGACACCGTGAAATACGACGGCGACTATGTAGCCGTTCCGGTCAACATCCACCGCACCAACTGGCTGTGGATCAACCCTGAAGCCTTCAAGAAGGCCGGGATCGACAAGGCGCCCGCCACCCTCGATGAGTTCTATGCCGCTGCCGACAAGCTCAAGGCGGCAGGCATCATCCCGCTCGCCCACGGTGGCCAGCCGTGGCAGGACAGCACCGTCTTCGAAAGCGTCGTGCTGTCGGTGATGGGTGTCGACGGTTACAAGAAAGCCATGGTCGACCTGGACAACGATGCCCTGACCGGGCCCGACATGATCAAGGCCCTGACCGAACTCAAGCGGGTCGCCACGTACATGGACCCCGATGGCAAAGGCCAGGACTGGAACCTGGAAGCTGCCAAGGTCATCAACGGCAAGGCCGGTATGCAGATCATGGGCGACTGGGCCAAGAGCGAGTGGACCTTGGCCAAGAAAACCGCCGGCAAGGACTACCAGTGCGTGCCGTTCCCCGGCACCGAGAAGGCCTTCCTGTACAACATCGATTCGCTGGTGGTGTTCAAGCAGAACGATGAGGGCACAGCTGCCGGCCAGCAGGACATCGCCCGCAAGGTGCTGGGTGAGGAGTTCCAGAAGGTGTTCAGCACCAACAAAGGCTCGATCCCGGTGCGCAACGACATGCTTGCCGACATGGGCAAGTATGGGTTCGATGCGTGCGCCCAGACCTCGGCCAAGGACTTCCTCGCCGACGCCAAGACCGGCGGCCTGCAGCCGAGCATGGCGCACAACATGGCCACGACGCTGGCCGTGCAGGGCGCCTTCTTCGATGTGGTGACCAACTACATCAACGACCCCAAGGCCGACCCGGCAGACGCGGCCAAGAAGCTGGCAGCCGCCATCCGAGCGGCCAAGTAGCCCACGGGCTGGCCAATGCGGCCCGGTGTCGGGGATGCCTGACGGGTCGCTGCGCCATCGTGGCCCGGCGTGACAAGCAGGCTGCGTGGCCCATCGACCTGTGGCTGCGTCAGTCTCGCGCGGCCACCGGCCTCGCACCCCGGTGCCACGTAGCGCCCAAGGCGACCTTCAAACCTGAGCAAGACAGTCGCTGCCGCGCGCCCTGCGCAGCAGCGCCTTCGAGGTGAACCATGACCACTACCACCGCCCGCCTGCGGGCTTCTCCCATGGATGCGCTACAGCGCTGGCTGCCCAAGCTGGTGCTGGCGCCGAGCATGTTCATCGTGCTGGTGGGCTTCTACGGCTACATCCTCTGGACCTTTGTGCTGTCCTTCACCACGTCCACGTTCCTGCCTACCTACAAGTGGGCAGGGCTGGCGCAGTACGTGCGTTTGTTCGACAACGACCGCTGGTGGGTGGCGAGCAAGAACCTGCTGGTGTTCGGCGGGCTGTTCATTACCATCAGCCTGGCGATTGGCGTGCTGCTGGCGGTGCTGCTGGACCAGCGCATTCGCCGCGAGGGGTTCATCCGCACCATTTACCTGTATCCCATGGCCCTGTCGATGATCGTTACCGGCACGGCCTGGAAGTGGTTGCTCAACCCTGGCATGGGGCTGGACAAGCTGCTGCGCGACTGGGGCTGGGAGGGCTTTCGCCTGGACTGGCTGCTGGACCCGGACCGGGTAGTGTACTGCCTGGTGATCGCGGCCGTGTGGCAGGCCTCGGGTTTCATCATGGCGATGTTCCTCGCCGGCCTGCGGGGCGTTGATCCCTCAATCATCCGCGCCGCCCAGATCGACGGTGCCAGCCTGCCGCGCATCTATTGGCGCGTGGTGCTGCCCAGCTTGCGCCCGGTGTTCTTCAGCTCGGTGATGATCCTCTCGCACATCGCCATCAAGAGCTTCGACCTGGTTGCTGCGATGACGGCAGGCGGGCCCGGCTATTCGTCTGACCTGCCGGCGATGTTCATGTATGCCTTCACCTTCAGCCGCGGGCAGATGGGCATGGGCTCGGCCAGTGCCATCCTCATGCTGGGGGCGATCCTGGCCATCCTGGTGCCTTACCTGTATTCAGAGTTGCGGAGCAAACGCCATGCATAGCCCTGTCGACAAACCCGCGCTCAGCCCCAGCCGGCTCGCCATCCATGCCGTGCTGCTGATCGCCGTGGTGCTGTACCTGGTGCCACTGGTGGTGATGCTGCTGACCAGTTTCAAAACCCCCGAGGACATCAGTACTGGCAACCTGCTCAGCTGGCCGACAGCGATCACGGCCATTGGCTGGGTCAAGGCCTGGGGCACGGTCAGCGGCTATTTCTGGAACTCGATGCTGATCACCGTGCCCTCGGTGCTGATTTCCACCACCATTGGTGCGCTCAATGGCTATGTGCTGTCGATGTGGCGCTTCCGTGGCTCGCAGCTGTTCTTCGGCCTGCTGTTGTTCGGTTGCTTCCTGCCGTTCCAGACGGTGCTG
Source organism: Pseudomonas fulva NBRC 16637 = DSM 17717 (assembly GCF_000730565.1). Lineage (GTDB taxonomy): Bacteria > Pseudomonadota > Gammaproteobacteria > Pseudomonadales > Pseudomonadaceae > Aquipseudomonas > Aquipseudomonas fulva. Next base: position 40,307 of record NZ_BBIQ01000008.1, on the reverse strand, counting down.
CTGCCGGCCTCGTTCACCCTGGGCAAGCTTGGGTTGGCCAGTACCACCACCGGCCTGGTGCTGGTACATGTGGTCTATGGCCTGGCCTTCACCACACTGTTCTTTCGCAACTTCTACGTCAGCATTCCCGATGCCCTGGTCAAGGCCGCACGGCTGGACGGGGCAGGGTTCTTCACCATCTTCAGGCGCATCATCCTGCCCATGTCAACGCCGATCATCATGGTCTGCCTGATCTGGCAGTTCACCCAGATCTGGAACGACTTCCTGTTCGGCGTGGTGTTCTCCAGTGGCGACTCGCAACCCATCACGGTGGCCTTGAACAACCTGGTCAATACCAGCACCGGGGCCAAGGAGTACAACGTCGACATGGCCGCCGCGATGATCGCCGGCCTGCCGACCCTGCTGGTGTACGTGGTGGCAGGCAAATATTTCGTGCGCGGGCTCACGGCCGGCGCGGTTAAGGGGTAAGTCATGGCAACGCTCGAACTTCGCAACGTGAACAAAACCTACGGTGCCGGGCTGCCGGATACCCTCAAGGACATCCAGCTGTCGATCAAGGACGGTGAGTTCCTGATCCTGGTCGGCCCTTCGGGCTGCGGCAAGTCGACCTTGATGAACTGCATCGCCGGGCTTGAGCAGATCACCGGTGGCGCCATCCTGATCGACCAGCAGGACGTCAGCGGCATGAGCCCCAAGGACCGTGACATCGCCATGGTGTTCCAGTCCTATGCGCTGTACCCGACCATGACCGTGCGCGAGAACATCGAATTTGGCCTGAAGATCCGCAAGATGCCCCAAGCCGCCATCGACGAGGAGGTGGCGCGGGTGGCCAAGCTGCTGCAGATCGAGCACCTCCTGGCGCGCAAGCCGGCGCAACTGTCTGGCGGTCAGCAGCAGCGCGTGGCCATGGGCAGGGCGCTGGCGCGCCGGCCGAAGATCTACCTGTTCGATGAACCGTTGTCCAACCTCGATGCCAAGTTACGGGTCGAGATGCGCACTGAAATGAAACTGATGCACCAGCGCCTGAAAACCACCACCGTCTACGTCACCCATGATCAGATCGAGGCCATGACCCTGGGTGACAAGGTAGCTGTCATGAAGGACGGCATCATCCAGCAGTTCGGTACGCCTCAGCAGATCTACAACGACCCGGCCAACCAGTTCGTCGCAAGCTTCATTGGCTCGCCGCCCATGAACTTCGTGCCGGCGCGGCTGGTTGCACAAGGCGGTCAGCTGCATGCGGTACTCGACAGTGGCCAGGCACGCTGCGAGCTGCCCCTGCCCGGCGCCGACCTGGGCCTGGAAGGGCGCGAAATCGTCTTGGGCATTCGTCCCGAGCAGATTGCCCTGGGCGCCGAGGGTGGCAACGGCGGGCCAAGCATTCGCGCCCAGGTACAGGTCACCGAGCCCACCGGCCCGGACATGCTGGTGTTCGTGACACTCAACCAGACCAAGGTGTGCTGCCGACTGGCCCCCGACGTGGCCTGCCAGGTAGGCGACACCCTGGCCCTGCAGTTCGACCCGGCGCGGGTGCTGCTGTTCGACGCCCAGAGCGGCGAGCGCCTACAGGCAACCCGTATCGCCAATACCGTCAAGGACAACATGGCTGCCCTCGGTGGCCGTTGAATCGTCTACACCATCAATAAGAAAAAGAGGACGCAACGCAATGGAACAGCGCAATCGTATTACCACCTGGGGCTCACTGGCGTTGCTTGCGCCGCTGGCGATGGCCGTCAGTACTGGCCTGCAGGCTGCCGAAGCTTTCTCCAGCGAGTCGAAATGGATGACCGGTGATTGGGGCGGCACCCGCACCGAGCTGCTGGAAAAAGGCTACGACTTCACCGTCGATTACGTTGGCGAAGTGGCCAGCAACCTCCACGGTGGCTACAACAACGACAAGACCGCCCGCTACAGCGACCAGTTCGCCTTGGGTGCGCACTTGGACCTGCAGAAGATCTTCGGCTGGCACGATGCCGAATTCAAACTGGCCATCACCGAGCGAAGCGGTCGCAACCTGTCCAACGACCGCATCAGCGACCCACGCGCCGGGCAGTTCAGCTCGGTGCAGGAAGTGTGGGGACGCGGCCAGACCTGGCGCTTGACCCAGATGTGGTTCAAACAGAAGTACTTCGACGGCGCGCTGGACGTGAAATTCGGCCACTTTGGGCCGGGGGAGGACTTCAACAGCTTCCCTTGCGACTTCCAGAACCTGGCGTTCTGCGGCTCGCAAGTGGGTAACTGGGTGGGCGGTATCTGGTACAACTGGCCCGTCAGCCAATGGGCGACGCGCGTCAAGTACAACGTCACCCCCGAGTTCTATGTACAAGTCGGTGCCTACGAGCAGAACCCGTCCAACCTGGAAACCGGCAATGGCTTCAAGCTGAGCGGCAGCGGCACCAAGGGCGCGATCCTGCCGGTGGAAATGGTCTGGACGCCGAAGCTCAACGGCCTGCCCGGCGAATACCGCCTGGGCTATTACTACAGCACCGCCGATGCCGAAGATGTGTACAAGGACGTCAACGGTAACGCCCAAGGGCTCAGTGGTTCGGGCTTCAAGTCGCACTCTAGCAAGCACGGCTGGTGGGTGGTGGCGCAACAGCAGGTGACGGCCCAGGCGGGCGACGTCAACCGCGGGCTGAGCCTGTTCGCCAACTTCACGGTGCACGACAAGGCCACCAACGTGGTCGACAACTACCAGCAGGTGGGCATGGTCTACAAAGGCGCCTTCGATGCCCGGCCCAAGGATGATATCGGTTTCGGTATCGCCCGCATCCACGTCAATGACGATGTGCGCAAGCGTGCGCGCCAGCTCAACGACATGAGCGGCATCAACGACTACGACAACCCAGGCTTCGTCCCGCTGCAACGTACCGAGTACAACGCCGAGCTGTACTACGGCTTCCACGTCACCAACTGGCTGACCGTGCGGCCGAACCTTCAGTACATCAAGAGCCCCGGCGGCGTAGATGAAGTGGACAATGCGCTGGTGGCAGGCCTGAAGATTCAGTCGTCTTTCTAAGTGCATTTGTTGTAAATTTACGCCAATCCCGTTTGGCGCCCGGCAACCACTGACCTGCAGTGGTTGCCGTGGACAGGCCAAGACAGCGCTACCTCAAACAACAAGAGCCCTGCACCATGCCTGAGCATCCGCTCCATCGCTTCTTCGCCGCGCGGCGGCCCCGGCCGACGTTCGAATGGGAGCGCTACCAGCAGCGCGATGTGCTGATCATCGATCACCCCCTGTGCCAGGCGGCTTTCAGTCGCCAGGGGGCACAGTTGCTGCATTTCCAGCCCACAGGTGAACGGCCCTGGCTGTGGTGCGCAGAACAGTGGCCACAGGTGGGCGCCATTCGCGGCGGGGTGCCGGTCTGCTGGCCCTGGTACGGGCGCCATCCCAGTGAAGACCTGTGGCCTGCCCACGGTTGGGCCCGCCTGCTGGACTGGAAGCTGATGGACAGTCATGAGGATGAGCAGGGCGTGGTCCTCAAGTGGCGCCTGGAACTGTGCGACTGGCAGGTCGACCTGGAGGCGCGGCTGGGCAGCCGCATGGAGTTGAGCCTGAGCACCGAGCATCAGGACAGCGAGCCGTGCCAGTTGAGTCATGCCTTGCTGGCCTACTGGCGTATCAGTGACGTGTCGGAGGTAGCGCTGTCCGGGCTCGAGGACATCGAGGGGTACGACCACCTCAACCGTCAGGCATGCCGCCAGGACGGGGCGCTCAAGCCCAAGGGCGGCTGCCAGCGGGTCTATCCGGGCATTCCGCGCGTGCAACTGCATGACCCGGCCTGGCAGCGCCAGCTGTGCATCGACACCGGCGACAGCGACGACACGGTCGTATGGCACCCCGGCAGCCGGCCGCTATTGGGGGTTACCGGGCGCGAGTGCCAGCGTTTCGTGTGTGTGGAGGCTGCCAGCGGCAGCGACGACGGCCTGAGCCTGGCACCGGGGCAGCGCGCGCACTTGAGTCTTCAGGCGCACCGGCTCAGCTGAGTTCGTCGTCCTCGATGGGGTAGCGACTGGCGTTGAGGCTTTCCTTGATTTTGCGCAGGTGTGGCTGGAAATCCACGCCCCGGCGCAAGGTCATGCCGGTGGCCAGCACATCGAGTACGGTCAACTGGATGATGCGCGAGGTCATCGGCATATAGATGTCGGTGTCTTCGGGCAGGGGGATGTGAAGGCTAAGGCTGCAGGCGTTGGCCAGCGGCGACCCGGCCGCTGTCAGGCCCAGCACCGAGGCGCCGTTTTCCCTGGCCAGACGGGCTACTTCCACCAGCTCGCGAGTACGCCCAGTGTAGGAAATGATCACGAACAGGTCGCCAGTATGGGTCACCGAGGCCAGCATGCGTTGCATCAGTACGTCGGCATGCGCCGACACTGCCAGGTTGAAGCGGAAGAACTTGTGCTGGGCATCCAGCGCCACCGGCGCGGAGGCGCCCAGGCCGAAGAAGTGAATCTGCCGAGCCTGGATCATCATGTCGACTGCGCGGCTGACCTGTTGGGGATCCAGCTGCTGGCAGGCACTGTCGAGCGAAGCGATGGCGCTGGCGAAGATTTTCTGGGTATAGGCCGCCGGATCGTCATCGGCCTCCACCGCACGGCTGACGTAGGCAGCGCCGCTGGCCAGGCTTTGCGCCAGTTGCAGTTTCAGCTCCGGGTAACCGCTGACACCGAATGAGCGGCAGAAGCGGTTGACGGTCGGTTCGCTGACCTTGGCCGCCTGTGCCAGCGCCGCGATGCTGAAGCGTGTGGCTTGTTGCGGGTTGAGCAGGATGACTTCGGCGACTTTGCGTTCGGCCTTGTTCAGCTCGTCGAGGCGTCCCTGGATCTGTTCCAGGAGGTTTCTCACGCGGTCCATGGGGTGTCCTTGGGTCGGGAAGACAGCCAGCTGAGGGAGCAGCAGGCCTGTTTGCAGGGTCGTCTATCGTACTGGCGGCGCCGATTGCGCACCACTCGTCTGTCATACATCCGAATAATGTTATGGTTTTTACTACATTTTTCCTTGAAAACCCTAACTGAAAACGGTATTTCTAAATCAACTTTAGGAAAGAACCAACATCATGGCTGCAATCAGTGTCGAACCTTGCACATTTGCCCTGTTTGGCGCCCTGGGCGACCTGGCCCTGCGCAAGCTCTTCCCTGCGCTCTACCAGCTCGACCGCGCCGGGCTATTGCACGCCCAGACGCGCCTGCTGGCGCTGGCGCGTGAGGCTGGCAGCGCCCAGGATCACCTGAACAGCATCGAAGCCCACTTGCGCAAACATGTGCCCGAGGCCGACATCGAGGCTCCGGCGCTCGAGCGCTTCCTGGCAAGGCTCGATTACCAGCACCTGGATTTTCTGCAGCCAGAAGGCTATCAGGCCCTGGCCGCGCAAGTGCCTGACGGGCATCCCCTGATCGCCTACTTCGCCACGGCCGCCGTTGTGTATGGTGCCATCAGCGAAAACCTGGACAAGGCGGGCCTGAGCGAGCGCACCCGTGTGGTACTGGAGAAGCCGATCGGTCACGACCTTGAGTCCTCACGCCGGGTCAATGATGCCGTGGCGCGGTTCTTTCCCGAAAGCCGCGTCTATCGCATCGACCACTACCTGGGCAAGGAGACGGTACAGAACCTGATCGCCTTGCGCTTCGCCAACAGCCTGTTCGAAACCCAATGGAACCAGAACTCCATCTCCCACGTGGAAATCACGGTGGCGGAGAAGGTGGGTATCGAGGGTCGCTGGGGCTACTTCGACAAGGCCGGGCAGTTGCGCGACATGATCCAGAACCACCTGTTGCAGTTGCTGTGCCTGATTGCCATGGACCCGCCGAGCGAGCTGTCGGCCGACGCCATTCGCGACGAGAAGGTCAAGGTGCTCAAGGCGCTGGCGCCAATCACCGGAGACGGGTTGAGCACGCGGGTGGTGCGCGGGCAGTACATTGCCGGCTACAGCGATGGCAAGCCGGTGCCGGGTTACCTTGAAGAAGACAACGCCAACAGCCAGAGCGACACCGAGACCTTCGTCGCTCTGCGCGCCGACATTCGCAACTGGCGCTGGTCGGGCGTGCCGTTCTACCTGCGCACCGGCAAGCGCATGCCGCAAAAGCTGTCGCAGATCGTCATCCACTTCAAGGAAACGCCGCACTACATCTTTGCCCCGGAACAGCGTTTGCAGGTGGGCAACAAGTTGATCATTCGCCTGCAGCCGGACGAAGGTATCTCCCTGCGCGTGATGACCAAGGAGCAAGGGCTGGACAAGGGTATGCAACTGCGCAGTGGCCCGCTGCAACTGAATTTTTCCGACGCCTGGCGTAGCGCGCGGATTCCGGACGCCTATGAACGCTTGCTGCTTGAAGTGATGCGGGGCAACCAGAACCTGTTCGTGCGCAAGGACGAAATCGAGTACGCCTGGAAGTGGTGTGACCAGCTGATTGCCGGCTGGCGCAACACAGGCGACGCCCCCAAGCCCTATGCTGCGGGCAGCTGGGGGCCAATGAGCTCGATTGCTTTGATCACCCGCGATGGGAGGGCCTGGTATGGCGACATCTGAAACATTGTCCGACTTGCAGTTTCCGACGAGCACCGAGGTGCATCAACTGCCCGACGCAAGCACCCTGGCTGACACATTGGCCAAGGGTGTGAGTGAGCGCCTGCGGGCGGCCATCGACGCTAAAGGCCAGGCCTGCGTCGTGCTGTCTGGTGGACGCAGCCCGGTGCCTTTTCTCGAGCAACTGGCCAAGCAGGACATGGACTGGAGCAAGGTGACGGTTAGCCTTGCCGATGAGCGCTGGGTGCCGGTGGAGCACGCCGACAGCAATGCCGGCCTGTTGGCCCGGCACCTGCTCACAGGGCAGGCCGCCCAAGCGCGCTTCATTGGCTTGTACCAGCAAGCGCCTTCGCTGGAAGAAGCTGCAGAGCAGGCCGATCGCGCCCTGGCCGATCTGCCGCCCATCGACGTGCTGGTACTGGGTATGGGTGACGATGGCCATACGGCCTCGCTGTTCCCAGCCAGTCCCAACTTGGCCGAGGGCCTTGATCCAAACAATCCCCGCCGTTGCCTACCGCTAATGGCGCCAACCGTTCCCCATCAGCGTCTTTCCATGACCCGATCGCTGCTGGCCACGGCAGGGTTCACCGCATTGTCCGTGCAAGGGCCAGGCAAACTCGCTACCCTGCGCGCCGCGCTGGCGGATGGCGACCTCGCCGAAATGCCCATTCGCGCTTTTCTTCACGCACCCCTGGACATCTACTGGTGCCCATGAGCCAAGGATCCACAGCAATGATCACCCTCGAACGTCCACAGCCCAAGCTCTCGATGGCCGACAAGGCCGCGCGGGTCGACGCCATCTGCGAAGCGGCGCGCATCCTGCCGGTGATCACCATCGCCCGCGAACAGGACATCCTGCCACTGGCCGATGCCCTGGCAGCCGGCGGTATCCGCACGCTGGAAGTGACCCTGCGTTCACAGCATGGCCTGAAGGCCATCGAAGTGCTGCGTGAGCAGCGCCCCGAACTGTGTGTAGGCGCCGGGACGGTGCTCGATCGCGCCATGTTTGCAGCCGTCGAGGCCGCTGGCGCCCAGTTCGTCGTCACGCCCGGCATTACCCAGGATGTGCTCCAAGCAGGTGTGGAGAGCGAAATCCCATTGCTGCCGGGTATCAGCACCCCGTCCGAAATCATGATGGGCTACGCGCTGGGCTACCGCCGTTTCAAGCTGTTCCCCGCCGAAATCAGCGGTGGCGTGGCGGCGATCAAAGCCTTTGCAGGCCCGTTTGGCGATATCCGTTTCTGCCCCACCGGCGGCGTCAACCCGGCCAACGTGCGCAATTACATGGCCTTGGCCAATGTGATGTGTGTAGGCGGCACCTGGATGCTCGACAGCAGCTGGATCAAGAATGGCGACTGGGCTCGCATCGAGGCCTGCAGTGCCGAGGCCATGGCGCTGGTGGACGGTCACTGAATTTCGTTGTGTGCTTTACGGCTTTTTGGGCGCTTGGTCGGCGCCCATTTTTTTGCCTGCCGTTTGCCGCTTGCGGGTGGTGAGCGCGTAGACGGTAGAGGTAAGTGTGCCTTTAGAACGTTGGGGCCGCAAAGCGGCCCCAACAATCCCGAGTCAACAACATCGGCTAAAGAGGCCGCTTTCTCCCTGACAGCACTCAGGCCGCCTTGGCCTCTTGCTGGCTCAGCGAGCGGTTCAGCGCGCTGAACAGGGCCTTGAAGCTGGCTGTGGTGATGTTTTCATCGATACCCACACCGTGCACAGGACGCCCGCCGGCTACACGCAGCTCGATGTAGGCCGCTGCCTTGGCGTTGGTGCCGGCGCCGATGGCATGTTCGTTGTAGTCCATGATTTCGACGGCAACCGGCAGGCCGGCAACCAGGGCTTCCAGAGCGCCATTGCCCTTGCCGCGCCAGTGCAGCGTGGTCTCGCCTTCGCCAGCGACTTCCACTTCCACGGCACTGTGGCCGTTTTCTTCCTGCAGGCGATGGCTGACCAGCGCGTATGGCGCATTGGCTTGCAAGTATTCCTTGTGCAGCAAGCTGTAGATCTGCTGCGCCGTCATTTCCAGGCCCAGGCGGTCGGTTTCGCCCTGCACAACCTGGCTGAACTCGATTTGCATGCGGCGCGGCAGGCTGATGCCGTATTCCTGCTCGAGCAGGTAGGTGATGCCGCCTTTGCCGGACTGGCTGTTGACGCGAATCACGGCCTCGTAGCTACGGCCGATATCGGCCGGGTCGATCGGCAGGTACGGAACTTCCCACAACTCGCCTTCCTGCTGCTTGGCCAGGCCCTTGCGAATGGCATCCTGGTGCGAGCCGGAGAAGGCTGTGTGCACCAGGTCGCCTACGTACGGGTGGCGCGGGTGTACCGGCAGCTGGTTGCATTCTTCGACGACCTTGCGCACACCGTCGATATCGGAGAAATCCAGGCCCGGATCGATGCCCTGGGTGTACAGGTTCAAGGCCAGCGTCACCAGGTCGACGTTGCCGGTACGCTCACCATTGCCGAACAGGCAGCCCTCGGCACGGTCGGCGCCGGCCATCAGGCCCAGCTCGGTCGCGGCGATGCCGGTTCCCCGGTCGTTGTGGCAGTGCAGGCTGATGATCACGCTGTCACGGCGGTTGATGTGGCGGCAGAACCATTCGATCTGGTCGGCGTACACGTTGGGCGTGGCGACTTCGACGGTAGCCGGCAGGTTGAGGATGATCTTGTGCTCGGGTGTAGGGTTCCACACCTCGATGACCGCATCGCACACTTCCTTGGCAAATTCCATCTCGGTAGCGCTGAAGGTTTCGGGCGAGTACTGGAATGTCCAGTGCGTGTCCGGCTGCTGTGCGGCGTATTTGACGAACAGCTTGGCCGCGTTTACCGCGATGTCCTTCACGCCCTGCTTGTCCTGGTTGAAGACGATGCGGCGGAAAGCCGGGCAGGTGGCGTTGTACAGGTGAACGATGGCCTTCTTGGCGCCGCGCAGGGACTCGAAGGTACGGGCAATCAGGTCTTCACGCGCCTGGGTCAGCACCTGGATGGTGGTGTCCTCTGGAATATGACCGTCTTCGATCAAGGTGCGGACGAAGTCGAAGTCGGTTTGCGAGGCCGAAGGGAAGGAGGCTTCAATTTCCTTCACGCCCACTTGCACCAAGGTCTTCCAGAACCGCAGCTTCTTCTCCGCATCCATCGGCTCGATCAGCGACTGGTTACCGTCCCGCAGGTCCGAGCTGCACCAGATGGGCGCCTCGGTGATGGTCTTGGACGGCCAGGTACGGTCGGGCAGGTCGATGGTGGGAAAGGCGCGGTATTTCTTCGAAGGGTCTTTGAGCATGGTCATGGAAGCAATCCTTTTATGTGCGGCCGAGATCGGGCCTGCCGAGCAGTAACGAGGTGGGGGCGAGGCGACGCGATTCAGCCTGGTAGTCGAGCGCTGACCAGGCAGAGGCTGCGATGTTGTCGGAGCAAGATGAGGGTGCTGAAGGTTTTCATGGCCTCAACCCTAACCAGTGGGCTGAGGGTTGGCAAGCGTTGAAAAAAAATTGAGAGAAATGCTCAAAAAAAGCGCTATTGCGAGATTTTCTTGTGGCTAGCATTTGAATGCTTTGCATCTGTTGCGCAGTATTTTTCTTTGGCGCAATGGTGTGTCAACCGTTCAGAAGGGCTTCAGATCTGCGTTGGCCCGGCAATCGCCGCCCGTTTCGTCGGGCGGCTCAAGGGTCTATCGACGCAGAGTCAGCCCTGCCTCAGGGCTGAAAGGCGCCGATGAAGATCGCCGGGTCAACACGCGCATCGTTCAGGCTGACGTTCCAGTGCATGTGCGGCCCGGTCGCGCGCCCCGTTGAGCCAACGCGCCCAACCACATCGCCACGACGCAGCTGCTGCCCGTTCTGCACGTCGATCCTGGACATATGGCAGAACATGCTGATGAAGCCCTGCCCGTGGTCGACGAACACCGTGCGGCCATTGAAAAAATAATCGCCTACCAGAATCACCTTGCCATTGGCTGGCGTCTTGATCGGCGTACCCGCTGGTACGGCGAAATCCAGGCCCGCATGGGGGTTGCGCTCTTCACCATTGAAGAACCGGCGCACGCCGAACTTGCTCGACAGCGGCCCATTGACCGGCTTGTCGAGGATCAGGTTGCTTGGCAATGCCGGGCTGAAGCTGCGGTAGGCCTTGATCTGCTCGGCCAGTTCGCGATCGATGCGCTTGAGGTCGGCCGGATTGGGGTTGACCTGGCGGGTGTTCTTCAAGGTGATGCGCTGTTCGGGGTACTGCTTGTGGCCCACGGTGAAGGGCAGGCTTCGGCTGCCTTGCTGCACCACCGCCTGCCCAGGCTTCTGGGTCAGGGGGATACCGACGATGGCCAACCAGTTGTCCTGTTCCTTGACCACCAGCACCGGCTTGCCATCGAAGCGTGCGCTGGGGGCACTGGCTGCCGGCCCCAGGTCGACCACTGCAACGCCGCCGGGCACCGGCTTGTTCAGCGTGCGGGTGATGTAGCTGGCCTGGGCTGTGGCGCTCAGGACGGTGAAGGCGAGGGCGAGCAGTGACGCGAGCAAGCGGGGCATGGGTCAATCCAGAAGTGAGAGCGTGACCGGAGTCAGGTGGTTATCTTCGACCCGCACCTGCAGCTCGCCTTCGTTGAGGCGTGCGGTGAGGCGCTGGCCGTTGCGCGTCTGTTCGGCGCTGCGGATGGCCTGGCCTTGTTCGTCGAGCAGAATGCTGTAGCCGCGCGCCAGCGTCGCCAGGGGGCTGACGATCTGCAGGGTCTGTAGCTGGGCCTGGAAGCGCTGGCGCCGGTCCTTGAGCACGTCGCGCATGGCCCGTGGCAGTCGCTCGGCCAGGCTGTCCAGGCGCTGGCCCAGCAGGGCCAGGGTGCGCCCGGGATGTTGCGCAGCCAGGCGCGTCTCCAGGCGCACCAAGCGCTCGCGGCGCTGATTGAGGTTGTGCAGGAAGGCACGGCGCAGGCGCATGTCCAGGTCATCAAGGCGCTGAGCCTGCTGACGCAGGCGTTCGCCCGGATGGCGCAAGCGGCGAATCAGCGACTCCAGGCGCAGGCGATCATGCACCAACCGGTTCTGCATGCGCAGGGTCAGGCGCCGTTGCAGGCCGTCCAGGCGATGCTGCAACCCGCTGCTGTCGGGGGCAAGCAGCTCGGCCGCAGCAGACGGGGTAGGGGCACGCACGTCGGCTACGAAGTCGCTGATCGACACGTCGGTTTCATGGCCCACGGCGCTCACGATCGGCGTCTTGCACGCGGCCACGGCGCGCGCCACGGCTTCCTCGTTGAAGCACCACAGGTCCTCCAGCGAACCGCCGCCGCGGGCCAGGATCAATGCGTCGAAACCGCGGCTGTCGGCCAGGCGAATGGCGCGCACGATCTGGGCGATGGCTTCGCGGCCCTGCACGGCGGTGGGGATCAGGTTCAACTCCACCTGGGGCGCGCGACGGGCGAACACACTGATGATGTCGCGGATCACGGCCCCGGTGGGGGAGGTGATGATGCCGATACGCTGGGGATGCGCAGGCAGCGCGCGCTTGCTGTCGGTGCTGAACAAGCCCTCGGCGCCAAGCTTTTCCTTGAGCGCCTCGAAAGCCAGGCGCAGCGCACCATCGCCAGCAGGCTCCACCGTATCGAGGATCAGCTGATAGTCGCCACGGCCTTCGAACAGGGACACCTTGCCGCGCACCCGTACCGCCAGGCCATCACGCAGTGCCTGGCGCACCCGCGTGGCGCTCTGCCGGAAGAGGGCGCAGCGCACCTGGGCACCGCTGTCCTTGAGGGTGAAGTACATGTGACCGGAGGCCGGCCGGGCCAGGTTGGAAATCTCGCCCTCCACCCACACGCTGCGGAAAACGTCTTCCAGCAGCACCCGGGCGCGGCCATTGAGTTGGCTGACGGTGAGCACATCACGGTCAAGGCCGAGGCGTTCGAAAGGGTCTTTGATCATGGGAAGGCACTATAAAGGATGAGGGGGCCGGGTGTCGTGCCCGGTCGATCAGGAGCTGACCTGGATCGCGGGTGCCTGCCCTGGCGTACCGATTGCCGAAGCTGCGCAGGTCATGTGTTCGATGAACTGGCTAACCAGCGGCCCGGCATCGCGACGGTGAGCGATGGCGACGGTGCTGACGCAGCCGGGGTCCGTCAGCGGGATGAACCGCAGCGCAGGAGGGGCGATGTCCTGCATGCAGCGTGGCAGCAAAGCCACCCCGAACCCCGCCTGGATCAGCTGCAACTGCGTGGTCTTGCGCGACACCACCCGCGCAGGCTGGGGAAAGAACCCCGCCGCCATGCACAGCTCGGCAGACAGATAGCTCAGGCCACCGCGTTGGTGGTGGGGAATGGAGATGAACGGCTGGCTCGAAAGCTCCGCCAAGGCGATGCAATCGCGCGCTGCCAGCTCATGGGTAGGGGCAAGCGCCAGCAGCAGGGGCTCTTCGAACAGCGGCTCGACGCACAACCCATCGTGCTGACGCAGCACCGGCAGTCTCAGCAACCCGATGTCCAGGCGACCTTCGGCCAGGGCTGCAAGCTGCCCTTCGGAGGACAGCTGGGCGATCTCCATGCTCACGCCTGGGTTGGTCCGCAAGTACTCACCCAAGTGCTCAAGCAACCGACCGGTCAGCGGCACCGTGCTGGAGTGGCTGATGTTCAGGCTGCCGCGCAGGCCCTGGCCAACGGCTCGGGCCAGCTCGCCAGCCTTGTCCAGGTCCAGCAGCAGGTTGCGCGCACGCGGCAGGAACGCCCGGCCCGCATCGGTCAGGCGAGGCAACCTGGCCGTGCGTTCGAACAACGCCGTGTCCAGCTGCAGTTCAAGCTCGCGCACCTGGCGGCTGAGGGCGGACTGGGCGACATACAGCCGTTCGGCCGCAGCACTGAAGCTGCCACATTCGGCAATTTCCACGAAGTAACGTAACTGACGGGTCGAGATCATGAGCGATGCCATTTCGAGATGGATCAAGGCGAGATTGCATATTAGCCGGCATGACACGGGTTTGGTTATGGTGCGCTGAACCTTCAAGGACAATGCGCCGATGCTTGCTGACTTCGCCATAGCACTACCGTTCTCGGTGCTTGACTGGCTACCCATCGTGCTGGGTATCGCGGCGGCCTATGTGGTGTTCGGCATCGCCGGCTTCGGCACGGCGTTGGTGGCAGGCCCGGTGCTGATCCATTTCATGCCGCTGTCGCAGATCATTCCCTTGCTGGTGTTGCTCGATTTCGTGGCGGCGTTCGGCAACCTGCTGCCCTCGCGGCGCGATGTGATACGGCGCGAATTGCTGCGCCTGCTGCCGTTCATGGCGCTGGGGTGCACCCTGGGCGTTGTGTTCCTGCTGCAGCTCAAATCGGACCTGCTGATGCTGCTGATGGGGCTGTTCATCACCGCCTATGCGCTCTACAGCCTGGCGCTGAAGGTACGCCCGGCCTCGCTTGCCGGGTGGTGGGCGGCACCAATGGGCACTGTGGGCGGGCTGTTCGGGGCCTTGTTCGGCAGTGGCGGCTTTCTCTACGCCCTTTACCTGAGCGCTCGCCTGCCCGACAAGGCGCAGGTGCGCGCCACCCAGAGCGCGTTGATCAGTTGCAGCACCCTGGTGCGCCTGACGCTGTTCCTGGTCGCCGGTGTCTACGCCGATCGACAACTGCTGCTGATGGCGGCCTGCCTGTTGCCGGTGATGGTCATCGGCCTGTGGGCTGGGCGCAGGCTCGCGCACAGGCTGTCACGCGAGGTCTTCGTGCGGCTGGTCACCTGGTTGGTGCTGGCCAGCGGCCTGGCGCTCATCGCTCGCTATGTGAGCGCTTGAGCAGGGGGTAGAATTGGCCGACTACCCGATCCAAGGCTTGTCCCGCTCATGAATACCCAAAGCATCATCGTTCCCAGGCAGTCCACCGTCCCGGTGCACGAGGCCCGCGCCCGCGCCATCCTGCGCTGGCTGGTCCGCGAAAAGGTCGTGGAAGAGCAGCTGACCACCTGCGGGCGTACCGGCAACCGCATGGCCCATGCCCTTGGGCCAGGTGCTCGCAAGGTGGCGCTGCACCCCGACAAACTGCCCTTCGGTGCGCCGGTCAACGGCCTTGAGGTGATGCTCAAGCGCTGCATCTATACGCCCACCGAAGGCTTCAAGGAAGAGGCAGGCTGCCCGCAGTGCCGGCGGGAAGTGGGCGAGCCGTTGTTCGACAGCCTGGAAGAGTGGATGCCTGGGGTCAGCGACAACTTCACGTGCCCGCTGTGCGGGTTCGAAGACGACATCAATGGCTTTCTGTTCCTGCAACCCTGTGCCTTTTCCAACCTGGGCTTCATCTTCAACAACTGGGGCGATGCCGGGTTCACCCAGGCGTTCATCGACAGCTTCGCCGATTGGCTGGACCAACCGGTGGCGGTGGTGCAGGTCCGGCTCGCCTGACGAGCGGCCGGGCAGGGCGGTAGCGCGCAGGGCAGCAACGGCCACTTGTAACTTCAGGCTTGATTTACATTGAGTGGCACGGCACGCATGAGTATAATGGCGCGCTTCCATTTTTCCCGCCCGGGAGCCCCCGCGATGTTGCGTATCAGCCAAGAAGCCCTGACCTTCGACGATATTCTCCTTGTACCTGGTTATTCCGAGGTACTGCCCAATGAAGTCAGTCTCAAGACCCGTTTGACCCGTGGCATCGAGCTGAACATCCCGCTGGTCTCCGCTGCCATGGACACCGTCACCGAAGCGCGCCTGGCCATCGCCATGGCCCAGGAAGGCGGTATCGGCATCATCCACAAGAACATGACCATCGAGCAGCAGGCCGGCGAAGTGCGCAAGGTCAAGAAGTTCGAGGCTGGCGTGGTCAAGGACCCGATCACCATCGAGGCCGACGCCACCGTGCGTGACCTGTTCGACCTGACGCGCCTGAACAACATTTCCGGCGTGCCTGTGCTGGAAAACGGTGACCTGGTCGGTATCGTGACCTCCCGCGACGTGCGCTTCGAAAGCCGCCTGGACGCCAGGGTCCGCGAAGTGATGACGCCCAAGGAACGCCTGGTCACCGTCCGCGAGGGCGCGGACAAGAACGAGGTGCGCGAGCTGCTGCACAAGCACCGCCTCGAGAAAGTGCTGATCGTCGACGAGCACTTCAGCCTCAAGGGCATGATGACCGTCAAGGACATCGAGAAGGCCAAGGCCTATCCATTGGCCAGCAAGGACGACCAGGGTCGTCTGCGCGTTGGCGCTGCTGTCGGCACCGGCAAGGACACCGGCGAGCGTGTTGCCGCCCTGGTCGCCGCTGGCGTGGACGTGGTCGTGGTCGACACCGCTCACGGGCACTCCAAGGGCGTGATCGAGCGCGTGCGCTGGGTCAAGCAAACCTACCCGCAGGTGCAGGTGATCGGCGGCAACATCGCCACCGGCGCGGCTGCCAAGGCCCTGGCCGAAGCCGGCGCGGACGCGGTCAAGGTCGGTATCGGCCCTGGCTCGATCTGCACCACCCGTATCGTGGCCGGTGTCGGCGTGCCGCAGATCAGCGCCATCGCCAACGTCGCCGCTGCGCTTGAAGGCACCGGTGTGCCATTGATCGCCGACGGCGGCATCCGCTTCTCCGGTGACCTGTCCAAGGCCATCGTCGCCGGTGCCAGCTGCGTGATGATGGGTTCGATGTTCGCCGGTACCGAAGAAGCGCCGGGCGAAGTCGAACTGTTCCAGGGCCGCTCCTACAAGGCCTACCGTGGCATGGGTTCGCTGGGCGCCATGGCGCAGTCGCAAGGCTCCTCCGACCGTTACTTCCAGGACTCCTCGGCCGGTGCCGAGAAGCTGGTCCCCGAAGGTATCGAAGGCCGCGTGCCGTACAAGGGCGCACTGGCCGCGATCATTCACCAGCTGATGGGCGGCCTGCGTTCGTCCATGGGCTACACCGGCAGTGCCACCATCGAAGAGATGCGCACCAAGCCGGAATTCGTACGCATCACGGGCGCCGGCATGGCCGAGTCCCACGTTCACGACGTGCAGATCACCAAGGAAGCCCCCAACTACCGGGTTGGCTGATTGCTCAGCGGTAAGCTCCAGACGGTGGCTGCGTTCGCGCAGCCACTGCGTTTTCCCCGATCAACTTGCAGCTTGCAGCTTCAAGCTCGCAGCTGAATCAGAGATTCCCCATGGCCCTCGATATTCACGCTCACCGGATCCTCATCCTCGATTTCGGCTCCCAGTACACCCAGCTGATCGCCCGCCGCGTGCGCGAGATCGGCGTGTACTGCGAACTGCACCCGTTCGACATGGACGATGAAGCGATCCGCGAATTCAACCCGCGCGGCATCATCCTCGCCGGTGGCCCCGAGTCGGTTCACGAAGCCAACAGCCCCCGTGCACCCCAGGCCGTGTTCGACCTGAACGTGCCTGTGCTGGGCATCTGCTACGGCATGCAGACCATGTCCGAACAGATGGGCGGCAAGGTCGAAGGGTCCGACCTGCGTGAGTTCGGTTATGCCCGCGTGGACGTGGTCGGCAAGAGCCGCCTGCTCGACGGCATCGAGGACCATATCGACGCCGACGGCGTACTGGGCCTGGACGTGTGGATGAGCCACGGTGACAAGGTCACCCAGCTGCCGACCGGTTTCCACGTACTGGCCAGCACCCCGAGCTGCCCGATCGCCGGCATGTTCGACGACACACGCGGCTACTACGGCGTGCAGTTCCACCCGGAAGTGACCCACACCAAGCAGGGCGGTCGCATCCTGTCCCGTTTCGTGCAGGACATCTGCGGCTGTGAAGCCCTGTGGACCCCGTCCAACATTGTCGAGGACGCCATCGCCCAGGTGCGTGAGCAAGTGGGGTCGGCCAACGTCCTGCTCGGCCTGTCCGGCGGCGTGGACAGTTCGGTGGTCGCGGCCCTGCTGCACCGCGCCATCGGCGACCAGCTGACCTGCGTCTTCGTCGACAACGGCCTGCTGCGCCTGCACGAGGGTGACCAGGTGATGGCCATGTTCAAGGAGAACATGGGCGTCAAGGTGATCCGTGCCGACGCTGAACAGCAGTTCCTCGACAACCTGGCCGGCGAAGCCGACCCGGAGAAGAAGCGCAAGATCATCGGCCGCACCTTCATCGACATCTTCGATGCCGAGGCCAGCAAGCTGCCCAACATCCAGTTCCTCGCCCAGGGCACCATCTACCCGGACGTGATCGAATCGGCTGGCGCCAAGAGTGGCAAGGCCCACGTGATCAAGTCCCACCACAACGTCGGTGGCCTGCCGGAGGAAATGAACCTCAAGCTGGTCGAACCACTGCGTGAGCTGTTCAAGGATGAAGTGCGCAAGATCGGCCTTGAACTCGGCCTGCCCTACGACATGGTCTACCGCCACCCATTCCCAGGCCCGGGCCTGGGTGTGCGCATCCTGGGTGAAGTGAAGAAAGAATACGCCGACATTCTGCGTCGCGCGGACCATATCTTCATCGAAGAGCTGCGCAAGGCTGATTGGTACCACAAGACCAGCCAGGCCTTCGTGGTGTTCCAGCCAGTGAAATCGGTTGGTGTGGTCGGTGACGGCCGTCGCTACGCCTGGGTCGTCGCCCTGCGCGCCGTCGAGACCGTGGACTTCATGACCGCGCGTTGGGCTCATCTGCCTTACGAACTGCTGGAAACCGTGAGCGGCCGTATCATCAACGAGATCGACGGTATCTCGCGGGTGACCTACGACGTGTCGAGCAAGCCGCCGGCGACGATTGAGTGGGAGTGATCCTGCGTCCGGTATAGCCCGGCACGATCTAGCAAAAAATGCCCTGAAGCCCGCGTAATTGCGGGCTTTTGGCTTTTTGCGTTTGGCAAATTCGGATAGAGTTCTGCATCGCCAAGCACGGTGTTTGTGTGACATGGTACGGGGTATTGACTGCATCTAATGCCATGCATGACGCTCAATACCATGTCGTTTGCCTCAGTATTGACACTGTATCGAAAGTCAGGGCCTGGCTCGCGGCGCGTCCGCGCTACAACATGCACTTCACACCGACTCCGGCCTCGTGCCTGAATGGGGTCGAGCGCTTTTTCTCAACGCTGAGCGAGAAATGGATCAAGCGGCAGGCACAGGTTAGCGTCAAAGATCTATAAGCATCCATTGCGCAGGACTTGGAAACGTACAACCAGAACCCGGAGCCATTCCGGTGGCGCCAGAAGCTGATGACATCCTCACCTCAGCCGCTCGTGCAAGCAAGAGCCCTGGGCAAATGATGTGTCCACAGTACTTATGAAACACCACACGAGTGCCCCGAACGGTTAGTTCGTTTATCTGTTTAAATAACTCGCCCAATGTTTCAGGGGCTTTTGGATTAACGAACTTCCCGAGCGGAACACGGGTCATTGCTATTTAGTCTTTGATATTCCATTGGCCAATATTCGTCTTGTCATCCATGAACCTCAAGACCCCCCCCTCAATACTCAATGGTTTACCCGTCCCAGGGTCTCCTTGCCAGATCTCGTAATAATCGTCCTTGTCGACGAACGTCACGGGGTCGTACTTTTTACTGTAGGGCCTCACCCATCCGCTTTTGCTATCGAGGTACTGACCCTTCAAGTGCTCGCAGGCAACTTTAAGGTAACCACCCCAGTTACCGTCTTTTTCCCAGCTGTCTACAATTTCTACCCATAAAGTAGCCCTTAATTTGCCGCCGAGGTGATCTAGGTACTCTGGGCCCATTTCTGTATGCTGTGCGACCATTTGACCTTTAGTCACCTTGGCTACATCACCACCGTCAAGACCGATGCCTAGCCCATCATCATCGGTAAACCTCACAATGGCTTTAGATTCATTCTCGTCATTGCCAAAGTAAAGTTTAAAGGCAGACTCTCTTCGCTTTCCCATAAGACACCTCTATTTTGCTGATGAAGGTTACAGCTGTGGAAAAAGACAGTATTTTCATGCCCCAGCGTCATTGTTAATGACGCAGAAGACAAAATCGAAACTCATTGAAAAATAGACGCGGGCAGCCTGTCTAGGTTTTCAAGTCTGTCTTTCGTCGTACCTAACGTAATGCGCCCTTATAGATTTTCATACTGGCAAAAATATCAGTTGATTAACCGCCGTGTTAGCGTAATGGCCGCGGAGAGGAAGTCGCCGGTCAAGTCCTGCAGTGTGATGACGCCTGACCGCCTGACCCTGAGGGCCCCGATACCTGAAGACATCACGAACATGACATTCCGGCACCTACTGGAATAGCATCCACTGACCTGCGCGAGGCTCGCGGTCATTAACGGTTATCTTCAAGATAAAGGCCTGTCGCTACTTCCCGAATGCAAGTGCTGATGCATGATGGGGGTGTCGTTTGGCTGGCGGCGCGCCGGTTGAACCAAGGCAAATTCAACGGGTCGCTCGTGTAGCAAGAGCGCTGGGTAATTGATGTTTCCATGGTACTTATAAAACACCCCACTCGCTGCGCAGGTGAAGGTGCATATTGACCCGAAGAAGGTGATGTTCGCATGGCTGCGGAACGATGGTCTGACATGTCAGGGGGCTGAGTTCATCGAGCGCTATAGCCTGAACGTTGCGCCGCCAGAAGCGCAGATCTTATCTAGTGCAAGCGTGCTGGAGTGGAACCGCGTCAACGAGATCAAGCATCTGGCCATCCAATTCGATCTGGATGTCCTGGATCCGACTGAGTGTCGCTCGGTCTTCTTCGGCGAGCCTAACCCGGCCTGCGACCCTTACGAGGCTTCCCTGCAGGGAAAATGAGCTTCGCCCAAGGCGTGCGATTAATCAACGGTGTATCCAAGGCGACTGATGTGGTTGGTTTGGGTATCACCGAGCACCTGCCGTGAGACGCCATCACGCTCAAGGGTAGATTGGCTGAGATCCCGATCCTGAAGTAGTTCTCTAGAAAAGAAAGAGCCAGCTTCTGCTGGCTCATTCAAGCCAGTATGGGTTCCCAACTCAGGCGCCATGAATCACCCTTGATCTCATAGCCACTACCATGCATTTGCTCGGCTGGCCGAGATTGGCTATTGAGACGACGCAGACGAAAGGCTGCTTTTGGAATAGCGTGGGCGTGATCCACGCCATTTAGCAACAGCGTGTTGGCCACCGAGCTATTGCGCTGAAGCGCTTTCGGCTCCCTTACAGGAGGCCGGAAGGGACGGGGCCGCTTAGCGGCCCCATTTGCATTGGATAACAGCCTTTCACTCAATGCTTGGCTGCCAAGCCCAAGCCCCAAGTCCTAACGACCGCCGCGACTCAACCCACCCAGCCGCGCCGAAATCGACTGCATCCCCTTGCCCAACTCCCTGAGCGTACTCGCATCCCGGGCGCCTTCTTCACTGGCCGCATGGATCCGTACCGCCAGCTCGTTGATTTCCTGCGTCACGTGGCTCTGCTCCTGGGCGGCGACGGCGATCTGCTGGGCGCGCTGGACGATGTCGTCGAAACTGCCCACGGTGGTGCCCAGGGTCGTGGCCACGCCCACGGCCTGCTGCACCGACTCGCGAGTGCGCTGCGCACCGTGCTGCATGGTGGTGACCGCAGCGTACGATGCCTCGCGTAGATGGGTGATCATTTCCTGGATTTCGTTGGCAGACGTTTGTGTACGGCCGGCAAGCGTGCGCACCTCATCGGCTACCACCGCAAAGCCGCGGCCTTGTTCGCCAGCGCGGGCGGCCTCGATGGCAGCGTTGAGCGCCAACAGGTTGGTCTGCTGGGAGATCGACTTGATCACCTCCAGCACGCCGCCTACGCGCTCGATGTCTTCGCCTAGCTGGGTGATCGCGGTGGCCGCGCCCGAGATGTCGGTCGCCAGGCCTTCGATGGATTCACCGTTGCGACTGACTTGGTCCTGACTCTTCTGCGCCTCGACCAATGAGCTGCGAGCCGTGTCCGAGCAGTCCGTGGTGTTGCGCGCGACCTCATTGGCGCTGGCCGACATTTCGGTGATGGCGGTGGCGAGCAGGGTGTTGTCCACGCGTTGCGCCTCTGCCCGATCGGCCAGGCCAGTGGACAGTTGCGCCAGCTCGTTGGCTTGTTCTTCCAGTGACACCGACTCCTCGGCTATGTGGCGCAGCATGGCCTGCAGAGAGCCGGCGTACTGGTTGACGGCCGTGCGCAACGCGCCCAGCTCATCATTGCGCACAACGTCTAGCTGAGCACCCGCCTGGCCGCCTTGACCCAGGCTTTCGATTTGCGCCGTGGTTTCGTCGATCTGGGTGAGCAGCCGCTTGCCCGCCAGCCATGCCAGCCCCAGCAAAATGGCCAGTAAGGGCAGCAGGAACAGCAGGATCTGGCCGGTGAGCTTGTTCGCCAGGCCGACAACACGAGCTTCGGGGGTGACCAAGCCAATGCGCCAGCCAGTGCCTTCCATGGTAGCCAGGGTGACGTAGGCCGGCCCATCGAGGCGCGCATCGTTATCCAGATAAAGGGTGGTGGTGCCAGCCGGCTTGCTCGCCAGGCTATCGGCCACTGGCTTGAACCACGGTTGTTCCTGGCTCAGGCCGGCAAGGGTCGGCAAGCCCTTGGCGCTCTTTGCATCGGGGAAGAACAGCAGGTTACCTGAGGCGTCGACCGCAAAGGCGTAGCCACCGGTGACATTGCCGTTGGCCTTGAGGAAGGCCGCAAGGCCGTCGAGCTTCAGGTCAATGGTGGCGACGCCGGCGAACGCGCCTTGGGCGTGATAGGGCACGCTGCACGTCGTCATGGCGACGCCACTGACCGGGTCCTGGTACCCATCCGACCAGACACAGCGGCCCAAGGGCGCGGCTTTGGCGCCGATGTACCAGGACTCAGCCTGATACGGCGCGGTTTGCGCAGCGTTGTACTCGTCCGAGTAATCCAACCCATTGCTGGCGTTGCGTGCCCAGAAAAAACTGCGGCGTTCGGTGCCGGCAACGAAGCTGTTGGGTTCTGGCCACAGCCCGCCGCCTGCAATGGCGGTATCGCCTTGGCTGTCGATCACGTTGGGCAAGTTCGCCTTGATCAGGTTCTCGTCGCGGGGCAGGGTCTCGGCCAGGTGCGCCATTGCAGCCGCGGTGCCCTCGATGCGGTTCACCTGCATGGCCAGCTGGCGGGTGATGGCGCTGGCCGACTGTTCCGCCGCCTCGGTGCCAGCTGCAACCAGTTCAGGCTTGCCGCCCAGGGTCATGACGCTATAGATCGCCAATGCGGTGAGTGCCAGCAACGTCAGGATTCCCAGGGTCATGCGCCCGGAGATGCGATTGGGAAGTAGCGACATGCTGAAGCTCCACAAAATTTAGGTTGGCTTTCATTGATTACGGCAGCCAAGCCCGATAGTTGAGGTGCTACATCATGTTTCGTATGAGCGGACGACCGGTGGCGGCAAAAAGGCTATGAGTCGAGGGGGAATCAGCCAAAGCCGAGCACACCTTCTTATACCCATGAAGCATCGTCATCCTCTCAAACGATAAACGCTGTCCCGGCCGTCTTCAGGCAACGGCGTATCAAGCACCCCTCCCGCCATCGGTAAACCCTGCGCCCATCCCGCGGCCAACACCTGCACGTCCCGCGCTGGGTCGCACGCCCTGACCCTCTCATCGCGCAACCGACACGTCTGGGCATCCGTTGCGAACAAGGCGCGGGCAAAGCCCCGGCCCTGTTCCGAAAGCCGTGCGGTTTTGGGGGCGCGGATCGTTGTAAATACCTCAAACGCCTCGGTGGGCTCGTTGCCGGCAACAGCCAGGCAGCGAGCCAGGTGCCAGGCGTCTTCCAGGGCCTGGCAGGCGCCTTGGCCGGAGGTGGGCAATGGCGCATGCGCAGCGTCGCCGATCAACAGCACGTTCGCGCGGCTCCACGTGTGCAGCGGTTCCAAGTCGTGGACTGCAATTCGCCGGACGGCCTGGATGGGGGTTGCCCGGATGATGCGTGAAACGGGCTCGGGCCATTGG
This sequence comes from Pseudomonas fulva NBRC 16637 = DSM 17717, assembly GCF_000730565.1. Classification (GTDB taxonomy): domain Bacteria; phylum Pseudomonadota; class Gammaproteobacteria; order Pseudomonadales; family Pseudomonadaceae; genus Aquipseudomonas; species Aquipseudomonas fulva. Next base: position 17,000 of record NZ_BBIQ01000008.1, on the reverse strand, counting down.
GCGAATTTATGCTCGACCTGCGCCCGGTCATCGGCTTGGCCAGCCCCTTCGTTGGACGGGCATGCTTGCGCAGCGGCCCAATACACCAGGTCAGGTCGAACCGCCACCGCACCGAAGCGCTGCCCCGTTCCCCAGTAATCCTGGATCGACACATCGTCCACCAGTGCACGCGACCCTTGTGCCACGCCGATCCAGTTCACGAACCCTTGATAGCGCGGGGTGTTGTCGCCCGCGACGAACTTGCGTGTCACCGATGCCATGCGCCCGTCCGCACCGATCAGCACGTCTGGGCGGATGCGTGTGCCGTTGCCGAAGCGGGCCACGGCTTGGCCCTGGGCATCCAGGTCGATGGCAACTGCCTGGCAGCCGAATTCGACTGCGATCCCCGCCCGCCTTGCATGTACGAGCAGCACGTCCTGCAAATCCCGGCGCAGCACCGTTACGGTGGGGTAGCCCATGGTTCGGTCCAGCAGTTCGATATCCAGGCCTCCCAACGCATTGCCGGCTGCATCGTACCGGCGCATGGTAAGGGGCCTGCCGCCGACGGCCTGGATAGCGTGCAACACGCCGAGCTGCTCCAGCACAAAGCTGGCGTTGGGCCAGAGCGTCACGCCGGCCCCTCCGGCTGCCGGTACACTGCGGCGCTCAAAGACCCGTGGGTTGTAGCCCTGCTTGCGCAACGCCAGCGCCGCGCTCAGCCCTGCAATGCCTGCACCCACTATCGCTATGTCCACGTTCCAGCCCTCCTTGTTCATTCGCTGCCCCGCGCCAGGTCATTGAGCGCTGGGGGCAAAGAGCAATCGTAGATTTCCCCGCTTCAGATCACTAGCGTGCAAAAATGGGACGTTTTCATACCTCAGGTGGGATAGTCAGTGCGCAATGAGCTCGATCTGAATGCGGTCCGTGTTTATACAGCGGTGGTGGATGAGCAGAGTTTCGTCGGCGCCTCGCGTGTGCTGGCCATGCCGTCTTCGAATGTCAGTCGCCATGTCGCTTCACTGGAGCGACAGCTCGGCACGCGCCTGCTCGAGCGCAGCACCCGTCATCTGCGCATGACCGAAGCGGGGCGGCTGTTATACGCACGGGCCAAGCCCTTGCTCGACGCTTTGCGCAGCACCCAGGAAGCACTCGGTGCTGTACAGCGCGAGCTGCGAGGTCCATTGAAGCTGTGTATGCCGGGTGAGGCTCCCAGGCTGCTGGCGCCCATCCTGGCCGAATTTTGCAGCCTGCACCCTGGCATCGAGCTTGAGTGCGATACCCGGGTGACTGGGCTGCAAGTGCTGCGTGAGGACGTGGACCTGTGCATCCTCTTTCACCGTGGCCGCCAGGAAGACAGCGAGTTCATCACCTGCGAGCTGGCCTGCTTGCCGAGCATCGTGGTCGCTGCCCCGTCTCTGCTGGCCCGTACAGGTATCCCGCAGCACGTTCGAGCGCTGAAGTCGCTGCCTTGCATCACCACGCTCAGCGCGCTCGGCGGGCAACCCTGGCAGTTTCAAGGTGCCAAGGGCGAAATCGTCAAGGTACCGGTGCGCAGCCGTTACCGCGTCAACAGCGGTGAGCTGGCCGTGGCGGGCGCGCGGCAGGGGATAGGGTTTGCGATTGTGGCGGCTTATCCCTGCCAGGACGATCTGGCGGCTGGCCGGTTGCAGGAAGTGGTACTGGATCTGTGCCCGGCGCCTTTGCAGTTGCTGGCGGCGTATAGCCACCGCCATTCAGTGACGGCGCGGGTGCGCGCCCTGCTGGCGTTCATTCGGGAGCGGTTGGAGGCGATGCACAGCTTGCCAGGCGGTTCTGCCGGCGCAGGTTGATCACGGCGTAAAGCGCGGTCACACCGGCAGGCTGTCACAGCCGAAAAAGCGGCCTGTCAGATCGCCTTCACCTTGACCCATTGCTCGGCCTCAAGCCACGCCCCGATCTCGTTGGGGCGCATCGGCCTGGAGAACAGGTAGCCTTGTGCCCAGGTGCAGCCCAGGGTCTTCAGGGTGTTGAGTTCTGCCGCAGTCTCCACGCCTTCGACGATGCACTCCAGTTGCATGTCCTGACACAGGGCAATCAGCGACTTGACGATTTTCAAGCTGGCCGGGTTGAGCTGGATGCCGGTGACGAAGGTGCGGTCCACCTTCAGCTTGGTCAGCGACAACGCATGGATCTGGCTGAGGCTGGAGTAGCCGGTGCCAAAGTCGTCCAGGGAAATGCCGCAGCCCAATTCACGCAGGCGGCTGATGGCGCGCTGGGCTTGTGGCAGGTCCTGGATGGCTGCGGTTTCGGTGATTTCCAGGTCCAGGTACGCAGGGTCGAACCGGCTGCTCCTGATCAACGCCACGATCTGCTGGGCGGCCTCTTCCGAGCCACAGTCATGGGTAGACAGGTTGAAAGACAGGCGCATGCCTGCAGGCCAACTGGCGGCCGTGTCCAGTGCCTTGGTCAGCAGGGGCAGCGTGAGGCGATTGACCATGCCGATGCGCTCGGCGATCGGGATGAAATCACTGGGTGGCACATTACCCAGTTCCGGGCTTTCCCAGCGCGCCAGTGCCTCGAACGCAACGGTTCGCTCGCTGCGGATATCCACGATGGGTTGGAACACCATGTGAAACTCGCGATCAAGGTCCGCCCTGCGCAGGGCCTGCTCGGTCAGCCCTTGTCGATTGAGTTGCTGACGATGGGCAGTGCTGAACAGGCACGCCGTACCAGGGCGATGACGCTTGCTCTGGTACAGCGCGTAGTCGGCATATTCGTACACTTGCGTGGCTGACGATGCCTGATCCGGAAAGGTGGCGATGCCCAGCGACGCACTGATCTGAATGGGGATGTCCACCAGTACGAATGGCTCGCGCATGCGCGTGCAGACCTTCTCGCCAAAGGCGCGTAGCTGCTCGTCATCCAGGGCCTGAGTAATGATCAGGCCGAACTCGTCGCCCCCCAGCCGGCTCAGGTGCACGCTGTCGTCGAGCAACTCGTTGAGGCGCTGACCGACCTGATACAGCAGCCGGTCGCCCACACTGTGGCCATACAGGTCGTTGACTGGCTTGAAACCATCCAGGTCAATCAGCCCGACGGCCAGGCGGGCGCCCTGGTCACCAGCTTGGGTCAACAGCGTGTCGAGCCGGGAGAAGAACTGCCGCCGATTGGCAAGCCCGGTCAGGCTGTCCACGTTGGCCAGCTGCAGGTTTTCCTCGCTGAGCCTGGCCGTTTGCGCCTGCATGTTCACCAGCCGGGTGAAGTCGGTGTATTGCGCCTTGAGGATGACCAGCATGGCGATCGATACCAACAGCACATCGAGCGCGGTGGCAATGAACGTGATGATGGAGGTGGAGGCGAAAAACACCACGAACGCTGTGTTGACCACAGCGGTAGTGGCCAAGGCCGCTGGCAACAGGTGCATCATGCAGAAAATGCAGCCGATCACGGTGATGGCCATGTAGAAGGCGACATGCGCCCGGGTGTAGCTGTCGCCATAGGGAAACAGCGCCAGCGACCAGGCCGTGAAGGCCACGGCAACGAAGGGTGCGAGCGTGTTGGTGCGTTTGAGTGCCGTGACCATCTGGGCCGGGCTGCGCACGCGCCGGCGGGTACGTACCCACTCTATCCCTCGGACCAGGCCGAACACCGTCATGATCATCGGGCAGTACACCACCAGCCAGCGCGGCGCCATCGTGAAGTGGGTGCCCGCCAGCATCAGCGTGTTGATCAGCAGGATGAAGTACATCATGGGCAGCTGGCGCGACAGCGCGATGTATTGCGCCTTGACCAGGTCGGGGTTGTCCTTGGGTACGGACATCAAAGCTCGCAGGCCGAGTAGTGTTTTTTTCATCAGGCGACGCTCTGAAAGTACAACCAGGTGACAAACCGAACGGATTGCCCTTTTTCAGCTTGAAACGAGCAGGGCGGGACGCTGCTCTCACGGACCGTATCGGCCGATCCTCTGGTTGCTGCAATCGTTCAGACTGGTGGCACTTTGATTTCGTTCCCGCCTGCCAACGCCGCGGTGAGTAGCGCCGGTTATTCCGTGCCGGGGGTGTGGCCGAAATAGGCCTTGTAGGCATGGCAGAAGTTCGCCGGGTTGGCATAGCCGATGTGATAGGCGATCTGCGAGATTTGCCATTTGCGTTCCAGTACCAGGAGGCGTGCAAGCTCCAGGCGCTGTTGGCGAATGTACTGCAGGATCGAACAGCCAAACTGCTGGCTGAAGGCCCGGCGCAGGGTGGTCTCGCTCACTTTCAGCTGTTTGGCCAGGGCGGCGACGGACGGCGGGGCAGTGGGGCTGGTGTCCAGCAGCCGACGCGTTTCCAGTGCCAGGTCGCGGCGGCCACGGTCTTGCTGCAGCTCAGGTGTCGGGGCCTGGCTCGACAGATGGCTGGCCAGCTCCAGCACGATCCCCAGGCTCAGGCTTTCGTAGTGCAGGCGGCGCAAGCTCCCGCTGTAGGGCGAGCGATAAAGCTGCTGGAACAGGCGGCTCAGCGAGGGGGACTGGGGCAACTGGTCGAACTGCATGCCATCGGCCAGCAGGGCCAGCAGTGGGTGGAACTGGGGATCGTCCTGAGCCAGTTCGCGCAACGCGTCACCGGCAATGCGCACGCCGGCCATGCGCGCATGGCTGTCGACCGGCAACTGGTCCTGGGCTTCGAGGCTCTCGCTCAGGCCAAGCACGTGCAGCCGACCGGTGTCGTACTGGTTCAGCCTGCCGTCGACCTTGTGCTGCCAGGCGCCGTCGAACACTTGCACGATGCACAGGCTCTCGGGCAGCACCTTGTCGATGCGCAGGGGCTCGGGAAAGTGCAGGTGGCAGTCGAAGTACTGCAAGCCTTGGCGCACGGTCTGTGCCCGATAGTGCCCCGTGGCACTGCCCATCACATGAGCGGCACGCGTATCCAGCACGCCTGCCTGGGCCAGGGAGCCAGGGCTGTCGAAACAGAAGGCGGTATCCAGGTAGGGGGTTAGCGATTGCATGCAGGCTCGGTTTCTCGGTGGGGGCAGCGTCGACCGGAAATGGTAACGCGCGCACATTTTCGACAATAGTCGTTGTGACCAACCGGCTGTTTGTTGTGATGAACGGGCAACTGGGTTGGCAGCCTGGCTATTGAGTCCTTCAATACGCGTTTTGTTGCAGATCAGGAAACAAAATCATGTTCGCTTATCGGAAATGGGCTGCCTTGCTGGTTGCCGCGCTCACCCTGTGTATCGGTCAAGCCCAGGCCGAGGACCGCCCGGACGTGGCCAAGAACGTCGTCGCCTACCTGGGCACTGAAGGGGCCAAGGTGTGGACGCTGCGCATTGGCGATCGCGCGGCCAACGAGGCGCTGGTGCAGGTGGAAGGCGTCGATCACGACTGGGATATGCGCATCCAGAAAATGCACGTCGAGAAAACCGCCACGGATACCCGCTACTGGACCGACGTCGACGGCAAGAAATTCGTCGTGCTGATCATCCAGGGCATGTGGGGGGGCGAGCTGTACCTGCCCGGCGAGGCGCAGCCGCGCCAGGTCGGTTACTCGGAAGGTTTGTCGCATCAGGGCAACGCCGAGGCGTTCCTGACCGATTACCTGGCTGCCAAGAAATAATCGAGGGGCATCGATCATGAGCGAACATACCGATCCACTGGCCGACCTGTCCGGCTCGCTGGGCAACGAGTACGACCAGTCGCGCACGGCCCAGCGCGAGCGCGTGGTTGCCGAGCTTCGGCAAGTGATCGAGCGCGTGCCGGAGCAGAGCGAATTCACCAACTCTCGCCGTTACCGCGTGTGGGGGCCTGTATGGCTGGTCGGTGCCCTGATTCTGTTCGGAATCGGCATCAGCATGCAGCGCACCGGGCCGATCGTGGCCACCGCCTTCATCGTGCTCATCGCCGCTGTTGTGACCTGGCAGCACCGCAACGCCGGTACCCAGGTGTTCATGCGCCTGACGCGCCGCCAACTGTTCGTCGACACGTTGGACGCGCCGGTGGACCTGGCCCAAGTGCAGGACATCTCGGTCAAGGATGAAGGGCTGGTGATGATGCAGACGCTGGAGATGAGCAGCGATGCTGCATTGCCTACCCACCGAGTGGCGAGGCTGCAGTTCTTCGGTAACCAGGCCATGGTTCTGAAAAAGCCGCGCCCCCAGATCCGTATCATGTCGGCTGGGCTGGCGCAGAACGGACGCAAGCTGTCCAACGAAGAAGTGCTGGCCGTGCTGACGGCCTACTGCGATGCCGCCCACGCTCAGCGTCAGCTCGAGCTGCTGCAGGCCAATGGATAATTCCGGCGCCAATGACGACCTGGCCTACCTGCAGGTCCATGCCGTCGGGCCTGATGAGTCGTTCGAGCTGCGTGAGCACTCGCTGGGCAAGGCACTTGCGTGTGCAATCATCGGGCTGGTGGCACTTGGGCTCGGTGGCTGGCTCGCGAGCTTGCCGATGGTCTTCGGCCCGCAGACCTCCACCGCGGTGGTGGTGTTGCTATGGGCATTCGGTGCAGGGCTGGCCGGCATCGGGCTGGTGGCCCTGGTTTGCGCCTGGGCGCTGTATCAGCGCCATGGGCAGTGCGCACTGGCGGTGACCCGTGACACGGTCAGCTTCGCCAACGCCTTGGCCCCTGTACCATGGGAAGCGTTCGAGGGCTTCGATGTCGAACAACGGCGGCTGAGTACGCACCTGGTGTTCAGCCTTGCCGCGTTCGGTGCTGCACCTGTGCTCAAGGCCTCGAGTTTCAAAGCGCTGGCAGCCCCTGATGCCCAGCTGATTGCCGGTGGCCTGCGGCTCAAGGTGTGGGCGTGTAACTTCACCCTGACCGGGCGCAGGCTCACACTGGCAGAACTGGTGGACGTGCTTTACCCCTACCTGCAGGCAGCACAGGCCAGGCGTACCTTGGCACAGTTGTTCCCGGCCGTGGCTCGCCAGGGTGATGCCCTGCGGCGGGCTGGGCCATGAGCAACGGGGCCATACGGCTGCTCAGGCGCCTGGGCTGGGGCTTGGCCCTGCTGCTGTTGCCGCTGCTGGTACTGGGGTGGAGCCAGGTGCAACTCTGGCGCCTCGAGGTGGCACAGGCGCAGGCTCAGGTGATGCGCCAGTGGCTGGATACGCCAAGCGACACGCTCTTGCAGGCCCTGCCCAAGGCCGAGCGTAACCCATACCTGCCCCAGGCAGACCGACGTGAGCGGCTTCAGCGTGAAGTGGACCGCTATGAGGCGGGCCTTGGCGGGCAGTCTCTGCGCAAGGTCCTGGCAGTCACGAGCGGCCTGCTGGCGGTTCTGGCCCTGCTCACTGCGGCAGGGGCGTGGCTCAGGCTCAGACTGGACGCCTGGCGGGCGCTGCGCTCATCTGAGTTCCTGCAGCAGCACATGACCCAGCGTTGGCGTGCCCTGGGCAAGTGGCTGGTACTGCATCTGGGCTTGCTGGCTGCCGCATTGAGCCTTGCCTTGCTGTACGAGCTGAGCGTTGCGACCAGCCGGGTGGCCGAGGGTGGGTTGACGGTGCTGTTCATCGTGTTGCCGCTGGCTTCGTGCGTGCTGGTCTGCCTGCAACTGGCCAGGCGGTTGCATCGACGCTGGCCGCTTGTACTCGATCAGGGCACGTCCTTTCTGGGCAGGGCGCTTGATCGGGACAGTGCAACGGGGGTATGGCGCTGGGTCGAGGGCCTGGCGGCGCAGCTTCAGGCACCGGTCCCCGACAACATCGTGGTTGGCCTCGATCAGGGCTTTTTTGTCACCAGCGTGCCGATTCTGCTTCAGCCTGCAGGCTTGCCGCTGGCAGGTCGCACGCTGTACTTGCCGCTGCCTTACCTGGGCATGCTCAGCCAGGCAGAAGCGGGTGCGGTCATTGGACACGAACTGGGCCATTTCCGGCATCAGGATACCGAACGGGCCAGCCAGACCAATGCACAGTTCAGCATGATGCGCGCCCATTTCTCGGCGCTGGTGGGCGATGACGAGCCCGCGCCCTGGACGCAACGCCCGACGCTGTGGATGGCCTGGCAGTTCCTGCACCATTTCCAGCGTGCGGTACTGCACTGGGGACGGTCGCAAGAGCTGCTGGCAGACCAGGCAGGCGCTGCAGTCGGCGGACAACGGCTGTTTGCGCAGACCTTGCTGCGCATCATTGCGCTGCAGCCTGCGGTCGATACGGTGCTGGCGACGTGCGGTGGACAAGGTATCGATCGAGCCCTGCCTGGCTACCTTGAGCATCACCCGCTGCAGGTGGGCGACGAGGTGCTGGGTGCCGCCATGGCGCACCCCTTCGACACTCACCCTGCAGCCGCTTCCCGCCTGCAGGCGTTGGGTGTTGCGCCCGACCCGGCGCTGCTGTTCGCCGCTACCCGGGCACCGGGCGTCGAGGAGCGCCACTGGTTCGGCCGACTGTGAACGGGGGCGCGCGCTCAAGCCGATTGAGCGCGCCCAGGACACATCGGATTGATCCTTCACTTAATCTTTCCCATTCGCAGGTGTATCGTATTCGCCCTTCTTCATCAGCGCCTGCTGGTGAACTGTTTGTGCCGAACACGAGGTACCCGCTGCGATGTCCTTCACCCGTCGACAAATGCTCAAGGGCCTGACCGGCCTGGTTGTGGTTGGCCTGGGCGCGGGGGGCGCCGCGCGGTACTGGCTGGGCAAGGTCGAAGATGACAATGCCGGCCATGACTACGAGCTGATCGCAGCGCCCCTTGACGTCGAACTGGTCCCTGGACACACGACTCAAGCCTGGGCGTTCGGGCCCAGTGCCCCTGGGACCGAGCTGCGCGTGCGGCAGGGTACCTGGCTGCGCGTGCGCTTCATCAACCACCTGCCGATCGAGACCACCATCCACTGGCATGGCATCCGCTTGCCGCTGGAAATGGATGGCGTGCCGTATGTGTCGCAATTGCCAGTCAAGCCAGGGGAGTATTTCGACTACAAGTTCCGGGTGCCCGATGCCGGCAGCTACTGGTACCACCCCCATGTCAGCAGCTCCGAAGAGCTGGGCCGGGGCCTGGTGGGCCCGCTGATCGTCGAGGAGCGCGAACCCACCGGTTTCAAGCATGAGCGCACGCTCAACCTCAAGACCTGGCATGTGGACGAGCAGGGGGGCTGGATGCCGTTCAGCGTCCCGCGCGAGGCGGCGCGCAATGGGACGGCAGGGCGGCTGATCACCATCAACGGCCAAGCCGATGCCGTGACCGAGCTGCCGGCAGGGCAGGTGGTGCGCGTGCGCCTGCTGAACCTGGACAACACCTGGACGTACCGCATCAACCTCAAGGGCAACTGCGAAGCGCGGATCTACGCGCTCGATGGCAACCCCGTCACCCCCCGGCCATTGGAGGATGACTACTGGCTGGGGCCTGGCATGCGCATTTGCCTGGCGATCCGCATTCCCGAGGCCGGCGAAGAGATCTCCCTTCGCGATGGCTTCGTGCGCCTGGGCACCCTGCGCGCGGTGGCCAACCCGGATGCGCCCAGCGACTGGCCAGCGGCGCTGCCGCCCAACCCCATCGCCGAGCCGGACCTGGAAAACGCCGAAAAGCTCAACTTCAACTTCGAGTGGGCAGGCAAGGTGTCGGTCGGCACCGACCAGGGCAAGCCGCCGAGCCTGTGGCAGATCAACGGTCAGGCCTGGGACATCACCGACAAGACCTGCGCCGATCGCCCGATCGCGACGCTGACCAAGGGCAAGAGCTACATTTTCGAATTGAAGAACATGACCCAGTACCAGCACCCCATCCACTTGCACGGCATGAGCTTCAAGGTGATTGGTTCCAACCGGCATGACATCAAGGAGCCGTGGTTCACCGACACCTACCTGCTGGGCAAGAACGAGCGCGCCCAGGTTGCGCTGGTCGCCGATAACCCGGGCACCTGGATGTTCCACTGCCACGTCATCGACCACATGGAAACCGGCCTGATGGCCGCGATCGCGGTGGTCTGATGCGACCGCAGATCATCGACCGCAGCCATGACCAGACCTACATGCGCATGGCGTTGGCGTTGGCCGCCGAGGGCGCCCAGCTGGGCGAGGTGCCGGTGGGCGCTGTGCTGGTGCAGGACGGCCAGGTCATCGGCCAGGGCTTCAACCGCCCGATCACCGACAGCGACCCCAGCGCCCATGCCGAGATGGTGGCGATCCGCGCCGCCGCGCGGGCGGTCGGCAACTACCGCCTGCCGGGTAGCACGCTGTACGTGACCTTGGAGCCGTGCAGCATGTGCGCCGGCTTGATCGTGCATTCGCGGGTGATGCGCGTGGTCTTCGGCGCACTGGAACCCAAGGCCGGGATCGTGCAGAGCCAGGGCCAGTTCTTCGGGCAAGGCTTCCTGAACCACCGTGTGCTGGTAGAGGGGGGCGTGATGGCCGAAGCGTGCGGGCAAGTGCTCAGTGACTTCTTCAAGGCTCGCCGGGCCAAGCCGTGACGTGACCGGCTACAACGGCGCTGATTGCTCTGCCGGTTTAGCCTTGTTCACACCCGGTACATGCAGGTCGCCCTCGGCCACCTGGCCTTCGAGCTGAGGCTGGGTAACCCAGGTGAGAATGTCGTAGTAGCGGCGGATGTTGGCGACGAAGTGCACCGGTTCGCCGCCCCGTGCATAGCCGTACTTGGTCTGGCGGTACCATTGCTTCTGCGCCAGGCGCGGTAGCATCTTCTTCACATCCAGCCACTTGTTGGGGTTGAGCTTTTCGCGCTTGGCCAGGGTGCGCGCATCTTCCAGGTGGCCGCTGCCGACGTTGTAGGCGGCCAGCGCGAACCAGGTGCGGTCGGGCTCCTGGATGCTGTCGTCCAGCTCGGCCTTGATCTTCATGAAGTACTTGGCGCCACCCTTGATGCTCTGCTTGGGGTCCAGGCGGTTGGAAACCCCCATGGCCTGGGCGGTGCGCTGGGTCAGCATCATCAAGCCACGCACGCCGGTCTTGGAGGTGACCTCCGGCTGCCACATGGATTCCTGGTAGCCGATGGCGGCCAACAGGCGCCAGTCCACCTGCTCGACCTTGGCATAGCTCTTGAAATGCTTTTCGTACTTGGGCAAACGTTGCTGCAGGTGCTGGGCGAAGGTGTAGGCGCCCACATAGCCCAGTACGTCGACATGCCCGTAATAGCGGTCCTTCAGGCGCTGCAGGGTGCCATTCTTCTGGGACTTGTCGAGGAATTCGTTCACCTCGTTCAGCAGGCTGTTGTCCTCGCCTGCGGCGACGGCCCAGCGCTGGTCACGAGACTCGCCCAGGTCGAAGGCCACGCGCACATTAGGGAAGTACACCTGGTTCATGGCCAGTTCGTTGGAGTCGACCAGGGTAAGGTCGATCTGCCCTTCGTCGACCATGCGCAGCAGGTCGACCACCTCCACGGCATCGGACTCTTCGTATTGCAGGCCCGGGTACTGTTTTTTCAGCTCGGCCAGCTGATCGGCATGGCTGCTGCCCTTGAGCACCATGATCTTCTTGCCGACCAAGCCTTGGGCGCTGGTCGGGCGCGAGCGGCCATTGCGGTAGATGACCTGAGGCGTCACCTCAAGGTAGGGGTGAGAAAACTTCGCCTGGACCTGGCGCCGTTCGCTGCTGACAAGGCCGGCGGCTGCCAGCACCGGGCCGGACGGCTTGCCAAGGTCGTCGAACAGTTCGTCGAGGTTGTCGGCGGTCTCGATTTCCAGCTTCACGCCCAGGTCATCGGCAAAATGCTTGACCAGTTCGTACTCGAAGCCGGTCTCACCGTTGCGATCCTGGAAATAGGTGGCCGGGCTGTTGCGGGTGATCACGCGCAGCACACCGTCCTCCTTCACGCGCTCGAGGGTACTGGGTTTTTCAACGCAGCCACCAAGCAGCAGAAAGAGTCCGGTTGCGAAAAGCCATCTGGCGCAACGCTGGCGCAAAGCAGTGTGGGTGAACATAGGTTGCAGTATACGCAAAGGACTGGCCGTGCCATATCTCGACAACGGCTAGCTTGTCTGATAGCGCTTACTGGGGTTTGTCACTCGTGCGCACCGTCCAGCGCTGCGTTCATGGTCTGGTACAGGGTGCAGGCCCTGCATCAGAGCGATCGCCCCCCCTTTTGCCAGCCCGGGCAGGCGCTGCCGATGAGCTGCCAACACGGCCCCTGACAAGTGGTAGAACCCCCGGAAATTTTGACCCGCCGGTCCGGTTCCGCCGCCCGGCAGCCATGCGCTACAGCGGGTGCCGCAAGCCAACGAATTAGGCTAGAATGCACGGCCTCCAAGCACACCCCTTCTGAGGCTGTCCCGACGATGTTGATCCTGCGCGGCGCTCCTGCCCTTTCTGCCTTTCGCCACGGTAAGTTACTCGAGCAACTGAGCCAGAAAGTCCCCGCTGTTACTGGTTTGTATGCCGAATTTGCCCACTTCGCCGATACCGACGGCGAGCTGACCGCCGACCAGCAGCAGGTGCTGGGCCGTCTGCTCAAGTACGGCCCGAGCGTACCGGTGCAGGAGCCCGCCGGTCGCCTGTTCCTGGTCGTACCGCGCCTGGGCACCATTTCGCCCTGGGCCAGCAAGGCCAGCGACATCGCCCACAACTGCGGCCTGCAGTCGATCCAGCGCCTGGAGCGCGGCATTGCGTACTACGTTGCCGGTGACCTCAGCGACGCCGAGGCCGAGCAGGTGTCGGCGCAGTTGCACGACCGCATGACCCAGCGCGTGCTGGGCCAGCTTGAGCAGGCCGCCGACATGTTCAGCCACGCCCAGCCAAGGCCCATGACGTCAGTGGACATCCTCGCCGGTGGCCGCGACGCTCTGGCCCAGGCCAACATCGACCTCGGCCTGGCATTGGCCGAGGACGAGGTGGACTACCTGGTCACCGCGTTCCAGGGCCTCAAGCGCAACCCCAACGACATCGAACTGATGATGTTCGCCCAGGCCAACTCCGAGCACTGTCGCCACAAGATCTTCAACGCCAGTTGGGACATCGACGGCCAGGCGCAGGACAAGAGCCTGTTCGGCATGATCAAGAACACCTACCAGATGCACAGCGAAGGTGTGCTGTCGGCGTACAAGGACAACGCTTCGGTCATCGTCGGCAACGTTGCTGGTCGTTTCTACCCGAACCCTGAAACCCGCCAGTATGGTGCGGTGCAGGAGCCGGTACACATTCTGATGAAGGTGGAAACCCACAACCACCCGACCGCCATCGCTCCCTTCTCCGGGGCATCGACCGGTTCTGGCGGCGAAATCCGTGACGAAGGTGCCACCGGCCGTGGCGCCAAGCCCAAGGCCGGCCTCACCGGCTTCACCGTGTCCAACCTGCGCATCCCAGGCTTCGAGCAGCCCTGGGAGCAGGACTACGGCAAGCCTGGCCGCATCGTCGACGCCCTCGACATCATGGTCGAAGGCCCGCTGGGCGGCGCTGCCTTCAACAACGAGTTCGGGCGTCCGGCCCTGACCGGCTACTTCCGTACCTTCGAGCAGTCCATCAACACCCCGCACGGCGAAGAAGTGCGCGGTTACCACAAGCCGATCATGCTGGCCGGCGGCATGGGCAACATCCGCGAAGATCACGTGCAGAAGGGCGAGATCACCGTCGGTGCCAAGCTGATCGTGTTGGGCGGTCCGGCCATGCTGATCGGCCTGGGTGGCGGCGCCGCTTCGTCGGTGGCCACCGGCGCCAGCTCGGCCGACCTCGACTTCGCCTCGGTGCAGCGCGAAAACCCCGAGATGGAGCGCCGTTGCCAGGAGGTCATCGACCGTTGCTGGCAGTTGGGTGAACACAACCCCATCGCCTTCATCCACGACGTGGGGGCGGGCGGTATCTCTAATGCGTTCCCTGAACTGGTGAACGACGGCGGTCGCGGTGGCCGCTTCGAGCTGCGCAACGTGCCCAATGACGAGCCGGGCATGGCCCCGCACGAAATCTGGAGCAACGAATCCCAGGAACGCTATGTACTGGCAGTCAGCGCCGAGGACTTCGAGCGCTTCCAGGCCATCTGCGAGCGCGAGCGCTGCCCGTTCGCAGTCGTCGGCGAGGCGACTGCCGAGCCGCACCTGACTGTGACCGACAGCCACTTTGGCAACACGCCGGTCGACATGCCGCTGGACGTGCTGCTCGGCAAACCGCCGCGCATGCACCGCTCGGTCAGCCGCGAAGCCGAGTTGGGCGACGACTTCGATCCGAGCACCCTGGACCTGGACAGCGCTGCGCAGCGCGTGCTGAACCACCCGGCCGTTGCCAGCAAGAGCTTCCTGATCACCATTGGCGACCGCACCATCACCGGCCTTGTGGCGCGCGACCAGATGGTCGGCCCCTGGCAGGTGCCGGTGGCTGACTGTGCCGTCACCGCCACCAGCTTCGACGTGTACACCGGTGAAGCCATGGCCATGGGCGAGCGTACCCCGCTGGCCCTGCTCGATGCCCCGGCTTCCGGGCGCATGGCCATCGGCGAGGTCCTGACCAACATGGCCGGCGCGCGTATCGACAAACTGTCCGACATCAAGCTGTCGGCCAACTGGATGTCGGCCGCCGGCCACCCGGGCGAAGACGCCCGCTTGTACGACACCGTCAAGGCTGTGGGCATGGAGCTGTGCCCAGAGCTGGGCCTGACGATTCCGGTCGGCAAAGACTCCATGTCGATGAAAACCAAGTGGAGCGAGGACGGCGTGGACAAGAGCGTGACCTCGCCGATGTCGCTGATCGTCAGCGGCTTTGCGCCGGTTACCGACATCCGCGGCACTCTGACCCCGCAATTGCGCATGGACAAGGGCGAGACGGACCTGATCCTGATCGACCTGGGCCGTGGCAAGAACCGCATGGGCGCGTCGATCCTGGCGCAGACCTACGGCAAGCTCGGTGCCCAGGCGCCGGATGTGGACGATGCCGAAGACCTCAAGGCGTTCTTCGCCGTCATCCAGGGCCTGAATGCCGACGGCCACCTGCTGGCCTACCATGACCGCTCCGACGGCGGCCTCTTCGCCACCGTGCTGGAAATGGCCTTCGCGGGTCACTGCGGTCTGGACTTGCACCTCGATCCGCTGACCGACAGCAAGGCCGACATCCCGGCCATCCTGTTCAACGAAGAGCTGGGCGCGGTCATTCAGGTGCGTCAGGACGCTACCCCGGACGTACTGGTCCAGTTCAGCGCCGCTGGCTTGGGTGAGCAGTGCGTGGCGGTGATCGGCAAGCCGGTCAACAACGCCGAAGTCTCCATCAGCCTGAACGGCGAAGTGCTGTTCGATGACGACCGCCGCATGCTTCAGCGCCAGTGGGCTGAGACCAGCTACCAGATCCAGCGCCTGCGCGACAACGCCGATTGCGCGGATCAGGAATTCGACCTGCTGCTCGAAGAAGACAACCCAGGGCTGTCGGTCAAGTTGGGCTTTGATGTCAACGACGACATCGCCGCGCCCTACATCAAGAAAGGCGTGCGCCCGCAAGTGGCCATCCTGCGTGAGCAGGGCGTCAACGGCCAGGTCGAAATGGCGGCTGCCTTCGACCGTGCCGGTTTCGCGGCCATCGACGTGCACATGAGCGACATCCTTGCTGGTCGCGTGGACTTCGAGGCCTTCAAGGGCTTGGTCGCATGTGGCGGCTTCTCCTACGGCGACGTGTTGGGTGCAGGCGAGGGCTGGGCCAAGTCGGCCCTGTTCAACAGCCGTGCGCGTGATGCCTTCCAGGCGTTCTTCGAGCGTAACGACAGCTTCGCCCTGGGGGTGTGCAACGGTTGCCAGATGATGTCCAACCTGCACGAGCTGATTCCGGGCACCGAGTACTGGCCGCACTTCGTGCGTAACCGCTCCGAGCAGTTCGAGGCGCGGGTGGCCATGGTCGAGGTGCAGAAGTCCAACTCGATCTTCCTGCAGGGCATGGCCGGCTCGCGCATGCCGATCGCCATCGCCCACGGCGAGGGCCATGCCGAGTTCGCCAGTGAAGAAGCCTTGCTGGAGGCCGATGTGTCCGGTTGCGTGGCGCTGCGTTACGTGGACAACCACGGCAAGGTCACCGAGGCCTACCCGGCCAATCCCAACGGCTCGCCACGCGGTATCACGGGGCTCACCAGCCGCGACGGCCGCGTGACCATCATGATGCCGCACCCGGAGCGTGTGTTCCGTGCCGTGCAGAACTCGTGGCGCCCGGATGAGTGGCAGGAAGATGCGGCGCTGATGCGTATGTTCCGCAATGCGCGGGTGTGGGTGAACTAAGGCGTGTACAAGCTCGCCTTCTTCGTCCCTGCCAGCCATGTGGAGGTGGTCAAGGCTGCTGTGTTCGCCGCAGGTGGTGGGCACATGGGTGATTATGACCACTGTGCTTGGCAGACCTTGGGCCAGGGCCAGTTTCGTCCATTGGACGGCAGTTCGCCGTTTCTTGGGCGGGCGGGTCAGGTCGAGGTGGTGGAGGAGTGGAGGGTGGAGCTTGTGATGGGCGATGACCTGATTCGTCAGGTTGTTGCTGCGCTCAAGCAGAGTCATCCGTATGAGACGCCGGCCTATGAGGTTTATCGGTTGGTGGACTTTTAATGCTCGTCGTGGTGGGTGAGGGGTGAGTTAGCCTCTTACAGGTTGGGTCGGGAGTTTTGATGGGTTTCGATATCCTGCCTGATGATGTGGAAGTTCTAAGTTCTAAGTTCTAAGTTCTAAGTTCTAAGTTCTAAGTTCTAAGTTCTAAGTTCTAAGTTCTAAGTTCTAAGTTCGGAGTTATATGTTTAGAACTTGAATGCTTAGGTGTGGGTGGTGATAAAGTGTTTAGTCCATTTGCGATGGCGACGCTTAATCACCTTTTCGCCCTTACGGCGAGTCACTTTTTGTCAAACGCGACAAAAAGTAACCAAAAAACGCTGCGCTCCATTCATACGGCCCCTACGCTGCGCTTCGGGGTTCCCTCACTCCGGTCTTGCTCCCGGGAGGACCGCGCTGTAGGCCCCATCCTGGGGCCCAGCGCTTGACAGGCATCCATGCCTGTCACCTCCCTCCGCA
Organism: Pseudomonas fulva NBRC 16637 = DSM 17717; assembly: GCF_000730565.1. Classification (GTDB taxonomy): domain Bacteria; phylum Pseudomonadota; class Gammaproteobacteria; order Pseudomonadales; family Pseudomonadaceae; genus Aquipseudomonas; species Aquipseudomonas fulva. Next base: position 158 of record NZ_BBIQ01000008.1, on the reverse strand, counting down.
AGACCTGCGTTCGGCCTTCTGAAGTCGCGAAGATCAAAAGCAAGATCAAGATCAAGATCAAGATCAAGATCAAGATCAAGATCAAGATCAAGATCAAGATCAAGATCAAGATCAAGATCAAGATCGAGCGCCGCACATAGTTATACATGTCCTGTAGG